>NZ_JBXPBT010000020.1:0-660 GCF_056931895.1 Sphingomonas sp. jy18 | reverse complement strand
GCGCCTCTGCGCCTCTGCGTGAAAAAAAGCGCAGCAAAACACACCATCCGCATCGGCATACCATCCTTGACAAAACGAACCATATAGGATACACACTGCAGCACTCACCCACCGCTGGCGCAAGATTATCGGCGGTGGGCGGGGCGATCCGGGAGGCGAGCGGCTGCAAGTGCCCGCGCCTGTCCGGAGCGGCCGGTGGAGGCGGGCTGCCTTGGCCAGGGCGGCTACGCTTGCGCCACACATGCGGAGGCGGGGCGAAGGGCGATAGCCCGATGTGCCCCATCCTGTCCGTGCAACCGGGGTCGGTGGAGGATCAAGGCTACTCGGCGATGCATTGCAAGGCATGGCCGAGAGGAGGACCGGCAAAAACGCGGCGCTGCACGGACGGCATGGACCGGGGATGCTCGGCCATGCACGGGATGGATGCCGATACGCCCCTGTCAGAGTCGCCGCGAGGCTGGGCAGGGCGTGTCGATAGCGATGCAAGACTCAGGCGTCACGACCGCCAGAGCCATCGCCGAGCCCGGGACCGCAACCAGACAAGCTGACCGGCAGTGCTTTGTGCCGCCAGCAAAAGCACCGCCACGGGCAAGGCCGCAAGGCCCCCCGCGGCAACCCGCTGCGCCTGAGCCTGTAGGCACAGCCAGTGGAGCCCACCCC
>NZ_JBXPBT010000019.1:0-826 GCF_056931895.1 Sphingomonas sp. jy18 | reverse complement strand
CTGTCCGTCGTCAGAACATTTGGCACAGGTCGCGGCGTAAATTAGCGGAGTGCGGGCCTCGTCTGTTGTTGGGTTTTAGGCGGCGAGCTTACGGTGTTGCAAGCGCCGATGTTCAATGGTCTGTCGCTTGATCCTTTCGCGTTGTTTGATGATGGCTGGTGCCCTGCCGAAGTAGGCGTCTGCGGGCGTCACGTTGTTTAGGCTCTCGTGGTATCGGCGGTGGTTGTAGTGCTCGACGAAGGTCTCGATCTGGGCCTCAAGGTCGCCGGGCAGGAAGTAGTTCTCGAGCAGGATGCGGTTTTTAAGGGTCTGGTGCCAGCGCTCGATCTTGCCCTGGGTCTGGGGGTGCATCGGGGCGCCGCGCACGTGGCTCATCTTGTTGGCCTCGATGTATTCAGCCAGTTCGCCCGCGATGTAGCTGGGACCATTGTCGCTGAGCAGCCGGGGCTTGTGCAACACCGTGGCGCTGTCGCATCCGGATGCGACCAACGCTACATCCAGCGTGTCGGTCACATCCTCGGCCCGCATGTTGGTGCACAACTTCCAGGCGATGATGTAGCGCGAGAAGTCGTCGAGCACGGTGGAGAGATACATCCAGCCCCACCCGATGATCTTGAAGTAGGTAAAATCGGTCTGCCACATCTCGTTCGGCCGGGTCGTCTTGGTATGGAACGCATCAGCCGCTTTCACCACGACGTATGCCGGGCTGGTGATCAGATCGTGGGCCTTGAGCAGGCGGTAAACCGTAGCTTCGGACACAAAGTATTGGCGCTCATCGGTAAATCGCACCGCCAGTTCGCGCGGTGACAGCTCGGACTGCTCCAGC
>NZ_JBXPBT010000018.1:0-1733 GCF_056931895.1 Sphingomonas sp. jy18 | reverse complement strand
CCCGCTCTGCGGGACATACCATCACCCGGGTCAATTCTCGATGGAAATACCGGGTCACTTCTCAGTGGAAATCTACAAACCCGCAACTATCAGTGCTTCGATGCCTATTTGCTGGGTCGGCGCGACGCCGCCAAAGTGGCCGATGCGCTTCCGTTCGATTCAAATGCTGCGTCCTACCTCGCTGACCGGTCACGAAATCTTGACTGGCGGCTGCGCCGATTTGCCAAACAGTTGAAAGCAAACAAGCTTGAGGGAGTGTCGCTCGAACGAGACCGGCTCAAGCTTCAGAAAATGCCGCCTGTCACCCCACCGGAAGCTGAAGCCCTCGATCGTAAGCTCGATACCCTGCTTCCCCGCGTGCGCATCACCGAGCTGCTGCTTGAAGTCGCCGAACGCACTGGTTTTTTGAACGCATTCCGTGACCTGCGTTCAGGCAAGGAGCATGACAACCCCAGCACGGTACTCGCCGCAATTCTGGCTGACGGCACCAACCTCGGGCTGGAGAGGATGGCCAATGCCAGCGAAGGCGTCAGCTATGCCCAGCTCGCATGGACCCACAACTGGTACCTTTCCCCCGACAATTATCAGGCCGCACTGGCCATGATTATCTCAGCCCACCACGAGTTACCCTTCGCGCGGCATTGGGGTGCTGGCACCAGTTCGTCGTCCGATGGCCAGTTCTTCCGGTCGGGGCGGAGCCGTTCGGGGGCGGCGGACGTCAATGCCAAATATGGAACCGAACCTGGCGTGAAAATCTATTCCCACCTTTCCGATCACTTCGCATCATTCGGATCACGGATCATGTCCGCGACGGCAGGTGAAGCGCCCTACGTGCTCGACGGCCTTGTCCTGGGCGCTCGCAACCTTCCGTTGCATGAGCACTATACCGATACCGGCGGCGCGACCGATCATGTTTTCGCACTCTGCCACCTGCTCGGGTTCCGCTTTGCGCCCCGACTGCGCGATATTGCCGACCGCAAACTGGGTTCGATCGCTGCGCCATCGACATACAAGGGCATCGAAAGCCTGATGGGCCGCACCATCAAAACCGCAGCGATCGAGGCTGATTGGGATGACATCGTCAGGATTGTCGCCTCAATCAAGGATGGCACGGTGGCGCCGTCAGTAATCTTGCGAAAGCTTGCCGCCTACAAACGCCAGAACAGGCTGGATTTTGCATTGGCTGAACTGGGCCGTATCGAGCGCACTTTGTTCACGCTCGATTGGCTCGAACAACCGGAACTGCGCCGTGCCTGTCAGGCCGGTCTCAACAAAGGCGAAGCGCGGCACACGCTTGCCGCCGCCATCTATACCAACCGGCAGGGCCGGTTCACCGATCGCTCGCTGGAAAATCAGGAATTTCGTGCATCTGGGCTGAACTTGCTGATCGCGGCGATTTCCTACTGGAACACGGTCTATCTCGACCGCGCCGCCAAGCACCTCAACGCTGTCGGCACGACGTTCGATGCGGCACTGCTTGCGCACCTTTCTCCGATGGGCTGGGCGCACATCAGTCTGACCGGCGATTACCTCTGGGAGCAGGCCAGGCGACTTCCAGCAGGTGAATTCCACCCACTCAACGAGCCAATGGCGCGGTTGAAGCGTGTAGCGTAGCCCATGTTCCGCTTATGTCCGAGAAATCGTTGTCTGGCGAACTGTCCCCCGTCAGCACCAATGGCACAGATTTGAGGTTGTGATTTAAGGAGGGTTGGGGCTTCGTCGTAGTGACGAAG
>NZ_JBXPBT010000017.1:0-2492 GCF_056931895.1 Sphingomonas sp. jy18 | reverse complement strand
TGTAGATTTCCGCTGAGAAGTGACCCGGTAGGGGCATAAATTTCCATTGAGAATTGACCCATGTTTGAACCCGCCCCTGGCTGACCAGTCAGGGGTATCGGGAGTGATCGACATGGATTTACTGAGTGTAATTCGCCGGTGGCGCCTTCGTGATAAGATTTCGCTTCGTGAGATCGAGCGGCGCACCGGTTTGTCGCGCAACACGATCCGCAAGTATCTGCGCGCGGATACTGTGGTGCCGCAGTTCAAGGTACCTGACCGGTCGAGCAAGCTAGACCCGTTTGCTGAGAAGCTGACGGGTTGGTTGCAAATCGAGGCTGGCAAATCGCGCAAGCAGAAGCGCACGGCGAAGCAGATGCACGCCGATTTAGTCGCATTGGGCTATGAGGGATCCTACAATCGGGTCGCTGCCTATGTGCGTGATTGGAAGGCTGGCCGTCTCTTGGCACAGCAGGCCAGCGGGCGCGGAACATACGTGCCTTTGGTTTTTCAGCCCGGTGAAGCATTCCAATTCGACTGGAGCGAAGATTGGGCCATTCTTGGCGGTGAGCGCGTCAAGCTACAGGCTGCCCACACCAAGCTATCGCATAGCAAGGCGTTCATCGTGCGGGCCTATCCGCTTCAGACGCATGAGATGCTGTTTGATGCGCTGACGCAGGCATTCCGCGTGCTGGGCGGTGTGCCGCAGCGCGGGATCTTCGATAACATGCGGACTGCGGTCGACAAGATCGGCAAGGGAAAGGCCCGACAGGTCAACGCGCGCTTTACGGCTATGGCTAGCCACTATTTGTTCGAGCCTGCGTTCTGCAATCCGGCCTCGGGGTGGGAGAAAGGGCAGGTCGAGAAAAATGTCCAGGATGCACGGCGGCGGCTGTGGCAGCAGTTGCCCGCCTTCCCGGATATCCATGCGCTCAATGCCTGGCTCGAAGAGCAATGCATCGCACAATGGGGCGAGATCCAGCACGGTAACTTGCCCGGCACCGTAGCCGATGTACATGCCGCTGAGGTTGGCGCTCTGATGCCACTGGGGCGGACCTTCGACGGCTTTGTCGAACACACCAAGCGGGTGTCACCGATCTGCCTGATCAGCTTTGAACGCAATCGGTATAGCGTCCCAGCATCCTTTGCCAACCGCCCGGTTAGCGTCAGGATCTATCCCGAGCGGATCGTGGTGGCGGCCGAAGGTCAGATCCTGTGCGAACATGCTCGGATTATCGACCGATCTCACCACACCAGAGGGCGGACAATCTATGACTGGCGGCACTATCTGGCAGTAGTCCAGCGCAAGCCGGGGGCACTGCGTAATGGCGCGCCTTTCTTGCAGCTCCCAGAGGCCTTCAAGCAGCTGCAAAGCCAGCTCCTGCGCCGTCCTGGTGGAGACAAGGAGATGGCGGAGATACTGGCATTGGTGCTGCAGCATGACGAGCAGGCAGTGCTTTGCGCTGTCGAACTGGCTCTGGAAGCAGGCGTCGCCACCAAGACCCACGTCCTCAACATCCTGCATCGCCTGATCGACGGTAAGGCTCCACCGGCAGCGCCGATTGACGCACCACAGGCGTTGCGCCTTGCGCAAGAGCCGTTGGCCAATGTCGGACGTTATGATGCCCTGCGTGAGGGAGGGCTGCGTCATGCGTCATGACCCCGCCAGTGCCGCCGTTGTTGTCATGCTCAAGGCGCTGAAGTTGTATGGCATGGCACAAGCAGTGGGGGACCTTATCGAGCAAGGCGCTCCAGCCTTCGGCGCTGCAGTGCCGATGCTCTCGCAGTTGCTCAAAGCAGAGATGGCTGAACGCGAGGTTCGCTCGATCGCCTATCAGATCAAGGCCGCCCGGTTCCCTGCTTACAAGGACCTGGCCGGGTTCGACTTCGCATCCAGCGAGGCCAACGAAGCTCTGGTTCGGCAACTGCATGGCGGCGAGTTTATCGACGGCGCTGACAACGTCGTCCTGATTGGCGGGCCCGGCACCGGCAAGTCGCACATCGCCACTGCTCTGGGGGTCCAAGCCGTCGAGCATCACCGCAAAAAGGTCCGCTTCTTCGCCACGGTCGATCTGGTCAACGCGCTCGAACAGGAAAAAGCGGCCAACAAGGCGGGGCAGATTGCCGAACGTCTGCTCAAGCTCGATCTCATCATTCTCGATGAATTGGGCTATCTGCCGTTCAGCCCATCAGGCGGCGCGTTGCTGTTCCATCTGCTCAGCAAATTGTACGAACGCACCAGCGTCGTGATCACCACCAACCTCAGCTTCAGCGAATGGGCCGAGGTATTCGGCGATGCCAAAATGACCACCGCCCTGCTGGACCGGCTAACCCATCATTGCCACATAATCGAAACTGGCAATGACAGCTTCCGGTTCAGGGCCAGCTCTGCCTCAACAAAACCACGAAAGGAAAAATCACCAGCTTGACCCAAAACCCGCTCTGCGGGACATACCATCACCCGGGTCAATTCTCGATGGAAATACCGGGTCACTTCTCAGTGGAAATCTACA
>NZ_JBXPBT010000016.1:0-3940 GCF_056931895.1 Sphingomonas sp. jy18 | reverse complement strand
CAATTCAGCGATGCAGTACCGGATCATCGGTGCACGGAACAGCTTCTGTCTGGATTGTGACATGATGGATAGAGAACCGCACTTCCAGAACGTCTTCCACGGCACGCCGCACCGCTTCTGCATCCTCCCCGCCACCAATCGCAACATGCGCGGTCAAGCTGGCATCGTCGCCAGCGACCGACCACAAGTGCAAGTCATGAACTCCCGTCACGCCAACAATCTCGCCCATCGCAGTGCGGATGGCTTTGAGGTCAAATCCGCGCGGTACACCTTGCAGGAGGATATGCGTGGTATCGCGCAGCAATATCCACGTGCGGGGCAGAACCCAGAGGCCGATCCCAATCGCGACAATCGGATCGATCCAGTTGAGACCGGTAAAATAGATCGCGATGGCGGCAGCAATGACGCCAAGCGACCCAAGCATGTCAGCCCAGACCTCGAGATAGGCCCCCTTGAGGTTTAGGCTGTCCTCCTTGCCACCGGCAAGGATCCGCATCGCAATAAGGTTCACAAGCAGCCCGAGCGTTGCGACGATCAGCATGCCGACGGATTCGACGGGCTGTGGTGCAAAAAACCGTCCGGCACCCTCAATCAGGATATAGCCCGCGACCGCGAACAGCAGGATCGCATTGAACGCCGCCGCCAGTATCTCGAATCGGCGATAGCCGAAGGTACGCTGATCATCGGGCGGACGCTGACCGATCTTGACCGCCGCCAGCGCAATCGCCAGCGCCGCACTGTCCGTGAACATATGCGCAGCGTCAGAAAGCAGCGCCAGGCTGTCAAAGACAAAGGCCCCGACCAACTCGGCGATCAGGAAGGTCGTCGTCAGTCCGAGTGCAATGGCAAGGCGTCGGGTGCTGGCACCAGCGCCATGGCTGTGGCCCTGGTGACCGGCACTGCCATGTTCATGACCCGCGCCCATCAGCTTGCCACCAAGGAACCATTGCAAGGGCCGCCAGGAGCCGATGCACTTCGGTTACCGCTGCTGTTCATTGCGTCTCTCCTGAGCTTTGGTCTATTTTCTTGCTCATTCATCTAAGCCATCGCGGGCGAAAGCGGCTGAGGCTCTTCGTCCGGAAAGCGCTTGGCTTCCCGGTCAAGCACAAGCCGGGCCAGCGCCGGCAGGACGACCAAGGTCAGCAAGGTCGCAGAGATCAATCCGCCGATCACCACCGTCGCGATCGGTCGCTGCACTTCCGCACCTGTGCCGCTCGCCAGCGCCATTGGCACGAAGCCGAGACTGGCCACCAACGCGGTCATCAGCACGGGCCGAAGCCGCATCAGCGCACCTTCGCGCACCGATTCCAGCACGCCCTTGCCGTTCTGACGCAGCGCAAGGATGCTCGACATCATCACGAGGCCATTGAGCACGGCCACGCCCGACAAGGCAATGAAGCCAACTGCTGCCGAGACCGAAAAGGGCATGCCGCGCAGCCATAAGAACAACACCCCGCCGCTCAGCGCCAGCGGGACCGCCGAAAAGACCATCGCCGCCCGGCTTGCCGATCCCAAGGCTGCGTAAAGCAAGGCAAAGATCGCCGCGAAGACGAGTGGCACCACAATACTCAGACGGCTTTGCGCGCGTTCGAGATTCTCGAACTGCCCGCCCCAGTCGATCCACAGACCCGGAGGAATCTGTACATCATTAGCGACCGCGGCTTGCGCATCGGCAACGAACGAGCCCAAGTCCCGCCCGCGCACATTGGCCTGCACCACCACCCGGCGCTTGCCATTCTCGCGGCTGACCTGATTGGGACCGTTTTCAATGCGGAAGCGAACGAGCTGGCCAAGCTGCACGGACCGCGCCGTGCCATCTGCCGATGGCAATGCAACTGGCAAGGCCGCAAGCGCATCGAGATCGCGCCGCTGCTCTTCGGGCAGGCGCACCACGACATCAAACCGCCGATCGCCTTCGAACACCAGCCCGGCTTCGCGGCCGCCGAGCGCGATCTGCACCACATCAGTCACGTCGCCAACCGACAGACCATAGGCTGCAATCGCTGCCCGGTCGAAATCGATCACCAGCGCCGGCAGGCCTTCGGTCTGCTCAACCTTGACATCCGAAGCACCGTCGACCGCGCGCAGCGCAGCTGCAACGCGCTGCGCCGTGGCATTCAAAGTTTCGAAGTCATCGCCATAGACCTTGACCGCCACGTCGGAGCGCACGCCCGAAATCAGCTCATTGAACCGCATCTGGATGGGCTGGCTGAACTCATAATTGTTGCCGAGCAGCGTGTTCAGGCGGGCTTCCACCCGGGCAATCAGCGCGGCCTTCGTTTCGGACGGATCGGTCCACTCGTCTCGAGGGCGCAGGATCACGAAAGTGTCGGACACATTGCCCGGCATCGGGTCGGTCGCGACTTCCGCCGTGCCTGTTTTTGAAAAGACCGTTGCGACCTCCGGAAAGCCAGCAATCACCCGCTCAACCTGCAACTGCATTGAGGCCGATTGCTCGACACTCGTCGACGGGATCCGCATCGCGTGGAGCGCGAAATTCTTCTCGTCGAGCTGGGGAATGAACTCGCGACCAAGGCTGGTGAAAGCGATGAGCGCGACAAGGAAAATTGCCGCTCCCGAGCCGATGGCCACCCATGGCCGGGCCAGCGCCTTGTCGAGCAATGGCTCATAACGGCTCCGCGTCGCCGCCAGCACGCGCGGCTCCTTCTCCTCGACCTTGCCAGTCACGAGCAGCGCCACCATCGCTGGTACGAAGGTCAGCGAGAGGACAAAGGCTGCGGCCAGTGCCAGCATCACCGTGATCGCCATCGGCGCGAACATCTTGCCTTCCACCCCGTCGAACGCGAGCAGCGGCAGATACACCAAGATAATGATGGCCTGACCGAACACCGACGGGCGGATCATCTCGCGCGCCGCAACCATCACTTCGTGAAGCCGCTCCTGCAAACTGAGCAACCTGTCTTCATGATGCTGACGCTCGGCCAGACGGCGCAGGCAATTTTCAACGATGATGACCGCGCCATCGACAATCAGCCCGAAATCGAGCGCGCCGAGGCTCATCAGATTGCCTGAAACACCCCCTTTGACCATCCCGATTGCCGCCAGCAGCATCGACAGCGGGATCACCAGCGCCGTGATGATGGCAGCGCGGAAATTGCCGAGCAGCAGAAACAGGACGACAATAACAAGGAGCGCGCCCTCGGTCAGGTTCTTGGCCACCGTGCTGATCGTCGCATCAACCAGCACCGAACGATCAAGCACCGGCGTCACGACAATACCGGGCGGGAGGGCCGCGCCGATCTCATCGAGCTTCTCGGCGGATTCGGCCGCCACCGTGCGGCTGTTGCCACCTGCAAGCATCAGGGCGGTGCCAACCACAGCGCCATGACCATTGACGCTGGCTGCACCCGTGCGGACCTCGCGACCCGACGAAATGGTCGCGACATCAATGACCCGCACCGGCGCCCCGCCTCGCTGGGCAATCACGATATTGGCAATTTCAGACCCGCGTGACACCCGGGCATCGGCGCGAACCACCAGTCCTTCCCCGTTGCGCTCGACCACGCCCGCACCGCTCGATACATTGCCACGTTCGAGCGCGTCGACGAGATCGGTCATCGATAGATCGGCGGCGGCCAGACGCACCGTATCGGGTGCGACTTCATACTGCTTCACGAAACCGCCGATGGCGTCGACACCCGCCACATTGGCAACCTGACGCATCTGTGGCCGAATGATCCAGTCTTGGACCGTGCGCAGGTAGGTCAGCCGCTCTTCCGGCGTCGTCAGCCGCTGTCCCTCAGGCGTAAGATAGCTGCCGTCATTTTGCCAGCCCGGCTGCCCGGTCCGCGCGCGCGGAGCCCCGCGCCCGTCGGGATGCGCGAAGTCGACTGTCCACATCAGCACTTCGCCAAGGCCGGTAGATACCGGTCCGATTTGTGGATCCACCCCGGGTGGCAATGTGCCCGCCGCCTGCGTC
>NZ_JBXPBT010000015.1:0-4230 GCF_056931895.1 Sphingomonas sp. jy18 | reverse complement strand
ATTCGGGATACGCGGCGCGAACCGGAACCCAAGCAGATGACATAGCGCGAACACATGGTCGGAGACGCCCCCGCCATCGACGTGATGCTCTTCGATGTGCAGATCGGCGCCGTGGTGGAGCAGCCCGTCGAGCACCTGTGCCGCCTCGCTCGCCGAAGCGGAGATAACTGTGGAATGGAACGGCGCGTAGCGATCCGAGACGTGGCTGTAAAAGGAGACAGCCGGCTCTGTCCCCTTGTGCGGATTGACTGCGCCGGTTGCCTGGGCGCGGCGGTCGAGCGGAAAGTTCTGACCGTCTGAGCTGGACGAGGTGCCGGACCCGAACAGCGCGGCCAGCGGCGCGGTGTGTTGGGCGTCGACAAGCCGGGCGAGCGCGCGACCGTAGGTTTCCTCGCGCAGATGCCACGAGGCGAGCCAACCGAGTTGGCGCTGGGTCACGAGATTGCAGGCTTCCGCCATGCGCGTATGGCCCAGATTGGTGGCATCGGCGAGCACCGCCGTGAGGATCGCACGTGGTTCATCCGCGGCACGGCCACTTTGCAGATGCGTGAAGCACTGGCTGAACCCGGTCCATCGATCGACTTCGGCAAGAAGGTCGGTGATGCGGATCGCGGGCAGATGCGCATAGAGCGGCGCAAGGGCGGTATCGGATTCCTCGGGAGTAATCGCCTTCAAGGGCGAAATCCGCAGCCTGCCCAAGCTGAGCTGCACGTCTTCCAGCGCGTCCGTCTCCGCCTTTCGCTCGACCTCGGCCAATCGACGGGCGAGGCGGGCGCGTCGTTCGGCCAGCCAGTTATCGGCCGTATCCGGTGCCGGTATCGGCAAGGGGCCGGCCGCGCGCATGTTGGCGAATACGGGGGCAGGAATGAGTTGCTGCTCGACAGCACGATAGCGTCGGCTTCCCTCGACCCACATGTCGCCGGCGCGAAGCCGGTCGCGAAGCTCGACCAGCACGCACAATTCATAGATCCTGCGATCGGGAATGCCGGTGCCGATCGCCCGACGCCAAGCTTGCCGGATGAAGCCGACTGGCGTGCCTGCAGGCAATTTGCGCAGATGACCAAAATGAAGGTCGCGCATGATCGCGACCGCTCGCGCGAGCGCATGGCAGGCTGGCACCGCCCCGAATGTGAACGAGGCGATGAACGAGGGACCGACCTGTCGGAGGACGGGGTAATTGGTCGCGGCGACCGCGACGGGATCGACCGAATCGGGGCGGATCAGCTTGCGGGCTTCATCGACCTCGCGGCCGAGATCATTCCATCCGATCGCTGCCTCGACCGCAGCGCCGATATCGCCACCTGATATCTTGGCGGCGAGCAAGGCAGCGCCGAGTTGGGCAAGCAGCCGGATTTTGCCGTTGATGGTGCGCCGGTTGCGCTTGAGTGTCGTGTCCGCGCTGTTCTGTTCGCGCCGGAACATCTGCCCAAGCAGGCGATCGAACATCAGCACCGCATCGTCGGTGAGGGTAACGATGGTTTCGAGGATGGTCGCCACCAATGTGGCGCGACGCCGCGTCGCTTGCAGCGTCCGAACATGTTGCGCGGTCAGCCGCACGCCTTCCTGGCACAGGCGTCGGAGGCGCTCGGGATGGACGCCTACGGCGATATCCGGATCGATCCCGATGGCCCGAAGCAGTGTCAGTCGCTCGATGATGGCGGCGAATGTCTTTCGGCCGGGCTTGCCGGGTGACTGCCGCACCCAGGCCAGATCGCTCAAGTTCGTGCCTGTGTGGGGCAGGAGAAGCGCATCGAGCAGCCGGCGCTGTCGAGCATCGAGTCCTCGGGTCAGATGCTCGGCGACATGGCGTTCGGCATCGAGCAACGCCTGTGCGACCATCCGCTCGACCGAACTGATGCCCGGCACAATGATGCGCCGTCGCCGGCACTCATCCAGCATCACGCGCGCCAGCCTAGCCCCGCTGGTCGTCGTCAGCGCGATCGGCAGGAGCCATTCCTGCAACGTCGTTCGCAGCGGCCGACTGAGCGGCATGAAGCCGAATGCATCGCGCAGTGCATCGAGCTGTTCGTACCGGGTCGGGCCGCGCGTCGCGTAGTCGGCCAGCACCTCGGGTCCGACCTGCAATTGCTCTGCGACGAACGCGAGCGGCGTATCAGGGATCAGTTCACCGGGTCGCAGGAAACGGCCAGGATAGCGCAGCGCGCAAAGCTGGATCGCGAAACCCAGCCGGTTATGCGGTCGCCTCCGGCGGACGATGATGGCCAAGTCGTCCCGGCTCAATGTCCAGTGCTGGACGAGCAGGGTTTCGTCGTCGGGAAGCGCGAGCAACGCCGCGCGTTGCTCGTCCGACAGGACGGCGCGACGCGGCATCGGCTTAGACCTTGGCCGGTGCGGTCCAGCCGATCCGGGCAAGCGTGCCGAGAAGGGTCGAACGCGGCACCTTGAAGGTCCGGCAGACGGACGCCTTGCTGGCCCCGCCATCCAGCGCGGCGGTGATCCGCTCGAGCGTTTCGGCGTCGATCATCGGCGGGCGGCCACCTTGGCGTCCCCGGCGTTTGGCAGCAGCCAGTCCCGCCATCACCCGTTCGCGCGTGAGCGCACGCTCATATTGTGCCAATGCACCGAACAGCGAGAACAGCAATTCGCCGTGCGGCGTGGTCGTATCCATCTGCTCGGTCAGCGACCGGAACGCGATGCCGCGCGCCTTCAGATCGGTGACGATCGTCAGCAGGTGCGGCAGCGAGCGTCCGAGCCGGTCGAGCTTCCACACGATCAGTGTGTCGCCCGCGTTCAGATAGTCGAGGCAGGCTTTCAGGCCTGGTCGGTCGTCGCGCGCGCCGGATGCCTTGTCGGTATGGAGATGCCGATGATCGACCCCGGTTGCGACGAGCGCGTCCCGCTGGAGATCGACCGTTTGGCGGTCATCGGTCGTTGACACCCGCATATATCCGACCAGCATGTACGACAAACCCTCGAAAGCATGTTTTCGAACACCCTATCAAAGCGACAGGGTTTGTCGATCGTTATGGGCTGAGGCGGGTATGGTTCGGCAAAAGCGCAGGTCCGGAGCGTCGCCTATCACCTGTTTGCCGTCACGCGTCTGCTGTCCGTATGGACGCAAGTAGAAGGCACGCTGATGCCGCAAGAAGCACCAGGTCCTTCAACAGGAACTGTCCGGTTCCGGCCGAAATCGCCGGGAACCCGCCAGCGGTCGGCTCGGCGACGCCAGGCGTGCTCAGGAAAAACGTCAGTGTCACGGCATAAGTCAGGCATGACATCGCCGCGCCGAGAGCGGAGGCCGTCTTGTTGAAAGCACCGATAATCAGCGCAGCGGCCGTCGCGAGCTCGACGGTGCCTATAAAATAGCTTCCACCCTGCACCCCAAAAACGGCCGGAATCCAGCTCATGATCGGACTGTTCTTCATCAATGGCGCGATGCCCATCGCTTCATAGCTCGTGAATTTCATGCAACCGAACCAGAGAAAGATGACCACCAGCGCCCAGCGCAGCAACGCGAGAGACCCGCGAGAGCCGGTCGTCTTTTCAGCTATGTGTAATGTCGAAAACATGGTGCCTCGCTTTCATCATGGCGCATGACCTGCCTTCATGCTTAGACAGGCGTGATATATGCGCTGCGCATACACTATACGCCGTCAATGAATGAGGCAACCCTTTGAACGTACTCTCGGACCGGCTCGTCAATCTGTTCGGCGCCCTCGCAGTGGGCATCACCGATCGAATTAAGAAGGCGGCATTCGACCCGACGATACCCGGCGGTGGCGAAACCACCGCGGCGATCGTCGTCATCGGTCACGCGACCGGTCTTTCGATCGACGAATTAGGACGGGTGCTAGGCTTGTCCCACGCGGGGACGGTGCGGCTTGTCGATCGATTGGTTGCAGCCGGGTTCGCCGTTCGATCCAAAGCGCTACGGGACCGTCGTGCAGTAGCGCTGATGCTCACTGAGGCAGGCGAGACTCGCCTATCTGCGATCCTGCAACGAAGAAACGAGACTTTATCCGAAATCCTTAGCCATGTCTCGAATGCTGACCGCCTCGTGCTGGAACGTATTGCCGAGACAATACTTGCGCAGATGTCTGACGACGCTGTCTCGGCGCTGACGATATGCCGGCTCTGCGACGAGAGGCGATGCTACAACTGTCCGATGGATGCCTTTGGAATGCTGGAGTCGTCGACGCATAGAGTCGACCCATAAGTGCGCGCAGAGACGCTTAGCGTATATCTGTGCCCGTTCTATGTCCTGACCCC
>NZ_JBXPBT010000014.1:0-8450 GCF_056931895.1 Sphingomonas sp. jy18 | reverse complement strand
GTTCTCTATCCATCATGTCACAATCCAGACAGAAGCTGTTCCGTGCACCGATGATCCGGTACTGCATCGCTGAATTGGCGATTTCCACCCTACGTCATCATCCACACTGCCATGCCGATCATCATCAGGTTTTCTGTCAATGAGACGAAGCCCAGCGGCACATTGCTGTCACCGCCGACGCAGGCGCATTTGAGTTCGCGCTTGTCGATATAGACTGCCTTGAAGACCGAGATGGCACCGATTGTGCCGATGAACAGCGCCACCGGTATCGAGAGCCAATGCAGCTGGCCGGAAACCATCAGCACGCCGGCCAAGCCCTCGGCGAAGGGATAGAGGGTCGCATAAGGCACCCAGCGCTTTGCCAACAGGTCGTAATTGAGGAACATCGTTGCGAACTTGTCGACATTCTGGAGCTTGAGCAGCGCCAGCACGCACATGCTGAAGGCAATAAACCACTCGGCCACGCGAACGCTCAGAGCCGTGCCATCGACCGCGATGCCAGCTGCCATCGCCATCGCTGCGGTCATGGCGAAGAGCGCGATTATCGGGCGGTAGCTGGTCGCATTGGGATCGGGGACCTTGATTCCGAAGAAGCGCCGCAGGTCGTCATGCCCACCAATCCGCTCACCATCGATGAAGGTCTGGGGTGTGGTTGCAACGCCGTGTTCAGCCTTGAACGCATCGGTTTGTTCGCGCGTGGTAAGGTGCCGATCATCCACTTTATAGCCGCGCGATTCGAGCAGGTGCTTGGATTTAAGGCCATAGGGGCAGGTGTGATTGGGCATGACCATGCGGTGGAGCACTGCGGTTTTTATGGCCTTGGGCATTGTGATTTCCTTTGAATCGCTACAATGCAGCCCATATAGGTTCCGTACCATGGTACGGGATCAAGGGCTAAAATGAAAATTGGTGAACTTGCCCGCGCAGGCGGGGTCAACGTCGAGACGATCCGCTATTATCAGCGGCGCGGATTGCTGGCGCAGCCTGCGCGGCATGAGGGGCCACGCCGCTACACGCGCAGCGATCTTGGCCGTTTGCAATCGATCCGCTCGGCGCAGACCGCCGGGTTCACGCTTGACGAGATTGCTACGCTGCTCGCTCTGGATGCTGGCGACCGGACAGCTGCGCAGGATCTGGCGCGCGTTCGGATCGCGGCGCTTGATGCGAAAATCGCCACGTTGCAAACCATGCGGGGAGCCCTCGTGAGGCTCGCCAATGACTGTGCGTCGGAACAATCCGGACCCTGTCCCATCATCGATGCTTTCAGCTTTGCGCAAGAAAATGCAGGATCGAAGGTGGCAACATGAGGGGTTTTTGCCGCGCCCGCGTATACTACGTCGAAGGAGCTTCTTGATGGACCTCGACACAAATCTCGCCCGACTGGCTAGGCTTCCCGTTCCGGATCTTTCCGCCCTTGACGGCGGAAGGCTGGCGGCCCGCGCGCAGAACGAGGTGCGGCAGACGCGGGCGATGCTCGGATTGGGGCTTGTGATGTCGCTTGGGATAGGGGTCGTCGGCGGGCTCCAAGTGCCGGCACGCGCCGAGGTGCCCCTGGCTGCCTTCGGTCCGCCTTCTTCGCTTACGCCCTTGATTGCACTGGGTCAGGAATGAACCTCCGTCGTATCGCCTTGGCGGCAGGCCTGATCATTGCGCTCGCGCTGGTCGGGGTGTGGCTTGGGCGCATGCTTCAACCCGCACCGCACCATGGTGGGGCTGAACTCCATGCCTTGATTCATGGTGAGCTCGACCTTGATCCGGCCCAGGAACAAGAACTGACCGCACTGGAGCGCCAGTTTGCTGCGCGGCGCGAGGCGCTCGAAGACCGGCTCAGGCGAAGCAATGCACTCCTCGGCGACGCCATCGCCGCCGAACATGAATATGGTCCCCGCGTTTCTGCGGCGGTGGACGATACGCATGATGCTATGGGGGATCTCCAGAAGGCGACGCTCGAGCATGTTTTCGCGATGCGGGCCATTCTTCGTCCCGATCAACAGGCGCGGTTCGATGCGGTGGTTAGCAAGAGCCTCGCTACACAGCCGCAGTGACCTCAGACAATCTGGATGTGGCGCTTATACGCGACGCGCGGGCTGGCCTGTCGGGCGCGCAACGTGCTCTCGTCGAGCGCTACCGTGAGACCGTGTACCGGCTTGCGCGCTCCGCGACGGGTGATCCTGAGGAAGCCTTCGATATCGCGCAGGAAACGTTCGTCGCGGCATTTGCTGCGCTGAACCGTTATGATCCCGAGCGACCTTTCAAGGCATGGATCAGCGCCATCACGCTCAACAAATGCCGGGACTGGGCTCGTCGCCGCGCGGTCAGGCGGTTTATCGGTCTGCCGATGCCCGAGCACACGGCGGACTGGATTGCTGATGATGCGCCTTCGGCGGAAACACTTGCTGCAGACCGCGCCGAGCTTGCCGCCACCGCCCGTGCGATCGCCGAGCTTCCAGCCATGCTGAAAGAGGTGTTGATTCTGTGCACGGTTGAGGGCCTGAGCCAGCAGGAGGCAGCAATGACGCTGGGCATCAGTGTCAAGGCGGTCGAGACGCGGCTTTCTCGCGCGCGTCAAAAATTGGTGGGCATTGTGAGGGGTAGCACGGACGCGCGCGTATAGAAGCGTATGAACAGTCCGAACCTTACACGACGTCACCTCATCGCCGCCCTTGGTGCGGGATCAGCCTTCGCTGCCATGCCGGCCTGGGCGCAGGGTCACAGCGTCCACCGCAGCGGCAGCCATGGGCGCGGCGGCCCGCGTATTCCTGCAGGCTTTGGCGAGCTATCAGGCGATGTCATCGACCTGACCGTTGGCAGCGGCCACCGCATTGTCGAAGGGCGGCGCGGCCCGGGCATTGCCGTCAATGGCAGTGTCCCCGGCCCGCTGATCCGGCTGCGCGAAGGGCAGAATGTCCGCCTGAATGTCACCAATAACCTGGAGACCGACACATCGGTCCACTGGCACGGCTTCCTTGTGCCGTTCCACATGGATGGGGTGCCCGGCATCAGCTTTCCCGGTATCAAACCGGGCCAGACCTTCACCTACGAGTTCCCCATCCGCCAGTCGGGCACCTATTGGTATCACAGCCATTCGGGTCTGCAGGAGCAATCCGGCCATTACGGCCCAATGATCATTGATCCGGCAGGGGCCGAGCCGGTGCAGTTTGATCGCGATTACATCCTGCTGCTGAGTGACTTCACCGTGCTCGACCCGCATTTCATCATGAGTCGGTTGCGCACAGGCGAAGGCTATTTCAACCGGCAGCTGAGCACTTGGACCGACCGATATCCGATGTCGGGCGAAGAACGGCGGATGTGGGCCGAAATGCGGATGATGCCGACCGAT
Organism: Sphingomonas sp. jy18; assembly: GCF_056931895.1. NCBI lineage: Bacteria > Pseudomonadati > Pseudomonadota > Alphaproteobacteria > Sphingomonadales > Sphingomonadaceae > Sphingomonas > Sphingomonas sp. jy18. The sequence goes on along the minus strand of NZ_JBXPBT010000014.1, from coordinate 5,110 downwards.
ATCATGGATATTGGCGCGCCGACCTACACCTTCCTCGCCAACGGGCGCGGCCCGACCGAGGGGATGGAATATCTGTTCCGCGCCGGAGAACGCGTGCGGCTGCGCATCATCAACGGATCGGCGCAGAGCTTCTTCAATGTTCGCATTCCGGGCCTGCCAATGACGGTCATCGCTGCCGATGGCCAGAACGTGCGACCGGTCGAGGTTGATGAGTTCCAGATCGGCACCGCCGAGATCTACGATGTGATCATTACGCCGGGCAGCGACGAAGCCTATGCCATCGTGGCTGAGTCCATGGATCGTTCCGGCATGGCGCTGGCGATGCTGGCCAGTCGCCCCGGCGCGCGCGCTACGGTTCCGGCCTTGCGCGATCCGCCGCTGCTGACGATGGGCGATATGGGCATGAACCATGGTGCCGGTGGGATGGACCACGGCATGATGGATCACGGCGTGCATGCTGGCAGCGCTGCCGACGCTGCGGGAGCGGCGGATCATGCCGCCATGGGGCATGGTACAACCGCAGCGCCGGGTGACGACGCGATGGACGGGATGGCGATGGGCGGAATGAGCATGGACGGCATGATGATGCGAGACACCACGCTGCTGCCGCCTGACGTTGCGATTGGTCCGGGGATCGACATGGTGTCGATGGCACCGACGGACAAAATGGGCGATCCCGGCCTCGGCCTGCGCGATATGCCGCACCGCGTGCTCAACTATCGGATGCTCACCGCACTTGAGGCCAACCGGGACACGCGCGAGCCATCGCGATTGCTCGAACTCCACCTTACCGGCAACATGGAACGCTACATGTGGTCGTTCGACGGGCGGATGTATTCGGCCGTCAGCGATGTGCCGATCCGTTTTGCCTGGAACGAGCGGGTGCGGGTGAAGCTCATCAACAACACGATGATGGCGCACCCCATCCATCTGCACGGCATGTTCTTCGAGCTGGTCAACGGGGAAAGCGCTGCGCATCAGCCGCGCAAGAACGTTGTGATCGTGCAGCCCGGCGCCAGCGCGCAATTTGATCTCACCGCCAACGAGCCCGGCGACTGGGCATTCCACTGCCACCTGATGTATCACATGCATGGCGGGATGATGCAGACCGTGACCGTGGTCGGTCCGGGCGACGGAGCATGAGCGTGCGGTCTATCCTGTCAGCGGCCCTCCTCGGGAGCGCGTTGATCTCTGTCCCGGCCTTCGCGCAGCATCAAGGGCATGTGATGCCCGCGCCAGCGCCAGAGCCGACACCTGCTCCGGCTCCCGGCGATCCCCATGCCGGGCAAGGCATGCCGGCGGCGCCAACCGCGCCTGATCCTGCCGATCAGCATGCGGGGCACGTCATGCCTGAGCAGCCTGCGACTCCTGAGCCAATCGACCCTCACGCAGGGCATGACATGACGGGTGAGGCGGCTGCGCCTGCCGATCCGATGGCGGATATGGACCACAGCACCATGGATCACGTCATGATGGACGACGTTGCGTCGGCATCGCCTGGACCTGACATGGAAACCCCGCCGCCACCTGAGGCTGGAAGTGGTCCACCGCGCGCTGCCGATGCGATTTGGGGCGCCGACGCGATGCGGGCTTCGCGCGAGGATTTGCAACGCACCCACGGTGATTTTCCGGTCTTCTGGTTTCAGGGAGACCGGTTCGAAACGCAGGTGCGTGACGGTCGCGAGGGCTATCTGTGGGATCTTCAGGGCTACTATGGTGGCCCGACCAGCCGGCTCTGGTTCAAGAGCGAAGGTGAAGGCACATTTGGCGAACCGATTGAACAAGCCGAGGTTCAGGCACTCTACGCGCGTGCTATTGTTCCCTTCTGGGATCTGCAAGCGGGCGTGCGGCAAGACCTCGGTGGACCTGACACCACGCATGCAGTGATCGGCGTGCAAGGGCTTTCGCCCTATCAGTTCGAAGTCGACGCCGCCTTATTCCTGTCGCAGCACGGCGATCTGACCGCGCGGATTGAGGGCGAGGTTGACCAGCGCATCACGCAGCGTCTGATATTGCAACCGCGCGCCGAAGTGAATCTGTCGGCACAAGACATTCCGCGCCTCGGCATCGGGTCAGGCATCGACTCGGTCGAGGTCGGCGTTCGGCTGCGCTATGAATTTATCCGCGAGTTTGCCCCCTATATCGGAATCGAACAAAGCTGGCGCCTCGGCGGCAGCGCCGATTACGCCCGCGCACGCGGCGAAGATCCCAGCGTTACCAACTATCTTGTCGGCATCCGTTTCTGGTTTTGAAGGTAAGGAATACCCCATGAAATTCGCATCTCTCCTCGCCGCAATTGCCATGATCGCTGCGCCGCTTGCGGCCCCGTCGATCGCGCTTGCCCATACGCGCGTCGTGGCCTCGACTCCTGCTGAGGGCGCAACCGTTGCGCGCCCGCGGGCGGTGACCCTCACATTCAGCGAAGCTCTGTTGCCGCCGACCGCCGCCGCCAGCATCGTCATGACCGCGATGCCCGGGATGGCGAACCACGGCGAGATGGTGATCCGCAATTTCACGACGGCCTGGAGCAATGGCAACAAGACCATGACGCTCACCCTGCGACAGCCGCTGCGCGCCGGAACCTATGAGGTGCGCTGGCAGGCCGCCGGAGCCGATGGGCATCGCATGAACGGCACCGTCAACTTCATCGTCAGCTGACAACAGCGTGGGGAGTCTGGCCGAACAGGGGTTGCGATTTGCGCATTATGGCGCGCTGCTTTGCCTGTTCGGTTGGACGGCGTTTCGCTTGCTGAAGCTGCGGCACCTGGAGTGGGTGCCGCAGGATGAGGGCAGGGCTGCCCTGACCCTCGTCGCGATTTCTGCGCCGCTGTTATCAGTCGCGCTGATGCTGGTGTCGATTGCAGCAATGATGGGCGCGCCGATTGCTTCGCTCGACTGGCCGATGATCGAGGCCATGATCATCGGCACCGAAATGGGCATGGCGTTTCTGATACGCTTGGCCCTGCTGATTGTCGGCCTTTGCGCGTTGATGACAAGCCGAGCAGGTAGGCCAACTTCGTTGATCGCGGCCTTGTGCTTCGCTGGCGCATTGCTGACGCTTAGCTGGAGCGGCCATGCGGCTGCAACCGAAGGCGGATTGGGCCTGTTTCACCGATTGAACAATGGCGTTCATCTGCTGGCGACCAGCCTGTGGCTGGGTGCCATAGCCTGGTTCCTGATGCTTACGGTCAAAGCCCATCGGCAGCGCGAGCTCATCCCTGCCTTGCCGCTGCTTCGCGTGATGCACGGGTTCGCGCCGTTGGGCGTCGGCCTGGTTGCTGCAGCTGCACTGACGGGCGTGATCAACGCGCAGTTGATCTTTGGACTGGAGAACAGCGTTGCGGTTTTGACCACGCCTTATGGGATTTTGCTGATCGCCAAAGTCCTGTTGGTTGGCATGATGCTGGCGTTCGGCGCGCACAACGCCCGGATCGGACGACGGGCGGCCGTGAAAGGCGAGAGCGACAAATCGGAGCCCTCAATCACTTTATCGCGCCTTCGTAGGAGCCTGGCAGGCGAGTTGATGATGGCGGTCGGAGTGATTGGACTGGTTGCCGTGCTGGGAATGTTGTCACCGATGACGATGTAACCAAGAAACTGATCGAAGGAGGTAGAGGCGATGATCGAGGGTAAAATGATACAGCTGACAGGGCGACGTGCTGCGTATCTCCTTGGCATTGCAGCGATCGGATTGAGTCTGACGGCCGCGCATCCGGGGCCGCATGTCGCGCCGCGAACGCCCGCTTCGGCAAATCCGGGAGCGCCGGTCGATGCGGCAACACCCGTCGGCACCGTTATGGCCTTCCACGCAGCACTTGCCAGCGGCGATACGGACACCGCGCTGACGCACCTCGCTGAAGATGTCATGATTTTTGAATCTGGCGGCGTTGAAAATAGCCGCGCCGAATATGCCAGCCATCATCTGGAGGCCGACGCTGCCTTCAGTGCCGCGGTGCCTCGAACCTTGGTCAGCCGGACGCATGGGATGCAAGGCGATATGGCGTGGGTTATGAGCGTCGAAACGGTGACCGGGACGTACCGCACGCGTGCGATCAACAGCCGATCGGTCGAGACGATGATGCTCAGACAGGTGAATGGGCAATGGCGTATCGTGCACATCCACTGGTCATCGGCCGATATATCCTGACTGATCTTCGCTTCAGATATGGCAGGAACTATGAGGTCTCAACCAAGATGATTCATCCTTGAGCAATACGTGCGAAGACCAAAAATACGCGCCTCAAGCAGCCGCGATCTCGCCCGCTGGTCATTGAAGACATTGGAAAAATCTGGGTGATCCTGATTATTGGTGATAATGCGACCGGAGAGAAGATGATAAAGGTCGCAAAGCCTTATGATCGAAGTGCGTCAGCTCAGATTTGCGGTAGCCACCGCCGATGCCCAGAATTTCTCACGCGCCGCCGAAGCAATGCGCATCAAGCAATCGACCTTGAGCAGACGAATAGCCGCCCTGGAAGCGCGCCTCGGGATCAAGCTCTTCGAACGAAGCACGCGCGGCGCGATACCGACCGAACAAGGCAAGGCGTTCCTCAGTGTTGCCCGGCGCATTCTCACCGATATCGACAATCTTCAGACGACAGCCCGCGCCGTCAGCTATGGCGAGGAAGGCAGGATCGCGGTCGGCTTTTGTGCGTCCCTGATGGCCGGCAATATGCGCGCGACCATTGGCGAATATATGCGGCGTCACCCCGACATTCAGTTTGACGGGATCGAGGCCGATCCCGAGCGGATGCTCAGCGACCTGAAGGCACGGATCATTGACGTGGCTCTGATGCCGTCAGACGCACACGACGCTGGCATCTCGCGGCGCTCCGCCTGGTCGGAGCGATTGCTTGTCGCTTTGCCGAAAGACCATCAACTGGTCATGTCGGACCGGCTTCACTGGAGTGATTTGCGCCGACAAGTTTTCGTGCTGCCCAGCCAAGGCGTGGGACCCGCCATGGCCCGAACCCTGAAGCGTCGATTGTCAGATCAGGGCTATCGTGCCCACCTGATCATGCAAGACACAAGTCTGTAGATTTCCGCTGAGAAGTGACCCGGTAGGGGCATAAATTTCCATTGAGAATTGACCCATGTTTGAACCCGCCCC
>NZ_JBXPBT010000013.1:0-12077 GCF_056931895.1 Sphingomonas sp. jy18 | reverse complement strand
ATGGCGGGGGCGTCTCCGACCATGTGTTCGCGCTATGTCATCTGCTTGGGTTCCGGTTCGCGCCGCGTATCCCGAATATCGCCGCACGCCGTTTGCACCTGTTTAACGGCATCGAACCCGGCCCCGATATTGCGCCGCTGGTCGCGGGCCGCATCGACGAAGGTCTGATCGAGGCACACTGGGACGACGTGCTGCGACTGGGAACCTCGATCCGCACAGGCGTCGTCAGCGCCTCGATCATGCTGGAACGGCTCGGCTCCTATCCACGCGCCAACGGCCTGGCACTGGCGTTGCGCGAGATCGGTCGCGTCGAGCGTACCCTGTTCACGCTCGACTGGATCGAGCAGCCCGAACAGCGTCGCCGCGCCACCCGCGAACTCAACAAGGGAGAAGCGGAAAATGCCCTGAAACGCGCCATCTTCTTCCATCGCATCGGCCGTATCCGCGATCATGCGCTGCAAGCCCAAAGCCATCGGGCGAGCGCGCTGAACCTCGTCGCCGGTGCCATCGTCCTGTGGAACACGACCTACCTGCAAGCCGCCCGGATGCATCTCGCCAACCTCGGCCGGCCGGTCCCGCCGGACCTGCTGCAACACCTATCACCGCTCGGTTGGCAGCATATCAATCTCACCGGCGATTACCTCTGGACCGATCCCGATGCGCCATCCACCGCGCTCAGACCGCTTCGCCAGATGCGCGCCGTCGAAGGCACGGCAAAACCTTAGCGTATATCTGGGTCCGTTCTGTGTACCGACCCCATCATGTCCCGCGCTTGCCCGAGCGGACGGTTGCCGAGCGTCTGCTGTCGGCCTCGCAGCTCGAAACAGTCGTCTACGCCGGCGATGCTTGGACCCAGATGATCCCGGGCCGGTTCCGCCCGAGCAAGGAGGGCGTCGGACTGGACCTGTCCGAGGACGGCCGCGAGTATCGCAAGGGTTTCTTCTTGGGCGACGGGACCGGGGCGGGGAAGGGCCGGCAGATCGCCGCCTGCATCCTCGACAACTGGCTGCAGGGCCGCCGCCGCCACATCTGGATCACCAAGAACGAGCCCCTCCTCGAGGATGCCCGACGGGACTGGACCGCGCTGGGCGGCATGACGGCTGACATCCAGCCCCTTACCAGCTGGAAGATCGACGAGGTGGTCAAGCTCGACCAGGGCGTGATCTTCGTCACCTATCCGGCGCTCCGCTCTGCTCGGGGTGATCACACCCGGCTCAAGCAGCTCATCGATTGGGCACGCGAAGACTTCGACGGTGTCATCGCCTTCGACGAGGCACACGAAATGGGCGGCGTCGCAGGCGGGGAGGGCGCTCTCGGCGCGAAAAAGGGTTCCCAGCAGGGCATCTGCGGGGTGCTGCTCCAGAATAACCTGCCCGGCGCGCGCGTGCTCTACGCCTCGGCGACCGGAGCCTCCGACGTCAACAATCTCGCCTACGCCGTCCGGCTCGGCCTCTGGGGACCGGAGACCGCCTTCGCCGACCGCGAGCAGTTCATCAGCGGCATCCGCAAGGGCGGGATCGCCGCCATGGAGCTCGTCGCTCGCGACCTCAAGGCGACCGGCCTCTACATGGCGCGCGCGCTCAGCTTCGCCGGCGTCGAGTACGACATCCTCAAGCATGCGCTGACACCCGACCAGATCAGGATCTACGACACCTATGCGGATGCCTGGGGCATCATCCACCGCAACATGGAACAGGCGCTGGAGCTGACCGCCGTCGTCGACTCCCTCGAGAACGCGACGCTCAACAGCGGCGCCAAGGCGTCCGCCCGCTCGCGCTTCGAGTCGACCAAGCAGCGCTTCTTCGGCCAGGTCCTTCTCAGCCTGAAGATGCCGACCGTCATCGCCGCGGTCGAGGAACACCTCGCCGATGGCAAATCGGTGGTGCTGCAGCTCGTCACGACCGCGGAATCGATCCTCAACCGTCGCCTCGGGGAGCTCAGCCCCGACGAGCGGGCAGACCTCGAAATCGACCTGTCGCCACGCGAATATGTCTAATGTGGAGCTCCACATTATACTGATTACCGGAACTTCCTCAGGCTATGGGAAGGCGACCGCACAGCTCTTTCTCGATCAAGGTTGGAACGTCGTTGCGACAATGCGGGCGCCTGACGAAAGCGTGTTCGACAAGCCCGGGGACCGGCTGAAAGTCCTGCCGCTGGATGTGACCAGCGCTGAAAGCATTTCTAAGGCTCTCGCCGATGCCGTCGCCGCCTTTGGACGGATTGATGTGCTGGTCAACAACGCGGGCATCGGCTTGCTTTCCGCGTTCGAGTTTACGCCTGACACCGTAATTCGGGAGATGTTTGAAACAAACACTTTCGGGGTGATGGCGGTCTGCCGAGCGGCAATCCCGCATATGCGCCAGCATGCGGGTGGTGTGATAATCAATGTGACCTCCAGCACGGCGATCGCCCCGATGCCGTTCGTTGCCGTGTATACGGCCAGCAAGTGTGCTGTTGAAGGGTTCACTGAGGCGCTTTCGTATGAATTGGGCCTGGTTGGCATCCGGGCGCGGATCGTAGAACCAGGCCTTGCACCAACGACCAATTTCAGAACGAACAGCGCCAATCGCATTGAGGGACTGACACCACCGCCATACGACGCCTTTGCGCAACGCTATTTCGCCAAGTTGCAAGACTATCCAACCGCGTTCACGAGTGTGAGCGAAGTCTCCGAGGCTGTTTTCGCTGCTGCGACGGAGGAGGGCGATCGGCTGCGCTTTCCGGCGGGCCCCGATACCGCGTTGTTCGCACAATTGCGATGGATGACCTCGGAGGAACATTATTTGGCACAGATGCGGGCGATGTTCGGGCCTGATCTTTCTGAGTAGTGTTTTCTCTATGCGAGTGTCGCTTCTCCACGAGCATCGTAGCCGCATAATTGGCGCCGTCCCGCGGTTCGCGGCGGCGGAAATGCGCAGTCATTCCCTGTTGCGCAGGTCGCGGCTGAGCGTCGGCCGGCCACTGCATCGGCGGGCAGGCGGAGGGGGACATGCCTGACTTGGCTCTTGACCTCCGCTTTCTCCGCTACGCGATTCTGGTTGCGGAACACGGAAGTTTCCGCCGTGCGGCCGATGCGATGAATCTCTCGCAGTCGACGGTCAGCCGTCGAATTCAGTTGCTCGAACGCAGGGTGGGCGTGCCGCTCTTCGAACGCAGCAGGAGCGGAGTGCGGCCGACGCCAGCCGGCGAGCGCTTCATACGGGAGGCTGCATTTGGCGCTGAACACATTCGCCAAGCTGTCAGCAGCCTAAGCATGGAGAAACGAGGCCAGATTGGGGAGTTGAAAATCGGGCTGATGGCCTCGCTCGCCAGCGGTTTCTTGGCCGACGTGCTCGAGGCGTTCCATTTCCGGTTTCCGAACATCGATATAAAGATCGAAGAGGCGACGGCGCAGGCGACTGCCGCCGGCGTGCTAAGCGGTCGGCTCGACGCGGCATTCATTCCCGGCGAGCCGCGTCTTCCCGGTTGCCAGGCGATGCATCTCTGGGGTGAACCTCTATACGTCGCAGTTTCAAAGCACCATTCCATGGCGGCACGCGTCGGCGTCAATTGGGAGGATCTCCGCGACGAGACATTCCTTGTCGCAGCGGACGTTCACGGGCCTGAGGTCGAGGCGATCATCGTGCGGCAGCTTTCCGGTTTGGGTTTTCATCCGCGGATCTCGGTGCAGCGGGTTGGCCGCGAGAACCTCCTCAACATGGTGGGCATGGGATTCGGCGTGACCTTGGCTGCGACCTCCACTCAGGGCGCCTCCTATCCCGCGGTCATCTTCGTTCCGCTTGCCGAAGGGGGCGAGGTGTTCAACTCAAGCGTTGTTTGGTCGACAAACAACGTCAATCCCGCGCTTAAGCGTCTGCTGGACCTTAGCGCATCGATCGCAAAAACGCACCAGCGGCGGTCCTCAACGGTCCTAGAGGCCATTCAACGGTTGACATAACGAGATGACTGGTCATTTATTAACGTCATGCCACGTCCACCGAATCCAGAAGTTCGTTCGCGCCTCATCGAAAAAGGCGCAGAAATCATCCATCGCCTTGGCTTCAACGGCTGTGGCGTGCAGGATATTACTGCCGCTGCCGGAGTTCCGAAGGGATCGTTTTACAATTACTTCGAAAGCAAGGATGCGTTCGCGGCAGCGATACTCGATGAATACTGGCGCGCAATCGAATCCAATTACGTGTCCATCCTGGAAGACGATTTCGTTAGCCCGTTAAAGCGCGTCGAGAGACACTTTTCGGAGTTGATTGAGTATCATGAGCGACAGAAATTCACGTTTGGCTGTCTGATCGGCAATCTCGCGCTTGAGCTTGCGGCGCAGAGCTCGATTGCACGATCAAAGCTGAAAGCTCTCCTGAGGACTTGGACAGCCGCCCTTGCAAAGTGCCTGTCGGCCGCGAGCGAAGCGGGAGAGCTTCCCCTCGCGCGCGAACCCCAGGACCTTGCGGCGACGCTCATCGAGGCCTTCGAGGGCGCGGTGATGGTGGCCAAGGTCGAGCAAAGCGGAAGAGCTCTGAGGCGATTTGGCACTGTTGCCCTGCCTCGGCTCCTCGCGTGAAAATCGTGTCGTATTAATAGACGACCAGTCACTTTAATACGTCGCCAGCAGATGGCGCCTTCCTCTTCTGAAAGGAGAAGATCATGACTGAACTCTACGCAGATCCCGAAAATCCGGTGCTTCCAAAAAGCACGTTTCAGCTCGACCTGAAGCGAGCTGCCCTCGTGGTGATCGATCCGCAGAACGACTTCTTACATCCCAGCGGTGTGAGCTGGCCGTTCTTCGGCGAGAGCGTTGTCGAGAACAACACCGTGTCGCACATCGGCCAACTGTTCGAAGCCGCGAAGGCAGCGGATATCACCGTCGCCATCTCGCCCCACTTCTACTATCCATGTGACCATCATTGGCAGTTTGGCGGTCCACTGGAAAAGACCATGCATGCGATCAACATGTTTGGTCGCAAAGGCCAGTTTACCGTGGAGGAATTCGAGGGATCGGGCGCGGATTTCCTCGAAGACTACAAAAAGTACATCCACGACGGCAAAACCATCATTGCCTCGCCGCACAAGGTCTACGGCCCCGAGACGAACGACCTCATTCTCCAACTGCGCAAACAAGGTGTGTCACAAGTCATCCTGGCCGGCATGGCCGCCAATCTGTGCATTGAAGCGCATTTGCGGGAACTGATCGAACAGGGCTTCGAAGTGGTGGTCGTTCGCGATGCGACAGCCGGCCCTCGCGTTCCGGAGGGCGACGGCTACCTCGCCGCCCTGGTGAATTTCCGGTTCCTCGCGCACGGCCTTTGGACGACCGCGGAAACCGTCTCACAACTGAAGGGCTGAGACGCCCGCACCTGCGCACATGTCCCTGTGGTCCCGGCATTGCCGGGACCGCATCCCGTTAGCGATCATCAAAGAAGGAGAACGGATCGATGAGGCGTGAGGAACTGACCGAAAAGATATTGGACATCAAGCGCGAGCGAGGCTGGTCGTGGAAACACATCACCGGAGAGATCGGTGGTGTGTCCGAGGTGCTGATCATCGGCGCTTTGCTCGGGCAGATGAAGCTGATCAAACCGCTCGCGAAGAAGGCTGCGGCGCTGTTCGGCCTGTCGGAGGCAGAAGAGCGTATGCTGAACGAGGTGCCATATCGAGGCATGCCCATGCCGCCGACGGACCCCCTGATATATCGCTTCTATGAAATGGTGATGGTCAACGGCCCCGCGTGGAAGGCACTCATCGAGGACGAGTTCGGCGACGGCATTATGTCCGCAATCGATTTCGACATCACGTTCGAGCGTGAGCCGAATCCAAAAGGTGATCGAGTGAAGATCGGAATGTCGGGCAAGTTTCTTCCCTATCGCTACTACGGAAGCGAGCAAGGCATTCCCGAATATGGCTATAAGGAACCCGAATGATCGTTCGCCGGGGCTCCCTTGGGCCCTGCCGACGATCAAGAGGAAGTAACGTGCCGCGCGCGACGTGCCTTGGCGAAGCCGCGATCGGTCGCGATGAAGCGTTCGATCATAGGCGCAATCAGACGTGTTGGATCGGCGACCGGCTGGCCGGTCTCGCGGCCGTGAACCTCAGCGTAAGCGACAAGATCCCGATAGACCGTCGCCGGTAATTCCGCCGTCACCTTCACGGGCTTGTCGTCGGCTATCATGCCGAGTTTCAACTTGGTCACATCAGCCTCCGTAGGGCTCGAGAATAAGATCACGGGTTACGATCACCCGGACCGGGAATCCGGGTCGGATGGTGAGCGTCGGGGCGATGTTGAGCTGCCGCCGGATGATCTGCTGGCCTGCGTCGTTGATCGTGTCTTGGCCGCCGTTGCGGATCGCCTGGATCAGCCGGTCGTCATCATTGGTGGCCAGTTCGGCGCCGACGCTCAGGAGCGTCGAGAGACCGGCGGCCTTGGCGAGATCCCACCAGTGATAGTCGACGCCGTCCTGCAGGCCGGCATAGCCCTCGGCGTCGGCGCCGGGCTGGCGCTCCAGCACGATGCTGCGGCCGTTCGGAAAGATCAGCCGATTCCACACGAGCAGGACGCGGCTCTGCCCGAACTGGACGTTGTTGTCATACTGGCCGATCACGCGCGTGCCCTGCGGGATCAGGAGGATCCGGCCTGTCGGGCTGTCATAAATGTTCTCGGTGACCTGGGCGGTGATCTGGCCCGGAAGGTCCGATCGAACGCCGGTGATGAGAGCGGCCGAGATGACGGCGCCGGCTTGAAGGATATTCGGAGAGGCCGGCGCGGCGATGCGGTCGGCCGCAACAGTGCGTCGGTCGACCGGCGCGTTGAGAAAGGCCTGCTGCCGATCTTGGGCGCTCGGCGTTGCCGGCGGCGGCGCGAGCCCGAGGCTGGCGAGGTCCGGTGGCGCCTGGTTCGGCGTGTTCGCCGTGACCGGCGCGGCATTGCGCGCCTCCGCCGCCGCGAACAGACGGCTGGTGCGGGCGGTCTCGATCTCCTGGAGCCGGCGCTGCTCCTCGGCGCTGAGGCCGGGCTGCGGAGCGGCGACGCCGGGATTGGGCACGGGCTGGCCGCGGTTCTGGGCGCTGACGATCGGCCGGCCGAGGTCGCCCGGCAGCGGCGGGCCGAGCTGCGGCACGCTGCTATAGTCGCGCGGCAGGCCCTGGAGGCCATCCGCCGTGTTGCGGTTGTCGGTTGAATAAAGCTCCTCCGGCGCCCGGCCGCCGTTGCGAGTCTGGAGCGCATAGACCAGCGCACCGCCGATCCCGAGGCTGGCGACCAGGCCGAGCCCGGCGAGCACCTTGCGCGACAGCCGCGTCACGCGCGGCGCATCCGCGCGCAGCCGCATCGGCGCTGCCGCTTCGGGCGCCGATCCGGTCAGCGGCGCGGCCGCATCCTCTCCCTCGTTCCGGTCTTCGCTCACGACGCCGGCCTCCCGTCGGTGCGGGTGATCCGGACACGCTTCTGATTGTCGCCGGAGCCGAACCGCAGCTCGGCGGCGGCGAACAGCCGGTCGACGATCATGTAGTTGGTGCGGACGCGATAGTTGACCAGCTCCGACGTCTTGCCCTCCGGGCCGACGACGAACAGCGGCGGCATCTCGCCCTGGCCGACGCCGCGTGGGAATTCGATGAAGACTTGCCGGCCGTCGTCATAGGCCCGCAGCGGCCGCCATGCAGCACGGTCGCCGGTCACCTCGTAGCGGAAGTTCAGCCGTGCGAGATCGACGCCGGTGGCCACCGGCTGGGTGGCCTGCGCCTCGGCATTCTGCCTGCGGAGCGCGATGAGCTGGTCCTGCGGATACTGCCACGAGACCGAGGCCATATAGGTCCGCTCGGTCGAGCGCAGCTCCATATGGTAGGTGCGTAGATTGGTGTTGATGACCAGGTTGGTCATCAGATCCGCGCGCGTCGGCTTGACGAGGATATGGACCTGCAGCGTCGCGCCGGCGCCGCTCTGCGTGTCGCCGATAATCCAGCGGACCGTATCGCCGGCCGCGACCGGCCCTGAGCCGACGAGCTGCTCGCCGGGTTGGAGCGCAATGTCGGTGATCTGCCCGACGGCGGTGTAGACCTGATAGAGCGCCCCTTGCGTGAAGGGATAGACCTGCATCGAGTTGATGAAGCCGTCGCGCACCGGCTGAATACGGGCGGCGGCGTTGGCCTGGTTGACGCGCGCGGTGGGATCGGCCGGCTCCGGAGCGCGGCGCGATTCCTCGACCGGCTTCATCTGACCGGGCAGCGGCAGCGGTCGCGGCAGCTCGACGACCCGGACCGGCGCGGGAGGATCGACGGTCTGCACGGCGGCCGGAGCGTCGTCGTAGCTGATTTCCGGCGGCGGCGTCGCGGTGGCGCAGCCGGCGAGCGCCGTCGCCGACAGCAGCAAAGCCGCAAATGTCTGAATGCGCAAAGCCGGCCTTCCGGCTTTACGGAAATACGGCTTTGTCATTGCCCCAGCTCCCGTGACCATGAGATTGCGTTGACGTAGATCCCCAAGGGATTGGCCCGCAGCCGGTCGGCATTGCGGGGAATCTGGACGACGATCGTGAGGATCGCGGTCCAGCGCGTGGTGTCGGCGAGCTGGCCGTTCTCATACCGGCGCTCCGTCCAAGCGACGCGGAACGAGTCCGGCGACGCACGGATGACGCTCGAGACATCGACGGCGATCTGCTGGCGGCCGACCTTGGTGAAGGGATCGTTCGAGCGCGCGTAATCGTTGAGTGCGGCCGCGCCGCGATCTGTCGTGAAGTCGTAGGCGCGTAGCCAGTTCTGGCGGACGATGATCGCGTCGGCTGGGATCGAGCGGACCTGCTCGATGAAGCGCGCCAGGTGGAAGGCGATCTGCGGATCGGTCGGCTGGTAGTCGGCGGTCGCAGGCGCAATCGCTTGCGCCTGGCCGAGCCGGTCTGTCTGCACCACCCATGGCACGACGGTTCCCCGAGCTGACTGCCAGACCAGCGCAGCGGCGAAGCCGGCGCTGAGGAACAGCGATCCGAAGGCCATATAGCGCCAGTTCCTCGCCTGGACGCGGGCCGAGCCGATACGGTCGTCCCAAACCTGGGCGGCGCGCTGATAAGGGGTCTCGGGCTCGGGAGCCTTTCCGTAATGCGTAGAGGGTCTTCGGAACATCAGCGGTCGCTTTCAGAGAGGTTGATGGAAGAGCCGCCGCCATGGCTGTCGCCGCTGCGGACGGCATGGACGGTGGTGGAAACGGCGTGGCTCATCTGCTGGGAGCGTTTCATGCGCTGGGCCCAGGCGGGCGGCGTGTTTGAATTGCCGGCGGCGGGCGCGGCCTCGTCTGAGCCGCCGCCGATGGTGCCCATGGTCGAGGAGCCGCCGGTCGCCTCGAAGGCGGACTTGGCGCCCTCCGAGAAACTGGAGCGCATGCTTTCGGTCGAGCGTTCAGCGGCGCGGCGGAGCGGCGATGTTGCAGCGGAACCGGCGGCCCGGGCGACGCCGCCCAGGCCACTGGCCACACCTGAGGCGCCCGACTGCCCTGCGGCGCCCAGGCTGTAGGCGGTGGAAGCGCCGCCCGCGAGGGCGGCGCCCCCGCGAGCGGCGGCGGCCGCGCCTCCTGCCAGCGCGGCTCCTCCGGACGCCACCGCTCCAACCGTGGCGGCGCCTGCGGCGACCATGCCGCCCGCGGCTAGGCCGGTTCCGATGGCGGCGCCCGCGCCGAGCTGGGGTCCGCCAGAGACGAGACCGTTGGCGATGCCCGGACCGAAGATGCCAAGACCGAGCAGCGTCAGCGCCGCGAGCACGATGGCCATGGCCTGATCGATGGTGGGTGTTGCCCCGCCGAAGCCGGCGGTGAATTCGGAAAACAGGCTCGACCCGATGCCGATGATGACGCCGAGGACGAGCACCTTGATACCTGAGGAGATGACGTTGCCAAGCACACGCTCGGCCATGAAGGCGCTCTTGCCGAACAGCCCGAACGGGATGAGCACGAAGCCCGCCAGCGTGGTGAGCTTGAATTCGATCAACGTCACGAAGAGCTGGATGGCCAAAATGAAGAAGGCCAACAGCACCAGCGCCCAGGCGAGCAGCATCACCGCGATCTGGATGAAGTTCTCGAAGAAACTCCAGTAACCCATGAGATCGGATATGGAATCGAGCAGTGGCCGGCCGGCATCGAGGCCGGTCTGGGCGACGCGGCCGGGCCGCATCATGTCGGCGACGGTGAAACCGGTGCCGGAGGCTTTCAGGCCGAGGCCAGCAAAGCTCTCGAAGATGATGCGGGCCAGGTTGTTCCAATTGCCGATGAGGTAGGCAAAGACGCCGACGAACAGCGTCTTCTTCACCAGGCGCGCCATGATGTCTTCGTCGGCGCCCCAGCTCCAGAACAGCGCGGCGAGCGTGACGTCGATCACGATCAACGTCGTGGCGATGAACGCAACTTCGCCGGAGAGAAGCCCGAAGCCGCCGTCGATGTAGCGGGTGAAAACTTCCAGGAAGTGGTCGATGACGCCGGTGCCGCCCATGATCTCAGCGCGCCTCGTTCGTGTGGGAGTCGACGGCCGGCACGGGCTCCTTGACGATGGGCTCGCGCGTGACCGGCGGATTCTGCGGGATGTCCTGCGGACCGGGCGCCTGCGGCGCCGGCTGCGACGGCGTGAGGAAGCGGTCGCGGTTCTCCGCCCAGGTCTGCAGGCACTCGCTGTCGCTGGTGCCGGCCTCGCCGAGCCGCTGGCAGCGGCGCAGCTTTGCCTTCAGCGGATCGGCCGCCGCTTCCGCGGGCACCGCGATGCTGCGGTAGATCGGCGGCTCGTCCTTGCGGGCGAGTTCGATGGCGGTGGCGGTGACGGCGAAGGTCACGAAGAAGATGGCGCCGATGCGCGCGAGGATCTTTCCGTCCATCGTCGCGCCCTCAGTTGCCGTTCTGGAACATCTGCGCGTTGCCGGGCTGGTAGCCCGAGCCCGGCGTCAGGAAACGGCGGCGCTGCTCGCGGCCCTGTTCGGCGGCCGCCGACCGCTCGGCTTCGGCGAGCGCCTGGGAACGGCCGTTCGCCGAGACGACGGCGGTCAGGTCCGCGAGCTGCTGGGCCTGGAGTGCGAGAAGCTGGTTGCCCGCCTGGGTGGCCTGCAGCGCGCCGGTGGCGCCCTGGCTCTGGCCGACCAGCGCCGACATCTGGGTGCGGTTGGTGTCGATGTTGCCGACCACGCCGGCCTGGACGCGCATGGCGTCCTGAAGGCCGGAAACGGTGTTGTTCCAGCGCTCTTTCGCCTGGGCGATGAGCTGCTGATTGGACGCGCTCATCGAGGCGCTTCCGGCCCCGTAATTGGTGCGGAACGCCTGATCGATGTTCTGGACATCGTAGGCGATGCGCTGCGCCTGCTGCAGAAGCTGTTGGGTGCGCTGGACCGATTGCTGGAGCTGTTGCAGCGAGGAGAACGGCAGGCTCGCGAGGTTGCGGGCCTGGTTGATCAGCGAGGTGGCCTGGTTCTGGAGCGAGGTGATCTGGTTGTTGATCTGCTCCAGCGAACGCGCCGCCGTCAGGACGTTTTGAACGTAGTTCGTCGGGTCGTAGACGATCCATTGCGCCGAGGCCGGCGCGACTAGCACCGGCGACGCAGACAAAGGGATGGCGAGGACGGCGGCGGTGATCGCCGCGCGGGGAATGCGCAGTTTCATGGCAGGCTCTCCAGGTTGGTGAGGTCGGGAATGAGGTCGACCGCCCATGTCGCGCCGCGCAGCCGCAGCCAGGCGGCGAGGAATCCCTTGCGGCCATGCTCGGTGACGATGCGGTCTATGGCGGCCTGGTCGGTCTTCGACGAGGCGGCGCAGAGCGCCAGCGCGACGTCGGACAGGCCCAGCTCGAACAGGCGATTGCCTCGGCGGGACTGGCAGTAGTAGTCGCGCTTGGGCATCGCCCGCGCGAGGATCTCGATCTGGCGCGAATTGAGCCCGAAGCGCTGATATATCGCCGTGATCTGCGGTTCGATCGCGCGCTCGTTCGGCAGTAGCAGCCGGGTCTGGCAGCTTTCGATGATGGCTGGCGCGATCGCCGAGCCGTCGATGTCGGAAAGCTGTCCGTCGTCAGAACATTTGGCACAGGTCGCGGCGTAAATTAGCGGAGTGCGGGCCTCGTCTGTTGTTGGGTTTT
>NZ_JBXPBT010000012.1:0-13236 GCF_056931895.1 Sphingomonas sp. jy18 | reverse complement strand
TCGACGCATAGAGTCGACCCATAAGTGCGCGCAGAGACGCTTAGCGTATATCTGTGCCCGTTCTATGTCCTGACCCCGATATCGGCAAGTTCGACCTCGATGTCACGCTGCGCGACGCGGCACTTGATCCGAATTGCCGTCCAACCAAGCGCATGCTCGCCAATGCTTCGATCGGAGTGGAGCCCTTCGATGCCTATTACTCGGCGCGCGAGCTCTATGAGACCTTGCAGGGCGTCTTTCAGGGCCTGCCCAATGCCAAGGCTCGGCTGACGCAGATCCTGTCCTGCCACTGCGATGACTATCAGCGCTGCCTCTACTATGCGCTGGCAGGGCGCGGAGTTGTCCAGATGCTCGACGATCTCGAATGGCTCTTCGAACTCCTCGGGCCGCGGTGCCAGATGTCGGGGCACATTCTGCGCTCGGGCCAGCGCCCTGCGCCGATGGTCAACCCTTACGTCTCGTCAGAGCCTGATGGCCCTGTTCCTGCCCGCAATGCCG
The DNA here is from genome assembly GCF_056931895.1 of Sphingomonas sp. jy18. Classification (NCBI taxonomy): domain Bacteria; kingdom Pseudomonadati; phylum Pseudomonadota; class Alphaproteobacteria; order Sphingomonadales; family Sphingomonadaceae; genus Sphingomonas; species Sphingomonas sp. jy18. Next base: position 12,738 of record NZ_JBXPBT010000012.1, on the reverse strand, counting down.
ACTTTACTGAAGGCCCATCGTGGTATCTCGATCCCGGTCTCGGAGGGATGATCGAGGAATAGATATTCCGGTTCCATCGCAGTGCTCAGGCATGCACGCCTGCGTCCACGGCAGCAATATAAGTGAGCACGTCCTGCACGCGGTCGCAGCGTACAAGTTCCATCGCAGTCTGGCCTGAAAAACCGGAAAGCGCCTCAGAACGGTACCAGGCATAGGCCATGATGACAGAACCGAAACGCGGTTCCACCTTGCTGAGCACCTCTATCATCGAGCCGATGCGGCGCTGAATGTCATCTGACTCCATCCGGCGGGGATCATGTTTGTCGAGACCGAGCGTGCGTGCAAGTTCATCGCCGGTTGTCCCCAGCTTCGCTATCAGTGTGCGCGGGTCACGCGCGCCATTGTCCGCATCGCGATCGGATTCCATCCAGGAGCTCAGTTCAATAGTGAAACCGGCATTGGGCAATTTCTAGCTGTTGCTCGTTTCCTTTGCCAGTGACGCGATAGACCAGACGGTCTTCTCTGGTGATCCGCCGCGACCACCAGCCTGCCAGGGAGCCTTTGAGAGGCTCAGGCTTTCCGGTCCCTTTGAAAGGTGTTCGCTGGCATTCCTTGATGAGATCGTTGAGCCGGGTGAGAACCTTGTCGTCGGCTTGCTGCCAATGAAGATAATCCTCCCAGGCATTGTCAGCAAAGACCAGCTTCAAGGCTCGATCAGCCCGCGCTCATTGCCGCCTTGACCATCCAGTTGCTCGATCGATTGCCTTAGGCGGTCGGCATTGGTGCGGTTCGAAAGGAGGTACATGGTCTCCTCGATCGCGTTCCAATCTTCGAGCGAGACCATCACGATCGACTCTGCTTTCTGGCGCGTGACCACGACATGTGTCCGGTCACTGACCACTTGATCCATAATGCCTTTCAGATTGGCGCGCGCTTCTGAGTAGGTGATAACATCCATGGCTTCATCCTTTCCCGGAACGTTGTACTGATATTGGTACAATTGCAAGCGTGAACAAGTGATGAAGGGAAAGAGCCCATGTGTTCGAGATAGCCTACAGGACAACAATCTGAAGCTCGATCGCACCGGGAAGGCCCTCTTCTGCCGGCAGAACGCAGAAGGGCTGGAGCTTGCTGTCGGTCCTCACCACGGCATGGCTCTGCCCGGAATTTGCAGTCATCCGGATGGCGAGACGCTCGGCATTGGCGCGTCCGCACAGGATCGCCCTTCTGGGATCCAGGCTCTGAAGCAGCATGGTCACCTCCCGAGTGTTACGGCGTTGCCGGGAAGAATGTGCGCGGCGCACGCTTGGGGGGCACGACCTCGAACCGGCGCTCCATCAATCTGCTGATGCGAAACCGGCCTCGCCCATCGGGCGTGCTGAGCTCAATCTTCGCCCCGCGCCTTGTCACCCTGAATTCGGCGTGTTCGCTGCCGTCGGTGAACTTCATGGGTTCAGGCAGCCGGATCATGTCACCATCGGCGATCTTGCGTTCCTTGAGCCGCAGTTGGCGGTAGCACCGGTTGCGCCAGTCGAGGGCATAGGGGTGATTGGTTGGTCCCAGTTCCTCGAGGATGCTTCTGGGACACCCGGCCTCCACCGGCCCGGAGTTTTCATCCATGTCCTTGTAGCCGAACAGGAGGCCGTCGGCTGCCTTGGGGTTCCAGCGGACCAGACAGATCACCGCGGAGATGGCGTGGGGCTGGTTGTCCGGTCCATAGCGCTGGACCGCCGCGTAATAGGCCCCGGTTGTGGACACGCTTCTGACGACCCGGCATCCTTCGAAGGTGCCGGTTTCTTCATTCTCGCGCTCCCATGTGAACTGATTGTCGAGATAGGCCTTGGGAGTGTCGAAGCCCCCCATTCCGGCACGGTGCATGTAAAGCCAGCCCATGCGAGTTCTCCTTCAGATGAGCCCCGGCTGTGCCGGAGGTGCGATCTTCAATTCGCGCGCGATCCGCGCCGTGAGTGCGGGAATGTCTGCAAGGGCGGTGATTGGCGCTTTGCGCATCACCGCGCCAGGCGGTTTCCAGAACGGGTTGCGCCAGGCGAGACCCGGCTCGCCGAACCTTTCCGGGCTGATCCGGACATAGATACCTTCGGCTTCCAGCACATGCTCGCCCGCGAGCTGTTCCTGTGAGGTGTAATAGCTGATGCGGTAATCGGCATGCTCGAGCCCGATCCCTGCTGCGATCTGGCGAAGGGCGCGCGTGCCCTCGCGCCGGTAGTGGCGCAGCTCTTCGGGACGATAGTCGATCCCTCGCTTGACCAGCGCAATGATCGCCGGTCTGTGCTTGAGCTCGGCAAGGCGTTCGATGCACTGGGACCGCAGCGCCTGGTCGTCGGCCTCACATTCGGTCGGCCTTCCGTCGGCAATGCGCTGAAGGTGGCGGGTGAGGAGCAGCACTGCCGGGCAGCTTGCAGCCTGCCGGCCTGCAAGGCGGACGTCATCGACGGCCTCGTTCAAAGCTCGCAGCGCATTCTCGAAGGTTGTCAGTCCGTCGGGCTGGAGGGCGCGGCGGTAACGGTAATCGATGTCGCAGGACATGAGGCTTCCTTTCCATTGCAAGATGCAATGGCCCCATCCCCCTTCCCTCAATGCAGGCTGCCGCGGTGCTCGCTCGGGTTCTCCAGCGGCAACGGCTCGTAGATCATCGGTCGCAGGAGCGCCCCTGGCGCAATCTGTTCGAGGATCCTCGCTATTGCCGAGACCGCCACGCCCGCCTCGGTTGTCTGGATGATTAGCGATCGGCCTTGACTCGGAGCTGTGCCAAGCGACCAACCGGCGTCCCCCTTGCCGAGAAGACCGTCCAGCACCTGGCGTGGATCCCTCTGGGGGAACAGGCCTGCGATATACTCAGCCAGCACACCGCCAATGGGCGCCCTCCCGCGGCTTGCAACATCACCCGCATAACGGTGAAGCTGGGTGAGGCGAACGACCTCCTCGGAGGCTGGCTCAAACACAAGCCGGAACTGGCGCCGTTTCATCGGCTTCCTCCCCTTCATCCTCTGCAGGTTCGCTCTGGTAGCCCGAATAGGCCGCAAGATGGTTGAATGCCTGATCGGCCTTCGCGGCCGCGGTGATGATGGCCGTCTTGTCGGCCTTGAGGATCTCCAGCCAGTGCGAGACATAACTGGCATGGCTTTCGTGGAGGTCTGCCGGAAGGCCCAGTTCGTAGCAGATCCGGGCACTCACCTGCTCGGCGACCAGCTCCTCGAAAGAGTATGCCTTGTCGCCGAAACGCTTGCCAAATTCGCGGGCAAGCCGCGAGGCATGGCCCGACCAATGGCCGAGTTCGTGCGCTTTCGTAGCCACGAATCCGTCTTCCGTGGCAAAAGCATTGGGATGCGGAAGCTGAATATAATCAGCGCCCGGCGAGTAGAACGCGCGGTCTCCGCCGAGGCGTATGTCAGCCGGAACGGGTGAGAAGAAGCACTCGATCGCAGCGGCCTTCTGCGAGGGCGTCGGCGGCGCTTCGGGCACCGGGCTCGGATAGAAATGCGGCGGCAGGCCATCGATCTGAGAGGCGTTGAACACGCTGTAAGCGCGCATGAAGCGGATTGTTTTCGCCGATTCCTCGCCGGTTGCATGGTCGATTGCAGTCTTCTTCGTGTTGTTGAAGTAGATGCTCGGCTCGGCGGTTTCGCCTTTGCGGACCTGTCCGCCAAGCTCGATGGCCTGGCGCCAGGTCATCCAGTAGCGTGAGCCATAACCATAGTGGTCGGCGACCGCCCAAAGATAGAGGCGGTTGATCCCTGTATAGGGGACGCCTGCAGCGCGCAGCGGTGCTCCGCCCATACCGGTCTTCTTCCAGGGTCGGCGCCAGGGCAGCGTTCCGGCCTCGATTGTAGCGATGATCAGATTGGTGATTTCCTGCGCGACATCACGCTTGGGTCGTTGGCGCATGGGCCTGCTCCTCAACAAAAAAGAGGCCCGGCTCACTCAGGCGAGTGGCCGGGCCAGGTCATCAGGAGGGGTGATTGACCGCCTCAGGCGGCTACCGCCGCTTCTTCACAGGCGACTTCAGGTTGATGGTCATTGAGGAGCTCGTCGGCTTCGCTGCCGGCGTGACCACCATCTCCATCGCAGACGTCGGCGACAGGGTCGCCCTCGTCGGTATCCGGGATGACCGGATCAGCGGGATTGGCAGCAATCGTGAACTTCATGCCTTCAGGCAACCAGGCAAGCGCTGCTTCCTTGACGTCCAGTTCAATGATCGCCTTGCCGGCGAAGATCGTCTCGCAGGTCTTGGCAAGGTCAGCCTTCTTCGATGCCGCATAACGCGCCGCAAGATCGCTGCCACCGACTTCGGTCAGTGCTGCAAGACAGGAGGTCTTGCTGACCCGGTCGAAGAAATTCTCGGCTGTCGGCCGCCACATCGCAGCGACGTCGATGTCGAGCATACTGCCGATGACTGCATGGATCGGATGGTATTCCGAACCATAGCCCTTCTTGGCTTCGAGCGAGATGGCCACCGCATAGGCGAGCCACGCCGCCTTGGCTTCGTCGGCAAGCTCGCGGAAGGCAGCGAAGCGCTGGGATGCGCAGCCATGTTCCTGCCATCCCTTGTTGAGCGCGTTTTCGGCCTCGGCGAGAATCCCTTCGGCTGTGGACTGCGAAAGCTCTCCGGTCGCAGGATCGTTGGGTCGTCCGCCCTTGATCGAGGTTCCCCGGCTTTCATAGCTGTGGCTGTCAGCCAGCGCGAAGATGGCGAAGTCGAGCGCGAGGCCCGGATCGGTGAGGAGGGATGCCGAGAGGATATTGCGACGCTGGACCGAAAGCTCGTCGAAGAGGCGGGCGCTGATCGGCTTTTCCGTGCCCGGCGCTACTGCCTCGGGCCTGGAAGGCGCAGGGCTGGCTCGCTTGGTGGAACCTGGCACCGGCTCTTCGGCCGTCGCTGTCACCTTGCCATTCTCATCGGTCTCGAACGACAGGCGCTTTTCGCTGTAGTAATCGGCCTCGAGCACCATTTCGCCGCGGGTGGTGAGAACCAGGAACCGTCCGGCCTCGCTGCGCCATTCTTCGGGCAGTTCGCGCACCGGGTTGTTGAGGTCGCTGCGCTCAGCATCGAGATCCTCGTACTCGGCCTCGAGCTGCCCGAAATCGGCATCATCGTCTTCGTCGCCTTCGTCGATGATTGCGCTGATTTCTTCCATGCGGGCATCGATCGCGTCAATTCGGGCTCGTGCTTCTTCGGAGAGCGGCGCGGGCGGGAGGCGAACCGCATTGACGCCCATTTCGCTGCGTGCCTGCCATGAATTGGTCGACGCCACCGGGCTGATCCAGGCAAGGCCCGTCTCGGCAGTGATACGCTGGGCTTCGGCTTCCATTTTCTCCGCCGCAAGCCCGTGGGCGATCTCGATGTCGATCCAGCGATCATCTGCCGCTTCGCTGAAGAGGTCGCGCTCGATCTTGCCGCCGGCGGCCACATAGGCATCTTCGCCGATCAGCAGCGCGATTGGGTCATTGCCGCGCATGGAACCGCTCGCCACCATACGCCGGATGGCATCGGCGCTTGGGTTATAGGCGTAGCGCATCTGCTCAAAGACCCGCAGCTGCACCTCATGCTGATCGGTCGCGGCGTAAGCCTTGGCGATCTCGAGGGTGACGTCGCCTTTGGCGAGTGCTTCGAAAATCGACTCAGCAAGGTTTGCTAGCCGCAAGCGGCCTTCAACGAAACGCTGGGTCAGGCCAAAGCGTTTGGCGACCGCGGCAACATCGCTGCCCTCCTTGATGAAGTGCTGGAAGGCGCGGCATTCTTCAGCTGGGGACATCCCGACGCGCTGGAAGTTCTCAGCGAGCGAGGCCTCGCCAGCTTCCTCTTCGCTGCCCTCGAGCAGCTTGCATTCGATCTCGGTGTCGGGGGCCCACACACCGCGTGTGACGATCATATCGATGGCCCGCAACCGGCGACCACCGGCGATCACCGCAAACTTGCCGCGCTTCTTGCTCTTGGTGACCAGCAGGTTCTGCAAAAGGCCGCGCGCTTCGATGTCGGCAGAAAGCTGGATATCGTCTTCTTCGCTGCGCGTTTTGCGCACATTGGCATCGCTCAGATAGAGCCGGGTAAAAGGAATAAGCATCGTCGTCACTCCTGATGTGCACCCGGCAATCACCCGGGCACACCTCCCCTCCCCCTCCCCTTCTGATTCACTTTGCACGCAGGCCCCAGGGTTATTCTTTGTCGCCCCCGGATGCACACCGAGGCAAGCCATGCTTGAATTGCTGTCAATCGACGATTCCGAAATTATCGACTCAGTGGACTGGCAGAGGTCGTCATGGAGGCGGCATCATGGATTCGGGATACCTGTGTAACTATGTCTTTGATCCAACCGAACACCGCAGTATGGTTTGGCCAGTGACACAGCGCCTATTCCTCTGTCTCGCGGCATTTCTGGTCGCGCTGCTTCCCGTAGAGGCAACGTACGCAGCGAGCGGCTGCGCTCCCATGGCAGAGATGAATGCGGACGCAGGCGATTGCGGCGATTGCATGGACGACGAGCGCGGGCAGTGTCAGAGCTTTTGCCTGGCCTTGTGCCAGACCCTTGCGGCAGAGCGCATTTCGTCACTAGAGCCTCGTGATCTGTCGTCACTCACTTTTCTGGCGCTTCTCGAAAAGTTTCCGCCCCTGCCAAACGGAGGGCCGGAGCCACCGCCTCCCCGAATGCTCCGCTGATCGACGCAATTCACTTTCAACGGAGATATCATCATGAAGAAGTACATCATCACGGCAGCCGTGCTGCTCGGTTCCAGCTCAGCAGCATTTGCCGCTGCGCCGGATCAGGTTGCATCGCTGGCCATGTCCTGCTGCGACCTCGTGTTGGCATGCTGCGAGGCGGCCATGGACTGCTGCCCGTAACGAACTGACCAATACTTGAGGGCGGGCGTCCGGTCACTGACCGGGTGCCCGCTTTCATTTGGGCCGTGATCGCACGGATGGCTAATATCTCAGGGACTTGGCTAGAGCTATTCATTACAGCCGTTAACCCATCGGTGTTCCGCAATATTCGCGAAAAGCTTTTCGAGTGACCATCCCATTAGCTGCCATCAGGCTGATCGTCCTGGACCCATCAAAATCAGCCCTGCTCCGGCGAGGCAAATCGCGGCACCAATGATATCCCACCGGTCGGGTCGCGCGCCTTCGACATTCCAAAGCCAGATGAGAGACGCTGCGATGTAAACGCCGCCATAGGCTGCGAAGGCTCGGCCCGCAGCGGGCGTATCGACCAGCGTCAGCAACCAGGCAAAGATGGCGAGCGACACCATGCCCGGCGCAACCCACCAGGCAGATTTGTCGAGCCGCAACCATGCCCAGAACGAGAAGCAACCGGCGATCTCCGCCAGCGCGGCGAGCGCATAGATGAATCCGGTTTGCAGGGTTGGCATGGTTAGTGCTCGATCCGTGGCGATAGTGGGGATGGGCAGACCATTGCCGGGTGTCGCAGCATCGTCAACGCGGTCTGGTGGATCCATGCACGCGAGGCCGAAGCGTTGGCGCCAAAGCAGCGATCTTCGATCACGTTGCGGTCAGCGTGCGCGGGGCGAGGGTCTCGATGATCTTGCAGTCGGCCACGGTCCCGTGACGGCAGGATCCGATGACCCGGTCCAGTTCGCCGCGCAGTGCGCTCAGATCGGCGATCTTGCGGTCGATTTCGGTGAGGTGGACGCGCGCGATTCCGTCAACGGCATCGCAGGATTGGGCCTTGTCATCCGACAGCGTGAGCAGTTCGCGCACGGCTTCGAGCGTGAAACCGAGATCGCGGGCGCGGCGGATGAACGACAGGCGCGCCAGATGATCATTGCCATAGGCACGGTAATTGGCACTTGTCCGGGCGGGTGGCGGCAACAACCCGATCTTTTCATAATAGCGCACCGTCTCGACCTTCGTCGCCGTGGCGCTCGCGAGTTCGCCAATTTTCACTGCCACTCCTTCGGGCTTGACCCTATAGTTACTACAGGGTGTAGATAGAATGCCGACTCGCAGATTGTCGAGAAGGCAAAAAGATGGCTGATGATTGCTGCAAGGCCGCGTGCGGAACGACGGCAACTCTGAATGACCCGCGCTGGCGCAGGGCTTTGTGGATCGCGCTCGGCGTGAACGCCGGCATGTTCGCGGTGGAAATGGCGGCAGGGGCCGCTGCGGACAGCCGCGCGTTGCAGGCGGACGCACTCGATTTTCTGGGCGATGCCACCAATTATGCGATCAGCCTGCTGGTCGCCGGGATGGCGCTGGCATGGCGCGCGCGGGCGGCGCTGGCCAAGGGGCTCGCCCTCATTGGTCTGGGTGGTTGGGTCATGATCACAGCCGTTCTGGCGGCGCTCGGCGGAGCTGCACCCGAGCCTGAACTGATGGGAATCATCGGCGCGCTCGCGCTGGCGGCCAACACCGGTGTCGCCATCATGCTCTACCGTTTTCGCACTGGAGACGCGAACATGCGCTCGGTCTGGATATGCTCGCGCAATGACGCGATCGGCAATATCGCCGTTATGGCGGCCGCACTTGGCGTGTTCGGCACCGGAACAGCCTGGCCCGACCTCATTGTTGCAGCGATTTTGGCGCTGCTCGGGATCAGCGGCGGCATTCAGATTGTCCAGCAGGCACGGCGTGAATTGCGGAGCGTTGCGGCATGAAGGTTTCCCGTTCGACACATATCGCGCTCAAGCCGGAGACGGTCTGGGCCGAGGTGCAGACGGCGGGCCTGTTGCAGCATATCGCTTGGCCGCTGGTGCGCTTCATCCCGGTCGATGACGCGGCGTTCGAGAGCTTTCAGCCCGGCGGGCGCTACCAGGCTAAGGTCCGGCTCTTCGGCATGATCCCCTTTGGGACCCAGTGGATTGTGACCTCGCTGCATGAAGCAAATGACAGCGAATGGCCCAAGCGATTGCGCGATGACGGCAATAGGGCCCTCATCTCGAAGTGGGATCATTGGATTACGGTCGCGCCGGACAAGGACGGCGGGACGCGCTACAGCGACGAGGTCGAAGTTTCGGCGGGTGTCCTGACCCCGTTCATCTGGGCCTTTGCGCAAATCTTCTATTGGCACCGGCAGCGGCGCTGGCGGGGGCTTGCCAAGAGCCTGGCTGCGCGGCGGGTGATCGCGGTGGAAATGGCGGCAAACCTTTCAGCGGTAGAAGCGGGCGACGACGATCGTGCGTGGCACCATCTGGAGCGGGTTCATATCGTTTCGCAGCCTTTTCTGGGTCCGCATCTCGCCAGTCATGGCGCCATGCTGGGGTTTGCGATCCGACGGCGCGATTGGAACGAAGTTCTGGGCCAGATGGTCCGGATCATTCTGGCCCCGCTCGGTTCGCTGACGGGCCGGTTGCCGGTGGGTAACACCGGGCGATCCAATGTAAGCGCGTTTGCGCCGATGCCGATACCTGCGGATCTGGCGGAAGCGTTGCGCCAGCAGGAACTAAGTTCGTGACATCGCAGCTGTCAGATTGCTTGATTAACCCCTTTTCAGTATTGCGGCGGTGATGGTGCGTGTGCTTCTTCTGTTTTGGCTGGCGGTTGGACTGGCATTTGGCGGCGTAGAATCGCCGTCGATGGCGCACGACGCTCTGCCCTACAGTGCTGTCCTTGCTGCGTCCGACGTAAGCGGTCATGCCGAAGCAGCGCATCGCGACCATGCTCCCGATGATGAAAATTCCCCCTGCCATGCCATGGTTCATCACCATTGCAGCGTGGGTCTTAATGCCGGCGCGCCGGTCATGGTCGAAAGCCTGTCGCTGGCCCGTGTCGCGATGCGGCCACAAGACAGCGCCATCCTGAGCTCTTTGGCGCAAGCCCCGCCGCTTCAGCCGCCTTCTGCCTGAACTTGCACCTTAACGGCGCACGGACCTGTGGGTTCGCGCACTGAACGCATGCCAAGTTCAGGAGTTTTTCATGCCCATATCCTTGCGCGCCGCCCTTATGGCTGCGGCGCTCGTCACTGCCTTTCCGGCCTTGGCCGAACCCATAACGCTCGAGACTGCAATCGAGCGCGCCATTGCAAGCCAACCGCGCCTGGCAGCCGCTGAGGCGCGTGTCGACGCTGCCGAAGCGCGCACGCGTCAGGCGAATGTCGGTCCCAATCCGCAAGTCAGCCTCGAGGTCGAGGATTTCGCCGGAAGCGGTCCGTTCCGCGGCTTGGACAGCACACAAACCACGCTGGCGCTTAGCCAACAGCTCGAGATCGGGGGTCAGCGAAGCGCCAGGCGGTCCGTTGCGGCAAGCGAGCGTGAGGTGGCGGCCCTTGCCCTGCTTCGCGAGCGCATTGATCTTGTCCGTGACGTTGAACTGGCCTTTGCCGAGCTGGCAGCGGCGACGGATCAGGCAACGCTGGCGCGCGACAATGCCGCGCAGGCGGCATCGCTTGCCAACACGGCGCGCATTCTGGTCGAAGCGGGCCGCGATCCGCCGCTCCGGCAATTGCGTGCCCAAGCGGCGCTTGCCGAGGCCCGTGCCGCCGAGGTTGAAACATTCAGTCTCATGCTTGCCGCACGGCGGAACCTCGCAGTGCTGGTTGGGTCAGATGATCCAGATCTGACGGTCTCAGCCGGTTCGCCGCAGCCCCGACGAACAACCAACGATCCTGCCTTCATCGGCATCGACGAGCGGCTTGCCGAGGCGGAACGCCGAGTGGCTGCAGCGCGGGTGACGCTGGCGCAGTCGGCTGCTGTTCCTGATGTAACGGTAAGCGGCGGTCTGCGGCGTTTCAATGACGGGCGCGACACCGCGCTTGTTGCCGGCGTGTCGCTGCCCATCCCGATCCGCGACCGCAATCGCGGAGGGATCGAGGCTGCGCGTGCCGACGAGACCGCAGCTGAATATCAGGTGCAGCGGGTGCGAGCCGAGGCGCGGCGAGACAGGGCGCAGGCACAAATGCTGGTCGAAGCTGCCGAGACGCGGTTGGCCGCGCTTGAAGGGCCCGGCCTTGCCCAAGCCGAAGAGGCGGTGAGGCTGGCGCAGATTGGCTACAATGCAGGGCGCTTCTCGCTACTCGAATTGCTCGACGCTCAAGGCGCGCTGACGACGGCGCGCCGTTCCATCATTGAAGCCCGGCTCGACCGGGCCCGCGCGATTGCCGCGCTCAATCGCGCCTATGCGCGCGAGGAGAACTGATCATGACGATTGACCGGAAAATGCTGGCTCTGATCGGCGGGGCCGCGATCATTGCCCTTGTGGGTGGCGGCGCGGGCTATGTGCTGCGCGGCGACGCAGCACATAGCGACGAAGCTGCCCAAGGCGCTGAGTCTGGCGGCGATGCAGAAGCCGAGGCGGCGCCAGGGGAAGGCACCATCATGGTGACCGAAGCGCAGCTGCGCACAGCAGGGATCGTGGTTGCGGCAGTCGGAGAAGGCTTTGCCGGGGGCGAAGTGACAACGGCGGGCGTGCTCGTGCCGCCGACACAGTCGGTCGGTCATGTCACCGCACGCACATCGGGCGTTGTCGTGCGGATCTTGCGCCAGCTTGGCGACCGGGTCGCGGTAGGTGATGCGCTCGCTGTCATTGACAGCCGCGAGGTTGCCGAGGCGCAGGGCGCATCGGCACGCGCACGGCGCGCAGCCGAAGCCGCACGCACTGTTCTTGCGCGAGAGGAAAGTCTGTTCCGCCAGCGTGTCACGGCACGTCAGGATTATGAAGCAGCAAGGGCCGCCTACGATGCGGCGCGAATTGATGCGCAGCAAGCCGAGCAAGCCTTGCGCGCGCTCGGCGCGGGAACGGGAGGAGGCACCACCCGGCTGATGACGCTGCGATCGCCGGTTGCGGGTGAGGTTACTTCGGTGACCGTGACGCCGGGTGAATATGTTCCGCCCGAGCGCGAGCTGTTTCAGGTTGCCGATCCACGCACGGTCTGGGCGGAACTGATGATCCCCGCGCGCGATATCCAGCGTGTGCTGGTTGGCCAGACGATCATGCTTTCTGTCCAGGGAAGCGATCACCCGCACACGGGCAGCATCCGCTTTCTCTCACCCGCTGTCGATCCGGCCACCGGGGCGGCCAAGGCTATCGCCACCATCGACAATCGCGATGGTGACCTTCGTGTCGGACAGAATGTCAGTGCGCGGGTCACGACGCCCGGGAGCGATGGCCAGCGGGTGCCAGTGGTGCCGCGCAGCGCGATCCAGGAGGTTGACGGGCGCAGTGTTGTTTTCGTGCGCACGCCGCGCGGCTTTGTCGTGCGGCCGGTGACGGTGGGCACTGGCAGCGATTCCGCCGTGCCGATCATCTCGGGTCTGCGCGCCGGCGAACGCGTCGCGACCGTCAATGCCTTCGTCCTCAAAGCGGAACTCGGCAAGGCTGAGGCCGAACATGATCATTGAGAGGACGGACCATGATTGAAAAAATCCTCGCCTTCGCCGTCGAGCGAAGGGTGCTGGTGGTCCTCCTGACCGCGTTTGCCGCCATTTATGGTGCCACCCAGCTTGTACAACTGCCTGTCGATGCGGTGCCCGACATCACCAACCGGCAGGTGCAGATCAACGCCGTTGCGCCCTCGCTCGGGCCGACGGAAATGGAACGCCAAGTCAGCTATCCCATCGAGACCGCCATGGCGGGCATGCCCGGCCTCGTTGAAACCCGCTCGATTTCGCGCAACGGGTTTGCGCAGGTCACGGTGATCTTCACCGACGATACCGATCTCTATTTCGCCCGCCAACAAGTAGGTGAGCGCTTGACGCAGGCGGCGGGCACATTGCCACCCGGGGTGGATCCACAAATCGGACCGGTATCTACCGGCCTTGGCGAAGTGC
>NZ_JBXPBT010000011.1:0-15700 GCF_056931895.1 Sphingomonas sp. jy18 | reverse complement strand
TCGACGCATAGAGTCGACCCATAAGTGCGCGCAGAGACGCTTAGCGTATATCTGTGCCCGTTCTATGTCCTGACCCCTTCTTGTCCGCAGACATAGGCCTTCACCATTGCGCGCTCGATCTCGCCAATCGTATTTTGCGTGCGCCCCCCTTTACGCGCCTTGCGATCCCGGGCGACAATGTCGCGCGCGACCTCGCGGAATATCGTGCGCATTTTCGATGTTGGTCGCTCGGCTTTGGCAGGCTTCCTTTTGACGTTCACAGTTGCAAAATCCCGAAAAAAAGCGAGCCTCAGACCGACTGACGCGGCGCGATGCCGAGGCGCTGTGCGACCTGCGTGTAGAGACCGACGATGCCGGGCATGGCGACCGTGACCGCAAGACCGAATGGTACAGCTTCATCTATCGGAGTGCCCGGATCTGGATCGCGCTGCACAACGAGGTCAATCGTCATATCCGGGCCGACGACCGGCGCTTTGTCACCTTCCCAGCAACGCATGAATATGGTGCCGCGATTAGTCTGATTGCCGTCCGGTTGAAGGCTTCGCGGAGAAACGCCCAAAGTGCCGGCTTCTGCTGGATCGAGCAGCTTGAGGCGAACGGATCGGTAGCTCTTGCGTCCCGGTTGCACGGGTGTGAACCATGCCAGCGTCGCCGAGAGGCTGTGGGGCCGGGCCTGACCGCTCATAACCGCCGGTATGGGAACACGGACAGTGGTGACACGGTCGCGCGAAAGTTCTCCAACCGCCCAGAACGTCGCGCGGTCCTCCGCGCACGCTACCGCGTCTTCGGCGTCAACATAGCCAAATCCCAGGAAGCGCCTGATATTGTCCTTGATGTGGCTGTGATGTCCGCCGACTGGACCGATGATCGCTTTGATCCGTGCAGCAATGTCATCGGGCCACCGGGCGGGATGGACAAGCAGTGCCTTAAGCAAGGCCGCCCGCTGAATGTGGGGCAGGCCCGCAAAATCCGGATACGCCGCCTCTAGTGCGTCGTGGATCCGATGACATGTGCGTGATGCCAGCGCGGTCGCGCCGCTGGTCCCGCCCGAATAGCCTTCGGCTACCCCGAAGGCGCCGGTACGAGGCGCAGCCACTTTGAGGCCAGCGGGGCGCGTCGAGGGCGCCGGCCTGACGAAGACATGACCGTCGGTCCGCATCTGGCGGAGGTGCTCGCGACCTCCCGGCATCAAAATGTCGGGTTTGACTGATCGGGCAAATCCAGGGCCGAGAGCGCTCGACGGGTTGGCGGCACGAATGCCCGGAAAGGGGTCGATGATGGTGCGGGCGGCGCGGCGGTCCGCAGCCGACACCCAATCGTCGTTGGACGCGCCGACCGTCACCGCGTTGATTGCCTCGGACGGCGAAAACATACGCCGGTCAGCCATCAGATTGCCGATCGCGGTCAGCGTGCCGTCACAGCGAGCGGCGGCGTCAGCGTCTTCGAAAGCCGTGCCGGTCGCGAAGGCTGGGACGCCGAAGGTCTCCCTCACATTACCAGCACTCACCAGAAACAGAATGCCGTATCGGTACGCCAGTCGATCCAGCAGCCGTGCCCATGCCGACAGCGACGACTGAAAGGGACGCCGCTCGTTGCCAAGCGAGAGATTGACGATCAGCACGCCCGGCGCCGTTGCATCCGGGCCTTCTCGCATCGCTCTAATGGCGAGAAAGATGATATCGACGACAAGCCGTCGTGCCGGGAAGCGATCCCCAGCACCCATCACCGGAACAACATGAATGCGCCGCGGCAATGCCGGTGCGGGATTGTTCCTGTCGCCATGCACGAGGAGCGACGCCATCGCAGTGCCATGGACGCGTTGGTCCACGGGGGCATGGGGTTCGAGATCGAATTGATCATCCACGACCAGATGAGCGGCGAGCAGCGGATGTGCAGCGACCGGAACTCCGTCGAGCAGGGCCAGGATCGGTTCGCGCAGGTTGCCGACCGCAGCAGCGGTGCCGGCGTCTGTGACGTCCTCGATCTCGATCGTCGTCGCTAGGCTTTGCGGGCGGATGTGCATGACAGGCTCGAGGCTGGCGATGCCGCCTTCCGCCCGATCGATGATCTCCCGGATCGCGCGTACCGGCAAATCCACAAGCAGGGCATGATAGGCGATGTCGGGCAGCCGGGCACGCGAGATGATATCCCCGCCGCGTGCGGTCACTGCCGCGCGCACTTCATCTTCCCGTGCCTGGGCCTGAACCTCAGAGGCTCGGTAGATCAATTCGATCTCCAGCGGGACAAGCTCGTCCTCGCCGCGCTCCTCGATCTCCTCGGCGAGAAAACTGGCGTCGATTCGTTGGACCCTGTCCTGAGGCCCCCATGGTCGCAGATCGCGAAGCAGTTCGAACACGCCACGCCACGGCGTCTCCCCGAATTGCAGTTGATCGGCGTTCCAGCGCCTCCAAAGAGAGAGCAGTTCTGCGAGCGCGCGTGCGTCCGGAACAAGGAGGTAGGCAACGGGCTCCTTGTCGTCGTCGCTGCCTAACTCCTCCTCGTCGATCAGTTCGAGGCCGGGCACGCGCTGAACGGCTGCGGCAAAATTGTTCACCGAGCCACGGACTTCGAAGACGAGCAATCTCTCCGGTGCCAGGGCAGCCGGATCGGCACGCAGTTCGAGACCGCCCGGATCTCGCGCCAAAGCCTGGGCCAGGCGGTCGAAGTTTGGGGCAAATGTGGCTTGCTGGCGATCCCGAGGGAAAGATTCAGGTGGCCGGGGAAATTTTTGCTGACCGGCGGGGCGTTGTCTTGATTGGTCTGGCGTCAGCCTCAGCAGGGGCTTGGTTGGATCGCTCGCCATCTACATTCCCGGGCCGTACGCGCGATTTCCATAGTTCAAGCTCTGTCTCGAGCGCATCATCAATCCCAATCTCCCCCAAACCCAATATCTGCCTGCGCCTCACATTCTGGCACAGGTCGAGCGCTTCGGCATAACTTACTTCGCCAAGGCGGGTCGCGAGCTTCTGTACAGTCATGCGCGGAGTTTCAGGCCAGCCAGAGATGACCCTGTCCAAAAACACCTCAAGCAGTTTGCGATCGGGCTGTGGAAAAGCTAACCGCATCTGAAAGCGACGCCATACCGCGCGATCAAGCAACTCTGCATGATTGGTAGCCGCAACAACTATAACATACGGCGGCAATTGATCGAGTTGCATGAGCAAGAACGAGACCACGCGCTTGATTTCGCCGGTTTCATGGGTGTCGCCACGCTCTTTACCGATAGCATCAAACTCGTCGAAAAATAGGACGCTCGGCTGTGTGCGCACATAATCGAACAGTTTGCGAAGCCGAGCGTTGGTCTCACCAAGGTAACTGCCGATCAAAGCATCATAACGTACGACGAAGAATGGTAAGCCCAGCGCCTCCGCGATTGCCTCAGCAAAGGACGTCTTCCCGTTTCCAGGAGGCCCGGAAAGCAGAATCCGATGCCGTGGCTCATAGGCATGTGCGCGCAAAACATCAGCACGCATGTGCTCTTCGATCAGCTGACGACCATTCTCGCGCGCTGGCAACGAAAGGAGCAGATCATCAAATCTAACCCGCGCTTCGATTTCGATGATCGTGTCTCGACCTGGCCCGACCTGAGGCTGGGAGGTCGTGAGAGGCGGCGGCGTTACCGGCACGGTGCTTAGTGCGCGTTCGATGCGATCTGCAACGATGTGGTGATTTTTGGCTCGTTCGTCCGCGGCAATGGCCTCGGCCGCTGCGCGCAGCGTCTCACGGTCGCCAGCAACGCTGGCGCGAACGAGCGAGACGAGATGATCAGCGCGGGCCATTTTCTATGTTTCAGTCACTCAATCGGCAGGATCAAAATCGACTACCTGGGGAATCTAATGAAATTTTCCTGCGGTGTAATCAATTATTCGCGATCCAGCTCTAGCAGACCTAGCACGATAATGCCTCTGCCATATGTGACGCTCCGTAAGGGTATCTGAAACCAGGGACCATCGTGGAGCAAGCCAGCATTCCATAGCCTAGATTCCCTATAGAAAGCTCTCACCGGCGTGGTTCTTGAACAACGCGGCATCGCGAACATAACCGAGGAGCACCTCCACCTTCTTCTGACGCGATACCTCCTGCATCTTGGGCAGCGAGGCTCCGGCCTTGGCCGCCTCGGTCAGAAACCCTGAGCGCAGTGAGTGCGCACCGACTGCGGCAGGATCGAGCCCAACCTTTTGGGCGTAGCGCTGAATCAGGCGGGCAACCGAGCGATCCGACATGGGCTCTTTGGTCATCATCCCTTGTGCGTCGGTGCGGTAGAACAAAGGACCAGCCTCCCCTCCCCTTGCGCTGAGCCATTCGTTGAGGCGCGCGCCCGGCTTGAGAATCTTTCCCGACGGCACCGCGATGACCTGCCCTTCCCCTTCTTGGTCTGTTTTCGAGTGCCTGATCGTCAGCTTGAGGCCTTCCCGCACCAGCTCGAGGTCAGCCAGCTGTAGCGCGACCAACTCGGAACGCCGCAACGCCGCCGCCAGCCCAAGTGCCATGACGGCCCGGTCGCGGATAGCCCGCGGACTTTGGCCTTCAGCAGCTGCAATCATCCGCGCAAGATCGGCCGCCAGAATTGCGCTCTTCTTACGCGTCGGCCGCGCGCGCTGCTCGCGACGGATCCCTGCAAGTGTGTCGCCAATGACATCACGCGAATCACGGTGCTGGGGTGCGGCCTGTCCCGCCTGCCTGTGGTGCCAGGCGATGGCCGCAAGGTGCCGTCCGATGGTACTGTCCGCCCTCCCCGCCTGCGCCAGCGAAGCAAGGTATGTGGCCACTGCCTCTGGCATGGCCGGCATAGGCTCAAGATCGCGCGTCCAGCACCATTCCTCGAACTGCCGCCAGTCGCTGTCATAGGCCCGCACAGTGTTGGCGGCCTTGGAGCGCGCCCGGTATGAGCGGGCCGCTTCGATCTCTGCCGCGAGCTGCGGCGGGATCGCATTCCCCAGCGGCGCGAGCGCTGCTTCATCTGAAAGCCCCAAGGCCATTCTGCTGTGATCGTCCAAGGCAACACTCCTGAGGCTTCAATGCCGCTGCTGTGCCTTACTCCTGCCTTCGGGCGCGGGTGACATTGCCGCAAATTTCGGCTGCTCTATATAGAATAGTGTGTCGTCCGTGAAGGGCTCTTATCGGACAGCAAAGGCACCGTACAAGCTGGGTATACTTTTTATGCCATTTATATACTATCTGGCCGATGGCATCCACCCCAGCACCCTGGCAACTGACGCTTGCCCGCATCGAAGGGGCCCTCCCCTTCATCTCACCCGAGCTGTCCGAATGCCTTGCGCTGGCCTCACTCCGGCGCCTCTGGCGCGTACAAGTGCGCGATTATCCGTTTGATAATATTGGAATTGAACACAATCCGGGCCTTGAGGCCGACGAGCTCGTGCGCTCGTGGTACTCCGAAGAACGCCGTCAGTTCTTGTCGTGGATCAGCCGGCGAGGTCACCCTCCTCTCGCCCATGCTGCCAAGCTGGTCATGGCCGCGAAAAGTCACTCCGAAGGATTCAGCGAGACATACAGGCCTGCTGATCGCGCGCTCGAACGGCTCGATGCGCTGCTGCCGACCAGCGATCCGATGGGCACCCTCCTTGAATGGCTGGCGGAACTGCGAACTGAGGAAATCGACTTTCTTGAAGGCGGCAGCGAGATCATCCAGGTCAGTGGGTTCGCGGTCACACGTTCGGCGCCCCGGGGGGCGGCCTGGGCTGCGTCGCTTGCGGCCGCCATGCGCCCACACTTGTTTGGGCTGGGCTCGGCGCCAATGGCGCTTGCTGGGGTCATGCCGCGGGCTCTGTTCCGTGAACTTCACGAGGATCCCCTGCCCGTCCTATTACGTCGTGCGCTTCAGGCTGCTGCTGAGAGTGCAGCCGCAGACCTCCGTGCCATGCAAAGGGCTCACCTGCAGGCTGAGGGAGCACTTTCAGGCCTCTACGCCTCGTCGACGGCTCCCCTGGCTTGGCGTCTTGTAGCCGGCATCGGACCTCTTACCCGTGCGGAGCTTGCCAGAGGCCTTGAGGTGACCAAGCGAACCGCGTCACAATCAGTTACGGCTATGGTGACTGCCGGCATGGCCAGTCTTCGAACTTCCGATGGCGCAATCGTCCGAACGGACACGTGAACGTGTCATGGACCCCGGAATACTTCCCGGTAGCAAACGCCAATTCGATTTTGTGAGCTCGCTCTGCGGCGTAGCAGCTGCTCTACGAACTTTTTCGCCCTGCCCGGGTCAGCGAATGATAACTTACGTCGCTGTCCACGCGTTCCAATCCGGCCCCACGAGAATTCAACAATCGAAACACCGAACAGGTCTTGGCTCCGAGATATGTCATAGCGCCGTGCAACATTGAGATCGGGATTTTTGGCTTCGAGCCAAATGTGACACTCGTTCTGATCATGCTCTAACATACGGAGGAGTATGCGACAGCCGCCTGGAGCTAGGCCAATCGGAAGTTTGAATCACAGGTTTCTATGGTGATTCAAGGAATCGATCCTGAGGCTGTGACCGCCGCTCAGTTGCGGACGTCTGATTCTTATGGAATTTGCGCGTCTCTCGGGCGAGGTCATTCTCGAAGCGAGAGCGCGATCTTCCTTAATCTTGAATCAAATCAATAACAAATCCGCCGCAGGCGAAAACGTTAGGGGATTTAGATTCTAAGGTTAAGAGGTTACCTGCTCGCCATCAGCCTGCAAACTCCTGATTTCTCGCGAGTCGGGGTCGCTATGTCGAATCTGATAACACGATGTTCGGTTTCTGATAGCACGACCGCCAGATTCTAATAACACGTCATCTGATGCCCGATCACACGTTGGCCACCTCCCTGCCCTGTTGATAACTTTGAAAGCACGGCTCAGAGCGTGAGGCCATAGGATCAGTTAGCGTTCCGATTCACATATGATGCGCCGATCCCAAACTTTCTGATCCCCCATTTGCCCCTATGCTGAAACGAACGTGTTTTCGGAAATGTGGTATTTCCGGTCGAACGTGTTTTCAGGAATGGTTTTTGGAGGCATTTTCCATCGCCCAGCTTGAAGGCCGACCTGTCGGGTTTCTGGATCGCAGTGACCGAAGTGGAGCCTAAGGCGATCTGCCAGCTGGTTTGAGCGCTGCACAGTAGATCGCTGATTTCAGTCAAAGATGGACGGCAGAAGCACGGCCGTAGGGTCTATGCGGGTGCTCTTGGGCCTAGTCAGCGATTTCTTAGCAGGCGCCGAACGTAGACGCGTTCCTCTGATCGAGCGGGCTAACCGAAGTGATTCCCGAAAACACGTTGGCTAGCTGCCGTGCATGATGAGACTGTTCGTATTGTTACGATAGATCGCTATGCCTGCGGCAGAGCGTAATCAGGCCTGAAGCCGAGCGGCAGCTCTACCAGCGCGCCGGGCGCCGCTACCAAGTCCTGCAGAAGGTCGCGATCTTCAAAAGCCCGGAAGCGTATGCTTGTTGCGCTCGTGGTGCTTTTTCATGAAGCCGTAGAACCGTTTCGAGTAGTTCCTTGGCAACTCATGCGGATTGCTGTTCAAAAAGGAATCGAATTGCCGCATCAGCACATCGAGATCCCAACCAGGACATTCAGCACGGATGGCCTGATAGATTTCGGGGTCAAGAGTGTCCTGCGCCCCCCCTCCCCTTCGTCGTGACTGAGATTGGCTTGCATTGCTGTCCAATGCCGCTGATGCATCGGCTTGCTGTTCGGGGCGCAAGCTCGCGCTCGTTGTTGCAAGGAGCTTGCGCACGAGGGCAGGATCAACGAATTCCTGCGGAGGGCTGACCTTGGCTGCCTTTTCGAGGGTTGCGCGCTGAATGCGCTGGGCTCTGCTCTCCGTGGTGACAGAGCCACTGCCCTCGGTTTTTTCAGAAAGTTTTTCGAGATGGCGACGCATCACCATCTTTAGCTTTGGGCGCGGCGTCTCCGCTCCAATGACCTCCAGACTGATATCCGGTAGGTTGTTAGCTCGCGCCAATTCAAGAATCTTGTTCTTGAACGAGGGTAGGGAGCTTTCGCTGCCGCTTTTCTGATGAAGAGTTTCGAAGCCAATCGTGAAACCTTCTGGCCCATTGCCACCAGCGTGCTTGCGAGCTGCGCGGTAGAGCCATTTCCCAAGTCCGCTCGTTATCTCGAAATACAAAGGCGAAATCGCAAGGACATTTCGCTTGTCCATGACCCCGTCGAAGAACCATTTGGAAAGCGTGATTTCCATCCCAAGCGAACGCTGGGTTCGCTCATCAACGAGATGAGTATAGCTATCGATCCACGAAAATGTGGTCTCGCGGGATTTGGAGTTTGCTCGGATGTTCGTCTTGATCGTCGTGGCCTGAAGACGATCAAGCGCTGCGATCAGTCGCTCATAGGCGCGCCCGCTTACACCCCAGCAGATTCGCTTGAGAAGATCGCCAGGTTGAACACGAATGGTCGGCGACAGGTCGTTGTCACCCCGCTCGCGCAATTCGTTGAGGTGAGACGCCAGATAGATCATGATATCTGCATCCCAGATGGTCGCCATACCATAGGCTGGGTTGGCTGATACATGGACGGTGACCGACTTGTCCGGACTGAGGTACTCAATGGGTTTCAGGCGCTTCTTCTTCGAAAGGCTGAAGAAAGGACGCTGCATGGTCTCCTGATAGTCCCGCAGCGAGATGTCGCTGAAATCAGGCAGCGTGAAGAACATCTCGAACTGCACCCGGCGACCGGAGGAGGACTGATCTTTCTCGCTCACGTTCTTCGCCTAGTAAATCTGCCGCTGTCCCACATGTGGGACAAGTGTGCTAAACATATGAAACAAAACGATAAAAGCCACATTTTCAGAGTGGTAAAGGCATGGCCATAGGTGGGTCCGAAACCCTCCTTCATGGGGCAGGCCTTTTTAGAATCTTCGCCTTCTCAATCAGAGGGCGCAATGCATCGAGGATTTCGTCAGCGCTCAAATCAGTGGGGTTGATCGTTATCGTGAGCCCTCGTGCACGATCCTTTTCGATGACACCAATGGACGATCCTGCGGCTTCGATTACGGCTTTCTGGGCACGGCCAGGCCTGCCCGAAACTGCCTTGAGCAGACGGACAACAACCTGAGGGCCAGAAATTGGCTCTTCGTCTCCGGATTGCCGGAAACTTTGCTCCGCAGCGATCTGCTTCGCTACTTCCTCCATCCTAGGGCGCAGCGATGGGTTGCGTATGGCTGGAAGAAGCTTGTCACCGTACCGCACCTGAAGTTCCATTGGCGACGCAAATGCGCTTACGATTGTTTGCGGGATCTCTGTCAGGCCGATGTACCGGGCGAGCGTAGATTTCGAGATCTTTACGCGTTCAGCAAGCCGGGCCTGAAGGCCATCGTAATAAGTATCGACTGCTGCCTTGTAGTTCAAACCGCGCTCTAAATCTGAGATATCTTCCCTCTCGCGGTTCTCAATATCAGCAAGGCGGAACGCAGCTTCGTCATCGAGATCTTCGATAATCGCGACGAGCTCGATATCCGGGTAGTGATTGGCGTTGAGCCACGCGACGGCCCAGTGGCGCCTTGTGCCAATGATCAGTTCGTACTGCAGCTCACCTTGCTGTTTCCGGCGCACGACTACTGGGATGCGGTTCCCGTTTTCTGCTTGGATCGATTCAATCAGAGATCGCAAACGGGGTTCGGTGAGCTGTTCGTAATCACGGGCGTTTCCCGGCCAGATCGAACATTCTGCAGGTTTGAGCCGGATGGTCGGGCGCTTGACCATCCGCGCTGCTTCCGTGAAGCCTTCAAGCCGACGTGTTGTGAAATTGCGCGATGCGGTTGCCCCTGCAGCGTCCTTCGCTTCAGAGACGGAAGGCTGGTCAGGGGCAGGGGAGGCGAGGGCCTCGCCAATCAATGAACGACGGCTCACGCTGCAACACTCCCTGCCGTGTCAGATGACCGTCTCGAAATGCTCTTCGACGGCCACTGCTCATGTATTTCGTTCAGAACTTCTCCGAAGACTGCGTTGAGATTGTCCCGGCAACGCTGGTAAGTTGCGTGCGCAGCTGAAGGCTTGCTTTCATAGATCGACCGGAATGCTTGAGTGGCATTCTTGATTTCCTCAGAAGCTAGGATCGGCTGATTCAGCAGGAAATTGGCATATGTGGCCTTCATCATCTTCCACATGTCGGCTTCACCTGGCTTGCTGGGGGTGTAGGCCGAGCAGACGACGCGAATGAACCCGTAATCAACAGGCGTTCCGTGATCCTCGAGGATCTCGATATTCTCGGCGATGGTGTCCATGAAATGGATGGTTGAAAGATAGTCGAGCTGCCTTGCCGGAACCGGGATAAGCATACCTGTTGCGGCGGCCATCACATTGAGGCCCAGGAACCCCATAGCCGGCGGAGGATCGAGCAAGACGACGTCGAAGTCCTTGATGATGCTGTCGATGCCAATACGGAGACGCTGAAGTCCCTCGCGCACTGCTTGTCCGCCCTCCGTCAACGTTGCCGTGAGGTCCCACTCTGCATCCTGCAGGCCAAGGCTTGACGGCACTATTTTGATTGTAGGCCAAGCGGTTTCTCGGATTGCCTTCCTGAAATCATCGAATGTGCTGCGAGGCGACAGGAAGTTTCCTAAAGTCTCCTCTTCATCGATAAGTGCTTCGGGCTGGATGTCGAACATAGTTGTCGTTGACGCCTGCGGATCGCAGTCGATCACGAGAACGCTATATCCGTTCAGTGCGAGAAAATCGGCGAAATGCTTGGTAATCGTACTCTTGCCGACGCCGCCCTTGAAATTCTGCACGGCTACTACGACCGCATTCTCATGGGCTAGCTTGCCCGGATGAATGTTCAGCGCCTTGCGAATATGAGTAAGGTCTTCGAGCGTGTAATAGCGACGGCCATTGTTAAGCTGCTTCGGAGGCGCGAGACGTCCCTCCTTCTCTGCCTTGGCAAGCGCTTCAGGCGTTCTTCCGACCAATTCCGCTGCCGCCGTAGGCCCAAACGTGATATCCAGGACCTTGCGTTCATCAGGTTTGAACACCACAGCTTTGACCCGATCGCGCATCATTTCGCAGGATCTGGTCATATTTCGCAGTGTGTTCACGGTGTAGGACATGCGTCTGCCTTTCGATGAATCGCAGTTCTGCGACCCAGTTCGTGTTTTATGATCATTTTCGGCGGTAGAAGTCAAACCGATATCTTCGGGATGGTGCCGGTCCCGAATCCTCGTCGCTGCCGGGCACCCCTTGTCGCATAGCCCGTAGTGATCACGGGCTCATAAACCCGAGGCGAGAGGGAAGGGGGATGACCTGATGCGGTTCAGCATCAGGAGCAGACCGTGACCGACCTTTTTGAACAATCCAGCCAGAAGCTGGACGCAGCAATCACCGAAATCCAGCACGCCATCGCCACCGGACTGGCGAACAAGCCATGCCTGTTTGAGACAATGCGCCAGCTCTACGGGGAGGGCTCCGCCAACGGCGCCTGGAGCCAGAGGGACGCTTTTGACCTGCTCGAGGCGGCATTGACGCGCCACATGGCCGGACTGCTGAGCAAACCTCAGATGCTGACCCAGATTTCGGAGACCAGTGCGCTGATCGAGGCACTGCCGACACATACGGTCAGAAGTGAAGACCAGATCAGGTACCAGCAATTCTCGACGCCGGCAGACCTAGCAAGCCTAGCCGTGATTTTGGCGCAGCCACTCGCAACTGATATCGTTCTTGAACCGAGCGCCGGACATGGCGCTCTCGTGGCAACTTTGCCCGATGTCAGCGCATTGCATCTCAACGAAATCGACCCGCGCAGGCGTGAGAAGCTGGCTCTGCTGTTTCCCGATGCCAACATCACAGGGATCGATGGAGCCATGCTGGCCTCCCATCTCGACGCGACTGTACGGCCCAGCCTGATCCTGATGAACCCGCCGTTTTCCCGTTCAATGGGACGAGGGGCAGACGAGTTCGCAGCTGTGCGTCATCTGCGCGCTGCCATCATGCGGCTAGGGAAGGGGGGTCGGATCGTCGCGATCATGCCGGACTGGTTCACGACGAGCGCAAAGCTCGCGAAAATCTACGAAGACACCTTTGCCGCTTGCACGGTCCGCACATCCATCCGGCTCGATAAATGCTATCACAAGCAGGGCACCAGCGTGGCCGTGCGCTTGTACGTGATCGACAAGATCCCGGGGCAGATCAGACCTGCAGTTTTGGCGCGGGAGACAGTTGCAGACGTCGCGTCTGCGGTTCCAATCATCAAACGCGTGACAGCCCAGCCCGAATGCGCGTCACGCGCGATCCCACCGAAAGCAAAGCCGAGTGCGCTCTTCAAAGCCATGCGGGCGACGCCGAACGCAAAGCCCGTCAAGGCGAGGGCAGCCCAAGCCCCCAAGGTCAAAGCACTGGCGTTCAGTACCCTAGACAAGCCGCGCGTGCTCGGTGAGCAAAGCGGGGTCTACATCCCGTACCGGCCAAGCCGGGTCGACATTGTTGGCGCACGCGAGCATCCGACGCCGCTCGTCGAAAGCGTGGCCATGGGCTCGATCCCGGCACCTATCCCGGATTACGTCCCGGCGCTGCAGGACCGGGTCCTTCAGGAAAGCCTGCTCTCCGAGGCCCAGATCGAAACTGTCATCTATGCCGGGAACGCGTGGCAGCAGTATCTGCCGGGCCTGTTCGTTCCGGCTGAGGAAGGCGTTGGCCTGCAACTCGACGAGCAAGGGCGTGCCTACCGCAAAGGCTATTTCCTAGGCGATGGCACGGGGGCGGGGAAGGGCAGGCAGATCGCCGCTTGCATCCTTGATGGCTGGCTTGCGGGACGCCGCAAGGCCATTTGGATCTCGAAGAACGAGAGCCTACTCGAAGACGCGCGCCGCGACTGGAGTGCAATCGGCGGCCTTGCCGCCGACATTCAGCCGCTTTCCAACTGGAAGATCGACCAGGCGGTTCCGTTTCGCGAAGGGATCCTGTTCGTCACCTACCCGACTCTTCGCAGCCAGCGTCAGGACGCCACCCGCCTGAAGCAGCTGCTCGATTGGGCGGGCGAGGATTTCGACGGTGTCATCGCGTTTGACGAGAGCCACGAGATGGGCGGTGTTGCAGGGGGCGAGGGCGCCCGCGGCACGAAAAACGGATCGCTGCAAGGCATCGCCGGCGTGCTGCTGCAAAACAATCTGCCTGATGCCCGGGTTCTCTACGCCTCTGCGACCGGAGCCTCGGAGGTCAACAACCTTGCCTATGCCGTACGGCTCGGTCTGTGGGGAACTAGCACTGCGTTTGCCAACCGCGAAGATTTCATCAGCCAGATCAGGGCAGGGGGCATCGCCGCGATGGAACTCGTGTCGCGGGACCTCAAGGCACTGGGCCTCTATCAGGCGCGCGCGCTTAGCTTTGCAGGCGTCGAATACGAGATCCTGAAACACGATCTGACCGCCGAACAGATCGCCGTCTACGACACTTATGCCGACGCCTGGGCGATCATTCATCAGAACCTTGAGGAGGCGCTGGAGCTGACCGGTGTCGTCGATGAAATCGACGGCACAACGCTCAACAGCGGTGCGAAAGCCGCAGCGCGAAGCCGGTTTGAAAGCACCAAGCAGCGGTTCTTCAACCAGCTGCTGCTGTCAATGAAGCTGCCAACGCTGATTGCTGCCATCAATCTCCATCTGGACCGCGATGAGGTGGTTGTCGTCCAACTGGTTTCGACCGCCGAAAGCATCCTCGATCGCCGTCTCGATAGCCTCTCGCCAGAAGAGCGCGCGGAGCTCGACCTCGATCTCAGCCCGCTCGACGCGGTAATTGAGTACCTTGAGCGCGCCTTCCCCACGCAACAGATGCAAGTGTTCGTCGATGATACCGGCACTCAGCGCTCGGCACCGATGTTCGACGAGGAAGGCCGTCCAGTCCACAACCAGACTGCGATCGCCCGCCGCGCCGAGATGATCGAGCATCTGTGCGCCATGCCGCCGATCAAGCCAGCGCTGGACGGGATCATCGAGCACTATGGACCGGAGAAGGTCGCCGAGGTGACCGGGCGCAGCAAGCGGCTCATCACCCAGAGCGACGGCCAGCAGCGGCTCGAAACCCGTTCGCCGCGGACGAACCAGTCCGAGACCGACCAGTTCATGGATGGCAGAAAGCCGATCCTTGTCTTCAGCGATGCGGGCGGCACAGGGCGGTCCTATCACGCGAGCCTTGACGCAGCTTGCCAGAAGCGGCGCATCCACTTCCTGCTTGAGCCGGGATGGCGAGCCGACCGCGCCATCCAGGGGCTGGGCCGAACGCACCGGACCCATCAGGCGAACACACCGCTGTTCCGGCCTGTCACCACGAACTGCAAGGGCGAACTGCGGTTCACCAGCACCATTGCGCGCAGGCTCGACAGCCTGGGGGCGCTGACCCGCGGCCAACGCCAGACGGGCGGGCAGAACCTGTTTGACCCTGCCGACAATCTCGAAAGCGAGTATGCCAAGGCCGCTCTCTCTACGTGGTTTGCCTTGCTGGCAGACGGCAAGCTCAAGAGCGCAACGCTGATCGATTTCCAGCGCCGTAGCGGGCTTAAGATTGTCTCCGACGATGGCGTGCTAGAAGAAGACCTTCCGCCGATCCAGCGTTGGCTCAATCGCATCCTCGCATTGCCGATCGGAATGCAGAATGCGATCTTCGAAGAATTTCTGGGGTTGGTCGAAGCGCGGGTGTCGGCAGCGCGCGAGGCAGGATCACTCGACGTTGGCGTCGAAACCCTTCGGGTTGAACAGGCCGAGGTTGTCGAAGACATCGTCCTGCGGACCGACGGGCGAACCGGCGCCACGTCACACTTGCTGCAGCTGGCTCTCAAGACGAGAGCACGGCCGATCTCCCTTGAGCGTGTCCTTGAGCGCCGCGACTGTGCCGACGGCTGCATTCTGCTCCACAATACCAAGAGCGGGAAAGCAGCCCTGGCCGAACCTTCGCGGCACTTCATGACCGAGCAAGGCGAGCTGATCAGGCGAGTTATCCTCCACCGTCCCCTGCGCCGGGAATACCACCACTTCGATGACCTTGCGGAATCGGCCTGGGAGGAAGCACCACGCCGGGCCTTCGAGAAGCTGTGGCAAAGCGAGGTTGCGGAGCTTGCCGAACGGCTCACCACAGAGACCGTGTACCTTGCAACCGGACTTCTCCTGCCGATCTGGGCGAGCCTGCCTATCGACTATCTGGAGGTCCGGCGCATCGTCGACGAAGAGGGCAGAAGCTGGCTCGGCCGCATGGTCCACGAGCTCGATGTGGCAAAGCTGCTCGAAAAGTTCGATATTGCCTCCACCGTTAAAATAACCCCGGATACGATCATCAGGGCGCTCGGCGAAGGCCGGACAGTCCCTATCAAGCAGCCGTTCGAGGCGACTATCAAATGCTCGCGTGTGGCAGGGGAGCAGCGCTACGAAATCGTCGGTGCGCCCCCTGAACAGCTGCCTTGGCTCAAGAGCATCGGCTGCTTCACGGAAATCATCTCGTTTCGTACGCGAGTTTTTATTCCCACAAGATCAGCGCCATCGGTCATCGGCGCGTTGTTTCGAGCACAAGAAACAGCAATGCTGGGAACCTCGATGCGCGGCGGTGACAGCACTGTGCAGCTGGGCTTCGTGTAATTGACCGAAACCTGATGATGATCGGCATGGCAGTGTGGATGATGACGTAGGGTAGAAATCGTCAATTCAGCGATGCAGTACCGGATCATCGGTGCACGGAACAGCTTCTGTCTGGATTGTGACATGATGGATAGAGAAC
>NZ_JBXPBT010000010.1:0-72159 GCF_056931895.1 Sphingomonas sp. jy18 | reverse complement strand
ATCCCGCAGCGTGGCATACACGGCTGCGCCTTCGGCGCATCCAGGTCCTCCCCGGCACGGGGAGGGGGACCACCCGCAGGGTGGTGGAGGGGCAGATGGAGGAGGGGCAGGCGCAGCGTCACGTGACGGCGAACCGCAAGCCCGTCATTGCGAGGAGCGAAGCGACGCGGCAATCCAGAGCAGCACCGCACACCCTTGGATTACTCCCCCCGGCGCAAGCCCGGGGTCGCAAGGACGCCACGGTCAGATCGTGCAGCGTCCACAGGCAGGACGCCAGCGCCCCGCCTCACACGAAACTGTAGGGATCCACATCCACCGCCACCCGCACCTTGGCTGGCCATTCCACGCCGCCCAGCCACTCGCGCAGCATTTTCTGCATCGGGAAGGCGCGTCCCGCCTGCACCAGCAGCCGGTGCCGGTGCCGTCCGCGCAGCATCGCCAGCGGCGCGGGTGCGGGGCCCCAGATGTCGAGGCCGGGCGCGGACGGTGCTGCCTCGCCCAGCGCGCGCGCCACCCGTTCGGCTGCGGCAGCATCCTCGCTCGAGACGATGATCGCCGCCAGCCGGCCATAGGGCGGCATCTCCGCCTCGCGCCGTGCTTCGGTCTCGGCGGCATAGAAGCCCTCGGCGTCGCTCGCGATGAGCGCCGCCATCACCGGGCTTTCGGGCGCGCGCGTCTGGATCAGCACCTCGCCCGGCTTGTCGCCGCGTCCGGCGCGCCCGGCCACCTGCGCGATCTGCTGAAAACTGCGCTCGCTCGCCCGCAAATCCCCGCCCGACAGGCCGATGTCGGCATCGATCACGCCGACCAGCGTCAGATTGGGGAAATGATAGCCCTTGGTCACCAGTTGCGTGCCGACGACGATGTCGATCATCCCCGCCTCCATCGCCTCGACGAATTCCGCCGCGCGCGCCGGGCTCCACAGCGTGTCGGACGTGACGATGGCGGTGCGCGCCTCCGGCCAGCGCGCCTGCACCTCGTCCGCCACCCGCTCGACGCCCGGGCCGCAGGCGACCAGCGTGTCCTCATTGCGGCATTCGGGGCATTCGCGCGGCGGCGGCATCACATGCCCGCAATGGTGGCAGGCCAGCCGCCGGTGCAGCCGGTGCTCGACCATCCACGCGGTGCAATTGGGGCACTGGAAGCGGTGCCCGCAGGTGCGGCACAGGGTCAGCGGCGCATAACCGCGGCGGTTGAGGAACAGCAGCGACTGCTCGCCCCGCTCCAGCCGCTCGCTGATCGCCGCGACCAGCGGCGGCGCCAGCCAAGCGCCGCGATCCGGCGGCTCGTTGCGCAGATCGATGGCGGAAATGGCCGGTAGCGTCGCCCCGCCATAGCGCGCCGGCAGCCTGATCTCGCGGTAGCGCCCTGCCTCGACCTGCGCCCGGCTTTCGATCGCCGGGGTGGCGCTCGCCAGAATCACCGGCACGTCGGCGAATTTCGCCCGCATCACCGCGACGTCGCGGGCGTGATAATGGACCCCATCCTCCTGCTTGAAGCTGGCCTCATGCGCCTCGTCGACCACGATCAGGCCCAGATCGGCATAGGGCAGGAACAGCGCCGATCGCGCACCGATGGTCACTGCGGCGCTGCCGTCGGCAATGGCGCGCCAGTTGGCCCGCCGCTCGCTTTGCCTGAGGCCCGAATGCCACGCCACCGGCTCGACCCCGAAGCGCGCGGCAAAACGGCGCAGCATCGGCTCGGTCAGCGCGATTTCGGGCAGCAGGATCAGCGCCTGTCTGCCAGCGCGGATCGCCTCAGCCACCGCCTCGAAATAGACTTCGGTCTTGCCCGATCCGGTCACTCCGTCGAGCAGGAAAGGCTGGAACCCCGCGCCGACGGCCGCGGTCAACTCGCCTGCCGCCGCCGCCTGCTCCGCGCTCAGCGCTGGAGGGGCGAAGTCCGGGTCGGGGCAGGGCGGCGGTTGATCGGGGGAAAGCGCCACCGCTTCCAGCGCCCCGGCCTGCACCAGCCCGCGCAGCACCGCGTCGGAGACACCGGTCAGCGCCGCCAGATCGGCGATGCTGCCCTGCCGGTCGCCAATCGCCTCCAGCGCCTTGGCCCGTTGCGGCGTCATCCGCTCAGGCAGCGCGCCGGTCGCGCGATATTCGATGATCGGTCGCCCGCCGTCGCGCAGCGCGACCGAAGGGACCACCATGCGCAGCACGGCGCCCGCCGGCGCCAGATAATAGTCGGCGGTCCACTCGATCAGCCGGCGCAAATCGGCCGGGATCGGCGGCACCGCATGCACCGCCAATATCTCGCGCAGCCGGTTGTCGCCGACGCTGTCGCTGGCCATCGCCGCGCTGTCGCTCTCCGCATCCCACACCGCGCCCAGCACCCGCCGCGGCCCCAGCGGCACCTCGACCAGGCTGCCCGGCGGCACCTCGGCACCGTGCGGCAGCCGGTAATCGAGCGGACCGAGCGCGGTATTGGTAAGGAGGACGCGGACGCGGGAAGCCATGTCTTGAACTTAGGGCCTGGCAGGCACGCTGGCGATAGCTACGCCGGCAAAGTGACGGTTAGGCCCGGTATCGTCTCTGCAGTAATTGGCTGGCCGAAGGCAATGTCGCGATGCTGCATCCATGCACTGGCTTTGGGGGCCCAATGCTGATGGGCCGTGCAGCTTTGCGTATCGAGTACCCAATATTCGGGAATGCCAGCCTTGGCATAAAGCTTGGATTTTTTACCGAAATCGGTGCGCTGGGTCGAGTCAGCGACCTCGATGACGATGCCCACGCTCTCCAGAGGCATGAATCCGGCTCCGTCGGGGTCGTTGGTCAGGACAATGTCCGGCTCGGGCATTGAGTGAGCCGAAAGCCGGATCGATGCCTCGACCATCGCCGTCCAAGACGATGCAGTTTCTCGCAAGCGCAGACCCAGTTCGATCAGCAGCTCCGACTGGACCCGCGAATGCCGTCGGTACTGCGAATTCATGATGAAGATATGGCCATCGAGCAGCTCCGTCTTGCCATAGTCGTCGAACGCGCCATTCTCGTTGAGCAGCTCGAAATCGGCGACCGTCAGCCGCAGGCGGCGATGTTTGGCAGGCGGGTGCGACAGCGCGTTCATCCCTTCAGACATACCATTGCTTCGCGCCCAACGCAAAAAGGCACCCGCCCTTTCCCGCTGACATTCCCCGCATCTGTGATACCCTGCCATGCATGAGGGAGAAGGAGCTGCGCCTCGCGCTGGTCTGCTACGGCGGGATCAGCCTGGCGGTCTATATGCATGGCGTCACCAAGGAGGTGTGGAAGCTGGTGCGCGCCAGCCGCGCCGAGCATGACGCCGCACCGCCATCGCCCGGGGTGGAGGCGGTCTATCGCCGCCTGCTCGCGGAAATGGGGGCGGCATCCGGCACCCGCCTGCGCGTGTTCACCGACATCGTCGCCGGGGCCAGCGCGGGGGGGATCAACGGCGTCTTCCTGTCACGGGCGATCACCACCGGCGAATCGCTCGATCCTTTGACCGACCTCTGGCTCGACAAGGCGGATGTCACCGTCCTGCTCGATCCCGACGCCCGCCCCTGGTCGCGCTTCACCAAAATCTGGGCGGTGCCGCTGGCCTGGCTGTTCAGTCGGGCTCCGAAGAATACCATCGACAGCACGGTGGAACGCGGCGCACGCAGCGAAGTCCGCGCCAAGCTTTCGCAGTTCGTGCGCGCCCGCTGGTTCGCCCCGCCATTCGGGGGGACGGTGTTCACCGGGCTGCTGCTCGATGCCTTCGACGCGATGGCGGCGCAGGCCAAGGGGCCGGTATTGCTCCCCAGCGGCCAGCCGCTCGATCTGATGGTCACCGTCACCGATTATGGCGGCCATGCCGAAACCATGCGCCTCAACAGCCCGGCGGAGGTGATGGAGACCGAGCATCGGCTGATCTTCGGCTTCCGCCATTCGCCGGGGATGGCAGACGATGTCGCCGACCCGGTCGGCCTCGCCTTCGCCGCGCGCGCGACGGCGAGCTTCCCCGGCGCCTTCCCGCCCTTCACCGCGCGCGAGATGGACCGCGCACTGGCGCAGCAGGGCAAGAGCTGGCCCGAACGCAACGCCTTCCTCGCCCGGCAATTGTGCGGCAGCGGCGATTGCGCGCATGACGATCGGGTGCTGGTCGACGGATCGGTGCTGGTCAACGCCCCCTTCCGCCCGGCCATCGCCGCGCTCAAGCAGCGCCCGGCGCGGCGCGAGGTCGACAGGCGCTTCGTCTACATCGACCCCAAGCCGGGGCGAAAGGCGGTCGGGCTCGGCGGGGGCGGCGGCAAGACGGGGCGCGATCTGCCCGGCTTCTTTGCCACCATCTTCAAGACGCTGTCGGACATCCCGCGCGAACAGCCGATCCGCGACAATGTCGAGGCGCTCGAGGCGCTGACCGCGCGCGTCCGCCGCACCCGCGCCATCGTCGCGGCGATGCAGCCCGAGGTCGAGCAGCGCATTGAGGCGGCGCTGGGCCGTACCTTCTTCCTCGACCGGCCCACCCCGCAGCGGCTGGCGGCATGGCGTGCCTCGGCGCACGTCAAGGCATCGGGGGAGGGCGGCTATGCCTTTGTCGCCTACAGCCATCTCAAACTGTCGCTGATCGTCGAGGAACTGGCGAGCGTCGCCGCCGACGCGGCCGGGGCCAGCGACGTGCCGCAGCGCCAGCGCTGGCGCGAGGCGATGTGGCAGGCGGTGCGCGCTGCCGGCATCGACCGGCTGGGCGGCAAGGAGGCGACCAGCCCGGCGGTGGTCGGATTCTTCCGCAGCCATGATGTCGCCTTCCGCGTCCGCCGCCTGCGCCATCTGGCGCGACGGCTGGACGAGGTGGCGGCGCAATCGGACATGATCGCGATGGACGCGCAGGAGGCGATGCGCGCGGCGATCTACGAAAGCCTCGGCCTCTATCTCGATCGCCAGTCGCGCGACCATTATGACGGGCTGACGGTCGGCGAGGCCGATCTTGCCGAACCCGCCGCGCTGATCGCCCGCATCGCAGACCGCCGCGATCTCATCCACGTCGACCACGCGGCCGACGAGCGGCTGGCCGCGGCGCTGGAGATGCTGCCCAAGGCGGCCCGGCGCGAGCTGGTGCTCGCCTATCTGGGCTTTGCCTTTTACGACGCGGCCACCCTGCCGCTGCTGCAGGCGGACAGCGACGGCGAGTTCGACGCGATCAAGATCGACCGCATCTCCCCCGACGACGCCACCGCGATCCGCAGCGGAGGCGCGGAGGCCAGCCTCAAGGGGATCCAGTTCAACAGCTTCGGGGCCTTCTTCAGCCGGGCGTTCCGCGAGAACGACTATCTGTGGGGCCGCCTCCACGCCGCCGAACGCCTGATCGCGATCGTCGCCAGCAGCGCCCCGCCCGGCTGCGAACTGCCGGACGAGCTGTTGCGAGGCCTGCAGAAGGACGCCTTCCGCGCCATCCTCGACGAGGAAGAGGGCCGGCTGATGGCCGTACCGGGCCTGGTCGCGGAGGTGCGGGCGGAGGTGGGGTAAGACCTAGTGGCTATGCGCCTCGTCGCCGTCATGGCGATGCGCGTGCTCATCCCCATCCCCGTGCGCATGCGGCTCGTCGTCCAGGCTATTCCAAACGGCCGTCACGAACGCATCGCCCTTGATGAACGCCTGCGGGTTGGTGTCCCATCGTGCGGCGAGGCGTAGCGCCAGCACCTGCTCCAGCGTTTTGCCTGCCGCCTTCTCCCGCTCGACCGCGCCGATCACCTCGGCGAGCATGTCGCGATAGGCGATGAGGTCGGCGCGGGTGGCGAGCGGGCCGTGGCCGGGGATGATGACGCTCTGGTCGTTGGCGAGATCGATCACGCGGTTTGCCGCGGCAAGGACGCCGCGTGCATTGCCGCCGCTTTCGAGATCGATGAACGGCAGGCTGACGCGGTGGAAGAACAGGTCGCCCATGTGGAAGACATTGGCGGTCCGGAACCACACCACGCTGTCACCGTCGGTGTGCGCGTGCGGCATGTGGATGGTGCGGATGCCGCCGTTGAGGTGCAGCTGGATGCCGTCGTGCCAGGTGATAACCGGCAGCGCGGCGGCCGGGGCAGGGGGGATGGCGTTGCCGCCGATGCTGCCGCCCGCCACCAGCCGGTCACGCACATGGTCCTGCGCCATGATGATCGCGCTGGCGTTGCCGAAATTCTCGTTCCCGCCCGTATGGTCATAATGCCAGTGAGTGTTGATCAGATATTTGGCCGGCGATGCGCCCAGCGCGGCGATCGCCGCCTGGATGCGCGGGGTGAGCGGCGCGAACTGGTCATCGACGACGATGGTGCCATCCGCGCCATAGCTGACCGCAATATTGCCGCCCGCGCCGAACAGCACGGCGACGCCGGGCGCGGCGGTCTCGGTGCGGATCTCGACTCCGCTGAAATCCTGCTGCGCCGCCACGGGGGCGGCGAGGGTGAGGGCAGCAGCAGCAAGCATCAGGGCGCGGCGGGGCATGGCGGGACTCCGGTGGGGGTGATGGCGGGATGCTATACCGCGGCAGCCGGTTTGTCCTCAGCCAAGTTGGAGGGGTTCTGCGAAGCGGCGCAAAGGCGCAAGGAAGCTGCGCCAGGCCGCCAGGCCGCCAAGGACGCGCACAATCCGCGAAGCGGCTTCAGGCAAGCTCACCGCCTGCTTGGGGCAACCTGCATGATGGAAAGCCGCCTTTGGGCCATACACCCCTCTCTTGGTCTCTTGGCGGCTTGGCGCGAACCCGCCCAAGCCCATCCTCTCCCACACGCAGAAGAAGGTTCAGGTACCGAACATGTCCCGCAGTTTGCCGAAGAAGCCTTCGCTTTGCGGACATTCCTCGCCGGTCTCGGTCTCGCGGAACGCCTCGAGCAGTTCGCGCTGCTTGGCGGTCAGGCGCGTTGGCGTCTCCACCTCGACCTGAATCACCAGATCGCCGAAGCCGCGGCTGTTGAGCACCGGCATGCCGGCGCCGCGCTTGCGCAGCTGCTTGCCCGACTGGATGCCGGCCGGGATGCGGAATTCGTGATTCTCGCGGTCGAGCCCGGGCACGGTCAGCGTGCCGCCGAGCGCGGCGGTGGTGAAGCTGATCGGCACCTGCGCGAACAGGGTGGAGCCGTCACGCTGGAACACGCTGTGCTTCTTGACGTGCAGGAAGATGTAGAGGTCGCCCGGCGGGGTGCCGCGCGGTCCGGCCTCGCCTTCGCCCGACAGGCGGATGCGCGTGCCTTCGTCGACGCCGGCGGGGATGGCGACGGTCAGCGTCTTCTTGCGGTCGACGCGGCCTTCGCCATGGCAGGCGTTGCACGGATCGGTGATGATCTCACCAGCCCCATGGCAGGTCGGGCAGGTACGCTCGACCATGAAAAAGCCCTGCTGGGCGCGGACCTTGCCGTGGCCGGCGCAGGTGCGGCAGCGGGTCTTCGCGGTTCCGGGCTTGGCGCCGCTGCCCGAACAGGTTGTGCAGGACACCGCCACTTCGACGTCGATCTCGGCATTCTTCCCGTGGAAGGCCTCGTCGAGCGTGATTTCCATGTCGTAGCGCAGGTCGGCACCGCGCTGGGCCTGGCGTCTGCCCTGCGCGGCCCCGCCGAAGGCGCCGCCGAAGAAGCTTTCGAAGATGTCGCCGATGTCGGAAAAATCGCCGCCACCGAAACCGCCGGGCCCGCCGGCTCCGCCATTCTTGAAGGCGGCATGGCCGAACCGGTCGTATGCCGCCCGCTTCTGCGGGTCCTTCAGGCAATCATAGGCTTCGTTGATCGCCTTGAACTTTGCCTCGGAATCGGCGCAGCCGGGGTTCTTGTCCGGATGGTAGCGGATGGCGAGCTTGCGATAGGCGCTCTTCAGGGTGGCATCGTCCGCCCCGCGCTCGACCCCGAGCAACTCGTAGAAATCGACTTCAGCTTGCATGGGAAAGCCCTCTCCCCTTCAGGGGAGAGGGCTGGGAGAGGGGCAGTCACAGGGCCGACGCTCTCTCACTCCCCCTCTCCCCGGCCCTCTCCCCGGGCGGGGAGAGGGAGAAGGGTTACTTCTTGTCGTCTTCGACTTCGGAGAATTCGGCATCGACGACATCGTCGTCGGCCGGCTTTGCCGTGTCCTCGGCCGACGGAGCGGCTTCGGCATTCTGCTGCTGCTCGTAGATCGCCTGACCCAGCTTCATCGCCACCTGGCTCAGCGCCGAAGCCTTTTCCTTCATCGCGTCGGCATCGCCGCCGTCGATCGCGGTGCGGGTTTCGGCAATCGCGGCCTCGATTTCGCCCTTGAGCGTGGCATCGACCTTGTCGCCATGTTCGGCCAGCTGCCGCTCGGTGGTGTGCACCAGGCTTTCGGCATTGTTCTTGGCTTCGGCGGCCTCACGGCGCTTCTTGTCTTCCTCGGCGAACTTCTCGGCATCCTTGACCATCTGGTCGATGTCGGCGTCGGACAGACCGCCCGAGGCCTGGATGCGGATCTGCTGTTCCTTGCCGGTGCCCTTGTCCTTGGCGGAGACGTTGACGATGCCGTTGGCGTCGATATCGAAGGTCACCTCGATCTGCGGCACGCCGCGCGGCGCGGGCGGAATGCCGACCAGGTCGAACTGGCCGAGCAGCTTGTTGTCCGCGGCCATTTCGCGCTCGCCCTGGAAGACGCGGATCGTCACCGCCTGCTGATTGTCGTCAGCGGTCGAATAGGTCTGCGACTTCTTGGTCGGGATCGTGGTGTTACGGTCGATCATGCGGGTGAACACGCCGCCGAGCGTCTCGATGCCGAGGCTGAGCGGGGTCACGTCGAGCAGCAGCACGTCCTTGACGTCGCCCTGCAGCACGCCCGCCTGGATGGCGGCACCGATTGCCACCACTTCGTCGGGGTTGACGCCGGTGTGCGGTTCCTTGCCGAAGAAGCCCTTCACCACGTCGCGCACCTTGGGCATGCGGGTCATGCCGCCGACCAGAACGACTTCGTCGATCTGTGCGTTGGTAAGGCCGGCGTCCTTCATTGCCTTGCGGCATGGCTCCAGCGTGCGCTGGATCAGGTCATCGACCAGCTTCTCAAGGTCGGCGCGGGTCAGCGTCTCGACGAGGTGCAGCGGGGTGGTGCTGCCGCCCTCCATGCGCGCGGTGATGAACGGCAGGTTGATTTCGGTGGTCTGGGCAGACGACAGCTCGATCTTCGCCTTCTCAGCCGCTTCCTTCAGCCGCTGCAGCGCCAGCTTGTCGCCGCGCAGGTCCATCTGCTCCTTGGCCTTGAACTTGTCGGCCAGCCAATCGACCAGCTTGGTGTCGAAGTCTTCGCCGCCCAGGAAGGTATCGCCGTTGGTCGACTTCACTTCGAACACGCCGTCGCCGACTTCGAGGATCGAGATGTCGAAGGTGCCGCCGCCAAGGTCATAGACGGCGATGGTCTTGTTCTCATTCTTGTCGAGGCCATAGGCCAGCGCCGCTGCGGTCGGCTCGTTGATGATGCGCAGCACCTCAAGGCCGGCGATCTGGCCGGCGTCCTTGGTCGCCTGACGCTGGGCGTCGTTGAAGTAAGCCGGCACGGTGATCACCGCCTGCGACACCTTCTCGCCCAGATAGGCTTCGGCGGTTTCTTTCATCTTCTGCAGGATGAAGGCGGAAATCTGCGACGGGCTGTAATCCTCGCCACCGGCGGTTACCCACGCGTCGCCATTCTTGCCGCGCGCGATCTTGTAGGGGACGAGCTCCATGTCCTTCTTGGTCATCGGGTCGTCGTGGCGGCGGCCGATCAGGCGCTTGACCGCATAGATGGTATTGTCCGGGTTGGTCACCGCCTGGCGCTTGGCCGGCTGGCCGATCAGGCGCTCGCCGTCCTTGGTGAAGGCGACCACCGACGGGGTGGTCCGCGCGCCTTCCGCATTTTCGATGACCTTGGGGCTGCCGCCCTCCATCACAGCGACACAGCTGTTGGTGGTGCCCAGATCGATACCGATGACTTTTGCCATATAGCCCTCTAACGCCTTCACTTGGTTACAAAAGCGGGGGCGAGCCGTCCTTCGCCAAGGCTGGCGTGTCGGCGCATCCCCCCGATGCTTGCTGCGCATATAGGAAGGCATTTCGGCCCGACAAGCGGTTGGCAGGCCAGCCGCAACGCATTAGATGCACGCGACGCGCAACGATGTTGCGCACGCCCGTCCGGTGAAAGGTCCCCGTCATGCTGCGTTCCGCCCTGCTTCTCTCCGCCACTGCCCTGGCGCTTGCCGCATGCGGCGCGGCCGACCCTGCGGCGACCGAGGAGCGGGTGGCGACTGCAAAGGCCGGCGTCGGCAATGGCGAGGTGCAGATCGTCGACCCGTCGGTGAAGCTGAACCCCAACCCCGCCGCGCCGTCCGCGGCCTACTTCACGGTCAAGGGCGGCGAAGTCGCGACAACCCTCACCGGTGTGCAGAGCGCGGATATCGAGCGGGCCGAACTGCATGAATCGCGCATGGACGATGGCGTGATGCAGATGAAATCGGTGGCCGACGTCGATGTGCCCGCAGGCGGCGAAGTCCGTTTCCGCCAGGGCGGCCTCCACGTGATGCTATTCGGCCTGACCGACGCCGCGCGCGCGGCGGGCAAGGTAACGCTGACCATCTCCTTCGCCGACGGCTCTACCCGCGATGTCGAGGCGCCGCTGCTGTCCGCGACCGCTGCGGCTGCCGACGAGCACAGCGGCCACGCCGGTCACTGATCGACCCCCATGCACGCTCGCCCGCTGACCGCCGAGGAACGCCGCCTCGCCGAAGGGGTGTTCGGCACGGCTATCGATTATGACGCGGTCGAGGTGCGCAACCGCAAATGGGCCTTCTTCCAGCCGCGCCGCACGGTGATGGCGCCGATGGGCCATCTCCACTTCAATCCGGCCGGCGATCTTTACTGCGATGATTTCTGCCGCCAGCCGCTCGACCGGCAGGGCCTGTTCATCCACGAAATGGTACATGTCTGGCAGGCGCAGACGCTGGGTCGCTGGTATCTGGTGCTGCGGCGGCACCCGCTGTGCCGCTACGATTATGCGCTCAGGCCGGGCTGGCCGCTCCACCGCTACGGCATCGAGCAGCAGGCAGAAATCGTCCGGCATTATTTCCTGCTGTCGAAGGGGCAACCGGTCGCCGGCGCCCCGCCGATCGACGCCTATCGCGCGATCCTGCCATTCTTTCATTAGCTTTGGCTGCGAGCCAGCGTGATTACGCGCTGGGGTTGCCCGCCAATCGCCGGAACTTCCTCGCCGCGTCAGCGGTTCTCCCTGCACGACAACCGGCAGAGGATGCCTGCGACCATGGCCATGCACTATGCGCGATCCACGCCTGCGATGGACGCGCCCACCCGGCGGAGTGATCCGCACGCAAGCGATTATCTCAACGACATTTTCCAGCAACGCCTGGCGCGCTGGAACCGACGACGTCTCGAGCCGACCGTGCCTTCCGCAGACTGGCAGGCGCTGTTTACCAGCGACATGCGCATGCTCCACGCCGAGCGCAGCTTCATCGAGGCGCTGCGCGACGAGGTGCGAGACGAAGCCGCGTCCGTCCCCACCGACGTCGACGGCTTCATCGCCTGGTTCGAGGCGCTGGAGCAGTCCGGCCCGGGCCAGCATGACCTGCTGTTCGGTTGGCTCGCCGATACGGCCAGTCGAGACGATCTGCGCTGGTATCTCGAACAGGAAGCTGCCGGAGAAGCCGGCTTCGACGATCTGGTGGCGATGACCCAGGTCAAGCTGCCGCCGCTGCCCAAGCTGGAACTCGCGCGCAACTATTGGGACGAGATGGGCAAGGGCAATATCAAGGGCATGCACGGTCCGATGCTCGACAAGCTGGTCGACATTCTGGAGCTGCGCCCGGATATTCGCCGCACCTGCTGGCAGAGCCTGGCGCTCGCCAACGCAATGACCGCGATGGCCAGCATTCGCAGCTATGCCTGGCACAGCGTCGGCGCGCTCGGCGTGGTCGAGCTCACCGCACCGGACCGCTCGGCGCATGTCGCGCGCGGCCTGCGGCGCATCGGCCTGTCCCCCAAGCAGAGCGTCTATTTCGATCTCCACGCGGTGCTCGACGTCAAGCATAGCGAGGACTGGAACCGCGAGGCGCTGCGTCCCGCCATCGCCGAGGAGCCCGCGCGCGCGACGGCAATCGCGGAAGGCGCGTTGATCCGCCTGCGCGCGGGTGCCCGCTGCTTCGAACGCTACCGCAGCCATTTCGGTCTCGGCTGATCGCCGCATTGCCCCTGATCGGCGGGCATGGCATGACCTCCGGGCAGCGCCTGGGGGGAGACCATATATGTCCGACGTCATCGACCGTTTCCGATCGTCCACCTGGGGCTGGTTGCGCGGTACGCTGCTGGGCTGGCTGACCCTGCTGCTGTGTCTGGTCGGCGTCGGCCTGCTGATCGTGCTGGTGGTCTGGATCCGCAACCTGCAGGTCACCTACGAGCTGACGGCGGACCGGCTGATCCTGCGCAAGGGCATATTCGTCAAGAGCATCGACGAGATCGAACTCTATCGCGTCAAGGACGTGCGTCTCGATTTCACCCTGGTCAACCAATGGGCCGGCATCGGCACCATCACGATCGATTCCAGCGATGAGACGACCCGCGGCGCGCCACTGGTCATGCCCCACATCGACGCCGCCCAGCCGCGCCGCGAACAGTTGCGCGCGCTCGTCGAAGCCGCACGCCAGAAGCGGCGGGTGCGCGAAGTCGATCTGGGCGAAGGTGTGATGTGAGGGATTGGTGCAGGACCAATCCGTTCGTTTAGATCAACCCGCCTTTGCCACCCCGACCAGCGCCGGGCGCAGCAGGCGATCCTTGATCATGTAACCGGGCTGGATTTCCTGCACGATGGTGCCGGGTGCGGCATCGTCGGTGGGCACTTCCATCATCGCCTGATGGACGTTGGGGTCGAGCGGCTGGCCCAGCGATTCGACGCGGCGGATGCCGTTGCGTTCGAACACCGCGGACAGCTCGCGCCCGGTCGCTTCGAGGCCGACGATCAGGCCCTTCCAGGCGTCGTCCTCGCGCGCGCTGGCCGGAATCAGTTCGAGCGCGCGGCCGATATTGTCGGCGACGGAGAGGATGTCGCGCGCGAACTTGGTCGCGGAATAGGCGTGCGCGTCGGCGACTTCCTTCTCGGCGCGGCGGCGGACATTCTGCACATCGGCCTTGGCGTAGAGCACATCCTGCTGCGCGGCGGCGAGCTGTTCTTCCAGTTCGGCGATGCGCGCGGCGCTGGCAGCAGCGGCCTCGGCAGCAGCGGTCTCGGCCTCGCCGGCAGCCTCGCGGGCGGCGTCTTCGGCGATGCGGTCGGCTTCGGTCTGGGGCGTCTCGGCTTCGGTCACTGTGCTTGCTTCTCTCGTCTCTTGTCTCGTCTCAGCGCATCAGCCGGGAGAGCGTCTGCGCCGTGAAATCAACCATGGGCACGATCCGCGCATAGTTCAACCGCGTCGGCCCGATCACGCCGACCACGCCGACCACCCGCCCGTCGGCACCCCGCCAGGGCGCGGCGATGACGGAGGATCCGGACAGCGCGAACAGCTTGTTCTCCGCTCCGATGAAGATGCGCGTCGCCGCGCCTTCTCCGGCGGAGGCCAGCAGATGGGCGATATCCTGCTTGGTTTCAAGCTCGTCGAGCAACTGCCGCACCCGTTCGATATCGCCCGCCGCGCTCTCGTCGATGAGATTGGCCTGCCCGCGCACAATCAATACCGGCCGTTCGCTGCCATCGGCGCTCCACACGGCAAGCCCGCGCTCGACCAGCCGCTGCGCGGTGCGATCCATGGCAATCTTGTGATTGGCGATGTCGCTGCGCAGCCGCGCCTGCGCCTCGGCCAGCGTCAGGCCGGACAAGGCGGCGCTGATGTAATTGCCCGCCTCGGCCAGCGCCCCCGGCGGCAGCCCGCGCGGCACATCGATGACGCGGTTTTCGATGCTGCCGTCCGCGGCCACCAGCACCACCAGCGCCTGTCGGTCATTGAGCGGCACGAACGCGACCTGTTTCAGCACCCGCTCCTGCCCCGGCACCATGACCAGACCGGCGCAGGCGGAGAGGCCGGAGAGGGCAGCGGTGGCATTGGCAAGCGCGGTCTCGACCGGGCCGGCAATGCCCGATGACAGGCTCGCCTCGATCTGCGCGCGGTCTTCGGGTGAGGGCTCGGCCACCTGCATCATCCCGTCGACGAACAGGCGCAGCCCCTGTTCGGTGGGCACCCGCCCCGCACTGGTGTGCGGCGCGGCGAGCAGGCCCGCTTCCTCCAGATCCTGCATGACGTTGCGGATCGAGGCGGGGGAGAGATTGAGGCTGGTGCGGCGGGAGAGGGTGCGCGATCCCACCGGCTGCCCGTCCGCCAGATAGGCCTCGACCACCAGCTGGAAGATCGAGCGCGCACGATCGCCGAGGTCGGTTGGGGGCGGTGGCGGTGTCATGGTGCCGGTGGGGGCGCGTCGCTCTGCTGCCACCCCTCTATCCGCTCGCCGAGCGGTGCCATCACCTCGAAGAAGTCGGTCGGCACCCCGCCGCAATTGTCTGAAAAGCTGGCGACCTGCGTGGTATCGCCCTCCTGCCAGGTCAGGCGGAAGGCCATCACCCCGTCTGCCGAGATCGTGCATCCGGGTGCCGCGCCGGCCAAAGCACGGTAGCGGGCAAGATGCTCGACCGCCCAGCGGAAATCGCCCTCGGGTGCCCGCAGCAGGATCCGCTCCTCGCCCCGGCCACCGCCGTCGCTGGGCAGGTTGCGCAGCACCGCCTCACCCGTGCCGTCGGCGTTGAGCGTCCAGCTGACCTGCTCCTCCCCGGCGACCAGCATGCCGAAGCCGATGCGCGACGGTTGGCTCGCGGCGTCGGTTTGCGCGGCGACGGGCGATGCGATCGCCAACAGTGCAGCGGCTAGGCGGACAAGCGTCATGAAGCGCCATGTAAACTGCCGTCGGATTTGCTCAAGAGGCAAGGGCTGCCAGCATCGCGCGCTGGCATCTTGGCATTGCCGCCGCTATCGGCCCTTGCAGTCAGCCAAAGGAGACAGACCCATGCGCCCATCGGGCCGCGCCGCAGACGCCATGCGCACCATCACCGTCGAGACGAACTTCACCCGCCATGCCGAAGGCAGCGTGCT
The DNA here is from genome assembly GCF_056931895.1 of Sphingomonas sp. jy18. Lineage (NCBI taxonomy): Bacteria > Pseudomonadati > Pseudomonadota > Alphaproteobacteria > Sphingomonadales > Sphingomonadaceae > Sphingomonas > Sphingomonas sp. jy18. The sequence continues at coordinate 57,138 of NZ_JBXPBT010000010.1, read as the reverse complement.
GATCGGCTTCGGCGACACCAAGGTGCTGGTCACCGCCTCGGTCGAGGACAAGGTGCCGCCCTTCCTGCGCGGCAAGGGGCAGGGCTGGGTCACGGCCGAATATGGCATGCTGCCGCGCGCGACGCATACGCGGGGCAGCCGGGAGGCGGCCAAGGGCAAGCAGTCGGGCCGGACCCAGGAAATCCAGCGGCTTATCGGCCGTTCCTTGCGCGCGGTGACCGACCTCAAGAAACTGGGCGAGCGCCAGATCGTGCTCGATTGCGACGTCATCCAGGCCGACGGCGGCACGCGCACCGCGTCGATCTCCGGCGCGTGGATCGCGCTCCGCCTCGCCATCGACGGGCTGATCGAGAAGAAGCTGATCGCCGACGATCCCATCACCAGCCAGGTCGCGGGCATCAGCTGCGGCATCTTTCAGGGCACGCCGGTGCTCGACCTCGACTATGACGAGGACAGCAATGCCGAGGCCGACGCCAATTTCGTTCTGCTCGGCGACGGGCGGCTCGCGGAAGTGCAGGCCACGGCGGAAGGCGCGCCCTATGACGAGGAAGCGCTGCTGCGGTTGTTGCGGCTGGCGCGGATCGGCTGCGATGAAATCTTCGCGGCGCAGCGGAAGGCAACGGGAAGGTAAGACGTGGCGCGCAAACTGACCCCGGGCAAACTGGTCCTCGCCAGCCACAACAAGGGCAAGCTGCGCGAAATCGGCGCGCTGGTCGCGCCCTATGGCATGGAGGCGATCAGCGCCGCCGATCTCGGCCTGCCCGAGCCGGAGGAAACCGGCACGACCTTCGCCGAAAACGCGCTGATCAAGGCGCGCAGCGCGGCAACAAGCGGGTTCGTCGCGTTGTCCGACGACAGCGGGCTGGAAGTCGCCGCGCTGGGCGGGCGGCCGGGGGTCTATACCGCCGACTGGGCGGAGCGGCAGTGGTTCGAGGGCGAACCGGGTCGCGACTGGTATATGGCGATGGGCAAGGTCGAGGGGATGCTCGCCGCGCTCGGCCCCGATGTCGACCGCTCGGCGTGCTTCGTCTGCACGCTGGCGCTGGTCTGGCCCGATGGCGAGGAACTGGTGGTCGAGGGCAGGGCGCATGGATCGCTGACCTGGCCCCCGCGCGGTACGCTTGGCTTCGGCTATGATCCGGTGTTCGTGCCGACCGGCAGCGACCTGACCTATGCCGAGATCGATCCGGCGGAGAAACATGCGATCAGTCACCGGGCGGATGCGTTCGCCAAGCTGGTGGCGGCGGTTTTTTGACGGCCGGATGAGGTTCAATTGCCGTCATTGCGAGCGCAGCGAAGCAATCCAGGGTGGTCCTGCGCGACTCTGGATTGCTTCGCTACGCTCGCAATGACGTTTGTGTTCGAGGTGAGCGTTTGACCAGATCATTGCTCTCAGACGCACCCACCCCCACCCCATCCCTTGGAAGGGAGGGGCTTCAGGGTCTCGCTCTCTACATTCACTGGCCATTCTGCGTCAGCAAATGCCCCTATTGCGATTTCAACAGCCATGTTCGCGATGGCGTTGATCAGGCGGCGTGGCGCGCGGCACTGCTGGCGGATATGGCGCATGAGGCGCGGGTCACGACAGGCAGACGCGTCTCCTCGATCTTCTTCGGCGGCGGCACGCCCAGCCTGATGCCGCCCGCCACCGTCGATGCGCTGATTGCCGAGGCGGACCGGCTCTGGGGCCTCGCGCCGGACTGCGAGATCACGCTGGAGGCTAATCCCACTTCGGTGGAGGTCGCCAACTTTGCGGCGCTCGCCAGCGCCGGGGTCAGCCGCGTCTCCATCGGAATACAGGCACTTGACGCGCAAACCCTGCAGTTTCTGGGAAGAGCGCACAGTGTCGACGAAGGCCTGCGTGCCATCGCCACCGCGCAGGGACACTTCGCCCGCGTCAGCTTCGATCTGATCACCGCCCGCCCCGGCCAGTCGCTCGCTGCGTGGCAGGCGGAACTGGCGCGCGCGCTTGCCTTCGGCACCGGCCATCTCTCGCTCTACCAGCTCACCATAGAGCCCGGCACCCGCTTCGAGACATTGTATCGCAAGGGCGAACTGCACCTGCCCGACGAGGATCTCGCGGCCGATCTGTTCGCCGCCACCCGGGCGCAGATGGCAGCCGCCGGCCTTCCCGCCTATGAGACGAGCAACCACGCCCGCCCGGGCGAGGAAAGCCGGCATAACCTCACCTATTGGCGCTATGGCGATTATGTCGGCATCGGCCCCGGCGCGCACGGCCGGCGCAATGGCGTCGCCACGGAGCGGCACCGCAAGCCGGAAAACTGGCTCGCCGCGGTCGAAGCGAGCGGCCACGGCATCAAGGCCGAACGCCCGCTCACCCCGCGCACGCGTGCCACCGAAGCCCTGCTGATGGGCCTGCGGCTGGCCGAGGGCATCGATCTCGACGATATCGCCGCCCGCACCGGCGTCGGGGCGACGTCGCTGGTCGACCCGGTTTCAGCCGAACGGCTCGCCGCGCTCGGCCTGCTGCGCCGCGATGGCGCGCGCCTGATAGTCACCGAAAGCGGAGCACCGCTGCTCGATGCGATCATCGCGCAACTGGTCATCGCCTGAGAGGCTTGACTCAATCCCCATTTGCGGCGCGACTGCGCTGCCAAGCGAAGGAGAGACGCGCATGCCGCTGGAAATCGCCCGCATCCCGGTGCTGTCCGACAATTATGTCTGGCTGGCGCATGATCCGGCCAGCAAAGAGACCGCGGTGATCGACCCGGCGGTCGCCGAGCCGGTGCTTGCCGCCGCGGCCGAGCGCGGCTGGACGATCAGCCAGATCTGGAACACGCACTGGCACCCCGATCACACCGGCGGCAACGCGGCGATAAAGGCGGCGACCGGCTGCATCATCACTGGCCCGGCAGCCGAGGCGGAACGCATCCCCACGCTCGACCGGCAGGTGGGGGAGGGCGACAGGGTTCATCTCGGTGCAAACGTGGCCGATGTCATCGCCGTGCCGGCCCACACCGCCGGCCACATCGCCTATCATCTGGCCGAATCCGCCGTCGCCTTCGTCGGCGACACGCTGTTCGCCATGGGCTGCGGCCGCTTGTTCGAAGGCACGGCGGAGCAGATGTACGCCAACATGGCGCGACTCGCCGCGCTGCCTGACGATACCGCCATCTATTGTGCGCACGAATATACGCTCTCCAACGCGCGCTGGGCGGTGACGGCGGAGCCGGACAATGCCGCGCTCGCCGCCCGCCATGACCAGGTGGTGGCACTGCGCGCGGCGGGCACGCCCACCGTCCCCACCAGCATTGCGCTGGAAAAAGCCACCAATCCCTTTATGCGCGCGCATTCGGCTGCGCATCTGGCGGAACTTCGCGCTGCCAAGGACGCTTTCCGTTGAAATGATGAACCGCCGTTCATCGTGCGTTTTGCCTGGATGGCGGATAGTATCGCAATATCCCAACAGTGGAGGTCGTCATGGTCCGTAAATCCACCCTCGCCGTCGCCCTTGTCGCTCCGCTCCTGCTCGCTGCCTGCGCGGCGGGTGAACGGACGGCGGAGCCTGAACAGCTGACCCCGGATCAGCTCGCGCTGCTCGACCGCCATCTCGGCGGCAAGGTGGCGGGAGAGCCGGTAAGCTGCATCCCGGTCGCACGCGGCTCGCTGGAAACCATCCGCGTGTCCGACAATGTGCTGCTTTACCGGGCGTCGGGTCGTCTGGTGTACAAGAACGAGCTGCGCAGCTCCTGCCCCGGTCTGGCGCGGGACAATGACATCATCGTCAGCCGCCAGTTCGGCAATGGCCCGTGCCGTGGCGACATCATCCGCCTCGTCGATCGCAGCAGCGGCATCAGCGGCCCGAGCTGCGCACTGGGAGAATTCGTCCCCTATCGGACGCCGGCAGGGCAGTAGAGTCCGTCGTAAGGTTTTGCCGCAGCAATCGGCTCCGACAAGCCCAGGGTGGTCGGGTCGTTTCAGGGAAGTGACCCGACAGCGGTGTGCACTGCACTACCGCAACCACCCCTCGTCGCCCCGTGCTTGACACGGGGCAGGGCTTTATCTGGCGCCCTTGCCAAAGCAGCCAGGCCCCGCATCACGTGCGGGGCGACAGCGGCAGCGATGCGGATTCAGCTCCGGGGGACTATGTCCTCATGCTCTGAAACCGACAAAATTTGCCCGACTGCCCTAGCCCCGGTACATCGCCCCGATCTTGTCGGCATAGACGGTGTTGAGCACGTGCCGGCGGATCTTCATGCTCGGCGTCATCTGCTCATTCTCGATGGTGAAGGGTTCGTCGGCGAAGTCGAACTTGCGGACCTTTTCGATCACCGACAGATCCTTGTTGACCCGGTCGATGGCGGCGCGGACGGCTGAGCGGAAGCTCTCATGCTGCTTGAGCAGGGCCATGTCGGTGGGCAGGCCGGCGGCCTTGGCCCATTCCATCGCCCATTCAGGGTCGGGCACGACGATGCCGACCAGATTGGGCCGCTTGTCGCCATGCACCATCGCCTGCAGGATTTCGGGCTGCAGCGTCAGCATGCCTTCCACCCGCTGCGGCGAGACATTGTCGCCCTTGTCGTTGACGATGATGTCCTTCTTGCGGTCGGTGATCTTGATCCGGCCCTTGGCGTCGATCTCGCCGATGTCGCCGGTGTGCAGCCATCCGTCCTTCAGGACGCGCGCGGTTTCCGCCTCATTGTTCCAATAGCCGTGCATCACCAGCTCGCCGCGGACTAGGATTTCGCCATCCTCGGCAATGCGCACCTCGGTGTTCTTGAGCGGCGGGCCGACGGTGTCCATCTTCAGGCCGGCGCGCGGGCGATTGCAGCTGATGATCGGGCCGCTCTCGGTCTGGCCATAGCCCTGCAGCAGCGTCAGGCCGATCGAGTGGAAGAAGATGCCGATGTCCGGGTTGAGCGGCGCACCGCCCGACACCAGCGCCTTCATCCGCCCGCCGAAGCGCGCGCGGATCTTGGGGCGGAACAGCTTGTCGACCGCGACGCCGACCGGCTTGTCCCACAGCGGCACGCTTCCGGCATAATCCTTGGCGCCGATGCGCAGCGCCTGGCGCAGCAAGAAATTGGGCAGCTTGCCCTGTTTCTCCACCGCTTTCAGCATCCGTGCGCGGATCACCTCGAACAGGCGGGGGACCACGACCATGATCGTCGGGCTGGTCTCCTCGATGTTCGAAACCAGCTTCTCCAGCCCTTCGGAATAATAGATTTGCGCGCCCATCGCGATCGGCAGGAACTGGCCGCCGGTATGCTCATAGGCGTGGCTCAGCGGCAGGAAGGACAGGAACACCTCGTTGTCGATGCCGAAATCCTCGTCGACGATCGCCGCTGCGCCTTCGACATTGTGCAGGATTGCGCCATGGTGCTGGCGTACGCCGCGCGGGGCGCCGCCGGTGCCCGAAGTGTAGATCAGGCACGCCAGATCGTCGCGGGTGACGCTGGCCGCGCGCTCGCGCACCGCCGCCACCTTGTCCGCACCGCCCTTGATCTGGTCGGCCCAGTCGAGCACGCGCACGTCGCTCTGCTGCGCCATCTTCATGTCTTCCATGACGATGACGAACTCGACCTGCGCCCGCAGCGCCGCCGGCATCACCGCGCGCGCCAGCTTGGCAGTGGAAACGATCACGCCGCGCGCGCCACTGTTGTCGAGGATATGCTGGTGGTCGCGCTCGGTGTTGGTGGTGTAGGTCGGCACCGTCACGCAACCGGCGGCCATGACGCCGAAATCGGCGATCAGGAATTCGGGCCGGTTTTCGGACACCAGCACCACCCGGTCGCCCTTGGCCAGCCCCAGTCCGAGCAAGGCGGAGGACAGCGCCGCGACCTGCTCGCCCACGTCGCGCCAGCTCTGGCTGACCCAGCTTCGCTCGGCCTTGTGCCACAGAAAGGGCCGTTCGCCGCCCTCGTCGACGCGGGTGTAGAACATCGAGACGAGGTTCGGAAAACCGTCGATCTGCGCTGGTTTGGTCATGACTCTCTCTGTCTTTTCCCGGGGAGGGAAATGGCCCTGTCCGGACGTCTTCCGGAATCTTGGGCGCCTATGTGGTCGTTTTGCTATTCGACTGCAACCGCCCCGACGCTGCGCGGGTCGGCGGTGCCCGTCCAGCTCCCATCGGCCTCGCGCTCGGCGGCGTTGAGCTTGGAGCCGAGCTCGCCCGACAGCGTCGGACGGCCGAACTGCGCAAGCTGGGTCGCCAGCGTCGCCCCCAGCGGCGTGTTCTCGATGATCGTGCCGTCGCCCGCCATATAGATGTTGGGGAGGGCAACCGCCTCCTCGACCGGCAGGCCGAAATCGAGCACCCCGACCAGCGTCTTCAGCACATGCATGATGATGCGCGGTCCCCCGGCAGAACCGACCGCGAGGATCGGCGCGCCATCGGGGCCATAGACGATGGTGGGTGACATCGACGAGCGCGGGCGCTTGCCGCCCTCCACCCGGTTGGCCACCGGCGCGCCGTCCCGCTCGGGTGCCAGGCTGAAATCGGTCAGCTCGTTGTTGAGGATCATCCCGCCCGCGACCAGCTGGCTGCCGAAAATGCCTTCGACGGTGGATGTCATGCTGGCGACATTGCCGGCGCGGTCGACGGCGACGAAATGGCTGGTCGACGGTACTTCGCCGGCGACTGCGGTGGTGCGGGGTGCCGCACCCGGCGGCGTGCCCGCACTCACCCGCTCGGCCGCGCGGAACGGCGAGATCAGCCGCGCACGATCCCTCAGATAGCTTTCGTCGATCAGCCCGGAGACCGGCACCTCGACCACGTCGGGGTCGGCGACATAGGTGTCGCGGTCGGCATAGGCCAGCCGCATCGCCTCGCTGATCAGGTGCCAGCTCATCGGATTGTCCTTGCCCATCGCGTGCAGGTCGAATCCCTCGAGCATGCCGAGGATGCCGAACACGGTGGTCGCGCCGGAAGAGGGCGGGCCCATGCCGCAGACGCGATAGACGCGATAGGCAAAGCACACCGGCGCGCGATCCGCGCTGCGATAGGCGGCAAGGTCGGCCAGCGTCATGTCGCCCGGATTGCGCGGCGCGGTGCGCACCGCCTGCACGATCGCGCGCGCGGTGGCCCCGGTGTAGAACGCGTCGGGCCCGCGCGTGGCAATGCCGCGCAGCGTCGCCGCCAGGGCCGGATTGCGCAGCGTCTCGCCTGCGCGCGCCGGGCGCCCGTCGATGAAGAACAGCGCGCGCGTCTGCGGAAAATCGGTCCAGCGCTCGTCGCTGCCGGTCAGCGCCGCGGCCAGCCAAGGGCTTACCTCATAGCCTTCGTCGGCCAGCCGGATGGCGGGGGCGAACAATTGCGCCCAGCTCACCCGGCCATAGCGGCGATGCACTTCGGCAGCGAGGCGGATGTTGCCCGGCACGCCGACCGAGCGCCCGCCCGGCACCGCATCGCGCATGCCCAGCGGCCGCCCGTCGGGGCCCAGGAAGCGGTCGGGCGTCGCGGCTGCGGGCGCTTCCTCGCGCCCGTCGATGGTGATGATCTCGCCCGAGGCTGCGTCATGATAGACAAAGAAACCGCCACCGCCGATGCCGCTCGACTGCGGCTCGACCACGGTCAGCGCCAGCATCGTCGCCATCGCCGCATCGGCAGCGCTGCCGCCCAGCGCCAGCATTTCGCGCCCGGCCGCAGAAGCGCGGCCATCGGCGGAAGAGACCAGCGCCGCACCGCTCGCGGTCCGCGTCGGCGGGCTGGCTGCAGCCACGGTGGGGGCGGTGTTGTCTTGGGCCAGCAGCGGGGCGGGCAGCATCAGGCCAAGGGCGAGCGCGGGTAGGAGCAGATGTCTCATGCCCACGACCCTAGCCGTTACGCCTTGCGCGTCAACGCCCGGATGCGCACCCGCAATGCCTGTCCGGCCCACCAGCCAGCGCTGCCAACCCTTCGTCCAGCAATTGCATGGTGCCGGATGACAATTGCACCCGCCACAATCGCGCGAGCGCCTCGGTCGACACCGGCGCTGCGTTGCTGCCGATCAGGTCGTGAAACGCGGTGAACTCGCATTCCTCGCGCCATATGTCCTCGAGGATGCGGATGCAGCGGAAGCGCGGGTCTTCGCGTACCCGTTCCAGTACCTCGTCGACCGCGTCGCCGGTGCCCTCGATGCAATGCAGGAAGCCGCGCCGATCATAGGCCAATATGCCGCCGATACCGTTGAGCAGGTTGAACCCGCGCGCTTCGAACATCAGGCTCCTGACTTCGTCGAGCGACAGGTCGGCAGGCGCGTGGCTGATATGAATGAGCTGCCGGGTCGGCAATGCTCCAAGGCGCGGTCTGGAATGGGGGAGCGTCAAAAGCGTCATCCTTCAGAGCAGATGATTTGACATTGAAGCACTATCCCACCCCCGCGGCGTGTAGGAATGACACTCGGACGGGCGATGCCGAAGACATCTCCTTCCAGCGGCATTGCCAAGCAGATCAGGCCTTCTACGCGGCGGGCCGCCGGTGCCACATAACCTTTGTTACGCAGCAGCGATAAAGCTCCGTCCGCGCGCGTGCGCCGTCGCCGACACCGTGTCTGCGGAACCGCCGCTCTTTTGCCTCGTTTCGCGCGCGTGGGGATCGTCCCTGCGCAACATGCAGGGGAGGATGATGATAACACGGGATTTTCTGGCCGGCCGCGTGCGCCACGGTCTGGCAGAGGAAGAACTCGCCGCCCTCGATGCGATGATCAGCGGTGAGAGCGTGCTCGCCCCTGGAGAGGCGATCGTCCGGCGCGGGCAGCGCATCGACACCAGCACCTATCTCATCGACGGCTTCGTCATCCGATCGGTGCTGGACAGCGAGGGCGGACGGCAGATCCTCGGCTTGCATGTGCCGGGCGATTTTCTCGATCTGCACGCCTTCCCCATGAAGCGGCTCGATCATGAAGTGACCGCCATCAGCGAAGCGCGGATCGCGCTGGTTCCCCACCATGGACTTCGCGAGACACTGGAGCAGCGACCACATCTCACCCGCATCCTGTGGTATTCGACGCTGCTCGACGCGGCGATGCATCGCGAATGGATCTTTCGCCTCGGCCGGCTCGATGCACTGGGCCGCGTCTGTCATTTCCTGTGCGAAACGGAGATGCGTCTGCGGTTCGTCGGCCGGTCGGACGGCGTGCGCTTCCCCATACCCTTGTCGCAGCGCGAAATCGCCGAAGTATGCGGCATAACCGCGGTCCATATGAGCCGTACCATGACGACGCTGCGGCGGCTTGATCTGGTGCGCTTCGAAGGCGGGGACGCAATCATCGTCGATCACCCCAAGCTCGCTGAAATCGCCGAGTTCGATGGCGATTATCTCTACGGACGCGAAGGCCGCCTGTTCGACGACCGCTACGACGATTGAGCGGATGCAACTTTTTTGGGCGACCCTGCGTAACCGCAGCGCAGCCGCTGGCGAATGGATCAACGAGCCGCCGATGCGGCACCCCGATTACCGCCAGAGGGAAATTCTTCATGTCGTTCACCCATGCCCGCATCGCGCTCGGCGCGCTGGTCGCGACCATCGCCATCACCCCGCTCGCCGAAGCACCGGCCTTCGCACAGCAGCAGCAGGTGCGCGCCATTCCCTTCACCCAGGCCGCCTTCGATGCCGCCCGCGCCGCCGGCAAGCCGATCCTCGTTGAAGTCTATGCCCCCTGGTGCCCGGTATGCCGCGCCCAGCAGGCGCCGCTGGTCGCCGCCCAGAATGATCCGGCCAACGCCGATCTGGTCGTCTTTCGCATCGATTTCGACAGCCAGCGCGCCGAACAGCGCCCGTTGCGCGTCACCCGCCAGTCGACGCTGATTGCCTTCCGCGGCAATCGCGAAACCGGCCGGTTGATCGGCGATACCAATCGCGCGGCCATTGCCCGGCTGGTTGCCAGCACCCGCGGCTGACGATTTCCCCTACCGCCCGGACCATGCGCACTCCCTGCGCTCGTCCCCCCTTACGAACGGTCCGGGCGGACCCCACTCCCAAAGCTGATACAGGGCGCCGCCGATGGACCTGCTCACCCTTGGCGCGGCTTTTCTGGCCGGCGTCCTCACCATCCTCTCGCCCTGCATCCTGCCGATCCTGCCGATCGTGCTCGGCACCGCCAGCAACGAACATCGCCTCGGGCCTGTCGCGCTGGCGCTCGGCCTCTCCACCGGCTTCGCCGCGCTTGGCCTGTTCATTGCCACCATCGGCTTTTCGCTCGGGCTCAACCCGGATCTGTTCCGCACCAGCTCGGCGGTGCTGCTGATCGGTTTTGGCGCACTGCTGCTGATCCCTGCGGCACAGCGGCAGATGCAGGCCGCGCTCGCCCCCATCGGCAACTGGGCCAACCGCCGCACCAGCGGCGTGCGCGGCGGCGGCTTTGCCGGCCAGTTCGGGCTCGGCCTGCTGCTCGGTGCGGTGTGGAGCCCGTGCGTCGGCCCGACGCTGGGCGCGGCGACCCTGCTCGCCAGCCAGGGCGAGGCACTGGGGCAGGCGGGCCTCGTCATGCTGCTGTTCGGCGTCGGCATTTCGATCCCGCTGCTCGCCATCGGTCTGGCCGGACGGCAGATGCTGGCCCGGCTGCGCGGCGGGCTGGGCTCGGCAGCCAGCACCGGCAAGCTGCTGCTCGGCGGCGGCATGCTGGTCGCCGGCCTGCTGGTGCTGACCGGCTTGGACAAGGCCACCGAAATCTGGTTCCTCGATCATGGGCCCGCCTGGGCGACGGAATGGTCGACCCGCTTCTGAGCGCATTGCCAAATTCCGGCGTACCGGCCATGCGGCGGCCGTGTCTTTCCTCACCCGCATCATCCCTGACCGCTTCATCTGGATACTGATCGCCACCATTATGCTCGCCAGCCTGCTGCCGGTGCGCGGCGGGCAGGTGGCGGTGGCCAATCTCGTCTCCTCGGGCGCGGTGTTCCTCATCTTCCTGCTGCACGGCATCCGCCTGCCGCGCGACGAGGTGCTTGCCGGGCTGCGCAACTGGCGGGTGCAGGGGGCCATCGCGCTGTTCGTGTTCGGCGTCATGACGCTGGCCGGTCTCGGCCTTGCCCGGCTGACCGACGGCTGGCTGCCGCCGCTGGTCGCGCTCGGCTTTCTCTATGCCGGAGTGCTGCCCACCACGGTGCAGTCGGCGACCACCTACACCAGCCTCGCGCGCGGGGCGGTCGCGGTCAGCGTCATCGCCTCGGCGCTGATCAATCTTGCCGCGATCATCGTCTCGCCCGCGCTGTTCGCACTGCTGGCCGGACGTGATGGCGGAGTCAGCCTGTCGGGGGATCTGGCCATACGCATCGCGCTGATCCTGCTGCTGCCGTTCATCGTCGGCCAGCTGGTGCAGCGCTGGGCGCGGCCGTGGGTGCTGCGGCACCCCTCCGGCGTCAAGCTGATGGATCAGGGGGCGATCGCCATTGCCGTCTATGTCGCCTTCAGCGCGGCGGTGGTCGATGGCATCTGGAGCAAATTGTCGGGCGGCGACTTCGCGCTACTCGGCGCCGGCGTCGCGCTGATGCTGGTGGCGGGTTTCGGCGGCGCCTGGCTGCTCGGCGGCGCGCTCAGGCTGGCGCAGCCGGAGCGCGCGGCGGTGCTGTTTGCCGGCGCGCACAAGAGTATCGCCGTCGGCGCGCCGCTCGCCGCGTTGCTGTTCCCGGCCAACGCCGCCGGCATGGTACTGCTGCCGATCCTCGTCTACCACCTCGCCCAGCTCATCGTCTCCGCCTGGATCGCCCCGGCACTGGCCAAATCAGCTCCTCCCCGGAACGGGGAGGGGGACCATCCGCAGGATGGTGGAGGGGCCGGAGCAACACAAGGCGACCCCGGCTGACAAGCGCATAGCCCGCCGCCGTCGCCACGGCACTGGCGGCGCGTGCCTGACGCGCCCATTGCGCACACCCGCTGCCTTATCTATATAACACACTGTTTCCCCCTTGCGGGAAGGCGCATCTGACCCCACTCTTCGCAATGGATGGGGCATGAAGGATTTGAGCGGGCCATGAGTGAGACGCAAACCAAGACCGAGACGCTCGATGCACCGGCCATCGTGCTGGAGCCGCCGGCGCCGGTGCCGCAGGTCGCGCCGGACAAGGCAGCGGGCCTCGTCAGCATCTCCAGCGAGCAGCGCAGCAAGCTCGACGAGCGGGTCGACGGCTTCATCGAAGACCTGATCTCGACTGACGCCAACAGCCCGGAATTCGGCCAGAAGATCGACCAGATCACCAACATGGGCCGCGCCGAAATCGCGGCGGCGGTGGCGCACAGCAACCGCTTCCTCGATCGCCCGGTCAGGGCGATGAACAATGATTCCAACGTCGGCGCCGATCTCGCCGCGCTGCGCCGCACGGTCGAGGATCTCGATCCATCGAAGCAGGGCGCGACCTCGAAGAAGAAACTGTTCGGGCTGATCCCGTTCGGCGGATCGCTGCGCAACTATTTCGACAGCTACCAGTCGGCGCAGACCCACATCAGCGAAATCCTGCGCCGTCTCGCCAACGGCAAGACCGAACTGCTCAAGGATAATGGCGATATCGATATCGAGCGCCAGAATCTGTGGGCGGCGATGGGCCGGCTCGAGCAGATGGTGCATGTCGCCAAGACGCTCGACGAGCGGCTCGAAGCCAAGGCCAATGAGCTCGACGCGACCGATCCTGAAAAGGCCAAGGCGATCCGCGAAAGCGCGCTCTTCTATGTGCGGCAGCGCAGCCAGGACATTCTGACCCAGCTCGCCGTCAGCGTGCAGGGCTATCTCGCGCTCGATCTGGTCAAGAAGAATAATGTAGAGCTGATCAAGGGCGTCGATCGCGCCAGCACCACCACCGTCGGCGCGCTGCGCACCGCGGTGACGGTGGCGCAGGCGATGAACAACCAGCGTCTGGTGCTCGATCAGATCACCGCGCTCAACACCACCACTGCCAACATCATCGATGGCACCGGCAAGATGCTCAAGGACAATACCGCGCGCATCCATGAACAGGCCGCCGCCTCGACCATCCCGATGGAAACGCTGCAGCGCGCCTTCCAGAACATCTATGACACGATGGATGCGGTCGATGTGTTCAAGCTGAAGGCGCTCGACAGCATGAAGACGACCATCAACACGCTGACCGTCGAGGTGGAAAAGTCGCGCGGCTATATCGCGCGCGCCGAGGGCCAGGCCCAGGCGCAGGCGCAATTGACCAGCAAGGACAGCCCGTTCGCGGCGCTGGAGGGTTAGGCACGCCGCCATGACCTCCGATCTCCCCTCCGGTCCCACCACCGTCGACACCGCGAACCGCGAGGCAGCGCTCAGCATCAACCGCTCGCGCCAGCGGCGCAGCGGCCAGCCGATGCAGGGCATCCCGCCCGCGCTCGGCCATGTCGCGCGCCGGGCGATGCGGCGCGGCAAGCGCTTCGTGCTGTTCGCGCTGGCCGGGATCGTCGCGCTGTTCCTGTCCGCCGGCATCCTCGGTGCCGTCATTGACGGCATCGGTTTCTTCGGCGTGCTGGCTGTGTTCCTCGCCATCCCGCTGGTGCTGATGATGGCCTTCCTGTTCAGCCGGGAAAAGGAAGTGCGGGCCGACACCATCGTCCAGGCCAGCCTGCCGCAGCTTGCCGATCGCACCATCGGCTGGATCGACCAGCAACGCCGCGCGCTGCCCGCGCCCGCGATGACGCTGGCAGACGACATCGGCCGCAAGATCGCCGCGCTGCAGCCGCAGCTCGCCACGCTCGATGCCAACGCGCCCGAAGCGCACGAATTGCGCCGCCTGGTGGGTGAGGAGCTGCCGCATCTGGTCGAAGGCTACAAGCGCGTCCCCGTCACCATGCGGCGCGAGGAGCGCAACGGCCGCGTCGCGGAGCGCGAGCTGATCGAAGGCATGCAGCTGCTCGACGAGGAAATCGGCGGCCTCGCGCGCCATATCGCCAGCACCGACATGGACCGCCTGTCGAGCCACAAACGCTATCTCGAGCTGCGCTACAAGGGCGACGAAGCCTGATCGCTCCAACGCCGACCCTCCGGCGCAGCATCGCGGTATCCATTCCCCCGCCGTGGCCGGGGCGGACCGTGCGGCCAGGTTGCACCGCCCGCGTGTCGCTGGCAGAAGCAGAAGCATGAGCCAGTCCGCCACCATCCTTGCCGCAGAGGCCGCCCATTTTGACGCACTCGCCGCCGAGTGGTGGAGCCCGACCGGCAGTTCGGCGATGCTGCACCGGCTCAATCCGGCGCGGCTCGGCTACATCCGCCGTGCCATCGACGCGCACTGGCACGCCGATAGCGCGCAATTGCGTCCGCTGGCCGGTCGCCGCGCGCTCGATGCCGGCTGCGGCGCCGGGCTGATCGCGGAGCCGCTCGCCCGGCTCGGCGCGACGGTCACCGGAGTCGATGCCGCTGCGGCCAACATCGCCGTCGCCGCCGCGCACGCGGCCGGGCAGGGGCTGACCATCGACTATCGCTGCGGCGATCTCGGCGATCCCGCCTTTGCCGGCGCGCTGGGCCAGTTCGACCTCGTCACCTCGCTCGAAGTGATCGAGCATGTCTCCGATCCGCACCTGTTCCTCTCGGCGCTGACCGACCGGCTGGCCGATGGCGGGCTGATGATCCTCTCCACCCCCAACCGCACCGCCGCCAGCCGCCTGCTGCTGGTCGAAGCGGCGGAACGCATCGGCATGGTGCCGCGCGGCACCCATGATTGGGACCGCTTCCTCACGCCGGAGGAGCTGACCCTGCTGGCCGGCGATGTCGGGCTCAAGATCGTCGATATCACCGGCCTCTCGGTCGATCCGGTAACGCGCGGCTTCCGCGCCGGCGGCTCGCTGGCGCTCAACTATCTGGCGACACTGACCCGCGCCTGACCGCAACGGTCGGCCGCGCCTCCCACAGATCATCGTTGCCGAACCCGGTTACCGGATCGTCTATGAGCGGGTAGCGCTGCACCGTTGCGGCCGAGGCATGCGCCATCCAGTCGCGCAGGGTGGACGGCGGGCCACGCCGCTTGGCCTCGGTATCCTCCGGCCCGGCTGGCGGCTGTGGCGGCTCCAGCCTGGGCGGGGGCGGGGGAGGGGGGCGCAGTACCACCGGCGGTCCGTTACCGCCCGCTCCTGGCAGCGCCTGCGCCAGGGCAACGGCAGGCGCCGCTGCGGCGAGCAGCGCCAGCCCGCCGGTCAGGGCGCCCTTCCGCCTCAGGCTGCCGTTTCGCTCAGCCGTTCGGCAAAGCGCTTCTTCAGCTTGGCGAGCTTGGGCGGGATCACCGCCAGGCAATAGCCGTTGCGCTGGCCTTCGCCTTCCCAGTAATTCTGGTGGTAATCCTCCGCCGGATACCATTCGCCGCTCTCGATGGTGGTGACGATCGGCTGCGGCCAGTCGGCCTGCGCCCGGGCGATGCCGGCGCGCGCCTCCTGCTCCTGTTCGGGGGTCAGCGGGAACAGCGCGGTGCGATATTGCGTGCCGACATCATTGCCCTGGCGGTTGAGCTGGGTCGGATCATGCGTCCCGAAATGCACGTCGAGCAGGTCGCCATAGCCGATCACCGCCGGGTCGAAGGTGATGCGGATCGCCTCGGCATGGCCGGTCGTGCCCGCACACACCGCCTTGTAGGTGGGGTTGGGCACATGCCCGCCGATATAGCCGCTCTCGACGCTCTCCACTCCGGCCAGCGATTTGAACACGGCTTCGGTGCACCAGAAGCAGCCTCCGGCGAAAATGGCGGTCTCGATGGTCATGGCAATGCTGTCCTAATCAGTGGGTCAGTTGGCAAATGGGGGCGCGTGCGCCGCTGTCAACGTCCCCCCATTCGCGCAGCCCTGCCGGCGCGTTACTGGCGCCCGGCCGGAGCCGCCACCGGCGGCGGCGGGGCGTTGGCGCGATCGAGCAGGGCCGGCCGCGCCTGCGGGTCGGCGGCCTTGGCCGCGCGCATGCGGGTCAGCTCGTCCTCGATCGCCGCCACCCGGTCCTCCCACCGGTCGTGCAGCCGCCCGAAACGCGGCGATCCGTCATTGCCGGGGCCGAACCGGCGCCAGAAGCGCAGCGGCGCCTCCGGGTCATACCCTGCCGCCGCGAGCAGCCAGACCGAAAGCCGGTCGGCTTCCTGCTCCATCTCGCGGGAAATGCGCGCATAGCGGGCGAGATGCTGGCGATAGTCGCGCGGCGTCCCCGCCTCCTCGGATCGCGGAATATGGCGCAGCATGTTGTGTGCCAGCTCATGCGCGATCACCCCGGCCAGCTCCTCGTCGCTTTCCCGGTTGTACTGCGCCATGCCGGCGGTCACCTGCACCACCTCGCCATCGGCAAAGGCATTCTCGAAATCCTCGGCCGACACTTCGAAGCGCGACTGGCAGGCATTGCGCCCGGTCACCGTCACCTGGCGCCGGCTGCCGTCGGTCTCGACCACCTCGAGCTGCAGCGGCCCGGCATCGAGTCCGCGCTGCACGGTGCGCTCGTTGCTGGTCAGCGCGCTGCGGGTCAGGCCCGTGCCGCGGAACCGCACCGGTACGGCATCGCCGATGCGGCTGATGCCGATGCCTTGGCGGATCCCGGTCTGCGCCGCCGCGCCATCGGGCGCCAGGCTGGAGACGAACAGGCTGACATCGGCGGGCAGGCCGAAATGCGCACGTATCGTCGGGCGCAGCGCCTTGGGGTACATGCCCAGATCGCCAAGCGTCCAGCCGGCCGAGCGGGTCGGCGTGCACCAGCCCTGCGCCGCGGCGGCCACCGCCAGCCGCTCGCCGATCGCGGTCACCCGCTCCTCATGCTTGAGCAGCGTGCGCAGATTGTCGATCACCTGCACCGCTGCCGAATTTCCCGGACGGTTCTGCGCCACCGCTGCCGGCCCGCCTGCCAGCACCAGCGCCGCGACCATCGCCCAGCCTGCTGTCCTCATCCTGCCTCCCCCGCCAGTTCGGCGCGCAGCGCCTTGCGATCGAGCTTGCCGATCATCGTCTTGGGCAGGGATGCGCGCACGATCACCGCATCCACCCGCTCATGCTTGCCAAGCTGGGCATTCAGCCAGCCGGTCAGTTCGACGCCGTTGGCCGGCGCGGCATCTTCATCCAGCGCGACATAGGCGCGCGGGCTTTCGCCGCGATAGGCATCGGGCACGCCGATCACCAGCGCCTCCTTGACCGAGGGATGCTGGTACAGCACCGCCTCGATCACCGACGGATAGACCTTGAACCCGCCGACCGCGATCATGTCCTTCAGCCGGTCGACGATGCGGATATAGCCATCCGCGTCGATCACCCCGACATCGCCGGTGCGCAGCCACGCGCCCGATGCGGTGACCACGAAACTGTCGCTGTCGGCCCCGGGCTTGTTCCAATAGCCCTGCATGATCTGCGGCCCGGCGATGACGATCTCGCCCGGCTCGCCTGCCGGCGCGTCGCGGGCCGGGTCTTCCTTGTCGACCAGCCGTACCATCGTCCCCGGCAGCGGATGGCCGATGGTTCCCGGCTTGCCGTCGCCCGAATAGGGATTGGCCGAAACCACGCCCGAACTCTCGGTCAGGCCATAGCCTTCGACCAGCTTGGCCCCGGTCTGCGCCTCGAAGCGCGCCTTGAGCTCGGCAGCCATCGGCGCGCCGCCGGAAATGCACACGCGCAAGTTCGAAAAATCGGTGCGGGCGATGTCGGGATGGTCGAGCAGCGCCTGGTACATGGTCGGCACGCCGGGCATCGCCGTCACCCGCCCGCGCGTCACCGCCTCCAGCGCCTGCCCGGCGTCGAAGCGCGGCAGCATCACGATCTCCCCGCCATTGAGCACGGTGCGGTTGAGCACGCAGGTGTTGGCAAAGACATGGAAGAAGGGCAGCACGCCCAGAATGCGGTCCTCGCCGTCCTTCCACGGATCGAGCATGTTCACCTGCCGCGCATTGGCGGTCAGATTCTGGTGGGTCAGCCGCGCCCCCTTGGGCGTGCCGGTGGTGCCGCCGGTATATTGGATCAGCGCGACATCCTGCTCCGCCTCGATCGGGGGTGGCGTCACCGCGCCGCGATTGGCGATCAGCGCGGAAAAGCGGGTGATGCGCGCGTCCCTGGGCAGCGGCTCGACCTCGCGCCGCTTGAACAGGCGGTAGGCCAGGCTCTTGACCGGGGACAGCACGCCCGCGACCGACCCCACCACCAGCCGCTCGAGGCTGGAGCCTTCCAGCACCTTCAGCGCGGTGGGCAGCAGCGCGGCGGCGGTCAGCGTCACCAGCAATTTGGTGCCGCTGTCCTCGACCTGGTGGGTCAGTTCGTCGACCGTGTAGAGCGGGGAGAAATTGACCACCGTCGCCCCGGCGAGCAGCGCGCCATAATAGGCCGCGACATAGTGCGGCACATTGGGCAGGAACAGGCCGACCCGGTCGCCCTTGCCGACGCCCAGCGCCTGGAATCCGGCCGCCGCGCGCCGCACCGCGTCCGCCACCTCGTCGAAACGGTATTTGCGCCCCAGGAAATCGAGCAGATTGGCCTTGCCGAACCTGGCGGCGGAAGCCGCGAACATCTCGTTCATCGACAGCGGCGGAAACGCGCTCAGCCACGGCACCGGATGGTCGAAATGGCGCGCCCAGATGGCGTCGGGGTCGATGGCAGGGCGGGCGGCAAAGGTCATCGTTGGTCCATGGCAGGGAGAGATGAAGGATTGTCTATCCCAAGCGACGCCGCGCACAAGTGCCGCGCGTCACCGGCCAGCAAATTTCACGCCCGCGGATGCGCGCTGGCATAGACGTCGAGCAGGTGCGCGGTGTCGATCGCGGTATAGATTTGTGTCGAACTCAGGCTGGCATGGCCCAGCAGCTCCTGCAGGCTGCGCAGATCCGCCCCGCCGGCCAGCAGGTGCGTGGCAAAGCTGTGGCGCAGCGCGTGCGGCGTGGTGCGCTCGGCCAGCCCCAGCCGCCGTCGTGCTCCCTGCACGGCACGACGCACCAGCGCCGGATTGAGCGGCCCGCCGCGCGCACCGAGCAGCAGCGGCGCATCGCGCGGCAGCGGCCACGGGCAGAGCGCCGCATAGTGCGCCAGCGCCTCGCGCACCACCGGCAGCAGCGGCACCACCCGGGTCTTGCCGCGCTTGCCGGTCACGCGCAGCACATCGCCGGCATCGAGCGCCGCCCCGGTCAGCGCCAGCGCCTCGCCGACCCGCAGGCCCGCGCCATAGAGCAGCAACAGCACCGCAAAGTCGCGCGCGCCGATCCAGGGGGTGTGCGCCGCATCGGCGACATCCTCGGCCAGCGCCAACGCCTCGCCGGGGGAGACCGGCCGCGGCAGCCGCGGTTTCAGGCGCGGCCCGCGCACCGCCGGCACTGCCGCCCCCTCGCCCCCGGTAAAGCGCAGGAACCCGCGTATCGCGGAAAGCTCGCGCGCGGCGGAGGCGTTGGCGAGCCCGCCGTCGCGCCGGTCGGCCAGAAACGCCCTGAGATCGGCCGGGCCGAGCCGTCCCAGCATCGGCGCATCCACCGCGCCGCCATGATAGGCCGACAGGAAATCGCACAAGCGCTGCGCCGTCGCGACATAGGCGCGCACCGTATGCACCGATCGTCGCCGCTCCAGCGCCAGGCTGTCGCGCCAGGCCGCTACCAGCGGGTGCAGCCCCAGCGCTGCCCCGCCGCCCTCGTCATCGTCGCCCGTCACCATTCCCCGACATTGGGCATCGACGCCCAGGGCTCCTGCACCGGCAGATGCCCGTCCTGCAGCAGCTCGATCGAAATCCCGTCGGGCGAGCGCACGAAGGCCATGTGCCCGTCGCGCGGCGGGCGGTTGATGGTGACGCCGGCGTCCATCAGCCGCTGGCAGGTCGCGTAAAGATCGTCGACCCGGTAGGCGAGGTGGCCGAAATTGCGGCCGCCGCCATAGACTTCCGCCGGGCTGCCGTCCTCGGGCGGCCAGTTATAGGTCAGCTCGACCTCGGCCACGCCTTCCTGCCCTGGTGCGGCAAGGAAGATCAGTGTGAACCGCCCCTTCTCGCTGTCGAAGCGGCGCACCTCCTCGAGCCCGATCAGCTTGAAGAAATTTACGGTGGCGTCGGGGTCGGCGACCCGGATCATGCTGTGGAGATATTTCATGCGGGCACCTTTGCAGCCTTGAGCGACTGCCCCTCATATGTGTCGAACAGCGCGATAATCCAGTCCGGCACCGGCGCGGGCGGGCCCTGCGCCTCGCTGACATGCACTGACACTTCCTCGCCCGTCGCGCGCAGATCGTCCTTGCCCGCCCCATGCAGCTCGAACAGGAAGGTCATCGAGCTCGATCCGATGCGCGAGCAGCGCACGCAGATGTCGATTTCCTCGTCGAGCACAATCGGCGCCTTATATTCGACCACCGCCTTGGCGACGTGAAACTCCGGCCCGCCGGCGATCGGCGCGGCATCGTACATGCCCACCGCGCGCCAATATTCGGTGATGCCGATGTCGAAATATTCGAGGTAGCGGGAATTGAACACCACCGCCTGCGCGTCGATCTCGGCGTAGCGGACGCGCTTGCGGAAGGCGAAGCGGTAGTCGGAACGGGCCATTCTATCTCACTCGGTTCGTCGATAAAAATAAACGGTTCATCGCAGCGACAGCCTGGGCATGGCATGGCGGCGGTGCGGTGGCCGATGGGCGGTATGCCGTATCATCAAGGGAAGGGAAACCGGCCATGCCGGAAGAATCAGTGGCGCAGCGCGAGGGGTGGAGGAGCTGGCTCGCGGATCGCAATCGCGTGCTGCTGTTGGCGACAGCCATCGGCGCCATCGGCATCATGGGCGGCGGCTGGTTCGCCGGATCGGGGCTGGTGCGGATGAAGGATGCCGAGCGCGCCGTCACCGTGCGCGGTCTGGCCGAGCGCGATGTGCGCGCCGATCTCGCCACCTGGACCGTGACCTATTCGACCAGCGCCGACAGCCTTGCCGCCGCGCAGGCGGAGGCCGATGCCGACACCGCTGCGGTGCGTGCCTATTTCCAGGGCATCGGCTTTCCTGCCAGCGCGCTCACCCCGGCCGGGGTCAGCGTGTCGAGCTACAACAACAACGGGCTGATGACCTACACGGTGCAGCAGCGCATGCAGTTCCGCTCGACCGACATCGCCCGCGCGCAGACCGCGGTCGCCCGCCAGTTCGACTTGGTCCGGCGCGGCGTCAGCCTCGCCGAAGGGTCGTCGATGAGCTACAGCTTCACCAAGCTCAACGACATCAAGCCGGCGATGATCGCGCAGGCGACGCAGGACGCGCGCCGCTCCGCCGAACAGTTCGCGCGGGACAGCGGCTCGGCCGTCGGCGACATCCGCTCGGCGACCCAGGGCTATTTCGAGATCACCGCGCGCGATGGCGCCAGCGAAGGCTATGGCGTCTCCGACACCCCCGACAAGCGGGTGCGGGTGGTGACCACGGTGGAGTATTTCCTCGATTGAACGCAGTGGCGCCGATGACACACCGCCAGCAAACCCGTCATTGCGAGCGTAGCGAAGCAATCCAGGGCGGTTGACGCCGACTCTGGATTGCTTCGCTGCGCTCGCAATGACGTGCTGTGTGGCGTGCTATCGCCGCATCACTGGGGCGGCGTTGCGGTTTCCGCCGCAGGCGCAGCGGCCGCCGCCGCCGCTTCCTCCGCCCGGAATGCCGCCAGCTCCTGCAGCCGCGTCCGTGCGGTCGTGCCGGCGGGCGTTTCCCCGCCCAGCGCCACCGCGCTTTCCCAGCTCCGCTGCGCCGCATCGAGCCGGTCGCCAGCGGCGGCGATGTTGCCGGCCTCCAGCGCGATTGCGGCATCGCGCGGGCCGAGCTGCGAGGCGACGGTGATGTCCGCCTGCGCGCGAGCAAGATCGCCCTGACGGCGCGCCAGCGTTGCCGACAGCAGCCACGCCAGCGGGTCCTGCGCGGCATGCTGCACGGCCAGGTCGAGGTCGCTGCGCGCATTGCTCCAGCGCTCGAGCGCCAGCGCGGCGCGGGCGCGGTCGAGATAGGCCTCGCCCAGTTGCAATCCGCTCAGCCGCCCCTGCACCAGCGCGGCATTGAGGTGGCCCAGCGCGCGTTCCGGGTCGCCCGCCGCCAGCGCGGCATTGCCCGCCTGCGCCCACAGGTTGGCGGCGCGCCAGTCGCGTGCGGCTTCCGCATCGGTCGCGGCCTGCGCGAAACTTTCGGTCGCGGCGTCGAACAGCCCCGCCTTGGCCTGTGCAAAGCCCAGGCACTGGCGCGCGATGAAGCCGCCGCCCTCGACGATCCAGCGCTGCGCCTCGACCATGCCCGCCACCGCATCGTCGGTCGCGGTATCGTGGCAGCGGTCGAACCGGTCGGCATCGAGGATGCCGAGCGTGCGCGGTCCGGCGAGCGGCACCGGATCGGCAGCGGCAGGGGATTGCATCAGCAGCAACAGGGCGGAGAACAGCACGGCGATGGTCCACTTCGGGTCGAATCTGTGCCCCTGTCGAGACACTTAGCGCCCAAGAGCGGTTTCCGCAAAGAATGCCGACGTCGTTCGGCCCGCCTACTGCTCCGTGTCTGCCCGCCGCGCCCCGGCCCGGGCGGAGAACAGCGCGCGATACTCGCTCGGCGTCGTGCCCATTTCCCGGCGGAATGCTGCGCTGAAATGCGATTGCCGGGCAAAGCCGCAGCGTTCGGCAACCTGGCTCAGCGGCATCGCCGGATCGTCGAGCAGCGCCAGGGCGCGCTTCAATCGGCTCAGGCAGACATAGCGATAGGGCGTCTCGCCGGTGCTGTCCCGGAACGCGCGGATGAAGTGAAACGCGGACATCTCCACCAGCTCGGCCAGCTCGCCCAGCGAGACATGGCGATGGAGATTGGCCTGCACATAATCGCGCACCCGGTTGAGGCGGTGCGGCGCCATGTACAGCCGGCTGTCCTGCTGCCAGCGCTTCCTTATCAGCACGCCGGTGCGCTCCTTCATCATCCGCAGCGCCGCATCGAAGATCAGGTCGGCGCCGAAGGACGGGCTCTGCGCCTGCGCTTCCAGCATGTGCGACAGGCGCACCATCCATTCGTCGGTGCCGCCCAGGATCGGTGCCGGCTCGCAGCCGAACGCCTCACTGCCCCCGTCGGCCGGACGCTCGACATAGAGCAGCAGCACGCCGAGCGACGCCGGCTGCACCCAGCGCCCTGCCAGCCCTGCGGGCATGAAATGGAAATCGTGCAGCCCGTTTTCCAGCCGCACCTCGCGCCCGTCGCTGAACACGCTGCTGGCCAGCCGCTCGCGGCGCGGGAACATCCAGCAGTCCCAGCGGTCGCCTTCTCCCGGCGAATCGATCTCCGCCTTCGCGCAGCCGGAAAAGCCGTCCATCCGCGACATCAGCAGGCCCGTCGTGGGTACCGGCAGGCTGGTCACCGTGCACGCCGCCGACGCGCGCATGCGGTCGACCGGCTCGATGCCCGAGCTCAAATATTGAAATCCCATCGCCTCCGGCTCCGCTCCATCCGTCGAACGAAATCCAGTTGTAGCACATGCTACATGCGTAACAAAGCAATTTTGTAGCAGGCGCTACGCAATCCCTTTGTGTCCGGGCCATTTTTGTCACCCGGTTTCACGATTCGCAAAGCGCTGCGGCATTTTTGAGCAATATTGCGATATCCTGTGGCCGCGACAAACGATGGTCGCCGTCCTTGATCAGCAGCGTCTGGATATCGGGGTTGGTGAGGGCGGCGGCCAGTCGCAGCGACACGTCGAACGGCACGTCCCTGTCCGCCTGGCCGTGCAGCAGCCGCACCGGGCAGTCGATGGCGATCGGGCCACCCAGCAGCAGGTTGGCCTCGCCCGACTGCCACAGCGCCAGCGTCGTCAGCGTCGGCTCGGGGCCATAGGGATTGGGCTCCAGCAGCCGCCCGTCGCGCTGCAGCACCGCTTTCTGCGCGTCGCTGAACCCCCAGTCGGTGAAGTCGGGCGCAGCGGCTATTCCCACCAGCCCCGCCACCCGCGCGCCGAGCTGCAGCGCCACCAGCAGCATCAGCCAGCCGCCCATCGATGATCCGACCAGCAGCACCGGCCCGTCCGGCACCCGCGCGGCGATCATGTCGAGCGCATCGTCGCGCCATGTCTCCAGCGTCTCGTCGGCGAATCGCCCGTCGGACAGGCCGCACCCGGCATAATCGAACAGCAGGCACGCCCGCCCTTCGCGCGCCGCCCAGTCGATCAGCGCCGTCGCCTTGGATCCGGCCATGTCGCTGGCATAGCCGGGGAAGAAGACGATGGTCGGCCCCGCGCCCTCGCACTGTCGCCAGGCGAGGGCAGGGCGGCGGGGTCGGGTGAGGCGGCCGTCGATGATGCGCATGGCCTGACAATACTGCGCTTTGCCGCGCGCGATAATCCCCTGCGCCATCTCGACCGATCGAGTTCGGCGCTACCGGTCCGATCGCCCGATGTCCCCGCACGCCAACATTCGCTTCCCTTCGCGGCCAAGCCTCGCCACACTCCCGCCCGTCAACAGGGAGCCTTCGAGACCATGTCCTTCCGCCTTGCCGCCGCGCTGCTGCTCGCCGCCACCGCCACCCCCGCGCTCGCCGGGCCGGTCAGCGAGGAACAGCGCACCGCCATCCTCGCCGATGTCGATCGCAACGCCTCCTCGCTGTCGAGCACCGCGCTCGCCATCTGGGGTCATGCCGAGCTCGGCTTCCAGGAACAGCAGTCGAGCGCGCTGCTGCAGCGCCAGTTGCGAGAGGCGGGGTTCGAGATAGAGGCCGGTGTCGCCGGCATGCCCACCGCCTTCATCGCCCGCTATCGCCACGGCAGCGGCGGCCCGGTGATCGGCCTGCTCGCGGAGTTCGACGCGCTGCCCGGCTTCAGCCAGCAGGCTGCGCCGGAACAGGCGGCGGCCGCGGGCATGACCAGCGGCCATGGCTGCGGCCATAATCTGTTCGGCGCGGCTTCGGTCTATGCCGCCATCGCCACCCGCAACTGGATGCGCGCCAACAATGTCTCCGGGGAGCTTCGCCTCTATGGCGCCCCGGCGGAGGAAGGCGGATCGGGCAAGGTGTTCCTCGTCCGCGCCGGCCTGACCAGCGACGTCTCCGCCATGCTCCACTGGCATCCGGACGATCACAACAGCGCCGCCCAGAACACCGCGCTCGCTAACGTCAGCGGCAAATTCCGCTTCACCGGCATCTCCGCCCACGCCGCCGGCGCGCCCGAACGCGGCCGCTCGGCGCTCGATGGGGTCGAGGCGCTCAATTACATGGTCAACATGATGCGCGAGCATGTGCCGCAGGAGGCGCGGCTGCATTATGTCATCACCGATGGCGGGCGTGCGCCCAACGTCGTGCCGGCCAGCGCCGAAGTCTATTATTACGTCCGCCACCCCAATCAGCAGGTCGTGGTGCAGATCATGGAACGGGTGCAGGCGGCGGCGCGCGGCGCGGCGATGGGCACCGGCACCACGGTCGAATTCGCGCAGGTCGGCGGCACCTTCGACCTGCTGCCCAACGATACGCTGGGCCGCATCGTCGATGCCAACCTGCGTCTCGTCGGCCCGCCGGTGTGGGGGGAGGCGGAACGCGCCTTCATCGATCGCATCACGCCCAGCTTCGGCCCCAACGCCGTCATCCCCTCCACAGAGATCGCGCCCTATTCCAGTGGCGAGATCAACTATGGCTCCACCGATGTCGGCGATGTCAGCTACACCACGCCGACCGCCGGGCTCGGCACCGCCACCTGGGCGCCCGGCACTGCGGCGCATAGCTGGCAGGCGGTCGCGGCGAGCGGCAGCAGCATCGGCGTACAGGGCGCGATGACTGCGGCCAAGGTGCTGGCACTGAGCGCGGCCGAACTGTTCCAGAGCCCCGACGCGCTCGCCGCCGCCCGCGCCGAGCTTGAGCGGCGGCGCGGCCCCGACTTCGTCTATCGCTCGCTGCTCGGGGACAATCCGCCCAGCCTCGACTACCGCCGCAACCCCGGCGCGCGCTGACCGGCGGGCGGGGCGATGGAGACAGTGCGCGTCGCCATCGTCACCCCCTATTGGCAGGAGCCGCCCGCGCTGCTCGCCCGCTGCATCGACAGCGTGGCGCAGCAGAGCGTGCCCGCCGACCATCTGCTGATCGCCGACGGCGCCGGGCAGGACTGGCTCGACGACACCGCCGTGCGCCACATCCGGCTGGACCGCAACCACGGCGATTGCGGCAATGTCGCGCGCGGCATCGGCGCCCTGCTGGCGGCGGGCGAAGGCTATGGCGCCATCGGCTTCCTCGATGCCGACAACCGGCTCGACCCCGATCATGTCGCACAATGCCTCGCCGCGCATACGCCGGACTGCGGCCTCGTCGTCGCGCGACGCCGCTTCGAACTGCCCGATGGCACGCCGGTGCCGGCTGCGGAGGAAAGCGGGCTGGTCGATACCAACTGCCTGTTCCTGCTGCCGCCCGCCTATCCGGTCATCGCCCGCTGGGCGCTGATGCCGCGTCCGCTCGCCCCGATCGGGGATCGCATCGTCCACGCCGCCCTGATCCGCATGGGCCTCACCGCCGCCCGGACCGCCGCGCCGACGCTGACCTACGTCAGCCGCTGGGCAGAGCATTACCGCGCCGCCGGCCGCCAGCCACCGGACGATGCCAGGGCACTGGATCTGGTTTCAATCGCCCGCTGGGTCAGCGGCCTAACGCCCGATCAGCTTATATCGGCAGAGCAACTTGCAGGAGTGACGCTGCAAGTTAAATAATTGCTCGATGACCTGTGGAGCCAGAATTATTTCCAAGCATATAGCGCAAATACCCGCATCGATACGCTATAGGAACAATATATCACGCAAAAATGTTTTAACATTCCCAATAAATTCATCACAATTCACCCAAGTCCAATCTAATTGTCCTGAACAGAACGGCAGTGATCCATCAGCCAATTCGCCATTTGAGTCGAAATGGATTCCGAAGCACCATTGCTGCTAGTCTTGGTACTGGATAATATAGAAATTTGTACACTATTCTTAATATCGTTGATTTCAGACTCGGACAATTTCCCCATAGGGCAGCTTTGTTCCACAGGCTGGGCCGTTTCAGCGGAGGATGCAGTATTCCAGGCGGTTACAGTCAGTGGTACTACGCCAGGTAGCAAAGCTATCACGACGACCGCGGGCCATTGCGCCTTGTTTGGACGCGTTGGTTCGGAAGGGCTGCGAGCGCGGAAATTCAGCATCCGCTCGTGATCCAGCGACGTATACTTGTTTTGGAAAGGATGCTTTTTGCATAATTGATTGCCGGACTCATATCGTTTTGTTCTCTCGCTTGAATGTTAATAGCAATTGTGCGGACATGGCTTCGCATGCCATCCCTTTTGCACCGAAATACCAGCACCAGTGCTTTGCCGGAGCCTTCCACCGCTCTTGTCAGTGCAGGCATCGTCCTTATCCGTCCGGTAGCTGCACTTCGTAAGGCAATAAAGGCTGCAACATCATCAGAACTTGCGTTCAGTCTTTCTAAATCGTCGCGTAGACTTCCCTGGCCTTGAGGGCATCTGGCAACAGGCGTCATCGTCAATCGCAGGACGCCGGGTGCACCTGTTTCTCTGACCACCAAGGAATCTCCGGCCCTTAGTTGCCAAGATAAGCAAGGATACCGGTCTGCAGCAGCGCTGGCGGCAGTTTCAAAGGTGCCGGTCTTGGCATACACATCGAAGCTGGAATAACTATCGCGCAGCACGTCATGGAGGGCCGCAGCGGTCCCTGAATTCGTACCGTTGTAGTTGCGGCTGACTACGTGGCGCATACCCAGCAGCAACGGCTCAAGGCCTTTAGGTGCCTTCTTGCCAAACAACAGGGGTGGCAGCGCTGCCTGTTCTTGATGCGTGAATCCGGCATTGACCTCACGCATTGTGACGATCCGGCTGAATGCCTGCGCGAGCCCGATCGTCGACCATAGCGAGCGACCGCCGCCCAGCACGTTGATATAATAATCGGGATAGTTGTTGTTCAGGAGGTAAGCATCGCCCAGATTGAAGGACACAGGATCAATTTCTACCGCCCTCAATGCTTGCGGTCTGACAAAGTCGACGTTCGGCCACAGGGTGGAGGCGCATTGTCCGCCAGTAAACCAGCCCCCATAGCGGTCGTCGCTGGAGGCATCGCCCTTCGCCGTCGCTACGCCGCAATTGAACGCCCAGAAAGCCGGTGCCCATTCCTGCACTCTTTCGGCACCGCTGCCGCGCTTCATCATGGCAAGCGCGAAATAGTTATTGGATCGGGCGATGAAGTCGACAAATCCGAAGGATTGGGTGCCGTGCAGGTTTTCCACCGTCACAGCTTGCCCGTTACTGCGCAGACGAGAACCCTCGATGCTGCTGATGGCGCCCGCGTCTGCCGAGGCGTACGTTAGGCGCGGGTCGCCCAACCCAGGATAGGTTTTGAGTAGTGCGGCGGCGAAAGGCACCTTGGCTACCGACCCAATCACCAACGGCACCATGGCCATATTGGTCGTCAGCCATCCTTGCCGAAATTGCCGCTCACCCTCACCCGTGCCCAACTGATCTTCGCGGTGCGGAAATGAGGGCAGGGCGACGATGTCCCCGGTCCAACCATCCAAGAATGTTGCCGATGCGCGGACAGTTACCGCCCGCGGCTCGGCTAGCAGCTCGTCGAGCGCTCGCTGCGCGTCGATGTGTACGTCCCGCCGGATCGATGTTTGAATATCGCCCTGTGGTCGGGCCGCGCGTACGGCGGCTGCTATCCCCGCCATCGCGGGCAGATCGGCAAGATCGACAGCGCGCTCGACAATCTGAAACTGCGCTTGGATGCCATTTCTACTGATCTGAACAGTCTGGTTGGGTCGCAGCGGTGCGAACACGGGATAATCCTGCCGCGTTCGCTTTTGCTGGCCGTCAATTGTGACCGACATCGGCGCCGATCTGCTGTCGCCGACGGTGCTTCCTTGGCGGGGGATGCGCAGCATGACCCCATATCCCGGCAAATGAATGACGGCCACCTCATCCTGGCACCGCTCGCGATCGCTTCCAAAAGACAGGCACAGCAGCTGCGGCGGGTCTGCGGTGTCGGTCGCTGGCGTTCGCGCGCCCGTCAGCCGTTCCGAATGCATCGCACCTGTTCCGAGAGGAACAGCAAAAACACGCCCGTTCGCTCGGCCTTCGACCACGAATTGCCGTGCGTCACCTTTGATTCCGATTTGGATCTGGCGGTTCGGCCCTGCTACTCTGGCAACGGCCAGAGCGCGAGCGCCGGGGGTCGTACCTGACAGGAAGGCATTCTCATACCGCCATACCGGGCTGGTCGCGTCAGCCATGTCTCCCCTCAGGAACGACTTGTCGGCGAAACTGTCGATGGCCGCTCGACACGTGCCAATCGCCGCGTCAGCCGCAGCATTCCCGCCTGACCACGGGCCGCAAGGGACAGCGTTCTCGGCATCCCCGTCAGTTCTCACACGAGTGATCAATTGGGCAATGCCGATCTCATTCACTTGAACTTGCAAGCCATTGTCCGACAGCTTGAACAAATTGTTGTCGATGAGTGTATCGACCAAATCCTGATAGCTGGTCGTCGCCAATTGAGAGGAGGGTGTAACTGCATAAGTCTTGATTGTCGGGAGAAACGCAACGACAGTACAACATAACAGAGTCAACAGCATCTGCTTCTGCTTGGGATCGACCGCTAGTGCCGGTCGGATTCCCCGACCGAGCTTCTTGTCCTTTTGGCGCTCTGCTGCGCGCTTTATGCCCACCATGTGGCGACTATTGGTTCCCACCATCGTCCTCTCCCCCAGTGGCAAGCCCGATTGCGACCAGGAGTACCATCGCCTCCATAAGGTCACTGGTCGAACCGGGTGACAACAGCACCATGTTGCGACCGGTAAATGGTGCGAGTCCCAAGTTTGCCAACACCATATAGGCGGTTATTCCCGGCAACAGCCAAGCAGCAAATGTGGCGCTCGCATCACGCCATCGCTCGATTATCGTTGCCGTCGCCGGCAGCGGTGGCGGCCGGGTCGAGATTACCAACATCATTGTCACGCCCAGGATCAGAATCAGGCCGACCCGACCGAACGGCCAGTGAATGTGCGCGGCGGCAAAATTGTCATTGAGCTGAAAATCTCTGAGATTGCCAAGGTTCGCCGGCGCGAGATATCCGTGCCCAAACCAGTTGTTGTCGCTGATCTGGTCGAGCAGGGCCTGTTGCTCGAGCTGGGTAAAGGCGGCCTTGTTGCCGATTGTTTCCAAGCTATCGGGCGACGCAAATCCTATGAGGCGCGCATCATTCTCGCCAATTTGCGTCGCAGCGGCAATACGATCATGCAAATCCGCATTCCTGCCTGGCAAGGTGTGCACAAGATAACCAGCATAGGCCGATATGGCCAGCACAGGGGCCAAAGCCAGCACAGGTATCATTCTGCCCCACCCTGTGGAGGGATCCGAGACAAGCTGCCGTCGCCATGCCCATAAGGTGGCCGCGATCAGCGGTCCGCTCGCAACGAGTATGAACCCCGAATCCCTGCCAAGCAGCGGGCCGAGCGCAATGGCAAAAAGAAAAATCGCGCAAATCACCGCGTTCGCAATATGAGATCGACCGCGCGCTTCAGCCATCAGCAGGCCACCCCCGATAACCGTCAGTATCAAACTCAGCGTGGCGGTCGAAACGCCAAGCACGCGTTCCTTGGCAAAGAACCATATCACCACAAGAACCGCCGCTGCGGCCAGCGGCAATGCATAACTCGCTACTGCTTTGCTTCCGTTCGACTTTTGCGTGGGTTGGTCGCCATCAGGTGCCGATTTCGCCCGGGCAGCGATTGTGTCACCTATCCGCGCGCCGAGCCAGATCAACACCAGCAGGCCGACCTTGACGAGCGCGGCCGCGTAGTTCCCGCTTGCGCTTCCGGCTATCGCCTCTGCCGAAAGCAGCGTTGTTGCCGCAAACCCGATGTGGAGCATGGCGAAGCGCCAATCGCGCCGCATTTCACGCCACAGCATCATGCGAAGCGCGACAAAGAGAACAACCGTATCGCTGATGAGCTCTGCGACAGTCGGAATGCTCGACAGGCCTGGGCTGAGGTAAGTCGCTGCCATGGTCGCCAGCATGCGTATCGCCAGCAGAGAAAGTACCACAGGCTCCGCAATGGTAAGGTACCTGCCCCGGTTGCCGATGGCCGCGGCCGTTACAAACGAGAAGAGGAGAATAAGCGAAAACAGCGTGACGCCGGGCCAATTGACCCCTGCACGGGTGACATTGAGCACCAGGGACACGCGCGTGCCGTCGGCTCGCTCGGCGGGGAGGGCGATAGAGTCGGTCCCTGCCGCGCACCTCTGGTCAAGCGGCAGCGCGTCGCTTGCCACGATTTGCGGGTTTAGATTGGTGAAAAGAAAGCCCGACGCAGCGATTCCATCGGCTGCCGCGTCTTCAGGTCCGCGCGCCTGCATCGCCAGCTGTGGTTGCTGGCAGGTGCCACCGTCTGCACCCTCCGGGCTGTCCAGCCTCAGGCGGATCACTGACTTGCCGCTGGCTTCAGCCAAAGAGAGAGTAAAGGATCGCCGCTCGGTGGACCGTATATGCTGTCGCCGGTCGCAGCCATTCTCGTCGGACCGGCAAGGTTCCGCGCGGATCAGGCTGATACGAACCGGTGCAGAGGTCCATGGAACGGAGGCTCGGCCGACTGGTGCCCCGGTCGGACCGCACGAAGTGTTGTACCGCAGTCTACAGCTTGTTCCATCGGCGGCGGTAAACAGTACATCCATCCCGGCCCGCTTGCCATCGCCCGTTGCCGCAAGCGACAGGGCACCATCTGCGGTCGCAGTAACAAACGGCTTCGGCGCTGGGCTGGCACTGCTTTTGCCTGGAAAATAGGGAACGAACAGATCGTCGCGCCTGCGGTCGTTGCCAACCGTCAGATGGTTGGACGATTCAATTCCCGTAAGCTTTATTGCCACTGGATTGGGTTCTCGATGGCTGCTGGTGAGCGGCACCAAAGCGATCAGGATCAGCGGAACGATGAAGCTATAGTCCCGTGCGCGCCCCGTTGAGGCTCCGCCGCCATTGCGCGACCATCTGTGCCCTATGATCCACAGCAACAGTAACAACGCAGCGATGAAAGCCACGGACATTCAGGGGTGCTCGCTCGCGTAAAGCCAGTATACCGCGCGGCGCGTCGCATAGGTTCGCCAAGCGAATCCCACAGCCAAGATCAGCAGCAGCAAGCCGGTTAAATTTCCGATCCAGAAAGACGCCCGTGCGGACACCAGGCCGTAGCGATAGAGCGGGCCCCGTGTCGCGAGCCATTCTCCCAATGAGCAATCGACCAGACCTTCGCCGACCAACCATGCTTCGCGGCTAGGGTATCGCAGTCCGTCGACGCCGCCTCGCCCGATCGCGCACAGCATTCGTGCCGCAGTTGTTTCAGAGGCTGGAGCCCCGCCGAAGTGGCTGTTGATGTAGTCTGCCACGTCGGCACCGCAGGTCCCGGCCTGCTGCTCGGCTACGGGACCACACGCAAAAACGGGTCCGACACTTTCGGCCGTTACATTTCCAGCCGGGATGTCCGGGCCGTCGAATGCCACTGGCCAACCGGCCAGAAGAGCCCAGATCACCAATGCCGCCAAAATCAGTCCGCCCAAGCTTGCGCGAAACCCCCGCTCGGTTTGCAGAATTAGATCGGAATAGAGTCTGATCCCCACGCTTTGCGTCCCCTTTGCATCCATCCCGTCAGGACAAGAATTGCAGATTTTTGAAGCGCTCGCTGCCCGGCGTCATCGCCGCACGAAACGCTTGCGCGCGTTGCAGCGAACCGCTGTTGATGGGGTCTGGGCGCCAGCTGCGCTTTCCAGCCAGCACAAGATTGCTGCGTTGCCGCAGGCGGTGGGCAGTGTTGAACCACTGGATTATGCTGTCCACGCCAAAGCTCTGCTGACGGTTGTCGATCATGTCGGTTGGCGGCTGCCCATAATAGGCCGTGACGAGATCGAAGCGGTTCATCGGCATCCAATTGTCCATTATCGACAACAACTGGCTGCGATGGATACGGACCAGTTCTCTTGGATTGCCGAACAGTTCGCGGTCGTCACGATGGTCGTCGAGCAGGTCGAGCAGAATTTTCAATCCGGCGTTGCCGAGTCGGGCAAGCAGTGCAGCGTCCTTTCCTGATATTGCCGCATTGGTCTTCGGGTCGACAGGGACGAGTTCACCGACGGTCCGGAAGAAGGGCAGATGGACATCGGCCTTAGTCAGGGCAACAAACACCGGCAGCCCGATTCCGCTGGGTCCGCCCAGCGGCGGGATGTCGCCATGCCTGAAATCGGCGAGCTTTTTAGGTGTCAGTTGTGCAGCCTTGATCCCCGCTTCATCGGCGGCCAGTTCGTTCGCTTTCAGATAAGCCGCAGCGATTGCCAGCGACTTGATGCCATTCTGGAAAGCATTGAGTTTGTCATGTTCGTCCGCGATTGCGTGCGCCAGCTTGATGGCTGCATTTATCTCCTTGTTGTCGAGCGTTTCGCAGCCCGGCAGGCTTCGAAACATCGCGCGGCTGGCTGCAGGGACAGTAGGCACACCGTTCCTCGTTGGCCCGAGTGCAATATTCTTGTCATGCAGCAGGAGTTTCAGTGCTTCGCCCAGCACCACCGCATCCGCCGGCATGGCTAGCACCAGCGCCGAAGATCGCATGATCGCATCGAGGATCGGGGCTGAACGCACGTAATTGCCCGCAAGGAAAAAGGGCAGATAGTCGCCGGGTATATCGGCAATGGCAAATCTGCTCTTGTCCCGCTTCCGTTCGAACCAATGCATGGTCGGCACTGTCGTGCGTTCGATCTTTTCCAGCGTCTGGACAAAGGGCGGCTCGGAATAAAAACCGTGTTCGCCTGTGCTCAGTTCATATTTAAGCCGGTTGAGCAGGAACGATTTGCCGGCGGCAGAATGGCCGATCAGCGTTATCGTGAACAGACCATATTTGCGGACCTGTTCCAGTTCGCGATCAAAGGCTTCGAGTGCGTCCACAAAGGTGGCCGTTTCTGTCTCGCTATAGCCGGCCGCAGCTTCGCGGCTACCTCCCCGGTCGGATTTGGGTTGCGTGTCGCGCGTCGATTGAGGGCCGGTGCTGCGCTTCCCCTCATCTGTCTCCGTTATTGTTGGCTCCTCGATTGCCGGTGCGACGGACGGGCTAGGCGGTGCCGCCATCGGTCCCGGCACATACGCATTCTGCTCTCCTGAGCGATCATTCCCGCGCGTTTCGTCTTCGCTAGAAGCCAACACAGTACAGACCGGGCAGCTGCCATCTTCGGAGAGGGGTTCGCCGTCGATCGGGCAGGTCGCAGGGTCAGGCTTCGGCGTACTCATCGTCCGCTCCTCTGCTCGCTATTGACCAGTGCCAGTGCGGCACCGAAGGCGCGCCAACGGTCGCTCGATGCGAGATCCATTTTCCTGGTCCGGCCAAGAACGCTGCACAGCGCCTGGTTAAGCACACCCTGCGCAGCTGGGAGCAAAGGTCGCAGTCGCCGCACCAGGCCGATGGACAAAGCCAAGCCCACCGCACGCACCCGCCCAGCGGTCACCAATCGCTCAATCGTCGCCAAGAGCCCTGGTACATCGTCGACCGTACTGCGCGCAGCCAATTTTCGCACCAGCTTTGCCAGCACGGGGTCGTCAGCGCCATCGCCAGTCGTCCCGGCATGGCTAAGCACCAGCCTGTCGATCTGCCAGAAGGGCGCTGCTTTCAGATAAGCGTCGAACCATTCGAGGGTCGGCAACGCCTTCAATAATCCGACATCGGCCAAATTTGCAAAGCCGTCCTGATCGAGCGCCGCCAGCGATGGCGCGGTCACCGCCAGCCAGCCTTCGGCAAACAATGCCTGCCGCTGCGCCGCATCGAAGGTCGACGCACGAGCCAGAAAATAGGGGGCGGCACGTGCGTCCGTCGCTTCGATCATCATTGATCGGAACATTGCCGCCGCAGCCCGCCGCCATTGCCGCGCACTGGCTTCGCTGTCCGGCAGGTTAAGAAGGGTGCCAATGCAGCCCATCATCGCACCGCCATCGACGGCCCGCGCCACACGGTGCAGTAAAGATATTTGCGCCGCACCATTGGCAAGGCCGCTGTCCTCCCGCCGCCATGGCAGCGACAGGCTGGCAAGCGCCGGATCATGATGCCGTGAGAGAATCGCTGTCAGTTGCTGCCATGCGTCATAGGCGACAGGTCGTGTCACCCCAGACTTCGCGCCCTCGCCCAGCGTGAAAGGCAGATGCTTCGGATAAGCGGCTGTTGCAGCGCTATCGGCAAAGATCAGGTTGAACAGACGCCGCGGGTCGAAGCGTCCCACCGGTTCCATCGCGGCGCTTGTCGACCAACCTGTGATCCGGCTGCGTTGCTCAGGGGGATCAACCGAAGCTAGCGCCGACAGCATCAGAGCCTCGAGAGAAGCCGGCCAAGCCTGCGCGTCCGGCCTGACGATAATCCGGTCCGCCCACGCAAGGTCGAGGCCCGACCAGTCCAATGCAGCAGTGGCAGGGAGCGCGGAATCGAGCTGCTCAAGACCAACGGTCAGAGGTGCGGAAGCAAACCGCAAGCTGCCGTCGGGCGGGGGGACAAGTCCCACCAGACTTGCTGCGCGCGCGGGATCATCCAGCAATCCCGGCTCGACCAACAGGCCATGCCCGAATGTGCGCACGCCAATGCCGCTGCGTCCCAGCAACGCGGCGCGGCACAACAGTTGCGGTGCCAGAGCAGGGCCCAGTGCTACAGCAAACAAAAGCGCACGCTCACCGCTGCTACCCCATGCGGAAAGCAGCAGCGGAATGTCATAGATCAGCCCCTGCGCCTCGACCGGCAAATGCTCGATGCCGTTCGACTGGGCCAAAATCTGGAAGTCCCGACCCTCGGCATTGCGTGGACCAAAGACAAAGGTCGGCAGTGAGAGGGCAGCAGCGGGGGGCGTCATGTTGTAGAAGGCGACTCGCTGATCTGCTCGGTCGGCGGCGGCGCGGGTGGAGTCGCGCTTGCTGGTGGCGCAGCGCTCGAGGGTTGCGTACGCTCTATTGAGGGTCGCGTCGACCTTGCGCCACGGGTGACAGCGCCGCCCTCGCGGTTCAACTCTGTAACAGCTTCCGGCGCTGGAGGCGCGTCTTCCGGTGACGCGCCCGTTTCGGTGCTTGCATCATCGTTGTTCTGGAGTGTCGGGGTCGAAGTGTTGCTGTCGACTCTTGGCGTTTGTTCGCTGGCTGAAAATGCCGATTGATACAGCAATGTGCCCGCAACACCCAGCGCTGCGCATGCCACCCCCGCTAACACCCCCACCAGCCAGTTTTGCAAAATGGAGCGCCGTTTTGGTGTATCGCCATCACCGGACCAATTGGCATCCACCATCGACCGGTCCGCTCCACCCGATTTTGGTCGGGCGCGATCTGCATTGGTCCGCGCCAGCCCGAGTGCCTCGACTTCCTTGATCGAAACCGCCCGCTGCGTGTCGAAGGAGCCGCCTTGCCCCTGCATCAGCTGCTCCATGCCGCCGATCAGGATTGCAAGTTTGGCCGCCATGGCATCCATTTGCGCATCGCGTGCGGCCTGACTGTCGCCACCCAACCGCGCCTGAGCAAAAAGTTCATGCCTGAACGCTACGGGGTCGGGCAGATTGGCCTGCGCCATTCGCGCTTCGACGGTGCGCACGACTTCCGCGTCAATCGCATCGGCCAATGCCTTGGGCAATTGCACTACCGGCGCTGCACCAACCCGCGAGGAGAGTTCGTCGAGGATGAATATCAGCAGCTGCTGACGCAGCTCGTTGAGACTTTTGTCCACCTGCGAATTCTCCGCGGTCACCGCCATCTCCCGCAACTTTCGCCAACCGAATCAGGTTCGGCGAAGTTCTATGAAAACGTTATTGCACCGACAGGTCAGGCAGCAACTGCAAATATTTCGATATCGTAAATTCTGGCGCTTGCGCGCGCTGGCCAATTGCGATGTTCTGCGCTGGGAACCGCCCGATTCGAATGGCGGTGTGGGTGAGTACGTTGACCGACCCTTTGCTTAGCCTGATTGGCCCAGTTGCCTGTAGGCCAGGGTTGGTTGTTGAGCGCTGCTTCGGTCGTGCCCGCAGCCTCATACTCTACCGGGCCACTTACCTGGACAAGCCGGTTCTTGCTGTCGAATATGCACCCTTGGCGCTAGTAGAGCGGCAGGATGACGGGTCGTTGCACAGCATCGGCGATCTGGCCATGCTCTCTAAGGGAGCAAGCCGCTGGCAGCAATGGGCGATGCACGCCACAATCTGGACCGATGAAAGTGAGTCGCGGACGATGGGCAAGGGACGCAAAGTCCAGCCGGTCACCGGGCTCGATTTTCCCAACTGGTTCATCCTGCCGATCGAGAGGCCGACCATCACGTCGCTTGCCGAATGGGTCGGTGCTGGTGACACCGCTCGCCCGCTGGGCCGTTTCGCCGCCGCATCGCTGACGAGGGCGCTGGCGCGCGACATGCAGCTCACCCACCAGGCCAGGCGGGCAAATCTCAACATTTCGCCAGTCACGCTGTTTCAATGCGATCCGGACAAGAGCGTGACCTCCACGCAAGCGCTCGCCCCGCTGCCCGATGAATTCGGGCTGATGGCACCCAATATTTATAACCTTGGTATTCCGCGTCAC
Organism: Sphingomonas sp. jy18; assembly: GCF_056931895.1. Classification (NCBI taxonomy): domain Bacteria; kingdom Pseudomonadati; phylum Pseudomonadota; class Alphaproteobacteria; order Sphingomonadales; family Sphingomonadaceae; genus Sphingomonas; species Sphingomonas sp. jy18. Next base: position 19,748 of record NZ_JBXPBT010000010.1, on the reverse strand, counting down.
TATGCGTCGCCGGAAATGCGCGACGGATCGGGTCGTTTGCCGGTCGGCAGCCTGTCTGACATTTATTCTGCCAGCGCGGTCATCGCCTATGCAATCAGTGGCGAGCCGCCGCCCGATTTTGCTGCCGGCATCGACCCTGCCCGCTGGCTGGCGGACCACCCGGTAGCGAGCCAACATCCGCCCGAGTTCCGCGCCGCCATCGCCGCTGGCCTTGCCGTACCGGCAAGGCAGAGACCACAAGATGTCGCCGAATGGTTCGTGGCATTCGACCTCGGGCCGATGCCCGGAACAGGCGACCTGCGGGCGGCTGGCTGGCAATGGACGGCAGACCACGCATCGGTCGCGATACCCGTGCGACCGTCGACTGACGGAGGCAACACGCAGGTCGATCCCGGGAACCGTCCGGCGACCGGCATTCTCGATGCCAATGGTGCGCTGCAAACCCCGATCAGGCCCATAGAACTTCCAACCGAGCAGCAGGGGCCGACTTCGGAATCCGAAACCGGTTCTGGCAGCGGATCGCTTGTGCGCGGTGCATTGCTGGGCTTGGGCGCAGCTGGGGTGGCGTTCGGCCTTGCAACATGGCTGTTCGAATCGATCGATCTTGGTCCTTATTGGCCCTATTGGAATGTGTATCGCAATGCGCTGGCAGCCGCGCTACTCGGCTTGTTCGCTGCCTTTGCGGCAATCGGGACGCGTGCGGCCAACAAGAGCCGACGCAGCGCATGGGCGGCTTTGGCGGTAGCCCTGCCGCTGGCTCTGTTCCTTGCGGTTGTGGCCGCCTCGGAACGGCCTGCGCTCCCAGCAAAAGAAGAGGAGGTAGATCCGCCGCCCGATGGGCCAATTCCAGTGGAGCCCGCACCTGACCTATCCGAACTGTCCCGCGACGGCGTGTTCGACCTTGGCGGCAAATGGATCGATCTTAACCTGTTCGCTGGCCGCTATCGCGCGCGTTCTGACGCTTGCTCTGAAAACGATCTGACACTTGATTTTGGCTTTGGCCCGGATGTTGAGGCCATGGCAGCACCACCTGCAGGTACGATGAGGGCGCAAATGCCCGATGGCACAATCTTCAATCTGGTGCTTACAAACACGACCTCAGGGTCACAGGCGGGTCAAGTCATCAGGCTTGAGGTCGGTAGTCTCTCACGAGGGGCGGATTCCCCTAACCGGTCGCAAGCCGCGCTAGACGCACTGCGCGCTTGGCGCAGCGCCAGCAGCCAGACCGTAGAATTTACGGTCAACTCGGTGGCTCTGCCCGGGGACAGCCGCGTCAATCCCAATCCGCCCAATCGGGCGATCCTCGTCCGCACGGGCAATGCGCTCTCGTTCGCCGTCGGTTATGAAGGCGATACCGCCTCGTTCGTTCCCGCCGACTTTGTCAAATGCGCTCCGCATATTTCCGAATGAGGAGGTGAAGAAGTGAGGCTGTTGCACGCGCAGGTTGCCGTCCATGTCACGCTATTCGCGCTCACGGCATTATTGCTGACGCCTCAGCCCGTCGCAGCACAGGATGCCGAACAGTCTGCCTGGCTGCGCGTGACCGACTGCGCGGCTCTCGCCAACTTTCGCAGCCGCTTCCCCAACAGCCGCTACGCCGGCCAGTTTTCCCGGATCCGGCAGGCTAATGGTCAACCCTGCCCACCGCGGCGCACAGCGCCTCGCGAGCCGCGCGTCGATACTGTGCCGCCGCCGCCACCTCCGCCGCCAACGATCACCTGTGACGCGCGCTGGACCACGGCCGATCGCCGCAATACTGCAACGGCTCTTGAGGATTTCGCCGGGCGCTGCCCCCGCCATCCCCAATGGAGCGAAGCATTGCGCCGCGCACGCGCGCTCAGAAATCCGCCACCGCCGCCGCCGCCCGTACTCACCGGATATGAGCTGGAACGTAGGGCTAATGCGGAATTTGCGAGCAATCGATTCGACGCCGCAAGAGAATTGTATAGGCAGGCGTGCTACGCATCCGCACCGTCAGCAAGCGCGTGCAATAACTATGCTTTCGAACTCGAGCGAAATGCAAACGATCTTCTGAGGACCGGGTCAGGGCAAGAAGTCCGCCAGCGCGCCGATGCCATTTTCGCGACTGCTCATATCAACTGGGCAAGGGGCTGTACGCTCCAAACGGATGCGATCAGGTGCGGAAATGCCTGGCTGACGGGGATCCAGCGGCCACGAGCCGAAGTTCCGGCCGCACAGATATTGGATTATCATCGCAGGTCCGGGCGCGGCGCCAATGTTGATTGTACCGAGTGGAAGGCAACATGGTGCGATGCGCTTGCTCGACTGTACGATGCCAGAAATGCAATGGCTGATCGTCCAATGACCAAGGCGTTGTATGAATCGGCATGTCGGAACAACTCTGCTTTGGCTTGTTCAAGCGCTGCCCTTGCTCATGCGCTTGATTATCAACCGGTCGGCAGTGCTATCTCCTATGACTTTGGCGCTGTGAGATACTTTTTCGATCGCGCTCCAGCAGCCTCCCGTGTCCCAGGGTCTGGGGGGGTCGACTGTAGCCGACATGCATTCCCATGCTTCGCCATTGCTTATGGCCTTGCCTATCCCTTGCGCTACCAGAACCAACCATTGCCCACGGCCAACCTGCCGTTGGCCCAGCGCTTCGCCACCGCCTCATGCGCGGCTGGGGATCATCGTGGCTGTAATCTCAAGGGCCGGCTAATCTGGGATAGTCGTACTTACTATCAGGCGCAAACGGCATTCGGCCATTTCGAAAATGCCTGCCGGGTGGGACGGGTGCCGGATGCGTGCAACAATCTTGGACTGGCGTACGAGCAGGGGTTCGGAATCCGGGCCAACCCGACCTTTGCCGTGCTGAATTTCCAGACGGCGTGCCAGATGGTGTCGGCGGATTGGCCCGGCGGGCCCAGTAACGGCAGGGCCAATGGCTGCTATAATCTGGGCAGGGCCTATCGGGATGGCATTTCTTTTGCTCGCAACCCCACTGCGGCGAATAGCAATTTCAACCTCTCCTGCAATCTGGGTCACCGTCAGGCATGCCAGATTGTCGGACGGCTACCTCCGGCGAGTTCAGTGCTGGGCGGTTCAACGGCCTCGAATTGAAGGTCGGTTGAGCGAATAGCGCACGTCTCCGTGGCTTGGCAGAGGTTTCAATGAACAACCCCGGGCACAGCGTCAGCGCGGAGCGCAATGAAGAATACGAGCGGGCGAAGGGATTCGAACCACAGCGCAGCGCGCCAGCGCGGAGCGCAATGAAGGACGCGAGGGGGCGAAGCCCGCAGCGCGATACAGTTTGACCAAAGGGAAAACTGGAGCGGGCGAAGGGATTCGAACCCTCGACCCCGACCTTGGCAAGGTCGTGCTCTACCCCTGAGCTACGCCCGCTCTGGCGTGTCGGAAAGACGGTGGCTTTGGCCTCCGCCGGGGACAGGAGGGGGCCAATAGCCGCGAAGGATGCACCGGGCAAGGGGGGAAAGCGCAATTTTTTGCGCGAGGTGGTTAAGCCCCTCTCCGGGGTTTGCAGCCGCGCTGCTTGACCCCATATATCGCTGCAATCGGATGCGCAGCGCGCGACTAGAGGGGAATCACTGGCCATGGCCACATTGGGTTTGAGCGCCGAAGACCAGCAGGCAGTGGCGCAATTCAGGGCGGACGTCGTCGAACCGTCGATGACCAGCCTCGTCATCCTCGACTTCTGGGCCGAATGGTGCGGCCCGTGCAAGCAGCTCACCCCGGTGCTGGAAAAGGTGGCTGCCGACTATGCCGGCAAGGGCGTGGTGCTGCGCAAGATCAACGTCGACGACAACAAGTTCATCGCCGCGCAATTCCGCATCCAGTCGATTCCCACCGTCTATGCGATGTTCCAGGGCCAGCCGGTGGCCGATCTCACCAACGCCCGCACCGAATCGCAACTCAAGGGCCTGCTCGACCAGATACTGCGCCAGCTTCCCGTGGCCGGCGCCGATGCCCAGGCGGAGCAGGAAGTCGAGCCGCTGCTGGCCATGGGCGAAGAGGTGCTGGCAGGCGGTGAGGCGGAGCGTGCAGCCGGCATCTTTGCCCAGATCGTCGAAATCGCACCGACCAGCGCGCCCGCGCACGCCGGCCTTGTCCGGTCGCTGGTGGCGCTGGGAGACTTCGACCAGGCCGACGCCGTGCTGGCATCGCTGCCAGAGGATGTGGCGAAGGATGCGGCGATCGGCCAGGCGCGGTCCGCTCTCGCTCTCGCCCGCAACGCCCCGCCGCCCGGAGAGATGGCGCGGCTCGCTGCGGCGGTCGCCGCCAATCCCGACGATCACCAGGCCCGGCTCGATCTCGCCGGTGCCCAGATCGCCGCGGGTCAGCGCGATGCCGCCGCCGACAATCTGCTGGCCAGCATCGCCGCCGATCGCGGCTGGAACGATGGCGCCGCGCGCACGCGCCTGCTCGAACTGTTCGAAGCGGTGGGGCTGGAGGATGACTGGGTCAAGGCGCAGCGCCGCCGCCTGTCGGACATATTGTTCGGCTGATGGCGGGCAAGCGCGTCTCGGTCTTCCCGCTGGCGGGTGCGCTGCTCTTCCCGGGGCTGCAATTGCCGCTGCATCTGTTCGAGGAACGCTACCGCGCGCTCGTCTCCGATGCGCTGGCGCGCGACCGGCTGATCGGGATGATCCAGCCGCGCGAGGCCGAACTGCAGCAGGGCCGCCCGCCCGGCTATCGCGGCCCCGCGCTGTTCGACGTCGGCTGCCTCGGCCGCATCGCGGATGTCGAGGCGCTGGAGGACGGCCGCTTCAATGTCATTCTCGAAGGGCTCAACCTGTTCCGCATCGAGCGCGAACTCGACGTCACCACCAAGTTCCGCCAGTTCGAAGTGACCATGCTCGATCCGCCGCCCTTCACCGCGCTCGCGTCCATCGAGCGGGCGGCGCTGGAGAATGAGGCCAAGCGCTTCGCCATCTGGCTTGGCTATCGCGTCGACTGGGATGGCGTCGGCCAGCTCGACGACGCCACCTTCGTCAACGCCATCGCCCAGATCGCCCCCTTCGACGTCGCCGCCAAGCAGGCACTGCTCGAAGCCCCGGACCTCTCCAGCCGCTCCGAACTGCTCGTGCAACTGATGCGCTTCGCCGCAAGCAGGCGTGACCCCGACGATAACCGGGCGACGCTGCAGTAACGTCGAAATTTGGGGGGGCGCAGTTCCTCGCATTTAGCCGTCATTGCGAGCGCAGCGGGACGCAGTCGGCCAACGGCCAACCAATCCAGAGTCGCGTAGCGTCGCCCTGGATTGCTTCGCTGCGCTCGCAATGACGAACGAATTTCCGATACGTACGACCGGATTCGCCCCCCTTACCGCCCCTTCCAGTTCGGCTTGCGCTTCTCGGCAAATGCCGCCGCGCCCTCGCGTGCGTCTTCGGATGTGAACACCGGCATGATCATCCGGCCCTGCTTCTCCCACATCTCCTCCTCGCCCCACAGCCGCGATTCGGTGATGATCTGCTTGGAGATGGCCACACTCAGCGGGCCATTGGCGGCGATGGTCTCGGCCAGCGCCAGCGCCGCGTCGAGCGCGGGGCCGTCGGTCAGCCGGTTGACCACGCCCAGTTCGTAGGCGCGGCTCGCCGTCATGAATTCGCCGGTCAGCGCATATTCCATCGCCACCCGCGCCGGGATCAGCCGGGGCAGGCGCAGCACCGCGCCGGCCGCCGCGACCAGCCCGCGCTTCACCTCGGGGATGCCGAACTTGGCGTCCTTGTTGGCCACGGTCATGTCGCAGGCCAGGGTAATTTCCATGCCGCCCGCCAGCGCATAGCCGTCGACCGCGGCGATCAGCGGCTTCTTCGGCGGCTTCTGGGTCAGCCCGGCAAAGCCGCGCCCCTCGACATGCGGCCGCTCGCCCTTGAGGAAGCCCTTGAGGTCCATGCCCGAACAGAAGGTGCCGCCCGCGCCGGTAATGATGCCGACGAACAGGCTGTCATCGGCATCGAGCCGGTCCATCGCCGCGGCAACCCCCTGCGCCAGCGCCAGATTGGCGGCATTCTTGGCCTCGGGCCGGTTCAACGTGACGATAAGCACATTGCCGCGCACTTCGGTCAGGACGGGGGTTTCTTCGGTCTCGGACATGGCTCTCTCCTCCATATGGTTTCACGCTTGCACAGTTGGTGGCTGTCTCAATCCCCACCAGCCCCAGATGGCCAGGCCAGCGCTGAGGATGGCGATCAAATCGAAGGCGAATTGCGCGTGCCAATTGTAGATCAGCACGCCGATGGCCGGCGCGATGATATAGGCCGCGCCGTTGATCGACGCGGTCTGCCCCGCCACCTGCCCCTGCAGCGGGCGCGGTACGGCCAGGCTCGCCCCTGCGGTAAAGCCCGGGCGGAACAGCCCGAAGCCCAGCATGGCGAGGCCGAAGCCGGTGCTGATCGCGGGCAGGGTGGTGGCGAAGCCGACCAGGAACACCCCCAGCGCGCCGATCGCCGATCCAGTGATCACCGCCGTGCGCGGGCTCATGTTGAGCAGCGGGATCAGCCCCCATTGCGCCAGCAGCGTCGCGATTGCGCCGATCCACAGCACATGCCCGGTCGGCTCGGCCGCCAGGTCCGGCGTCGCGCGTAGCCCCAGCCGGTCGAGGATCAGGAAGCCGACCACGCCCAATATCATCGCCTGCGCATGGCCGCCGACCAGCCCGGCGATGTTCCAGCCGCGCACGCGCGGGTCGAACCAGCCGATCCGCTCCGGCATTCCGCCATAATCCTCGGCGTCGAAATCCTCGCGCTCCTCCTCGCTCGCCGGGCGCGGCGCCGCGCCACCGGCGGCAGGGTAGGAACTGATCTCGCCCTTCACCTCGAAGCGCGGCGTATCGTCGGGCAGCGCCAGCCTGAGCGCGATCAGCACCAGCACGCCGACGCCGGCAAAGACGAACAGCGGCCCCGCCAGCCCCAGCACCGGCAGGATCAGATAGGGCGCCACCGTCGGGCCGATCACCGTGCCCAGCCCGAAGGAGGAGGCGACGAGGCTCAGCGCCTTGGTCCGCTCCGCCGCCTCGGTGCGCGCCGCGACATAGGCCTGCACCGCCGGCGGCGCCGCCGAACCGAAGCCGCCGTAAAGGCTGCGGAACAGCGCGAACAGCGCAAAGGTCAGCCCCGCACCGATCAGCCCTTCCAGCCCCGCCCACAGCACCAGCCCGCAGCACAGCATAGAGGTCAGGAATCCGGTGATGCCCAGCGCCATCAGCGCCTTGCGCCCGCGCTTGTCGGACTGGCGCGCCCAGCGCGGCGCGGTCACCACCCACAGCAGGGCGGACCAGGAGAAGGCGAGCGACACCCAGACATCGGCAATGCCCAGCTTCGCCCCCAGCGCCGGCAGGATCGACTGCATCGCCGTATTCCCGGCCGCCGCCACCAGCATCACCATGAACAGCACGGCAAGCCGCGGTGTCGGGATGGCGGGGGCAGGCGTCGCAGTCATAACGGCAATGGCCGTGCCATAAGGGGAGGGGGGAGGCAATCATGCATCCTCCCCCTTGGCCTACGGCACCTCTCCCCTTGCGGGAGAGGATAGACTTGGCTTGGCGGCTTTGCCGCCTAGCAAGTCTTGGAGAGGGGGGCGGCACAGAGCCGAGTGCAGTGCCGCCCCCCTCTCCAAGTTCCGGTAGCCAGCAAACCGGCAACCTCCACTATCCTCTCCCGCAAGGGGGAGAGGTGCTTGAAGCCGCTCGCCCATCGCCCTATCGCTCCCCCATCACGACGGAGAACCCCACCCCCATGGCACGACGCTTTTTCGGAACCGACGGTATCCGCGGCCTCACCAACGCCGCGCCGATGACGGCGGAGATGGCGATGAAGGTCGGCATGGCCGCCGGCGCGCATTTCCTGCGGGGGAGCCACAAGCATCGCGTCGTCATCGGCAAGGACACCCGCCTGTCGGGCTATATGCTGGAAAATGCGATGGTCGCAGGCTTTACCGCGGTCGGCATGGACGTGGTGCAGGTCGGGCCGATGCCTACCCCCGCCGTCGCCCTCCTCACCCGCTCGATGCGCGCCGATCTTGGCGTGATGATCTCCGCCAGCCACAATCCCTTCCACGACAACGGTATCAAGCTGTTCGGTCCGGACGGCTACAAGCTCTCCGACGAGGACGAGATCGCGATAGAGGCGCTGATCGAGGCTGCACCGGTGCTCGCCCAGCCCAACGACATCGGCCGCGCCCGCCGGATCGAGGATGCGCGCGGCCGCTATATCCATGCGGTCAAGGCCAGCCTGCCCGAAAGCGTCCGGCTCGACGGGCTCAAGATCGTCATCGATTGCGCCAATGGCGCCGCCTACAACACCGCGCCCACCGCGCTGTGGGAATTGGGAGCGGAAACCATAGCCATCGGCGTCACCCCCAACGGCCGCAACATCAACGACAAATGCGGCTCGACCCACCCCGAAATGCTCTGCGAAACCGTGGTCGCCAGCGGCGCCGACATCGGCATCGCGCTCGATGGCGATGCCGACCGGCTGATCGTCGTCGACGAACATGGCACCATCGTCGATGGCGACCAGATCATGGCCGCGCTGGCCTTGAGCTGGGCACGGGCAGGTCGGCTCACCGGCGGCGGTCTCGTCGCCACGGTCATGTCCAACCTCGGCCTCGAACGCCGCCTCGCCGCCGAAGGGCTGCGCCTCGAACGCACCAAGGTGGGGGACCGCTATGTGCTCGAACGTATGCGCGAAGGCGGCTTTAACGTCGGCGGCGAACAGTCGGGCCACATGATCCTCTCGGACTATGCGACCACTGGGGATGGCACTATCGCCGCGCTGCAACTGCTCGCCGCGCTGATCGACAGCGGCAAACCGGCCAGCGATTTCCTCAAGCTGTTCGATCCGGTGCCGCAATTGCTCAAAAATGTCCGCTACCCCAAGGGCAAGCAGCCGCTCGACGCGGACAGTGTCAAAGCCGCCATCGCCGATGGCGAACGCGCGCTCGACGGCACCGGCCGCCTCGTCATCCGCCCCTCGGGAACCGAACCCGTCATCCGGGTGATGGCCGAAGGCGACAATGGCGACACCGTCACCACCGTGGTCGACCGCATCTGCGAGGCGGTGGAAAAGGCGGCGGCGTGAAACCGGAATTCGCCGCCCGCTTCCGCCAGGGCCTGCTGATCGGGCTGTTGCTCACGCTCGGCATCATCGCCAAGGATCTGTGGCTGGGCACGTTCGAAGGGCTGGACAGCCGCAAGGTCGGCACGTTGCTCGTTACCATGTTCATCGCCGCGCTGCTGTGGGCGTGGCTCGGCCGCTGGTTCGGAAGGAACACCGATGCTTGAGATGCGCCCCGATTGCGAACGCTGCGGCACCGATCTGCCCGCCCAGGCGCATGGCGCCTTCATCTGCAGTTTCGAATGCACCTTCTGCGCCGATTGCGCCGACGAACTCGACGAGCGCTGCCCCAATTGCGGCGGCGAGCTGATGGATCGCCCGACGCGGGCGAAGAAGCTGCTGGAGAAATATCCGGCCAGCACCGAACGGAAGCACAAGAGGTGATACGAGCGGCCATTCCCCTGACCCGTAGCCCTGGGCTTGTCGAAGGGCGCTTATCAGCACAGCGCCCTTCGACAGGCTCAGGGCTACGGACTTGTGGCAGGGGCATGCAGTCATGACCCCCCGCATCCTCATCATCGCCGGCTCGGACTCCGGCGGCGGCGCGGGTATTCAGGCGGATATCAAGACCGTGACCATGCTCGGCGGCTTCGCGATGACCGCGATCACCGCGATCACCGCGCAGAACACGCTCGGCGTGCAGGCGGTCCACCCCGTGCCCACCGACATCGTCCGCGCGCAGATCGAAAGCGTGGTCAGCGACCTCGGCGTCGATGCGATCAAGATCGGCATGCTCGGCAGCGCCGCCACCGCCGAAGCCGTGGCCGACGCCATCGGCGGCATAGAGGTGCCGGTGGTGTTCGATCCGGTGATGGTCGCCACCTCCGGCTCGGTGCTGGTCGATGCCGATACGGTCAAGGCCTTCGGACGGCTGATGGACCTGGCCTGGCTGACCACACCCAACCTGCCCGAGCTGGAGGCGCTGGGCGGAGAGGACGCGATCCTCGCGCATGGCTGCGCGCTGCTGGTCAAGGGCGGCCATGCCGACGGCGACCTGCTGATCGACCGGCTGCTCGGCGAATGGGGGGAGGCGGCGCGCTGGGTCGATCCCCGCATCGACACGCTCCACACCCACGGCACCGGCTGCACGCTGGCCAGCGGCATCGCCACCGGGCTGGGGCAGGGGCTGCCAATGGCCGACGCCATCGCCCGCGCCCGCGCCTTCGTCCGAGCGGCGCTTGAGGCCGCACCGGGCTTCGGCAGCGGCCATGGGCCGATGGGGCATCAGGCGGTGGTCGTGCGGGGGTTAGGCAGTGAAGGCTAAGCGAATCCGAGCTGGCTGGATGGCCCTTGCGGTTTTTGCGCTCTATGCATGTTCACCGGCCGCCGAGCAGCCTTTGGAGGTGTTGAGGCTGACTTCTTTCAGCGGATGGGGTGAGTCAGTAACGGTCGAACTTAGTCGCGATGGACAGAGCTATTATCAGACCGAAGATGTCGATAACCCGGAAAATGCCGGCCGGGGTTTACTGACAATGACACCGGAAAGGTTCGATGCCGTTGCGAGAGCGGTTCAACGATATCGCGCGGAAGGCAAAGCTGTTTCAACTATAACAGTTGATGATATTGTAAATGCAGGATGTTTGCCCGGCCAACCCTATGTTACTGATCAAGGCGGACTAACTATTGAGTGGAAAACTCGGCAGGACAGATTCGTTACCTCTGTAAATTTTGATTGCGATCCAGAACGCAACGCTGCAGAGTTCAACCGGTTAAAGAGGCTGTTCGAAAATTTGAATGTACCTGATCTTCGCGCAGTCGGTGCCGGTAACCAATGATCGTCGGCGTCGACGAGGCGGGGCGCGGGCCGTTGGCCGGACCTGTGGTCGCGGCGGCGGTGCTGCTGTGCAAGCCGTGGCCGGCGGGGCTCGACGATTCGAAGAAGTTGACCGCAAAGCGCCGTGCCGAGCTCGATTGCGCGATAAAGCGCCGCTGTCAGTGGGCGGTCGGCGTCGTCGACGTCGCCGACATCGACCGGCTCAACATCTTTGGCGCGACGATGCTGGCGATGACGCTGGCGGTCGAAGCATTATGCGCCAAACTCGGCTGCGATCCGCTCGAGGTGCTGATCGACGGCAATCTGACGCCGCACGGCCGGACGGCAGGCTGGCGCTGGCCGGCGCGAGCGATTGTCGGCGGAGATGCGCTCGAACCCTGCATTTCCGCCGCCTCGATCATCGCCAAACAGGCGCGCGATGCGATGATGGTGGAAGCCTGCGCCGCCCACCCCGGCTACGGTTTTGCGCAGCACAAGGGCTATGGCACCGCCGCCCATCTCGATGCGCTGCGCACCCTCGGCCCCAGCCCCCTGCACCGCCGCAGCTTCGCGCCAGTGCGCCAGATGGCGCTGCTGTAGGTCCTCCCCCGCAGGGGGAGGGGGACCATCCGAAGGATGGTGGAGGGGCACAGGCAGGGCAGCCCAAGGCCGAGCCGTTGCGCGTCACCGCACCTGCCCCTCCACCAGCCTCGTCATTGCGAGCGTAGCGAAGCAATCCAGGGCGTGCGCAAAACGCACTGGATTGTTTCGCTACGCTCGCAATCACGACTGGGGACGCAGACCGTTCTGCGTGCAGCCCTCATAAATTGCGATCGGTCCTTTTCTTCCCATCCGAGTCTTTTTCGCCACACCACTACCGGTTGAGTCCCAAGCTGCGCCCGCACCCCATCCCCTAGCGCGCGGACTCGCTTCGTTCGCATCGCATTAACCATTTGGCGAAACCTGCCGTTTACCAAGACTCTTGACCCCGGACTCCCGGGGATTCACACCGGAATCCTTGTGTTTTTAAGGGGCAGGTCATGGGTGTAATCGACAAGGTCAGGAGCCGTGCGCCTCAGGTGGCACAGCCGCTGTCGCTCGCGACAGGGGAAGGCCAGACAAAAAACGCTCTCCCGCTCGACACCATCCTCAAGGGCGATTGCATCGCCCGCATGCGCGAACTGCCCGCCGCGTCGGTCGACATGATCTTTGCCGATCCGCCCTACAACCTCCAGCTCGGCGGAGACCTGTTCCGTCCCGATGGCAGCCAGGTCGATGCCGTCGATGACGAATGGGACAAGTTCGACAGCCTCTCCACCTATGACCGTTTCACCCATGCCTGGCTGGCGGAGGCGCGCCGCATCCTCAAGCCCAATGGCTCGATCTGGGTGATCGGCAGCTATCACAACATCTTCCGCGTCGGCGCGGCGCTGCAGGATCAGGGCTACTGGATCCTCAACGACATCGTCTGGCGCAAGGCCAACCCCATGCCCAACTTCAAGGGCACCCGCTTCACCAACGCGCATGAAACGCTGATCTGGGCGAGCATGGGTGAAAATTCGCGCTACACCTTCAATTATCGCGCGATGAAGACGCTCAACGACGAGCTGCAGATGCGCTCGGACTGGCTGATCCCCATCTGCGGCGGTCAGGAACGATTGAAGCGCGGCGGCACCAAGGCGCATCCGACACAGAAACCCGAAGCCTTGCTCTACCGCGTCCTGCTCGCCTGTTCGAACCCCGGCGACGTCATCCTCGATCCCTTCTTCGGCACCGGCACTACCGGCGCGGTCGCCAAGCGGCTCGGCCGGCACTTCATCGGCATCGAGCGCGAGGACGCCTATATCGAGGTGGCTGAGGAGCGCATCGCCATGGCGCTGCCGCTCGACGAAAGCGCCTTGAAGACCATGCAGGCCCCCAAGGCCACCACCCGCGTCGCCTTCGGCACGCTGGTCGAAGGCGGGCTGATCCCCGCCGGCACCATCCTCACCGACGTCAAGCGCCGCTGGCAGGCCCATGTCCGCGCCGACGGCTCGCTGCTGTGCGGCGACATCACCGGTTCGATCCACGGCGTCGGCAAGACGCTGCAGGGCGCGCCGAGCTGCAACGGCTGGAGTTTCTGGCATGTCGAGACCAGCGACGGCCTGCGCGTCATCGACGCGGTACGGCAGGACTGGCTGCTGGCCAACGAGGCGTAGAGCGATTCCCTTCCATCGTCATTGCGAGCGTAGCGAAGCAATCCAGTGCGGTTTGCGCCAGCGCTGGATTGCTTCGCTTCGCTCGCAATGACGGTTAAGGAAGCAGCATGTTCGAACCCATAACCCCCGCAGATCTCGCCACCGCCACCGCAGACGCGCGCATCTACCTCCAGCCCGCCTGCTTCGTCGAACGCCCGCACGGCCTCGACGGCCGCTGCCTGCGCCTCGCCGATACGCTGCTGTGGTTCGCCGCCTGGCAGGTCTCGGTGCGCGAGCCCGGCGCCCGCGCCCGCGAGGCGCTCGTCCCGGTCGAGGCGATGGAGCAATGGCTCGCCTCCATCCCCACGCACCTCGCCGCCCGCGCCGCGACGCAGATCGCCGCCGTCGCCGCCCCGCGCCCTGCGCTCGCGCTCGGTCAGCGCACCGTGCGTCTCGCCGAACCGCAGATCATGGCGATCCTCAACGTCACGCCCGACAGCTTTTCCGACGGCGGCAAGCATGGCGATCCGGAACGCGCGGCCGCCGCCGGGGTCGACATGGCCGCCGCCGGTGCCGCGATCGTCGATGTCGGCGGTGAATCCACCAGGCCCGGCGCGCCGCTGGTGTGGGAAGGGGACGAGATCGAGCGCGTCGTGCCGGTGATCGAGCGCCTCGCCCGCGCCGGCGTCGCGGTCAGCGTCGACACGCGCAAGGCCGGTGTGATGGAAGCCGCGCTCGCCGCCGGCGCCACCATGGTCAACGATGTCGCAGCGCTCGCCTATGACGATCGCGCCATCGCCGTCGTCGCCAGGGCCGGCTGCCCGGTGGTGCTGATGCACGCCCCCAGCCAGACCAGCGACCCGCACGACCTCTCGAAGCTGCCCGGCGGCAGCTATGTCGACGCCGCACTCGATGTCTTCGACTGGCTCGAAGCCCGCATCGCCGCGGTGGTCGCCGGCGGGGTGGCGCGGGACAGGATCATCGTCGATCCCGGCATCGGCTTTGGCAAGACCGTCGAACAGAATCTTCGCCTTATCAATGCGTTACCGCTGTTTCATGTGCTCGGTTTTCCGCTGCTGTTCGGTGCCAGCCGCAAGCGCCTGATCGGCGCCATCGACGGCGAAGCCGAGGCCAATGCCCGCCTCGGCGGCTCGCTCGCCCTGGCGCTGACCGCCGCGCAAGCCGGCGCCCAGCTCCACCGCGTCCATGATGTAACGGAAACCCGCCAAGCGCTCCGGGTCTGGCGCGCCAGCCGCGATGCCGCGCTGACGCGGATGTGACAATCAAGACATCCTGATCATTGTCCGTTTGCGCAAATAATGCTTTCAAAGTAGGATTTTTATTCATATCCCAACATCAAGGAGGAGATTTTCATGGTTCCAGATTTGTTGGAAAGCTCGATCGCCGATCTTGTGAATAGCCAAGCAGAGGCTCTTGAGGATAAACTTAATTGCGATATTATTTTCTACAATGGAAATATATATCCTCACTACTTTAGATTTTTCCGGAATTTTGTCGAAGAGGTCAAGAAAAAATCTACCAGACAGGAAAGCAGGATTGGAGTTGTTTTGAGAACTGGAGGCGGCTCTGCTGAAACAACCGAGAGAATGGTAGGTGTGCTTAGGCAACATTTCGACGAGGTAAATTTTATTGTCCCCGACGTGGCTATGTCTGCTGGCACGATATTTTGCATGTCGGGCGATAGGATATATATGGACTATGCTTCAAGCCTTGGGCCCATCGATCCACAGGTCCCTACCCCTGATACTGGTGATTATGTACCGGCCTTGGGTTATTTGGATAAAGTGAACGAGATAACAAACAAAGGTGATCTCTCGCCGGCGGACGTAGTTTTGTTGAGAAGCATTGATTTGGCAAAGTTGGCATTGTTTGAGCAAGCAAGGGATTTGTCTGTCGATCTTTTAAAAAAGTGGCTTGTAACATTCAAATTCAAGAATTGGACGCACCATCGAACGACTAATGTTGGTTCGCCTGTGACGCTCGAGGAGAAGGAGGCTCGAGCAGAGGAGATCGCGCGAGAGTTGGCCAATCACAAGCGCTGGCGCTCCCATGGTCGCAACCTCGACATCTCCAAGCTCTTACAGCTTCGTATCGAGATCGACGATTATTCTAACGACGCCGAGCTGACGCAAGCCATACGTGGCTACAACGATCCCTTAACCGGCTACGTCGATAGGATGTCACTTGCCTTCTATCTTCACAATCGCCATGTGCCGTTTTGAGAGGAGCCCACCATGAGTCTGACTGACAAGGTTCGTGAGCTACTTGCTGCTCATGAGGATGCCGTACCTTCGAACGCACTTGCAAAGGCGGAGCGACTCGCTGAACGGTTTTCGGATGTGAAGCCAACTCCATATGTTGTGCCAATCGAACGTTTTGTGGGCATGGCCGTGCAACAGAACGCCGGAAAGATTTAGATTGCAATACAGACTGTTATCGCAGGCGACGCAGGGGTAGTTTGACGTTTAACGAGGCTTTGACACTTCGCCTATCGGTCGTCTGTTGAACGTAGAGGCACTTACAAAGTCATGTCTCTGAACGATTGCTCAGAGCGTATACCCCCCATCCGCGACCAGCACCGCCCCGGTCACACTCGCCGCCGCATCGCTCAGCAGAAACGCAATCTGCCCGGCAATTTCCTCCGCGCTGGCATAGGCTCCCAGCGGCGTCGCCGTCTTCGCCATCGCCGCGATTGCCGCCGCGCGGGAGCCTTCGCTGGCGACCAGCTCCTCGAAGAAGGGCAGCCCGTCCCAGATCGGCGTATCCACCCCGCCGGGCGCGATGGCGTTGACGCGGATGCGGCGCGGTGCGCCCTCCAGCGCCGCCACCCGCACCAATTGGATCACTCCCGCCTTCGACGCACCATAGGCACTCGTCCCCGGCTGCGCCTTGGTCGCCGCGGCAGAGCTCAGCGCCACCATCGCCCCGCCGTCCGTCATCGCCCTTAGCGCCGCGCGCATGGTCAGGAACGCGCCGTCGAGATTGACCGAGAGCGTCCGCCGCCATTCGGCGAAGTCGAGCGCGGCAATCGCCCCGCCGCTCGCCACCCCGGCGTTGATCACCGCCCCGGTCAGCCCGTCGAGCGCTGCCGCCAGCCCTTCCCACAGCGCCTCGTCCGCGACGTCGCCGCACGTGAGCGTCGCTCCGGCAAACGCGGGCGCAATGGCGTCGAGCCCGTCCTGGCTGCGGTCGACCAGGATCAGCCGATGGCCAGCCCCCGCCAGCAACCGCGCGGTGGCAAGGCCGATCCCCGATGCGGCGCCGGTGATGAGAGTGGTGTGCATGCAAGGGCCTTAGCGTGATCTGGTTGCCCGATCAAAATCCGTAGCCCTGAGCTTGTCGAAGGGCGCTTCTCAAGCCCAGCAAATCGCCTTTCGACACACTCAGGTCTACGATCCCTTTCGCAAGCCCCTCACGCCGCCGTGTCGATCCCCAGGTCGGCCAGCTTGCGATACAGGGTCGATCGGCCGATCCCCAGCCGCCGCGCCACTTCGCTCATCCGGCCGCGATAATGGCCGATGGCGAGGCGGATGACGTCGGCCTCGATGTCGGAGAGCGCGCGCAAATTGCCGTCGCTGCGATACAGCGTCACGCCGATGCCGTCGCCCGGCATGGTGTTGGCCAGCCCCATGTCCTCGGGCGCGCGGGCGCGCTCGGCGGAAAGGCCGGGGAAGTCGGAAAGGCTGAGCTGCGGCCCGCTGGCCCGGCTGGCCGCGCGCACCAGCGCATCGTGCAGCTGGCGGACATTGCCCGGCCAGGTCCAGCTCGACAGCGCGGTGACCAGCTCCTGCGAGAGCGACAGGCTCGCCATCCCCGGCCAATTCTCCAGCCGCGCCAGGAAATGGCGGGCAAGGCTGGGGATGTCGACCCGCCGGTCGCGCAGCGGCGGCAGCACCACCTCGGCGACACCGATCCGCGCCAGCAGATCCTCGCGGAAATGCCCGTCGCGCGCGCGCTGCTTCAGATTGGCGCTGGTGCAGGCGATGAACCGCACGTCCACCGGCTGCGTCCCGCTGCCGCCATAGGTCTGCAGCGCCGGGGTGGCGAGCAGCTCGGCCAGCCGGGCCTGCACATCCATCGGCAGCCGCTCGATGCGGTCGAGGATCAGCGTGCCGCCATCGGCCTTGGCAATCTCCCCCACCCGCCGCTCGAAGGCGCCGGCGAAGGCGCCGCGCTCATGGCCGAACAGCAGCGGCCCGATCATCGCCTCGCTATGGTGGCCGCAATCGACCTGCACCAGCGGGCTGCGCGGCCGGAAACCGGCATGATGGATGGCAGCGGCGACTAGCGCCTTGCCGGTCCCCGGCTCGCCCTCGACCAGCACCGGCACGCGCGTGCGCGCGGCCTTGGCGGCAATCGCCAGCGCAGTGCGGAAGGCGGGGGTAGAGCCGATGATTTCCTCGACCGAAAGCGGCGCTGCAAATTTCTCGGAAAGCGGCCGCAGCTCGTGCGCAAAGCGCGGCGCGATGCCATGGTCCAGCGCATGGTGCAGCCGCTCGGCGGTCAGCGGCTTGTCGAGGAAGTCGGTGGCCCCGGCGGCGATGGCCGCCAGCGACGGCCCGCGCACGCCGGGCTCGCCCAGATAGAGTATCGGCAGTGACGGCCGCCAGTCGCGCATCGCGGATATGGTCTCGGCCAGGCCCAGCGGCGCGCAGCGCCCGTCGATCAGCACCGCATCGAGCAGCAGCCCGTCATGCGTGCCCAGCGTGGCGATGGCGCGTTCCAGATCAGGGGCGAACAGTGTCCGCCAGCCGCCCCGCGCCGCCAGCGAGGCGAGAAAACGGCAGTGCGCCTCGTCCCTGTCGACGAGCAGCAGCATCCGGTCTCCCTGCAATGTCGCCACCGAAATCCCCTTGTACCACTGCGTCTGGCAGCCGCCGCCCTCCGGCCCGGACAGCGCGGATAGCAGGCGGGGGTAAAGGCGGGCTTAATCCTGTTTTGGCCGCACCCTTCCGCCCTTGCCTGATTTCGCATCGCTGGGTTAAGGGATGGTGCATCGGAACAGATACGAGCGGTGCCACGCACCGCCGCAACAAGGGAAACCGGCCAATGGCGCACAACGACATCAGCGAAGCCAGATCGACCTACGAAAGCTTCATCAGCATGGCCAAGGTCAGCACGGTCATCATCGCGCTGGTCGTCGCCTTCGTCGTCGTCATCATCCAGTAAATCGAAAAGGCAGCCCAGCCCATGAAGATCGCGGTCCTCGCCGAAACCACCCCCGGCGAGCGCCGCGTCGCTGCGACTCCCGAAACGGTCAAGAAGTTCATCGCGCTCGGTAACGATGTCGCGGTGGAGGCAGGGGCGGGCGCGGGCGCCGCCATCGCCGATGCCGATTTCGCCGCGGCCGGGGCCAGCGTTGCCGATCGCGCCGCGACCGTGGCCGGCGCCGACATCCTGCTCGGTGTGCAGGGGCCGGATCCCGCCAGCCTCGCCGGCGTCAAGTCCGGCGCGTGGCTCGCCGCCGGGCTCAACCCCTTTGGCGAACGCGCCCGCGTCGATGCCTATGCTGCGCTGGGGATCGAGGCGCTGGCGATGGAATTCATGCCGCGCATCACCCGCGCGCAGTCGATGGACATCCTGTCCAGCCAGGCCAATCTCGCCGGCTACAAGGCGGTTCTGGAAAGCGCCAATGTCTATGGCCGGGCCTTCCCGATGATGATGACCGCCGCCGGCACGGTCAGCGCCGCCAAGGTGTTCGTGATGGGCGTCGGCGTCGCCGGGCTGCAGGCCATCGCCACGGCGCGGCGCATGGGCGCGCAGGTCTCGGCCACTGACGTCCGCTCGGCGACCAAGGAACAGATCCAGTCGCTCGGCGCCAAGCCGATCTTCGTCGAAAGCGTCGCGGGGATCGAGGGTGAGGGCGCCGGCGGCTATGCCACCGAAATGTCGGACGAATATAAGGCCGCGCAGGCGGAGCTGGTCTCGGGCCATATCGCCAAGCAGGACATCGTCATTACCACCGCGCTGATCCCGGGCCGCGCCGCCCCGCGCCTGATCAGCGACGCCCAGATCGCGACGATGCGCAACGGCAGCGTCATCTTTGATCTCGCGGCGGAAAGCGGCGGCAATGTCGAAGGCTCGGTGCCCGGGGAAACCGTGGTCAGGCACGGCGTCTCGATCATCGGCGCCAGCAACGTCCCCGCCACCCTCGCCGCCGACAGCTCGGCCCTCTTCGCCCGCAACCTCTACAACTTCCTCTCCGCCTTCTGGGACAAGGACGCCGGCAAACCGGTGCTGGATGAAGAAATCGGCACCGCCATCCGCCTGACCCAGGACGGCAAGGTGGTCAGCGAGCGGTTGCTCGCCTAACCAAACAGACCCCCCAGGTCCTCCCCGGAACGGGGAGGGGGACCATCCGCAGGATGGTGGAGGGGCATGAGCACCGCCTCAAAGGGTTCGCGCAGAGGCGCAGAGATCGCAGAGACGGAGCGCCAAAGCAGGTTCGCGCCAAGCCGCCAAGAGTGCAACCCAATCCGCGAAGCGGCTGAATCATCCCCGCTCGCCCGCCACGCAGCAGCCACAGCACGAAATCCGCCTCGCCGCCAAACACACCTTCTTGGCGACTTGGCGTCTTGGCGCGACCCCTTTTCAAAGCACCAACTCTGCGATCCACCACGCCTCCGCGCCTCTGCGCCTCTGCGTGAAAAAAAGCGCAGCAAAACACACCATCCGCATCGGCATACCATCCTTGACAAAACG
>NZ_JBXPBT010000009.1:0-109972 GCF_056931895.1 Sphingomonas sp. jy18 | reverse complement strand
GGAGGCGCGGAGAAGAGAAAGAATAGGGTTCGCGCAGAGGCGCAGAGGGCGCAGAGGGCGCAGAGGATTTGCGCTGAGCCGCAAAGCGGCTTGATTTTGCCTTGTCGGATTGGACTGCGAGGTTGCGGGATTGAGGCGGCTTCGCCGAATGGCTTCTCTGCGATCTCTGCGCCTCTGCGTGAACTATCTCTGCCCTATCGATTCGGGCGCAGAACGTGGGCCAAGTTTGGGCGTTGTCTTGTTTGCGCCGGCGCCTTCGGGGCCACGCTTCATCTTGGATGGGAGGGAGTTGGCGACTCACCCCTGCTGCGCTACCCCCTTGCGCAAATCCACGCCGCTGAGGGGACCGCCAAGCCATGACCGTGACCATCCGTGAGGACGATCTGATCGAGAGTGTGGCGGATGCGCTGCAGTTCATCTCCTACTTCCACCCGATGGATTATATCCGCGCGCTGGGGAAAGCATATGAACAGGAGCAGGGGCCGGCGGCGAAGGATGCCATCGCGCAGATACTGACCAACAGCCGCATGTGCGCGGAGGGGCATCGCCCGATCTGTCAGGATACCGGGATTGTCACGGTGTTCGTCCAGTGGGGGCAGGAGTGCCGGCTGGACTCGCCCCGGTCGCTGCAGCAGGTGATCGATGAAGGCGTGCGGCGCGCCTATCTGCATCCCGAAAACAAGCTGCGCGCCTCGATTTTGGCCGATCCTGCATTCAGCCGCGTCAACACCCGGGACAACACGCCCTCCGTCCTGCATGTCGAGATGGTGCCGGGCGCCAAGGTGCATATCGATGTCGCGGCCAAGGGCGGCGGCAGCGAGAACAAGTCCAAGTTCAAGATGATGAACCCGTCGGATTCCATCGTCGACTGGGTGCTGGAGATGGTGCCGCAGATGGGCGCGGGCTGGTGCCCGCCGGGGATGCTGGGCATCGGCATCGGCGGCACCGCGGAGAAAGCGATGCTGCTCGCCAAGCAGAGCCTGATGGGCAGCATCGATATGGCCGAGCTGAAGGCGCGCGGGCCGCAGAGCCCCATTGAAGAGCTGCGCATCGAGATCTTCGACAAGGTCAATGCGCTGGGCATCGGCGCGCAGGGGCTGGGCGGGCTGGCGACGATCCTCGACGTCAAGATCGCCGACTGGCCGACCCACGCAGCGTCGAAGCCGGTGGCGATGATCCCCAATTGCGCGGCGACGCGGCATGCGCATTTCACGCTCGACGGCAGCGGGCCGAGCTTCCTCGAGGCGCCGAAGCTGGACGAATGGCCTAAGGTGAACTGGACGCCGGACAAGGCGGCGATTCGCGTCGATCTCGATGCGCTGACGCCTGAGATGGTACGCGGCTGGAAGCAGGGCGACCGGCTGCTGCTCAACGGCAAGATGCTGACCGGGCGCGACGCGGCGCACAAGCGCATCGCCGACATGCTGGCCAAGGGCGAAGAGCTGCCGGTCAGCTTCCGCAATCGGGTGATCTATTATGTCGGGCCGGTCGATCCGGTGGGCGAGGAGATCGTCGGACCTGCCGGCCCCACCACGGCAACGCGCATGGACAAGTTCATGGACATGATGCTCGAGCAGGGTCTGCTCGCCTGCGTCGGCAAGGCCGAGCGCGGGCCGGCGGCGACACAGGCGATCGCCAAGCACCAGTCGGCCTATCTGATGGCGGTGGGTGGGGCGGCCTATCTGGTCGCCCGTGCCATCAAGGGCAGCAAGGTGGTCGGCTTTGCCGATCTGGGGATGGAGGCGATCTACGAGTTCGAGGTCAGCGATTTTCCGGTGACGGTGGCGGTGGATTCGAGCGGGGCCAATGTCCACAGCCTCGCCCCGCTGGTCTGGCAGAAGAAGATCGCCGAGGAGGGGTTGCTGGTATGAGCGCGGCGCCGCCGGCCGGGCGGACGCGGCATCGGCGCCTGCTGCGCATCGCCAACTGGACGTTCGGCCTGATCGGCCTGCTGCTCGGCAGCGTGGTCGCCGCGCCGCAACTGCTCGCCTTTCCGCACGTCGCCACCGTCGGGTCGACGCGGGTCTATGCCGAGACGCCGATCGATCGTGCGGCAGTGGCGCAGGTGCTGGCGCGCGCCGATGCGCGGCTGGCGACGTCCCCGCTGTATCGCGAGCCGGTCGGCACGCGCGTCTTTCTGACCGATGGCGGCTGGCGCTGGCGGCTGGTGGCGCTGACCAGCGGCGCGTCGCTGGGCTTCACGCGGCCGCTGTCCGATCTGGTCAGCGGCGCGGTGGTGCTCAACCGCAGCGATGTGGCGCGGGACCGGATCGCGACGCCGTTCGGCGGCCGCAGCCTCTCGGGCGTGATCGCGCATGAGCGCACCCACATCATGGTGCGCCGCCATCTGGGGCCGCTGGCCGGTATCGCCCTGCCAAGCTGGATCAGCGAAGGCTATGCCGATCATGTTGCGGGCGAGAGCACGCTCGATGCGGCAAAGGTGGCGGCATTGCGGGCGGCCGGGCGCGACCATCCGGCGATCTTCTATTTCGAGGCGCGCCGCCGGGTGGAAGCGGCGCTTGCGGCCAATGGCGGCGATGTCGACGCGGTGCTGCGCGGCGACGTGGCCGGATGATGTGAACCGCAGCCTGTCGGCTGCGGGCATGCGGGGGAGGAAACAGGCGATCCGCGCCGTATATTCAAGAAATTGATCGCCGTTCGGCTGTGCGAATATTTCCGCGCTCCATCGATGGAGCGTCCCAATGCCCGATACCCCGAACGACCCCGAATGGCTCCGCCGCCCTCCCCCTGAGGGCGAGGAGGCGCAATGGTTCAAGGAGCGGAGCCAAGCAAATCGGCGAGCAAGGTTTCGTTTGCGGCGTTGAACGGGTTGACGATGGTCAGGCCGTCGATCTGTTGGCCGTCCTGCATGTCCTCGCTCAGCAGCGCCGTTGCTCCGGCGCGGCGCGCTACAGCGATCAGGGTGGCATCGAAGAATTGCAGTTGGTACCGGGCAGCCAGGTCCGCTCCGACAAGCAGATCGTCGAGGCTGGTCGGGTATTCGCCAAAGGTGGCCGCGTAGAGCGATGCCTTTGCGGCGGCCTGGTCTAACGCAAGCATCTTCCTTTTGCGGCAGACATTGAGGAATTCGCCCAGGACCTGCAGCGAGACGATGGCTCCGACGACGGCCAGTCTGTCCATCAGGGCCATCGCGTCGTCGTGCCGACCATCGGTATCGTCACCATCCTCGGCATAAATGAGGATGTTGGTATCGAGCGCGATCAACGCCCGGTCCGTTCCTCATAGCTGGCACGTCCGCCCAGACCGGGAATGCCGGTTTTCATGCCCTCGCGCAGTTGTTCCCAGGCAGCGCGAACCTTCGGATCGTCGAGGCGGCTCGCGCGCTTCGGCCTGATTTCAGCGATTACCTTGCCGTTCTTGGTGACTTCTATCGTCTCGCCCGCCTCCACCTTGGCGAAGGCGGCGGAGGTGTTCGCGTTGAATTCGCGGATCGACATGACACCCATGGCGCGGCTCCAGTGTTGCAACTGTTGCAACATATTCTAGACTGGTGGCGTCAGCAAGATGGCACTGCAGGCCAAGCCCCACCGGCTTTCGGGCGCGATGCCGTCATCGGAGGCAATAACCATGTTTCGATCCCGGACAGCAATGATCCTGGCTGCCATCGGACTGCTGACCGCGTTGGCGGTGTTCCTGTTCATGCCGTTTTCGGACGGCACGGGGGCGGGCGCGAAGCTGTTTTTCTCGGTCGTGCTGGGCGGGTTTGCGGCTTTCGGGGCGTGGAGCCTTGCCGGCATTCCCGCGCTTGTCCGCGATCTCTTCGGGTGGGTTCAGGGGCAGGGCCGGGCGCGCGCGGGGTCTAGCCTGCACCATCTGGGTCCGCTGCCCGAACTTTCCGCGCACCGGCAGCGCGAGCTGCGGCGGCAGCTGCGGGTGATGGCGGCGCAGGGCCTGTTCGTGCCCGAGGTGCCGGATGCGGCGCTGCTGTTCGCCGGGGTGGCAGAGCGCGACGCGCCGGTGAAGCCGGATGTCATCCTCGATGCCATCGGCGAGGTGGACTATTATCACCCCGCTGCGGATGCGCGCCGCTGGCTGGGCAATCTCGTCATGCATGACAGCAAGGCCGAGCAGGACGAGGAAGCGCAGATCGCCGATATCGTGCGGCTGGCGGGCGGTGCGCTCGACGTACGCGATGTCACGGTGGGCTATAGCGCGGTGGCGGGCCATCCGCGCGTCCGCCAGGTCGATATCGCCATGACCGTGGAAGGCGCGGCGGTCACGCTGGGCTATGTCGGGCATGGCAAATATCTCTCCACCCACATCCACCATGCGCTGGCGGTGCGGCTGCGGGATGGCGGCAGCGGCAAGCGGCTGGCGGCGCTGTGGGTGGCCGATCAGGGGGTGTGGCTGAGCGTGCTCGCCGATGGCGCGGTGGCGGCGCTCAATGCCGAGCTCAAGCTGGGCGCACGCTCCGATCTGGCGTGGAGCTGGGTGGACGAGAGCGCGCCGTTTGCGGCGGGCGAGGATTTCATCAGGAGCGGGCTGGCATGAGCTATTCGATCGAGCCGATCGGGCATGTCGTGGGCGGGCGCGCCGCGGCGGACGATGATGGCTGGGGCGCGGAACGGGCAGCGGTGCTGATCGATGGCGCCGCGTTCGGGCCGGAGGCGCTGGCGGGACTCGACGGGTTCAGCCATGCCGAGATCATCTTCCTGTTCGACCGCGTGGGCGAGGACCAGATCGAACGCGGCAGCCGGCACCCGCGCGGGCGGACCGACTGGCCCAGGATCGGCATCTTTGCACAGCGCGGCAAGAACCGCCCCAACCGGCTGGGGGTGACGGTGGTGCGGATCGTCGCGGTCGATGGCCTGAGGCTCGAGGTCGAGGGGCTGGACGCGATCGCCGGCACGCCGGTGATCGACATCAAGCCGGTGATGGCCGGCTTCCTGCCGCGTGGGCAGGTGCGCGAGCCAGCTTGGGCGGCGGAGATTATGGCGGGTTATTGGGACGGGCCGGTGCAGGCGGGGTAGGGCGAGCGCTGCGCCATCACGCAGCTACCCCCATAGCGTGCGGTCTATGCGGCGCGTGGCAGAATGCGGTCGAGCTCGCCATTCAGCGCGCGCTTGGCTTCGAGCAGCTCATAATCGATCTGAAGGCCCAGGAAAAAGCCTTCGGACATGCGGAAATAGCGGGCGAGCCGCAGATCGAGTTCGCCATCCAGCCGCGCTTCGCCCGCGACTACCGCGTGGATGCGGCCCGCATCCACGGCTAACGCATCGGCTAATGCGGCTTCGCTCAGGCCCAGCGGATCCATGAATTCCGAACGCAGGATTTCACCCGCATGGCTATTGTGAATCCATTCCGGATCAGTGGTAATCTGTGATCTCGACATCGTAGGCGTTTCCGTCTTCCCAGCGGAAGCATATACGCCATTGGCTGTTAATGGAAATGGCATGTTGTCCGGCGCGCTCGCGCTTCAACTCATGCAAACGGTTGCTTGGTGGGTTGCGCAAATCGTCGAGGCTTCTTGCTCGATTGAGCAGCCTGAGCTTGTCCAACGCCCGCCGCTGCACATCGTCCGGCAATCGCGGGCTGCGCTGGCCGCTCCAGACACGCTCGGTCTTGACGGGGGTTTTGGCGAAGGAGCGAATCACTTCTTCAACTCATCCATCCGCCGCCATCGTGCTTCGTTAGGCAGCTGCACGTACCAGAATCTCCAGCCGTTTACATTTGTACCGGTGATTGCACTGGCTGCTGCTGACGGGCTGCTACGAACGACCCCATCCTCGCCAACCCATTGGCGGTCCCGTATCTCAGCAAAGTATGTTCGCCCCTTGTAGGTTGCTCGAAATTTCGTGCCGGGAGGGAAGTTTACGTTCTCAAACCATGCTCCAAAAATCGCCGAAGCGACAGCACCGATGGGTCGATGGGCATAGGCAGCACCGATGCCGAGAGCAGGCTCGACCGCGTCCGTGCCTTGGTCAGGAAGTTCCAAGAGGCGTCTAACCACCGAATTGTACGAATCTGCCTCGCTCTCGCGCAGTGCTGTAAGCGCCTTAAAAACCTCAAAATCTATCTCAATTTGCATTGCCGCGCCCTCCAAAGACGCAACTAAACTATCTTAGTAACTATCGATGTCAATCGGCATCTTTGGCCTCACCGCCCCCACTTCGTCTTGCTCGCCTTGCCGAACCGCCCCTTGCGCGTGCCCGGTTTGCCTTCGTTGCTGCGGCCCACCCGCGGGGCGGCGCTGGGGGCGGTGCCGATGCCGAGTTCGTCGGCTTCGAGGCGGCGGATTTCGTCGCGCAGGCGCCCGGCTTCCTCGAATTCGAGGTCGCCTGCCGCCTTGCGCATCCTGGCCTCCAGTTCCTGGATGTAGGCGCGCAGATTGTGGCCGACCATGTTGGTGCGGCCGCCCTCCAGGTCGAGATCGACCTGCACGCCGTCCTTCTGGCTGACATGCGCCATCACGTCGCTGATCTGGCGCTTGATGGTGGTGGGCGTGATGCCGTGCGCCTCGTTATAGGCGACCTGCTTGGCCCGCCTCCGGTCGGTCTCGGCGATGGCGCGTTCCATGCTGCCGGTGATGCGGTCGGCATAGAGGATGACGCGGCCATCGACGTTGCGCGCGGCGCGGCCGATGGTCTGGATCAGCGAGGTTTCCGAGCGCAGGAAGCCTTCCTTGTCAGCATCGAGGATCGCCACCAGCCCGCATTCTGGAATGTCGAGCCCTTCGCGCAGCAGGTTGATGCCGACGAGCACGTCATAGACGCCCATCCTGAGGTCGCGGATCAGCTCGATGCGCTCCAGCGTTTCGACGTCCGAGTGCATGTAGCGGACCTTGAGGCCGGCCTCGTGCAGATATTCGGTCAGATCCTCGGCCATGCGCTTGGTCAGCGTGGTCACCAGCGTGCGATAGCCCGCGGCCGCCGTCGCCTTGGCCTCGGCGATCAGATCGTCGACCTGCTCTTCGATCGGGCGAATGATCACCGGCGGGTCGATGAGGCCGGTCGGGCGGATGACCTGTTCGGCGAACACGCCCTGCGTCGCCTCCATCTCCCAGTTGCCGGGGGTGGCGGAGACGAAGGTGGTTTGCGGGCGCATCGCGTCCCACTCGTTGAAGCGCAACGGACGGTTGTCGATGCAGCTCGGCAGGCGGAAGCCATATTCGGCGAGCGTGATCTTGCGGCGGTGGTCGCCCTTGGCCATCGCGCCGATCTGCGGCACCGTCTGGTGGCTTTCGTCGACGAACAGCAGCGCGTTCTCCGGCAGATATTCGAACAGGGTCGGCGGCGGCTCACCGGGCAGGCGGCCGGTGAGGAAGCGGCTGTAATTTTCGATTCCCGCGCAGGAGCCGGTCGCCGCGATCATCTCCAGATCGAAATTGGTGCGCTGTTCCAGCCGCTGCGCCTCCAGCAGCTTGCCCTCGGCCTGCAGCTCCTTCAGCCGCTCGGCCAGTTCGTGGCGGATCGCCTCGCCGGCCTGTTTCAGCGTCGGCCCCGGCGTCACATAGTGCGAATTGGCATAGACGCGCACGCTGTTAAGACTGGCGGACTTCTTGCCGGTCAGCGGGTCGAACTCGGTGATCTCCTCCACCTCGTCGCCGAAGAAGGCGATGCGCCAGGCGCTGTCCTCATAGTGCGAGGGGAAGATTTCGAGGCTGTCGCCGCGCACGCGGAAATTGCCGCGCGCAAAGGCGGCATCGTTGCGCTTGTACTGCAGCGCCACCAGCTTGCGGACAATCTCCTGCCGGTCGGCGGTCTGGCCCTTCTTGAGATCGAAGATCATCGCCGAATAGGTTTCGACCGAGCCGATGCCATAGAGGCAGGAGACCGAGGCGACGATGATCACGTCATCGCGTTCGAGCAGCGAGCGGGTGGCGCTGTGCCGCATCCGGTCGATCGCCTCGTTCACGCTCGACTCTTTCTCGATGTAGGTGTCGCTGCGCGGCACATAGGCCTCGGGCTGGTAATAGTCGTAATAGCTGACGAAATATTCGACCGCATTGTCGGGGAAGAAGCTCTTGAACTCGCCATAGAGCTGGGCGGCGAGGATCTTGTTGGGCGCGAGGATCAGCGCCGGGCGCTGCATCGTCTCGATCACCTTGGCCATGGTGAAGGTCTTGCCCGATCCGGTGACGCCGAGCAGCACCTGGTCCCGCTCGCCCGCCTGCGCTGCGGCGACCAGTTCGGCAATGGCGGTCGGCTGATCGCCCGCCGGCGCGTAATCGGACGCGAGCACGAACTTCCTGCCGCCTTCCACCTTGTCCGGCCGGGCCGGGCGATGCGGAATGAAGGTCTCGCCGGTTTCGGGTTCGTCGAGCGTGGTGCGGATCTGGATGGCCATGCCGACAATATGGGGAACAAAACGGGGGCAGGCAATGACCCATCTGTTTGCGCGGCCAGTCCTTTGTGCTTGATTGCGCGCCCGCAAGCGCCGATGCAGAGGCCCGGTCATCAGGGAGGTTCGACGATGCGTTTTGCCATTTCAGCCGTCGCCATCGGCGCCTTCGCGCTTGCCGCCTGCTCGGGCGGGGATGCCGGCAGCAAGGGCGTGAGCGAGGACGATGTGCGCAGCGAGCTTGCCAGCGCAACCCAGCTCAACCCCGGCCAATATGCGGCCAACTTCGAGATCGTGCGCTTCGACGTGCCGGGCATGCCCGCCGATCAGCAGCGCATGATCCGCGAGATGATGGCCGGGGCGGCACAGGTGCAGAACAGCTATTGCCTGACCGACGAGCAGGCGCGGCGCGGCGGCCAAGACATGTTCCGCGAACTGGCCAATGGCAGCGGCGATTGCCGGTTCGACAGCTTCGAGGTCGACGGCACCAACGTATCGGGCGTGCTGTCCTGCACCCCGCAGGGCAGCGGCCGCGCGGTGATGCGCATGTCCGGCACCATGGCCAGCACCCGCACCGATCTGACGCTGACCACCGACATTACCGACAGCAGCCTGCCGCAGGGCCGGGCACAGATGGAAATGCGGGTTGCCAGTCGCCGCACCGGCGATTGCACGGCTGAATCGCGTGCGGCGGCAGAAGCGGCAAACAAAAGCGCTGCCGAATAGGCCGGACCGGTAATTAACCTTGCAGTAAAAATTGCCGATTAGCCTCCCCGTGTCTTTCGAGGGGGAGAATAGCTGTGCAGATAGGACTCAAGCCCGTCACGGCATTTCTGCTGATGCCGGTGGCCGTGGTGCTGGCAGGCTGCGGGCCGAAGGTCGACGATCCGGGCAATCCCGCGCTGCTCGGCAGCTGGACGGTCGAAACGCGGGTGACGTCGATCGGGCTCAACAACATGAACTTCAGCCGTGAGGGCTTCGTCGCCAATGGCGGGGAGGACATGTTGGAGACGATCGAGTCGAGCCGGGTCAGGGCCTGCTTCGAACCCGCGATCAAGCGCGATGCCGATGTCATCGACAGCGCCGAAAACTGGTTCGGGGACTGCGCGATCGTCGACAGCAGCGGCGATGCCGCCAGACGCCATGCCACCCTGACCTGCGAACGGGGCGGCAAGACGGTGGCGATGACCGTCGACGGCACGATGGGCGACCAGTCGGGACAGGCCAATTTTTCGGTGCGCCAGAGCGAGGTCAAGCCGACTGGCGCGACCGAATCGCTGTCGCTGCGCATCGCCCAGACCTGGACGCGCACCGGCGACTGCGCCTGACCGTTCCGGCCCCGATTCAAGCCTCTTGCACCCTCGCGGTTACGGTCTACTAGCCGAGCAATAGCGTCGGCGACATGGTCTGCGCCGGCCGGACAGGGGAGCAAATCGGCATGATCGGCTACGTCACTTTGGGCAGCGATGATCTGGAGCGCGCCCGCGGCTTTTTCGATGCGCTGCTGGCGCCGCTCGGCGCCAAGCGGATGATGCAGATGGGCGAGGAAGACGGCGGCTTCACCCTGTGGGGCATGGGCTTCGACAAGCCCGGCATCGCGGTGACCCGGCCCTATGACAAGAGCGCCGCCCATTGCGGCAATGGCAACATGGTCGCACTGGTGCTCGACGCCAGGGACAAGGTCGATGCGCTGCACGCCAGCGCGCTCGCGCTTGGCGGCAGCGACGAAGGCGCGCCCGGTTATCGCGGCAGCCCGGCGATGGGCTTTTACGCCGCCTATTTCCGCGATCCGGACGGGCACAAGTTCGCCGCCTACTGCCTCTCGCCGCAAGGCTGAGCCATGGACACGCTGCTGTCGCCGGTGATCCTCTTCTTTCTGTTGGGGGCGCTGGCTGCGCTGGCCCGGTCCGACCTCGCGGTGCCGGAGGCGATCGCCAAGGGCATGTCGCTCTATCTGATGGCGGCGATCGGCCTGAAAGGCGGCAAGGAAGTTGCCGCCGCCGGCTTCACCGCCGACATGGCCAGTGCGGCCGCAGCGGGGGTGGCGTTGAGCTTCCTGCTGCCGGTCCCGGCCTTCTGGCTGCTGCGCCGGATCGGCAGGCTATCGCCGACCGATGCCGCCGCTGCCGCCGCCCATTACGGATCGGTCAGCGTCGTCACCTTCGTCACCGGGGTGGAAGTGCTGACCCAGTCGGGCATGCCCCCGGCCGGCTATATGGTCGCGGTGCTGGCGCTGATGGAAACCCCCGGCATCCTGACCGGCCTGTTTCTCGCGCGCCGCAGCGGTGCCTCCACGTCCGGCAATGCCGGCAATCTGTGGCATGAGACATTGCTCAACGGATCGGTGGTGCTGCTGGTCGGCAGTTTCTGCATCGGCCTGATCGCGCCCAAGGATGCGCTGGCGCAGGTGACGCCCTTCTTCGACACGCTGTTCCGCGGCGTGCTGTGCCTGTTCCTGCTCGACATGGGGCTGATCGCAGCGCGGCGGTTCCGCGAGGCGCGGGCGCTGACGCTGCCGGTCGCAGCGCTGGCGATCGTCCTGCCGCTGGCCAATGG
The DNA here is from genome assembly GCF_056931895.1 of Sphingomonas sp. jy18. Lineage (NCBI taxonomy): Bacteria > Pseudomonadati > Pseudomonadota > Alphaproteobacteria > Sphingomonadales > Sphingomonadaceae > Sphingomonas > Sphingomonas sp. jy18. The sequence goes on along the minus strand of NZ_JBXPBT010000009.1, from coordinate 99,115 downwards.
CACTCTTGGCGTGCTGCTCGGCGCAGCGCTCGGCCTTGATGTCGGGACAGCCGCGGCGCTCGGCATCCTTGCCGGCAGCGCTTCCTACATCGCTGCACCGGCGGTGATCCGCATGGCGCTGCCGCAGGCGGATCCGGGCCTGTATCTCGGCATGTCGCTGGCGGTGACCTTTCCCTTCAACATCCTCGCCGGCATTTCCATCTATGCCGCGCTTGCGCAGAGGCTGGTACCATGACCGAGACGATCCGCCGCCGCCGCATCGAGGTGCTGGTCGATGCCCCGCTCGCCCGCCGCGTGGTGGAGGCGGCGCGTGCTGCGGACATCGCCGGCTGGACGATGCTGCCGACGCTCGAGGGCGAGGGGCGCGGCGGTCACTGGAGCGACGATCAGCTCAGCGGGGCGCAGGCCAAGCGCCTGTTCCTCAGCGTCACCTCCGCGGAAAAGGCCGATGCCTTTACCGACGCGATCGCGCCGCTGCTCGACAGCCACGGCCTGGTGCTGCTGCTCAGCGATGTCGACGTGGTGCGCGGCGCACGCTTCTGAAACGCAAAAGGGGGCCGCATCGCTGCGACCCCCTTCCTTCCGGTGCGACCCGAAGCAGTTAGCCAGCCGGACGTACCGAGCTGTGCAGATGGGCGATCTTCCACGCGCCATCCTCATAGGTGTAGATGAAGGTGAACCGGGCAGCGACATCGCTGGTGACGCCGGTGGTCGGGTTGGTCAGACGCACCGTCCAGTTGCCGACGCGGGTCGCCATGTTGCAGCCCAGCACGGTTTCCGATTCGGTGACGGTGCCGAACGGCGCGTTGGGCAGGAAGTCGACGAAATAGGCGCGGATGCCGGCGGCATCGGTGCGCATCGTGCCCGACACGGTCGGCAGCAGCGTCGCGTTTTCGCTGAACAGCGGCAGCATCGCGTCGGGGTTGCGGGTCTGGAAGCCGGCGTTGAAGGCGGCGAACAGGCCGTTGACCTGATCCTCGGTCACCGCGACGCAGCGCTCGCGCTGGGCGTCCCGCGCCTCCGCCGCGCTGGCGCTGGTGGCGACGCCGATCGCGGCGGCAACGGTGAGCAGCTTGATGTTCAACTTGGTCATGTGGGTGGTCCCTTTTGTTGAGAATTAAGCGGGTTTGGTGGGGATGCCGATGTCCTGGCCGGACTGGCCGCGTGTCTTCCACAGCGACCAGCCGATACCGCCCAGGATCAGGCCGAAGGTGACGGCAAGGCTGAGCACCGGCGGGAACTTGTCGCCATCCAGCAGGAAGTCGGAGACGAAGATCTTCGAGCCGATGAACACCAGCACCAGCGCCAGCGCATATTTGAGATAGTGGAAGCGGTGGACCATCGCCGCGAGCGCGAAATAGAGCGCGCGCAGACCCAGGATCGCCATGATGTTGGAGGTGTAGACGATGAAGGTGTCGGTGGTGATCGCAAAGATCGCCGGCACCGAATCGACCGCGAACACCAGGTCGACGACGTTGATGACGACCAGCGCCAGGAACAGCGGGGTCGCCGCCAGCACCAGCTTGCCGGTCTTGCTGTCCGGCACCTTCACGAAGAAGCGCTGGTCATGCAGGTCGGGCGTGACGCGCATGATGCGGCTGATGAACTTGACCGCCGGGTTGTTCGCGACATCCATCGGCTTTTCGCTGGCGAACAGCATCTTCACGCCGGTCGCGATCAGGAACAGCGCGAAGAAGTAGAGGATCCAGTAGAACTGCTCGACCAGCGCCGCACCCAGCGCGATCATGATGCCGCGCAGCACGATGACACCGATGATGCCCCACAGCAGCGCGCGATACTGGTATTTCGGCGGGATCGAGAAAGTGGTGAAGATCAGGCCGATGACGAAGATATTGTCGATCGACAGCGCCTTCTCGATGAAGAAGCCGGTGTAATATTTCATCGTCAGGTCGAGGCCGGCGACGGCGCCATAAGAGGCGGTCTTCTCGAAATAGACGAACACCCCGAACAGCAGCGCGATCGAGATGTAGAAGGCGGAAAGCTTGAGCGATTCACCGATGCCCATTTCCCGGTCTTCCTTGTGCAGGATGCCGAGATCGAAGGCCGTCAGCGCGACGACGAGACCGAGAAAGCTGAGCCAGAACCAGATCGGCGTTCCCAGCCAGTCGATGAACAGAAAATCCACTTTGTCATTCCCTGGAATATGGTCCGCCCGGCCAGGCCTTCAGCGGACCTGTACCGGGCGGTGTCGGATGGGTTGGGGGAGAGCGGGGGGGGGCGTCAGCCGCGCTGCAGGGCTCCGACCCGGCCGGCGGTAAGCCGGTGGATCAGATCCTTGATGCGCAGCTTCAATTTCTTGAGTTCGACGACACGCTGCCAGTCGGCGGCACGGCGCGATTGTTCGTGGCGCAGAGCCTCATCGACGCGGGCATGCGTTTCGATCATGCGGTACAGACGGGGGTTCACCGATGCACTCCTCTAGAACAAAGTTCATCGGGTGCACCGGACCTGCCGGCTGCTGAGACCTCTAGACTGCGGAGTTCGCCAGTGGCGCGCGGCCCGCAAGTACCGGTGTCACCCGATACGATCCGACATCACGCGCATGGCTTTGGAGGGGGGGATGGTGCCATACGCGCCAGAGGGGCCCGGCTCGCACAACCAGAATAGGAAGCGCGAAAACCCCCTTCAAGGGGTAGCATGAAATTTTTTTGGGTTGGCCGGTGCGGCAATTGCTTTGCCGTGCCCACCCCCTACCATCGGGGCATGTTTGCCGCCCTGCTCCTGTCCGCCGCTGCGCAAACCGCGCCGGTCGATCCATCCGACATCGTCGTCACCGCATCGCCGTTGCAGCCTGCCGCAGTGCTGATGACCTTCGATCGCACCGGCGCCCAGCAGACGCGGGTGGTGCGGGGCGTCGCCAACCGCGCCACGCGGCGGCCGCTGACGGCCGACGATCCGGTTCGGGTCGCCTCGATTTCCAAGCTGGTGGTGGCACTGGGGGTGATGCGCCTCGTCGACCAGCGCCGGATCGATCTCGATGCCGATGTCTCGCGCTATCTGGGCTGGCGGCTGCGGCATCCCGCCTATCCCGGCCGGCCGATCACGCTGGCGATGCTGCTGTCGCACCGCTCGGGCCTGGCCGACGGTATCGACTATGTGCTGCCGCTCGACGCCGATCTGGAAAGCGCGCTCGCCGATCCGGCGGCATGGGACCGGTCCCGGCGGCCCGGCGGCGGCTTTGCCTATGCCAACATCAACTTCCCGGTGATCGCCGCGGCGATGGAAGGCGCGACCGGCGAGCGGTTCGACCGGCTGATGCGGCGGCTGGTGTTCGAGCCGCTGAGGATCGACGCCTGCTACAACTGGACGATGTGCAGCGATACCGCGGTGGCCAATGCCGTCACCCTCTATCGCCCCAACGGCGATGTCGCGCGCGACGATCTTGGCGGACAGCGCCCGGCCTGTCCGGTGGTGCCGGCGCGCGATGGCAGTTGCGATCTTTCGACCTACCGGCTCGCCCGCCATGGCGCCGCGTTCAGCCCGCAGGGCGGACTGCGCATATCGGCCCGCGGGCTTGCCACCATCGGCGAGATGCTGCTGCGCGATGGCGAGCGCTTCCTGAGCCAGCGCAGCTTCCGCCGCCTGATGCAGGTGCAATCGGTCGATGCCTTGCCGACCGCGTCGGTCGGCGAGGGCGGCGAGGGCAGTTTCTTCTGCCGCTATGGCCTGGCGATGCACCAGCTCGCCACCCGGCGCGCCGGATGCCGGGACGATCCGTTCGGCGACGGTCGTCCGCGCATCGGCCATTCGGGCGATGCCTATTCGCTGCGCTCGGGCCTGTTCGTGGATCGCGAGCGCGGCACCGGGGTGGTCTGGTTCGTCACCGAAAGCCCGGAGTTCAACGCGCCGCGCGGCAGCCGGTCGGATTTCACGGCAGCGGAGGAGGCGTTGATCGACGCAGCGGGCATGGGCCCGGGCCCGCGCTGACCCCGGGCCTTAGAGCCTGTCCTGGTCGGGTTGAATCGGAACCGTAGCCTGCGAGCTTGTCGAAGGGCGTTTATCGGCGAGGCGTGCTTCGACAAGCTCAGCACTACGGTTCAAACAAAACAGGACAACCTCTAGGTCGTAAACTCATAAAATGCGCGTTCGAGGTTCGAGGCCATTTTGTTCAGGGCGAGGCGGCAAGGCGCAGGAATAGTGGTTCTATTTCCAGCCTTGCCAACGCTGCCATGAACAAAATGGGTCGAACCCCTGCGGGGCGGTGAAATGGCTTCGATCTCGGCTCCACGCGGTCTTGCCAGTAGAACCACTATTGGCGGCGACCGCCTGAACCCGATATCTTCGCCATTTCACCGCCTCGAACGCGCATTTTATGAGTTTACGACCTAGTCGGGCGGCCATGCCAGCGACCGTCACTCCATATTGTGGCCCATCAGCCAGCCGACCGTGGCGGCGTTCATCATCGTATAGACGCCATACAGGCACATGGCGATGAACCAGCTGCTGTCGGCAAGCCACAGCGCACCAAGCAACAGCGCGAATTCCAGCACATAGGTGGAATGGCGCCCGAGCGTCCGCCGCATCGGGCCGGTCGCGGCCTCGACGAGCGGGTGCCCGCTTTCCAGCATCCAGCGATGCATGGCGAAATTGCCGGAGCCGGCGAGGAGGATGGCGATCAACGCGAACGTCATGCCTGACGCTATGCCGCGAAGCGTGCGTGCGGTCCATCCACCATCGCGCACGCGCGGGCGCGGCGGCCCCGAACGCCGGATTGACAGCCGGTGTGGCTGTGGCAATGCGACTGAAACGATTTCCCACCCATCGAGACTAGGTCGTAAACCCATAAAATGCGCGTTCGAGGCGGTGAAATGGCGAAGATATCGGGTTCAGGCGGCCGCCGCGGGTGGTGGTTCCACCTGCAAGGCCGCGTGGGCCCGAGATCGAAGCCATTTCACCGCCCCGCAGGGGTTCGACCCATTTTGTCCAGGGCCGCGTCGGCAAGTCTTGAAATATCGACATATTCCTTCGCCTTGCCTCCTCGCCCTGAACAAAATGGCCTCGAACCTCGAACGTGCATTTTATGAGTTTACGACCTGGACCTCGCCCCATGAAGCTCGCCAAACTGGCCGACCGTACGGCCGTCCTGTTCATCGGTATCGCGGTCGGCGCGGCGATCAGCCAGGCCTTTGCCAATGGCGGGCCGGTGTTCGGTGCGACGCAGAATGTCGCGGCGGCCTCCACACCGCTGCCGCCGATTGCGGACGTGCCGCGCAATTGTCCCAAGCGACTGGCGATCACCCCTGAACTGGCCGCCGCCATCCGCCGTGGCGATACCATCGATGTCGGCGTGTTCGGCGACAGTTTCGGCGACGGGCTGTGGGCGGCGGTGCATCAGCGGTTGCGCGGCAACGCGCGCTTTGCCGACCACCGCTTTGCCAAGAATTCGACCGGCTTCACCCGCTACCGCAGCCTCAACATCTATGACGATATCCGGGCCAAGCTCGACAGCCAGCCGGTCGATATCGCCATCATCTCGTTCGGGGCGAACGACACGCAGGGCCTGTGGGAAAATGGCCGGGCGGTCTCCTACATGTCGGATCCTTGGAAGGGCCGGACCAGCGAAAAGATCGACGCGGTTGTGGAACTGCTGCGGGATCGCGGCGCGACCATCGTCTGGGTCGGCCTGCCGGTGATGCGCGAGCCCAATTTCCAGGCGGAAATCGAACAGATGAACGCGTTCAACGCGCATCTGATGTGCAGCCTCAATGTCCCGTTCATCGACACCGTGCCACTGAGTGTCGATGCCGATGGCAAATACACCTCGCACATCACCCGGGCGGGCAGCAGCGAGCCGGTGCGGTTCCGCGCCGGTGACGGGGTGCACATGACCATGCAGGGCTATGGCGTGCTGATCGACGATCTGCTCGACGATATCCTGGCGCTTGCACCGGAGCCGGTGCCCGCGCCTGCTGCAGCCGCTGCCGCCCCAGCCGCGTCAAGCGCCGCAGCCCCAGGCGGGGCAGCGCGATGAGCCTGCTGCTCGCCGCCGCGCTCTCCATGCAGGGGACGATGGTCCGCGCCGAGTGCGGTGACCGGCTGTGCAATGCGCAGGCGATGGCGAGCTTTTTCGACAAGCTGGAGCGCGCCGACCGGGAGCCGGTGCGGGTGCTGCAGATCGGCGACAGCCACACCGCCGGCGATGCCATCACCCAGGGCTGGCGGGAAGCGTGGCAGGGCCGCTACCGCTATGGCGGCCGTGGCGTGCTGCCTGCGGGTCGACCCTATAACGGGTTTCTGAGCTGGGGCGTGACCAACGCCCAGAGCAGCGGCTGGACGGTCAACGGCATCTTCGGGCGGGTGTGGAACGCCAGCGGCCCGGCGGTGGGTCTGGCCGGCTTCACCCAGACGGCGCGGATGTCCGGCGCCAGCGTCGGCGTGACCGCGGACAGCGAGAGCCAGAATTTCGACATGGTCATCGTCTGCGGACTGACCGAGCCGGATCAGGGCGCGGTGCGCATCGACCTCGGCTATTCCACCGCCACCGTCACCTTCGCGTCGGACCGGACCGGCGCGCGCTGCGAAACGCTTGAGAGCCCGTCGCTGGTCGGATCGGCGAGCGTGACGACGCTGACCGACCAGCCGGTAAGCATCACGTCGCTCGGCACCTTCCGCAAGGCGGGCGGCATCTCCATTTCCAACCTCGGCGTGTCAGGCTCGCAGTGGCAGCATCAGTTGCGCAGCAGCGATGCGGTGATCGAGGCGGAACTGCGCGCCTATCGGCCCGATCTGGTGGTGATCGCCTTTGGCACCAACGAAGGTTTTTCGCCGTCGTTCGACATGCAGTTCCATGAGCGGAACGCGCGCAACCAGGTGGAGCGCATCCGCCGGCTGGCCGGGTGGAATGTACCGATCCTGCTGATCGGCGCGCCCGATGCCGCGACCCGCTCGATGGCGGTGGCCAGCAACGGCCTGTCGCCGCCGGTGCCGTGCGATGGCGGCTGGGCGACGCCCGGTCTGCTGGCCGACGTACGCGAACAGCAGCGGCGGCTGGCGTTCCAGCTCGGGCTGGGCTTCTGGGACTGGAATGCGGCGATGGGCGGGGCGTGCACCATCGGCACATGGCAGCAGAACGGCCTGGCGCGCGGAGACCGTGTCCATTTCACCCGCGCAGGGGGCGCGCAAATCGGAGGACGTCTTGCCGACGACCTGACGACGGCAGCCCGCACCGCGCGTCGCTGACGCCGCTGCGCGATGCTGTTTCCGACCTTCACGTTTCACCTCTTCTTCCTGTGCGTCTTCGCAGGCGTGTGGGCGGTGCGGCGTGACAATGAGTGGCGCAAGCTCATCATCCTCGTCGCCAGCTGGTTCTTCTACGGCTGGTGGGACTGGCGCTTCGTCGCGCTGCTGATCGCGTCCGGTTTCCTCAACTGGGGCGCAGCGCAGCTCATCCTGCGCAGCGAGGGCGATGATCGCGCGCGCAAGGGCTGGCTGTGGGTCGGCGTGATCGCCAACCTCGCCATCCTCGCCTTCTTCAAATATTTCGGCTTCTTTGCCGAGCAGCTGGCGACGCTGCTGAATTCGCTCGGCTGGGGTCGCGACATGACGATCCTCGAGATCATCCTGCCGGTCGGCGTGTCCTTCTTCACCTTTCAGGGGATGAGCTATCTCATCGACATCTACCGGCGCGAGACCGACCGGGCATCGCTGCTCGACCTGACGTTGCTGATGAGCTTCTTTCCGCATCTGGTGGCGGGGCCGATCGTGCGCGCCAGCCATCTGGTGCCGCAGTTCCAGAAGATACCGTCGCTGACCCGTTCGATGGTGGCAGGCGGCATCGCGCTGATCCTGTGGGGTCTGGTCAAGAAGACGCTGATCGCCTCCGAACTGGCGATCACCTATGTCGATCCGATCTTCCTCGATCCCGCCGCCCATTCCAGCCTCGATCTGCTGATCGGCGCCTATGCCTATGGCGTGCAGATCTATTGCGATTTTTCCGCCTACAGCGACATGGCGGTGGGGCTTGCCGCACTGCTGGGCTATCGCTTTCCGTGGAACTTCAACCAGCCCTATCGCGCCGCATCGTTGCAGGATTTCTGGCGGCGCTGGCACATCAGCCTGTCGAGCTGGCTGCGCGACTATCTCTACATTTCGCTCGGCGGCTCGCGCCACGGCATCGTGCGGCTGTGCTTCGCGCTGATGACGACGATGCTGCTCGGCGGGCTGTGGCACGGGGCGAGCTGGAATTTCGTGATCTGGGGCGCGATCCATGGCGTCGTGCTGGCGGCCGAGCGGCTGTGGCGCGAGTATCGCCCCAAGGGCACGCCGACCCTGCCCGCATGGGCGGGGGTACTGATCACCTTCCACATCGTCACCGCCGCGTGGATATTCTTCCGCAGCGCCAGCTTCGACGATTCGATCGCCTATCTCGGCGGTATCTTCTCGTTCACCGGCACCGCGCTGACCGCGACGCCGCTGGCGTTGGTGCTGATCGCCATCGGCCTGTCACTGCATGCCTTCCCGCGTGACGGGGTGCAGCGGGTGGCGGTGGCGGTGCGCGATCTGAGCGCATGGAAGGTGGCGGGGCTGGGCGTGGTGGCGCTGCTGCTGCTCGAGATCGTGCGGCCGGACGGCGTCGCACCCTTCATCTACTATCAGTTCTAAAGGGGCGAGGATGAGCGACGACACGCCGGCCGAACCACCCAAGCCCGCACCGCCCAAGCGTGCGCCGCGTCGGCGCACCACACCCGCCAAGGCCGCGGCCGCCCCCAAGCGGGCACGTACGCGCAAGCCGGTCGATGGCGACACCGCCGGCGCCGCTTCCGAAGCGACGTCACCGGCGCAGGCGGCCGCCGCACCCGCCACCCGGCGGCGCAAGGCGGCCGCCCCCAAAGCCAAGGCGGCGGTGCCCAAGCGGGCAGCCGCACCCAAGTCGGCAACAGTGGCGGCTGCGCCGGCGGATGGCACCAGGCCACGCCGGGCGCGGGCCAAGCCCGCAACCCCGGCGGTCGCGCCACCTGATCCGGTAGCGGCCGAGCCACAGGTCGAAGATGTTGCTGCCGAGACGCCGCCCGTCGAGCCGCCCGTCGCGCCGACGCCTGCGCCACCCGCCGCCGACGCTGCGCGCCACGCGGCGCATGCCGACGGCCTGGCGTTCGGGGAATCGCCGGTCGACCTGCCGGGCGCGGCGCATGACGAGGGCAGCGGGCTGCGCTGGGCGAGCGGCATCCTTGCCATCGCCTCTCCCCTGCTGCTGCTGTTCAATTCGCACGCCATCGACAATTGGGCGCGGCAATTGCCGGTCAACGGCTGGACCGGACCGGTGATCGATGCCGCCACCCAGTGGCACGCGACGATGCAGCGCATCGGCTTTGCCGCACCGGTCGACGCCGGGCGCGCCGGGTGGAAGCGGCTGAAGGGCCAGCAGGACGACCGCTGATTGGAGCCTGTCATTGCTTCGCTACGCTCGCAATGACGACGGGATATGTTGGCGGCAGTCTCAGCGGTAGAAGACGTGGTGCCCGATCTGCGTGACGCGCGTGCGCGAACGGTGGAAGCTCGGGCTGGCGTGTGCGGCGTGGAAGAACAGCGCCTCGCCCACCACCGGCGGGCTGACGCCGTTGCGCGCATCAAGCGCGACTTCGACCGCGCGGTCCCAGCGGCTGTCCTGCCGCGGATTATAGGCGTGGACGTTGAAGAACTGGCCGGGCTGCATCGCAATCGCGCAGATCGAGCGCGGGAAGCGCGGCGAGGCGAGGCGGTTCATCACCACCTGCGCGACAGCGAGCTGACCCTCGCGCGGCTGGTTGGCCGACTCATGGTGCACGATCTTGGCGAGGCAGATGGTTTCCTCGTCCATGCCATAGCGCATTTCCGGCGTTGCTGCGTCTTCCGGCGCTTCCGGGGTTTCAGCCTCAACGGCTTCGGCGATGACGGGTGCGGAAACCGCTGCGACCGGGGCCGCGGCGGTGACCGCTTCGGCAGCCGGGGCATCGGTGCCGGTCAGCGCGGCAAAGGCCGCGTCCGGGCGCGGCTGCATGACAACCAGGCCGACGGCGCCGGCTACGGCGACCATCCTGGCAATTGCCACGGGTGAAACAGACATGAAAACTCCAGTGTCCTGCGTCGGGGGCCGCTCTCTTGGGGCTCTCCCGAATGCGCCAAATGCGGCGCGAAACGTGCACGTATCTCCATCGGCACAGTCGTGACGCTGCCGGTACAGCCTGGCCCGTGCGATGCAAGCAGGATGGGACCAACGGTTCGACTGGCACGATGAAATGCAACTGGATCGGTAGTAAATTCCGCATCGAAAATGCGGCATATTATCCGCCCGAGCGACGAAAAGCCGCCGGTTCCCGTCCGTTCGACGACGATTGCGGGCGAGGATGGTTGGCCGCTATAGCCGCGGGGGACGACCCGCCCTCCAGCCATGCGCATCTGGCCGATTCGGCGCGTCGACGGGAGAATGCCAGTGCGATCCTCGACCCTTCTTTCCTCCGGACCGCTGTTCGCGATGCTTGCCGCCATCGTCTCGGTCGGCTGCACCGAACGGGTGGCGGCGGAGGCGAGCAATGCCCAGACGGAAAGCAGCGTCGCGCCGAGCCAGCCGGCACCCGCCACCTATCGCATCATCGGCGTCGGCGACACGATGATGGGCAGCGACTGGCCGACGCCGATCATGGACCCGCGCGTCACCCCGGACGGCGACCCGGCGGCGGTGATCGGCGCGGACATGAAGGCGCTGTTCGCGCAAGGCGACGTGGTGTTCGCCAATTTCGAAGGGACAATCCACGAAAGCAGCGAAGGGGCCAAGCAATGCGCCAACCCGGCGGTCTGCTTTGTCTTCCGCAGCCCGCCGTGGCACGCCGCCTATCTGCGCAGCGCCGGCTTCACCATGCTGTCCAACGCCAACAACCATGCCCGCGATTTCGGCGAGCCGGGGCGGACGCGCACCATCGAGGCGCTGACCGCCGCCGGCTTCGTGCTTTCGGCCAGCGATCAGGACGGACGGCGATTCGGCATCCAGACGCTGGCGGATGGCACGCGTGTGGCGCTGGTCGCCTTCGGCCATAATCCGGGGCTGATGTCGGTGCAGAATCTGCCGCGCGTTGCCGAGCTGGTGCGCGAGGCGCAGGGGCAGGCGGACATGGTGATCGTCTCCTGCCACATCGGTGCGGAAGGGCGCGCTGCCGACCGCATCACCCGCGATACCGAGATGTTCCTGGGCGAAAACCGGGGCAATCCCTATGCCTTCGCCCGCACCGCGGTGGATGCCGGTGCGGATGTGGTGTTCTGCCACGGGCCGCACATCCCGCGTGCGGTGGAGGTCTATCAGGGGCGGTTCATCGCCTACAGCCTCGGCAATTTCTGGACCTATGGCCGTTTCAACCTCAGCGATGCGGCGGGCCTGTCGCCGATTGCCGATCTGCAGGTGGCGCGCGACGGATCGCTGGTTTCGGCGCGCATCGTCTCGGCGCGGCAGGACCGGCCGGGCGGACCCTATCTCGACCCGGCGGGTGGCGCGGCACGGCAGATCGCGATGCTGACCGCACGCGACATGGCCGATACCGGCACCACCGTGGCGGAGGATGGCACGGTCAACTGGCCGCGCTGAGCATCCACAGGGCCGGCGGCACGGCCAGCGCGAGCAGGGTGCCGAGCGGCAGGCGCAGCGGCCCGGCGGTGTCACGCCGCCCGGCCAGCCGCACCGCAGCGACGGCGAGCCCGGCGAGGCTGGCGAGCAGCAGAATGAAGGGCAGCGCCATCCAGCCGGTCCACAGGCCGATGCCTGCGAGCATCGGCGCATCGCCGCCGCCCAGCCCGTCGCGCCGGCGAAGGAGGCGATAGGCCGCGCCGACCAGCCACAGCCCGCCGCCGCCCGCGAGGCCGCCGATCAGCCGATCGGTGAGCGGGACATCGAGCCCCAGTGCGGCCATCGCGATACCGCCGAGCGCGAGGCCGGTAGCGCCGAGGATCAGGCTGAGGATATGCGGCAGCCAGTAGTGGCGCGCATCGAGCAGGCCCAGCGTCAGCAACTGCCAGCCGAGCAGCGCGAGCGCGAAGCCGGCCGGTGCCGGTGTCATCGCCAGCGCCAGCGCCACGCCGCCGATGACCGCGCAGCCGACCTCCACCGCCGGGTGCAGCAGGCCGATGCGCGCGCCGCAGTGGAGGCATTTGCCGCGCAGCATCAGCCAGCTCAGCACCGGCACCAGCTCCAGCGGCCCGAGCGGGGTGTGGCAGGTATCGCAGGCCGAGCGTCCGCTGGCGATGCTCCGCCCTTGCGGCCAGCGCAGGATCAGCGTGGCGAGGAAGCTGCCGAGGATCAGGCCGGCAAGCGTGCCCACCGCGATCCACAGCCAGTTGCCTTCCGATCCGTAGCCCTGAGCTTGTCGAAGGGCGTCTGGCAGCGATGCGAAGCGCCCTTCGACAAGCTCTGGGCTACGGATCGATGCGAACTTGATCAGCGCGAGCAGAAGGCCCAACTCACAACCGCCCCCGGGCCGTGCGCACATAGCCTTCCGCGGTCGGGCCGAAGCCGGCGGTGGTCAGCGCCGCGCCCAGCACCGGATCGGTCGACTGCACCAGCAGCCGTGCAACATAATTGCCCTGCGGATCGATGGTGAGGCGCAGCCGCTCGAGCCCGGATTGGCCGACCAGCGTCGTCACCAGATCGCGCCCTTCGCAATTGAGGCCGCCGGTCATGCCGTTGCGCAATTGCAGCCCGGCGATGGAGAGGCCGACGGTCAAGGTCACCCGCCCCGATGCCTCGACGCAGCGGCCGTCGGCAAAGACGATGGTCGCGGAATCGAACGCGATGCTCTCGATCGGCAGGCTGCCGATATCGCCGCCGCTGATCGTGCCGCTCAACCCCTCGACCGCGCGGCGGCCGATGCCGAGCGAGGCGGTGCCTGCAAGCGGCGGCGCGCCATCGGCAACCGGCCGTTCTATGGCCATGCTGGCGCGGCCGAGCAGCAGCGGCAGCGGTTTCAGGCCGACGTCGAGCGTGCCGAGGTCGAAGCCGCCAAGCCGCGCCTGTTCGAGCCGGCCGCTCCACACCGTGCCCCCGGCGCTGCGTGCGCTGAGGCCGACATCGCCGAACCCGATCAGCCCGGCGGCGAGGCGCAAGGGCAGGAACAGGATTAGTGCTGCGAGCAGGGCAAAGGCGACGAGGAGGCGGGCGCGTGTGGTGGAGAACATGGTCATGACGGTCTGCGCAGCGTGGCGGTGAGCGCGACGGTGCCGTCGGCGTTGGGGCGCAGCGACAGGTCGGCGGCGAGCACATGCGCTTCCTCGAGCGCAGTGAGCCAGGCGAGCGCGTCCGGCGCGCGGACATTGGAGATGGCAATATTGGTCGACGCAGCCCCTTGCGGGTCGTTGCGCGCCAGCGTGAGGCCGCGCTCGGCGGCCGATTGCGCGACATAGAGATCGAGCGTTGCCGCGCTGGCGGTGGCCCCGGAGGCGTCACGGCTGCCCGCGGCCTCCAGCGCCTTGATCGCATCGACGCGCGCGTCGATTGCCGCTGCGCGGTCCACCGCCGCGCCATGCGCAGCCCGCGCGTCGCTGAGCGCTGCCCACACGCCGAAAGTGCCCAGCCACAGCAGCACCCCTGCGGCCAGCGCGGCGGCGATGCCGACCAACACGCGCTCGCGGTCGGACAGCCCTGTCCACCAGTTGCGGATCGCCGTCATCATCGTCCCGCCCTCAAGGTGATGTCCGCCAGCGCCCGCCCATCGGTTCCGGCGCGCGGCTGGGCGGTGATGGTATAGCCCTGCGTCTGCAACGTCAGCAGCACCGGGTTGATCGCCTCATTGCTGGGCGCGCCCAGCGTGACGCGCAGCAGCCCGTCCCCGCTCCACGCCACGCTGTCGAGCCCGACGGTGGTCGCCGGTTCCATCGCCGCGACCAGCGCAGCCATAGGTGTCGTCACCCGCGCCGGGCCACCGCCGAGTGCGCCGAGCCGGGCGTCGAGCTGCGCCACCGCCTGGTCGAGCGGCGGGGGGGAGGCCAGGGCCTCGGCAACCCGTGCCTCTGCGGCGGCATCGATGCTGGCGATTTCAGCATAGAGCCGCCCAATACGGGCGACCGCGATCGACAGGCTGACGATGAGGATGGCGCCGACCAGCATCGCGACCCGCCGGGCCAGCGCAAGGTCGAACCAGCCGGCCGGCTTGCGCGCAAACCGCCCGCTGCGCAGATCGACGGCGGCGGCATCGCAGGCGGCGATCAGCTCCGCCTCCACCGTCTCGGGCGCGGCATCGACGATGCGCGCCTCACCGCCGGCGATGTGGGTGACCAGCACCGGATCGGCGATGAAGGCGCTGGCCTCCGTGCGCAGCAGCTCCTCCCCGCCGATGCGGGCGCGGACCAGCGTATCGGGATCGGACGAGGGCGCAATCAGCAGGCCGGCGGGGACAACCGCCGTCAGATCCAGCCCGTGCACCTGCCCGAAGGCGAGCCAGCGCGCCATGGTTCCGGCGTCCACCGCCGCAATGTCCCGCGTGCCATCGGCATCGGGCGCGCCGATGGCGACGTGCAGGCTGTCCGCACCGGTCAGGCTCTGTTCGGCAACCAGCAGTTTGGCGGCGGCCTCTGCCTGCTTGGTGGTGAGGCCGGTGAAGCTGGCGCGGTGCAGCACGACATCGGCGGCGGGGGCGATGGCGAGCACATGGGTCTCTGCGGCCAGCGGGCCTTCGGCGGACGGGTGCAGCCAGTCGAGCGCATCCCCCGCCTGAGTGATCTGGCCGTCGATGACGCGCCACCATGGGGCACGGTCCGCATCCGCGCCGCCAGCCGGCAGGGCGATGATCAGGGCGTCGCGGCCGCTCATGCGGCGTGCCTTGCCAGACGGCACATGATTGCACAGCCCTGAGCCTGCCGAAGGGCGTTTCTCGTCACTGAGAAACGCCCTTCGACACGCTCAGGGCCAGGGGTGTGCGGCGTGGGCAACGTATCGAAACTCAAAACTCCGGTCCCCATTTGCGCCGCACCACCCGGGCCGGCGGCTCTCCGGCATCGATCAGCGATTCGCTCGCCAGCGTGACGTCGCCCAGCCTTACCGTGGTGCGCAATCGAAACCAGCGCGTCGTCAGCTTGACCTGGCTCGCGGCATCGCCGGACGGGACCAGCCCGCCGAGCGTGGGCGCGCTCCAGAAGCGATTGACGCTGCCATAGCCGCCCGCCGGACGCGCGGCCAGATGCGCACGTGCCTGTGCGGGCGAGAGCTGGGCAGGGACCAGCATCTGCAGCAGCGGTGCCTGTTCGGGCAGCAGCGTGTTGACGTTGATCGGCGACAGATCGTTGACCGGCAGCGCGCACACCCAGGGTTTCAGCCGCTGCGCCAGCGCGGGCGTGACGCCGGCGACCGCGGCAAGTTCGCTGGCGTCGACCATCGCGCGGTTGGCGCTGCGATAGGCCGTGGGCCCGCGCGCATAGGTCGAATCTTCCGCGCCGAGCGGCGATTCGATCTGGTCGGCATCGATCCAGTCGCCGCTCGCCGCCGCGATGCGGTCTGCCGTGCCGCGCTCGATGCCGAGCGCCTGCATCAGCGCGACATATTGCTCGATGGCCAGCGGGCGGATGGTGTTGCCGCCAACCGTCGCCTCGGCCACCAGGCTGTTGAGGTTGAAGCAGTTGGCGCCGTCGCCGACCGTCATCGTCGCGCTGCCACCGGGCAGCGGCAGGGTGAAGGGCTTGTCGATCCAGCCGCCGTCCGCCGTCACCTGCCCGTTGGCGCGGGCGAGCTGGCTTTCGATGCGGCGCAGTGCCAGCGCTTCCGCCGCCAGCGTGAAATGACGCGCCTGCTCGACCGCGGCGGCACTGCCGGCCAGCCGGGTGGCAAGGGTGAGGCGCTCGACTGCTGCTGCGGAAATGACGGCCATCACCGCGACGAGGAGCAGCACGGTGAGCAGGGCCGCGCCTTGTTCGTTCCTGTCGTCATTGCGAGCGGAGCGAAGCAATCCAGGGCGGTTTGCGCGGCACTGGATTGCTTCGCGTCGCTCGCAATGACGACTGGCTTTGTACGGAGGGGCGTTCACGGCGCATCCCCTTGCGGTTCCTGGCCCGGCGGTGGCAGGCCGTCGGGACCGACCAGGAAACGCAGCACCAGCGGTGCGGCGCCGCGGCGCTCAAGCGTCAGTTCGACAGCGCGGGGCAGGCGGGCGGGATCATCGGGCTGCCAGGCCTCGCTCCAGCCGCCGTCGAGGCTGCGGAACCGCCAGCGTGCGGCGGTGACCTCGCGGACCAGCGGTGCCGGGTCGCCGGGGTTGGCACCATCGACTTGCGGGCTGGCCTGGCGGATCAGCGCGCCGCCTTCGAGCGCATAGCGCGACCGCCCGAGCGCACCTTCCACCCCGCCACTGTCTGCCGCATGGACGAAAGCGATGCTGCCGCTTTCGCCGACGAAGGCCGGCAGCGGATTGCCGCTCTGGTCCCGCACCGGGCGAGGCTGCGCGCTGGCCAGTTCGCTGCCGATGATGGCGCGCAACCGGTTGACGCCGCCGCCTTCGGACAGGCGCTTGGAGACCGCCATCTGCGTATCGATGCTCGAGCGCAGCAGCATCACGCCGGCGGCAGAGACCATCGCGAAGATGGTCAGCGCGACCAGCAGTTCGACGAGGGTGAAGCCGCGCTCTTTGCAGAGCTGCATCCCCGACGGAAGGGCGAGCGCTTGCCTCATCCTGCGGGCCTGATGATGGTCAGGTTGGCACGGCCACCGTTGCCGGTGACCGCGATGTCGATGCGCAGCAGGCTGGGGTCGGCGGTGGCGGCGATGCGGCTGGTGATGCGCCAGCTCTGCCCGCCGTTGCTGACCACGTCCTGCGCGACCCCGATGGTCGGCGCGGCGGGATCGGTGGCGAAATCGACCGCCTTGTTGCTCGCGACAATCTGCGCAGCGGTGCTGGCCGAAAGATCGGCGGTGGAGCGCAGCGTGAAGGCATCGAGCCGCACCAGCGCCAACGCCGCGATGCTGAGCACCGAGATGGCGACGAGCATTTCGAGCAGGGTGAAGCCGGATTGGTTCCCGACGTCGCGCCCGCTTCTCTTTCCCTCGGGATACTCGGGCTTGGGGATAGGGAGGCGTGCGAATCTCATCGCACCGCCACCTCTCCGGCGGCGTCGATGACCACGGCCGCCGCGGTCTCTCCGCTGCGGAAGTCGACCCGCATCGGCCGGTCGGGCAGGCCGACGCGGCTGAAACTCAACCGGCCCTGCGCGCTGCCGTCGACGGTGATGGCGGTGCCGTTGCGCCAGTCGGCGCGGGACAGGCGGCCGTCGTCGAGCGGCTGCCAGGCATCCGCGGTGCGGCGCTCGAAGCCATAGCCCGATGCGGTCACCCACAGCCCGTGCGTGCGCCCTTCGATCACCGAGCGGTCGCGCAGCGCGGCGACGCGGGCGGCAAAGCGCGTCGCCTCATCGCGCGCGTTGCCGCCGGCGGGCGGCAAGGTCAGGATGACCGCAGCGGCTGCAAGGCCGATCAGGGCCAGCACCACCATCAGTTCGACCAAAGTGAAGCCAGCCTCTTTGCCCTCATTGCGAGCGCGGCGAAGCAATCCGGTGTGGCGTAGAGCCGCTCTGGATGGCTTCGCTGCGCTCGCAAAGACGAGCTGGGGGGCAAGCATCCGACCCTACCCCTCGCCACCATAGATATCGGCATTCTCCTCGGTGCCCCCCGGCGCGCCATCGGCGCCGAGCGAGTAGATGTCGAACGGCGCGCCGTTCCGGCCGGGCACGCCCAACTGATAGGGCCGACCCCACGGATCGCTGGGCAGGTTGCGGATGTAACCGCCCGGCCGATAACGGCTCGGGTCGGCAAGGCTGGCGGGGGCGGCGCGCAGCGCGTTGAGGCCGTCGCCCGCCGACGGATAGGTCAGATTGTCGAGCCGATACTGTTCCATGGCATTTTCGAGCGTGCTGATGTCGGCGCGCGCCTTGGTCACCATCGCCCGGTCCTGGCTGGGCAGCACATTGATCAGCACGACGGTGGCGAGCAGCCCGATGATGAAAATCACGACCATCAGTTCGGTGAGCGTGAAGCCGCGTTCGTAGCGTTTGCGGCGCGCGGGTGTCGCGTCGCGATTGCGGCTGAAATCGGCGAACAGGGCGAGGAAGAGCAGGCGCATGACTTTAGGGACCCGTCAGTTGCTGGAGCTGCAGGATGGGCAGCAGGATGGAAAGGATGATGAGCGCGACGATCACGCCCATGACGACGATGATCAGCGGTTCGAGCAGCGCCATCGCGGTGGAGGTGAAGCGGTCGAACTCCTTTTCGAGATAGTCGGCGGCTTTCTCCAGCATCACCTCGAGCCGGCCTGACGCCTCGCCGCTGGCGGCCAGATAGACGAGCAGCGGCGGGAAGACCGCGGCGCTGCGCATCGCGGCGGACAGCGATCCACCGCCGCGCACCGCCTCGACGATGCTCTCGGTCGCGGCGCGCAGCACGCGGTTGCGGATGGTGGGAATGGTCAGGCGCAGCCCTTCGACCAGCGGCAGGCGGCTTGAGACCATCGTGCCGAGCGTGCGGGCAAAGCGGGCCGCATGCAGGTCGCGCAGCAGCCGGCCGAGCAAGGGCAGCCGCAGCAGCCAGCCATCGAAGGCCAGCCGCGGTCCGGGCTGGCGCAGGATCGATGCCGCCCCGGCGACGATCACGCCGATGACGAGCAGGATCGCCCACCACCAGCCCGCCATCGCATCGGACACGCCGATGACGATGCGGGTCAGCAGCGGCAACTGCTGGCCGACGGTATCGAACTGCTCGACCACGCGCGGCACCACCCAGATCATCAAGGCGGCGATGACGCACAGCGCGACGATGGTGAGCACGATGGGATAGGCGAGCGTCGCCATCAGCTTGCCGCGCACCTCCGCCTGTCGTTCGAGCAGGACCGAAAGCCGGTCGAGGATGGTCGGAAGCGAGCCCGAGGATTCGCCGGCGGAGACCATCGCGCGATAGAGCGGCGGAAAGCTTTTGGGCTCGCGCGCCATGGCGTCGGCGAGGCGGCGGCCTTCGGTGATGCCGGCATGGACGGTACCGACGATGCGGCGGACATGCTCCGCCTCAGACTGGCGCGCGGCGGTGCGCAGCGCTTCCTCGAGCGGGCTGACCTGGGTCAGCGTCGCCACCTGGCGGGTGAACAGCGATAGTTCGCGCTGGCTGAGCTTGCCGCGATCGAGCTTGAGCAGCGGCGCGCGCGCCTCTGGCGGGGGGCCGGGGGCGCATTCGACGACATAGAGTTTGGACCGGGCCAGCGCCGCGCGGGCGGCTGCGTCATCGGGCGCGGCGATATGGCCGCGCTTTTCGCGCCCGGCGGGGTCGATTGCGAGGTAGCGGAAGTCAGCCACAACCGGTCCTCCCCGGCACGGGGAGGGGGACCATCCGGAGGATGGTGGAGGGGCGGTTCATTGGGCAAGGGGGGTTGCGGCGCGACCGCCTGCCCCTCCACCAGCTTCGCTGGTCCCCCTCCCCGTGCCGGGGAGGACCTGACAGCGCCACCCTCACGCCTCGCTCACCGCAACCGGCGCAGCCTCCGGCTCCGCCTCGCGCCGCGAAATGCGGATCGCTTCCTCGGGCGTGGTTTCGCCGGCGCGGACCAGCGCCCGGGCGGCGGAGCCGAGTGTCGGTGCGTGGAGGAAGGCATGGCGGGCGATGATCGCCTCATCGCCGCCGTCGTTGATCAGGCGGCGGATGGAATCGTCGACCGCCAGCGCCTCGAACACGCCGATGCGGCCCTTGTAGCCGCTGCCGTTGCAGGCCGGGCAGCCGGTGGCGCGATAGACGACCGTGCCAGGATCGAAACCGAGCAGGCTGGCGACGCTGCCTTCGGCCTGTACCGGGGTGCGGCATTCGGGGCACAGCCGCCGCACCAGCCGCTGCGCCACGACCGCGCGCAGCGAGGATGCGATCAGGAACGGCTCGATCTTCATGTCGCGCAGGCGGGTGATCGCGCCGATGGCGTCGTTGGTGTGGACGGTCGAGAGCACGAGATGCCCGGTCAGCGAGGCCTGGACGGCGATGTCCGCCGTTTCCCGGTCACGGATTTCGCCGACCATCACCACGTCGGGGTCCTGGCGCAGGATGGCGCGCAGGCCGGCGGCAAAGGTCAGCCCGACCTTGGGATTGACCTGGGTCTGGCCGACGCCGTCGACCGCATATTCGACCGGGTCCTCGACGGTCAGGATATTGCGGCTGCCGTCGTTGAGCTGGCGCAGTGCGGCATAGAGGGTGGTCGTCTTGCCCGATCCGGTCGGCCCGGTGACGAGGATGATGCCATTGGGTTCGGCGAGCGCCGCGCGCAGGATGCGGTCGGCCTCGCCCGACAGGCCGAGCAGATCGAAGTCGATCCCGGCATTGTCCTTGTCGAGCAGACGCAGCACCACCCGCTCCCCGGCGCGGCTGGGCAGGGTGGAGACGCGCACGTCGAGGCTCTTGCCGCCGAGCGTCAGGCCGATGCGTCCGTCCTGCGGCACGCGCCGCTCGGCGATGTCGAGCCGCGCCATCACCTTGATGCGGCTGACGACGACAGGCGCGACATGCGGCGGCATCTTCAGCACCTCGCGCAGCACGCCGTCGATGCGCATGCGCACGACGAGGCCGCTCTCATAGGGTTCGATATGGATGTCGCTGACCCCCTGCCGCACTGCATCGGCGATGATCCCGTTGATCAGGCGGATGGCGGGGGCGTCGTCTGCGCTGTCGAGCAGGTCGTCGGCGGTGGGCAGGTCGGTGGCGAGAATGTCGAGACTGTCCTGCCCGACCGCAATCGCGCCGGCCATGGCGGCCTGCGAATCCATGGCGTAATGATCGGACAGCAGTTCGTCGAAGCGGGTCGAGGAGACGAACTCCACGTCGAAGCCGCGGGCCAGGTAGCGCCGCACCTCGATGAGAATGCGGGGGTCTGCACCTTCGCGCAAGCTGACCTTGGGCGCGGCGTCGGCCGGTTGCTCCAGCACCACGCCATGCTTGCGCGCGAAGGCGTAGGGGATGTCGACGGGGAGGCGGTCGATGTCCATCGCGGTCAGCCTTGCGGGGGAGGGGGCGGGGCGGCGCTGCTGGGAGGGATGTCGGCGTCTTCGACCGGCGCATCGGGCGCGCGCAGATCGCTGATCGGCGCGGCGGAAATGATGACATCGTCGCCGCGCGGGGCGATGCCCGGCGGGGTGGTGCCCAGATAGTCGCGGACCAGCAGGTCGATTTCCGGCTCGGCTTCGGGGTTTCGGGCCAGCTGTTCGGCGCGCAGATAGCCGAAGCGGCGCGCGGTCAGCTCGGCATTGTCGGCGCGGTCGCGCAGGATGGTGGGGCGGATGAACACCATCAGGTTGGTCTTGGAGCGAGAGCGGCTGCGGCTGCGGAACAGCTCGCCGATCAGCGGGATGTCCGACAGCAGCGGGATGCGTTCGATGGTGCGGCGCTCGTCATCGTTGAGCAGGCCGCCGATGGCGAGGATTTCGCCGTCATCGACGGTCAGCACGGTCTCGAACAGGCGCTTGTTGAGGATGAGATCGCTCGAGCGGCTGGAGACGGGTCCGGCCACGCTCGATACTTCCTGCGCGATGTAGAGCTTGACCTCTCCCGAGGCATTGATCTGCGGCGTGACCGTCAGCTTGATGCCGACTTCCTCGCGCTGGACGGTGCGGAAGGCATTGTCGAAATTGTCGGACAGCGCCTCGCCGGTGGTGATCGGCACTTCCTGACCGACCAGGAAACGCGCCTCGCTGTTGTCGAGCGTGACGATGTGCGGGGTGGCGAGCAGGTTGGATTCGGTGTCGGACTGCACGGCATTGATGATTGCGCCGAACACGGTGTTGCGGCCGATGTCGCCGGCGAAACCGGCAAAGCCCCCGGTCGCGCCGAGCAGTTGCGCGGCGGCGGCTTCGGTCACCGACGAGCCGAGCGGGTTGTTCGAGCTGGTGGTGACGACATTGCCGTCGATCGTCGTCGTCTCGCGCGACAGCTCATAGCCGGCATAGGCCGCACCCAGGGTCAGGATATTGGGATTGGCGTTGGAATAGTTGGTGGCGAGGAAGGGGACATTCTCTCCGCCGAGCAGGAACTGCGCGCCGAGCTGGCGTGCTGCATTGTCACCGATCTCGACGATGATCGCTTCGACCAGCACCTGCTGGCGGCGCGAATCGAGCTGGCGGATCAGCTCACCGATCATGCGCTGCACATCGGGATTGGCGGCCACGATAATCGCGTTGACGCCCTCGTAGCGGGTGATGATCGCCGGGCCGCGGGTGGCGATGCTGTTGCCGTTGCCCGAAACCGAGGTGGGCGCAGCGGCCGGAGCAGGGGCCGCGCCCCCGCCATTGCCGCCGCCGCTGCCGTTGCCGCCGCTGCTGCCGCCATCGGTGCGCGGCGTCGCGCTGGGCAGGGTCGGGTCGCTGCCGCCGCCGACCAGTTGCTGCAGTGTCGGCAGCAGCCGCGCCGCATCGGCGTGCTGCAGCGTATAGACCCGGATTTCCGCGGCCGAGGCAGCGCGTTCGTCGAGCTCGTTGGCGAGCGCGGCAAAACGCTCGACCTGCGCCGCGTCACCGCGGATGGCGATGCTGTTCGACGAATCGAACGCGGCGACCGTCACCCCGCCGGTGGCAGGTGCGCCGTTGGCTCCGCCCTGGCCGGCGCCGAGTTGCTGCAGCGACGCGGCAATCTCCCGCGCTCCGGCGTTGCGCAGGTGGACGAGGCGGGTGGCGCTGGCGTCCCGGTCGATCGACTGGATCAGCGCGCGGACACGGCGGACATTGTCGGCGAAATCGACGACCACCAGGCTATTGGCGTTGCGGTTGGCGGTGACCGATCCCTGCGGGCTGACCAGCGGGCGCAGCGTCTCGATCGCCTGGGTGGCGTCGACATAGCGCAGCCGGATCACTTCGGTGACATATTGGTTGGCGCTGGCGCCGCCGGTGCCGAGGCGGCTGGGCTGGCTGGCGGCATTGTCGGTCGGCTGGATGCGGTAGCTGCCGTTGGGCAGCGGAATGGCGATCAGCCCGTTGGCGCGCAGCGTCGACAGGAAAATCTCGAAATATTCGGCGCGGTTGAGCGGCCGTTCGGTGACCACGGTGACCTTGCCCTGCACGCGCCCGTCGACGACGAAGGTGCGGCCCGTCACCCGCGCCGCATCGGCGATGAAGGCGCGGATGTCAGCATCGCGCACGTTGAGCACATGCTGCGCCAGCACCGGCTGGGCATAGGCGATCAACGCGGCAGGCGCGATGAGGAGCGAGGCGAAGCGAGCGTTCATGGGTTTCCGTTCGGGATGATGATGGCGATGGGCACGGTGCCGGCACCGCGTTCGACTTCGAGAGACAGGCGCGCGCCAGGCTGGACTTGGCTGAGCAGGCTGGCGGCATCGCCGGCGGCGTTGACCGGGCGGCCATTGATGCTGCGGATCACGTCGCCGTTGCGAAAGCCGGCGGCCTGAAAGGCGCTGCCGTCCCCCTGCTGGCCGACGGCGATGCCGGTGACCCGCCCGCCTTCGCTGCGCGGCGAGAAGGAGATGCCGGCGCGGATCGACATCGGGCTGATCGGGATGGTGCCGCTGATCTCTGCATTGGGCTGCATCGGCGCGCTCAGCGTCGGGCCCGGCGCGGTACCGGCGGCGACCGCCGCGCCCTGCGCCTGATCGAGGTAGAGCAGCTCGCGCTTGCCGGCATTGTCGATCTCGACATGGTCGAACCGCACCGCGACCAGCTTGACGCCGGGCTGGATGTCCTCGCCCACGCCGATGCTGTTCTGGATGCCGTCGGCGCCGGCGATGATCGCCGAGCCGAGGTCGGTGCCATAGTTCATGCGGATGCCGAACAGCTGGATCTGCAGGCCGGTGACCTGGCTGGTCGATTCCGAGGCGGTCTGCATGCTGCGATAGAAGGGATCGACGCGGCCGAACAATTCGGCGCGAGCGGCCGGTGCCATGTCCTGCGGCATCTTTGGCTGCCAGTCGCCGAGCGGCGTGGCCGGGCTGATCAGCGCGAACAGGAGGCGCACGAGCTGCACGACCAGGATCAGCACCAGCGCGCCCAGCAGCAACCGGCGCGGCCAATCGACCGGCAGGGCCTTGAAGCGTCGGCGCAGGCGCGGATCGATGGTCAGGTTCATGACAGGCGGCGGAGTCCCCGAAGTCCGATGACGGCGCTAGTTACTGCGCATGACTCTGAAGTGACAGTCAAGCGACGAGTTTGTGACAGCCGCTACCGGCTGAGTGCCAAAACGAAACCCCTCCCCGCCGAGCGGGCGGAGAGGGGTCGGTTTTTTTGGCATGCTGACCCGGTTCAGAACTTCAGGCTGGCGCCAAGCGAGAAGGTCGTGCCGACGTCGTAACGGTTGAAGAAGATGCGGTTCTGGCCGTTCGATTCGACTTCGGTGTAGCGACGATTGGTGATGTTGCGCGCCTCGAACTTCACTTCCAGCGTCTGCCCGAAGACCTGCACGCCCTGACGCGCGACGAAGTCGAGCGTGAAGCCGGGGCGCTCCTCGAGGTCAGGCAGGCCTGACGGGCCGCGCTGGGTGACGCGCGGGCTTGCATAGTTGAGCAGGAAGGTCTGCTGCGACAGTGAGTCGGTGTCTTCGAGGCCGAGCTGCAGGTTGGCGAGATGGTCCGACTGTCCGGTCAGCGGCACGCCGTCGAAGAACAGGTCGGACGCCGGGGTGGAGACCCCGTCGACCAGCGTCGTATCGTTGGCACCCACCGAGATTTCGGAATTGGTGTAGGTGTAGTTGGCGATGACGACGAAGCGGCGGTTGGCCCAGAAGGCGCCATCCCATGTGTCGGTGTAGAAATATTTCTGCAGTTCGAGCTCGACCCCCCACAGCGTCGCCGACGGCGCGTTGGCGAAGCGGGTGTTGATGTCATTGTCCGAGAAGGCGGTGTAGGCCTCGATCGGATTGTCGATCTTCTTGTAGAAGACCGCAGCCGTGGCCCGCTGTTCGCGCGCGAAATACCATTCGTAGCGCAGCTCGGCGTTGGTCAGCTGGCTGTCGACCAGCGACGGGTTGCCGCGATAGTTGCGGTTGGTTTCGGGATCGAGATAGATTTGCGCGACCAGCTCGCGGAACTGCGGGCGGGCGATGGTGCGCGACAGGTTGGCCCGCACCTGCATGTCTGCGGCGGGTTCCCAGGTCACGGTGATCGCGGGCAGCCAGTAGCTGTTCTCGAGATCGGTCTGCACGATCGCGTTCGACCCGGTGTTGAACAGGTCGACCGGAACCACCGTCTGGGTGGCGTCTTCATAACGCACGCCGGCGTTGACGCTGACGCCTTCGATGATGTTTGCCTTGACCTGGGCATAGCCGGCGTGGGTTTCGAGCGCGGCATCGAAGGCGGCGGTGCCGTCCTGCGCGGAGGTTTCCTGCAGGATGATGTCGTAGAGCTGGATGGTCGCATCCGACACCAGGAAGTCGGGGCGCAACTGCTGCACGGCGAGCGGCAGGTTGTTGGCGCGATAGACGAAGGCGCGCCGCACCGAGGTGCGCTCGGTATCGCTATAGGCGTAGCCGACGGTCAGATCGATGTCGGAGGTGACTTCGTAGGAGAGGTCGGCGCCGCCCGAATAGAGATCCTCGTTGAGGTCAGAGAAGGCGATCGAGGCCTCACCTCGGTTGCCGCCGAGGTCGTTGACGAACTCGTTGCCGACCGGGTCCTGCGTCAGCGGCAGGTTGGAGCGGATGTAGGTGAAGCTGCGCTCATAGGGCGCCTCGCGCTGCGAATTGGAGTAGCCGACGCGGAAATCGAGATCGATGGTGTCGAAATCGAACTCGCCGACCAGATGGGTGTCGAACAGCTGCCGTTCATACCAGGCGGTGTCCTGCTCCATGATGTCGCGGCCCTGCTGGTTGGTATCGGTACCGAGGCCGAGCCGCGCCTGCTTGAGCGAGTCGCGGATGTAGAGGTTGGTCCAGCGCAGCTGATGCTCGCCGAACTCGTAGCCGAGGCCGAGCAGGCCGTTGACGACGATGCGGTTGTCGGTGATTACCCGCTGGAAATCGGTCTGCGCCTGCGACAGGTCGGCGGTGCCGGGGGTTTGCTGCAGCACGTCGCGCACGCGCCACGAGTTGCTGATGCCGGCGGTGGCGATGATGCCGAGCCGGTCCGAACCGACGTCGATGGCGGTGCCGCCGACGAAATTGGCCGACCAGTTGATCGGAATATCGTCATTGCGCTGCAGCACCGTGGTGCGCGCGTTGCTGAGCGAACTGGCGATCAGGCCGAGGTCGCGGCGGCTGTAGTCCGCGCCTTCGAGGATCGGGTTGCCGCTGGCGAGCGCTGCCGCGAGCGGGCCGGGGATGTCGCGCTCGCCGTTGTCGAAGCCGGTGAAATCGGTCGGGCTGCCGAAATAGGTATAGCCCAGCTGGAAGGTCGATTCGGTATCGCCGGAGATGCTGCCGCCGATTTCGAAAAAGGTTTCGCTGGGGATGGCGCGGGTGGTGAGGTTGACGACGCCGCCGCCGAATTCGCCAGGGAAATTGACCGAAAAGCTCTTCTGCACCAGCGTCGAGGAAATGACGTTGGTGGGGAACAGGTCGAGCGGGACGACGCGGCGCAGCGGTTCCGGGCTGGGCAGCGGCGAGCCGTTGAGCAGGGCGAGCGAATAGCGGTCGCCAAGGCCGCGAACATAGACGAAGCCGTTGCCGACGACGCTGAGGCCGGTGACGCGGGTCAGCGCGCCGGCGATGTCGCCTTCACCGGTACGGGCGATGTCGGCCGCCGACAGCACCGAGACCACTTCCGGGGTCGCGCGGATCGGGTTGGGAGTGAAGCGGCCGCGAACGATGATGTCCTCGCCCGTGTCGCCACCGCCGCCGGGGATCGAGATATCCACCTGTTCCTCGGCAGGCTGCTCGCCCGCATCGGTGGTTTCCGCCGCGACCGGCGGCTCGGCCGCGTCCTGGCTCGGCGCGGTTTGCGCATAGGCGGCTGGCGATACCAGCGCTGTCGACAACAGAAGCAGGCGCAGCACGGATTGCGGCTTCATCATTCGTCCCCTTGAAGGCTTAGGCCCTTGAAGCATTAGGCAAATGGGGCGGAGCGCGGACTTGCCGACACTCCGCCCCGTCAATCGGTCACTGATCGGCTCAGGTGGTCGGGATCGCCGTGCACGCGCCGCTGGTCGAACCGAAGCTCGCCGTCGCCGAGTTGCAGGTCCAGCCAGCGTACCAGGTGTCCGCCGCATCACGCACCGCGCCGACGAAGTTCAGGTTCGTGAAGAAACTGCCCAGGGTCGACGCGTTGAAGGCGGTGACCGCGGTCTCGTTGGCACCGTTGATGAAGAGGCTGGTGAGCGACGGCGTGAAGGCCGAGTTGTTGTTGTTGGTGCCGGTGCCGAAGATGGAGGCAACGGCCGCCTCGGTCACGCTGTTCGCGCCCTGGAAGGCCGGCGTGCCGCACTGCATCACCACCGAACGGAACACCGGCGCGCCGGCTTCGTCGATGGTGGCATCGGCGGTGGTCGATGCGGTCTGCGCACGGCTGATGCGCAGGCAGGGGAGGTTGGGGCTGACGACGACGCCATTGACCATGGTGTAGTCGGTGCCGCCGCGCAGCAGCATGGCGACCGCATTGCCACCGGCCGAGGTGCGCTGCACGAAGGTGAAGTTGGCGAGGCGGGTGTTCTGACGCGGGGTCTGGCCGTCGAGCGCGTTGTCGGAGTCGGCTTCGATCATCGAGTCGCCGACAGCACCGCCGGCACGCTGCACCGCGATCACGCGCTGGATGAAGCCCTTGTAGCCGACATCGGTGTCGAGATTGTCGTCCTCGTTGCCGGTCAGCACCAGGTTGCGCATGTTGACGCGGCCGCCGAACACCTCGATGCCGTCGTCAGAGCTGTTGTGGATCTGGATATTGTCGAGCTGGGTGCCCGAACCGGTGCCAGACGGGGTCAGGCCCTGCAGTTCGCTGTTCGCCGACAGGATGAAGCCCGAATAGCGGATCTGGACGAAGCTCATGCGGCCCGAATTGTCGGCGGGCTGGGCGCCCCCGTACAGCGCATTGGAGGTGCCTTCGGTATCGCGCTCGCACGCGGCGGTGCCGGGGGTGGCGGCGGTGGCAAGGCAGTCGGTGATCGGCGCGCGGCCGAGCAGGACGACGCCGCCCCACAGCTGGCTGGTCTGGTCATCGGCGGAGCCGACGACATTGCCGCGGCCGGTGAAGACGATCGGCTGGGTGGCGGTGCCGACCGCATCGATGCGGTTGCCACGGTTGACCGCGAGGAAGGAGACGCCGGTGGCGCCGAAAATGGTCACGCCCGGGTCGATGGTCAGCGTCACGTCATTGTTGGTGCTGGTCGCACCCTGATCGGTGCCGACATCGACACGGCCGGGCAGCGAGTAGATGACGCCGGCAACGCGCGGAATGGCGGTGGTGGCGGTGAAACGGGCCGGGAAGCCGCAGTTGCGCCAGGTGCCCTGCGGGCCGGAGATGGTGCCGAGGTCGGACAGCTGGTTCGGACCGGCAATGGTCGGGCAGGCAGCGGCCGGAGTCACCGTGGTCGGCGTGGGGGTCGGGGTCGGCGTGGGCGTCGGCGCCGGGGTCGGGGCCGGCAGGACGATCACGCCTTCGCCGGGCGAAGCAATGTCGTCAGCGCCGCAAGCGGCCAGGGTCAGCGAAGCCACACCGGCGAGCAGGGCCGTGCGGAGGTGGGCGGAAGGTGCCATGGAATCGATGCTCCGGGGTTAAGGACAAATGCTGCGCGCACGCCCCGGAGACTGCTGAATGCGACCGTTCCCCGGGCGACCGCCGAGGGGGTCACTAGGCCGCGTTGATGACTCGATGATGCCAGTTCAGTGACGCTTCGATTGCGATACTGTGACGGCCAAAAGGCTTATCGGTGACGATAATGTTACACGGCCAGGCAGGGCGTGCGCGGACTTCAACGGCAAAGCCCGGAGTACAGGGCCGCTCGGCGCGCGCGGTGCTGGGCCGCCAGCAAAGCAGCGGCCCGGCATCGTTCCTGAAATACTGCCGAAGTCCGGTTCAGCGACCGGCGAGAATGGGGGCGAGGCGCGCGAGGGCGCGCCGGGCGACATCGCGCGACGACATCGCTTCGCCATTGGCCAGTTCCAGCATCACCGGCTGGCGGCTGTCGCGCGCGGCCTCGAACAGGCGCTGCGCGGTCTGGATGCGGCCGGTGCGCATGTGGATGTAACCCAGATTGATGAGGCGGGCCGGATCGGCGGCATCGACGCCCTGGGCCGATTCGATCTGCAATTCCGCGGTGCGCAGGTCGCCCGCACGCAGCGCGTCATAGCCAAGCGCGCCCTGTGCATAACCGATTTCGCCTGCCGGCTGCTCCTGGGCGACAGCAGCGCTGCCGACGAGGCCTGCCGACAGGGCAAGAACAAGGTGGATACGGGTCATTGTCTCTCTCCTGAACGGGGTCAGGAGCGAAAGGTGACACTAATGTGACATCACTGCAATAGAAATGTCACGTATCTGTCATTTTCTTGAAACTAGAATGTCATGGAACGAGGCGATTGGTGTCGTGAATGGCAGAAAGGCTAGACTCCGCGTCGTGGCGGGTGCCCGAACTGCGCACCGAATCCCACATGCGCCACGTGGAAGTGGCACGCTCCGGAGTCAGTTCCACGGCCATATAGCCGCGCCGTGCGGTATCGGCCCATCGCAGGCCGGGATTGGCGCGCAGCAGCGCGGTGGCGACATCGGCCGGGGGCGCAGGGACATAGGCTTCGAAGCCGGCGGAGGTGACGCTCATCCCGCCGAATTCTATTCCGGCCGGTCGGCCGTCATGATCGTGATCGAACGCCCAGCCGTTGTGGCTGTCCCCCGACAATACCACCAGATTGGCCCCGGCCGATTGCGCCGCGCCAAGCAGGCGGGCGCGCGCCGCCGGATAGCCGTCCCATGCGTCGAGATTGAGCGGCAGTCCGGCCGCCGCTGCCGCCTGGCCCACCGCGAAGCGGGCGCGGACATAGTCGGGCGCGCCGGCCGGCACCCAGCGCGCCGCCTCGGGCGGCGAGCGGAGTGTGCCCATCACCAGCTGCTGCGCCAGCACCTGCCATTTCGTGCCGCGCCGGACCGACTGGCCGAGCAGCGCGGTCAGCCATGCCTCCTGCTGCGCACCCATCAACGTCCGCGCGCTGTCCTGCCAGGCGCCGTCACGGAAGGCGGCGAGGCGTGCGGAGACGTCGGCACCACCCCGCGCACCGTCGACGATCTCGGCATAGTCGAACTGCTTCATCCGGCCCGAAATGCGGGTTTCGGGGAGCGCGATGGTCGCCAGATCGCCGATCTCATAGCTGCGCCAGTTGGTATCGCTGACCGGCATCCATTCGCGATAGACACGCAGCGCAATCGCCTTGCGCATCGCCCAGTCGCCTTCGCTGTCCGGTTGATGGTTCTGCGCGCCGTCCATCCAGGCATCGTTGGCCAGCTCGTGATCGTCCCACTGCGAGATCATCGGCACCACTTGATGCAGACGCTGCAACGCCGCGTCGGCGCGGTAGCTGGCGTAGCGCAGGCGATAGTCGGCGAGCGCCACTATTTCCCGCGTCGGCAGAAAGTCACGCCCGGCGATGGTCGCATTGCGGGCGGGATATTCGCCCGGTGCATATTCGTAGATATAGTCGCCGAGGTGGACGGCGAGGTCGATGTCGCCGCGTTCGGCCGCATCGGCATAGGCATTGAACCAGCCGAAACCCATGTTGGAGCAGGAAAAGACCGCGAGCTTGAACCGCGGCGTCGGCCCTTCGGGCAGGGTGCGGGTGCGGCCGGTGCAGCTGCGCGCGCCATCGGGCGCGACGAAGCGGTAGAAATACCAGCGACCTGCGGCGAGCCCGTCGACCGTGTATTTGGCGGTGCCGTCGCGCTCCGCGCTCGCCGTCGCCGTGCCACCGGCAACGATCCGGGCAAAGTCCGCGCTGTCCGATACCTCCACCGTCAACCGCGTCTCTGCGCTGCTGCCGACATAGCGCGTCCACAGCAGGACGCTGCTCGCCGACGGCTCGCCGCTGGCGACGCCATGGGTGAAACCGCGCGCGCCGATCGTCTGTGCCGCGCCGGGCAGCGACAAGGCGCCGACCCCCAATGTGCCAAGGCGCAGCAACAGGCGGCGGTCGGGGCACCAGGCGGTGGTCATGCGCATCGGATCGTCCCTCCAGTTTCGCTCCACCCATGCCATCCGTCGATGACAGGCCGGTGTCGGCTCAGCCCAGCGCCCCCAGCGCCAGCAGTCCGGCGAGGAACAGGGTGAGCACGACAAGCGTGAAATTGATCAGCAGGAACGTGCGCAGCAGCGCGCCCAACCGCGACCCGCGATAGGTGCCGCGGAGCTGCTTGTACATGTGCAGCGGCGGATAGAAGACGAAGATGAAGCCGATCCAGCCACCCCCGATCCCCGCCGCGCCGGCCAGCCGCAGCAGGATGGCGAGCAGCAGCATGAAGCTGATCGAGTAGGTCACGAACACCAGATGGTCGTAGATCGCGAAGCGGCGGCTGAAGGGGTAGAGCAGCCACAGGAAGGGGGCGGAGAGCGGGATCAGCGCCCAGGCGAACTTATAGGCATTGCCCTGGATCTTGTAGAGCATCAGCGCCGGATTATTGTTGGCCTTGTCGATCAGATGGTCGATCGCCGCGTTACCTGTCTTGAAGCCGAAAAAGCTGAAGTTGCGTGCCATCTCGCCCGTCTCGGTCCGCTCGATGCCGATCACCCGCTCGGCCGCATCGCGGGTGCTGCGCTGGGCGGCAAGCTCGCGTTCGAGCTCGGCCACCGGCGCGCCGCTGGCGCGCGCCGCAGCAATGCGGCGTTCGGTCTGGGCGATGGCGGCGCCGAATTGCTGGTCGATTTGGAATGCCGCGGTCTGCCGGTCGGCGGCCTCGCCGGGTTTGAAATCGCCCGGTTCGAGCCCCGTGCCCATCACGCTGAACACGGCAAAGGTCAGGAACACCGCGAACAGGAACAGCGCGAGCGGGGAGAAGAAGCGCGCGCGTTCCCCGTTGATGTAGCGCCGGGTCAGTTCGCCGGGGCGGGTGAACAGCATGGGCAGCGTGCGCCACGCCTTGCCTTCGAAGTGCAGCACGCTGTGCAGGATGTCGTGGCCGAAGGCACCGATCGAGCGATGGACATGCGCAGTCTGTCCGCAGCGGTCGCAATAGGGGCCGGTCAGGAAATGCCCGCAGTTGAGGCAGCGGCCATGCGCGGTGCCATGGCCCTCGCCATGGCCCGGCTCAAGCGCCCGGGCCGTAAGACCGCCGGTCATCAACTCGCCGATGGCTTCGATTTCGCCGCTCACAAAATCCCCCCTGTGATCGCGCCCAGTGATACCAGCGCGGCCAAGCGCGGCAAGCGCTTTGCGGCAGATGCGTTGCGATGCTAACGGCGGGACCGCAATGACCGACACTATCGCCCTGATTACCGGCATGGCGCACGCCGCCCGCGCTGCGGCGCGGACGTTGGCGCGCACCTCGACCGCGGCCAAGGCCGCTGCGCTCGACGCTGCGGCCGCGCAATTGCGCGCCGACGCGCCGGCCATCCTCGCCGCCAACGCAATCGACATGGCGGCGGGCGCCGAGCGTGGCCTGTCGTCTGCGATGCTCGACCGGCTGCGGCTGGATGAGGCGCGGCTGGAGGGTGTCGCGGCGGCGGTCGAGGCGGTGGCGCGCCTTCCCGATCCGGTCGGCGCCGTGATCGACACCCTCAGGCCGCCCAACGGGCTGGCGCTGAGCCGGGTCCGCGTGCCGCTCGGCGTCATCGGCATCGTCTATGAAAGCCGACCCAATGTGACGGCCGATGCTGCGGCGCTGGCGCTGATGGCTGGGAATGCCGTTATCCTGCGCGGCGGCAGCGAGGCGGTGAACAGCAATCGCGCGATTCACGCCGCGCTGGTCGCCGGCATCTCCGCCTCCGGTCTGCCGGTCGATGCGGTGCAACTGGTGCCGACGCAGGATCGCGCCGCCGTTGGCGCCATGCTCGCCGCGCAGGGGCTGATCGACATCATCATCCCGCGCGGTGGCAAGAGCCTGGTCGAGCGCGTCCAGAACGACGCCCGCGTGCCTGTGCTCGCGCATCTCGACGGTATCGTCCACGTCTATATCGACCGCGCCGCCGATCCGGCGATGGCCGAGGCGATCGCGGTCAACGCCAAGCTGCGCCGCACCGGCATCTGCGGCGCGGCGGAGACGATATTGATCGACCGCGGCTTTGCCGAGCCGGGGCGCATCGTCGGTGCTCTGCTCGACGCGGGCTGCGAGGTGCGCGGCGACGCGGCCATCGCTGCGCTCGACCCGCGTGTCGCGGCCGCCAGCGACGCCGATTGGGGCACCGAATATCTCGACGCGATCGTCTCCATCGCGCGGGTCGACGGCGTCGACGCCGCGCTCGACCATATCGCTACCCACGGCAGCGGCCATACCGAGGCGATCATCACGGCGGACGCCGCCACTGCCGAGCATTTCCTGTCAGCCTGCGACAGCGCCATCACCCTGTGGAACGCCTCCACCCAGTTCGCCGACGGCGGCGAATTCGGCCTCGGCGCAGAAATCGGCATCTCGACCGGGCGCCTGCACGCGCGCGGCCCGGTCGCGCTGGAAGGGCTGACGACCTACAAATGGGTGGGGCGGGGGACGGGGCAAGTGCGTCCGTGAATCGCTTTGCACCATTTGTATACAAGTGATACATTGCGCGCATGAGCAAGCCTGTCGTCATCTCCGCCCGCATCGATGCGGAAACCGCCGCCCTTCTCGACAAGGTCGCCGCCGCCCGCCAGCGCAGCCGCGCCTGGCTGGTCGCCGATGCGGTGAAACGGATGGCGCAGGAGGAGGCGGAGTATCTGGAGTTCATCCAGGAGGGCGTCGATGCTGCTGATCGTGGCGATGTCATCTCGCACGCCGAGATGATGGACTGGCTGCATGACCGCTACGCCGATGCAATTGCGCGCGTCAGTGAACAAGGCCGCGAGGCTGCGTGAGGCAAGTCATCTGGGCGACGCCATCAAAGGCCGATTTGGCCGCGCTGTTCGACCCGTATGTCACTGCGCGCCCCGAGTTTATCTTTAACGCGTTGACCAAAATCGCGCATATCGAACGGCTGCTGGCCGACAATCCCGCACTCGGCGCACCTCTCGAGAACAGTGCGTGGCGCAAGATACGCGTCGGTCGAACTCCGCTCAATCTGGTCTATCGCTACGATGACCAGTCGGTGACCATATTGCGCGTCCACCACGCCGCTAGCGACTGGCGCAAATGATCCCCACCGGCCTCCTCGGCGGCAGCTTCAATCCGGCGCATGGCGGGCATCGCTCGATCAGCCTGCTGGCGATGCAGGCATTGGGGCTGGACGAGCTGTGGTGGCTGGTTTCGCCGGGCAATCCGCTGAAGCTGCGCGAGGGGATGGCGCCGCTGCCGGCGCGGCTGGCCTCGGCGCAGCGTATGGCGCGGGGCACCCGCATCCGTGCGACGGCGATCGAGCGCACGTTGGGCACGCGCTATACCGTCGATACGCTGACCAAGATCGTCCGCCGATACCCCGACCGGCGGTTTGTGTGGCTGATGGGGGCGGATAATCTCGCCCAGTTGCACCGGTGGCGCGAGTGGCGGAGGATTGCGCGGTTGATGCCGATTGCGGTGATCGCCAGACCCGGCTATGATGGTGCGGCCCGTAGCGCTCCCGCGATGGGCTGGCTGCGGGCTTTCGTCCGACCGCCGAGCCAGAGATTGCAGTGGACGAGCTGGAGTCCGCCGGCCCTCGTGTTCTTGCGCTTTCCGCCAGATCCGCGATCCGCGACCCGCCTGCGCGCAGCAGACCCCGACTGGTTCCGTTCGATCGGCACGCGTGGATTGCGCGATGCCGTTACCCGTCAGCTTTTGCCAGAGGATATCGCTTGACCCCCCAACCTACCGCCGTTCCGGCCCGTCCCACCGATCATGTCGCCGCGCCGACCGCGCCAGAGAGCGACGCGATCCACGCCTTGATCATGCACCAGCTCGATGAGGATCAGGCCGCAGAGACGGTCTCGATCCCGCTTGCCGGCGTGTCGAGCATTGCCGACCATATGGTCATCGCCTCGGGCCGCTCGTCGCGCCACGTGGCGGCGATGGCGGACAAGATCGCCCAGCGGGTCAAGACCGAGCTGCATCGCACCGTGCGCATCGAAGGCCTGCCGACCGCCGACTGGGTGCTGATCGATGCAGGCGACGTCATCGTCCACCTGTTCCGCCCCGAAGTGCGCAGCTTCTACAATCTCGAGCGGATGTGGGGCGGGGATACGCTGTCGACCGCGACGCCCGCGCAGCACTGATCTTCCGCCTGCCGTCATGCGCATCCGCATTTTCGCGCGCGGGCGCATCGGGCGCGACCCTGAGGGCGAGATCGTCCAGCGCTATCTCAAGCGGGTGCCGTGGGATGTCGACATCGTCGAATGGCCGGACCGGGGCGGGCCCGGCCTGCCGCCCGCTGATGGCGCCACCCGCACCATATTGCTCGACGAGCGCGGCAAGGACCTCGACAGCGCCGCCTTTGCCGCGCGCATCGGCAACTGGCGCGACGATGGCGTGCGCGAACTGCGTTTCTGCATCGGTGCCGCCGACGGCTTCGACGATGCCGATCGCGCCGCCGCCGATCTGTTGATCTGCTTTGGCCGCATGACCTGGCCGCACATGTTGGCGCGGGCGATGCTCGCCGAGCAATTGTGGCGGGCGCATAGCATTTTGAGCGGCCATCCCTATCATCGCGCCGGATGACGCCGTCTCGCCTCGCCTTGTTGTCCGGTCCGGTGGCGCTCGCTTTTGCGACGACCGCCAGCCTGTCCGCTGCACCGTCGCGCGCGCCCGTCAGCGATGCGCTGGCGATGGAGGCGCGCGAGGAACGCGCTGCGCTGGTCGAGGCGCGGCGTGCGGCGCAGGAGGCGGCGCAGCGGTCCCGCGCGATGCGCGCGCAGGCGGCCACGCTGACCGACCGCGCCGACCGGGACCGCGCCGAGCGCGCCGCGCTGGGGCTGGCGGTGCAGGCGGCGGAGGCCGAACTGGCGGCATTGCAGGCGCAATCGGCGTTGATCGGCACCGCACAGGCGCGGCAGCGGGCACGGCTGGCGGCACAGCAACAGCCGGTCGCCGAACTGCTCGCGTCCCTGCAGATGCTCTCCCGCCGCCCAGCGGTGGCGATGCTGTTCGAGCCGGGGTCGGCCCGGCGCATGGTCCACAACCGCGCGATGATCGAGGCCGTACTGCCGGTCATCCGCCAGCGCACGGCGGCGCTGCGCAGCGAGCTCGATCGCAACGAGCGGCTGGCGGCAGCGCAGGCTGCGGCACAGCGCGCGGCGCGCGCGGGTGCCGAGCGGCTGGCCAACCGGCGTGCCGAGCTGGCGCGCAGCGAAGCCGCACGCCGCGCCGAGGCCACCCGCATCGCCAGCGGCGCGGCGCTGGAGAATGACCGGGCGGCGGTGCTCGCCGAAGATGCCGACAGCATCGGCGGGCTGATCGAGCGGCTGGAGGATGACGGGGTGCGGCGCGACCGTCTGGCCCGTCTGGCCGGGCCGGTGGCGCGGCCGGGCAGCGTCGGCAATGATGGCGTGCGCAGCCTGTGGCGGGATCTGGGCGGCCGCCAGCCGGCCTATCGCCTGCCGGTGGTTGGCCGTGTCGTCACCGGCTTCGGCGAAGCGGCGCCCGATGGCATCCGCTCGCGCGGCCTGACCATCGCGGCGCCCGGGGGCGCGCAGGTGCTGGCGCCGGCGGCTGGGCGGATTGCCTATGCCGCCACCTTCCGCAGCTATGGCCGCATCGTCATCATCGACCATGGCGGCGGCTGGACCAGCCTGATCACCGGCTTAATCACCGTGTCGGTGCGGCCGGGTGACCGGGTCGAGCAGGGCAGCCCGCTCGGGCGCGTCGGCCCGGCATCGCCGCGTGTCGGGGTGGAGCTGCGTCGCGCCGGACAGCCGGTCGATCTGGCCGCTCTCGCCGGTTAGCGGGCGGGTGCAGCGGCGGCGGCCGGTGCGGCCCGCGATACCCGCCAGATGATGTTGCCGACATCGTCCGCCACCAGCAGTGCGCCGTCGCGGCCCTGCCGTGCGTCGGCCGGACGGCCCCACGCCTTGCCGTCGGGGCTGACGAAGTTCGACAGGACGTCGAGCGGCAGCGTGTCGGTCGGCTTGCCATCGGCATCGAAGGCGACGAACACCACCTTGTAGCCGGCCGCGGGCGAGCGGTTCCATGAGCCATGCAGCGCAATGAAGGCGCCGGCGCCCCACGGCGATCCGAGCGCCGGATCGGTGACGAAGCTGAAGCCGAGCGGGGCGACGTGCACACCCAGCGCATAGTCCGGGCGGCGGACATATTGCGCGCGGTTGAGTTCCTCCGGCGGCACGCGCGTGTCGACGAAGCCACCCCAATAATACCAGGGCCAGCCATAGAAGCTGCCTGCCGACACCTGGGTCAGATAGTCGGGCACCATGTCCGAGCCGAGCATGTCGCGCTCATTGACCGTGGCCCACAATTCCCCGGTGACAGGATGGATGGCCAGCCCCGCCGGGTTGCGCAGGCCGTTGGCGAAGGAACGCTTGTAGCCGCTGTCCGGACGCACTTCGAGGATTAGCGCCCGGCCGCGCTCCCATTCGAGGCCACCATCGGCGATATTGCTGTTCGAGCCGACGCCGACATAGAGAAAGCCGTTGGGCCCGGCGACAAGGCTCTTGGTCCAGTGCGAGTTGCTGCCATAGGCGGGCAGATCGACGATCTTGCGACCGGCGGCGGTGATCCGGGTCGCGGCGGGATCATAATCGAAGGCGAGCAGCGCGTCGGTGTTGGCGACGTAAAGGGTCGAGCCGATCAGCGCCATGCCATAGGGCGAGTTGAGCCCGGTTATGTAGGGCGTCTTCACCTCGGCCACGCCGTCGCCATTGGCGTCGCGCAGCAGGGTGATGCGGTTGGCGCTGGGCACGCCGGCACCGGCGCGGCCCATGATCTGGCGGGCCGCCCAGCCTTCGATCCCGCCGCCCTCGCGCGGCGGCGAATTGCTCTCTGCCACCAGCACATCGCCATTGGGCAGCACCAGCATCTGGCGGGGATGGTCCAGCCCCTCGGCAAAGCGGTTGACCGCCAGCCCCGGCGCGGCGGTGGGTGCGGCGCCAGCGCTCCAGCCCACGGCATCCGCCACCCGCACCGTCGGAATGCTCTGCTCGCGCACGGCGGACAATACCGGCACGCGCCCGGTGAGTTCCGCGTTGGACAGGCGGGCCGGGTCCGGCTGCATGGCGAACCACAAGGCAGCGGCACCGATGACGATCAGGGCCAGCAGGCCGAGCAGGATCTTTTTCAGCATGACCCCAAATTACGCGGGAGCGCTGGCCGGTGCAAGCGATGCCGGCAGGGGTGGCCAACAGGGTAAACCGGCTGTTGACCCAATCCGGTGCGGGTTCGCTCAACTGCGTCTGCTATCCGGCACAGCATGTTCTCCGATCTTCTGATTCCCGCTGCTGTGCGAGCCGCAGCAGAGCCGCCCTTTCTTGCCGGAAATGGCGCGGTGGACGATGCGCTGGCGCTGGTCAGCGAATTCGGCAGCGAAGCGGCGCTGGCGGCGCAACTGCGCGCCGCTGCGGCCCGGGCGCGGGACAATGCCGCCCATTTCTGCCGCTGGCGCGAAGTGGAACGGCTGATCGGCTGGATGGATAAGGAGTCGGGGCGCGTCGGCACCCGGCACTGAGCGGCTCGCGGCAAGCCCTGCGACCGGGCTGTGGCGCAGGCGGATCAGCGCCCGCCGCTGGCGATCAGGTCGACGTCGACGAGGCCGCCGGCCATCGGGCGCAGCATCACGACATAGGCAAGGTCGCCGCGCGTGCCGCCGAGCAGATGTTCTTCGCCGCGCACGACATGTTCGGCATCATAACCGGCGCGGCGGGCCTGGGTGTAATAGAAGTCGAGCACCGCCTGCATGCCGGCGCGGCTGCGGAAGTTGACGACGCGGACGTTGCACCGCCCGTTCATCACCCCGGCAGCCTCGACCAGCTCGGCGCGGGGATAGACCGGGAAGGCGGCCGGCAGGCGCTGCGCCCAGCCCGCACCATATTGGATATCGGCAGCACAGGCTTCTCCGCCCTGCTGGCGGGCAAGGCCGCCCAGCGTCGCCGGGCGGGTGACTTCGCAATTGGAATCGCAGGTATCGGACCACGCCACGGCCTCGGGCGCGCGCATCAGAGTGCCGCCGGCAATGCGGCGGGCATCGCCCGTCGCCTCGGTGACCGTGCCGCCGCCCTGTACCGTGGGCACCCCGCCTTCGACCGGGCGCGCGCCGCTGGTCGCGGCATTGGCATTGGATTGGCCGGCAAGATCGCGATCGACCATGATCGGCGTGCCGAGCGCGCCGTTGACAGCGGGGTCGCTGCCGGTGGCGGCGTCCCCTTCGGCAGCCACTTCGGCCTGGCGCCCCTGACAGGCGGCAAGCGACAGGCTCATGCAGACGGCGGCTCCGGCGAGCATCAGGCTGCGGGCGGACATGGCGGCATTCTCCATCGACGACAGGTGCGGCTGCCCGCACTTTCTATGGCGGCACCATGCGGGCGATGGCGGTTAATCGCAAGTTAGCAACAAGGTTAAGCCGTGCCGCGGCTGTGCGCATATGGGACGACCCGACGCCAAGTGTATTATTTTGATGGCACACTTGCGTGCAGGGGTGCGGGGCCTATCTATCGTCCATGCTCAACATCCTTTCCCTGCTCATTGGCGTCGTGGCCCTGTTTCTGGGGATCTTCGCTTTCTTTCCCTTCCTTGGCTGGGCGTACTGGCTGATCGTGCCGCTGGCGCTGGTCGGTCTGGCGTTCGGGCAGCTGTCGAGCAGCCGCAGCGGGCGCAACCTCAACCTGGTGGTGATCATCATCGGCATCGTGCGCCTGTCACTGGGTGGCGGCATCATCTGAGGCTTGCGGCGGTCGTGCGCGGCGCGTAGCGCGCCGCTGTGACCTCTCCCCCATCCACCGCCCGCACCGGGCTGCTGCAGGCGCTCGGCGCGGCCTTCGTCTGGGGCATCATTCCGCTCTACTTCAAGGCGCTGGCGTCGGTCGACGCGGGGGAGGTGGTCGCGCACCGCATTCTCTGGTCGCTGCCGCTGCTGCTGGCGATCCTGTGGTGGCGCAGCGAGCTGCCCGCCATCCGTGCCGCGCTGGCGGTGCCGCGCACCCGGCTGCTGCTGTTTCTCACCAGCCTGTTTATCGCCGGCAACTGGATCGTCTATGTGCTGGCGGTCAATGGCGGGCATGTGCTGGCGGCCAGCCTCGGCTACTTCATCAGCCCGCTGCTGACAGTGATGCTCGGCGCGCTGGTGCTGGGGGAACGGCTGCAACGCCTGCAATGGATTGCCGTTGCCGTCGCGGCGGCGGGCGTTGCGGTGCTCGGCGCCGGGGCATGGCAGACATTGTGGATCAGCCTGGCGCTGGCCGGGCTGTGGGCGCTGTACAGCCTTGCCCGGCGGGTCGCGGTGGTCGACGCCATCCCCGGCCTTGCCATAGAGACGGGGCTGCTGCTGCCGGTGGCGCTCGGCTGGATCGCCTGGCAGGCGGCGCAGGGGCAGGCGCATGGCCTGGGCAGCGATGGCTGGACGGATGTGTTGCTGGTCGGTGCGGGCGCGGTCACCGCCCTGCCGCTGCTGCTGTTCAATCTGGCGGTGAAGAAGATCAGCTTCGCGACCATCGGGCTCATTCAATATGTCGCCCCCTCGATCCAGTTCGTGCTGGCGGTCTTCCTGTTCCGCGAACCGCTGACCATGGCGCACCTCATCGCCTTCCCGCTGATCTGGACCGGGCTTGCGCTCTATAGTTGGTCGGCGTGGAGAACCTTTTCGCAAGTCGCGCGTTGAGGGCGGTTGGCTGACGTCCAGCGAGCGGGAGAATGACATGGCAAGCAGGCACGAAGCGGTAGCGATTCCCTTTGGCATGCGCGGGCAGCGGATGCATGCCTTCCTGGTTGCAGCCGCGCTATTCTGGCTGTTCGCCTATGCCGTGCTGACCGTGAACGCGACTTTGGACCCCACCAGCAGCGGGCGATTGTTCAGCGAGGCGCGGCTGATCGCGACAGCGGCGGGCACGGCCCTGCTGCTCGGCGTGCTGCTGTTCTGGGAATGGACCGGTGCGCTCGACCTGATGGTCCGGCTGCGGATGGCGGCGCTGGCCATCGGCGCGGCATGCACGGCGATGTATGCGGTGCGCCTGTTCGTTGCGCACGAGTTCGGCAACTACGGCGCGACCGAGCTTGCCGATGGCGGACGCTGGGTCATCGCCT
Source organism: Sphingomonas sp. jy18 (assembly GCF_056931895.1). NCBI lineage: Bacteria > Pseudomonadati > Pseudomonadota > Alphaproteobacteria > Sphingomonadales > Sphingomonadaceae > Sphingomonas > Sphingomonas sp. jy18. The sequence goes on along the minus strand of NZ_JBXPBT010000009.1, from coordinate 57,956 downwards.
GGGCGGGCTATTTCCTCGCCACCGTCAGCATCTGGGTGGCGTGGCGCGCGATGCGCGAAGCGGACGCCCTGCGCGCGCAGCTTGGCAGGGCAGGCCGCTATGAATGCGCCGACGACCCGTTCGGGCTCGGCTAGGTCGTAAACTCTTCAATCAGGCGCCACGCCAGCGTCTCGCCGGCGTGGAACGGAACCACCTGTGTCCCGGCCGCATCGAGTGCCTGCGGCACGGCGTGGGCGGTGCGTTCGAGCGTCACCATGGTCTGGTTGAGCGGCAGGCGGTAGAAGGCGGGACCATTTTCCGAGGCAAAGGCCTCCAGCCGGTCGAGCGCGCCTTCTTCCTCGAACACGGCGGCATAGCTTTCGATGGCGAAGGGGGCGTTGAAGATGCCGGCGCAGCCGCAGGCCGCTTCCTTGGCGCCGATCGCGTGCGGTGCGCTGTCTGTCCCCAGAAAATATTTGGCGGAGCCTGACGTGGCCGCGCGGCGCAGCGCCAGCCGATGCTTCTCGCGCTTGGCAACCGGCAGGCAATAGGCATGCGGGCGGATGCCGCCGGCGAACATGGCGTTGCGGTTGATGTGCAGATGCTGCGGAGTGATGGTCGCCGCGATCTGTGGCCCGCTCGCATCGACGAAATCGACCGCTTCGGCGGTGGTGATATGTTCGAAGACGATGCGCAGACCCGGGAAATCGCGGACGATGCCCGACAGGGTACGCTCGATGAAGACAGCCTCCCGGTCGAAGATGTCGACGTGCGAGTCAGTCACTTCGCCATGGATCAGCAGCGGCATGTCGATCGCCTGCATCCGCTCGAGCACGCCATGGATGTGCCGCACATCGGTAACGCCATGCGCGCTGCCGGTGGTGGCATGGGCCGGGTAGAGCTTGGCGGCGGTGAAGACACCCTCGGCATGGCCGCGCGCGATCTCGTCGGGGTCGAGCCCGTCGGTCAGGTAACAGGTGATCAGCGGGGTGAAATCATGCCCTGCCGTGGCGGCAAGGATGCGGTCCCTGTAGGCGGCTCCGCTCTCGACCGTGGTCACCGGCGGCGAGAGGTTCGGCATCACGATGGCGCGGGCGAACTGGCGCGCGGTGTAGGGCGCGACGCTCGCGAGCATGGCGCCGTCGCGCAGATGGACATGCCAGTCGTCGGGGCGGCGGATGGTGATGCGGTCGGGTGACATTTGCATGGCCCGCTCCTACCTAAGCCCCATGCCCGCAACAACCCTCACCGACCGTGCCCTGATCCGTCTTTCGGGAGAGGATGTGCGCGGATTCCTGCAAGGGCTGGTGACCAACGACGTCGCCGGCACGCTGCCGGTGTGGGCGGCGCTGCTGACGCCGCAGGGCAAGTGCCTGTTCGATTTCCTGGTGTGGGCAGATGGCGACGACCTGCTGATCGATTGCGAGCGTGCTGCGGCGGGCGATCTTGCCAAGCGGCTGACGCTGTATCGCCTGCGCCGCAAGATCAGCATCGAACGTGAGCCAGAACTGTGCGTCCATTGGTGTCCCCCTGCGAAGGCAGGGGCCCATCACCGGGACGCGCCGGAAACACCAGCGTCGGAGGAAAGCGCAACCTCCGGTGATGGACCCCTGCCTTCGCAGGGGAGCACCATGATTGACCCCCGCCTTCCCGCCTTGGGCGACCGCTGGTTGGCCCCGGCGACCGAGGACGCTGCAGACGATGCCTGGCGCGCGCACCGCCTGTCGCTCGGTGTGACCGAAGGGCAGGCTGAATTGGGCAGCGGCGAGACATTGTGGCTCGAATGCAATGCGGCAGAGCTCAATGGCGTCAGCTTCACCAAGGGCTGCTATGTCGGCCAGGAAAATACCGCGCGGATGAACTGGCGCTCGACGGTCAACCGGCGGATGGCGGTGGTGCCGCTGGCCGATGCCAAGCGCCAGCGCATCGCCTATCCCGCGCTGGGCCTGTCGGTCGAGCATCGCCGGGTCGAGGACATGGCGGGACAAGGCTGGCGCGACTGGATGGGGGAGCGCGGCTGAACCGCAGCCAGTCCCGCCGGGCTCGTTCATCGACGCGCCAGCGTCCCGCGCCTAGGCTGGCGCACATGATAGTGCGATTCGCCCTTGCCGCCCTCGCTTTCGCCGCGACCGCTGCCCCTGTTGCTGCGCAGGAATGCCAGCGCTCGCGTGCGCCCGACATCGACTTTGCCGAGGCGACCAGCGGGCGGCCGAGCCTGCCCTGCGTGTCGATGACCGGCATTGTCGTCGGGCGACTGTTCGTCGAGGACGAGCGCGCGCGCTATCGGCAGGAGCAGCGCGAAAACGATCCTTCGAGCAGCGGTGCGGTGCTGGGGTTCTACGCGAGCGAGACGTTCGACCGGCCGACCCGTGTCCGGGTGATCGGGCGGCTCAGCGATTGTGACGCGCTGCGCACCGATGCCGAAGCCGCAGCCCGCGAGGGAAGTGGCCAGGACGCGATCGTGATGATGACCGGTTTCTGCCATTATTTCTCCGGTCGGGTGATGCGTGCGGTGCATGTCGATGTGCTGGGCGAGGCGGTGCCGACCCGCCTGACCCGTGCCGAAGCGGGGCCCGATCTCGGCAATCTTGCGCCGCTGGCGGCGGGGGACACCCGCACCCGCATGCTGGCGGCGGCGGCGCGCTTTGCCGATGCGGTGCGCGCCGGCGATCGGACGGTGCTGGCCGCGATGCACGGAGGCGGCCCGGGCGCCCGGCGCAGCCCGCGCGAGATCGACGAGGTGCTGGCGCTGCTGACCGGCGACGCTGCGACCACGCCCTTTGCCTGGTTGCGCAGCGGCGCACCCGTCAGCATCGAAATCTTCGGCTGGAAGCCGCCCTTGTGGGCCGATGAAGCCTGGCAACGCAATGCGCGGGCGAGCGGCGCGGAAGAAGCCATCGCCTGCTTTGCGGGCGAAGGGGACGCTGCAGCGCAGCTATGGCCGATCGACAGCAAGGATGCGGACAATCTGGCGCAGCGCCCCTATGCCTGTACCCGCATCCGTCTGACCGGGCAGGGTGTCGATGCTCCCGCGCAGTTCGACACGATGCAGGCGCGCACCGGCGTTGCCGAACCGGCGCGCTGAGCATTCACCGCGTTTAAACCTGCTGCCGCTAAGCCCTGTCCCCATGCAATGGCGCACCCTGTCCGTCGTGTTTCTGGTCGCCTTCGCGCTGGCCTTGGCCACGCTGCAGTTCGACCGGATCGCTGGCGACGATGCGCCGCGGGCGACGGCGGTCGAATCAACCCGGACAGGGCCGGAAGCGCTGCCGCCGCCACGCTATGGCGCGACGGTGGAGTTGCAGCGGGACATGGACGGCCATTTCCGCGCGGACGTGCTGCTCAACGGTCGGCGGGTGCGGATGCTGGTCGATTCGGGCGCAAGTTTCATCGTCATCGACGAGGCGCTGGCGCAACAGCTGGGCATTGCGCCGCCGGACAACGCCTACACCGGTCGGGCATTGACCGCGAACGGCGAGGTCGAGTTCGCACCGGTGCGGCTGGCGAGCGTGCGGATCGGCGATGTCGAGCGCGTCGACATTCCCGCCGGGGTGATGCGCGGCAGTGCATTGTCCACCCCGCTGCTTGGCCAATCCTTTCTGGGCACCCTGTCCGAGGTGACGATCAGCGGCGACACGATGAAGCTGAAGTGACGGCGATACTCACGGTCGCGACCCCAGGTTGCAACGCCGCGTTCCCCGCGCCATCTTGGGCGCCATGACCGATCAGACCCTGCCGCCGCTGCGTGCGGCCATCATTCCCGTCACCCCGCTGCAGCAGAATTGCACGCTGCTGTGGTGCACCGCCACCAACAAGGCGGCGTTCGTCGATCCGGGCGGCGACCTGCCCAAGCTGCGCGCGGCGCTGGCGCAGACCGGGCTGACGCTAGAAAAAATCCTGATCACCCACGGCCATATCGACCATTGCGGAGAGGCGGGTACGTTCGCCAGGGAATTGGGCGTGCCGATCGAAGGGCCGCACGAGGACGACCGCTTCTGGATCAGCCGACTCGACGAGGACGGCCGCAAATATGGCGTCAACGGCGCCGTGTTCGAGCCCGATCGCTGGCTGGAGCATGGCGATACCGTGACTGTCGGCAACTGCACGCTCGACGTCATCCACTGCCCCGGCCATACGCCGGGCCATGTGGTCTTCCATCATGCGCCGTCCAAGATCGCGATTGTCGGCGACGTGCTGTTCAAGGGGTCGATCGGCCGCACCGATTTCCCGATGGGCAATCATGCCGATCTGATCGAGGCGATTACCACCCGGCTGTGGCCGCTTGGCGGGGAGACCATCTTCGTCCCCGGCCATGGCCCCACCAGCAGTTTTGCGCATGAGCGCAAGACCAACGCCTATGTCAGCGACTATATCCTGAGCTGAGCCGTCGCGGTCAGGCGTCGGCGCCGATGCTGGACGGCACCGGCGGCATCGACAGCGCCGCATAGCCCCACCACACGGCGAGGCCGGCCAGCGTCAATGTCACCAGCATGGTCAGCAGCACGCCGGCCATCCGGGCCTTGCTGTCGCTTTCCGCGTCCATGCCCACCGCATGCGCGATCCGCGCGACAATATAGACGGGGGCGATGATCGCCAGCCACAGCCGGTCGATACCGCCGAGCTCGAGCGCGAGGAACAGCACCAGGATCACCGGCGTGTTTTCGGCGAAGTTGAGCTGCGCGCGCATCCGCCGCGCGAGCAGGGGATTGCCGCCGTCGCCATGGCTGATCTTGGCGCTGGCGCGCACCCGGCCGCAGCGGATGGACAGCCACAGATTGACCAGTGCGGCGGCTGCGGCGAAGATCAGCGTCACTGCCGGTGTCATGATTTTTCCCCCGATATTGCTCCCATGCGCGGTGTAGTGGGGCAGGCACGCAAGACATTCAACCGGCAATGCTTGCCTTTTGACGGCATTTCGCTATGGCCCGCCAACGATCGGCTAGTGCGATTCCCTCTCTCTGCGCCCGTTGCCCTGGTGCCGCATGCTTGTCTGCGTGGCGGTGCAGGGGCGATTTGCCAATGGCAGGGGGAAAGCGTAAGGGCCGCCCGAACAGACAATGACATCAGAATCGAACAGGTAGTCCCATGGCCGTCCCCAAGCGAAAGACCTCTCCGTCGAAGCGCGGCATGCGCCGCAGCCATGACGCGCTGAGCGTCGAAGCATTCCAGGAATGCTCGAACTGCGGTGAGCTGAAGCGCCCGCATCACATCTGCAATGCCTGCGGCCACTACAACGGCCGCGAAGTGGTGGCAGTCGGCGCCTGAGCCGCAAGCTGGTCGGCGAGAGGATGAGCCTGGTGGGACCAAAGCCGCGGATCGCGATCGATGCGATGGGCGGCGATACCGGTCCCGAGGTCATGCTTGCCGGCGCTGCCCTTGCGCTGGAGCGCCATCCCGATCTCAGCTTCCTGCTGGTCGGCGACGCAACGCGGATAGAGGCGACGCTGGTCGCCCATCCGTCCCTGCGCGCTTGCTCCACGGTCGTGCATACCGATCAGGTCGTGTCCGGCGATGACAAGCCCGGCCAGGCGCTGCGCAAGGCGCGCGGCTCCTCGATGGGCCTCGCCATCGATGCAGTGAAGCAGGGCACGGCCGGTGGCGCGGTTTCGGCCGGCAATACCGGCGCGCTGATGGCGATGGCCAAAGTCGCGTTGCGGACCATGCCGGGCATCGACCGGCCCGCGCTTGCCGCGCTGCTGCCGACGCTCGGCGACAATGACGTGGTGATGCTCGATCTGGGCGCCAACACCGAATGCGACGCCAACAATCTCGTCGAATTCGCGCTGATGGGCGCCGCCTATTCGCGCACTGCGCTCGGCGTCGAGCGGCCGCGCGTGGCCCTGCTCAACATCGGCACCGAAGAACTGAAGGGCATCGATTCGGTGCGAGAGGCAGCAGCGACGTTGCGCGCGGCCGAGGGGCTGGGTTTCGAATTCTGTGGCTATGTCGAAGGTGACAAGCTGTCGCGCGGCAATGTCGATGTGGTGGTGCACGACGGATTTTCCGGCAACATCGCCCTCAAGACCATCGAGGGCACGGCGCGGTTCGTGACCGATCTGCTGCGTCGGGCCTTCACCAGCTCGCTGCGCTCCAAGCTCGGTTTCCTCATCTCCCGCCCGGCCACCGAACTGCTGCGGCACCACCTCGACCCCAACAATCATAATGGTGCGGTCTTCCTCGGCCTCAACGGCGTGGTGCTGAAAAGCCACGGCAGCGCCAACGACAAGGGCGTGGCCAATGCCATCCATGTCTGCGCCGAGCTGCTCGCCAAGGATATCGTCGGACAGGTGCAGACCGACCTTGCCGGGCTGAAAGCGTCGGGACAGCCCGCGCGAGCTACAGCGGCGCAATGATCCGGCGCAGCCTCATTGCCGGAACGGGCAGCGCCCTGCCGGTTCGCTGCGTTACCAATGCCGAACTTGCCGAGAAGGTCGATACCACCGACGCATGGATCGTCGAGCGCACCGGCATCCGCCAGCGCCATATAGCCGGGCAGGGCGAGACAACCGCGACGCTGGCTACCGCGGCGGCGCGGCAGGCACTGGCGGCCGCAGGCCTTCCGACCAGCGCCATCGGCATGATCGTGCTGGCGACGACGACTCCCGACAGCACGTTTCCGGCAACCGCCACCAAGGTGCAGGCCTCGCTGGGCATCGACGATTGCGTCGCCTTCGATGTGCAGGCGGTCTGCTCGGGGTTCCTCTATGCGCTCAGCGTGGCTGACGCGATGCTGCAAGCGGGTGCTGCCGAGCATGCGCTGGTGATCGGCGCCGAGACGATGAGCCGCATTCTCGACTGGGAAGACCGCGCCACCTGCGTATTGTTCGGGGACGGGGCCGGCGCGGTCGTGCTGAGCCGCAGCGATGATGCGGGGGATCGCGGCATTCTGGCGAGCCGGTTGCACGCCGACGGGCGGCATGGCCCGATGCTCTATGTCGACGGCGGGCCATCGACGACGCAGACCGTCGGGCATCTCAGGATGCAGGGGCGCGAGGTGTTCCGCCATGCGGTGACCAACCTGGCATCGGTGCTGGGCGAGGTGCTGGCGGCTGGCGGGCATCGGCCCGAGGACGTCGACTGGGTGGTGCCGCATCAGGCCAATGCCCGGATAATCGACGCGACGGCGAAAAAGCTGGGGCTCGATCCCGAACGGGTGGTGCGCACCGTCGATCGTCACGCCAATACCTCTGCCGCCTCAGTGCCGCTGGCGCTGGATGAGGCGGTGCGCGATGGCCGCATCAGGCCGGGCCAACTGGTCGTGCTGGAGGCAATGGGCGGCGGCTTTACTTGGGGTGCCAGCCTGCTGCGGATGTAGTGCCGCAGCGCTCCGGAATCGTCATGCAAGTGTAATCAGCTTGCGCCTGTCCAGTCATCGCGCTACCTTTCTCAAGCGCTAGATTTTCGGATGGGGAGCCGGCAGCGTATGACTGTTTCTACTTTGACCCGAGCCGACATTGCCGAGGCCATCTACACGAAATTCGGGCTGTTACGGGCGGAGAGCGCTCGGATGGTCGAAGCGGTACTGACCCGCATCGTCGCCAGTCTGGAGCGCGGCGAGGAAGTGAAGCTGAGCGGCTTTGGCACCTTCACGCTGTCGGACAAGCGCGAGCGGGTCGGTCGCAATCCCAAGACCGGAATCGAAGCCCGCATCACGCCGCGCCGAGTGGTCGGATTTCGGCCAAGTCAGGCGCTGCGCGGCCGCGTTTCGAATAGCGGCTGAACAATATGGCCAAATCCGACGATGCGTTGAAGACCATCGGAGAGTTGGCAGCCGAGACCGGAATTGCCCCGCACATCCTGCGCTATTGGGAGCGCAATGTTGCAGCCTTGAGGCCCCTGCGCCGCGCCGGCGGGCGCCGCTACTATCGCACCGGGGACATCGCCATCGTGCGCCAGTTGCACCGCTTGGTCACCGAGCAGGGCTATACGCTGGAAGGCGCGGCGCGCGCGGTCGGCGTTGGCGGAGCGGCGCAATCGCCCTCGGCCGAAGCACCCGCCCCACCCGCGCGCGATGACCGGGGTGGCGGCATCTCGCTGGCCCGGCTGACCCTGCTGCGGGATCGGTTGCAGGCCGCGCTGGACCGCTGATCCCTTCGTCTTTCGCCGTTGCGGCGGTCAATCGTCGTCCGGGCCAAGCGACGCATCAAGGTCACGCGGGCGCTTGAAATGGGTCAGCGCGGCCGTGCGCACATCGGCGTCCGCCCAGCTGTCGATCGCCAGGTCGAGCATCGCCAGCGCCGCTGTCGGATATTTTTCCTCGATCTGGTCGCGCAGCGGCGAGCTGCCGTCGTCGGGCACCAGTTCGAGAATCAAATCCTCCATGCCGGGATTATGGCCGGACATCAGCACATGCTGCACATCGTCGGGCAGATCGCGCAGACAGTCGAACAGCGTCGCCGAGGACGCCAGGTAGATGCGCCGGTCCCAATGCGGTTCGATATCGTCCAGCCCGGCGGCGGGCAGGAACAGGTCGAGCGTTTCGGTCACCCGGACCGCTGGAGAGGCGATGATGTAATCGATGTCGAGCAACCCCTCACGGCGGGCATAGTTGCCGATCGCTTCGGCCCCGCTGCGCCCGCGCGGGTTGAGCGGCCGGTCGAAATCGCGGGCGACCGGATCGTCCCAGCCCGACTTGGCATGGCGCAACATGCTCAGCTTCTTCATGCCCGCACTCTCCCCGGCGTGATGGCGATTCTCGTGTTCGGCACCCTAGTCGGAGCCGACCGCAGGTAAAGCCTTTCGTCATCCCCGCGACGGCAGGGATCCGGCTGGCAGGGCATCGATTGGACCCCCGCGCCCGTGGGCATGACGAGTTTGCCGATGCGGTGCTCCTGCCGCTGCGACGCGCACGATCGCCTCTTCCAGGCTCACCCGTCGCACCGGCGTCGCCGCTGGAAAGGCACTGAGCAGGCGGGACGGCACCGCGCCCGACAACAGCACGAACTGCCCGCGGTCGCCGGCGCGGCGGATCAGCCGGCCGAAGGCCTGCGCCAGCCGGGTGCGGATGATCTCGTCGTCATAGGCGCTGCCACCATTCGCCATCCGTCGCGCGGCGTGCAGCACCGACGGTTTGACCCATGGCACCCCCTCCATCACCACCAGCCTCAGGGATTCGCCGGGCACGTCGACGCCGTCGCGCAGCGCATCGGTGCCGAGCAGCGAGGCGCGCGGGTCATCGCGGAAAATGTCGATCAGCGTGCCGGTGTCGATCGGGTCGACATGCTGGGCGTAGACGGGCAGGCCGCTGCGCGCGAGATGATCGGCGATGCGCGCATGCACGCTGCGCAACCGGCGGATGGCGGTGAACAGGCCGAGCGTGCCGCCGCCCGCCGCTGCGATGAGCCGGGCATAGGCATTGGCCAGCGCCGGCATGTCGCCGCGCTTGATGTCGGTGACGATCAGCACCTCGCTGGCTTGCCCATAATCGAACGGGCTTTCAGCGGCGAAATGCAGCGGCGGCTTGGCCAGATGCAGCGCGCCGGAGCGGCGGTCGGCGCGGTCCCAGTCGCCCAGCGCCAGCGTCGCCGAGGTCACCAGCACGCCATGCGCGGGCGCCAAAACTGTCTCTGCAAGCGGTCTGGTCGGGTCGAGCCAGCGGCGGTGCAGCCCGATGTCGATCTCTCGCCCGTCGATGCGGTCGACCGCCAGCCAGTCGACGAAACCCGGGTCGGCCGGGCCGCCGATCCGCGCCACCAGCCCGGCCCAGGCCCGCAGGGTATCGCGACGCCAGCCCAGTGCCGACAGCGCCCCGTCGATGCGCGCGCGTGCCTGCCCGTCCATCCAGTCGGGCGGTTCCTCCAGAAGTGCCTCCAGCCGCTGGCCGAGCAGGGTCAGCGGGCGCAGCAGCGCATCGAGCGCCAGCATCGCCTCTCCGGCCATTGCCACGGTGGTGCCGTCGGGCTCGGCCAGTTCGGCCTCCAGCCCATAGCCGGCGTCGCCCTCGCGCCGTTCGCCCTGCGCGTCGCGGGCATAGACCAGCGCGCGCACTGCCGCGAGCAGTTGCTCGATCGGGCCATCAGGGAAACCTTCGTTGATGCGCGTCAGCCAGCCGTCGCCGGGCAGTGCCAGCGCGGCGAGGCGCGCGGCCTCGATGGCTTCTCCCCCGGCATCGTCATAGCTGGCGACGTCGGCGAGGCGCGCGGCGAGACCGCGCCGGCGCCCCCGGCTCTTGCCCTCGGGGCCGATCACCCAGCGGCGCAATTCTATGGCTTCCTGCCCGGTCAGCGCGGCCGCGAAAATCGAGTCCGCCGCATCGAACAGATGATGGCCTTCGTCGAAGATCATCCGTGTCGGCGGGCTTTCCCCTTCCCGCCCGCGCGCGGCGTTGACCATCATCAGCGCATGGTTGGCGATGACGATGTCCGCGTCCCGCGCCGCGCGCGCCGAACGTTCGATGAAGCATTTGCGCCAGTGCGGGCAGCCGGCATAGATGCACTCGCCGCGCCGGTCGGTCAGCGCGGTGGCGCCAGCGCGGCGGAACAGGGTCGGCAACCAGCCGGGCAGATCGCCGCCGACCATGTCACCATCGCGGGTATAGGCTGCCCAGCGCGCCGCGAGTTGCGCGAAGATCGCTGCCCGCCCGGAAAAGCCGCCCTGCAGCGCATCTTCCAGATTGAGCAGGCAGAGATAATTTTCCCGCCCCTTGCGCACCGCCACCTTGGCCCGGTGGGTGACCTCGTCGGGGTAGAGCCGACGCGTTTCGCGCGCCAATTGCCGTTGCAGGTTCTTGGTGAAGGTGGAGATATGGACGGTGCCGCCGGACGCGGCGCTCCATTCGCTGGCCGGGGCGAGATAGGCGAGCGTCTTGCCGATGCCGGTGCCGGCCTCCGCCAGCAGCATCACCGGCCCGCCCTTGCGGTCGCGCGGTGCGAACATTCCCGCCGTCGCCTCGGCCATGGCGCGCTGGCCGGCGCGCTGCTCGGCACCATGACCGGTCAGTTCGGCCAGCCTGAGCGCGGCGGCCTCGGGCGGGACGGAAACGGGGCGCGGCTGCGGGCGCGGGTTGCTCTCTTCCCATTCGGGCAGGCGCGCGAACAGGCTGGGCTCGCCCTTGGCGGGGGTCTTGAGCCGCGGGGTGACCGCCGGGGCCCAGGGCCAGCGTGCTCTGGCGAGGCCTTGCGCCATGTCCCACGCTCCTTCGCGCTCGGCCCAGTCCCTGGCCTCCAGCGTGGCGAGCAGCTTGCCCGCGCAGGCGAGCAGCAGGCGTGGCACGTCGGGGTCAGCCGCATCCGCGCCGCCGATGCCCAGCGCACTTGCCAGGCCCTTAGGTGTCGGCACGGCAAAGCGGGCCGGATGGACGAAGGCGAACAGTTCGAGCAGGTCGAGCCCCGACAGGTCGGGATAGCCCAGCCGCTGTCCCACAATCGGCGCGCCGAGCAGGATGACCGGCGTGTCAGCCGCGATCCGCACCGCCTCCCCGCGCCCCAGCGCCCGCGTCTCGCCGGTCGGCGCGGCCAGCCAGATACCGGCGTGACTGGCATGCAGCGCAGGGAAGGGCAGGGGGGGCATGCCCCAGCATTAGAGGGTGAGGAACAGAAGTGAAACACAAAAGCCGATTGCGCTTTCGCGTAACCTGTTTTGCTGCATGTGCGAAACAAGGCTATGAAAACGCGTTCGGAGGGGATCGCATGACGGAGAACAACCGGCCCAAGGTGGTCATCATTGGCGGCGGATTCGGCGGCCTTGCCGCAGCGCGCGGGCTGGCCCATGCCGCCGTCGATGTCACGTTGATCGACAAGCGCAACCACCACCTGTTCCAGCCCCTGCTCTATCAGGTAGCGACCGCCGGGCTCTCGCCCGCCGACATCTCTGGCTCGATCCGCTCGATCTTCGCCCGCCAGGCCAATTGCCGCGTGATCCTCGACCGGGTCTACGGCATCGATCGCGCGCGCCGCCTTGTCATCTGCGGCGAGAATGCGCCGATTCCCTATGATCATCTGGTCATCGCCACCGGCGCGCGGCACAGCTATTTCGGCCGTGACGAGTGGGAACCGTTTGCGCCGGGCATCAAGACCATCGAGGATGCGACCGCGGTGCGCCGCAACATCCTGCTCGCGCTCGAACGCGCCGAGACCGAAACCGACGAGGAGCGGCGCAAGGCGCTGCTGACCTTCGTGGTCATCGGCGGCGGGCCGACCGGTGTCGAGATGGCCGGCGCGATTGCCGAACTGTCGCGTCAATCGGTGTCGATGGATTTCCGCCACATCACCCCGCATTGCTCCAAAATCTATCTGGTGCAGCGCCCCAACCGGCTGCTCCCTGCCTTTCCCGAGGAACTGTCGGCCAAGGCAAAGGCCGCGATCGAGTCGCTGGGGGTTGAGGTGCTGTGCGGTACCGGTGTCGATGCGGTCGATGCGACAGGCGTGCACGCCGGCGGCATGTTCATCCCCGCGCACACGGTCATCTGGGCCGCCGGCGTCACCGCCTCGCGCGCTGCCGAATGGCTCGAGTGCGATCGCGACAGTTCGGGCCGGGTGAAAGTCGACGCGATGCTCAACGCCTGCGGCGACGCATCCGTCTATGTCATCGGCGATACCGCCGCCTGCACCGACGCCAGCGGGCGGATGCTGCCGGGCGTCGCGCCGGTCGCCAAGCAGCAGGGCAAATATGTGGCGCGCGCCATCCGGGCGGCGCTGCACGGGCGGACGGTCGAGCCGTTCCGCTACCGCGACTATGGCAATCTCGCGACCATCGGCCGCAGCCGCGCGGTCGCCGATTTCGGGCGGGTGCGATTGTCGGGCTTCAGCGCCTGGCTGACATGGAGCATCGCCCACATCCTGTTCCTCAGCAGCTACCGCAACCGCGTGGTGGTCGCGCTGAGCTGGGTGTGGAGCTACATCACCTTCGACCGCAGCGCGCGGCTGATAACGGGAGACGTCGCGCCGGATTTGCCGGCGACGCGGGTGGCGGAGCCGGTGCTGCGGGGGCGGTAGGGGGGAAGCGCGGGACGGCTGGAATGGGTTGGAAAATGGACATAGACACTGACGAGCTATGCAGGCAAAAGTCAGAGTCATGGAGTGGCTTGAGCCGTGGGTGGCAATCGCAGATTTGGACTGGCCTGAACAGAAAAAGGCCGAATATCGGGCTGGTTGGGAGCGCCAGCTTGTTCGTGAAGTCGGTCCCAAGCACATCTTAAAAGGCTTGGCTGGTGAGCTTATAGCTCGGCGTTTTGACAGCGATGATGCGCTTTTCATATTGCAAGACGGCAGAGTAGCGGAGGTCCATCTGACTTGGGCACGTGGCGAAGAGGCCGATCCGGCGTGGCCCGCAACTGGCCTGTTCAGTTCGCTTCACGAATGGGCAAGGGAAAGCATGATCGAGCAGCATAAGGAGTGGATTGCCTAACTGGCATTTTTCAGAGGGAGGTCCACAAGTGGGCGCTTTCCGCCACAGGACTGACGGCGACATTGGGGTCGTTAGCCGACGGGCAAGTTTCTCTTTCGACCGCCCCCCTACAATCGCCCCCATCCCCCGCTTGCCTCTCGCCGCACAAAGCCGCAATGGGCGCAGGCTATGATCGAACTCACCGTTGACATGCTGCAGGAGGCAGCGACCCGTTCCAAGGCCTGGCCGTTCGAGGAGGCGCGGCGGATCGTCAAGCGCTGGCCGCAGGGCAAGCCGGCGGCATTGGGGCCGGTGCTGTTCGAGACCGGCTACGGGCCGTCCGGGCTGCCGCACATCGGTACCTTCCAGGAAGTGCTGCGCACGACGATGGTGCGCCGCGCCTATGAGGCGCTGGTGCCTGGCGCGGCGACGCGGCTGGTGGCGTTCAGTGACGATATGGACGGCTTGCGCAAGGTGCCGGACAATGTCCCCAATGCGGACATGCTGCGCGAGCATCTCGGCAAGCCGCTGACGGTGGTGCCCAATCCCTTCGGCACCGGGCATGACAGTTTTGCCGCGCACAACAATGCCATGCTGCGCGCCTTCCTCGATCGCTTCGGCTTCGATTACGAGTTCGTCAGCTCGACCGAGCAATATCGTTCGGGCGCGTTCGACGAGGCGCTGCGCAACGTGCTGCGCAACTATGACGCGATCATGGGCGTGATGCTGCCGACGCTGCGCGCCGAGCGCGCCGCGACCTATTCCCCCGTGCTGCCGGTCAGCCCCACCACCGGCCATGTGCTGCAGGTGCCGATCACTGTCGTCGATGCCGAAGCCGGGCTGGTGCGGTTCGAGGAGGACGGCCGCACCATCGAGCACTGCATCCTGTCCGGCGGCTCCAAGCTGCAGTGGAAGCCCGACTGGGGCATGCGCTGGGCGGCGCTGGGCGTCGATTACGAGATGTGCGGCAAGGACCTGACGGACAGCGTCACGCTGGGCGGCAAGATCGCGCAGATCCTCGGCGGACGGAAGCCCGAGGGCATGATCTACGAGCTGTTCCTCGACGAAAATGGCGAGAAGATTTCCAAGTCCAAGGGCAATGGCCTGACCATCGAACAGTGGCTGACCTATGGCACCGAGGAGAGTCTGGCCTTCTATCTCTATCGCGAGCCCAAGTCCGCCAAGTCGCTGCACCCCGGCGTCATCCCCCGCGCTGTCGATGAATATGAGCAGTTCCGGGCGAGCTATGCCGCGCAGGATGTGGACAAGCGGCTGGGCAATCCGGTGCATCATATCCATGGCGGAGCGGTGCCTGCGGATGGCCCGCCGGTGACCTTCGGCCTGCTGCTCAATCTGGTCGGTGTGCTCGGTCCCTCTGCAACGGAGCTTAATGTCACACAGTATCTAAAGAAATACCTTGGCGTTGCTGGGGTCATTGACCGACCTTCAGGTAACATGGTGGAAGCATACAAAAGGCGCGATCCAGACGAGGATTTCTCCAAATTTGTGGGTGCTGCACTGGCGTACAACCGCGATTTCGTCGCGCCGACGCTGGCGCGGCGCAAGCCGACTGCGAGCGAGGCGGGTGCGCTGGCGGCGCTCGATGCGGCGCTCGACACGCTGGGCGAAAGCGCCAGCGCCGAGGATATCCAGACCGCCGTCTACGAGATCGGCAAGGACGAAGCGCATGGCTTCGCGTCCTTACGCGACTGGTTCAAGGCGCTCTACGAAATCCTGCTGGGCAGCGAGCAGGGCCCGCGCATGGGCAGCTTCATCGCGCTCTATGGCGTCGCCAACACCCGCGCACTGATTGCGGAGGCGCTGGCCTGAATGGCGCGCGACCGGCGCCGGTGCCGGATGGCGGGTGTCGCTGCGGTCGCGGCGTTGCTGCTGGTCGGGGCAGCTCCGCCGCCGGCGAACGGCATCGGACCGGTCCCCGACGCGGTCCGGGCCGAATTCGGCATCGCCAGCCGCTGGTATGCCAAATATCTGGACGCCGACGGGATTCCTGTCCTGGGCTCGGCCGGGGTATCGGATGCCGCGCTGTACAAGGCGCAACGGCAGGCGATGCTGCTGATGCGCACCATGCCGCGCTCGGTTGCGGCACAGCTGAGAACGCAGCGCAACCGCATTGTCATTCTGGCCGCCGATGAGGGCGTTGGCGACATCCCGGAATTTGCCGCCGCCTTTCCCGACCGGTCGATCGACCAGCGCTTCTGGGCCGGGTTCGGCGCCACGCTTACGCTGCCGATCACCGCGGGCACGGAGGACAATCTGCTCCGCAACAGCAATCAGGAGAATATATTCGTCCATGAGCTTGCGCACACCATTGGCGAGCTTGGCCTGGCCAGCATCGACCTGGCGTTCGTAGAGCAACTGCAGCAGGCCTATGCGGCGGCGCAGGCGGCAGGTTTATGGAACAACAGCTATGCCGGCAGCAGCCTGAACGAATATTGGGCAGAAGGCGTACAGACCTATTTCGACGTCAATCGTGAGGGCGTTGCCGGCGGGGATGGCGTGCATAATCACGTCAACACCCGGGCCGAGCTGGCCGATCATGACCGGCTGCTGTTTGCCTTGCTCAGACGGGTCTATGGCGATGCCGAACTTCGGTGAGCTGGCGGACGGAGCGCAGTCATGAGTCCCTTTCACATTGCCCAGATCAACATCGCGCGCTTCGCGCTGCCCAAGGACGATCCGGCCAACGCGCCCTTCATGACCGCGCTGGACCCGGTCAACGCCGAAGCGGATGGGGCGCCCGGCTTTGTCTGGCGGCTGGTGGGGGAAGGCAATGATGCGATCGATATCGATGCCGTGCCCGATGATCCGCGGCTGGCGGTCAACATGTCGGTGTGGACCGGCATCGATGCGCTTGCCGACTTCGTCTACCGCAACGCCAGCCATCTTGCCATCATGCGGCGGCGGCGCGAGTGGCTGGAGCATATCGCCGTCTATCAGGCGCTGTGGTGGGTGCCCGCCGGGCATATCCCCAGCGTTGCCGAGGGCCTCGCCAAAATCGCACATCTCGCCGAGCACGGCCCGACCAGCGAAGCCTTTACCTTCGCCCGGGCTTTCCCCGCGCCAGACGGCACGACCGCGGCGCCGGTGGCGGATCGCTGCGACGCCGTGTGACGTGGCGCGGTCCGGCGACCCAGCGGCGCAGTTCAGGTCATGCGCCTTTGCCCTTGCCTTGCTTTTGTCGCTTGGCGCTGGTGGCAATTAAGCACCTCGCCGCTTGCCAGCGCCTGCCCATCCTGTATTGATACGGCAATACACATAGTCAGAGGATCGTTCGATGTCCCGCCTTCGCATAGCCTTGCTCGCCAGTCTGTCCCTGCCTTTCGCCAGCGTTGCCATGGCAGCGGAGAGCGCGCCGGAAACGGTTGTTGCCTCGGCCGCGGCGGCCGCCACCGTGCAGGCCGAAGGCGCCAGCAGCGCACAGAGCGCGGCGCATGAGGCGCTGTGGCAGCTGTTCCGTGACAGCGATGAAGACCAGTTGCGGCGCAACCCCCTGTTCGCGCTGTTCCGTGGCGACAATCGCTATGCCGACCAGCTCGGCGACGGCATCACCGATGCCTATTTCGCGGCCGAGCGGGCGGCCAATGAATCCGAGCTGGCGCGATTGAGCGCCATCGACCGGGCAGCGCTCAACCCGACCGACCAGCTCGCCTATGACGTCTTTGCCTATCAGCTGCGGGACAATTTGCGCGGACTGACGCCGGAAATCCTGGCACTGACCACGGTGCGGCCGATCAACCATTTCTTCGGCGTGCACACTTTCTATCCCAATTTCGCCAGCGGGCAGGGCGGTGCGCCGTTCCGCACGATCGAGGATTATGAGAATAATCTGAAGCGCCACACCCAGTTCGCGACGCTGATCGACCGGTCGATCGGCCGCTTCCGCGAGGGCATGGCGTCGGGCGTCGTCGAAACGCAGCTGACCATCCGCAACGTCATCGCCCAGCTCGACACGCAATTGGCCCAGCCGCTCGAGGAATCGCCCTACTACGGGCCGGCGACGCGCTTTCCGGAAGGCTTTACCGATGCGCAGAAGGCCGAACAGACCGCCAAGCTGCGCGCATCGCTGACCGGAGAGGTGTTCCCGGCACTGACCCGGCTGCGCGACTTCCTGCGCGATGAATATCTGCCGGTGGCGCGCGAAGGCGTCGGCCTGCTGCACATGCGCGGCGGCCCCGAGCTCTATCGCCAGCTGGTCGAGCAGACCACCACCCTGCCGCTCGATCCCGAAGAGATCCACAATCTCGGCCTGTCGGAGGTGGCGCGCATTCGTGGCGAGATGGAAGCTATCAAGACGCAGGTCGGCTTTACCGGCAGCCTGACCGATTTCTTCAACTTCATCCGCACCGATCCGCAATTCAAGGAAGCGACGCGGGAGTCGCTGACCCAGCGTTATTATGCGGTCGGCCGTCAGGTCGACCAGGTGATCGGGCGCTTCTTCTCCACCATCCCGCGCGCGCCGCTGGAAATCCGCCCCTATGAGGAGTTCCGCGAGCGGTTCGAAGCGGGCGGCAGCTATCAGCAGGGCACGCCGGACGGCTCGCGCCCAGGCATCTTCTATTTCAACGCCTATGATCTGCCGAGCCGCACGACGCCGGGCATCACCACCCTCTATCTGCACGAGGGCGCGCCGGGGCACCATTTCCAGATCAGCCTCGCGCAGGAAAATGATGCGCTGCCCCCGTTCATGCGCTTTGGCGGCAATACCGCCTATGTCGAGGGCTGGGCGCTCTATGCGGAGACGCTGGGCACCGAAATGGGGCTGTACGACGATCCTTATCAGCGCTTCGGCACGCTCTCCGACGAGATGCTGCGCGCGATGCGTCTGGTGGTCGATACCGGCATCCACGCCAAGGGTTGGACCCGCGACCAGGCGATCGACTATATGCTCGCCAACAGCGACATGGGTCGCACCGACGCCACCGCCGAGGTCGAGCGATACATCGCCATCCCGAGCCAGGCGCTGGCCTACAAGATCGGCGCGCTGACCATCCAGCGGCTGCGTGCCAAGGCACAGAGCGAGCTCGGCGACCGCTTCGACATCCGCGATTTCCACGCGCAGATCCTGATGACCGGCGCACTGCCGCTGCCGATCCTCGAACAGAAGATCGACGCCTGGATCGCCCGGGTGAAAGCAGGGTAAAGGCTTGATTGACAGTGCAGGCTTGCAACTTGCCGCGGATGCCCGATAGCATGGCGGCGAGCGGAACAGGGCTGCACCAGTGGATCATCAGGACGACATCGCGGCAATCGCTGCGGCGCTGGGCTGCGATGCCGAGGCCGCGATGGAATTGCTTGCCTCGAGTCGCCTGACCGACCTGCCCGGCGGCACCTATCTGGTCCATCAGAGCGAGTCGGCGCCCCTTACCTGGCTGGTGCTGGACGGGACCTTGCGCTGCGAAGTCCTGTCCAGCGACGGCCGGATGACGGTGGCGGCTACCCACCCGCCTGGCGACATCGTCGGCGAATTCGGGATGGGCGGCGCGCCCATGGCGGGGGCGCTGGTGACGGTGGGGAGGGTGAGCCTGCTGGCCTGCACCGCGCAGGCGATCGAACGGTTGGCGCTGGCGCGCCCCGGATTCGCGCTCGCGCTCGCGCGCGCCTATGCCCGGCAGGCCGGCACCATGACCCAGCGGCTGGCGACTCGCATCAGCCTGACTGCAGCGGGCCGCATCTATGCACGCCTCCTCGAACTCGCCGGGCCGGACAATGTCATCGCCCCGCCGCCGGTGGTGTCGGCGCTGGCGGTCAGCGTTCAGACCACGCGCGAGACGACGTCGCGCACCATTTCCGCGCTGGAGAGACGCGGCATCATTGCCCGTGACGACAAGCGGCTGATCATCCAGTCGCCGCGCATGCTCGAAGACATGATCGTCTGACGGGCTGGCTTAGCGCCCGTCGAAATCATAGACTTCCAGCGGCCCTGTCGGCCCGTCGATGACACCGGCCAGTGTCGGTCGCGCGCCTTCGCACTGCGCGATCACCAGCAAAGCTGCAGGGCGGGACAGCAGGATGTGATCGGGATCCGCCACCTGCCGCAGCCCGGTCAGGCGCGGGCTGATGCTGTCGGGTTCGGTCGCGACATGGATGTCGACCACGTCGCCGGGGCTCACCCGGCCCGGCAAGCCGGAGATGGCCGACAACGCAATGTGTTCATGGTCCGATTCGCCGCAATGATCGACAGTGCAACAGGGCGCCTCCGGCCCCGAAAGCGGTGCGGCCCGGGCATCGCTGCGCTGGTCCAGCGCCACGGTAAGCAGCCGGTGCGGTGCGGCGAGCAGCGGCACGTCGTCGGCACCCGACCAGCGCGCCCGCAGCATGACAGGTTCGCTGTCGCAGGCGATGGCCTCGGCGACGGCGAGACCCATCGCCATGTCATCGGCAAGGCGGACCGCGGCAGGGGTCAGCCCCCCTTCTTCTTCAAGGATCTCCAGCCCGTCGGCACGCTCCAGCAGCCGGTCGAACCGGGCCGCCCAGTCGCCACCCAGCGGCTCGACGGAGCCGGCGCGAAAGCTCTCGGTATCGCTCGGCAACACCACATGCAGTTCTGCGCCGCCCGCTACCGCTGCTTCTGCCGCAACGATGTCGGTCCCCGCGGCCAGCGCGCCATAGGCCATGGCCGGCCCGATTTTCTGTACAGCCTCGACGATCGCCTGTTCGGCCGCATCGCCGACAATGCCCATCGGGCCCCGGAAGTGCATGACCGGCGGTAGCGCGAAATCGGCCAGCCAGCTGCTGTCGGCATCACCGTGGCTGAGGATGCGGCGGAACTGGCGCAATGTCGCTGCGCGGTCCTCCCGCGCCTTCGGGGCCAGCGCCACCGCCTGGGCCAGCGCCTCGCGCGCGTCGGCGATACGCCCCATCAGCAGCAGTGCTTCGGCGCGGGTTGCCCCGCGCCAATAGGGTGTCTCAGCCCCATGCCGTCCCTGGTCGAGCAGTTCCAGCAGGTCGGCTGCCAGCCGCGCGGCGGTCGGGCGGTCGCCGCGCAGATAAACCAGCGTCGCCGCGTTGATGCGCGGATAGCTGTCCTCGGTAAGAACCGACGCTGCCGAATAGGCTTCGGCGGCACGGCGCAACAGCGCGATGCGCTCGTCTCCCGACGCGCGCATCGCCAGATCCTTGAGCAATCGTCCCTTGAGCGTCAGCAAGCCCGCGTTGGCACCGGCCGTGTCGAAGCCTGCGGCGCAAAAGGCTTCCCATGCCCGTGTTGCTGATCCCGACCGGGCCAGTCTTCTGATAATGGCTCGCTCGGTCATCGTGCTGGTGCGTTGGTTCCCGCCATGGTCTCAAGGTTCTCCGCCATCCGGAATGCGCGTATCTGGATCGAGGATGATCGGCGTGACATAGCTTACACCATCCGCGAAAGTGCCCGTGGCCACAAGATGGATGTTGAACGGGTAGCAGCAGCCGCCTTTGGGAAACTGCGAACCGCGCACCATCATGTAGGCGCGGCGCTCGTCGACACGGGTCACTTCGAAATAGGCGGTGGCTGCTTCGGCGCTGCCACCGCTGAACGGCACAGCAGCAAATTCGACGTCCATGCTCTTGGCCAGGATGAAGCCAAGATACAGGTCTTGATCGACCCTTAAGCTTAGCGCAGTTGGCGTCGGATTCGTGTTGGGTGCCTTGCGGAAGCTGGTTTTTCCGCCCGGATTGATGGCCAGCAGGGCCGGCATGTCGATCTTGCCGGTATAGGTAGCGGCGGCAACATAGCGCACGTTCAATGCCTTGCCTGCTGTCTCGCCAATCTTGAGCACCCATGCCAGTTCCGGCGTCGCGGCTGGCCATTGGCCACCCATGGGAAATCTGTTCTCACTCATTGCACCAACCCCTCTGTTGTACCGGGCCTATTGCGACCGGATTTCGTCAAGTTGCCGTGCCATGCGCCGCCAGCGATCGTTCGTCGGATCGACCGCCTGCAACTCGGCAACGATCGACGCGGCTTCGGTCAGCGGTGGCTCTGCTTCGGCACGCAGTCCTGCCCGAACCAGAAACTTGCCGCGACCATAGAGGACGGCAAACAGAAGATCCTGCGTGTCCTTGTTGGCGCTGTCGCGTTGCAGCAGCGACCGCACCATCGCCTCGGCTTCGGCAGAATGCTGGAGCGCACTGCGGATGTCCCCAGTGCGCGCTTCGGCATCTGCCAGCCAGCTCAGGCGGTTGGCGACGTCGACGCTGGCATTGCGGTCGCCCGGCAGCATTGCCAGCACGCGGCGCTGGGCGGTGAGCGCCAGCTGGCAATGGCGCACCGCCTCGTTGAGACGGGCATCGTCGCTCAACGTCAGGCTGCACAAATTGCCCTCGGCATAGCCTGTTTCGCGCAGCGCCCGCAGGCCGGGTTCCACTGCGGACAAGCGAGCGGCAAGTGCGGCATAGGCCCGCATGCCGCGCTCGTGCGCGGCATCATCGTCGCGCACGCGCGCCGCTTCGGCCAACCAGAACTCGCTCTGGGCATGCGCGAAAATCCGGTCGGGGTTCTCGGGCTGCCGTTGCAGGGCGGCATTGGTGCTGGCGTATGCGCTGGCAAAAAGCCGCGCCGCCTGTTCGGCATTGGCGCGTTTGAACTCGTCCTCGCCCATCGCCAGCAGTACCCGCGCCCGCTGTTCCAGACTTTCGTCCGGCAGATCGGCGACGCTGCCCTGATTCTCGTAATAGGCATAGGCCCGGTCATTGACCGCGCTCATCAAATCGATCCGCCCCACCCCGCGCAAACCGTCGCGCAGATCGGTCAGCATATATTCGATCAAGCCCTCGGCCTCAGCCCGCTGGCGTTCGGCTTCACGCTGGGCTGAAAAGGCAAAGGCGGTCATCGCCGCCATGGCTATCACCAGCACAAAAGCGAAAGCCGTGATCGCCGTCACGCGCCACAGCCGCCGTTGCGCGTCGCGCTGGATCAGCGAGTCGAGCGGGACCTCAGCCAGCGCCGCAACAATCTTGAGGAAACCGAGCTTTCCGCCATCGCCGTCCTTGCGGAAATCGGCGGCGAGCGGCTCGCGGCCGTCCTCGATAAGCGCTGCCGGCATGACCTGCGCCGGGTCGCCCCGCAGGATGATGGGCAGGATCGGCGCATCGGGATGCAGCGACTGGAACAGCCGGATTTCCTGATCGACCCAATGCGATGCGCGCGATTCCGGTGAACATAGCACCAGCAGCGCAGCAGACTGCTCCAAGGCGGAGCGGATTGCATCCGAGAGGCTCGAGGCGGCCGCCAGTTCGGCGCGGTCACGGAAGATCGTCCCCAGCCGCGCGCCGGCCGTCCCCTGCCGGACGTGGGCCGGCAGGCGATAGCTTTCCAGCCGCCGGTGCAACTTGCCAGCGGTTGCCTCATCGGCATGCGAATAGCTCAAGAAGGCCGTGTAGCGGCGGGCTGCCGCATTGAGCGCAGCATCCGGTGCCGGATCGGTATTATTGGTCATGCGCCCGCCCTGGTGCCGGTGCTGGGTCGGGGGGCACCGGCTGTGGCCCATCGATGCCACAGTCGGCGCATTCGCAAAAGCATGCATTCCAACCGGCTTGCACCGGTGCCTCAGCCTGCTAGCCTTGGCGCGTGCCCGCCGTAGCCGCCTTGCGCCCGTCCGATGTGTTCGCGCCCGATGAATGGCAGCGGCTAACGGGTGTGTCGCGCTGGCGCGGCATCGCGCTGGTCTCGCATGCGTGGGCGATGGTCGGCCTGATCATCGCCGGCGCATTGTGGATCGATCATTGGCTGGCGTGGGTGCCGGCGGTGATGCTGCTCGGCGGCCGTCAGCTCGGCCTCGCCATCCTGATGCACGATGCGGCACACGGCTTGCTCCATCCCAACCGGCGGCTCAACAACTGGCTAGGGGAATGGGCCACCGGCGCAGCCGTGGGCAGCGACCTCAAGGGCTATCGCACTTACCACCTCACCCATCACCGCTTCACCCAGCAGGCCGAAGACCCCGACCTCGGCCTCTCCAAACCATTTCCGACCAGCCGCGCCAGCCTGGTGCGCAAGATGGTGCGGGACATGACCGGGCAGACATTCTTCAAGCAGCGTCTGTCGCAATTCACGCTGGCGTGGCGCGGCGTGAAGGCCTTGCTGGCAGGACGGAATGGTGCCGCCGATGCCCAGGCGGCGACCGCGGCCGGCACTCCGTTCAACCGGCAGGGCGCGGCTGGCATCAATGGTCCGGCTGCGGACGGCGAGGCAGGTACGATCGCGGTGGCCCGGACGGTCGGCAGGTTCCTGACCGTGCAGGCCATACTGCTCGCGCTATCCTTGCTGCTCCATGGCTGGACGCCGTTCCTGCTCTGGCTGGTCGCGCTCGCGACATCGTTCCAACTGGCGCTGCGCATCCGCAACATCGCCGAACATGCCTGCACCGCGACAGGGCCCGGCGATCCGTTCAGCCACGCCCGCACCACCAGCGCCAGCCTGATCGAGCGTGCGCTGCTTGCGCCTTACTGGGTCAATTTCCACGCCGAACATCATCTGTTCATGGGCGTGCCCTGCTATCGGCTGGAAACGGTGCACCGCCTGTTGATCGCACGCGGCTTTGGTCCGCGCATGACGCTGGCGGACGGCTATGCCAGCGTCATGCGTCAGGTAACGGCGCGCTGACGGGTCACTCGACCACGCGGCCGCGCGCCATCACCCAGCGGACTGCCTCCAGCGTGCGCACGTCGCTCAGCGGATCGCCATCGACTGCGATTATGTCCGCCGAGTAGCCGACCGCGATCCGGCCGATCTCATTGTCCATGCCCAGTGCGCGCGCCGCAACGGTGGTGGCGCTGGCCACCGCGTCGCGCGGGGACATGCCGGCGTCGATCAGTAGCTGGAACTCCTCGGCATTGCGGCCGTGGGCGAACACGCCGGCATCGGTGCCGAAGGCCACCGGAATGTTGAAGCGGCGCGCCAGCCGGACATTGTTGCCCAGCACGTTCAGCGTTTCACGGATCTTGGCTTCGACCACCGGCGTGTAGATGCCGCGCCCCAGCCCGTCGCGCACGCCGGTCAGCGCCCGCAGCGTGGGGACCAGATAGGTGCCGCGCTCGGCCATCACCCGCGCGGCTGCCTCGTCCATGAAGGTGCCATGGTCGATGGTGTCGATGCCTGCGCGCGCCGCCGCCTCGATGCCGCGCGCGCCATGCGCATGCGCCATGACCTCAAGGCCCAGGCTGTGCGCCGTATTGGCGATGCTGGTCATCTCTTCGGCCGTGAAATGCGCTTCCAGGCCGCGCCCCTGCTGGGACAGTACGCCGCCGGTTGCGGTAATCTTGATGACATTGCTGCCCGCCGCCGATGCCTGACGCACCCGCAGGGCGCATTCGACCGGGCCGGTGCAGGTGAAGCCGGTCGGCAGCGCGTCGATCACCTCGCGGCGGAAGCCGCTGATGTCGCCATGCCCGCCGACGATCGACAGCGCCGGGCCGGCGGCAATGATCCGCGGACCCTGGATGATGC
Source organism: Sphingomonas sp. jy18 (assembly GCF_056931895.1). NCBI lineage: Bacteria > Pseudomonadati > Pseudomonadota > Alphaproteobacteria > Sphingomonadales > Sphingomonadaceae > Sphingomonas > Sphingomonas sp. jy18. The sequence goes on along the minus strand of NZ_JBXPBT010000009.1, from coordinate 33,211 downwards.
CCTCGTCGGTGCCGCGCCGCAGCACGAACGCCGTCTGCCGCGCGGATCCGGCCTCGCGCACCGTGGTGAAGCCGGCGCGCACCGTCGTCTCGGCGTTCCTGACGCCGATGATCACCCCCCATTCCTCGGGGTCGACCGCTTCGCGCCAGAAATCGCCGCCGGGGTCGCTGGTCAGGTGGACATGCATGTCGATCAGGCCCGGCATTACCGTGCGGGTCGACAGGTCGATCAGCGTCGCGCCCTCTGGCGCAGGCTGCAGGCCTTGCGCAATGGCCGTTATGCGGCCGTCGGTGACGGTGATCGTGGCAGGACCGCCGATGCCGTCCGACGCCTGGGTGATCAGCCGCCCCGCGTGAATCACCTGCACGGCCGGGGTGGCAGCGGCGACAGGTTGCTGCGCCGCGGCCATGCCGAACATGTCGTCATGCGCCGATGCGGCAGCAGGAGTCAGCGCGATGGCTGCGGCAAGGACAAGCGAGCGGACGACTGGACGCATGAATTTTCTCTCCCCGGTTGGACCGGGGCGATGGTGCGCCGAGCTTGACCGGCGTGCAAGTCCATGTTGGACGATCCATTAAAAAGGGCGGGTCCCCCCGAACCCGCCCTTTCGCAACCCTGATTATTGCCCTGTTGTCACCAGAAGACGTCGTAGATCACATCGACCACTTCGCCCGTCTCGACATCGACCAGCAGCGCGTCGTCATAATAGCGGACCCAGCGATAGGGCCCATAGACGTCGGGCAGGCGATAGCTCCACGGATCGTTGATCCAATATTGATTGGAATAGAACAGCGGCCACAGCGAGAAGCCGATGCTCAGGCGACGGTAGTTCCAGTTGCGGTAGGGCGAATAATAGCGCCCCAGCCGGTAGTGGCTGCCATAGCGGGCCCGGTGGCCGCGCCAGTCATAGCGCCGGTCGTCGCGCCAGCGCTGGTCCCAGCGCCGATGGCCGTAGCGATTGTCGTAGCGGTCGTTTCGATCATAGCGTCCGTCCCGATCCCGATCGTACCTCCGATCGAGCCGCCCATCGCGATTTCCGTCCCACCGCCGGTCGAGCCGGCCATTGTCGTTGCGGTCCCAGCGCCGGTCGAGGTCGCCGTCGCGATTCCGATCCCACTGGCGGTCGGTCCGGCCATTGCCATTGCGATCCCAGCGCCGGTCGACGCGGCCATCGCCATTTCGGTCGAAATCGCCGGCCGTGCGGCCATCGGTCCGGCCCTGCCAGCCACCGCGGCCCTCGCCGCGCCGTTCGGCCGCACGCTGGGCTTCGCGAATCTGTTCGCTGGCGACCCCGCCACCGCGTCGCGCCTGCCACTGGCCGCGTTCACCGCCGCGCTGGCGCTCGTCGCCCTGCCAGCGCTGCTCGCCTTCACCGCGACCCTGCCAGCGCTGCTGGCCATCGCCACGGCCCTGCCAGCGGGTACCATCGCCGCCGCCGCGCCGGCCTTCGACCGGGGCGGGGGCCGGAGCGGGCGCGGCCGTCTGTCCGCCGCCACGACGACCCTGCCAGCCGCCGCCGTTACCGTCGCCACGCTGGCGGGCGCCATCGTCCCCGCCGCGCCGTTGGCCGCCATCGCCACCGCGACGACCTTCGCCGCGCTGATATTGCGCACGTTGCGGTGCTGGAGCGTTCGATTGCTGCGCGTCGCCGCCGCGTTGCGCGTCACGGATTATGCGGCTTGCGAAACCGCCATCCTGAGCGGATGCGGCGATCGGGGTAAGGGCTGTGGCGGCTATCAACAGCGCGCCGATCCAGGTTCGGGTCATGGTCTGCTTCCTCCGCACCGGGCATCTGGCGGCACTGCCAGCGGTCCCGGGCTTTGTCGCAGAATTATGACAGCCAAGCTGAGTGCAGGGTGAATGGTGTTGACAGCTTTGGTGCAGCGCAACGCTGCACCGGGGCCCGACGGGCGCCTAGATCCTGAGGCCCGCGGTCTCGGGCAGCCCGGCCATAATGTTCAGATTCTGCACGCAGGCGCCGCCCGCGCCCTTGCCGAGATTGTCGAGCGCCGCGACGAGTCGCAGCTGGCTGCCATCGGCGGACGCGAACAGATCGAGCGTCAGCCGGTCGCTGGCCGCCGCGCCGTCGCGCAGCAGCAGTTCGCCATCCTGTTCGAGCCCGCCGACCGTGACCAGCGGCGATCCGGCAAAATGGGCCTGCCATGCTGCGCGCATCTCGTCAGCCGGCGCGATTCGTGCGTCGGTGGCGCGCTGCAACGGCACCTCCACCACCATGCCGCGATAGGCTGGGACTACGGCAGGGGAAAACAGCGGTGCGTGCGCAAGGCCTGCATGGGCCTGCATCTCCGGCACATGCTTGTGCCCCAGCGACAGGCCATAACCGCGCCACGCAATGCTGCGGTCATCCTCGAACCGGGCAATGAGCGCCTTGCCGCCACCCGAATAGCCGGAGACGGCATGGACGACATAACCATGGTCCCGCGGCAGCAGGCCAGCGGCGATCAGCGGAGCGACCAGCGCCAGAAAGCCGGTGGGATAGCAGCCGGGATTGCTGACCAGCCGGGCCGCAGCAATCGCTTCGCGCTGGCCTTTTGCCAGTTCGGCAAAGCCGTATGTCCAGCCCGGTGCCGTGCGGTGCGCGGTCGAGGCGTCGATGATGCGCACCTTGCTGTCTGCAGCCAGTGCCACGGCTTCCTTGGCCGCGTCGTCGGGCAGGCAGAGGATGGCGATGTCTGCTTCGTGGAGTGCTTCAGCGCGCGCGGCCGCATCCTTGCGCCGGTCCTCGGGCAGGGTCAGCAGCGCGACGTCAGCGCGCGCGGAGAGCCGCTCGGCGATGTCGAGGCCGGTGGTGCCGACCCCGCCGTCGATGAACACCTGCGTCGGCATCAGGCGAGATCGAGACACTCGCGGCGGACATATCCGACCACATGTCCAGCCTCTGCATAGCCCCACGCCCACCCACCGCTGAGATCGAGCAGCGCATAGCCGGCGCCCGGCTGCAGTTCGATCAGCGGGACAGAAGCATCGTCTGCCGCCTCGCGAACCGCGACGGTCCGGTTGGCGATGCAGGCGACGGGTGCCGCATAATGCGGCGCGAAATGATGCGCGGCTTCGGCGATGTCGGCGAGGTCGGCACGGATCGCCTGGTGCCGCTCATCGAACGGCCGGGACGGTCCCGTCAGTGTGAAACGGACCGGTGCAGCGTCATCCGGTCTTGCTGGTGCTGCCTGCCTCGCTGAGGAGCTTGTTGAACCGTTCAAGAAAATTAGCCCCTGCGCCCGTCATTTCGATAAAGATGTTGCGGCCGTCGTTCCGGTCGCGCTTTCGCGCCAGATAGCCGAGCGCGGTGAGTTTGTTAAGGGCGCGTGTCACGACCGGTTTGGACACGTCCAGTCGCTCGGCCAGACCGCGGACAGTGTGGGGCCCGGGTGCCAGCGCCACGGTGAGCATGATGCCCATCTGGCGGTTGGTCAGGTCCGGCATGTCAGAGCGGATGATGTCGATGAGGCAGGTCATCCAGGCGGCGCTGTTCATTATGCTTCTTTCCGTCGCAGACATGGTTGGGCGCGGTGGAGGCAATCCTCCAATCGTGACCGTCAACGCACGCAGGCGAAACGGGTTGCACGGCAATTGTCACATCACAGAAATTTTCTTGTGCCCGCGCATCGGCGCGCCGGGGCTCAGCCGCGATAGCGTTCCCGCAGCATACCCCAGGCGGCGCGCAGGCCCAGCGCTGCGCCGCCCTTGGCGCGACCCGGCTTGGCGACGGGGCGCCATGCGAATGTGTCGAGATGCGCCCAGGGCAGATCTGCGGCAACGAACCGGCGCAGGAACAGCGCCGCGGTAATCGAGCCGGCAAATCCGCCGGACGGCGAATTGGTGATGTCGGCGCTGTCGCCCTTCAGCATCTCGTCATAGCCATCCCACAGCGGCAGGCGCCACAGCGGATCGTCGCGCTCGCGCCCATGTGCCAGCAGCGCGTCGGCCAACGCATCGTCATTGGCGAACAGCGCCGGCAGGTCCGGGCCCAGCGCAACCCGGGCCGCGCCGGTCAGGGTCGCGAAATCGAGCATCAGTTCGGGCCGTTCCTCGGCAGCGCGGGTCAGCGCGTCGGCCAGGATCAGGCGGCCTTCCGCGTCGGTATTGTCGACCTCCACGCTCAGCCCCTTGCGGCTGGTCAATATGTCGCCGGGGCGCATCGCGCTGCCCGAGATGCTGTTTTCCACCGCGGGGATCAGCAGGTGCAGCCGCACCGGCAGCGCATCCTCCATCACCAGCCTTGCCAGCGCCAGCGCGTGGGCTGCGCCGCCCATATCCTTCTTCATCAGCGCCATCCCGCTCGCCGGCTTGATGTCCAGCCCGCCCGAATCGAAGGTCACGCCCTTACCGATGATGGCGATGCGCGGATGATCGGCATGGCCCCAGACCAGTTCGATCAGGCGCGGCTCACGATCGCGGCTGGCCGCCCGGCCGACCGCGGCGATCATCGGATAGCCCTGTTCGAGCGCGTCGCCGCGCGTGACGGTGAGGGTCGCCTTGTGCGCCTTGGCCAGCGCGGCAGCGGCGGCCTCGAGATCCGCCGGGCCCATGTCGCTGGCCGGGGTGTTGACCAGATCGCGGACCATGCACACCGCCGTTGCCTCGGCAACCGCGGCGGCGATCCGGCCAGGCTCGCCCGACAGCAGCACCCGCGCGGCGTCCGCATCGGGCTTCTGCTTGTAGCGGGTGAAGCTGTGCTGCGCGGTCAGCCAGCCGACCATTGCCGGGCCGGGCTCGCCCTCGGCCAGCCGATAGGTGCCAGGAGGCAGGGTAGTGGCAAGCTTGGCGAGGCACCAGCTCGACAGGCTGGCGACGTTCGCGACCACCGTCACCACCGACCATTCGTCCGCCGCATCGCCGGGCAGGATGGCGTGGGCATAGCCTTCCGGCTTCAGCCGCTGCGCCGCTACCGCCGTGCGCGCCCGTTCGGGCTGGGCATTCAGCCATGCGTCGAACCCGGCCTTGTCGACAATGTGGATGGCGTGTGCGGGCTGGCCCTTGTCGGGATGCAGCATGGAGGAGAAGTCGGTCATCCCCCCGATGTAGGCACGCCCGCCCGAAATCGCCAGCGTAACGGCGGAACCCGCAGGATGATCGTGCGCTTGAAGCCCCGAAACCCCATCGACCCGCGACAGGATGACGCCATGCCTCCCCACGATCATGATAGCCGCACCATCGACCCCGTTGCCGGAAAGGTCGGCGAAAACGAAGCCGAGCGTCAGGGCAAGCAGCGTGCCGCCGACCAGCTTGAAGCCGACGGCGAAACCAGCGGGCTAGCCAGCGGACGCGGCCCTGAAAGCGCGCTCGACCGCGCGCCGCGCTGGCAGCCGCGCTATCCCGGTTCGGGCCGGCTGGCAGGCAAGGTGGCGCTGGTGACCGGGGGCGACAGCGGCATCGGCCGCGCCGTCGCCGCGCTGTTCGCCCGCGAAGGCGCGGATGTCGCCATCTTCTACAACAGTTCCGACGACGATGCGCATGAAACAGTGCGCATCGTCGAAGCCGAGGGCCGCAACGGCATGGCGATCAAGGGCGACGTCGGCGTCAAGGCCGACTGCGACGACTGCATTACGCAGATCGTCGAAGAGCTCGGCGGGGTGGACATCGTCATCAACAATGCCGGCGAGCAACACCCCGCCGAGGACATTGTCGACATCAGCGAAGAGCAGCTGCAGCGCACCTTCCAGACCAACATCTTCGGCATGTTCTATATGGTGCAGGCCGCGCTGCCGCACCTCAGCGCCGGATCGGCGATCGTCAACTGCACCAGCGTCACCATGTATCAGGGCGCCGGGCAATTGCTCGATTACAGCGCGACCAAGGGGGCGATCACCGCCTTCACCCGCAGCCTCAGCGAAAGCTTGGTCGAAAAGGGCATCAGGGTGAACGGTGTCGCGCCTGGCCCGATCTGGACCCCGCTCAACCCGCTGGGCGGCGCAGATCCGGACAAGGTGCGCAGCTTCGGCGAATCGACACCGATGAAGCGGCCGGGCGAGCCGAACGAGGTGGCGCCCGCCTTCCTGTTCCTCGCTTGCGAGGATTCAAGCTACATGTCGGGGCAGGTGCTGCACCCCAATGGCGGGACCATCGTCAACGGCTGACGCTCACTCGGCTGCGTCGAGCAGAGGTTCCAGCCTGGCCGTCCCGGCGCCCTTGCTGCGGAAAGCCAGCACACCATCGGCGATCGGGCCATCGCGCATGTCCTTGCGGTCGGCGAGATAATCCTGGTTGAGCCGCCATGGCATCGCCTTGGCGTTGCGCGGCATCATGTGCAGCGCGCGCTGGATATAGCCTGACGAGAAATCGAAGACATTATCTTCTTCGAGGCGCGCCGGATCGTCTAGCACCGGCACGGCGATGTCGCTGCCGGTCGCGGCCATGTGGTTGAGGACTCGGCAGACATAATCGGAGACGATGTCGGCTCGCAGCGTCCAGCTGGCATTGAGATAGCCGAACACCGCCGCATAGTTGGGCACGTTCGAGAACATGCATGCCTTGTAGTAGAAATGCTCGTTCCACTGCACGGGCGCGCCGTCGACGCTGACCGCGACCTTGCCGGCGAGGGCGAGATTGAGGCCGGTCGCCGTGACGATGATGTCGGCATCGAGATGCTTGCCGGACTTGAGCAGGATGCCGGTCTCGTCGAACCGCTCGATATGGTCGGTGACAACATCGGCCTTGCCGGCGACAATCGCGTTGAAGAAATCGCCGTCGGGCACCAGGCACAGCCGCTGGTCCCACGGGTCATAGGGAGGCGTGAAGGCGGCCGCGTCATATCGGTCGCCCAGCGCCTCCCGGATCTTGGTGGTCAGCGCTTCCTTGACCTTCTCGGGCTTGTTGCGCGCCATCTTGAATGCGAAATTCTGCAGACGGACATTCTTGAAGCGGGTGATGGCATAGGCCCAGCTTTCCGGCAGCAGCTTGCGCAGCGTGTTGGCAAAGCCATCCTTGGCCGGGCGGATGAAATACCAGGTCGGCGTTCGCTGCAGCATGGTGACATGCGCGGCTGCACCGGGATCGCCAGGCCTGACCATCGACGGGGTGATGGTGACAGCGGTGGCACCGGAGCCGACCACGACGACGCGCTTGCCCGCGAAGTCGAAATTCTCCGGCCAGAATTGCGGGTGGACGATCTGGCCCTTGAACGTCTCGCGCCCCGGGAACTGGGCATCATAGGGCTGATCATAGTCATAATAGCCCGAGCCCTGATAGAGGAAGCGCGCGCGCATCGTGCCGCGGCTGCCGTCAGCGGCTTCGGTGGTCACCGTCCACAGCGCTGTCGCGCTGTCCCAGTCGGCGCTAACAACCTTGTTGTCGAAGCGGATGCGGTCGCGGATGCCGCGCTCATCGACGATGCGGTTGAGATAGTCGAGGATCGAGGGCCCGTCGGCGATCGATTTCTCATGCTTCCAAGGCTCGAAGACGAAACCGAGCGTGTGCATGTCGCTGTCCGACCGGATGCCGGGATAGCGGAACAGATCCCATGTGCCGCCCAGATTGGCGCGCCGTTCGACCAGCGCAAAGCTGCGGTCCGGGCATTGCTGCTGCAGGTGCACTGCCATGCCGATGCCGGAGATGCCCGCGCCCACGATGAGCACGTCGACGTCTGCATGATGCTGCTCCGCCCCGGCCGCTCGACCCGCGTCAGGCCGCGCTATCTGACTGACAGCATTCATTTGCCGACTCTCCCTTACTGTATCGGGGGAAAGCCTAATGACACAGTTGTAAATTGCAACCTTTACCCCGCCTGCATCCGGCGGCGGATGTCGAGCAGGCGCCCGATCTGCTGCACCGCTTCCGGCACATGGTCGAGCGCGTCGATCACCTGCAGCAGATAGGCGACCCCGGCAAAGATGCCGCCAGCGCTGGCATCCGGCAGGCCGGCAAGCCGCCATAGCACCAGCAGCACCGCGCCCAGCGTGATCGTCTCGGCCAGCGACCAGCTCGCGGCATCGGCATTGGACAGGCGGATGCGCCAGCGCGCGATGCGGCCGAAATGGCGCTTGAGCGGGCGCGCGGCTGCGTGCGCGATGACATCGACCTGCTGTTCCTGCTGGTCGTTGATCGCGCGGTTGAGCCTTAGCGCGCGCCGCGCCAGCCACAGGTTGATCGCCGCCACCGGTAGCAGCAGCGCGGCGACGATGCCGCCCGAGACCCAATCGACATGGGTAATCAGCACCACGCCGCCGATCAGGCTGATGGCAACCGCGCCGAGCCGGGGCACATCGCTTTCGAAGAATTGCACATAGTCGCGCGCCATCTCTACCCGCGCCGCGACTTCCCCTGTCGGCTGCCCGGCCCCGCGCTGCGCGTGCGCCATGTCGACCGCGAGCCCGGCATACAGCGGTGCGAACAGCCGCGTGTCATAGAGTTGACGGGCCGCCGCGAGCAGGATGTGGCCGAACCACAGCGCGGCCAGAGCCAGCAGATCGGTCGGGCGGTCTGCAAGCAGGCCATTGATGCCGAAGCCGATCGCCAGCGGGTAGAGCAGCTCGAGGATATTCTCGGCTGCGGTCAGCGCATAGGTGAAGCCGATGCGCCAGCGCGCGCAGCCGATGTGCGCGGTGGCGAAATTGCTGCTATCCTCCAGACAGGCGGCGCGCGCAGGGGCGGTTGCCATGGGTGGTCTCGGGTTGCGTTGCTGTCGCGGCGGCACTGATTGCGGGAGGCCACCTGCCCGACCTTGCATGGACGGGTTCGGCCGCGAGGGGAGGGCGGTTACAACAGATAGTCACTGTCCGTCAGCAGCGGGAGCAAGCGCTACGCTACGCGCTGACGGTGTGTTCGATTGTCCCGAGTGCCTGCATCAGGCGTGGGGCGACGAAATCGAGAAATGCGCGGCGCTTGAGAGGTTGAATGGCCTGCGGCTGGTGCACCAACGAGACAGTGACCGGATCAGAGTCCCACGCCCGCAGCAACGGTTTCAATCTGCCGTCGGCGATAGCGTCGGCTGCCTGGTAGGACATCAGCCGCGCCAGCCCCACTCCAGCCGATGCAGCCTCTACCGCCGCGTCGGCCGTATTGACCGAAAAGCGCGGACGGATGAGTATGGCTTGACCGTTGGCCGCGCTCCCGATCGGCCAGCTGCGATATGGTTGCAGGCCTTCAAAAGCGATGCAGTGATGATCGGCCAGGTCGGCCGGTTCCGCAGGCGAACCATGATGGCGCAGATAATCGGGGCTGGCGCAGATAAGCCAACGCACCGTACCGACCTGCTTGGCGATCAGTTGGCTATCCGGCAGTCGCCCGATCCTCACCGCGACATCGACATGCGCTTCGACCAGGTCGATCACGCCGTCGGACAGCACCAGACGAACCGAAACCTTGGGGTATGCGGCGAGGAAGGCGTGCACGATCGGCGCAACGTGTAGCTTACCAAACATGATCGGCGCGGTGACGATCAATTCGCCGCGCGGTTCGCGATATTCGCCGCTCGCGGCGCGCTCCGCATCGTGCAGATCGTCAAGCAGGCGGCGCGCGACAGCGATATAGGCCTCACCCACTTCGGTCAGCACCAGCCGGCGACTGGTCCGCACCAGAAGCTGCGCGCCGAGATGCGCCTCCAGATCGGAAATCCGGCGGCTGACCGTCGGCAAGGGCATGGTCAGCGCCCGTGATGCCGCCGACAGGCTGCCGCCATCGACCGCCGCCAGCAATGTCCGCATCGCCTCGAACCGGTCCATGTATCATTCCACATTATGGAAGGTTGACTATCGAAAATAGCGTCTGCTGCGGAAAATTGGAAGCGCCTATCTGCACTGCACGGCCAACACGGCCGCACCAGAAAGGTCCCCACCATGACTCGTCTCACCATCCCCGCCACCATCGCTGATGCCCCCGAAGCATCGCGTCCGCTGCTCGAGGCCGTTGTCAAGCAACTGGGCAGCGCGCCCAACATGTTCCGCGCCATCGCCACCAGCCCGCACGCGCTCGACGGCTATCTCGGCCTCTCCGGCGCGCTCGCCAAGGGCAGCCTGCCCGCCGCCACCCGCGAGCGGATCGCGCTCGCCGTCGCTGAAATCAACGGCTGCGACTATTGCCTGTCGGCGCACACCTATCTCGGTCGCAATCTCGCCAAGCTCGACGATGCGGAAATCACCGCCAACCGCAATGGTGCTTCCAATGACCCCAAGGCCGATGCGGCTGTCCGCTTCGCGGCCAAGGTTGCCAAGGATCGCGGCCATGTCACCGATGCCGATGTCGCCGCGGTGAAACTGGCTGGCTACAGCGACGCGCAATTGATCGAGATTGTCCAGCATGTCGCGCTCAACAGCTGGACCAACTTCTTCAACTCGGTGTTCCAGACCGCCATCGACTTCCCTGTCGTCGAGGCCCGCAAGGCCGCCTGACCCGTAGGCAGACGATGGACTGGCGGGCGCCGTCCTCCCCTCTTTCTCAGCGGCGCCGGCCCCTTTCTCCTCTCCCCAGACTCAAGGACATTCCCAATGACCCTCCACAAATTCGCCACCATCAACGGCCGCCAGATATTCTATCGCGAAGCCGGCGACCCGGCGCTGCCGACCATCATCCTGCTGCACGGCTTCCCGACCAGCAGCTTCATGTTCCGCACCCTCATTCCGCTGCTCGCCGATCGCTTCCACGTCATCGCGCCCGACTATGTCGGCTTCGGTCAGTCGGAGGCGCCCTCGGCCCAGGATTTCGACTATAGCTTCGAAAACCTGACCGACCATGTCGCAGGCCTGATCGATCAGCTGGGGCTGACCTCCTACATCCTTTACATGCAGGATTTCGGCGGCCCGATCGGCTTCCGCCTGTTCACCCGAAATCCGCAGGCGGTGACCGGCTTCGTTATCCAGAACACCAATGCCTACATGGCCGGTGTCGGTGAAATGCCGGCACAGATCTTCCTGCCTCTGTGGGACAAGCGCGATGAGGCGAGCGAGGCCGGCGCCCGCGCCTTCCTCGCTGCTGAAACCACCAAGTTCCAGTATCAGGTCGGTGCCCGGAACGTCGAAGCGATCAGCCCCGACAACTGGACCCACGATCAGGCCCTGCTCGACCGCCCCGGCCATGATGCGGCGCATCTTGACCTGCTCGAAAACTACAAGACCAACGTCGCCGCTTATGACAGCTGGCATGCGGCCTTCCGTCAGTATCAGCCCAGGACGCTGATCGTGTGGGGCAAGAACGATCCCTTCTTCGTGCCCGCTGGTGCCGAGGCGTTCCTGACGGACCTGCCGCAGGCTTGGCTGGTCTGGCTCGACGCAGGCCACTTCGTTCTCGACGAAAATGCCGCAACAGTCGCTGCCGAGATCAAGGCCAGCTTCGCCGGATAATCGTGGTTACGGTGACAGGTGCGTTATTCCCCGTCACCGTAATTCACCGTAGTTCCGCTCCCCCTTCAACCTGCCATGATCGCCTTGAACTCGTCGACCGCTTTGTGCAGCGCCGCTGACGTGGCGGCTATGGTGGCGCGCTGGTCCGCGGTGGCGTTGTATTTCTGTTCTAGCTGCGTGTTCAGCTGGGCGACATAACTGTTGCGCCACTGCGTGCCGTTAGCGATCAGCGGCGCGGGGTCGGTGCTGGCGTTGCAGCCGGTCGGCATGTCCTGATACCAGACGGTGGTGCTGCTCATCGAATAGGTGTGGCCACCGAAGCCGTTCGGAACAGCGCTCGATTGCTGCGGGAAATTGTTCAGCGCGGGATCGAGAATATAGACATAATTATAGTCGGTATAGGTCATCCCGGTGCGCGAGGCCGTGCCATAGCTGTAGGTGCCGTAGGTCGGCTGGCCGATGCCGTCGAGCCGGTCGGCGAAGGCTTGGTTGATGGTCGCCAGCGTCGAATCGATAAAGGCGAGATAATCGCTGGCGACGTTGATGATGTAATTCATCTGCTCGGCCTTGAAGGTCGTCGCGTCGGTGAGGAACAGCAATTTGGTGCGTTCGAAAGTAAGGTGCAGTGTCGCGCCGAACAGGAAGGCGGGCAGCGCGATGACCGCGTAGGGCGGGTCCGACGTGTAGGTGCCGTTCTGCAAGTTGGAGATCGCCTGCAGCAGTGGCGAGCTGGGGTCGCAGGCGTTGAAGACATAGTCGCTCCACGCGCCCTTGGCGTTCTCGAACGCGGCATGATCATCGGCAGGGGGCTGGGTGCCGTCCGCTGGGCGCATCGCATCGGACAGCCATTGGCTAAAGGTGACGATAGTCGTCAGGTCTGTGACGACATGGTCGTTGGCCAGATCCTGCTCGACCAGCTGGTTGATTTCCTCGGGCAGCGGACTGCGGTCGTCGCCGCCGAACAGCAGCTCAAGCAGCCCGAGCGCGGCAGCGACGACCTCGCCTTCGGGGCCGACGGCGGTGAGCAACCCTTCGGCGAGTGACAGTCCCGCCTGGGCAGCGGACAAGCTGCCTCCATCGTCAGCGCCCAGCGAAAGAGGGGGCGGCGCGACAGCGTCCGCAGCACAAGCGGATGATGCCACGATCAGCGGCGGGGCTGCGGCATGCTTCAGCACCCCGGTCGCCGCATCGACACGGATCGTTGCAGCGACCACTGTCAGCCCGCCCAGATCGGTGCTGCGGACATAGACCGGCGATCCGACGGGTGCGGTGCCGAAGCCGTCCGAAAGCAGCGTGACGGATTCGGCGGTGGTTAGTTCTCCATCAAGCAGAGGGTAGAGCGTGCGCATCGCGTCGATGAACAACTGCTCGCGCTCAAGCAGGGCGGCACGCCCTGAAGGTGCCATGGCGGCAAGCCCGGCCTCGCGATTGACCAGCGGTACATCCCGCCCGGTCCGCGCCACCACCTGCTCGGCCAGCACCGCTGCGGACCAATGCCCGTAGAGCAGATCACCCTGCGCGCCCCTGACTTCGGCCAAATAGCGCCGCGCATAATCCTCGCCCGTATGGAACAGAAGCTGGTAGCCACCTTGAGGCTGTGCAGTATCGCTATTGGTCATGTCCTGCCCCTCCGCAACCGGGCGGTGTTGCGATCACGCTGCTGCGTCAGCAGGTGAGCCGTTCCGGCAGCGGCAGTTGAACAGCAAAGCGCCGCAGGCACAATGGCTGATCGGCCGCAGTATGTATTTACTGCGCAATTACCCCGAACAGATCATGCTCGTCGGCATCCTCGATCACCACATCGACGATATCGCCCGGCTTCAGCGCCGCCGACACATCGCGCAGATAGACATGGCCATCGATTTCGGGTGCATCCGCCTGTGACCGGCCGGTCGCACCGATGCTGCCGTCTTCCTCGTCCGGCTCGCCCACTTCGTCGATGATCACCGGCAGCGTGCGGCCGACTTTGGCGGCGAGTTTCGCCGCGCTGATCGCGGCGGTCTTTTCCATGATGCGCTGGAAGCGTTCTTCCTTGACCGCCTCCGGCACAGGATCGGGCAGGGCGTTGGCGGCAGCGCCTTCGACCGGCTCGAAGCGGAAGGCGCCGACGCGGTCGAGCTGGGCTTCGTCGAGCCAGTCGAGCAGATACTGGAAATCGGCCTCGGTCTCGCCGGGAAAGCCGACGACGAAGCTCGAGCGGATGGCGATGTCCGGGCAGATGGCCCGCCATTCGCGCAGCCGCTCCAGCACTTTCGCCTCATTGGCGGGACGGCGCATGCGCTTGAGCACGCCGGGCGCGGCATGCTGGAACGGGATGTCGAGGTAGGGGGTGAGCAGCCCTTCGGCCATCAGCGGGATCACCTCGCTGACATGTGGATAGGGATAGACATAGTGGAGACGCACCCACGGCGCGCGGCCCTGCGCGGTCCTGAGGCCGCCGAGTTCGCGTGCCAGATCGGTCATGTGCGTGCGGACCTCACGATCCTTCCAGTTGCGCGGTTCGTGTCGCACATCGACGCCATAGGCCGAGGTGTCCTGGCTGATCACCAGCAGCTCCTGCGTACCCGCCGCGACCAGTTTTTCCGCTTCGCGCAACACCGCGTCGATGCGGCGGCTGGCCAGCTTTCCGCGCAAGCTGGGGATGATGCAGAAGGCGCAGGCATGGTTGCAGCCTTCGGAAATCTTGAGATAGCTGTAGTGGCGCGGGGTGAGTTTGAGACCCGCGTCGTCATAGGCCTGCGGGATCAGATCGAGATAGGGGCTCTGGCCCGGCGGTGCAGCCGCATGCACCGCGTTGACCACATCCTCATATTGATGCGCGCCGGTGACCGCGAGCACATCCGGGAAGCGCGCGCGGATAACGTCCGCTTCATTGCCCATGCAGCCGGTGACGATGACCCGGCCATTCTCGGCGATGGCCTCGCCGATCGCCTCGAGGCTCTCTTCCTTGGCGCTGTCGAGAAAGCCGCAGGTGTTGACCAGCACCACATCCGCGCCGGCATAGTCCGCCGACATGGCATAGCCATCGGCGCGCAGCCGGGTGAGGATGCGTTCGCTGTCGACCAGCGCCTTTGGGCAGCCAAGGCTGACCATGCCGACCTTGCGCGGCTCGGGGAGGGTGATGGTATCGCTCATGGATGCGCGGGCGCTTAGCGCGGTTTGTCCTGCTTGTCACCTCGATGCCGGTCCTCCATGCTCGGCCCGCAGAATGGCACTTCGGGTGGAGACAAGGGATGCGCAGAGCAACGGGCCTGGCCCTGACGATGGCCTTTGCGCTGCTCGGGCCGTCGGTCGCCTGCGCGCAGACACCATTCCGCTCGACCGTGCCGACACAGCGCATCGATTACTGGCAGCAGCGTCAAGCGGACATCGAAGCGCAACTGGCCGACCCTGCCGACCTGTCTCCGGTGCGGTTGCTGTTCCTTGGCGATTCGATCACCGATTTCTGGATGCTGGGCGACAATCCCTGGATGCCGGGCAAGCGCTGTGGCCGTGCGGTGTGGGACGAGAGTTTCGGTGAGGCTACGCCAGCCAATCGCGCGATCAACCTCGGCATTTCGGGAGACCGGCTGGAGCATGTGCTGTTCAGGCTGCGGCCGCGTGCCGAAGGCGGACTCGGCCAGCTCGACCGTGCCGATCTGTCGCCCGAATTCGTAGTGCTGATGATCGGCATCAACAATAGCTGGGATGCAGAAGCGCCCGCTGCCTACAGCATCTTTGCCGGCATCCGCGAGGTCGTGCGCAGCGTGCATGCGCGCAAACCCGATGCGGTGATCGTGCTGCAATCGCTTTTGCCGACGCAGGAAGTCGATCGCGATCGCGATGTCGTCCGGCCGGTCAATGCGCGCATCGCGGCTCTGGCCGCTGACCCCGAATTCTCGACCTACGTGCGTCACCTCGATCTCTATCCGGCGTTCACCGACGCGGGCGGCGTACAGCGCAGCGAGCTGTTCAACGACGGTCTGCATCCCAGCGAGGCTGGCTATCGGGTGTGGCGCGACCGGCTGGTACCGTTCCTGGACCGATTGCGGCGGGATCGGGCGCGCTAGCCGTGACGCCTACCGCCCGGCCCCCCGCACGATCTCGACGATCATGTCGCCTGCTTCGATCGCCGCGCTCTCCTCATCCCACATGCCATGCGGCCGCCCGCCGCGATAGAGGCGGACGCCGATGCCGGTGGCGATGTCCCTGAGCGGCTTGCCGATGTCGGCGGGGGTCGCCTCGCGCTCCTGCAACGATACCCGCCCGTCGACCGACGCCAGATCGGCGATATAGTCGGCGACATGCGCGCCGTGGGTCGACCCCGCGAGCAGCAGGCCAGTGAAGCTGACCGGGTTGATGACGGTGCTGGCCCCGGCAGCATGAGCGATCGATTCATTGTCCGAATTGCGGATGACGACACTGATCGGCACGCTCTTGCTCAAGGCGCGCGCCGTCAGCACCATCAGGATCGAGCTGTCGTCGCGCCCGGCCGAAACCAGCACCGCGCGCGCGGAATCGATGCGCGCATCGAGCAATATCTGGTCGCGGGTCGCGTCGCCCAGCATGACGTTGCAGCCGATCGCTTCCGCCTCGGCCAGCGCCTCGCCATCGCAGTCGATGACGACGATGGCGCTGCAGTCGCAGCCGCGCAGCATCAACTCCTGCACCGCCTGGCGGTTGGACACGCCATAGCCGCAGACGATGGTGTGACCGGTCAGTTGTTGCTGGATACGGCGCATCTGCCAGCGCTCCCATGTGCGTTTGAAGACGAAATCATAAGCGGTGCCGAGGAAGATCAGCACCACGAAAATGCGGATCGGCGTCACGATCAGCGCATCGAACATCCGCGCTTCGGTGGTGACGGGCACGATGTCGCCATAGCCGGTGGTCGAAATCGAGATGGAGGTGAAATAGACGATGTCGAGAAAGCTGACATGCCCGTCATGATTGTCCTTCAGCCCGGCGCGGTCGAACCAGTGGACGGCGATGGCCAGCCCGATCAGCAGGATGACGGCCAGGATCCGCCACAGCAGTTGCTGCCATTCGGGCGTCTGCGACTTGCGGCGAAGGACCTGATGGCGTTCGGGAACGGGGCGGCTCACGCACCGACAGTCGGGTGGCGGGACGCGCCTGTCAACCGGGCTCGGCCAAAGCTGACTGCCCATGCGAACGGCGCGTTGACAGCCATCCGGCCCATGTCTAGGGACTTCGGCGCGCGGAGACGTGGGTGAGTGGCTGAAACCAACGGTTTGCTAAACCGTCGTGCTGGGAATCCGGCACCGAGGGTTCGAATCCCTCCGTCTCCGCCAACAGCCGCTTTCTGGCTGTTTCTTCCCGCTTCAAAATCACACAAAAACAGCGCCTTAGGGCGCTCTCTGTGTTTCCCGCTATTGCATTCCGAGACGATCCGTTGCAATGTCGTGTGGGTAAGGATGTGGGGAAGGAAAAATGGGCAATCTCACCGCCAACATGCTCCGGGGATCGCTTGAGCCGGGGCGCCATCACGACGGCGATGGGCTGTTCCTGAACGTCACCCCGACCGGTGCCCGTTCATGGATCTGCCGAGTCCAGAAAAATGGCCGCCGCAGGGATATCGGACTCGGCAGCGCGAAGAAAGTGAGTCTCGCGCAGGCCCGGCAGCGGTCAGCCGAAGTCCGCTCGCAGGTAGAGGCAGGAATCGACCCCGTGCTTCAGCGGAAGAAGGCCGAAGGCATCCCGACCTTCCGGGAGGCTGCCGCCGCCGTCTATGCTGAGAACAAAAAGAGCTGGAAGAACAAGAAGCACCGGGGTCAGTGGCTGACATCGCTTCAGACCTACGCTTTTCCGAAGATTGGCGACGTCGCTGTCAGCGACATCGAGAGTTCGCACGTCCGCGATGTGCTGATCGCAATATGGCTCGAAAAGAACGAGACCGCGCGTCGGGTGCGTCAGCGGATAGGGATGGTGATCGATTGGGCGATCGCGAAGAACTATCGCGCGCACCCCTTGCCGATGAATGCGATCAATAAATCGCTTCCAAAAGTGCGCAATCGCCAGAATCACCTCGCGGCCTTGCACTATTCCAAGGTGGCAGCTTTCGTCGGGAAACTGCGCGAACGCGAGAGCATCGGGCGCCTCGCTTTCGAGTTCCTGATCCTAACAGCGGCCCGCTCCGGCGAGGTGCGCGGAGCGCTCTGGTCGGAGATCGATCTCACGGAGCGCACGTGGACGATCCCTGCCGAACGCATGAAAGCCGACGTGGAACACATCGTGCCCTTGTCCGACGCCGCGCTGGACGTGTTAAAGCGAGCGCGCGTTCACAAGCAAGATGGCAATGACCTTGTGTTTCCAGGCACCCGCCATGGCAAACCAATGTCTGACATGACCTTGACGAAGATCTGCCGCGACGCCGAGATCGACGCTGTCCCGCACGGTTTCCGCAGCAGCTTTCGTGACTGGGTATCGGAAGAGACCGATTTTGACCGCGACGTTGCCGAGATGGCTCTGGCGCACACAATAGCGAACCCGGTTGAAGCGGCTTATCGGCGCGGAAAACTCTTGCAAAAGCGGCGCAAGCTGATGAATCTTTGGGCTGATTATTGCGCTGTAACGAGGACCTGAAGCAGGAGGGGCCTGTGGATCAGTCATCAATGGCCACGTTCGATTTGAGGACTGGCGAGGAGCGCTTCCCCACGCTCTGGTCCGCTCTCCTGCAAGAGCACGGAGAAGATCCCCAGAAGCCCCCGGAAGCGGTGTTCGGCATCGCATTTCTTGAGCGGCTCGACCCGGAGCAAGGCGAGTGGACGTGGCTCTATGTGGGCAAGTGGGCCAGTGCTGGTCTGTCGGTAGTAGGTGCCGCGCTCACGATTTTGACGATGATCGGAGACGGCAATCCCGTCTCGTGGCTCTGTCTGGCGGCCCTGAGTGGTGCGGCCGCGTGGGAATGTGACCGGCGGCTGCGCAAACCGAGCCACCGGGAGCTTCAGGCACGCCTACGGACGTCTGAGCAGCATAAGTGGTTCGTCCGCCTCGAAACCTGCCGGGCAAAGTTCGAAGCGGGCAAAAGCAGCGCCATGCGCCAGCGTGGTGACGGCGCGTCCGTCATCGCTAGGCAAGAATTTGCAGGATTGAACGGCCTGCGATTGATCGTCCGCAGCGGGGCGATTGACGCCCGTGCGAAGGCGCAGGAATTGTTCGTCGAGGTGCCGAGGGCGGTCTTGAACGAGCGGGTGAAATCTCGAGACACCGCCCCCGCGCCGATGCCACAGCCTCACGCTGACGAGCATGACTTGGGCCTCGGCATTGTCCCTGTTTCACCGGTTCGCGAAACTGATCACCCCTTTACCGGCATCGCGGAAGGCGCATTCACCAGAGCTCTGAATACGTACCTCGAGGCCGCGCCAAAATCACTGAGCGAGAAGGACCAGTTCCGCTATGTGAACATGGAAACCTGGAAAATCGTTCAGAGGGATCCTTGCCTCCAGACCGGTCAGATCGCCGCCAGGGTCAGGGAAGATGCCGAGAAGCGCGGTCGTCACATAGACTACACCGACGACGTGCTCGGGAAAATCGTCGGCAGGTCAGCCAGTGGCACCTATGGAGCGTTCAAAGCCTTCCTGATCAAGCAGGGTCTGGTCCGCTAGGTCACATGCTCCGCACGATCCTCGGATCATAGATCCACTTGCGCACCTTGCGGGCGTTGATTGCCGCGATGTCGGGATGGCGCGGGTTGATCAGCACATTGCTCTCCTCGGGCACGATCACCGAGGGGACGCGCAGCAGCAGACTGGTCGCAGCTCTGGCCCAGCGGGTGCCATAGTCAGATGATGTGCGGCTCGCCGGTTCGGCGTCCCACCCCACCGGCGCGGTCGTGTGGTCGATCTCTTCCGCCGCGTTCCAGACATCATCCGGGATGACGATCTCGACGAGATAGCGGTTGAGCGGCAGGCCGCCCGAGTTGAGGTGCACGATGGTCTCAAGCGCGGCGAGCGCGCGGTTTGTCGAGGTGTAGACCAGCGGCGCGCCCTTGTCGTTCCAGCGCCCGCCGGTGATTTCCGCTCCCTTGCCGCTGAGATCGTCCGCTTCGTAGTCCTTTGTGTCAGTCGCGATCCGCCAGACCGATACGCTCACGCATAGGCTCCGCTCTGGATGCGGGCGAGCGCCTCGGCGACCATGGCCTGACCCTCCATAGTATCGAGCAGAGCCATCGGCGGGGTCCCGCCAAGCGCGGGCAACGGCTCACGCAGCCAGCGCGACAGCCATTCGGGCGCATCAAAGCCCTTGGGATCGCCAGACTCCGCCACGATCGCCTCGACCTGCCCGATCAGCCGCGCAACGCCGAGCAGGCGCTCACTTTCATCACTGGCGAGCTGCTCGCTCTGGGTGATCTTGCGATTGACCGTCGCGGTCTTCAGCCCGAGCGCCTGATAGAACACCTTCTGCTCGACCCCGAGCGCCTGCACCAGCCGCTTGGCCTCGATGGCGGGAACGCCTTGCCGGATCATCGCAATCCGCGCCTGCGGTGACGCGGCGAAGAGCTCGCGATAGCCGCCGCCTGCCTTGGGCTTTGCAAGTATGCTGCCGCGCGAGGTTCCAGCCTTGGGACGCGCTGTTCTGACGTTGTCGCTATAGGTCGCAGAGGTGGCCATGGTTGCTCCTTTGAGCATTCAGATAGCGCATTTGAGCGCAGAATTCAATGTGCGGACATCACCTAAATGCTGCCCCATGAGCCCCGTCTGAATTCCCAGAAATTCTGAGGAATCCCCAGAAACGGCTTCGTCCACCCCCCGCCCTGTGAAAGCCTCTGCACGCATTGCGACGTGGAGGAACGGCGATGGAACGCGAGGAAACAAGCACTCTGATGACCACGGACGATCTCGTCCGGCACCTGCGGATGAGCAGGGTCACAATCTGGCGCAAGCGGGCGGCGGGGGGCTTCCCCAAGCCTTGTGCGCTTGGCGGACAGTTGCGCTGGAAGCGGCGCGACATCGACGACTGGGTAGCAAAGCTCCCGACGCGTGACCCTGTCGCTCCGCTGCCGCCAAGCCCGCGCGATTTCGGGAGGCTCCTGTGATGACCGAGCCAGTCGCCCGGTTGCCGCTTTTCAGCGTCCCGACGCATTCGATCGTCTTGATCGGGAACGTCGCTTCACTCACGGTTATCTGTGATCGTCAGATCGCCTGCCCGGCTGACTGCCGTGGTGGAATCTTGCGGATCGGTGATGTGTCGGTCACGCTCAGCTGCACCCATGCGCAGAACCTGGCCGAAAGGATCCGTGAGGCCATCGATGCGACCGTTCTGGGGACGCTCCCCCTGCCCGTGAAGCCGACAATCCAATGAGCGGGCCTCGCAGTACAGGGGTCTGGCCTCGTGGCAGTATGTTGCGGCGTAACAGCCGCCTTGGCCCCCACGGGAAATCCAGACGCTCCCAAGACCCCCAAAGACCAACTTCACATGACTTGGGTGAGCTAAGCGAATTGCACGCACCACGCTACTGGCTAGCTGCCCCGAGGGTAGCAAAAAGTCCCGGAATTCTGCGGTTCTACGGCCTAGGTAGAGCTCTAGGTTACCCACAAAAGCTCTGCGGTTTGCGGCAGCGGCGTAGAGCTTGCGCCCACTTCCCTCGTAGAAGCCGGGATTTCCGCCATCTCTCGCCTATTTCAGTGATCTGGGAGCGCGTGCGGTGGCACAGGTAAATGTCGCCTACGAGGACCGGTTGCTCGCCCACCTCGACGCGGTCGCGGAAGGTCGCGGCCTGTCTCGTCCCGACTTGCTGCGCGCCATTGCAGAGGAAGCCGTGCGAGCCGGTGAACAAGGCAGGGCGATGTTCGAGCCGCCGAAGCTGCCGATCGACCCGGGCACAGCCGTAACCCTCGCCTTGAAAGTTGAGCAAATCAGCATCGACCTCGACCGCATCCTGCGCGCAGCGGAACGGCGTGAGAAGAGGCTGGTGGAAGCTTTCAGCGCGACCGACGAAGCGAACCGGGAGGCCATGAACAGGCTCGGCGAAATGCTGGCAGCCCGGTTCGCGCAAGGCGCAACGCCCTTTTCAGAGTTGTTGGATGGGCATCTGGAAGCGGTCGAAGACCTGTACAAACAGGTCATGTCGGCGGCAATCTCGCCGGATTGGATCGCCGGGTTCAACGCAAGGCTCGACGTCATCGAAGCCGCTGCGAAGGCGCCGCGCACCGTCAACAGATATGAGATTGCACCAGATTGGCGCATGCCTGCCTGGCAACTCTGCGTCGGCGCCATCACTGCGCTTTTCGCGGCAGCCGTTGTCATCACAACGCTCGGGCGTCTCACCCCAGATGCCTGGATCGCCAATCCGATGGCCCGCGCCATGTATGGCAGCGCTGATCAGGCCATGTGCGAACTCTGGAAGGCCAAGCATGGTGCCAAAGCCTGCCCTGTGCTCGTGCCCATGATGGACAAACCGAAGCCATGATGTCGCTCGGACCCGTCGCTTCTGCTGGCGCCGCCGAATACTACGCCTCGGACAATTATTATTCGCTGGATAATGGCACCGAACAGAGCCTTTGGCAGGGCAGCGGCGCGCAGGCGTTGGGCCTTGAGGGCAAGGTTGAAACCGCCACCTTCGAGCGCATTCTGGAAGGCAAATTGCCTGACGGCAGTGAAATCAATGCCAGTCGCGGCGAGCACCGCGCCGGACTCGACCTGACCTTCAGCGCGCCAAAATCGGTCAGCCTCGTCGCGCTCGTCGGCAAGGATCACCGGGTGGTGGAAGCGCTTCGGGCATCCGTCGCCCAGACGCTCGTGTGGGCGGAAAAGAACCTCGCGCAGGCCCGCGTCTGGCGGGACGGTCGGCAGGTGACCGAAAACACCGGCAACCTTCTCGTCGCCACCTTCACCCATGACGTCAGCCGCCAACTGGACCCGCAACTGCACGTCCACGCGGTGGTGGCCGGTGCAACGCTGGCCAGCGACGGAAAGTGGCATGCGCTCAAGAATGACGGAATCTATCAGCATCAGCGCACCCTCGGTGCCGTGCACAACGCCTATCTGCGAGAGGGCTTGGAGAAACTCGGCTACGAACTCGTGCCGGGCAACAATCCCGTGTTGGGAGAGTTCGAGATCGCAGGCATCTCGCGCGCCCAGATCGAGGCCTTCTCCGAGCGCCGCGCGCAGATCCTCGCCGCGCTGGATAAGGATGGCCGTTCGTCCCCGCGAGAGCGGGAAATTGCCGCTCTGGCGACGCGGCGGGACAAGGAACCCGCGATGGATCGTGAAGAGCGCGGAAAGGTGTGGGCGGAGAAGGCGGCGCAGGTGGGGCTCAATCTGCAGCCCATCATTGCGGCGGCGATGGAGCGGTCGGCGCGCGGAGAAACGTTCTGGTCGCGGATAGTTGAGGGGGTTCGCGGCATCCATGCAAAAGGGCTGGAGGTGGCCGCGGCAATGGGACTGACCCCGCGTTCCAGGGATGCGCTGGTGCCGGACCGCAAGGGGGCCCTGGCTCCGCAGGCCTTCGCGGCGGCGCAAGCCGTGGCCTCTGCCGTCCGCGATCTCGGCGAGAACGAAGCCGGGTTCAGCCGCCTCGATCTTGTGCGCGCAGCCCTCGAGCGCCGCGGGCCGATCAATGCCGATGTCGTGGAAGCGCGCATCGCGCAATTGCAGGATAAAGGCCTGCTGCTCGGCAATGACCGGATGGTGACGCCCGCCAGTATGTTGGCACTGGAGCAACGCGCCGCGCATGAGGTTGCGGCAGGGCGTGGAGCGGTTGGAGCATTCGCCGACCGACCGACTGCAGCATTGCGTGCTCAACAAGCGGCGGCTAACCTCGGCATGCGGCCGCTCAACACCGGCCAGCTGCGCGCCGCTGTTGACGTTCTTGCGACCAATGACCGGGTCCATCTGGTGCAAGGCGGGGCTGGCACAGGCAAATCGGCGGCGCTGGTACCGGTCGCGGCGCTCCTGCGCGAAGAGGGCAAACAGGTGCATGCGCTGGCGATCGCCACCCGCACGGCGCGTGATTTCGGCGAAAAGCTTGGCGTCGAAGGCAAATCGGTCGCCGCATTCCTCGCACGGCACCGTCCGGTGCTGGATGGCACCGCCAGTCCGGAGCAAGCCGCGAACACGGCAAGGGAGCTGCGCGGCGCTTGGATCATGGTCGACGAAACCTCGCTGGTCGGCACCGAGCAATTCGAAAAGCTGGTCCGCCTCGCCAATCTGGCCGGAGCCGAGCGGCTGGTGATGATCGGCGACACGAAGCAATTGCAAGCCATTGCGGCTGGCAAGCCCTTCGAACAGGCGCAGGAGCGCGGCACTCCGACCTCGCCCGTTACCGAAAACCTTCGCGCTGCCTCACCTCAGATGAAGGAAGTTGCGGCGGCGCTCGAACGCGAAGATCTGCCAGGCGCCTTCGCCGCCCTCAAGGATCGCACGCTCGAACTGCCGCGCCTTGAAGGTGTTGAAACCGCTGCAGCGATCTGGGTCAGCCGGTCACCGGAGGAGCGCGGGCAGACGCTACTTCTCACCTTGAGCCGCGCTATGCGCAGTGCGCTCAACACCGCGGCTCAGGAACAGCGCGCCGACAAAGGCGAGCTGGGCAAGCAGGCGCATGTGCAGACTGTCCTCGATCGGGTGACGATCACCAAGGAAGGTGCCCGCCAGATGCGGGCCTACCGTGAGGGGCATATCGTCACCTTCAACAGCCACCTGCGCTCCCAGAATATTGCACGAGGCGAGCGCGGCCGCGTGGTGGGCCATGATGGCGAGCAGGTCAGGCTCGAGATGCAGGATGGCCGGGTGCAGATTTTCACCCCGGGCCGTCTACCCCATAACCTGCGGCACGATGCCGTGTCGGTCTTTGCCGAAAAGCGCATTGCACTGCACGCGGGCGATCCGATCCGCTGGACGACCAATGATCATGCGCGCGGCCTCGCCAATAGTGATGTGGCCAAGGTCGAAAGCGTCGGCCAACACGGCATTACCGTATCCACCAAGGGTGGTGAGGCGATCGACCTCAAGCACGGCGACCCGATGCTGGAGCGGCTCGACCTCGCCTACGCGGTCAACGCCCATATCGCGCAGGGCATGACCGCGAAGGACGGCATCATGGTGCTGAGCGAGAGCGAGCGGCTGCTGAACAGCACGCGCTCCTTCCTCGTCGCAGCGACGCGGTTCACAGGCGACGCCGTCCTGATCGTCGATGATGCGCACAAGATCGAGCGCGATGTGGCGCGCAACCCCGGCGACAAGACCAGCGCCATCGAGATTGCGCGCGGGCAAGCGGTTGAGAACGAACCGGATAAGCGCGATCCCGCTATGACGGACGAGCTGCGGCGACTTGGTGCTGCGCTCGGGCCCGAATTTGTTTGGGCGGTCCTGACCAACAAGGAGCGCGAACTCACGCTGGAAAAAGGTCTGGACCGCAGCGAACCCGGGCGCGGATCGGGCGGGCGCGAGTTGGACCGCGAGCGCGATATGGAGCGTGGGCGGTGAGGATGTCTTTCCTATGATCCCACATGCTTTGAGCAGCAGGAACGCGGACCATTCCCGTGCCTGCCCGCACCCTTCTTGCTTCGAGAGGCTAGCTTAGCTATATATTTAGCCAAGGAGTTACCCCATGGCTCAGTTCTCGGTTCACGAGGCCAAGACAAACCTGTCACGCCTGATCGCCGATGCTCTCGCTGGCGGTGAAGTCGTGATCGCGCGGGGCAATGTGCCTGCTGTGCGTCTGGTGCCGGTGAATCCGCGCGGTAAGCGCCGCTTCGGCGCGCTCAAGGGCAAGATCACGATCGATACCCGGTTCGATGAGCCGCTGCCCGACGATGAGCTTGAAGGGTGGGGCCTCGCTTGAGGCTTCTGCTCGATACCCATGCGCTGATCTGGTGGCTGGCGGGTGACGAAGCTCTCAGCCGCCGCGCCCAGGATGCCATCGCCGATGAGGCCAACGAGATCATCATCAGCGCCGCCTCGGCGATGGAGATCGCCACCAAATTCCGGATCGGCAAACTGCCCGGCGCGGCGGTGCTGGCGCAGGATTTTGAAGCGATTATCGCAGAGCAGGGCTTCGGCGAACTGCCAATCAGCGTCCACCACGCGAAGCGCGCTGGTGAGATGAACATCGCCCACAAGGACCCGTTCGACCGCCTGCTGATCGCTCAGGCGCAGGCCGAAGACCTGGTCCTGGTATCGAATGAGGCGCTGTTTGACGGGTTTGCGATCAAGCGGCTGTGGTGACTTCCGCACTAGGATCTGGCCCTTATTGGCTTGGCCGGGTGCGGGGCGGTGAACGCCACGCTCAGGTCTTCTGCAGCTTGGTTCGTGTTAGCTGCGGCACTATATTGAGCGTGAAGTAGCGGAGCATTGCGATGTCGATCCAAGCCTATGCAGAGAATGGCACCTTTGCCCCGCGGGAGATTGCCGCAACGCTGCGCACCACCAGCGATGAACTCGCCCGCACGCTCGGCCTCGGCAAAGACGCCATCCAGCGCAAGGACCGGATCACCTCGCCCCGCACCCAGCGCCGCATCCGCCACATGGTCGAGGTGCTTGGCAAGGTCGAGCCCCGCCTCGGCTCGCCCCTTCTGGCCTATGCCTGGTACCGCTCGGAACCGCTGCCGGGCTTCTCCGGCCAGACGGCAATGCATCTGGTCCAGAGCAACCGGGCGGGCGAGGTGTTGATCTATATCGACGCGATCGACGCTGGTATTCACGCCTAGCATCCAGCCATCGGGTTTGATGATCGTCTGTGAACACCAAGGCAGTTTGATGTAGGCAAAACCTTGTTCCATGATCATCAATCGCAGCACGCGGATCGCCCACCTGCCTATGATGAGCTACTGGGCTGCTGCGCGAATTAGTTCCAGCATCGGGACGCGCGCCGGCAACGTTTGTCTTTTCCGAACTGCTCAACACTGCCTAAGGGCGGGAGGTTTTTTTGACTGCCAGCGCTGATCCGGAAATCTTGCCAATCTGGCAGATATCGCCATTCTTGGCTGCGAAAGGAGAATGCGCCATGCCAGCGGCTCCAAGCGAACACCCTAGGATTCCCATAACCCGATTTCACAGCGACATTGAGGAGTGCCTCAAGCTTGCAAAGACGCAGCCCGTGATCCTGACCAGCCACGGCCGCGAGCAGTATGTGATCGCAGATCGCGACTATTTCCGCCATCTTGAACGGGCGGCGCACAAGATGATCACGGCGCAAATGGATATCGAAGCAGTCGCCTCATTCAACGTGACCGTCGCTGACAAAAAGGCTTTCGCCCATGCACGGCCTTCTATCAGCGAACTTGCGAAAGACCGCTGGGAAGACTGAGAGTCTTCTTCGACATACTCACAGCTTTCACCGAGTTTGAGAACGACTTATCCGGGTCCACACCCGAGAAGGGGCGAAGATCGCTCCGAATAGGGACGAGCGTATGCATCTGGTGAAGACCGCGGTGTGATGCTGGTCGGCGCGTAGACCGGGTCAGGCGGCGATGGCTGTGGTGCGCGGCGCCCAGTTCCACGGCAGGAGCTTGTCGAGCTTGGTTGCCGGGTGATCGGCGATGCGGGCGAGGACATCGGCGAGCCAGGCCTGCGGATCGATATCGTTGAGCTTCGCGGTCTGGATCAGGGTGTAGATGATCGCACCGCGCTGCCCGCCGCGGTCGGAGCCGCAGAACAGCCACGCCTTGCGGCCGAGCGGGATGCAGCGGAGCGCGCGCTCGGCGGCATTGTTGGTGAGGCAGATCCGGCCATCGTCGAGGAAGCGTGTGAACGCGTCAGCGTCTCCACCTCCTCATCCTGCAGATAGTTCTTGGCGATCCGCTCACGCGTCCTGCTTCTCCGAACGGGTGCTATCGGCGTGCATTTCCGGAACGTGCAAATCTGCAATGGCGTCCAGCACCCTGCATATCGTCGCCGCGCCCTGAGGCGTCTGGTCCCAGATCCGACGCAGGCTGGCATTCGCCTTCGCCCACTCTGGATCCATCCGCGAGGATTCCCCCATTTTCGGCACCTTGACCCCCAGAACGCGGCACACCTGCACCACATTGGCGCTGACGGTCTTGAAGTTCCCGGAGCAGATGCGCCCGACCTGGCTCGGATGCACGGACGCGAGCCGCCCGATCTCGGCATTGCTGCGCCCGCTGGCCGAATACCTGTCCGCAATTCTCCTCTGGAGCGAACTTAACTGCTTGCTTGTTGGCTTCATGCAAATTAGCATGATTAAAGTGATGCAAATTTGCAAGGAGTGATCGATGGACGAGATCCGATTTTATCGGGCTAGCGAGAAGCCCTTCGGCGCCTTCAGCAATCTCTACCGCCGCGAAATAGAGTTTGAGGGCGAGCTCTACCCGACGAGCGAGCACGCCTATCAGGCCGGGAAAGCACGGAAGGCCGAGGTCAAGAAGTGGCTTATGGAGGCTCCGTCGCCTTCGCTCCTAGCGATGGCGGCCCATGGCCTATACTACTGGGACGTCGCCCCCGGCTGGTCGACGAGCAAGTTCGACCGCATGCGGGCGGTGCTGCGCGCCAAGTTCACCCAGCACGCGGACCTGCGCGACCTTCTCCTCTCGACCGGCGATGCGCAGCTCATCGAGACGGCCACGGTTGACAACGAGGTCAACCGCCTCTGGGGGGAGGTCAACGGCGTCGGGCGCAACATGCTGGGCGTAATGCTGATGGAACTTCGCGCGGAACTGCGCAACGCGGCTCCGGGATTCGACGCCTACCTCGTGGTAGCCGCGTGATCCCCTGACAACGGCCTCGCACTGGCGCCGAGTATCCCGCGGACGTATTCGGCGCCTCGTGTCCTGAACAGCCCGCGCGCACCGGCGTAGGCGCAGTTCTCCGCTGCTAGCCGCTGCCCGGCCACGATGCCTCCAAGGAGCGCCCCGGCCGTGAGCCGCGCCGTACCGAAGCCGTTCGCGAGCACCCAGTCGATCACTCCGACGCTGACCATGTCGCCTGAACCGCAGGTGTCCAGAACCTCCGGTGCGTCGATCGCGTCGCACCAGATCGTCTGCTCGCCATCCCGCACCTCGAGGCCATCGGATCCGTGGGTGACGATCATGATGCAGTTGTAGACACGGTCCGCAAGCCGTCCGCCTAGGCGATCCTCCGAGAACTTGAGGATCGTCGCGATCCGAAGCGCCTCGTCGAACAAATCATCGTACTCGATGTCCGAAGGTTCGAAGAATACCACCGCGCCGGCCGCTCCCGCCGTCCTCATGGCCACCAGTATGCTCTCCGACAGCCGGTCCGCATAGAAGACGGCACATTGGGCGAGCATCGATTTGGCCAACGAGACTTCCTCGACACCGATGGGCTCGTACCGCGGGAAATCCTCGCTCGTCTCCGGGCATACGAAGCTGAAGTCATGCTGGCCCAGGTCGGTGTCCAGCGTCTGCGCCAGGACCGGCGAGCGCAGATCGGCGCGACGCCTAATGAAGTCCGTGATGGCACCGGCCTCCATAAACTCATCTACGAGCCGCCCGCCCTCATCGTCGTCGCCCAGCAGCAGGACGGGTGCGACCTGGCGGTGGAGCATGGCGAGCGAAAGCAGGACGTTGCCGCAGGATCCCCCCAACGCCTCACCGGCGAAGTCCCCATCTGCGTAGACCCGGTCGAGCACCGTGAAACCGGTTCCGGCGACGTCGATCCGATTCTCGTTCAAATATTTCGCAGCGCTCATGTTCACTTTTTGTACTCGTTTGGTGTCACCTGTCGAGACCCAGTGACGCGAGGTCGAGGCGAATCCCCCCAGCGTCCGATGCTACCAGACTCCTCAGGATTCGGAGAAGGGCTTCGGGGCCGACGGGATGGAAGCCGAACATGGACCAGCAACCGTCCGCCGCAGCGCAAACGTCCCCTACGCTGATGCCGAATGAATGGGATAGCAATGCGTGGTCGTTGCCCGGCCGGGAGCCGCTATCCCCGAAGCACAGCACCTCGGCATCCGCCGGCATGCCGTTCCTGAGCTCCCGAACCACAGCGAGCTTTGACGAAGACGCCGGCACGATGTCGTAGCTGTGGCCGGAACCGGTCACGCGGACCCTGCCGTCGGCGAACGCCGGGCAGTCGCGCAGATCGGCGGCGAAGCGATAGGGGTGCCGCAGGCGATCCATATCAACGGTGATCTGGATGGCGCGATGCTTGAAGCGGTGCTCCGCAAAAAGGTCGCCGCGTTCCTCCAGCCAGCCCGCCGTCGCCGCAATCGCATCGTCGGCTGACGCCGGGTCGGCATCAATGTCCACGTGAGCCGCGCGCAAATGTCCGCCGTTGTAGTATCCGATTGGCACGGCGGTCAGCATCTCCTGTGGGAGGGCCTTCCGCAGCTCCTCGCCGGCGGAGCCGCCCCTGCCGGTCGCAAAGCCGATGCGCAAACCTAGACCATGAAGACGGACGAGCTCCTCCACTATCTGAGGGTCCGGAGGTCCGTAGCGGCCGTCCGTCGTCACGACGGTGCCGTCGTAGTCCATGACTATGCCACCGATACTGGCGTCCGCTAGGGCCCTCAGGCGCGCATCGCCCACCATATGGAGGGGATCGCCGCCGCCGTCCCAGCTGTCCGCCTTCGCCATGGCCGCCCGCTTGTGGCGGACATTCGCGGGCAAAGTCTCAGCCAGTTCCACAAGCGACCGGCTCTCATAGATCGGACGACCGAACTCACCAATCCCTGGCTTCCCCGGATCAATCCCGACGGAGTTGCCGATCGCCTCGACAAGCCCGAGGCCATCGATGACCGCAATGACGTTCTCGAGCCGGCCGCAGGCGCCATAATCCATAGCGATCCGCCTCAGTGACAGTGGGAGCAGTCCGTCGATGGCCGACCAAGCGCCAGCGCTGTCACCTCCGGTCAACGCCACCAGTACCGTCTCATTGCCCCGATGGTGCAGCCAGCCGTGCCGACCATGCGCGAAGTTCCGAAAGTCAGTACTCTGCACATGGCATAGGCACGCTTCCCAGATGGACGTGTCGAGGAGCACCGAAGCAGCGGCCAGCCGCGTATCGGAGACAACCACCACGGTGTCACCGCGCCGGACGCCCGAGAGGGCGGCAAAGCGTGAGTCCCTCAACCCGGCATCCCGCATTTCGACAAGATGCGCAGCCACGACGTCCAGCAGCGCCGATGCGCCTGTGGGTTCGCCCGAGACTAGGTCGCACGAGAGCAGCAGCCCCACCATCATGGCGAGGATGGAATGAGTGGCGAGGTAGCCGTCCTTGCGATCCGAGACCGGCACCAGATGGATAGTGCCTCCCGATCTTCGGATAAGATCGGCCGCGGCGCCGTCCGTGCTTCGCGTGACCAGGTGCACTGCGCTCGCCTTCCGGTCGAAGGCGGCGCGGCAGGCCGCGACTGCGTCCGGATTGTCGCCGCCGGCGCTGAACAGCCATACATCGCTTCCGGTGAGCGCGCTCTCGTCCAGGACCGCACCCATGGGGGTCTGGACCGTCGTGGGCCCCAAGCCCAGCGTCTCCCTGCAGCGAGCAAGATATTCGACGGCGATCGCGGAGCCGCCGGAGCCGATCGCCACCGCATGCCGCCTCCCGCCACCCGCGAGCGCGTTCGCCATCCCGCTCGCGTCAAACGACCTGAGCTCGTCGAGTGTGCCGGGAAGCGAGTCCAACTTCTCGCTGAAGACCGGAGTGATCATGACTTCGCTGTCGACTTGTCGAAACTCGCGTAGAGCGGCCCCGAGAGGATCAGATGGACAGTCATGTCCGGAGGATCGCCCGGTGCCGGCCCCGCGTCCTCGAATAGATAGCTCTCCGTCTCGAGGTAGTGGACCGCCATGTCATGCTCGATTGCCGCCATCAGCGCTCCCGCAGCGAGAACCTTGCTGCCGACCGGTGAGAGGACCATTCGAGGTTCGTAGGTCCCCTTCATGGTGCGATCGAAGCGCGTCTTGAGCGTGGACAGGGTCCGATAGCAGTCGAGCGGGTTGCGTTCCGATGCGTAGACCACGTCCCTCGGGTCCACCGCCCATTCGTTCACGAGCTCGGTCTGGTACTCGGCGAGCAGATCGTCGGCCCGGCGCGGGTTGCGCGCTGGAAAGGGAAGCAGCGGGCATATCTTGTAGCGCCTCGGGATGTTCGCCCCGATCTGGGTGAGTGCGAGCCCGCGCCCCTTGGCGAGTTGGGGTATCCAGACCTGCGCTAGTCCCTGCCCCTCGGCCTCGATAGCGGGCGAGAAGCCCCTAACGGACCCCGGCCTGCTGGACGGTACGTTGGATATGCGGTCGTCCATCTCGGGGTTCGAGACGATCATGAGGTGGAACGCGCGATGGCTTGTCGCCTCGCAATCCTCGAGCAGCATGCGCGCCGCGGGAAAGCCAACGCCGATCGAGAGGGCACTGAGGTCTAGGATCACGTCGGTGACCGCGTCGGGCACGGGATGCTGACTCAGCCGCGCCGCGATGCGGGCTCCGCCCACCGGCGCTCCATCGTCGGCGAACACGTCGATCCTGACGAACTCGCTGTCCGGCACGATCACCTTCAGCGCCGCCTCGTTCTCGTCCGCTCTGGTGACGAGCGCATCGGAGGCCCCATGCCTCTCCTCGCGGATGTAAAAAGCAGAGAGGCGATCCCCGAGCGTAGTCGCAAGCATTCGTGATATGCGCTGGGACCGCGGATCGAAACCGGCGGCCGCCACGAGCAGCACGCGACGATCAGGATCCGAGAAGTAGTCGGCGACGAATCCGTCAACGTCATCGTCAAAGTTGGTGATGCAGTTCTCCCAATGCCTACGCATCGATCAGGCCCGACGCTCTGCGGAGGTAATCCAGCTTCTGAGGCAGGAAACCTCCCCTATTGAAGGTGAGCCCATACACGAGAGCGACCGTGCCGGTCACCTCGATGAGCGCCCATAGCTTGCTCCCCTGGCCGTAGTTGCGCTCAATCGTGATCGCGCCGTTGGCGATGGCATACTTGAGTACGCTTGCCAGCTCGTCCTCCTGCGAGAGGCTCTCCATCTCTTCCTCGGTGATGGCAACCGCGTTTGCACCCGCGCCAAGCGGCGCGTTCGGCAGGAGGGATTCCTCGCGGCAGTCCCGACCGATCGCATCGACGAGGTCACGAACGCGCTGGGCATGGGGAAACGACCAAGCGTCCATGATCGATTTCGCCTTCGTGATCAGGATCGACTGCTGTTCCCGCGCTGGGAGAGCGAGGGCATTGTTCCTGATCGCTCTCGTCTCCACATTCGCGACGAGATCTCCGGCGAACTGCAAGAAGACCTCAGCGTTCTCGTTGCTTGCATCGCAGACGTCGTCGATCCCGTAGTGGAGGGGCCGGCCGAATTCGTGATGGAGATGGAGTCGGGCACCGTGGGCGACATCCGAGTCGGCCTTCAGGGGAGTCTTCGGCTCGGGATCCATGTCCTCGAAAAGGGAGGGCGTAGACCGGGCGATGCGGACGGCGTAGCGATGGAGCAGTATCCGCTTCATCGCAAGCGCCACCTCGGGACCGTCGTCATAGGATTTCGTGCGCCTTATGTAGTCCTCCACGATCGCGTCGATCTCCTTGCGGCGGCTGGGACCGATCTTCAGCTTGTTCTGGTCCTTCGCCACGCGGTCCTCCAGCTCCCTGAGCTGGCCCAGCGTCATGCTGGGCGGTTGGCCGGGGACGAGACGATCAATGTCCGTGGCGTTGCGGTTCCGCAGACCCTCGACCATCGGTAGGTAGCGCTTGGCCATGTCCCGCGCCATCGTTCGAAACTGCTTGCGCGAATTGTCCTTCTTCTCGGCGCCGTCGCCCTGCATCCGGATGTCGCGGAAGTCTCGACCAGTCGCACGATTGTGGGTCGGTTGCCTGGCGGGCGAGCGCATGACCATTCCCGGGCTGAGAGCGTCGAGCCGCATCATCATCCAACGACCGAACTTCATCTCGCGGTGGGACAGCATGCCGAACATCGCCTCGAGCTGGTCGTTGTCCCCCGTCAGCACCAATGGCACAGATTTGAGGTTGTGATTTAAGGAGGGTTGGGGCTTCGTCGTAGTGACGAA
>NZ_JBXPBT010000008.1:0-112386 GCF_056931895.1 Sphingomonas sp. jy18 | reverse complement strand
CCCGCTCTGCGGGACATACCATCACCCGGGTCAATTCTCGATGGAAATACCGGGTCACTTCTCAGTGGAAATCTACACGCAGCCTCCTCGATGCGCGCTGCCTGCTCCTGCTTGGCCGCGGCCCGAAACTCTCCCAGGTTTGTCTTACCGTCGGCCAAGGTGACGAGTGCATGCAGGCCGGTCGTGGCGAGAAACTGCCGCTGTAGCGCGGTCATCTGCTCGCCTGCATCAATCTTCAAGAGAATCCCGTTCAACCGGGCGCCCAGTTGAGTGGCGCCGGGGAGGTCCTCAAGAAAATAGCGTTCCGCCAAGTCGGCGTGCAGAGATCGTGTCATGGCCCTATTTTACGTTCGTGGTCCTGCACGCAGAGGATATCTTCAATTCCGATATCGTGCGACATTCTATGTGGCACGCTGGCCTTTTGGATCTCTTAACATCTCAAGGCGAGCTCGTCGTATGACCGCGGTGCTTATTATCTGATGTTGACATGATGCTGGAAGAAAAGAAGCTCGGCGCCATGAAAAGTGCATCGACCATCCGCCGCCTGCATGTCCCGGTATTGCGACCCGAAGACGTGATCCATCACCTCGGATCTCCAACGCATTGGCAGCCTGGTCGTTCTGCCAAATCGGTGGCTGATCTCTGGTTTTCTGCGAACGGGCTTCCGCCTTCAGTGCAATCGGCTCTCGATCATGACCCCGCGTTCAAGGGAGCTACATTGGTCGATGCGTTTTTAGAGCGCCCGGTCGACCTTGGTGATGGTCAGCGACCGAGCCAGACCGACCTCATGGCAATCCTTCGGCTTGATGGGCGTCTTGGCGTTCTGGCCGTCGAGGCGAAAGTGGACGAGACTTTCGGCCCAACAGTCCAGGAGTGGCTTTCAGAGGCAAAAGGGGATGCGACCGCGCGCCCGGCACGCCTGGAGAGGCTATGCCGGATTCTCGATCTCGATCCGGCGGCAGTCGGGACAATCCGTTACCAACTCATCCACCGCACGGCCTCCGCAGTCATCGAAGCCCAACGCTATTGCGCGCGCGATGCAGCGATGATCGTTCAGAGCTTTTGCCCCAAACGCTCCTGGTTTGACGATTACCGGGCCTTTGCGGATGCCATGGGTTTTCCAGAGGCGGCAGTCGGCACAATCAGTCCGACAAAAGTCTGCGATGGTGTCGCACTGAGGATCGGATGGGTAGCGGAGTCATCCGGTGGCCGGGTTAAGCGGCTCGGGACGGCACGCAACGTTCCTTCGCTCACAGAACTGGGGCGGGTACAGCTGTCGAAATCCTTCTTCATGCGCGACATGCTCTATTCGGAAGTCGCCATGATTCACGGGCTGAACAACGCGCCCGATGACCCAGAGCTGGCCATTAAAGCCGGCAAGCGGCTCTGCGAGGATTTGCTCGAGCCGCTACAGGATCACTGGGGGCGGATCGCCATCCGCTCCGCCTACCGCTCGTGCGAAGTGAACGGGTTCTGCAACGACATGCAGCGCAAGAAGAAAGCCGGCTACACCTGCGCCTCGAATGAGAGCAATTACGCAGGGCACATCTGGGATCGCCTCGACGCTGACGGCTACATGGGGGCGATGGCTTGCGTTGTCGTACCCAGTTTCTGGGCGAAACATCGGGAGCCCGGCGATTGGCGGCTCCTTGCGCGCTGGGTGCATGAGAACCTGCCTTACTCGACGCTCTACTTCTTCCCGACCTACTGGGCGTTCAACATCGGCTGGCATGAGCGGCCCGAGCGCA
This sequence comes from Sphingomonas sp. jy18, assembly GCF_056931895.1. Classification (NCBI taxonomy): domain Bacteria; kingdom Pseudomonadati; phylum Pseudomonadota; class Alphaproteobacteria; order Sphingomonadales; family Sphingomonadaceae; genus Sphingomonas; species Sphingomonas sp. jy18. Next base: position 110,638 of record NZ_JBXPBT010000008.1, on the reverse strand, counting down.
CGATTAAGAGCTATGCGGAGCCGGCGGGCATCTTCACGCCTTAAGATGGAAAAACGAACTGGTGACGTGCAAGCCTGCGATCACATCAACAGACCGCGTAAACCTCGCGCTGATGAGGATCGTGCGAGATTGCGAGAGGCAAGTTGGAACGTTGCAGGAACGAGTTTTTGCGGGCCTTTCGGTCCCTGAAGCGTCCAATTTTCTGCTTTTGTTCACGGTATGGAAATGGCGGAAATCCGCCATTCTTGTAAGTTTCGAGTCCCTGAATTGGACTCGAACCTCTAGACCACATTGAAATGCGGGCTTTTCTGCGGGCCTTCGCAAAAACCACATCGCCTATGTTGCTGTTATAACACAGAAAACATTATTCGATGCGAGTCCTCTTCTGGCACCATTTTTTCCAGCGGCGGCTGGAAGTACCCGCCCGGCAGTGAGCCGGCCCCTCTCGACGATAATCTGCTGTCGGCGGCGCCTGGCCTTGGTCAGACGGCTGTGCCCACCAGGCTTCCGATTCCGGCGGTGAGGGCCATGGCCAGAGCGCCCCAGAAGACGACGCGTGCCACTGGTCGCACGGGGTTGGCGCCGCCAGCCACGGCGCCAACGGCGCCGAGGATGGCGAGGAACAGGATGGAGCCGGCGGCCTGGCCGGTGACCAGCCAGGCGGTTGGCAGAATGGCGGCGAGCAACAGTGGCAGGGCGGCGCCGACGGTGAACGCCGCGGCCGACGACAGGGCGGCCAGCACCGGCTTGGCGCTGGTAGCGCCGCTGATGTGCAACTCGTCCCGCGCGTGGGTACCGATCGCGTCGAACGCGGTCATCTGCCGGGCCACGGTCAGCGCGGTGGCGGCATCGACGCCGCGCGATTCGTAGATGGCGGCGAGTTCGGCGAGTTCGGTTTCGGGCTGGGTCGACAGCTCCTCGCGCTCGCGCGCGATGTCGGCGCGCTCAGTGTCGGCTTGCGAACTGACCGACACATATTCGCCCGCAGCCATCGACATCGCTCCGGCGACGAGCCCGGCAACGCCGGCGACCAAAAGGGCGGAGCGATTTCCGCCCGCGGCAGCGACACCCAGCAGCAGGCTGGCCGTGGACACGATGCCATCATTTGCGCCCAGCACCGCCGCGCGCAGCCAGCCGATACGGGCGACGAGGTGTCTTTCGCGGTGCGGCATCATGGTCCGATCCCCCCTCATCCTGCGGCGTCTCGCCGGAGTGGCCCAAAAGCGCGCCCGTCCGGCCTGTGCGTCAGAGCGCCCGCTTTGGCCCCGCGCCTGTGTATCAGCGGCAGCGACCCATGCACAATGACGATGACCCGTCCGCACGGACAGCGGTCTAGAAGGACTTGGGCAATCCGAGCGCGTGGGTGGCGACATGGCTGAGGATGAGGTTGGTGCTGATCGGCGCCACCTGATACAGCCGCGTTTCGCGGAATTTGCGTTCGATGTCATATTCCTCGGCAAAGCCGAAGCCGCCGTAGGTCTGGATGCACATGTCTGCCGCCGCCCAGCTTGCTTCGGAGGCCAGCATCTTGGCCATATTGGCTTCGGTGCCGCACGCCTCTCCGCCGTCGAACAGCGCAGCGGCCTTGTCGACCATCAGCGCGGCCGCGGAGAGCTGAACGTGGGCGCGGGCGATGGGGAACTGCACGCCCTGGTTGACCCCGATCGGCCGCCCGAAGACGCTGCGCTGCCCGGCATAGGCGCTGGCACGATCGACGAAGAAGCGGCCGTCGCCGATACATTCGCTGGCGATGAGGATGCGCTCCGCATTCATGCCGTCGAGAATGTAGCGGAACCCCTGCCCTTCCTGCCCGATAAGATGCGATGCCGGCACGCGCAGATCGTCGAAGAACAGCTCTGTGGTGGCATGGTTGAGCATGGTGCGGATCGGGCGGATGGTCAGGCCGTTGCCGACCGCATGGCGCATGTCGACCAGCAGCACGCTCATCCCCTCGGATGGCCGGGCGCAGTCCTCGCGCGGGGTAGTGCGCACCAGCAGGACCATGAGATCGCTGTATTCCGCACGGCTGATCCAGATTTTCTGGCCGCTGACAAGAAAGTCATCGCCATCGCGACGGGCGAAGGTGGCGATGCGGGTGGTGTCCGTGCCGCTGGTCGGCTCGGTCACGCCGAACGCCTGCAGGCGGATGGCGCCGGAAGCAATCTGCGGCAGCCACTCGGCCTTCTGCGCCGCGCTGCCATGCTTGAGCAGGGTGCCCATCACATACATTTGCGCATGGCAGGCGCCGCCGTTGCATCCCGCGCGGTGGATTTCCTCGAGGATCGCGGTCGCCGCGCCCAAACCCAGCCCGGAACCGCCATAGGCCTCCGGTATCAGCACGGAGAGGAAACCGGCGTCGGTCAGTGCCTGGACGAATTCGCCGGGATAGGCGCGATCGCGATCCTTGGCCTGCCAGTAGCTGCCAGGAAATTCCGCACATAGCCGACGGACCGATGCGCGGATTTCCTCATGATCGTCGGCCAAGAGCCCCTCCCTTTCGCTGCAGCGCCGCTGGCGTGGCGCACGTCTGCCGTGCCGCGCCTGGTGCACGCCCGCAAGAGCGGATGTGCCGGCGTGGGGCCGGAACCTACTGCAAAACATCGGAGAGATGGTAGCGGAGGAGGGACTTGAACCCCCGACCTATGGATTATGATTCCACCGCTCTAACCAGCTGAGCTACTCCGCCCTACCAAGGCGCTGCACCGCGGAGCGGCGTCAGGCGGGGGGCTATAAGTAGCGTGCGCGGTGCGGTCAAGCGGCTGTGTTGGCGGATGTCATCGGCGGGCTCCACGGAACTTGACCTGTCCAGCGCGTTGCCATGGCCCGCCCAGATAATGCCAGGCTGCAAGCCCCGCAATCGCCAGCGGGCGCGGCCGGAATGTGGCAGAGAGGGCCGCGTGCAGCGCCTTTGCGGCTGCCGGTTCGACCTTGTTCTGGATGGTGATGTGGAGGCGCGGCGTGCCCTGGTCCTGCGGGATCAGGTCGGCTTCGAAATGCCAGGCGATATGCTCGCGCATGGCGAGGAGTTCGGGCGAATCGACGCGCAAGGCAACGCCGCGACCGAGCAGCAGCACATCGGCCAGCCGCGCCGGCGGGGGCGCGGCGGCGGCAATATCCCGCAGCAGGTGCATCAGCTCGGGAAGGCGGGCCGGCGGGAGGTGATGGAACAGGCTGATGTGGGCAGGCACATGGTTGCGTTCGGGTGGGAAGTGGGTGCGGCGCAGGTCGTTGGCCCAGGCAAAGTCGGCCTGCCCCATCAGCGCGGTGACAATGACGGGCGTGTTGGGAACGGGGGCGTTAGAGGGCGGCGCTGCAGTGCTCATGCCAGACGACTGGGCAAGGCGGCGGCGAGCGTCAAGCGCAGCGCTGCGCCTGTTGCCTATCCCGGCGCAGAGGCGCATGCTTTGGAAGGTTGAAAAGCCGTGGGGGGAGACAGGATGATGACCAAGGCACCGACCTGGTTCATGATTGCCGCAGCGCTTGGCTTGCTGTGGATGGCGTTTGGCTGTTTTGCCTATGTCAGCGAAATGCGGATGGACGCGGCGACTCTGGCGACGCTGCCGGACCTGAACCAGCAGCTGATCACCGGGCGCCCGACGTGGGCGACGGCGCTATTCGCAATTGCCGTATGGGGCGGGCTGATCGGCACACTAATGCTACTGATGCGCAAGGCGCTGGCCGTACCCATCTTGTTGGTCGCGATGCTGGCAACGCTTGGTACCTATGCCTGGCCGCTGGCACTGAGCGGGCTGGTCAGCCAATTCGGCGGCGCCGACTGGGGGCTGACGATTGCCATATTGGGCATCCAGATCGCGCTATGGGCGCTGGCACGCAACGCCAAAGCCAAGGGTTGGCTGAGCTGACAACCCCAAAGGCACCGAACGGGCAGTCAGATTCCGCGTTCGGCGCGGATCTGCCGCCAGCGGCGGACGTTGGCGTTATGCTCGTCCAGCGTGCGGGCGAAGACATGGCCGCCGCTGCCGTCCGCCACGAAATAGAGATAGTCGGTGTTGGCGGGATCGAGCGCGGCGCGGATCGATTCGCGGCCCGGGTTGGCGATCGGTCCGACCGGCAGGCCAGCGCGGCTGTAGGTGTTGTAATCGTTGACCGCATCGATTTCCGACCGGCGGATGCGGCGGCCGAGCGGCTTGCCCCGGGTGATGGGGTAGATGATGGTCGGATCGGCCTGCAGCCGCATGCCGACGCGCAGCCGGTTGGTGTAGACCCCGGCCACCGTGCGGCGTTCCGACGGCTTGGCGGTTTCCTTTTCGATGATCGAAGCAAGCGCCATCGTCTGCATGCGGTTGGTGGGGAAAGCGCGGGCGCTGCGATCCTCCCAGGCCTCGGCAAAGGCGCGGTCCATCGCCGCCTGCATCCGTGCCAGCACGGCGGCGCGCGGCTCCCCGCGCTGGATGGCGTAGGTATCGGGCAGCACGCTGCCCTCCGCCGGCACGTCGATGCTGCCGGTCAGGTGCGGGTTGGCCATCAGCCGTTCGTAGACCAGGATCGAGGGCATGCCTTCGGGGATGGTGACGAAGCGCTGGCGGGTGCGGCCCGACTGCAGCAGCGCCAGCACGTCGGCGTTGCTGTCCCCCGCCTCGACTTCATATTCGCCGGGCTTGATCGGATCGTCCGAGCCGAACAGGCGGGCGTGGCGCAGGAAGCCTTCGGCGCTTTCGACGGCGCCGGCCTCCTCCATGATCTGCGCCGCGCGGGCGACGCTCGCCCCTTCCGGGATGACGAAGCTGGCATCGCGCGGCGCGCCGCCCGAACAGGCAGCGAGGAGGAGAGCGAGCAGAAGGGTGAGAAGCGCGCGCACCATTGGTTGTCCCAAACCCGCTCACCCTGGCCTTCGAAGGGCTGCTCTTCCTTCTGCGCCGCTGCGAAGAAAAGGGCAGCCCTTCGACAAGCTCAGGACAAGCGGCTTTCCTTTGTCTGTGTCAGTCCTCGATCGCCTTGACGATGACGCTGGCGTTGGTGCCGCCGAAGCCGAAGCTGTTGTTGAGCGCGGCGCGCACGGTGCGCTTGCGCGCGGTGTGCGGCACCAGATCGACACCCTCGGTCCCTTCGTCGGGATTGTCGAGGTTGAGTGTCGGCGGGACGATCTGGTCGCGGATGGCGAGGATGCAGAAGATCGTCTCGACCGCGCCGGCGCCGCCCAGCAGATGGCCGATGGCCGACTTGGTCGACGACATCGAGACGGTGGCGATGGCATTGCCGAACAGGCGCTTGACCGCGGCGAGCTCGATGGTGTCGGCCATGGTCGAGGTGCCATGGGCGTTGATGTAATCGATGTCGGATGGGGTCATCCCCGCCTTCTTCAGCGCCATCTCCATCGACCGGTAGGCGCCATCGCCATCAGGATGCGGAGCGGTGACGTGATAGGCGTCGCCCGACAGGCCATAGCCGACCACTTCGGCATAGATTTTCGCGCCGCGCGCCTTGGCATGCTCATATTCCTCGAGCACCACCACGCCTGCGCCTTCGCCCATGACGAACCCGTCGCGGTCCTTGTCATAGGGGCGGCTGGCCTGTTCGGGACGGTCATTGTAGCTCATGTTGAGCGCGCGCGCCTGCGCGAAGCCGGCGATGCCGAGGGGATTGACGGTCGATTCGGCGCCACCGGCGAGCATGATGTCGGCATCGTCGTCGCGGATCATGCGCGCGGCGTCGCCGATCGAATGCGCGCCGGTGGAGCAGGCGGTGACCACCGAATGATTGGGGCCCTTGAGGCCATATTTGATCTGCACCTGCCCGGTGATGAGATTGATCAGGCGGCCATGCACGAAGTGCGGCGAGACACGGCCGGGGCCGCGCTCATGCAGGTTGACCGATTCCTCTTCGATGCCCGGCAGGCCGCCGATGCCCGAGCCGATCGAGCAGCCGGTGCGCAGCTTGTCGGCCTCGCTCATCTCGGTGAGGCCGGCATCCTCCAGCGCCTGGCCGGCGGCGTCGATGCCATAGATGATGAAGGGATCGACCTGGCGCTGCACCTTGTGATCGACGCGCTTGTTGGGATCGAAGCCATAGGGGTGATCGGCCGGCTTGACCTCACAGGCGATCAGGCATTTCTGCCCGCCGGCTTCCGCATCGAAACGGGTAATCCGCCCCGCGCCCGATTTGCCGGCGAGCAGGTTCGACCAGGCCGTCTCCACATCCGCCCCAAGCGGTGTAACCAGCCCCAGACCTGTGACGACGACACGCCGCATCGGCAAATTCCTTCCCTTGCTCTTTCCCTGTCGCCCCATACGTGCCGGGCGCTGGCGTATAAATAGCAAGGGCTTCCCGGTTTACCAGCGTGCGACCGCTGCAACCGGGAAGCCCCACTGTCTCAGTGGCAGCGCGATGGCGCTGCCAGCGTGAAATCAGGCGCTATGCTCGTCGATGAAGCTGATGGCATCCTTGACCGTGCCGATCTTTTCGGCAGCATCGTCAGGAATTTCAACGCCGAATTCTTCTTCGAAGGCCATCACCAGCTCGACGATATCGAGGCTGTCGGCACCCAGATCGTCGATGAAGCTCGCATCTTCGGTGACCTTGTCGGCTTCGACGCCGAGATGCTCGACGACGATTTTCTTCACGCGGTCTGCGGTGTCGCTCATGGAGATTCTTCCTTTGGCATTATGAACGGCGGTTAAGGCGCTGCACTAGAGGGCGGCGCGGAGCGGCGCAAGGGGGGAGCGAAACTGCGTGGTCACAAGCTCGCAAAAGCGGCGCGGGTGCGGATGGCGGTATAGCGCGCGGCGAAGAATTCCCCGACGAATTCGCCATTGCGCTCATCAACGGTGACGCCGGCCTGCGCGAGCAGGGCCGACAGGCGACCGACATCCGCTTCGGCGATGCCCTGCTCCACCCAACGCTGCGCGGTCTCATCGTCGACGGCGTCGAAGGCGGTCGCGAGCCTGGTCAGCTCGTCGGTGCTGAACGGGGCATTGGCAATCAACTGATCGTAAAGCAGCCGCGCCACGCTGTAGCGCCGCGCCGCCTGCTGCGCCGCATCGTTCCAGCCATGCGCATCGGTGCACGCCTGCAACGCGGCGCGCAGGGCCGCCTGCAGCGATTCCGATGGCGGACGGTCGGCACGATAGGCGTCGTAGAATTCGGCACGCTGCCCGTCGTTGAGCAGATCGACCACGCAATCGACGCCTTCGGCAGCGGTGGCGGGGGCAGCCGCTGCAAGTGCCCATGCCGCCAGCAGGCTCGCGGCAGGCATGCGCCAGACGTGCCTCATATCATCGCCATCCCGCCGTTCACGTGCAGCGTCTGGCCGGTGACATAGCCGGCCTCCCGGCTGGCGAGATAGGCCACCGCCGCGCCGATATCCGTGCCCTCACCCATCTTGCCGGCAGGGATGCGGGCGTTGAGCGCGTCCTTCTGCGCATCGGGCAGCGCGTCGGTCATGGCCGAGGCGATGAAGCCGGGGGCGACGCAATTCACCGTGATGCCGCGCGTCGCCAATTCCTGCGCCAGCGCCTTGGACATGCCGATGATTCCCGCCTTGGACGCGGCATAATTGGCCTGCCCCGGATTGCCGGTCACGCCGACGACGCTGGTGATCGAGACGATGCGGCCGAAGCGCGCCTTCATCATCGGCTTGGCGGCGGCGCGGCACAGGCGGAAGGCGGCCTCCAGATTGATGCGGATCACCTGGTCCCACTCATCGTCCTTCATCCGCATCGCCAGATTGTCGCGCGTGACGCCGGCATTGTTGACGAGGATGTCGAGCTTGCCGCCGAGCGCCTCGACCGCCTGCGGGACGAGGCCATCGACAGCGGCAGGATCGGAGAGGTTGCAGACGAGCTGGACATGATCGCCGCCAAGCTCCGCCGCGAACGCCGCAAGTTTCTCCGCATTGCTGCCCGACAGCGCCAGCCGCGCCCCCTGCCCCGCCAGCGCGCGCGCGATAGCCGAGCCGATTCCCCCCGAAGCGCCGGTCACCAGCGCGGTCATGCCTGTTAGGTCGAACATGTTTATTCCTCAGTCTGTCCCGGGGCCTGCCGCAGATCCCGTCGGCGCGGCGTAAAGTTGACCCGCCGCACCTCGCGGATGCGACCGTCGCTCATCGTGCCCTCGACCAGTTCATAGCCCAACAACGCAAAGATGCGAGAGCCGACAAAAATAGGGCGGGCATTGCCATACCAGTCAACACAAGAGGCAAGGCAGTGATCGTCCGAAGCAGCCATGCCCGGTCCGGCATCCAGTTCGCCAGCATTGGTGAGGCGACGGTTGGCGCGGCGCAGAAACAGGATTGACCCTCCGCTACGCAGAAAGTGCGGCCCATTGCCATCGCTCTGCCGCGTCACCGGTAGCCCCAACAGGCCCGAAGCCCCATCGGCAGAGTCTGTGTCGGGCCGGTAGAAGAAGGCGTGGCTGCGGTTTTCGCCTTCACCCGCGCCGGGCAGGGCAAAGCGATTGACGATGCTCGGGTTTGCATCAAGGCGCACTGATGTGAATGCAAGCGACCGGTTGGTGTTCTGCCCGATCAAGATCGCGTCCGCACCCATGCGGTCGATACGTGTCACCCGATGGCCCGGTTCGAGCTTGGCGACCGCGCCTCCGGCAAGCGGGACGACGTATGCCGCCTGAGTGCCTTCGCCATCCCGAGCGTGGCTCGCGGTAGCATAAACCAGATAATCGCCGACAAAGCGATTCTGCAGTCCGAACCCGTCAAGATCGGGCACATCTTGGTAAAGGTCGGCGCTAGCAGCACTGCTCCCTGAGCCGAATTGCGACAACGGAAGCCGCAACAGCGCCAACGCGCCGCTATCTGCAAATTCTGGGGCGAACATCGCATCACCGCCCCCAAAGGATGCGGTCAGCACATGCAAATAACCTCCGCGCTGCAGCAGAGAGAATTGATCGATCGGGCTACCGGCAACGATTACAGCTTGCGGCTTTCCGCCCGCAAGCGGCATGCGATAGAGCATTGCACGGTTGTCATCAGCATCATCAGCCCAATCGGTCCAGATGTAGACCGCATCTGCCGAGACATAGAAGGTGCGCGACCAGCCGCCCAAAACCACAGTCGCCGAACAATCCAAATTCTCGGCCGTCAGGTCGCATGTGGAGACCGTATGGAGCGTCTCGACATCATCGGGCCCTCCCGACCAGAACGGGTCGGCCATATAGACATCGCCATGATCGGCATATGGTACGAAGCGCTGCTTCTCTGCGCTGCCTGTCCACCTAGCAATCGCCGGGAGATCGTCCTCCAGCTTGCGCCCGCCGACCGGCAATGGCGAATAGACGATCAAGCGATTACCGATCAGACGCGAGGCATAGTTGCGGCCCGAATAATAATCAGCCGAGCGGATGTGGTGCGTGTCACGATAGCTCAGCCGGCCATCGCGGTTCAGTCGAAAGCGACTGATTTCTGTGCCTTGGCGCGCATAGCTGTAGCCGATGACCACGACGAGATTGCCGCTGACCAGCATCTCGTCGTACCATGCATCGGCAAAGTCCGAGCTTGTGCCCAGCGTGCCGGGATAGGCGTTGATCTTGTCAACAGTCCGCAGCCGGCCGTCTGCCAGCGAGACCGTGAATAATCGCCCTCGGCGGAGCACCACCAACAGATCGCCGCTGCGTTTGACGATGCCACCCTCATCGACACCTGCTGTCTGCACATTGGTGACGGAATCTGCGGCGGGTTCGCCTGCGCGTTCAGACGCCAGTTCCGGTGCCGGTACTGCTGCGGGCTCGGCCAGCATGGGAAGTGCGTTGAGCGAATCAGCCGCCGCTTCTTCGGCGACAGCCGGCTGATCATAACGCACCCTCGCTGACGCCAGTACCGCTTCAAGCTCAGCGGCGGAGGCAAAAGCGCGCATCGTCGAGCCTGGCGCGACTTGTCGTGCAAAAGGCGCTTGGTTACTGCCAAGCCATAAAGGCGATGTCAGCAGGACCGCCACCAGCAACCATTGACCAGTCGACCACCACCGCACCCAGTCCCGCATGGCCTACCTCCCTCGCCGCAATGTTACTCTATATCATAATCGATACAATAGAGAATGTTGCTTCGTCTGCGAAGAACCTTACAACTCCCTCAGCAGCCCCTCGATATCGTCCATCGTCACCACGCTGGTCGCATTCGCATCCGGCACGATGCGCTTGACCATCGGGGTCAGCACCTTGCCGCCGAATTCGACGAAGTGGGCGACGCCGGCCTCTGCCATATTGGCGACGCTTTCCCGCCAGCGGACGCGGCCGGTGACTTGCTCGACCAGTTGCGCGGCGATGGTGGCGGCGTCGGCCACCGGGGCGGCGGTGACGTTGGCGTAGAGGGGGACGAGCGGGGCGGTGGGCGGGTGCGCCTTGAGCGCCTCAGCCATCGCATCGGCGGCGGGCTGCATCAGCGGGCAGTGGAACGGGGCGGAGACGGGGAGCAGGATGCCGCGCTTGATGCCATGTTCCTTGGTCAGCGCGATGGCGCGCTCGACGGCGGCGGTGTGGCCGGAGATGACGACCTGCGACGGGTCATTGTCATTGGCGACGGTCAGCGTTTCCCCTGAGTCTTCGTCTTGTCTTCCCCCAGCGTGAACGCTGGCGACGGCAGCATCGCACAAGCCTTGCGCCTTTTCGATATCCGCGCCGAGCAGCGCCGCCATCGCGCCGACGCCGACCGGCACCGCGGCCTGCATCGCTGTCCCGCGCAGCTTGAGCAGGCGGGCGGTGGTGGCGAGGTCGAAGGCACCGGCAGCGCACAGCGCACTATATTCGCCGAGGCTGTGGCCGGCGACGAAGGCGCACTTGTCCGACAGGCGGACATTGCCTTCCTTTTCGAGCACGCGCAGCGTGGCGATGGCGTTGGCCATGATCGCGGGCTGGGCGTTCTCCGTCAGGGTAAGGTCGGCCTCCGGCCCTTCGCGCATCAGCGCGAACAGATGCTGGCCGAGCGCATCGTCGACCTCCTGAAACACCTCGCGGGCGACGGGGCTCGCCGCGGCAAGCGCCACGCCCATGCCGACGGATTGGCTGCCTTGGCCGGGGAAGATGAAAGCTCTCATGCTGATTTCCTGTTGGGTTCAAATGTCTGCATTGTTCACGCGGAGACGCGGAGACGCGGAGGGTTTATGGCCGTTGACGATGCGCTTCACACCTTCCCTTAGCGTCGCACCACCGAAGTTGATCAACAGCCCGACCGGCTTGTGCATCAGACGGAGGTAAGTGAGCAACTGCTTCGCGTGGGAGGCGGATAACCTTTCGACCGATTTGATTTCCACGATCAAGGTCTGGTTGACAATCAGATCGGCGCGGAAGGCACCGTCGAAACGCTGACCTTCAAAGATGATGTCGACAGACTTCTGACGTTCGACCAGATAGCCAAGCCCGACCAGCTTACCCGCCAAAACCGTTTCGTAGACGCTTTCAAGCAAGCCCGGACCCAGATCGCGATGGATCCGCAACGCGAGGTCAAGCACGTCCGCGCTGATGTCATCAACCGCCCGCTCGATCAAAGCCCCTCCGCGTCTCCGCGTCTCCGCGTGCACTGTGTTCGGAAATTACCCGCCAAACCGCCCGAACGGCACGACCTTGTTGCCCGCATAGTGGCCGATTTCGGCGCGGCCGCCGTAGCGGATGTTGGCTCGGGCGCACCAGTCCTGGGCGATGCCGACTTCGTCCTTGCCGTAGGGGCGGTCGTTTTCCTTGATATCGGTAACCTGCCCCAGCCGGATCTCGGCGGGCGGGCTGCGCCATTGGGCGGTGGTGAGCGCGAAGAAGCAGCGGTCGACGGCGTAGAGATATTCGCCGACTTCCTCGACCATCAGTACATGGCCCGAAAGGTCCGGCCACAGCGGCGTGCCGACCATCATCGCCGCACTGATCAGGTTGAAGGCGGCATAGCGCTCCCCTGCCCTCAAGCCCGGCTCCAGGCTGCGCGGGTCCTTGCGTGCGAGCCAGGCGACGGCGCGCATCCGCGCTTCCTCCGATCCGTCGATGACCATCGGGCCATGGCAGAGGTGCGGGAAGCCGGCGCGATAGAGCAGCGCCAGCATGTAGCTGGCATCGCTGTAGCCCATATAGGTCTTGGCGCGCGCCGCCGGGCCCAGCAGCGGCAGCACATCCTGCGCGATGCGACCCGCGCCATAGCCGCCGCGCGCGAACCAGATCGCGTCGATATCCTCCCGATTGGCCATTTCGACAAAGGCGGCGGCGCGCTGCGCGTCCGACCCGGCGAAATGGCCATGCATCGCGGCATCGGGAACATGGGTGGTGTCCGACAGGACGAAGCCGGTTTCGCCGCCGACCTCATTGGGCGCGCGCGCGAACACCTGCGGATGCCAGACCAGCTCGACATCGGGGAAGTGCGCCGCGACCATCGCGTTGGCGCGCTCATAATGGCTGGGCAGCAGATAGACCGAAGGGGCGACGATGCCGATTCTTGTTGTCACAGCCACTTCCCCGCTCCAATTCGTCACCCTTCGGCAGGCTCAGGGTGAGTGCTTTTGCCGTTAACAGCCTTGGTGTAATTCCCCAATTTATTTTCTGCGCGATCATGCTAGTGACCGGCAATGGCAGCATCCGCGATCCATTGGGTCATCATTGCAGCATCCATGGCACTTTGGGCCGTGCCGTTAGGCATCATTTTGCGTCGACTTGGCTTCTCTCGATGGGTGGCATTGGCCGGGGCAATTCCTGTTGTTGCCATCCTCATCATCGCCTTCGCAAAATGGCCGATACCAGACGCCCGCGACAATCAGTGGGGGCGGCGATGAGCGTACAGCTTGTTTTTTGGGTGCTGTGGATCGCGCAACTTCTGGTGATTATGCGCGCATTGCATCGACTTGGGTTTTCACCGTTGTGGGCGGCTGTTGGGATTTTTCCGTTGGCCGGAATGGTCGCCTTGTGGATTTTGGCGTTCGTGCGCTGGCCAATCCGCGATGCCAGAGAACTATCTGCACAAGGCGGCGATGGCTTGGCCGACACGTTTAACTAGCGAGCCATCGCTTCACGAATAGCATATGAGCTATCTCTTTGACGGCGTTTGCACTCAAGCTGAGCTCGTAGAAGGCAGCGCAATTGCGCACTCAGGCAAAAACCCATAGCGGGGCGGCATGAGTGAGGCAAAACGCTATTTCTTCTGCGGTATCGGCGGATCCGGGATGCTGCCGCTGGCGATGATCGCCCGGGCGCGCGGGGCAGAGGTGTGGGGCAGCGACCGCAGCCTCGACCAGGGGCGGACCGGCGACAAGTTCGGCTGGCTGGAGCGGCAGGGCGTACGGCTGTTCGCGCAGGACGGCAGCGGCCTCGACTCCGCGCAGCAGATACTGGTCGCCTCCGCCGCTATAGAGGACAGCGTGCCCGACGTCGCCCGGGCCAAGGCGCTGGGCGCGGCGCGGATGACGCGGGCGGAGCTCAACTCCGCGCTGTTCAATGCGGCGAGCGACCGCATCGGGGTGGCCGGGACCAGTGGCAAGTCGACGGTGACAGGCATGATCGGCTGGATCCTGCACCGGGCCGGCCGCGCGCCAACGGTGATGAACGGCGCGGTGATGCGCAACTTCTCCGGCCCGGACAATCCCTATGCCAGCGCGCTGCCGGGCGGCGCGGGCTGCTATGTCAGCGAGGTGGACGAGAGCGACGGATCGATCGCGCTCTACAATCCCACGGTCGCGGTGGTCACCAACATCAGCCTGGACCACAAGAGCCTGGCCGAGCTGCACGGGCTGTTCGGCGATTTCACGCGCAAGGCTGGCGTGGCGGTGGTCAATGCCGACGATGCGGAGAGTGCGCCGCTGCTTGGCGGGCGGGCGGTGACCTTTGGCTTCGCCCTGAGAGCGCAGGTGCGGGCGAGCGATTTTCGTGCCGAGCCGTTCGGCAGCCATTTCACGGTGCACGCCAATGGATCGAGCCACGGTGCCTTCATCCGCATGGCCGGGCGGCACAATGTCGCCAATGCCCTCGCCGCCATCGCCGCGGCCCAGGCGGCGGGCGTGCCGGTGGCGGAAAGCGTGGTGGCGCTTGCCGATTTCGCCGGATTGGCGCGGCGCTATGAAGTGGTCGGCAGCGCGCGCGGCGTCACGGTGATCGACGATTTCGCGCATAACCCGGACAAGGTCGCGGCAACGCTTGCCGCCGTGGCGACTCAGCCGGGCAGGGCGCTGATCTTTTTCCAGCCGCATGGCTATGGCCCCTTGCGGCAGATGGGCAAGGAACTGGCGACCAGCTTTGCCCGGGGGATGCGCGACGGCGACAGGCTGTGGGTGTGCGACCCCGTCTATTTCGGCGGGACGGTGGACCGCAGCGTCGGCAGCGAGACGCTGGTGGCCGACATCGTGGCGCAGGGTGGCGATGCCATGCATCTGCCCAGCCGCGCCGCCTGCGGCGACGCGATGCTGGCGGCGGCGCGCGCCGGGGACCGCATCATCGTGCTGGGCGCACGCGACGATACGCTGACCGAGTTTGCCGCCGGGCTGCTGCGCTGACTGGGCGCACGCAAAAAGGGGCGGCAATCGATGCCGCCCCCTCCGTCCGAATATAGAACGCGGATCAACGCACGCCAATGACGTCCGGCTGACCATCGGGATCGTTGATCGCGGTGCCACCATTGCGGACCGGGCCGAGCAGGAACAGACCAGCAAGGTGCGGGGTCGCCATCGACGTTCCCGACATCGTCTCATAGCCGCCGTTGAGCGATGTCGAGAGGACCGACACGCCCGGCTCCGCATAGTCGACCGGCGGATTGTTGAAGTTGGAGAAGCTGGCCCAGACGTCGTTCCGGTCGACTGCCGAGACGGTATAGATATTGGCGCCATTGACCCGGCCCGGGGACGACAGATTGGCGTCCCGTGCTTCGTTGCCCGCCGCAAGAGCAAAGACGATGCCACGGCTGGCGGCATTGACCACGGCAGTATCCAGCGCCGCCGACGTGCCGCCGCCGAGGCTCATGTTGGCGACATCGCCCGCGCGGCCATTGGCTGCGACATAATCGACCGCGGCAATGATATCCGCATAGGACCCTGTGCCACGCCGGTTGAGCACGCGCACCGCGACGACGGTTGCGCCAGGCGCAACGCCGACGACACCGATGCTGTTGTCGCGCGCGGCGATGGTGCCAGCGACGTGCGTGCCATGGCCGTTCAGATCTTCAGGCGAGGTTTCGCGCGAGACGAAATTGCGGCTGCGCGCAACATCGACGTTGAGATCGGGATGGTCGAGATCGATCCCCGTGTCGATGACCCATGCCGTCCCGGTCGCCCCGGCGACGCCGCCCCCGACGCGGGTAATGCCCGCCGGAATGGTCTGTGCAGGCTGCGTGCCGCCACCGCCCCCGCCCGGCCGGGCCGCCGCCTCGACCGGGAAGATCAGCCCTGCGACCTGATCCTGCTCGCAAAACGCGATGTTCGGATTGTGCGCACGCATTCTTTCGATGCCTTGGGCCGAGGCATTGACGGCAAAGCCCTGCAACGCGACCGAATAGACGTGGCGCACGGAGCCGCCGCCAGCCTGGGCCGAACGATTGGCCTCGCTTTGTGCCGCACCGCGACCGACGGACCCGGGGCGGAACACGCAGATATAGCTGTCGGCAATGGCTTGCCCTGGTGCTGAGTCGGCTGCGACGGCAAGCGTGGCCCTGCTGGCCGCGGATGCGCCGCCGGAATTTTTGGCACTGGTACCGGGCAATTGGACAAGCCAGCCGGTGCCGCCGTCACCGGCAATGCCGCCTGCCGCAGCAATGGCGAGGCCGGCGAGCCCGACGACACCGACAGCGCTGGCAATCATCAGTTTTTTCATTGTTGCTTCCCTCTTCCAGATTGTGACCATCCCGAAACTGTCGAAGACTATCATTGGCAGAAACTTTGAAAAGCATTTTACATGTTCAATTGCATTTTTACCGTCGACCGGCATGCGACCTCGCCTGCGACCTCAACCCTTGCTTTTCGGCAGTCGATCTGTATAGGCGCCCGCTTCCGCACGTTGGATCGTGGCGGAATCAGAAGACCCAGACGACAGCCGGAGGGGTTCGGGCATGGTGCCCGCGCCAGCGATCGGCCAACGCAAGGATAAACAAGATGGCTCTTTACGAGCATGTCTTCCTCGCGCGTCAGGATCTCAGCCAGGCGCAGGTCGATGCGCTGGCCGAGGGAGCGACGGGCATTGTGGAAGAGCGCGGCGGCAAGGTCGTGCGCACCGAGACCTGGGGTCTCAAGCAACTCGCCTACAAGATCGAAAAGAATCGCAAAGCGCATTTCGTGCTGCTGGCGATGGATGCGCCGGGCGACACCGTTGCCGAAATCGAGCGTCAGGCGTCGATCAACGAAGACATCATCCGCTACATCACCATCCGCGTCGACGAACATGAAGACGGCCCGTCGGTGATGATGCGCAAGGGCGACCGTGGTGGCCGTGGCCGCCGCGACCGCGAAGAGGGAGGCGAATAATCATGGCACGCGCATTTTTCCGCCGCCGCAAGACCTGCCCCTTCTCCGCCAAGGACGCGCCGCGCATCGATTACAAGGACGTGCGCCTGCTGTCGGGCTTCCTGTCCGAGCGTGGCAAGATCATGCCCAGCCGCATCACCGCGGTATCCACCAAGAAGCAGCGCGAGCTGGCGCAGGCGATCAAGCGCGCCCGCCACATTGGTCTGCTGCCCTTCATCGTCAAGTAAGGAGAGCCCGACATGGAAATCATCCTGCTTGAACGCATCGACAAGCTGGGCGGCATCGGCGATGTCGTCTCGGTGAAGGACGGCTATGCCCGTAACTTCCTGTTGCCGAACAAGAAGGCGCTGCGCAGCAACGCCGCCAACCTGAAGGTGTTCGAAGCCAACCGCGCCCGAATCGAAGCTGACAACGCGGCCCGCCGCGACGATGCGCAGAAGATCGCCGGCACGGTCGAAGGCGCCAAGGTGGTGCTGATCCGCCAGGCGTCGAACGCCGGCCAGCTCTATGGTTCGGTCAGCGTCCGCGACATCGTCGAAGCGCTGCACGAAGCCGGCCACACCGCCGTTTCCAAGGCGATGGTGGTGCTGGAACGTCCGATCAAGTCGCTCGGTCTGGTCGACGTGCGCGTCAACCTGCACCCCGAAGTGGCGGTGACCGTCTCGGTCAACGTCGCGCGCTCGCCCGACGAGGCCGAGCTGCAGGCGCAGGGCATCAACGTCATCGACCAGCAGTTTGCCGAGGAAGAAGCCGAAGCCGCTGCTGCGGCGGAGGAATTCCTGGAAACCCAGGCCGAAGCCACTGCCGAGCAGGACGACGCTGCCTGAGGCAGCCCGGTCTTGCCGACATCGAAAAGGCCGCGCTCCCGAGGGGGGCGCGGCCTTTTTGTTTGGCTCGACGCTGGAGCTCGCTGTGCCGGGGCTGCAGTTCGCCGTCACGTAACGCCGCGCCGGCCCCTCCCCCACCCTGCGGGTGGTCCCCCTCCCCGTGCCGGGGAGGACCTGGATGACGCCGCGCCGGCCCCTCGACCACCCGCCCCTTCGTGCTTCCCCTACCGCAAGCGGTAGTGCAGCGGGTGGTTCCCCTCCCCGTGCCGGGGAGGATCTGGATGCGCCGATGGCGCAGCCGTGTATGCCACGCTGCGGGATGTGGTGTCTCGGGTCGGTCGTCCCTTGAACAGGGTTTACGGCCGGTGCGTCCTAGCCTTGACGCTCGCAAGGGGTGGACGGGTAACGGTTATGCTCGGGCGCGTGTACGAACGCCCTTGAAGGGTGCGCCAACGGTCACGTGCCGGACTGAAAGAGGCTTTCCGGAGCACGCCCCATCCTATTCGCCATGAGCCGGACCAACTTACCGGTTGATGACGACTGCTTCAGATGTGGAGCCGGTTCGAGGCCGCGTCTCCCGCTGCAGCGCTTGTGGTTTGGTCCCGCCCGAGGCCTTCGAACGATTCCGCACCGGCCGCCCCGCCACAGCTTCTGGCCCACCTGTGCCTCTGGTCGCCTTGCCCCCTTTCGGGCGCGCAGCCGGCAAGTCCCTTTGCTCCGCGCTGTCCTCCTGCCCCCTCCTCTTCGAACCGGGAGGGCGCGGGCCGCATCTCCCTGAGCCGGGAGGCGGAGTCAGCCCTGCCGCGTTCGCTTGCGAACGGGAAAGGCCAAGACCTGCCGCGTTCGCCTGCGAACGGGAAAGGCCAAGACAAAGACAGCCACGGCGAGACGGCAGGGTCCGCTGTGACGGGCCTGTGCGCCTGACCGGGCCGCTAAACCCGGTGGACGCGTCGGTGCGTATAACCGATTTGGTTCATCTTGTCAAGATGGGCGTGCCGATTGAGGCTTGGCGCTGTGTTGCTTCATCTCACACAAAGGCACGAAGGCACGAAGCGGGGCTGTGCCGCGGAACGGTGTTTCCGGTCGGCGGTGCGGGAGGGGCTGCGGTCGTTGGCGAGGCTGGCATTGCCAGACTGCCGGATCTTTGTGCCTTTGTGCCTTTGTGTGAGATTTTCTGGTTCACGCGGAGACGCGGAGACGCGGAGGGGGGAGCAGGAATATTTCACGCAGAGGCGCGGAGGCGCGGAGAAGAGAAAGAATAGGGTTCGCGCAGAGGCGCAGAGGGCGCAGAGGGCGCAGAGGATTTGCGCTGATCCGCGAAGCGGTTTGTCTTTTGCCCGGTCGGATTGGACTGCGGGGTTGAGGGATTGAGGCGGCTTCGCCGCATGGCTTCTCTGCGATCTCTGCGGTTTTCTTCCTCTGTGCCTCTGTGTGAACCCTTTTCTTCCCCCACGCCTCCGCGTCTCCGCGTCTCCGCGTGAACCCTCTCCACTCTGCGCCTCTGCGCCTCTGCGTGAACTATTTCCGTCCCATCGGCCAGGTGCGCGATCGCGGCTGGGAGGCTGTCTGACCAAGTTGGGTCGTAACCCTGAGCTTGTTGGAGGGCCTTTTGCAATGTTGAGAAGCGCCCTTCGACAGGCTCAGGGCTACGGGTTCGGGTTTGGAGTTCGGGTTCCCTCTCGCACAGGAAAGCGAGGGGCGATCGGTGCTGTCTCCTTGGCCGGGCTGCGGTGGATTGCGGCGGTAGAGCGACGGAATGGGTTGCCAATGTTATCTTATATCATTACTCGCGGCGCAAACTCGTCTCTCCCGGAGTGAATTCGTGCGTCTTTCCCTGCTGTTTGCCCATACCGCGCTTGCCTCTTCCGCACTTGCCCTGCCCGCGCTCGCCAGTGCCCAGACGGCGCCCGCACCGGTGCAGAATGCGCCGGCGGATGATGACGATGTCCATACCACCGACGACAGCATAATCGTCACCGCGCCCTATGTCCGCAGCCTCGACCTGTTCGGCACGGTGGGCGTGGTGCAGGGCGACGAGCTGGCGCGCGATATCCGTACCCAGATCGGCGACACGCTGGCGCGGCAGCCCGGGGTTTCGGCGACCAGCTTTACCCCCGGCGCCTCACGCCCGGTAATCCGCGGCTTCCAGGGCGAGCGGGTGCGCGTGCTGATCGACGGCATCGGCTCGATCGACGCCTCCAACACCAGCGCCGACCATGCGGTCGCCTTCGACACGCTGACCGCCGAGCGCGTGGAGATCATCCGCGGACCGGCGAGCCTGCTGTTCGGATCGTCGGCCAGCGGCGGCGCGGTCAACATCTTCGACCGCCGCATTCCGCGCAGCGTGCCGGACGAGGCGGTGCATATCGACGGACTCGCCACCTATGGCAGCGCCGCCGACGAGCGATCGGGCGCGCTGTCGATCGACGTGCCGCTGACCGCCAACCTGGTTATCCACGCGGACGGTGCCTATGGCCGCAGCGACGATATCCGCATCGGCGGGTTCCAGATCGCGCCGGGGCTGCGCGCCGATCTGCTGGCCGATGCCGCCGAGGAGCGTGCCGCGGGCGAGACCGAGGAAGCCGACGAGCTGGAGGAAGCCGCGAACCAGCGCGGGCGCCTGCCCAACAGCGCGACCGAGACCTGGTCTGCCGCCACCGGGCTGGCGTGGATCACCGACGGCGGATCACTGGGCGTTTCGGTCAGCTATTTCGACAGCAATTATGGCGTGCCCGAGCGCCCGGGCGCGGGCCATCATCATGGCGAGGACGGCGGCGGCGATGCCGAGGAAGAAGCGCCGGTGACCATCGGGCTGACCCAGTGGCGCGCCGACTTCCGCGGCGAAGTGGCGCTGGGCGACGGCTTTTTCGAGACGCTGCGCGTCCGTGGCGGCTTTGCCGACTATGAGCATATCGAGTTCGAGGGCGACGAGGTGGGCACCCGCTTCCTCAACCAGGGGCTGGAGGCGCGTGCCGAGCTGGTGCAATCCGACAAGGGCGGCTGGCGCGGCGCGAGCGGCGTGCAATTTTCCCACCGCGATTTCAATGCGATCGGCGCCGAGGCGTTCGTGCCGCAGAATGACACCGAGCAGTTTGCGCTGTTCACGCTGCAGGAGTTCACATTGGGCGCGATCGGCATCGAGGCGTCGGCGCGCTATGAGACGACCAGCGTCGGATCGACCGTGCTGGGCATCGAGCGCAATTTCGACGCACTGTCGGGCGCGATCGGTATCAGCCACACGCTGGGCAGCGACGACACCAGCAAGGTGGGCGTGACCGTGTCGCGCACCGCGCGCGCGCCGGCCGCGGAGGAGCTTTTCTCCGACGGGCCGCACATCGCCACATCGCAATATGAAATCGGCGACCCCGACTTCGGCCTGGAAAAGGCGTGGAATGTCGAAGCCTATGCGCGGCTACAGGTGGGCGGCGTGCGCGCCAACCTGTCGGGCTTCATCAGCTGGTTCGACGGCTTCATCTTTGAAACGCCGACCGGCGAAGAGGAAGACGATCTGCCGGTGTTCCAGTATTTCCAGCGCGATGCCCGCTATTATGGCGCCGAGCTGGAACTGACCGCGCCGGTCGCGCAGTTCGGCGGCTTCACCCTGACCGCCGAGGGCGTGGCGGACGTGGTGCGCGCCGAGCTTAGCGGCAATGGCGGCGACCTGCCCCGCATCCCGCCGCTCAGGCTGCGTGGCGGCCTCGAGCTCGCCAACGACGTGCTGAGCCTGCGCGGCGAGGTGGAATGGGCGGACGACCAGACCCGCATCGCCGATTTCGAAACCGCCACCGACGGCTTCACGCTGGTCAACCTGGCCGCGTCATGGAAGCCGCTGGGCCGCAACGGCGGGCTGACGCTAACCGCATCGGCCAACAACCTGTTCGACGTCGATGCGCGGCGGCACGCCAGCTTTACCAAGGACTTCGTGCCGCTGGCCGGCCGCGATGTGCGGGTGACGGCGCGGGTGAGCTTTTAGGGCTTGTCGTGTCTGGAATGAGCCGCAGTGCCGAGCTTGTCGAAGCACGCCTCGCCGAGAGGCGCCCTTCGACGGGCTCAGGGCTACGGGTTTGGGTGACGGCTTTGGCAGCGGCGGTCAGAGCGCCTGGGCGGCGGCGAGGACTTCGGCGGCGTGGCCCTTGACCTTCACATTGTGCCAGATGCGCGCGCAGGCGCCGGTGGCGTCGAACAGCAGGGTGGCGCGTTCGATGCCCATGTAGCTTTTGCCATACATGGATTTTTCGACCCACAGCCCCCAATCCTCGATGACGCTGCCATCGGCATCCGAGGCGAGCGTGACGGTGAGGCCGTATTTTTCCGCAAATTTGGCGAGCTTGGCCGGCTTGTCCTTGGAGACGCCGACAATTCTAGCGCCGAGTGCGGCAAATTCGGTGTTCAGGGCGCTGAAATCCTTGGCTTCGTTGGTGCAGCCGGGGGTGTCGGCCTTGGGGTAGAAATAGACCACCAATGGCGCGCCGGTGAGCGTGGCGAGATCGACCGCGCTGCCATCGGCAAGGACCAGCGGGGAGGACGGGATCATGTCGCCTTCGTTGAGCATCAGGCTTCTCCTTTGCGAATCACGGACCACCACGCCGCCACCTCCTGCCGCGCATCGGCATAGGCCGCAAGCAGCCCATCCCAGCCGGCGTCGCCATGGCCGCAGACATGGGCGATGCGGGCGCGGGTCTCGTCATCCGCGGGCTCCGACTGCGGCGCCATCAGCCGCAGCGCGACCAGCATCCGCCCCATCAGGTCCATCGCGGGCGGGATCGACGCGGGCGCGAGGCCGGCGGCGACGAGCTGGCGCAGCGCGACATTGAGGCGCGGATCGAAGCCGGTGCGGTGCAGCAGCTGGCGGCTGTGGATGGCGAATTCGCAGTCGACGAGGCCGCCATCGACCAGCTTGACGTCGAGCGGCCCCCTGGCCGGCTTGTGCGCGGCCATGTCGGCGCGCATCTTGACGATGTCTGAGAGGGTGACGGCGGCATCGCGCGGCTGGCGCAGCACCGCGTCGATGATGCCATGCAACCGGTCCCGCGCGGGCGGGGAGCCGAACAGCGGGCGGGCGCGGGTCAGCGCCATATGCTCCCACGTCCAGGCTTCCTCGCGCTGGTAGCGATCGAACGCATCGAGACTGGCGACGAGCGGGCCCTGATTGCCCTGCGGACGCAGCCGCACATCGACCTCGTACAGCCCGCCAGCGGCGGTGGGCACCGACAGGGCGGCGATGACGCGCTGGCCGAGGCGGTTGAAATAGGTGGTCGCGCCGAGCGGGCGGGGGCCGTCGGATTCGGCGTGGATATCCCCCGTGAACAGCAGGATGAGATCGAGATCCGAGGCGTGGGTCAGCGCCCTGCCCCCGAGGCGGCCCAGCGCGAGGATGAGCAGCTCGCTGCCGGCGATGCGGCCATGCACGGTTTCGAACCCGGCGATGGTGGCGGCGGCCAGCCGGTCGACCGCAGCGTCGGCGATGTCGGCATAGCCGCGCGAGACCATCAGCGCATCGCGTGCGCCTTCGACCAGTTGCACGCCCAGCGCAAAGCGATGTTCCCCGACGACGCGGCGGACATGATCGAGCCCGCGTTCGTAATCGGCCGGGCCGGCCGCCATCCGCCGCGCCAGCGCGACCGGCGCGGCGGGTTCTGCAAACACGCTGGCGTCGATCAGCCCGTCGATGAGATCGGGCCGGGCTGCGAGATCGGTGGCGAGCGCCGGGGCGTGGGCGAGCACGGCGACCAGCGTGGCGAGCAGTTGCGGGCGGGCAGCGAGCAGGTGGAAGAAGTTGATGGCGCTGGGCAGACCGGCGATCAGCCGATCGAAGCGCGCCAGCGCGGCGTGCGGATCGGCCGCGCGGCCAAGGGCGGGAATGAGCGCCGGCAGCACCTGTTCGAGCGCCTCGCGCGCGGCGGGACTGCGCAGCACGCGCATGCTGCCGCTGCGCCACTCCTCGATCCGGCGCAGCGCGTCGGCGGGCTCGGCAAAACCGGCGGCATGCAGCCGCTCGGCCAGCGCATCGGGCGCCTGCGGCCAGTGCGGGGCGACGGCCGCACCGGTGCTGCCGATCAGCCTGTCGAACTGGGCGCCGACATCGGCGACCACCGGATCGAGCAGCGCCAGCAGCGCGGCGCCATCGTCAAGGCCGTGCAGGCGGGCGACGGCGTCGAGCGCGTCGCTGCGCTGCGGCAGGCTGTGCGTCTGCTGGTCGTCGATCATCTGCAGGCGATGCTCGATGGTGCGCAGGGTACGGTAGTGCCCCTGCATCTGCGTGGCGACGGCGGGAGGGACATGGCCGGCATCGGCAAGCGCCGCGAGCGCGTCGAGCGTGGCGGGCGCGCGCAGGTGCGGATCGCGGCCGCCGTGGATCAACTGCTGCACCTGCGCGAAAAACTCGACCTCGCGGATGCCGCCGCGACCGCGCTTGAGATCATAGCCCGGTCCGAACGCCTGGCCCGCGGCGTAGGCGCTGCGGATGCGCTGCGAGATATCCCCGATGCGGCGGATCTGGCCGAAGTCGAGGCTGCGCCGCCAGATGAAGGGCTGGATGGAGGCGAGGAAATGCGCGCCGAGCGCCCGATCCCCCGCGCAGACGCGGGCGCGGATGAAAGCGGCCTGTTCCCAAGCCTCTGCCTGCGACTCATAATAAGAGATGGCAGCATCGACCGGCAGTGCGATCGGCGTGGCCTCGGGCGAGGGGCGCAGCCTGAGATCGACGCGCAGCACATAGCCGTCGCCAGTGCGGGCGGCGAGCAGATCGACCCAGCGGCGGGCGATGCGCACCGCGGCGTCGACCGGATCGTCGCGCTCGCGGCGCGGCAGGGTGGCGGGATCGAAGATCAGGATCGGATCGATGTCCGACGAATAGTTGAGCTCGCTGCTGCCCTGTTTGCCGAGGGCAATGACCGCAAAGCCGCGCACCGGCTCTCCCGGCGCGCGTTCGGCAAAGGCCTGCGCCAGCGCGGCATCGCATGCGGCATCGGCGAAGGCGCTGAGCCTTCCGACGGTCGACTCGAAATCCTGCTCGCCCGACAGGTCGGCGAGCGCGAGCAGCAGCGCCAGATCGTTGCGGCGGCGGCGCAGCAGGCTCTCGACGTCCCCGGCGGCATCGAACGGCGTTAGCGCCGGCCATGCAGCGTCGACGCCCCCTGCGACAAATTGGCCGGTGAGGACGCTGCGCCGCTCGGCGAGCATGGCCAGGAACGGCGCGTTGGCGATTGCACGCGCGAGGGCGGCTGAGCGCCGTGCAGGGCCATCGACTGTCATGCCCCAGCGGGGTGCCGCCAAATGGCGTGCGAGGCAAGGGTGGAAGGCGTTGAGGAGCGCGCGGTGCGCGGCGGTCAGCGGTCGCTGATCGCCTCTACCTCGCTCATGATCTCGGCCATCGCTTCCGACCCACCGAGATCACCGCTGAGCCGCGACGGCAGCGAGCCGCTGGCGATGATTTCCTCGAGCGCGGTGCGCCCGCGTGCCACCCGGCTCTTGATGGTGCCGACAGCGACACCGCAGATTTCCGCCGCTTCCTCATAGGCAAAGCCGCCCGCGCCGATCAGCACCAGCGCTTCGCGCTGCGCCGGGGGCAGTTGCTGCATGGCGCGGTGGAGATCGGCGAGTTCGACATTGCGATCCTGCGACGCGGGGGCCGCGAGCACGCGATCGGCGACCAGATCGTCCCACTCGCCACGGAAACGGTTGCGCCGCATCTGCGAGAGGAAGACGTTGCGCAGGATGATGAAGGTCCAGGCGCGCATGTTGGTGCCGGCCTGAAAGCGGCGGCGGGCGTTCCATGCCTTGAGCAGCGTTTCCTGCACCAGATCGTCCGCAAGGTCGCGCGAACCCGACAGCGAGCGGCCGAAGGCGCGCAGGTGCGGGATGACCGCACCGAGCTCGGCACGGAATGCATCGTCGTCGAGCCACGCGTCGGGCACCGCGTCATCGTCGGCCCGGTCCGCAGACGGGGCGGCGGCGGCTGCAGTCGCAGCTTGTGCATCAGCGGAATCACCGCTGGAGGCTTTTCTATCCGTCACGATCGTCATTCGCTGGTTGCCTGCTGCTCAAGGGGGTAAGCAGCAAGAAGGAAAACAGTGGCTTACAGCGCCGGTACCGTCGAGGTATCGAAGAACAGCGCCTGCGCGATGCTGGCCTTCAGGGTCGACTGCTGGAAGGGCTTGGTGATGAGGAAGGCGGGCTCTGGCCGCTGACCGGTCAGCAACCGCTCCGGGAAGGCGGTGATGAAGATCACCGGCACGTCGGTGACCGAGAGAATGTCGGAGACGGCATCGATGCCCGAGCTGTCGTCGGCAAGCTGGATGTCGGCCAGCACCAGGCCCGGCTCGGTATCGGCGGCCATGGAGACCGCCTCGTCACGGGTGACGGCGATACCGACGACGTCATGGCCGAGATCGCGCACGATCGATTCGATATCCATGGCGATGATCGGCTCGTCTTCGATGATCAGCACGCGGCAGCGGGTCTGGCGGTCGATCTCGGCGAGTGCATCGTTGACGAGGCCGTCGACCTCATCGGCATCGACATCGACGATCACGGCGATGTCGGCGTTCGAGAAGCCTTCGAGCGCGTTGAGCAGCAGCGCCTGGCGCGACAGCGGGGTGATCGCGGCGAGACGGGCGCGGGCGATGGCTTCTTCATCGCCGACATCGGCAACCACGCTCGACAGGCCATCGCCGACATGCGTCGAATTCCAGATGGCATGGAACTGGCGATAGAGCCCACGACGCGGATCGCCCGCCGGGAAGTCTTCCGGCGCGTCGACGATCGACTGAAGCGTGGCACGGACATGGGCATCGCCGCTGGCCTGAGACCCAGTCAGCGCGCGGGCATAACGGCGGAGAAAGGGGAGATGCGGGGCAAGCGATTGGCCTAGCGACATTATCTGATCCTGCTGTTGGTCCTGCGCGGTAATCCGCTGGTCCTAAACCCAGCATCGCACCTTTGGTTCCAGCCGCACAATGACAATGGTGGGCAGAGCCGAAAAAAATTTGCGGGCTGCACCGCGACGGTGGAACAATTCACATCACTGTATGTTCGAGCATCCAGTAGCAATTGCAGCCGTCAGGGACCAGAGGATGCACGGCCCGAATTTCGTCGTTTCCGAAGACATACCCGTTGGCTATAGCGCGGCATCGCATGTCAGCGACGGCGTTGCCGACAGGGGAATAGAGGCATTGAGCATCGATCGCGACCCATCCTCCGGCCAGCCGAAGTCCGCCAGCACCAAGCCCGAGGCCTGCCCGGAACCTGACGCGCCGAATGGCGAGTCCCCGGACGGCGACACCGGGCTCGACGCCGACAATCTCTCCCAATCCCTTCGACAGGCGTACGAAAGCACGCTCAAGGAGGAGATACCGGACATGCTGATGGACCTGCTGCGCAAGCTCGACTGAGCCGAGCCTGTCGCCCATGTTTTGACCCAGCCCACCACCTTGCCGACGCAGTCGCCCCCGCCCATTCCGTCTCAGCCGGCCCTGGCCGGCGACGCTGCGGCGCTGGCCGGTGCGCGCGTCAGCCGGCGCTGGTCGACCGGCAAGCTGCTGTTCGTGGTGCTGACCATTGCGCTTGCCCCGCTTGGCGCCATCGCCTTCGGCGCGGCGACGCGCACCATCGGCACCAGCGACGTCGAGCGCGAGATGCTGCTGCAGGTCGCGGTGAACGAAACCGCGCAGAGGGTGACCCGGCTTCTCGATGCCGATTCCACCCGCCTGATCCAGACATTGCAGGCGGTAACGCGGCGGCAGGTGCGCAGCGAGCCCAGCGGCATCGAGATGCCCGATGCCGTCAATGCCGAACCGGCAGCCAGGTCCGCCGAAGAAAAGCGCGCCGATGCGATTGCGGCGGCCTGCACCGCGGCGGCGACCGAATTTCCCGGTGGCGGGGACAATCCATCGGCGCAGATCATCGGCGCGTCGACCGGCAGCGACCTGTGCACGAGCGGCGTGCCGTCGCTGGTCGAGGCCGCCGGGCTGTCCACCGGCAAGGCCGTGCTCGACGAGCGCAACCAGCGGCTGATCTATGCGCTGGCGCCGGTCGGCACCGACGGCATGGCGGTGCTGGTCTATCCGCTGACCCTGTTCGAGCGCATCATCGGCGAAAGCAACCGGCTGCCGCCGCATCGCGTGGTGCTGGCGGGGCGCACCGTCCAGCATGTCTACAGCGATACCGTCGGCGACGTCTCCCAGGCGCTGCTGATGCAGGCGGAGGCGCCGATCGGCCAGACCGGGCTCGACCTGCAGCTTGCCGCCTCCCGCTCCTGGCTGAATGGCCCCGAGATCATCGGCCTGGTCACGCCGCTGGGCATGTGGCTGCTCGCAGCGCTGCTGAGCTGGCTGGTCGTCGACCGGCTGCTGCTGACGCCGATCCAAAAGCTGAGCCGGGCGATGCTGCGCTACCAGCCGGGCGACACGCTGGCGCCGCAGGGCCATGGGCTGTTCGCGGCGGGGGAAGTGGATGGCTTGCAGAGCTCCTTCGAGCGGCTGACCCAAAGCGTAGCGGCGGACCGCGCGGCGCTCGATGCATCGCTGGACACGCAGCGGGCGCTGACCCGCGAAGTGCACCACCGGGTCAAGAACAACCTGCAGATCATTGCCAGCCTGATCAGCCTGCACAGCCGCGATGCGCAGACGCCGCTGGAAACCGCGGCCTATCGTGGCATCCAGCGCCGGGTCGATGCGCTGGCGGTGGTGCACCGCCATCTCCACGCCGACATCGAAGACATAAAGGGCATCGCGCTCGGCACGATGCTGGGCGAATTGTCCGTCGGCCTGCGCCACGGGCTGTCATCCGAATTCGGGCAGGTGCGGGTCGATGTCGCGGTCGATACCGCGCAGGCCGATCAGGATGTGGCGCTGCCGGTGGCATTCCTGGTCACCGAGCTGATCGAACTGGCCTGCCTGTGCGACCCCACGGCACCGATCGCGATCGACCTGCATCGCCGATCCGCGCAGCTTGCGACACTGTCGGTGCGCAGCGCGGGGCTGGTCAGCTGTGCGGACAGGGCCGGGAAGCGCTTTGCCAGCTATGAGCGGGTGCTGGGCGGCCTCTCCCGCCAGTTGCGCCAGCCGCTGCAGATCGACGAGACGCTGGGGCGTTACAGCATCGACGTGCCGGTACTGCCGCCGGCGGGTTTCATCCCCGAGCCAGATAGTCCGTCCTGAACGCAGCGACGAAGGCGGCAAAGCGGCCTTCCGCTATCGCGGCACGCATCGCGGCCATCAGTGCCTGGTAGAAATGGAGGTTGTGCTGGGTCATCAGCATCGCCCCCAGCATTTCGCCCGAGCGCACCAGATGGTGGAGATAGGCGCGGCTCCATGTCGCGCAGACCGGACAATCGCAGCGCGCGTCAAGCGGGCCCTGGTCTTCGGCGAAGCGCGCATTGCGGATGTTGATCGGGCCGGACCAGGTGAACGCCTGGCCGTTGCGGCCCGAGCGGGTGGGCAGCACGCAATCGAACATGTCGATGCCGCGTTCGACCGCGCCGACCAGATCGTCGGGCTTGCCGACGCCCATCAGGTAGCGGGGCTTGTCCGCAGGCAGTTGGCCGGGCGCATAATCGAGCACGCCGAACATCGCCTCCTGCCCCTCCCCCACCGCGAGGCCGCCGACAGCATAGCCATCGAAGCCGATGTCGATGAGCGCCTGGGCCGAGCGCAGCCGCAGGTCCTCATCGAGGCTGCCCTGCTGGATACCGAACAGCGCGGCGCGGGCGGCGTGGTCGGTGCCGCTGTCGAACCCGTCGCGCGAGCGGCGCGCCCAGCGCATCGAGCGCTCCATGCTGGCGGCGGCGCGATCCCGGTCGACGCCGCTCGGCGGGCATTCGTCGAAGGCCATGACGATATCCGACCCGAGCAGGCGCTGGATTTCCATCGAGCGTTCGGGCGTGAGCATGTGGCGCGAGCCATCGAGGTGCGATTTGAAGGCAACGCCCTCCTCGCTCTGCTTGGTCAGCGCCGAGAGGCTCATCACCTGATAGCCGCCGCTGTCGGTGAGGATCGGCCGGTCCCAGCCCATGAACCGATGCAGGCCGCCGAGCCGGTCCATCCGCTCCGCCGAAGGGCGCAACATCAGATGATAGGTGTTGCCGAGGATGATGTCCGCGCCGGTGGCGCGCACTTCCGCCGGGCGCATCGCCTTGACCGTGGCGGCGGTGCCGACCGGCATGAAGGCGGGCGTGCGGATGGTGCCGCGCTGCATGGCAATGCTGCCGGTGCGGGCCGCGCCATCGGTGGCGTGGAGAGTGAAGTCGAAGCGGGGAGCCATGGTGCAGGCCGCATAGCTGCGGGGCCCGGCGCTGTCATCCTTGCTGCGTGGGTGGCATGCTTTCGGCGACGTCGCGCAGATTGACGGCATGGCGCAGCGCGTTGAGATGGTCGGCCATGTCGGTTCGGTCGAGGGGGTAATAGAGGGTGCGCTTCTGCCCCTTTTCATCGGGCACTACGCGCGGCTGATCGCTCTCCCAATAGGCGGTGTGCGCGATGATATTGCCGAGCGGCGCGCCGGAGACGGGCACATCCTCCACGCCCTGACCGAACAGCCGCTGCATCGGCCCGCCAACCAGATCCCCCCAGATAATGGCGCGGACGGGGAAGAAGAGGTTGGTCCAGCGGGTAAGGCCGAACAGCGCGCCATGATGGAACATTCGCCGGCCCGGTGCGCCATAGCTCAGATTATGGTCCTGCGACGCGGCGGGCGGGCAGGTC
Organism: Sphingomonas sp. jy18; assembly: GCF_056931895.1. Taxonomy (NCBI): domain Bacteria; kingdom Pseudomonadati; phylum Pseudomonadota; class Alphaproteobacteria; order Sphingomonadales; family Sphingomonadaceae; genus Sphingomonas; species Sphingomonas sp. jy18. The sequence continues at coordinate 80,734 of NZ_JBXPBT010000008.1, read as the reverse complement.
GGGAATTCGCGTTCGCCGGTCTTGCGGGCGAAGCTTGCGGCGAGCGCCGCGCCGCCGGAACCTTCCGCCAGCAGGAAATCGGCCTGCGACAGCGGGCTGCCGAGCGTGACGAAATCGGTGACGATCCAGCGCGGCGGCAGATCGCCCTCGAACCAGTTTTCCCGGGCAAGCGCCTTGGCATCGAGCGCGCGGATGAGCGCGCGGCCGCGGTTGCGCCAGGCGCTGCGCTGCGGGGCCGTCCATGCGGGCGGGGGCGGCACCGGCTCGTCGGGGCCCGCAGTGGTGACGCCGAAATTGTCCTGCACCACCGCGTCCTGACCCAGCGCGTGCGGATCCCCCAGCAGCGGCGCAACCTGGCCCCAATAGGCGCGGAGCATATCATAGGCGACGACCGTGCCGAGCGAGTGGGCGACGACGATGATGCGGTCATATTTGGGCTGCTTGCCCCAGCGCTGGGCGTGGAGACGGCGGAGCATTTCCGCCCCGTTCGAGCAGATGCTGCGGCGTACCGCGATGTTGCTGGGGGCTGCGCGCAGGTAGCGGGCCGCGTCACCGGCGACGGTCAGCAGGAAGAACCAGTTGAGCAGAACGAACAGCGCGAGGCCGGCCAGCGCGACGATCAGCCAGCCGGGCGCGCCGAGCGCCATCGGCCATTTGCCCGGATCGGCAACACCGCCCTGCAACCCCGGCAGCCCGGCAAGGGCAAGCACCCCGGAGACAAGCGCCAGCAGCGCGAGGCCGCGCCAGCCCATGGTGAAAAAACAGAGCAGGGCCGCCGCGCCCCAGGGCAAGGCGACCGCCATGGTGCCCGTGGGTAATTCACCGACCCAGTCGAGGAGCAGGGTAAGCAGCGCGAGGCTGCCGCACAGGATCCAGAAGGCGAGCAGACCGCCGAAGATGAACCAGAGGGCGCGGATGCTGCGTTGCATGCCCGACGGCCCCTTGCGGACCAGTTCGAACAGCCACATCGGCACTGCCGCGAGGCGCGATTCGGCCATTTCCGAGGCCCAATAGCATTCGTGAAAATCGATCACGCGGGTATCGGGCTTGCCATTGGCGTCGACCGAGCCGACCGTAGCGGTGACGATGACCGGCAGGTCGATATCCCCGACATCGCGATCGAGCTTGGTCCACCAGCGGCGCGGGATCGAGTCGCCAGGCTGCGGTTCGACATCGCCGTACAGCGCCTTGACGATCGCGCGCACGGTGGCGAGCGGGCGCTGGTTGCCCATGCCGTGCACCATCAGCACCGCGGTTCTTGCCCCTGCCATGCGCCTGCCCTCCCCGTCCCCGGCCAGAAGCCCGAAGGATGACACGGAAAGGCCATGGTCGCCACGTGACCAACGTCACGTCAGGGTGCGTTAGCGTGCCGGGGCGACGGCGAACGCGGACACGAAAAAGGGGGCGATGCCGATGCACCGCCCCCTTCTGCGTCAGATCGGATCGTCGGAGCGACGATCAGAACTTGAAGACGACGCCAGCGGTTGCGCGGACGGTGTCGAACGAAATGGTATCGACACCGACGCGCAGGCGGGCCGGGCCTTCGCCCAGGCCGAACTCGCCACCGACACCGACCAGATAGTCGCCGTCGGTGTCATCGAGGCCGACAACCGCCGGAGTAACGAAATTACCCAGATCGATGTTGACCCACTGGTAGCCGCCCTTGACGAACAGCTGGCTGGTTTCACCGACCGGGAAGCCGAGGCGGGCGGCGACGCCATAATCGCTGTCGATGGCGTTGGTGCCGAGGTGGAAGTTGCCTTCGATGCCCAGCTTCAGCGATTCGGCAACCGGGAAGTCGACGCCGGCGACGACACCGTAGATGGCGCCATCATCATCGCTTACGCCCGAGACGCCGAGATTGTGATAGCCGCCCGACAGGCCGATGTAGGGTTCTGCCGTCGGAGCGGTATCCTGCGCCTGCGCGCCGGTCGCGAAGGTAAGTGCGGCAACGGCCGAGGCGGCGAGGAGAGAAAGCTTGGTCATGGAGAAATCCTTCTGCTTTTGCTGATGCCCGCGCCGGCCAGCCATTGAACTGCCTGTGCCCCGCGGACAGCAGCATCTAACCCGAGCGACCCTGCCTGGTTCCTGAACAAAAGTTCATGCACGTGACATTTTCGGAAAGTGTTGTATGTCAGCAACACAGTATGAACGATCGTTCAGGAAGGCTGTGCGGCGATCCAGGCGGCGTGCAGGTCTTCGACGAACCGCTGCTTCTCCTCCTCGGCCTTGGCGCGATCGGGCAGGCGCAGCAGGTAGCTGGGATGTACGGTGATGCGGGCGGCGCTGCCGTCGGGTGCAACCAGCGTCCGGCCGCGCGAGCGACCGACGGCCATGGTCTTGCCGAACAGGCCGCGCGCCGCGCTTGCCCCGAGCGCCAGCGTCAGGCGCGGGCGGACAAGCGCCCGCTCGCGGTCGAGCCACCAGCGACAGGCGTCGATTTCGCCTGCGGTAGGCGACTGGTGCAGGCGGCGCTTGCCCTGCATGGTGAATTTGAAATGCTTGACCGCGTTGGTGAGGTAGATGCTGTCGCGATCGATGCCCGCCTGCGCCAGCGCTTCGTCGAGCAATTGGCCGGCAGGGCCGACGAATGGCCGTCCTGCCAGATCCTCCTGGTCGCCCGGCTGTTCACCGACCAGCATCAGCGGCGCGTCGAGCGGGCCTTCGCCGAACACCATCTGAGTGGCATCGCCGAACAGCGGACAGCGCTTGCAGCGGTGCGCCTCGCTGCGCAGGACCGCCCATCGATCATGCGCCCCGTCCACCGGCGCCCGCGCGGTACCTGACAGTTCGGGACCGGGCGCGAACAAGGTACCGGCACGTGCGCTGGCGTCCAGCCGCTCGATCTTGGCGGGACGCGGCGCCGCGGCGATCATCGCCGCGCTTCTGGCCTGGGCACCGGCGACCAGCGCCCCGACCAGCGCGGTTTCCGGCATGTTGTGCCAGTATTTCTTTGGCATCTCCTTGAGCATCGCGCCGGTTTTCAGCCGGGCCGGGTTGAAGATGCTGGCGTAATAGCGCTTCCACGCATCCTCGAACGGATCGCCATCGGGCGCATCGCCGCGCACCGCGCCGGGGCCTTCGCTCAGGGCATCGCCGTCCCAGTGGATCGACAGCGCCGGGGTGAGGATCGACCAGCGCATCGATGCGAAGCGATCGACGAAGAAGGCGGCGTTGGTGCGGACGATATGATGGTCCGGCTCGAAGAAAGCGACATAGCGATCCCCCTCCTCGACTTTGCGGAAACGCACGAAGGCGCGCATCTTGTGGATGTCCCGCCGCACGGCCTTGGCCATGCCTTCGACCCGCGCGACGAGCGGATCGGCCTTGTCATCGAGCCGGCGGCGGCGGCTGGCGAGATCGACCAGCAACCGGTGGAGCAGCGCAAAACGCTCGGGATCGCGGTGGAGCAGCGCGGTGCGCGCGAGCGGCAGGAAGGCCCGCGGGACGGCGAGCGCACCCGTATCGGCCGGCAGATCGGCCGTGTCGGCGAACAGCTCCCTGCCCTCCCCCGCGACGTGCCAGGCGACCTTGGCCGGATCGACCGCGACGGCGACAAGGCGGCGGACGGCATGGCGCCACCCTTCGAAATCATCGGCAGTATCGAGCGTGATCGACAGCATGGCGCGAGATCAAGCGGCGAACAGGTCCAGTTGTTCCGCGCGGGGGCGGACGAAGGCGTCGATGTCCTGCCGATCGCTGAGCAGCACCGGCCGCCAGTCGCTGGTCACCAGAAACGGCCTGAGCTTGGTGATGCTGCGCGAGATGCGGCCGACATCGGCGAGATCGAGCCGGCGGTGGCGGCGTGCCTTGAGTATGCCCGCCACGGCACGGGTGCCGAGACCGGGAACGCGCAGCAGCATCTCCTTGGGCGCGCGGTTGACATCGACCGGGAAGCGATCGCGGTGGCGCAGCGCCCAGGCGAGCTTGGGGTCGATATCGAGCGGGAGCATGCCGCCTTCGTCTGCCGCCGCGCCGATCTCCTGGGGAGTGAAGCCGTAGAAGCGCAGCATCCAGTCCGACTGGTAGAGGCGATGCTCGCGCACCAGCGGCGGCGATTTCAAGGGCAGGATCGCGCTGGCGTCTGGGATGGGCGAGAAGGCGCTGTAATAGACGCGGCGCAGGCTGTGCCGGCCGTAGAGACCATCGGCGCGCGCGATGATGTCGGTATCGGTCGCGGCATCGGCGCCGACGATCATCTGCGTCGACTGGCCGGCGGGGGCGAAGCGCGGGGCATGGCGATAGCGACGGCGGGCGTCGGCGGTATCGACGATGGCGTCGCGCATGTCCGCCATCGCGCTGTCGATGCGCCGGGCCGATTTGTCGGGCGCGAGGCGGGTGAGCCCGGCGACGGTCGGCAGCTCGACATTGATCGAGATGCGGTCGGCGAACAGCCCGGCCTGCCGGATCAGTTCCGGGTCGGCATCGGGGATGGTCTTGAGGTGGATGTAACCGCGAAAGCCATGCTCGACGCGCAGCGACCGCGCCACCCGCACCAGCTGCTCCATCGTATAGTCCGACGAGCGGATGATGCCTGAGGAGAGGAACAGCCCCTCGATATAGTTGCGGCGGTAGAAATCGAGCGTGAGGCCGACCACCTCCTCAGGGGTGAAGCGCGCGCGGCGGACGTTGCTGCTCCTGCGGTTGATGCAATAATGGCAGTCGAAGATGCAGCTGTTGGTCAGCAGCAGCTTGAGCAGCGAAATGCACCGGCCGTCCGGCGCATAGGCGTGGCAGATGCCCGAGCCGGTGGTCGAGCCCAGCCCCTTGCCATCGCGCGAATGGCGTTTGGCGCCGCCGGACGACGCGCAGGAGGCGTCATATTTTGCAGCATCGGCAAGGATTTCGAGCTTTTCGGTGGTGGAGAGGCGGGCCATGCGTTCATTTTATGTTCTCACGCCCCGCCTGTCCATAACTTCGATCAACGCTCAGGCAAAATGCAGCCGCCGGTACTTGCCGCGGAAGTAGAGCAGCGGGTCGCGGCGCGGCTCGAAGCGGGCCTTGAGCACGCGGCCGACGAGGATGAAATGGTCCCCGCCCTCATGCACCGCATGGCGGGCGCATTCGAAGCTGGCGAGGCTGCCGGTGAGCAGCGGCGTGCCGAATTCGCCGGCTTCCCACGGCGTGGCGGCGAAGCGATCCTCCCCGCGGCCGGCGAACCGGTTGGAGGTCGGCTGCTGGCCGATCTGCAGCACGTTGACGGCAAAACGGTCCGCACTTTCGAGCACCGTGGCGCTGCCGGCGCTGTTGGCGATGCACACCAGCAGCAGCGGCGGATCGAGCGAGACCGAGGTGAAGCTGTTGGCGGTGAGGCCGATCGGCTGACCGTCCTCGCTCATCGCGGTGACGATGGTGACGCCGGTGGCGAAGCAGCCCAGCGCATCGCGGAAGGTGCGCGCGTCGCTGCCTTCGCGAAATTCCGGCGCGGCCAGCGGCACGCGGCGTTCGAGGAAATCGAGCAGCAGCGCGTTGAATTCGTCGCTGCCGACTTCCGCCACATCCGCGCGCTCGATGCCGGGAACCGCTGCGGCGACGTCCAGACCGGCCGGTTGCAGCGCATCGGGGCGAAGCTCGATCACCGGCAGCGCGATACGGGCGGCGCAGGCGAGCAGCCGTTCGGGCACCGGCGACAGATGCAGCGTTTCGGGCACGCGCGGGTCCCAGTCGGGCGAGATGCGCTCGGCGCCGGTGGCGCGCATCCGGTCTGCCAGCGATCCGGCGGCCTCGCCTTCGCCGAGCATGGGCAGGCCGACCAGCACGAGGCCGGCGGCGAGGTGCGTGCCGCCCTCCCCCAGCGCCGCCATCGCCATCCAGCCGGCGATGCCGCTGGCGACGATGACCGGGCGGACATCGAGCTGGGCGAGCACTGCCTTCACGTCTTCGACATAGCTGTCGAAATCATAGCGGCCATCATTGGGCCATTCGCTGATGCCGTGGCCGCGCAGATCGATGGTCATGACCCGCCGGCCGGCCATGGCGAGCGGCTCCGCGACATCCGACCATTGGCCGCGGGTGTGGCCGGGCGCGTGGATCAGCAGCAGCGGAGGCGCATCGTCCTCCCCCGTGGTTGCGCCTTCGATGCGCACCCCGCCAAACCCCCTGAAACGCATGCTGGCCATCGTTCGTCCTTGCTCTCGCTCTCCCCGGCTTTTCTGCGAAAGCCCATCGACCGGCATAGGTCAAGCGCTGGACAGACGCTTTGCGTCAGGATGGCGCGAAACGACTTGACGTTTACGTCAACGTCGCGTTCACTGGCGGGATAACAGACGAAAAAAACTTGGGAGAAGCTATGTCGATTCTGCTCGACGACGACCAGCAGGCGATCGCTACCGAATCGCGGCGGGTGGCCGACGCCCGGGCCGATCAGGCGCGGGCGCTCAGCCTGCTCGAAACCACCGGTGCCTATGACGAAAGCTGGTGGGCGATGGCGCGCGAGCAGGGCTGGACGGCGCTGGCCGCGCCCGAGGATGCCGGCGGGCTGGGACTGGGTCTGGTCGAGCTGGGTCAGGTGGCGCTGGCCGTCGGCGCCAATCTGGCCGGCGCACCCTTCCTGACAGCGGGCTATGGCGCGACCGATGCCATCATGCGGCATGGCGACGCAGCGACGCAGGCGCGCTGGCTGGCGCCGCTGGCGAGCGGCGAGGCGATCGGCGCGGTCGCGTTCAGCGAAGGACCGTCGCCGCTGCCGGGCAGGCCCGAGGCGCGGTTCGAGCGCGGACGGCTGAGCGGCACCAAGCCGGCCGTGAGCGGCGGGGCCAAGGCCGATGTCGCCATCGTCTGGGCGCAGGGTGCGGACGGGCCGGTGCTGGTGGTGGCCGACCTTGCCGGGGTCGAGCGGCGCGTGATCCCGAGCTTCGACAACAGCCGCTGCACCGCCGATCTGCTGTTCTCCGACACCCCGGCGACGCCGCTGGCCGCAGCCGATGCGCATGGCGCCGCGCTGGCGATCCTGGCGCGGCAGGCGATCGTCACGGCGCATGAGCAGATCGGCGGCGCGGAGGCGCTGATGCTGCGCACACGCGACTATGCCAACACGCGCAAGGCGTTCGGCCAGCCAATCGGCGCGTTCCAGGCGGTCAAGCACCGCATCGCAGAGCTTTATGGGCTGATCGAGATCGCCCGTGCCAACGCGCTGCATGCTGCCGCCCACGCCGAGGGGCCCGAACTGGTGCGCCATGCCGCCGCCGCGCGGCTTTCCGCCTGCGAGGCCTATGATACGGCGGCGCGCGACTGCATCCAGCTCCACGGCGGCATCGGCGTGACCTGGGAAGCGGGCCTGCACCTGCACCAGCGGCGGGCGCGGACGCTGTCGATCGAACAGGGCAATGCGCTGTTCTGGGAAGATGTGCTGGTCGATGAACTCACGGGAGAAATGGCATGAGCGAGCGGACAGGTCCTCCCCGGGACGGGGAGGGGAACCACGAAGTGGTGGAGGGGCAGGGTCCTGCTGCTGCCTTTGCGCCTAGCCCCTGCCCCTCCACCATCCTGCGGATGGTTCCCCTCCCCGTTCCGGGGAGGAGCTGCGCATGACCGACCACGCAACCTATTCGGCCAGCGCCCGCGCATGGCTCGAAGCCGCAGCCCCCACCTTCGGCCGCGAGGCGCGGCGCGGGCTTAGCCATGAGGAAGATCTGGCGCTCGGTCGCCGCTACCAGCGCGCCAAGTTCGATGCGGGCTATGCCGGCATCAACTGGCCGGTCGAATTCGGCGGCCAGGGGCTGAGCCATATCGAGAAGCTGCTGTTCGACACCGAGGAAATGCATTTCGGCATGCCGAACGTCTATTTCGGCATCTCGCTGGGCATGCCGGTGCCGATGATCATGCGCTATGCCAGCGACAAGGCATTCGCGCGCGAGCGGGTGATCGCGGCGCTGAAGGGCGAGGAAATCTGGTGCCAGCTTTTCTCCGAACCATCGGGCGGCACCGATCTGGCCGGCTTGCGGACCAAGGCCGAGGTCGATGGCAACGGCTGGCGGATGAACGGGCAGAAGGTGTGGACCAGCTGGGCGCACTACAGCGACTATGGCATCATCGTCGCGCGCACCGACCCCACGGTGGCCAAGCACAAGGGGCTGACCTTCTTCTGGGTCGACATGAAGGCGCCGGGCGTCGAGGTTCGCCCGATCAAGCTGGCGGGCGGTGACAGCCACGTCAACGAAGTGTTCTTCGACAATGTGCGGCTGGAGGACGAGCAGCGCATGGGCGAGGTCGGCGAAGGCTTCAGCCTGTCGATCACCACGCTGATGATCGAACGCTATATCGCCACCGACAGCGCCGGCTTCGGTCCGCATCTCGACCTGTTCGTCGATCTCGCCAAGGACGTCGACATCAACGGGAAACCGGCGATCGCCGACGGGCGCATCCGCAGCGCGATCGCGCGCAACTATGCGATGCGCGCCGGGCTCGACGCGATCACGGCGCGCGCCATGCGACTCATGCAGGCCGGGATGGCGCCGGGGCCGGAGGGCAGCCTCAACAAGCTGGTGGCGGTGCGATCCCGCCAGAAGCTGTCGGAACTCGCCATCGACCTGCAGGGTGCGGCGGGCATCGCCTATGACGATCAGGCGTTCGGCAAGGAGGACTGGACCTTCAGCTGGCTGAACGCGCCGACCGGGCGCATCGCCGGCGGGTCCGACGAGACGCTGCTCAATACGATTGCCGAGCGCATCCTGGGACTGCCGCAGGATCATCGGCCGGACAAGGGCGTGCCGTTCAACATGATACCGGCGTAGCGCAATGTCGTTTCAGCCAACCGTCATTGCGAGCGAAGCGACGCAATCCAGAGTCGCGTAAACCGCCCTGGATTGCTTCGCTACGCTCGCAATGACGAAAGAGAATTTCGGGAGACAGCAATGAACATCGACAACAGCATCGCCGCCGTCGTCACCGGCGGCGCATCGGGGCTAGGCCGGGCGACTGCCGAGGCACTGGCGGCGCAGGGCGCCAAGGTCGCCATCTTCGACATCAACGAGGCGCTGGGCGAGGAGGTCGCGGCGAGCATCGGCGGGCTGTTCGTGCGGGTCGACATCACCGACGAGCAGAGCTGCCTCGACGGCTTTGCCAAGGCCCGCGCGGCGCACGGGCAGGAGCGGGTGTGCGTGCACTGCGCGATGACATCGCGGCGCGGCAAGACGCTGGCATATGACAAGGAGACCGGCCGCTTCCGCCGCACGCCGACCGAGGATTATGCCTATGGCGTCGCCGGCATCCTGACCGCGAGCTACCGCATCGGCTCGATCTCCGCCGAGGGGATGGCGACGCTCGACGGGCTCGAGGACGGCGAGCGCGGGGTAATCATCTTCACCGCGTCGGTGGCCGCGCAGGATGCGCAGATCGGCCAGGTGATCTACGGGTCGGCCAAGGCCGGGGTCAACGGGCTGGTGCTGCCGATGGCGCGCGACATGATGGACCTCGGCATCCGCGTCAACGCGATCATGCCCGGCGTGTTCGAAACGCCGCTGCTCGGCAACATGAACCCCAAGGTCAAGGAAAGCCTGGAAGCGTCCGTGCCCTTCCCCAAGCGGCTGGGCCGCGCAAGCGAATATGCCAGCCTGGCGCTGGAAATGGTCCGCAACGGCTATTTCAACGGCCAGGCGGTGCGACTGGATGGCGCGATCCGGATGGCGCCGCGATAATGCTAGCCAAACCCTTCAATCGTCATTGCGAGCGTAGCGAAGCAATCCAGTGCAGCCCTGCGCAGCACTGGATTGCTTCGCTACGCTCGCAATGACGGGATGAACTCAGGAGAAGAAGATGCCCGAAGCCTATATCATCGACGCCGTCCGCACCCCGCGCGGGGTGGGCAAGCCCGGCAAGGGCGCGCTGAGCCACCTGCATCCGCAGCATCTGGCCGCGACCGTGCTCAAGGCGCTGCGCGAGCGCAACCATCTCGACACCAAGAGCGTCGACGACATCATCTGGTCGACATCCTCGCAGAACGGCAAGCAGGGCGGCGATCTGGGCCGGATGGCGGCACTGTCCGCCGGTTTCGACATCAGCGCCAGCGGCACGACGCTCGACCGTTTCTGCGGTGGCGGCATCACCTCGGTCAACCTCGCTGCGGCGACGGTGATGGCCGGCATGGAAGATTGCGTCATCGCCGGCGGGACGGAGATGATGAGCTATACCACCGCCTATGCCGCCGAGCAGGCCAACGCCGGACTGCCGCCGCGGCTGATGGGATCGGGCCATGAGGCGCTCGACGAACTGCACCCGCAGAGCCATCAGGGCGTGTGTGGCGATGCCATCGCGACGATGGAAGGGATCGACCGCGAGGCGCTGGACGCCCTGGCGCTGGTCAGCCAGCAGCGTGCAGACCGGGCGATCAAGGAAGGCCGCTTCGCCAAGTCGGTGGTGCCGGTGCTCAACACCGACGGCAGCGTCGCGCTCGATCGCGAGGAATTCCCGCGGCCCGAAACCACCGCCGAGGGTCTGGCGGCGCTGAAGCCGAGCTTTGCCGGCATTGCCGATTTCGACATCGGCGGCACGACCTTCCGCAAGCAGATCAACCGCGTCTATCCCGATCTCGAGATCCAGCATTTCCACCATGCCGGCAACTCGTCCGGCGTGGTCGATGGCGCGGCCGCGCTGCTGATCACCTCCAAAGACTATGCCGACAAGCATGGCCTGAAGCCGCGTGCGCGCATCGTCGCCTATGCCAACCAGGGCGACTGCCCGACGCTGATGCTCAACGCGCCGGTACCGGCCGCCAAGAAGGTGCTGGAAAAGGCCGGCCTGACCAAGGAGGACATCGACGTCTGGGAAATCAATGAGGCGTTTTCGGTGGTCGCCGAGAAGTTCATCCGCGACCTCGACCTCGACAGAGAGAAGGTCAACATCAACGGCGGGGCGATGGCGCTGGGCCATCCCATCGGCGCGACTGGTTCGATCCTGATCGGCACAGCGCTCGACGAGCTGGAGCGCTCGGGCGGGCGCTACGGGCTGGTGACGATGTGCGCGGCCGGCGGCATGGCCCCGGCGATCATCATCGAGCGGATCTGAGGGCCTGCCTTTACTCGTCATTGCGAGCGCAGCGAAGCAATCCAGAACGGTTAACGCCGACGCTGGATTGCGTCGCTACGCTCGCAATGACGGCGGTCCTCGGGGGCGCTCAGTCCAGACAGACCACCCGCGCTGCCCGGTCCACCGTCACACGATAGCCCTTCGTTGCCAGCACGAAGCCCGGCGTATCCGGCGACTGCCAGTCGCTTTCCTGCATCGGCTCCCCATCGAGCCGCAGCCAGCGGGCATCATGATCGAAACTGGCAAAAGCCTCCAGCCGCCCGGAGCGCGCGGCTGAGAGCGCGGCGGTGTGTGCGAGCAGATCCTCGTCTAGTCCCGCCCAGTCGATCCAGAAATCGGCATTGTCCTGCGCATAGGCATTGTTGTTGCCATGCTGGGTGCGGCCGAATTCGTCGCCCGCGGTCAGCATGATGGTCCCGGCCGACGCGAACAGCGTGCCGAGCAGCGCCTTCACATCGGCGCGGCGGCGCGAAAGGATTTCCGGGTCGTCGGTCGGCCCCTCGACGCCATTGTTCCAGCTGTTGTTGTCGCTGTGCCCATCGCGGTTTTCCTCGCCATTGGCCTCATTGTGCCGATCTTCATAGGCAACGGTATCGGCCAGCGTGAAACCGTCATGCGCGGCGAGGAAATTGACGCTGCGGGTCTGCTGCCCAAAAATGTCGCTCGACCCGGCGAGGCGGGTCGCAAGCGCCGCCACCCCGGCCTCCCCTTTCCAGAAGCGGCGAATGTCGTCGCGGTAGCGGTCGTTCCATTCGAGCCAGTCGGCGGGGAAATTGCCGAGCTGATAGCCGCCGGGGCCGATGTCCCACGGTTCCGCGATCATGATGCGGTCGGCCAGCAGCGGGTCGGCAGCGATGTCGGCAAAGATCGGCGCCGCCGGATCGAAGCCGGGATCGCGCGCGAGCACCGGCGCAAGATCGAAGCGGAAGCCATCGACGCCGCACTGGCCGACGAAATGGCGCAGGCTGTCGAGGATCAACCGGCGGATCGCCGGATGGCCGGTGCGCACGGTATTGCCGCAGCCGGTGTCGTTGATCAGCGAACCATCGTCGGCATGGGCATAGGCGCTCTTGTTGTCGAGCCCGCGCAAGCTCAGCACCGGCCCGCCGATGTCGCTCTCTCCCGTATGGTTGAACACGAGATCGAGGATGACGCCGATCCCTGCGTCGTGCAGCGCCGTCACCGTGTCGCGCAACTCGGCGACGCCGCCGGGCGCGAGGCGCGGGTCGAGCGCCATGAAGGTGACGGGATTATAGCCCCAGGCGTTGGAGAGGCCGAGCGGCGGCAGATGCGCTTCGTCGATCCATGCTGTGGCCGGCATCAGCTCGATGGCGGTGACATGCAATGTCTTGAGGTGCGCGATGATCGCGGGGTGCGCGAGCGCGGCGATGGTGCCGCGCTGTTCGACCGGCACATCGGGATGCAGCATGGTGAAGCCGCGGACATTGACCTCATAGACCAGACCGCCGCGCTGGAACTGCAGCGGGGGTGGCGGGGTGTGGACCATGGCAGCGGGCACGATGGCGCGCGGCACCTTGTGGGTGTCGTCCTGCCCTTCCCAGCTATGCTTGGGATTGTGCGCGAACGGCCCGTCGAGTTCGACGGCATAGGGATCAACCAGCAGCTTGTTGGCATCGAACCAGCGGCCGGCGTCCGGATTCCACTCGCCATGCGCGCGATAGCCGTAGCGCTGCCCGGGGCCGATATCCGGCACATCGGCGACCCAGTCCTCGCCGTCGCGTTGCATCGCCACCCGCTGTTCGATGTCGCCATCGAACAGGCACAGTTCGACGAGGTCGGCCTCGGGCGAGCGGACCCTGAAGCGTACGCCGGCGTCATGCGCTGACGCCCCATAAGTCTGGCTCACGTAACGACGTCTGGTGCTTGCCGGCCGGTGTGCCGGGTGATCCCGATTATGGCTTCCGCCGCTTCGACCAGACTGGCCAGCATCGCATTCGTCTCCGCATCGAGCGTACCGTCGGCCGGTTCATAACGCTCCAGATACAGGCGCAACGTCGCGCCTTGCGTTCCGGTTCCCGAGAGGCGGACGACGATGCGCGAGCCGCAGGCGAACAGGATGCGCACGCCCTGGTTGCGGCTGACCGAGTGGTCGACCGGATCGGTGTAGGCGAAATTGTCCGCCGCAGCGACGGTGAGCGTGCCGAACCGCTGCCCGGCGAGGGCAGGCAGCGCGGCGTTGAGTTCCGCCATCAGCGCGTCGGCACGCGCGCTGTCGACCGCCTCATAATCGTGGCGGGCGTAATAGTTGCGGCCGAACCGGGCCCAGTGATCGCGCGCCAGCGCGTCGACGGAAATGCCGCGCACCGCCAATATGTTGAGCCACAGCAGCACCGCCCACAGCCCGTCCTTCTCGCGGACATGATCGCTGCCGGTTCCCGCGCTTTCCTCCCCGCAGATGGTCGCCATGCCGGCGTCGAGCAGGGTGCCGAAGAACTTCCACCCCGTCGGCGTCTCGAACAGCGGGATGCCGAGCGCGGTCGCAACCCGGTCCGCCGCGCCGCTGGTCGGCATCGAACGGGCGATGCCGCTGAGCCCGGCGGCGTAGGCGGGGGCGAGATGCGCGTTGGCGGCGAGCATCGCCAGACTGTCAGACGGGTTGATGAAGCGGTGCCGCCCGATGATCAGGTTTCGGTCCCCGTCCCCGTCCGACGCCGCACCGAAATCGGGTGCGTCCGCAGCCATCATGTCGTCATGGAGCGTTTTGGCGTAGACCAGATTGGGGTCGGGGTGATGGCCGCCGAAATCCTCCAGCGGCACGCCGTTGCGCACCGTGCCGGGGGCGAAGCCGAGCCGCCGTTCCAGTATCTCGGTCGCGTAGGGCCCGGTGACCGCGTGCATCGCATCGAACGCGATGGTGAGGCCGCCCTCCCGCGCCGCGCGGATCGCGCCGAAATCGAACAGGCTTTCCATCAGCGCGGCATAGTCCGCGACCGCGTCGATCACCTCGACGGTCATCCCGGCGACGCTGCTGGTGCCGATACTGTCGAGATCGACATCGTCGGCCTCGACGGTCAGCCAGCGGTCGATGGTCAGCGTGCGCTGGTAGATCGCCTCGGTCACCGCCTCGGGAGAAGGCCCGCCGTTGGCGATATTATATTTGATGCCGAAATCCTCGTCCGGGCCGCCGGGATTGTGGCTGGCGGACAGGATCAGCCCGCCCAGCGCCTTGTGCAGGCGGATGATGTGGCTGGCGGCGGGGGTGGAGAGGATGCCGCCCTGTCCGACCAGCACCCGGCCAAAGCCGTTCGCCGCGGCCATGCGGATCGCCGTCTGGATGACGGTGCGGTTGTGGTAACGCCCGTCTCCGCCGATCACGAGGGTCGCGCCAGCCTTGCCGTCGATGCTGTCGAACACCGACTGGATGAAATTCTCGGCGTAGTTCGGCTGCTGGAACAGCCGGACTTTCTTGCGCAGGCCCGAGGTGCCGGGCTTCTGCCCTTCGAAGGGCTGCGTCGGGTGCGAGATGATGCCTGTCATGCCTGTCCTGCCAGTTGCGCGTAAAGCTCCGCATAGGCTGCGCCGCTGCGGGCCCATGAAAAATCGGCGGCCATGCCGTTGCGCTGCAGCCGCCGCCATGTCGACCGATTGGCATGGAGCGCGATGGTGCGGCTGATGGCGTGGCGCAGCGCCTCCTCGCCCGGCCCGTGCTGCACGCCGGTGGCGACCCCGGTGGCCAGCGCGGCGACATTGGCGTCGATCACCGTGTCGGCGAGGCCGCCGGTACGCGCGACGACCGGCACACAGGCGTAGGCGAGGCCGTAAAGCTGCGTCAGGCCGCAGGGTTCGAAGCGCGACGGGATCAGGATGGCATCGCCGCCGCCCTGCAACAGATGCGACAGCGCCTCGTCATAGCCGATGCGCACGCCGATGCGGCCAGGATGGCGCGCGGCTGCGGCGCGGAAGCCATCCTCCAGCGCGGCATCGCCGGTGCCGAGCAGTGCAAGGCGGCCGCCGAGCCCGGCGAGATGATCGATGGCCCCGAGCAGCAGATCCATGCCCTTCTGCCAGGTCAGCCGGCTGACGACGATGAACAGCGGCCCGTCGCCCGCCTCCAGCCCGAAAGCGGCTTCCACAGCGCGCCTGTTGGCGGCGCGGCTACCCAGAGTGCGGGCGGTGAAGCGCTGGGCGAGATCGCCATCGATGGACGGGTTCCACACCGCCGGATCGATGCCGTTGACGATGCCGGTGACCCGGTCGGCACGGGCGCGGACCAGCCCTTCCAGCCCCATGCCGAATTCGGCTGTAGCAATTTCCGCGGCATAGCTGGGGCTGACCGTGGTGATCGCGTCCGCCGCCGCCATGCCGGCTTTGAGGAAGCCGACGCCGCCATGATATTCGACGCCGTCGATGCCCCAGGCGCTGGCCGGCAGGCCGAGTGCGGGGAAAATGTCCGCGCCATATTGGCCCTGAAAGGCCATGTTGTGGATGGTGATGATGCTGCGCGCCGCACGCCCCGGACCGGGTGCATAGCGCAGATAGGCCGGCGCCATCGCCGCCTGCCAGTCATGCGCGTGGCAAACATCGAAGCGCTGCCCCTTGACCGCGCCGCTGGCGAGGTCCGCGGCGGCTCTGGCGAGTGCGGCAAAGCGACGCCAATTGTCGGCCCAATCCTTGCCCGCGGCATCGGCATAGGGGCCGCCCGGCCGGTCGTAGAGCGCCGGGGCATCGAGCACCAACAGCGGCTGATCGCCGAGATGGCCCTTGAGCAGGCGGGCGGGGGTGCCGAGCAGGCTGTCCCAGCGGTGGACCGCCCTGCCCTTGCCCAACCCGGCCAGAACCTTGGGATAGCCGGGCAGCAGCGTGGTGGCGCCGATGCCATGTGGCGCGACCGCCGTCGGCAGCGCACCGGCGACATCGGCGAGGCCGCCGGTCTTGATCAGCGGCACAGCCTCGGACGCGACGGAGAGGACGGAGAGGGTCATCGCATGAACGCCTTACAGCCGCTGCTGTCATTGCGAGCGCAGCGAAGCAATCCAGAGTGTGCGCGAACCGCCCTGGATTGCTTCGCTGCGCTCGCAATGACGAAAAAGCGTCTCACAGCCGGTCGATCATCGCCTTGGTGATCAGGCACACGCCATTCTCCGAGCGATTGAAGCGCTGCGCATCCAGCACCGGGTCCTCACCCACCACCAGCCCTTCGGGAATGCGCACGCCGCGGTCGACCACGACTTTGCGCAGCCGGGCGTGGCGGCCGATGTTGCAATAGGGGAGCACCACCGCTTCGTGCAGCGAGGAGTAGCTGCCGGTCTTGACCCCGGTGAACAGCAGGCTGCGCGACACCGCCGAGCCCGAGACGATGCAATCGCCCGATACCAGCGAGGAAATGGCCATGCCACGCCGGCCGTCCTCGTCATGCACGAACTTGGCCGGCGCGGTGATCTCCGAATAGGTCCAGATCGGCCAGTCGCGGTCGTACAGATTGAGCTTGGGCACGGTATCGGTGAGGTCGATATTGGCTTCCCAATAGGCGTCGATGGTGCCGACATCGCGCCAATATTCCTCTATCTCCTGCGCCGCGCGGATGCAGGAGGCGGAGAAGCGGTGCGCCACCGCTTTGCCATGCTTGACGATATAGGGGATCATGTCCCCCCCGAAGTCGCGCTTGCTGCCCGGATCGGCGGCGTCACGGCGGAGTTGCTCGACAAGGAAATCGGTGTTGAAGACATAGATGCCCATCGACGCCAGCGACATGCCAGGCTTGCCGGGGATGGCGGGCGGATTGGCGGGCTTTTCGACAAAGGCGGTGATCCGGTCGGCGGCATCCACCGCCATCACGCCGAAGCCGGTGGCGTCGGCACAGGGCACTTCGAGGCAACCGACGGTGACGTCTGCGCCCTGCTGCACATGCTGTTGCAGCATCAGCTCATAGTCCATCTTGTAGATATGGTCGCCGGCCAGGATGACCATATATTTGGGCGCATAGCTTTCGATGATGTCGATATTCTGGAACACGGCATCGGCGGTTCCTTCATACCATTGCGATTCAGACACGCGCTGCGATGCCGGCAGGATGTCGAAGCTTTCGTTGCGTTCCGGGCGCAGGAAGTTCCAGCCGCGCTGCAGATGGCGGATCAGGCTGTGCGCCTTGTACTGCGTGGCGACGCCGATGCGGCGGATGCCCGAGTTGATTGCGTTCGACAGCGCGAAATCGATGATCCGCGTCTTGCCGCCGAAATAGACCGCCGGCTTGGCGCGCGAGTCCGTCAGTTCCTTGAGCCGGCTGCCGCGCCCGCCCGCAAGCACATAGGCCATGGCGTCACGCGCCAGCGGCTGTCCTGTCCGTTCTGCCATCGCTCTCTCCCGTTATTGCTTCGTCTCCTTGTCATTCCCGCGAAAGCGGGAATCCAGGGGCGGAACGAAGCATCGCTCTATGTCGCTCCTGGATTCCCGCTTTCGCGGGAATGACACAAGGTGCAGTTCACTTCCTCACTCGACCCACTCCAACATCACACAGGCGAGCGGCGGCAGCGTCATCACGGCACCCCCGTCCCGCGCCTCGACTCCACCCATGTTGCCGATGCCGCTGCCACCATAAAGCGCCGCGTCGCTGTTCAGTATCTCCGCCCAGCGCCCGTCATGCGGCAGCGGCAGCCGATAGCCTTCGCGCACCGCCGGGGTCAGGTTGCAGACCACCGCGACCGGCCGCGCATCCGGCGCCTTGCGCAGCCAGGCGAACACCGACTGGGCGGCATCGTCGACCACCAGCCATTCGAACCCATCGCCCTCGCAATCGCGGGCGTGCAGCGCGGGCTTTTGCCGGTAGAGGCGGTTGAGATCGCGGACGAGGCTGCGCACGCCTTCATGGCTTGCGTCGCCGCGCTGATGCCAGTCGAGCGCGCGTTCCTCGCTCCACTCCCGCCCTTGCGCAAACTCCTGCCCCATGAACAGCAGCTTCTTGCCGGGATAGCCCCACATCAGGCCGTAATAGGCGCGCAGATTGGCGAATTTCTGCCAGGCATCGCCCGGCATCTTGCCGAGCATCGAGCCCTTGCCGTGCACCACCTCGTCGTGGCTGATCGGCAGCACGAAATTCTCGCTGAAGGCGTACATCAGGCCGAAGGTGATCTCGTCATGATGGTGGCGGCGGTGAATGGGGTCGCGCGCCATGTAGCGCAGCGTGTCGTTCATGAACCCCATGTTCCATTTGAAGCCGAAGCCGAGCCCGCCTTCGTGCACCGGTTGCGTCACCTTGGGCCAACTGGTCGATTCCTCGGCGACGGTAAGGATCCCGGGGTGCGATCCATAGACCGCCCTGTTCATCGCGCGGAGGAATTCGACCGCCTCCCAATTCTCCCGCCCGCCATCGGCATTGGGGATCCATTCGCCCGGCTCGCGCGAGTAGTCGCGGTAGAGCATCGAGGCGACCGCATCGACGCGCAGCCCGTCGACATGATAGCGCTCCGCCCAGAACAGCGCGTTGTTGACGAGGAAGGACGAGACCTCCCGCCGCCCGAAATTGTAGATGGCGGTGTTCCAGTCCGGGTGAAAGCCGAGGCGCGGGTCCTCATGCTCGTAGAGCGCGGTGCCATCGAAACGGGCGAGGCCGTGCGCGTCGGTGGGGAAATGCGCGGGCACCCAGTCGATGAGGACGCCGATGCCGGCGCGGTGCGCGCCATCGACGAAGCGCGCGAAGCCGGCGGGGTCGCCGAAGCGGGCCGAGGGCGCGTAAAGGCCGGTGGTCTGATACCCCCAGCTCGGGTCATAGGGATGTTCGCTGACCGGCAGGAACTCGATATGGGTGAAGCCCATCTCGACCACATAGGGGATCAGCCGATCGGCCAGCACGTCCCACGTCAGGAACCAGCCATTGTCGTCGCGGTCCCACGAGCCGGGGTGAACTTCATAGATGCTGATCGGCTCACGCCGCGGATCGACGCCGGCCCAATGCGCACGGTGCGCGGCATCGCCCCAATCGGGTTTAGCGGGCAGCGCGGTCAGCGAGGCGGTGGCGGGGCGCAGTTCGGAGGCAAAGGCGAAGGGATCGGCCTTGAGCGGCAGCACGACGCCATCCGGGCCGACGATCTCATATTTGTAGGCGCGGCCGATGCCGATGTCGGGGATGAAAATCTCCCACACGCCGATGTCGAGCCGCTTGCGCATCGGGTGGCGCAGGCCGTTCCAGTCGTTGAAATCGCCGACCACGCTGACCCGGCGGGCATTGGGTGCCCATAGCGCGAAATGCACCCCCTCCGCGCCCTCATGCTGGATGAGGTGCGCGCCGAGTTTGTCGAACAGGCGAAAATGATTGCCCTCTGCGATCAGCAGATCGTCCACCGGACCCAGCACCGGCCCGAAACTGTAGGCATCGGCCACCCACCATTCCGCGCCGCCGCCAGTGGCGCGATAGCGCACCGGCTGGCGCGGTCCGCTGACCGGGCCTTCGAACAGGCCGCGATCGTCGATGCGCTTGAGCAGGCCGAGCGACCGGCCCGCCAGATCATGCGCCTCGGCAGTCTCTGCGCCGAGGACGAGAACGCGGGCAAAGACGCCCTTGGGCCCATCGAACACGCCGAGCAATGAGAAGGGATCGGCGTGTGTGCCTGCCAGCAGGGCTTCGATGGCGCGCTTGGGCGGCTTCATTTGCCGCTACGCGTCATTGCAAGCCGAGCGAAGCAATCCAGTGCGGCGCGGCGCAACCCTGGATTGCTTCGCTCCGCTCGCAATGACGATCGATGAATTTTCACATCACGCCCCAAATCTCTTTCGCATATTCGCCGATTGTGCGGTCAGAGGAGAACCATCCGACATTGGCGATGTTCCTGATCGCCGAGGCGCGCCAGCCGGCCTGATCGAGCCAACGCGCGTCGACGCTGCGCTGCGCCGCGGCATAGGCTTCGAAATCGGCGGCGACCATGAACCAGTCATGGTCGTAGAGCCCGCCCATCAGCCCGGCATAGCGGTGCGGATCGTCGGGCGAGAAGACGCCGGACGCGATGCCGGAGACCGCCTGTTGCAGCGCGCGAGAGCTTTCGATGATCGCACGGGGGGTATAGCCATTGGCGCGCCGTTCGGCGACCTCGTCCGCGGTCAGGCCGAAGATGACGATATTCTCGTCGCCCACCCGGTCCTTGATCTCGATGTTGGCGCCATCGAGCGTGCCGATGGTCAGCGCGCCGTTCAATGCGAACTTCATGTTGCCGGTGCCCGAGGCTTCCATGCCGGCGGTCGAAATCTGCTCGCTGAGATCGGCTGCGGGGATGATCCGTTCGGCCATGCTGACATTATAATTGGGGACGAACACCACCTTGAGCAGTCCGCCGACCGCCGGGTCGCTATTGACCCGCCGCGCGATGTCGTTGGCCAGTTTGATGATCAGCTTGGCATTGTGGTAGCTTGAAGCGGCCTTGCCCCCGAAAATCTTGACGCGCGGCACCCAGTTGCGTTCGGGATGGCTGCGGATCTCGTCATAGAGCGCGACTGTCTCGACGAGGTTGAGCAGCTGGCGCTTATATTCGTGGATGCGCTTGATCTGGACGTCGAACAGCGCGTCGGGATCGAGCCGCACGCCGAGCTGTTCGCGTAAGTGGCGGACCAGCGCGACCTTGTTGGCGCGTTTCACTTCCGCCACCCGCTCGCCGAGCTGGGCATCGTCAGCCAGCGCATTGAGAGCGGCGAGCTTGCCGGCATCGTCGAGAAATTCGTCGCCGATCGCGTCGCGGATCAGGCTGGTCAGCGCAGGATTGCACTGGTGCAGCCAGCGGCGCGGGGTGACGCCGTTGGTCTTGTTGTTGATGCGATCGGGGAACAAGCGGTTGAGATCGGCAAACACCGTCTGCTTCATCAGATCGGTGTGCAGCGCGGCGACGCCGTTGACGCTGTGCGCGCCGGCGAAGGCGAGATTGGCCATGCGCACCCGCCGCTCGCCGCCCTCGTCGATCAGCGAAATCGCGGCGATGGCCGCAGCGTCGATGCCGCGCACGCGATGGGTGGCGCGCAGCAGACGCGAGTTGATGGCATAGACCAGTTGCATGTGGCGCGGCAGCAGCCGCTCGAACAGCGGCAGCGGCCAGCTTTCCAGCGCCTCTGGCAGCAGCGTGTGGTTGGTGTAGCCGAAGGTGCGGCAGGTGATGCCCCAGGCTTCATCGAAATCCAGTTCATGATGATCGATCAGCAGCCGCATCAGTTCGGCCACCGACACCGCCGGGTGGGTATCGTTGAGCTGGATCGCCACCTTGTCGGGCAAGGTGCGGATGTCGCCATGATATTGGACGTGGCGGCGGACGATGTCCTGGATCGAGGCGGAGGAGAAGAAATATTCCTGCCGCAGCCGCAGCTCCTGCCCGGCAGCGGTGGAATCGGCGGGATAGAGCACGCGCACCAGGCTTTCGGCGCGCACCTGTGCAGCCAGCGCGCCGACATGGTCGCCGGCGTTGAAGGCATCGAGGCTGATCGGATCGAGTGCGAGCGCGGTCCACAGACGCAGCGTGTTGACCCGCTTGCCGCGCCAGCCGACCACCGGCGTATCCATGGCGATGGCCTCGACCTGCTCGGCCGGGTTCCACACCACCCCGCCGCTGGCGGTGCCGACGACTTCTCCGCCGAAACCGACGCGGTAACTCGATTCGCGCCGCTCGAACTCCCACGGGTTGCCGTGCGCCAGCCAGTTTTCGGGCAGCTCGATCTGCCAGCCATCCTCGATATGCTGGCGGAACATGCCGTTCACATAGCGGATGCCATAGCCATAGGCAGGGATGCCGAGGGTAGCCAAGCTTTCCATGAAGCAGGCGGCGAGCCGGCCGAGGCCGCCATTGCCGAGCGCGGCATCGGGCTCGATCTCCTCGATGGCGGCAAGATCGACACCATAGGATGCGAGCGCCTGCTCGACCTCCCGGGTGAGGCCAAGGTTGCTGATCGCGTCGCGCAGCAGGCGGCCGATGAGAAATTCGAGGCTGAGATAATAGACGCGCTTGTCGCCAGCGACGGTGGTCTGCCGGGTCGACTGCATCCATTGTTCGATGATCTGGTCACGCACCGCAAGCGCAGTGGCGGCGAACCAGTCATGCGGCTTGGCGGCATGCTCGTCCTTGCCGATGCGATGGATCAAGATGTCGAGCAGCCGCTCGCGCATCGGCAGAAGGTCGCGAAATCCGCTGTCGCCCATGGCCCCACCCTGTTTCGACCGGCCAACGACCGGAGAGAGACATGGCTATCATCCAAGGCGGCGCGCAACCAGCCGGTTGCGCAGCAAACAGCAAGTTTTTCGTATGCATCTGTCCTTTTCGCGTGAGAGGCGCGAGTAGTTGAGGGCGAAGGCCGCTTATGCTGACGTCTGGCAGAAGGAGACAAAGACATGGCTAAGCATGCCATAATGGGGGCGATTTTGGCCGGCCCAATGCTTTGGGGTACACCGGCAGCGGCCTGCGTCCCTCCGCCACCCGTCCAGATCACACCCATGCCTGGCGAGACTACCGAGGCGTTCTATGACCGGATCGTAGCCGGTTCCTGGCCAAACAGCTGGGAAACCCTCTCCGTCGCGCCTCCTGGCCGGAACTCCGGAGAAAGTGATGCCGACTACGCGACGCGTTTGGCATCGTGGCAAACGGCGCATCAGCGCGCCTATGAGGCAGCGTATGAACGAAGTCAGATTCGTCGACGGGCGGCACTCCTGGCGGAAGAATCGGCACGATGGGAGTCTGACCAGATCGTGCTGGCAGAAAGTCTGGGTAGCAGGACCCGCGGCGATTTCGAGGTGACCCGGTTTCGCATCATCGACCGATCCGGGCAGGCTGCCCGCGAACGCGTCTTCACTTTGCGCTACCCCCTGCCCCAGACCAGCTGCGACTACGGCCCGCCTGAATTTGCCGCAGGCAAGCGCTGGGTAATGTTTGCGAGGCCCGGTCCGCTCACCAACGACAATATGATCGGCTACTATGATCTGCAGTCGGCGCAGGATCCGCGGACGCGGCGCTGGCTGGAGGGGATTCGGCCGGATGGCACGCCGGTCCCAGCAGCCCGACGGTAGGCGGCACCAACGCCACACGGCACAATGGGCCGGGCGCCGGCAACCAGAGAGACTGTGGAGATACAAAAGCGCCGGCCGCTGTCTGGCAGCGGCCGGCGGCGATCGAATCCCAACTTACTTGGCAGCCTTCTTGGCCGGGGCCTTCTTGGGCTTGGCCGGGGCGGCGTCTTCAGCCGGAGCGTCTTCGGCCTTGGCCTTTTTCGGTGCAGCCTTCTTGGCAGGCTTGGCTTCGGCTTCGGCAGCCGGAGCGTCTTCGGCCTTGGCCTTCTTGGCGGCAGGCTTCTTGGCCTTGGGCTTGTCTTCGCCATGGTCGTGGCCGCAGCCCGGGCCATGGACGTGGCCGGCATCGCCGTCTTCCGCCTCGATCGCGGCTTCCAGCTCCTCGCGGGTCACTTCGCGGTCGGTGATCGACGCCTTGTCGAACAGGAAGTCGACCACCTTGTCCTCGAACAGCGGCGCGCGCAGCTGGGCCGCGGCGAGCGGGGTGTTGTTGATATATTCGACGAAGCGCTGGCGGTCCTCCGGGCGATACTGCTGCGCGGCCTGCGCGGTCAGGCGGTTCATTTCCGCCTGGCTGACCGTGACATTGTTGGCCTGGCCGATTTCCGAGAGCAGCAGGCCGAGGCGCACGCGGCGCTCGGCGATGTTGCGGTAATCGTCGCGGTCCCGCTCCAGCTCCGCCTTGGCGGCTTCGGGATCGGCTTCGCGCGCGGCTTCCTGCTCAAGCTGCTGCCAGATCTGGGCGAATTCGGCTTCGACCATGGTCGGCGGCACCGGGAAATCATGCGATGCGGCGAGCTGGTCGAGCAGCTTGCGCTTCATGTGGGTGCGCGTCAGGCCGTTCAGTTCCTGCTCGACCTGGCCCTTCAGGATGTCCTTGAGCTGGTCGAGGCTCTGCAGACCGAGCTGCTTGGCGAAATCGTCATCGGCCTTGGCTTCGGCGGCGACCTTGACCTGCTTGACGGTGATCGCGAACTGCGCCGCCTTGCCCTTGAGGTTCTCGGCCGGATAATCGTCCGGGAAGGTGACGTCGATGGTGCGCTCTTCGCCGGTCTTGGCGCCGACCAGCTGGTCTTCGAAGCCGGGGATGAGCATGCCCGAGCCGAGCTCGACCGCCATGTCCTCGCCCTTGCCGCCATCGAACTCGAGGCCGTCGACGCTGCCGACGAAATCGATGATCAGCTGATCGCCGGTCTTGGCCTTGTGGCTGGCCTTGGCATCCTCGAACCGCTTCGACTGGCCGAGCAGGCGCTCGATCTGTGCGTCGACCGCGGCATCGTCAGCGGGCACGGTCAGGCGCTCGAGCGTCAGATTGTCGAGGCTGGGCAGCGTGAACTCGGGCAGCACCTCGAGCTCGACCTTAACCTCGGCGTCCTTGCCCGTCTCATAGCCATCGGCCAGCTCGACCGAGGGCTGCATGGCGGGGCGCAGCTTTTCCTTGCGCATCAGCGTATCGACGCCTTCCTGCACGCTCTTCTGCAGCGCGTCCTGCGCCAGCGCGGGGCCGTGCATCTTGCGGACGAGATTGGCGGGCACCTTGCCGGGGCGGAAGCCGGGCATGCGCACGGTCGGCGCGATCGCCTTGAGCTCGCTATCGATGCGGGCATCGATATCCTTGGCGGTGATGGTCAACGTGTAGGCGCGCTTCAGGCCATCGTTCAACGTCTCGACATGCTTCATTGCTGTATCCGGCGCTTTCTTCAAACTGTCTGCAAAGGTGCAGGGAAACTAGGGTCAGGACCGCCCCTTGCGGGTAGGGTGCATCAGCCGGGCTGGCGATTGGTGCGGGCGAAGGGACTCGAACCCCCACATCTTGCGATACTGGTACCTAAAACCAGCGCGTCTACCAATTCCGCCACGCCCGCCAATCCACCCACTGGACACCGCGGCGGTCCGTCGGTCGGGCGGCTCTATAGCAGGGGGTGGGGCTAGGGCAAGGGGTGGAGGTCAGGAGGGGGGCGGAAGCAAGCGCGACGAGACTCGAGCAATTTCGACTTGTCTCGCAACATTGTCGGTGCAATCACAATCGACAGGTTGGCAGAAGCAAGTTCAGCACAAGCTGAGCGATATTCTGCAGGGCCAAGGGTCTAAAGGGGAGCATTCATACAATGTCGATGTCCAGAGTTTCTGCGGTGTTTCTGTTGGCTACGGCTGCAGCGATGCCACTGCATGCACAAACGACAGAGGCTGGGGCCAGCGGTGCTGCTGCGCAACCTGTCGATACCTCGCCGACACCGCCGCCCGTGGCGGTAACCGAATCGACCGCCGCGCCGGTCGTCTCGACGCCTGCCGCCGCACAGCCGGCTGCGCCGGCCGTATGCGAATTGCGCGTGTTCCCGACGTTGGAAGGTCAGGCCCAGTCGAGTGGCTGGCTGTCTGGATTCGGTGTGGTCGGCGCGGTCGCCGATGCTGCCGCCAACGCCAATCGCAATGTCTCCGACGCGGACTATCTGCGCGATGCGCTGGGGCCGCAGTTCCAGGTGGCAGCGTTCCAGTCGATCGACCTTGTTGCAGCGCTCAACCTGCCGGCCGGAACGCAAGTCACCTATGAACAGCCGATCGCGGACCGGGACATCACCACCGAGGTGCGCACCCGGCTGACGCAGAGCACGCACGCCTGCTATGCCGAGCTGATCGTCACGCAGAACCTGTACCTCAAGCGGCCGATTTATGGACGCTCGCTCAACAACCGGTTCATCTTCAAGGATTTCCGCAACGGCGTCACGCAGGCGCAGATGGTTCGCGGGCGCGGCGGCAACGGGCTGACCCAGTTCCCGCCGGAAACCCCTGAGCAGCGTGAAGCGGCCGATGCCGATCTGCGCCAGGCCTTCCTCGCGAACTTCAACGAATATGCCGCGCGCTTCCGGTAAGCGCGGGTCGCGCCTCGCCGCCACCGCTCTGGTGGCGGCGACTCTGCTGGCATTCGCCGCGCCGGCAAACGCGCAGCGCAATCCTGCACCTAGTCCCTATGTCTCGGCAGAGCTGCGTGCTGCGAGCGATGTGCGGCCAGTGGCGGCGCTGTTGTCACAAAATGAGCTGGCCAGCAGCATCGAACTTGGCCGAATTCTGGGGCCGAATACCGGCAACGGCGGCCTTCTCGGCGCAATCATCATTGTCGCTATGGATCGGACTACCGAGCGACTGACTGCGGCAGCCAATGCGCGTGCTGAGGCCCACATCGCTCCGCTGCGCACGGCACTGACCGGGTTTGACGGCAATGCGCTGGCGCAGCAGGCAACAAGCACGGCGCTGTCGGGCCTGTCCTGGTTCAATGCGGGCGCCACCGAATTGCGCGTCAACGCCTCGCAGGCCGAGAATGCGCCGCCGCCGCAGCGCCTGTTCGCGCTCGATCATCCGCAGGCGAACCAGCTCGGCCTGATTAGCTGGCGTTACCAGATGTCGCCGGATTTTTCGCAGGTGCAAGTGATTGCCTCTGTCGAGATCGTTGATCGCGCACGTCTGGTCCCCCGCTATCGCCAACAGCTGATCAGCATCGTCAAGCTCGACCGGCCGTCATTCGTGCCAGAGGAGAATGTCGCACGCTGGAGCGCTAACGGTGGTGCGCCTGCACGGCGGGCCCTCGAAATGGCTTTTGCCCGTGCCGGGCAGACCATTCCGCGCATCATGGACCTCGACCAGGCCGCTTACCGCCATGCTACCGACCGCCGCCGCACCGACCGGGTGATCGCTGTCGGCTATCATGGCCCGGTGCTGTTTCAGGACGAAGCCGGACCCGTGTTCTGGGCGCGCGACGGCGACCAGGGTCTGGCAGCCTTCGTCGCGGTACAGACGGTGACGGAATAAGGGTGCGGCGCGGCGCAGGGGTTACCCCAGCCGCGCCTTCACCACCTCGTTGACCAGCTTGGGGTTGGCCTTGCCGCCCATCGCCTTCATCGTCTGGCCGACGAAGAAGCCGAACAGCGCTTCCTTGCCCGCCTTATACTGATCGACCTTGTCGGCGTTGGCGGCGAGGACGGCGTCGACGGCGGCTTCGATGGCGCCGGTGTCGCTGGTCTGCTTGAGGCCGTCGCGTTCGACGATGACGCCGGCGGAATCGCCGCTTTCCAGCATCTTTTCGAAGACCTGCTTGGCGAGGCTGCCGGAGAGGGTGCCGTCATCGACCAGCGCCAGCAATTCGCCGGCCTGGGCGGGCGAGATGGGGGAGTTGGCGATGTCCGTGCCGAGGCGGTTCAACGCGCCGAACAGTTCGGACGTGGTCCAGTTGGCCGCCGCGACCGGCTTGGCGCCGGTTTCCAGCAGCGCATCGAACCAGCGTGCCGCCTCCACTTCCGCGGTCAGCACGCCAGTGTTGTAGGCGCTGATGCCGAGGCCGAGGTAGCGCTGGCGCTTGGCGTCGGGCAGCTCGGGCAGGCTCGCGCGGCATTCCTCGACGAACGCTTCGTCCAGTTCGAGCGGCAGCAGGTCCGGATCGGGGAAATAGCGGTAATCGTGCGCATCCTCCTTGGAGCGCATCGAGCGGGTGGTGTTGCGATCGGGGTCGTAGAGCCGCGTTTCCTGCACCACAGTGCCGCCGCTCTCGATCAGCGCGATCTGGCGACGCGCTTCCTGTTCGACCACCGCTTCGATGAAGCGGACCGAATTGACATTCTTGGTCTCGGTGCGCGTGCCGAAGTCCGCGCCCGGCTTGCGCACGGAGACGTTGACGTCGGCGCGCATCGAGCCTTCGTCCATGTTGCCGTCGCACGAGCCGACGTAGCGCAAGATCGAACGCAGCTTGCGGACATAGGCACCGGCCTCCGCGGGCGAACGCATGTCGGGGCGGCTGACGATCTCCATCAGCGCCACGCCCGAGCGGTTGAGATCGACATAGGACATGGTCGGGTGCTGATCGTGCATCAGCTTGCCCGCATCCTGCTCGACATGGATGCGCTCGATGCCGATGCGCTTGGCCTCGGGCAGCCCCGCCTTCTCGTCCGCCTCGATGGTCAGCGCGCCCTCCCCCACCAGCGGGTGGTAGAGCTGGCTGATCTGGTAGCCCTGCGGCAGGTCCGCATAGAAATAATTCTTGCGGTCGAACCGGCTCCAGCGGTTGATCTGGGCTTCGATGGCAAGCCCGGTGCGCACCGCCTGGCGGATACATTCGCGGTTGGGCACCGGCAGCATGCCGGGCATCGCCGCGTCGACCAGGCTGACCTGCGTGTTCGGCTCGGCGCCGAACGCAGTCGCCGCGCCGGAGAACAGCTTGGCCTGGGTGGTGATCTGCGCATGGACCTCAAGGCCGATCACGACCTCCCATTCGCCGGTTTCGCCTGTGATGCGGTAGGGGGTGTCAGTCATGCATTCTCTGCTCTGGATCGATAAGTTCGACATCGGGGAAATAGCTGGCAAACCCCTTGCGATCACTGGTAATCAATGGCCAGCCTTTTCGGTACGCTTGAGCGCCAATCAAGAAGTCGGGCAAGATAGTTTCGCGAACGCCCTTGCGCCGCCGATATTCCCGATAGGCTTGGCCGGCATCATAGCAGTCATCAAGACTGAGCCGCTGAACCCTGATCGACAGGGCCGAAAGTGCGGCGCGCACCGCCTCGGCTGACGGAAACCGACCGGCAATCTCGGCAAAAATGACTTCGTTGATGAACACAGCCTGTTCATCAGCAAGTGCGAAGAGAAGCTCGACATAGGCCGAGTGCCGTGGATGCGCGGCATCAAACGCAATGATGAGGACATTGGTGTCGACAATCATACCTCCGGGCCATCGCCCCGCATTAGCCGCTGATAGGCAAGGCCATCCATTGCCGGGAAAGGGTCAAACTTGGCAAAATCCTCGCTCACCTTCGCCGCGCGCGCGAGATAATCGGCCTTCCTGTCCTGCCTCGCGCGTTCGTCATCCGCGGCGATTATCGAAACGGTTCCGGCTGCGTCGATCTGAAAACGCACCTTGCTCCCCGGGCCGATCCCCAGCGCTTCGCGGATGTCTTTCGGCACCGTGACCTGCGATTTGGACGTGAGTTTGGACTGGTAACTCATGCGCAGACATTACTCTTTGGCGGTAATACCGTCAATCACCACCACCGATCCGGCCGCGCCACAAACGCGCTGCGCTGTTCGATTGCCAGGCTTGCGTTGAGCACGCCCTGTTCGTCGAACGCGCGTCCGATGATCTGCAAGCCCAGCGGCAAACCGGCCGCGTCCTGCCCACCGGGAACCGACATGGCGGGGAGGCCCGCCAGGCTTGCGGGCACGGCGAACACGTCGTTGAGATACATCGCCAGCGGATCGGCGCTCTTGTCGCCCAGCGCGAAGGCGGAGGACGGCGCGGTCGGGGTCAGGATGACGTCGCACTGCTGGAAGGCCTGTTCGACGTCGCGGGCGATCAGGGCACGCACCTTCTGCGCCTGCGTATAATAGGCGTCGTAGAAGCCGGCCGAGAGCACATAGGTGCCGATCATGATGCGGCGCTTGACCTCCGGCCCGAAGCCCGCAGCGCGGGTCGCGGCATACATCTCCTGCAGGCCGACGCCTTCCGGCAGGTCGCGCAGGCCGTAGCGCACGCCGTCATAGCGGGCGAGGTTGGACGAGGCCTCTGCGGGGGCGATGATGTAATAGGCCGGCAGCGCATATTTGGTGTGCGGCAGCGAGATGTCGACGATCTCCGCCCCCGCATCGCGCATCCAGGCGATGCCATTGTCCCACACGCGGGCGATATCGGCATCGATGCCGTCGACGCGATATTCGCGCGGCACGCCGACGCGCTTGCCCTTCATGTCCGCGTTCAGCCCGGCTTCCCACGCGGGCACCGGCAGGTCGAGGCTGGTCGCATCCTTGGGATCGAAGCCCGCCATCGCCTCCAGCATGATCGCGCAATCGCGCACGTCGCGCGCCATCGGCCCGGCCTGGTCGAGGCTGGAGGCGAAGGCGACGATGCCCCAGCGCGAGCAGCGGCCATAGGTCGGCTTGATGCCGCTGATGCCGGTGAAGGCGGCGGGCTGGCGGATCGAACCGCCGGTGTCCGTGCCGGTCGCCGCCGGGCAGAGGCGCGCGGCGATGGCGGAGGAGGAACCGCCCGAGGACCCGCCCGGGGCGAGTGCGGCATTGCCACCGTCATTGCGCCGCCAGGGCGAGATGACATTGCCGAAATAGCTGGTCTCGTTGGACGAGCCCATGGCGAACTGGTCGAGATTGAGCTTGCCCAGCATGCCCGCGCCCGCCGACCAGAGTTTGGCGGAAACGGTCGACTCATAGGTGGGCACGAAGCCTTCGAGCATGTGGCTGGCGGCAGTGGTCTGCACACCGGCGGTGCAGAACAGGTCCTTCATGCCAATCGGCACCCCCGCCATGCTGCCGAGCGTCTGGCCGGCAGCGCGCGCCGTATCGACTGCGCGCGCGGCGTCGAGCGCCTTTTCCGGGGTCTTGACGATGAAGGCATTGAGCGCGTCGGCGCTATCGACCGCCGCGTTGAACGCCTCTGCCACCTCGACGGCGGAGAAGCTGCCATCGCGCACGCCGTCGCGGATCGCGGCAATGCCAAGGTCGGTTAAATCGGACACTGAAATTTCTCCGTAGCCCTGAGCGTATCGAAGGGCGTTTCTCGGTAGGAGAGCCGTCCTTCGACAGGCTCAGGACTTGCGGCTGTTGGGCAGCCGGGTCGGATCACTCAATCACCTTGGGCACGCCGAAAAAGCCATGCTGCGCGGCGGGCGCATTGGCCAGCACCTTGTCCCTCACCCCGCCGCCGGTCAGCGGATCGGCATCGACCACATCGTCGCGCAGGCGCAAGCTGTTGGGGATCACCGCGGTCATCGGCTCGACCCCGGTCACGTCGACCTCACCCAATTGCTCGACCCAGCCGAGGATATTGTTGAGCTCTGGCACCAGCGCCTCCACCTCGGCATCGCTGACGGCGATGCGGGCGAGCTTGGCAATTTTCGTGACGGTAGCGGAATCGACGGACATGGCGGGCGGAAACGTCCTCGCATGGGGTGGGAGACTGTGCGCCGTGCGCTAGCATTGCGGGTGCGGGGGGGCAAGGCGGGGACGTCGCCCGATGCGTCCTCCCCTTCAGGGGAGGTGGCCCCGAAGGGGTCGGAGGGGCCGGCCCGTCGTTCCGTGACGCTGCCGGCCAACCACCGTTACGTAACAACCCCGTGCCCCTCCGTCAGTCCTGCGGACTGCCACCTCCCCCAAGGGGGAGGAAGCCAGCCTCACTCCAGATCCCCGCTCACCACCTGCCCGTTGATCAAAATCTGCCGCCGCCGGACTTCGCGGAAGCTGACCTCGCCATTCTCGATCATGTCGATGGTGACGGTGTTGCCCGGTGTGGAACGCGCAACATTGTCCCGATCTAACCAATGTCCATCGGCCTGCCGCTCGAATTCGCTGGTATAGCGATTACCCTGATGAACTACGACGACGCGGTCTTCGTTCAGCCACACCGCCAAACATGGACCTGTGCGACAACGGCTGCCGTCATCCATCTCGGCCAGTAAAGCATCCGGAAGTGGTCGACCGGCTGGAAACACCCGCACTTTCTGGGCGATAGGCTTAAGAACATAGGCATTTTCCGCCTCGCTGCGATTGTCGTAGTCGAGGCCATCGATGTTCCACCGATGCCGCGCCGCCAGCGCAAATTGTGCCGCCCGCCGGTTGTACTCCGGCCCTTCCTGCACCATCCGCTCCAACGCCGCCCTTCCCTCTGGCCCAAAATCGAACGCCATCGCCGCCCAGTCAAACTCACCTGGCGCTGTCGCCCCGCTCCTCAGCCGCGCCACCTGATCGCGCGCCGAGATCGCCCCGAAGTCGACGATCGGCAGCGCGAGAAACAGCGCCACGCCGCACACGCCGAGCGCGAGGCGGGTCTGCACGGTGCGCACCACCGGCGCAAAGCCGCCTCGCCCGCGCCAGACCGACCACCAGCCGGCAAGGCCGAAGGCGATGGCAACGCCCGCACACACCACCGCCCACAGCCGGTCCGGCGTCCAGCCATATTGGCCGACGCGCAAGCCCAGCGCCGTCATCGCCAGACCCGCCAGCGGCAGCACGACCAGCGCCAGCGCCATTGCCGACCAGCGCAGCACCCGGTTGCTCTGCTGATCCTCGTCCCCCATGCCGATGGCGGCGTTGAGCAACACCCACGCGCCCGCCGCAGCCGCCATCGTCAGCGCCGCCGCCGATGCCCAGCTTTCCCACAACCCCGACAGGCCGGAGACGGGCAAGGACAGCAGAAACAACACCAGCGCCACGGCCAGCACCGGCGAAAGCACGGCCAGCACCACCATCACCAGCCGTTGCATCGTGCCGACCAGCGCATCGCGCTCGCGCAAAATGCCGACCGCCGCCCCAAAGGCGAAACCCGCCAGCGGCCAGCCGAATTCCGGCTCCTCCAGCACCTCCTTCAGCGCATCGATGCCGATCACGTCGAACAATCCGGCGATGAGCCAGGCGAGCGCAAAGGTGATGGCGACAAAGGCGATGCTCGCCGCGCCGATCACCGCATCGGTCCACACATGCGTATGGACATTGCCCGAGGAAAAGCGCCAGCCGCCCTCGTCCCGCGCATTCTGGAACAGAGGGCAGGCGAGCAGCACTGCGAAGATCGCCGCGAGGAAGGGAAACTCCACCACCTCCCCGCCGCGATTGTAGCCATGCGTGTTCCAGCCGACGAGGCCGACGATCAGCCCCCAGCCCAGCGCAAAGGCAAGCGCCCACAGCCAGCGGCGCTTTTCCACCGTGAGCACGAACGACAGGCTGGCCACCGCGACGAAGCTCGCGCCGACGACGCGCCAGCTGGTGGCGCGGGTCGCATCGACATGTTCGACCAGCAGCCAGAAGGCGAGACCGGCAGCGGCGCAGATCGCCGCCATGATCCATGGACGCAGCGGCCAGGGCTCGTCATTGCTGTTGGCGCGGGTGCTGGTGGTCATGATCTTGCACTCCATTCGTCATTGCGCGCGTAGCGAAACAATCCAGCGCGGTTTGCGCCGACTCTGGATTGCTTCGCTTCGCTCGCAATGACGGCATCTGTTGACGGGGGGAGCATGGCCCCGGCCGCGCTCCCCTGTCCAGTCACCATCCCGTGCACCCGCCATGCAGAAACGATGCAGCCGATTGCCCTTGCACGGCGCAGCCCCTATCTGCGCTCAGCTTTCCTCTCTCTCCAGCGAGACCGTCTTGGCCCGCAAATTTCTCTACGTCTTCGCGCTGCTGATCGTCCTCGTCATCGTCGGGGCCTTTGCCTATCGGCTGTTCCCGGCGAGCTTCATGCGCATGGCGCTGGTGCCGACAGTCGAATTCAGCGAGCCCGCCGACGATGCCCATGACTACAGCCGCGACGCGCTGTGGATCGCCCGGCCCGGCAAGCAGGGCGTGGACCCCACCCTGTGGATGCCGCGCCTGCCGCAGGAGGGCGTCGCTCAGGAGGATATGGACAAGGCGGCCAAGGAGGCGGCGACGCGCGTCGCGCCAGAAGCCGAACGGGGCAAGGCCGCGATCTTTTTCGTCCATCCCACCAGCTATCTGAAGCGCGACCACTGGAACGCCCCGCTCGACGATGCCGAGGCCAATTGGCGCGCGGAGCTGTTCGTGCGTGGCATGGCCAGCAGTCTCGCAGGTGCCGGCGAGCTATGGGTGCCGCGTTATCATCAAGCCGCAATGGGCGCCTTCCTGACCGAGGACGTCGACACCGCCAACCGCGCGCTCAACGCCGCCTATCGCGACGTGCTCGCGGCGTTCGACCAGTTCCTGATCGAGGCCGGACCCGACCGGCCGATCATCCTTGCCGGGCACAGCCAGGGCTCGCTGCATCTCGCGCGGCTTTTGCGCGAGCGCATCGCCGGACGCCCGATCGCCCAGCGTATCGTCGCGGCCTATGTGGTCGGCTGGCCGATTTCGGAAGAGCGCGACCTGCCGCTGATGGGCCTGCCCGCCTGTGAGGAAGCCGACAGCAGCAACTGCATCCTCGCCTGGCAGAGCTTTGCCGAGCCGGCCGAGCCGGAGATGATCCTGAGCGTTTATGACGCCACCATCGGCTTCGACGGCGAGAGCCGCCGGGGCACCCGCATGCTGTGCGTCAACCCCATCACCGGCGTGCGCAATGGCGCGGCGCTAAAGTCGGCCAATCTCGGCACGGTCAAGGCCGACAGCGATTTCGCCGACGGCACGCTATACCCGGGCGCGGTCGGTGCGCGCTGCGACGACCCGGCGCGCGGCGGCCGCGGCCTGCTGCTGATCGGCGAAGGACCGGACCTTGGCGGCTATCTGCTGCCCGGCAACAATTACCATGTTTTCGATTATCCGCTGTTCTGGCCCAATGTGCGTGCCGATGCGATCCGGCGGCTGGCGGCGTTCGAGGCGCGATAGACTTGCCAGCATGCCCGTAGCCCTGCGCTTGTCGAAGGGTGTCTTGCACTATTGCGCAGCGCCCTTCGACAAGCTCCGGGCTACGGTCTAGGTGGCGAACATGATCACCACCGACCCCGCCCAGTTTGCATCCGCCCTGCCCCACGCCGGTCGCCTGCTCGGCCTCGACGTCGGCACGAAAACCATCGGCACCGCGCTGTGCGATGCAGGCTGGTCGTTCGCTTCGCCGGCCGATCTTGTCCGCCGCAGCAAGTTTACCGCAGACAAGGCCGCACTGACCGCGATCATCGGCAGGGAACGGATAGCCGGGCTGGTCATCGGCCTGCCGCTCAATCTCGACGGCACCGACAGCCCGCGCACGCAATCGACCCGGGCCTTTGCCCGCAACATGGCGGATACCGGCCTCCCCATCCTTTTGTGGGACGAGCGATGGTCGACGGCTGCGGTCGAGCGCGCGATGATCGCCGCCGATGTCAGCCGGTCCAAGCGCGCAGAGCGTATCGACAACGCGGCAGCGAGCTACATCCTGCAAGGCGCGATCGACGCACTGACGCGGGGCTGACGGCCATTAACGATCGGTGGGCGATTTGGCGCTAGCACCCCGTTCATGGACATGCTGCTCTACTGGCTGATTGCCGCCAATCTGATCGGCTTCACCCTGATGGTGTGGGACAAGAGCTGTGCCGAAGCCGGCCGGCGGCGCGTGGCCGAGCAGACGCTGATCCTGTGGAGCCTGATCGGCGGATCGCTCGGCACGCTCGCGGCCGCGCAGATCGTCCGCCACAAGACCCGCAAGCAACCGATCGCATCGCTGCTGCGCGGCATACCGCTGGTGCAGGCGGGGCTGGCCGGGGCCTGGTATGCCGGCTGGCTCGACCCCGTCCTTGCCACGATCCTACCGTCCGGCCTGTAACTCTCCGGCGCGTCCGGCCAGCGTCACGAATTCGCGCCGCCAGCGGTCGTTACCGGCGTTGCGCTCCGCCAGAGCGCGGGCATCGGCGTAACCGAAGCGACCGAGCCGCGTGTCGCCGCGCAGCAACTGGCCATAGGCGGCCACCGCCACGGCAAAGCCCATGTCCCCGCGCGGCGCGCCGGGGGCGCGCAGCCGGGCCGCCGGTACGCGGCGCTCGATCAGCCGCGATTCACTCTCGCCGGGCAGCTTGTAGCGCAGCCGCAGCGACACGGCGTCGGCGCTGCTGTCACCGCCACCGCTGCGCCGGTTGGCGGCAAAGGCGCGATCGGGCAGCCAGCCGCGCCCGCCGGCCGGGACGATCTCGTAGATCGCGGTCACCTGATGCCCGGCGCCGATCTCCCCGGCGTCGACCGCGTCATTGGCGAAATCCTCTTCGGCAAGCGCGCGATTCTCGTAGCCGATCAGGCGATATTCGCTGACATGGGCCGGGTTGAATTCGACCTGGATTTTCACATCGTGCGCAATGGTGAACAGCGTCGAAGACAATTGCTGGGTGAGGACCCGGCGCGCCTCTGTGATGCGGTCGATATAGGCATAGTTGCCGTTACCGCTGTCCGCCGCCTGTTCCATCAGCGCTTCATTATAGTTGCCGCGCCCGAAGCCGAGCGTGGTCAACTGGATGCCGCTGGCGCGCTGCCGCTCGATCAAGTCGATCAGCGCGCCATTGTCGCTGACGCCGACGTTGAAGTCGCCGTCGGTGGCGAGGATGACGCGGTTGATGGCGCCATCGACGAAATTGTCGCGCGCGGTGCGGTAAGCGAGTTCGAGGCCGGCTCCGCCCGCGGTCGAGCCGCCGGCGACCAGCCGGTCGAGCGCGGCGATCACCGCCTGCGGATCGCTGGTCGGATCGAGCACCCGCCCGGCCGCGCCAGCGTAAACGACGATCGAAACCTTGTCGCGCGGGGTAAGCTGTTCGGCCATCAGCGCCAGCGAGCATTGCACGAGGCCGAGCCGGTCGGTACCCTGCATCGATCCCGAAACATCGACCAGAAACACGAGATTGGCCGCTGGGCGTTCGCGCGCGGAAACGTCATACCCCCGCAGACCGACACGCATCAGGCGGGTCTCGGGATTCCAGGGCGTCGCCGCGAAATCGGTGGTGACGCTGAAGGGTGTGCGGCGATCGTCCGGCGCCGGATAATCGTAGCGGAAATAGTTGAGCAGCTCCTCGGTGCGCACCGCATCCTGCGGCGGCAGGCGGTTGTCCTGCGTCAGCATCCGCCGGACGTTGGAATAGCTGCCGGTGTCGACATCGACCGAGAAAGTCGAAACCGGAGTCTGCGACACGGCGAACACGCCGGAGACAGCTTCTCCGGCATAGCGATCTCGGTCGGCAACCGGTGCGGCCGGGGCGACGACATAGCCGCTCGCCACCCGCTGCCCCGTCACGACTATCCCCGATGAATTTGAGGCAGAAGGGGGAGGGGGAGGCGGTGGCGGAGGAGGCGGAGGAGGAGGGGGCGGCGGCGCAGGCAAGGCGGAATAGGCACCGGGCGACGGTGGGGCCTGGACCGCGCCGGTGCGCGACGGCGCGCGATAGCGCCTCGACTCCTCCCGTGAGGCCTCGCTGGTGTAGCGCGCGCAAAGTTGCTCGGCATCGATACGGGAATCGCGTTTGGAGTCCTGCGCGCGCGGGCGTTGCGATGGGCGGCGGCACGCTTCCGGTCAGGACCAGCGCAACCAGTGGCAATGTGGCTATCGTCCGCATCGGACCTCTCCCCTTCCCTTACGACCGAGACCAGCGGAGGCTAGGGTGCGGCCGATGAATGCGCCATGACCGCCGCGCTTGAGCTTTGTTCAGCTTGCTCCTAAAGGCTCGGCTTTAATGACATCGGCACCCCACCCCATCGATCCGCGCACCCCCGCAGGGCACGCGGCTTTTCCGCACAGGCATCTGCTGGGGCTTGGCGGCCTGCAGCCGTGGGAGATGAGCTTCCTGCTCGACGAGGCGGAACGCTGGGTCGATCTCGGCCGGTCCGGCGCGGTCAAGCATGCCGACGTGCTCTCCGGCCTCACGGTCATCAACGCCTTTTTCGAGAACAGCACGCGCACCCTCCTCTCGTTCGAAATCGCCGGCAAGCGACTGGGCGCGGATGTGGTCAACATGCATGTGGCGCAGTCGAGCGTTAAGAAGGGCGAGACGCTGATCGACACGGCGATGACGCTGAATGCGATGCGCGCCGATGCCATCGTCATCCGCCACGGCAGCTCGGGCGCGGTGGCGCTGATCGCCGACAAGGTCGATTGCCCGGTGCTCAACGCCGGTGACGGTTGGCACGAGCACCCGACGCAGGGGCTGCTCGACGCGCTGACCATCCGCCGCCGCAAGGGGCGGATCGACGGGCTGACCGTCGCCATCTGCGGCGACATCCGCCACAGCCGCGTGGCGCGGTCCAACATGATCGGCCTCGCCACGCTGGGGGCCGAGGTGCGGGTAGCCGGGCCGCCGACGCTGGTTCCGGCCGAGGTGGAAAGCTATGGCGTCACACGCTGCGACCGTATCGAGCCGGCGCTCGAAGGGGCGGACGTGGTGATGATGCTGCGGTTGCAGAATGAGCGGATGGATGGTGCGTTCATCCCTTCCGCGCGCGAATTCCACGCACTCTACGGCCTCACCGCAGAACGGCTGGCGCTGGCCAAGGACGATGCCCTGATCATGCACCCCGGCCCGATGAACCGAGGGGTCGAGATCGACAGCGCGGTTGCCGATCATCCGACCCGGTCGGCGATTACCGAGCAGGTGGAGATGGGCGTTGCCGTCCGCATGGCCTGCCTCGACGTGCTGACCCGGCGGGCGCGTGGCGTGGAGGGCTGGGCATGAGCTACGCGCCGCTCCTCATCCACAATGCGCTGCTGGTCGATCCGAATGCCGCGGAGCCGCGCAAGGGCAGTCTGCTGATCGCCGACGGCCGCATTGCCGAAATCGATCCGGTCGAGGCGCCATCGACCGCGAACTGGGTCGACGCGCTGGGCTATCTGCTGGCGCCGGGGATCGTCGACTTCGGCGTTTTCGCTGCCGACAAGAAGGCCTTCCATTTCGGCGGCATCACCCGCGCCGCGCTGATGCCCGATGGCACTTCGCCGCTCGATCAGCCGGGGCTGATCGAGCGCGCCGCCAAGGCGGGCAAACCCGATCTGTGGCTGCACCCGCTGGCCGCCGCAACCAAGGGGCTCGCGGGCAGCGAACTCGCCGAAATGGGGCTGATGCAGGCCGCCGGGGCGCGCGCCGTTGCCACCGGGCGCGCGCGCATTGCCGACAGCGGGGTGATGATGCGGGCGCTGGCCTATGCCGACGGCCTCGGCCTCGTCACCATCGTGCACGCCGAGGACGAGGGGCTGACGAAAGGCGCGGTCGCCACCACCGGCGACATGGCCTTTCGCCTGGGCCTGCCCTCTGCTCCGGCCGCGGCCGAGGCGATTGCGGTGGCGCGCGACATCGCGCTGGTCGAGGCGACCGGAGCCCCGCTCCACTTCCGCCAATTGACCACCGCCGCCGCCTTCGATCTGGTCCGCGCCGCCAAAGCAAAACGCCTGCCCATCACCTGCGGTATCAGCCCGGCGCACCTGTTGCTCAGCGATGTCGCGCTGGGTGCGTGGCGCACCTTTGCCCGCCTGTCGCCGCCCTTGCGCTGCGAAGAGGATCGCCAGGCTGCGCTGGCTGCGCTTCGCGATGGCACCATCGATGTGCTGTGCTCGGCGCACGATCCGCGCGGGCCTGAGGACAAGCGGCTGCCCTTTGCCGACGCGGCACCGGGCATGGCCGGCGCGGAAACGCTTTTGACGTTGGGCCTCGGGCTAGTGCGCGATGGCATCATCACCCTGCCCCGGCTGTTCCAGTTGCTGGCGGCGACTCCGGCGCGCCTGCTCGGCGTCGATGCCGGAACCCTGAACCCGGGTGCGGAAGCCGATCTGATCCTGATCGACCCCGACCGGCCATGGCAGGTCGACGCCAAGAAAATGTCGGCGCGTGCCGGCAATACGCCGTTCGACGGGCTGCCGGTGCAGGGGCGGGTCATGGCGGTGTGGAAAGGCGGCCGGAAGGTCGCCTAACGCTGCCCGGCAGCGCTTCTCCTGCCAAAGCTGGGGTCCACGCGCCGACAAAGTCCGTCAGCAACCCTCGACGCGGAAAGCAACATCGGGTGATGGACCCCTGCCTTCGCAGGGGCACACACTAGGGTCAGGACCCTAGTCCGAGATCAGACCACCGCGCCGGCGTTCTTGTCTTCGACCTTCCTGGCCTTGCCCTCCTCATCGAGGGGAACGAAGCTGTCCGGTCCGACTTTCAGCCACACCAGGATCGGCGCCGACATGTACACCGACGAATAGGTGCCGATGAAGATGCCGAGGAACATGGCAATCGAGAAACCGAAGATGACTTCCGGCCCGAGCAGCACCAGCGCGGCTAGCGCCAGCAGCATCGACAGGCTGGTCATGACCGTGCGGGCGAGCGTTTCGTTGACGCTGAGATCGAGCAGCGGGATGATCTCCATGCGCCGGAACTTGCGCAGATTCTCACGGATACGGTCGAACACGACGATGGTGTCGTTGAGTGAATAGCCGATGATCGTGAGCAGCGCAGCGACGATGTTGAGGTTGAATTCGAGCTGGGTGAGCGCGAAGAAACCGAAGGTCAGCGTCACGTCATGGAACAGCGCGAACAGCGCGCCGATGCCGAACTGCCATTCGAAGCGGAACCAGATGTAGATCGATATGCCGATCATCGCCAGCGCGAGGCTGAGCGCGCCGGTGGTCAACAGCTCGTTGGAGACCTTGCCCGAGACGGTGTCGACCGAGCTGACGGTGGCATCGGGATAGGCCTGACGGATGGTCGACTGCAGCCGCTGCGCCGCGCGATCGGCGGACGCCTTGGCCTCGGTCGCGCTCATGCCGGTCGAATCGGGCAAGGGCGTGCGGATGCCGATGTCGCGCGGGCTGCCGAATTCCTGGACGCTGATGTCCCCTTCCTGCAGCGCGCCGATCCGCTCGCGCAGCAGATCGAGATCGGGCTGCTGCGCAAATTCGACGCGGACCATCTGGCCGCCGGCAAAGTCGACCCCGAAGTTGAGGCCGCGCACCGCCACCAGGATGATCGAGCCGATGATCATCGCAAAGCTGATCCCCATGGCGATGTTGCGCCACTTGAGGAAATGGATGTTGGTATTGTCGGGAACGAGCTTGAGCAGCTTCATCGGTCCAGCCCTTCCTTAAATGGTGATCGACTGCGGCCGCGCCTTGCGCAGCCAGTTGGATGCGAACATGCGGCTGACGGTCACGGCGGTGAACACCGATGTGACGATACCGATGGTCAAAACCACCGCAAATCCGCGGATCGGACCGGAGCCGAAGACGAACATCAGCACCGCCGCGATGACGTTGGTGATGTTGGCGTCGAAAATGGCGCGGCTGGCTTCCTTGTAGCCCGTCTCCACCGCGGAGACGATCTTGCGGCCACGTCTCAACTCCTCGCGGATGCGCTCGTTGATCAGCACGTTGGCGTCGACCGCAGCGCCGATGGTCAGCACGAATCCCGCGATGCCGGGTAGCGTCAGGGTCGCGCCCATCACCGCCATGATGCCGATGATGAGGAGGATGTTGAGGATCAGCGCGATATCCGCGTAGACGCCGAAGCGGCCATAGACGGTAAGCATGAACAGCAGGGTCAGCAGGGTGGCGATGCCGGCGGCGATCGCACCCTTCTGGATCGATTCCTTGCCGAGGTCAGGGCCGACGGTGCGTTCCTCGACCACCGCCAGCTTGATCGGCAGCGCACCCGATTTGAGCGCGATAGCGAGCTGATTGGCGCTTTCGGTCGTGAAGTTGCCAGAAATCTGGGCCTGACCGCTGAGGATCGGCTCATTGATGCTGGGTGCCGACAGCACCTTGCCGTCGAGCAGCATGGCGAATTGCTGGCCGGTCTGTTCGGTGGTGACGCGCGCGAACACCGCCGAGCCGGGGCCGTCGAAGCCGATGTCGACGACCGGGCGGCTGTACTGGTCAAACCCGCCCTGCGCCTTTTCGAGCTGGTCGCCGTCGATCATCACCTGGCGGCTGACCACGACATAGCCCGGCGGGGGTGCCGAGGCCGGGTCGGCGTAGGGTGCGACCTCATAGCCGATGGGTGCACGGCCCTGCGCGGCCTCGGCGGCATCATACTGGCCGCTTTCCAGCACCTCGCGAAACTCGAGTCGTGCCGTCTGGCCGAGCAGCGCCTTGAGCGCGTTGGGATCCTGCAGACCCGGCACCTGCACGACAATGCGGTCGCTGCCCTGCAGCACGATGGTCGGCTCACGCGTGCCGAGTGCGTTGACGCGCCGCTCGACGATGTCGCGTGCGCCCGTCATCGCTTCTTCGATGAACTTCTGCAGCCCGGCGTTGGTCAGGGTCAGCACGACGCGGGTGGTGTCGCGCACCGAAATGTCCCAATCGCGCTGGCCGGTGAGCTGCGCGCCCGCGGTCAGATTGTTGAGCCGTTCGCGCACCTCGTCGACCTTCGATCCGTCGCGGACCAAGAAGGACAGGCTGTTGCCGCTGCGGCTGAGCTCGCCGATGGCGATATCGTCGGCCGTGCCGCTTTCGCCGCGCATCGCGACGCGGACCTGCCGCTCCATGCTGTCGAGTCGCTGCTTGCGCACGTCGCTGACGTCGGCTTCGAGCAAAATGTGCGATCCGCCGGCGAGATCGAGCCCGAGGTTGACGCGCGGGCGCGCCCATTCGGGCACGAAGGCGAGCGGCCCGGCCTGCTGATCGGCGGTTTCCTGCTGGAACAGACGCTCCGGGATGAAGGTCGGAATGGTCAGGAGGACGCCGATGATCAGCGTCAACGTGACGGCGATCGTCTTCCAGCGGGGAAAATCGAGCATGGTATCAAAGGTCCCGTGATGCCGGACGGATCAATCGTTGGCCGGCTTGACCGACGGGGTCAGCACGTCCGACAGGGTCGACTTGACCGCCTTGACCTTGACGCCGGTGGCGATCTCCACCTCGACCTCATTGTCGTCGACCTTGGTGACCTTGCCGATGAGGCCGCCACCGGTGACGACCATGTCACCGCGCTTGGCAGCCGCGATCTTGGCGGCATGATTTTTCATCCGGGTCTGCTGCGGGCGGATCAGCAGCACGTAGAAGACCACGAAAATCAGCAGCAGCGGCGCAAACTGAAGGAGGAATGCGGTCATGCCGCTACCGCCTGCGGATGCAGCAGCGGAAAAAATCGGACTGGAGATCATGTCTGGACCTTGCGAAAACTGGGCCGGAATGGCGCGGTCAATGACGCCCAAATGGGGTATCGTGCCGCTTTGCCAAGAGTGGGGCGCGCCTATCACTTCGTATCCAAGCGTGCAACCATGGCGGCGCGCGGCGATTCGCCGCATCACGGGAAGGGAGCAGCATATGATCATCATCCAGGGCCATGCCCGCTTCGCGCCAGGGACGGCCGCCAACCATCTCGATGCGCTGCGGACGATGGTCGAGGCGACAAGGGCAGAAGAAGGCTGCCTGCTCTATGCGTTTGCGTTCGATGCCGTGGACCCGGACGTGATGCATATCACCGAGCGCTGGGAGACGGCAGAAGCGCTGGCCGCGCATGGCAAGTCGGACCATATGCGCGCCTTCGGCAAGGCGATTGCCGCAGCGGCGCCGCTGGAAATCACCTTCGAGCGCTATGCTACCGAGGGGCCGATGCCGAAATAGCAGCGCCGCACCGCTTGCATCGCGCGTCGCCCGCCGCTAGGGCCGCGCTTCGGTCGGGACGTAGCGCAGCCTGGTAGCGCATCACACTGGGGGTGTGGGGGTCGCAGGTTCGAATCCTGTCGTCCCGACCAGTTTTTCCGGAAGCAGGCAGGATCGTGGGGGACGATTTCTGCGCGAAACGCCCAAGCGGCAGCGCGGGAGGCGGTTTGCGCCATTCAATTCCCTAATTCGTCATTGCGAGCGCAGCGAAGCAATCCAGCGTCGGCGTTAACCGCTCTGGATTGCTTCGCTGCGCTCGCAATGACGAAAGCCGGATTCAGCTGCCGTCGGCTTGCCCTTTTGCAATGGCAATGCCGAATGCGGCATCGATACGTTCCAGACGGATTTCCTCGTCCTGGAGACCGCCGCCGCTGATCAGCAGCTTGATTCCCTCTGCATCGGGTCGCAACGCATAAAGCTGCTCACTGGAATTGGGAAAAGGCTGGAGCGCGAAGCTGATGCCGCCAAGGCCGCGTCGCGGGCTGACGGTGAACGAAAAGCAGTCGCCGATGCACATGGCAAATTCGGCGCTGCGGGTATCGCTGCCTTGGGGTAGCGCGATCTCAAAGCCGCCCGGATCACCGCTCTCTT
Organism: Sphingomonas sp. jy18; assembly: GCF_056931895.1. Taxonomy (NCBI): domain Bacteria; kingdom Pseudomonadati; phylum Pseudomonadota; class Alphaproteobacteria; order Sphingomonadales; family Sphingomonadaceae; genus Sphingomonas; species Sphingomonas sp. jy18. The sequence goes on along the minus strand of NZ_JBXPBT010000008.1, from coordinate 37,121 downwards.
CGTTGATCGCGACATTGCCGTAAATTCCCGGGGCGATGGTCCGATCCTGCGCGAGCGTCTCGGCACGGCGTTCCTCGGCTGTCTGGCCGCACGCCGCAAGCAGAAGCAGCGGCCCGACGCAGACCCACGCTGCCCGCTTCATCCCGCCAGCGCCGCCTTGACCGCCGCAACCGCCTCCGCAGCCTTGCCGCCGTCCGGGCCGCCGCCCTGTGCCATGTCCGGCCGACCGCCGCCGCCCTGCCCGCCGAGCGCGGCGACAGCGAGCTTGACCAGATCGACCGCGCTCGCCTGACCCGCCGCGTCATCGGTGACGCCGATGGCAACCGAGGCGCGCCCGTCATTGACCGCAACCAGCATGGCAACCCCGCTGCCGACAGCCTTCTTCATGTCGTCGACCGCGCCGCGCAGACCCTTGGGATCGAGCCCGTCGACCACCTGCGCGAGGAAGCCGAGGCCACCGACCTGCTCGATGGCCGGGCCGCCCGCTGCGCCACTACCGCCGCCCAGCGCCAAGGCCTTCTTCGCTTCGGCAAGTTCGCGCTCCGCCTTGCGCAGCGCTTCAGCCATTGCCGCGACACGCGCGGGGACGTCATCGGGCGTGGTCTTGAGCGTCGCGGCGGCGGCCTTGAGCGTGTCTTCGCGGCCCTTGAGATATTGGCGCGCGGCTTCGCCGGTCAGCGCCTCGATGCGGCGCACGCCGCTGGAGACGGCGCTTTCGCTGGTGACCGCCAGCAGCGCGATGTCACCCAGCGCGTTGACGTGGGTGCCGCCGCACAGCTCGACCGAATAATGCGCCTCGTCGCGCGTGCCCATCGACAGCACGCGCACTTCCTCGCCATATTTCTCCCCGAACAGTGCCAGTGCACCAGCGGCAATCGCGTCATCGGGGGTCATCAGCCGCGTCGAGACCTCGGCATTGCCGCGGATCTGCGCGTTGACCTCGGCCTCGACCGCAGCGATGTCGTCCGCAGTCAACGGCACCGGCTGCGAGAAATCGAAGCGCAGCCGGTCTTCGGCAACGAGGCTGCCCTTCTGCGTGACGTGCGCGCCCAGGCGATGGCGCAGCGCGGCATGCAGCAGGTGGGTGGCGCTATGGTTGGCGCGCAGCCGGTCGCGCCGGGCGCTGTCGACGACCAGCCTGACCGCGTCACCGACCTTGACGGTGCCGGCATCGACGACTGCGACATGCGCGTGCAGCTTGCCGAGCGGCTTGGCGGTATCGCTGACCGTAGCGGCAAAGCCTGCGCCACCGCTCATCGTCCCGGCATCGCCCATCTGCCCGCCGCTTTCGCCATAGAAGGGCGTCTGGTTGGTAAGGATGGTGACGCTGTCGCCGGCTGAGGCGCTGTCTACCTCTGCCCCGTCCTTGAGGATGGCGACAACCGCGCCCTCGCCCTCGTCGCTGGTGTAGCCGGTGAACTCGGTCGCGCCGACGCGTTCGGCGATGTCGAACCAGATGTCGTCGCTGGCCTTGGCCCCCGAGCCCTTCCATGCGGCGCGGGCGGCGGCCTTCTGCGCGGCCATCGCCGCATCGAAGCCGTCGCGATCGACCGCGATCCCCTGCGGACGCAGCGCATCCTCGGTCAGGTCATAGGGGAAGCCATAGGTGTCATAGAGCTTGAACGCTACTTCCCCCGGCAGAATCATAGGTTTCTGTGTCGTAACAAGTGACATCAAACCTGACGACATGCCTTCTTGGCTCGCCATTAAGTCCTGTAGTGCTGTCTGCTTCTGAAGCGAAACTTGTTCGTCGAGCAGCTTCAACCCCTTGTCGAGCGTCTGACGGAAACGGGTTTCCTCGCGCTCGAACGTCTCGACCAGCAGCGGCTGCGCGCGGAGCAGTTCGGGATAGGCCACGCCCATCTCGGCGATAAGGCTGGGCACGAGACGGTGCATCAGCGGGTCCTTGGCGCCGAGCAGATGCGCGTGACGCATGGCGCGGCGCATGATGCGGCGGAGCACATAGCCGCGCCCTTCATTGGCCGGCAGCACGCCATCGGCCATCAGGAAACCGCAGGAGCGCAGATGGTCGGCAATGACGCGGTGGCTCGCCTTCTGCTCGCCCTCCGCGCGGGTGCCGGTCAGGTCCTCGGACGCTGCAATCAGCGCCTTGAACGTGTCGGTATCATAATTGTCATGCACACCCTGCGCGACCGCGGCGATGCGCTCCAGACCCATGCCGGTGTCGATCGACGGCTTGGGCAGATCGCCGACAATCTGGTCGGCTTCCTGCACATGCTGCATGAAGACGAGGTTCCACACTTCGACGAAGCGGTCGCCATCCTCGTCCGGCGATCCCGGCGGGCCGCCGAAAATATGGTCGCCATGATCGTAGAAAATCTCGCTGCACGGCCCGCACGGCCCGTCCGCGCCCATCGCCCAGAAATTGTCCTTGGTGGCGATGCGGATGATGCGATCGTCGGGCAGGCCGGCGATCTTTTTCCAAAGGCCATGCGCCTCGTCATCGGTGTGATAGACGGTGACGGTCAGCCGGTTGGGGTCCAGACCCCACTCCCGGGTCAGCAGTGTCCAGGCATGCGTGATCGCCTGGTCCTTGAAATAATCGCCGAAGCTGAAATTGCCGAGCATCTCGAAGAAAGTGTGATGCCGCGCAGTGTAGCCCACATTGTCGAGATCATTGTGCTTGCCGCCGGCGCGCACGCACTTCTGGCTCGACGTCGCCTGGCTGTAGGGGCGTGTCTCCAGGCCGGTGAAGACGTTCTTGAACGGCACCATCCCGGCGTTGACGAACATCAGTGTCGGATCATTGTACGGCACCAGCGGCGCCGACGGCACGATGGCGTGGCCGTTGGACCCGAAATAATCGAGGAAAGAGCGGCGGAGATCGTTGGTCGAGGTCATGTCCGGCACTTAGGCGAGGGGTGCGGACGGGACAAGTCTCCGTCAAGCGAACCCGTAGTAACTCGCCTCGCCACGCCTGGCCGCGGCCTGCCACGCCGGACGGGCGTGCATGGCGGCGACGAAGGCGGCAAGCTTGGGCTTGTCTGCCGCCCTGCCCTGCATCACCGCGATTTCCGCGGGGAAGCTGAGCATGATGTCGGCCGCGCTGAGCTGCGCGCCGATGAAATGGCCGTGATCGTTGAGCGCGCCTTCCATGAAGGCAAAGTGCGATTCCAGCTGCTGTTCGATGCGTGGCTGCAGCGGTGCTGCGGCCTCCCCCAGCCGCCCGGTGTAGAGCGAGAGCAGCACCGGGGTCATCGCCGATCCTTCGGCAAAATGCATCAGTTCGAGGTGGCGGACATGATCGTCGCTGCCGCGCGGCGGGACGAGCGCTTCGCCGCCGTGGCGATCGCACAGATATTCGACGATCGCGCCCGATTCCATGACGACGCGCCCGCCATCCTCGATCAGCGGGGACTTGCCGAGCGGGTGGATGGCCAGCAGCTCCGGCGGGGCGAGATTGGTGACGGCGTCGCGCAGGTGCAGCTTTACCTCATACTCCACCCCCAGCTCCTCGAGCAGCCAGAGGATGCGCTGCGAGCGGCTGTTGTTGAGGTGGTGGACGATGATGGTCATGCTGTTCTCTCCCCGGCGCGCGCGGTGAAGAGCCAGGCGGCCGCGCCGAATCCGACTGTGCCGCCTGACAGGCGCGCACGCAACAGCGCTTCGAGGCGGTCGGCCATCGCTGCCGCAGCGTCGGGCGGCAAGGCGGCCATGGCCCGCGCCGCCGGTCCGATGCGGCGCAGGAAGCGCATCGCCTGCCCGACCGGATCGTCGCCATCGCCCACCCGGTAGGTGAAATCGACCGGTGTCGCCGGATCGGCGGCCCAGCCGGCGGCTGCAAGCATGGAGGCGACGAGCCCGGCATCGGAAAAGGCAAAGGGACCGGGGGCAAAGGAACCTGGGGCGAAAGGCGTGCCGGCGGACGGGGCAGCCGCACCCGGCGGCATGATGGCGGCGATGCTGCGCGCCCAGTCATTGTCGGCAACGCCGCGAAAACAGGTGAAGATGAGCCGCGCATCGGGCGCGGCGGCGGCCCGCAGCGCCGCGAAGGCGGCGACAGGATCATCGAAGAACATGACGCCGTGGCGCGACACCAGCAGGTCGGGCCGAAAGGCGGGATCGTCGAAGCGCGCGGCGTCGGCGACGGTGAAGGCGACGTGCGGGCGCGCTTTGCGCCGGCTGTCTGCGACAGCGATCAGGCTCGGCGAGATATCGATGCCGAGCAGGCGCGCGGCCGGGAAATGATCGGCGAGGCCGAGCGTGGTCGTGCCGGCGCCGCAGCCGATGTCGAGAATCGCCTTGGCGGCGGGGGCGACGGTCTGTGCCTCGGCAAGGAGTCGCGCGGCCAGCGGCGCCAGCGACCGATCGGTCTCAGGCCACAGCTGTGCCCAGACATCTCCGACACCGCCCTGCCAATCGCCTGTTCCGGTCATGCCTGCGCCTCGATATGCCGGGACTGCTACCCGGACGGACCCGTCTTCGAAAAAAAATCTTAGCAGATTGGCGAGATGCGGGAACCCGGGACGCGGTGGCGTGTTTCTACGGTCGGACAGCGACAATTTGCCCCCCGCTCTCGCTGTCCACCTACAATGGCCCGGTGCTGCAACTCCCCTCCAGGAACTTGCACGCCGGGCCAAATTTTTTTGCGTCTCGGCCCGTTTGCTGCGCCGTTTCGGCAGCGCGGAACCAAGTTCCGCATCGGACATTCACTCCTCAGCGTCGACCAGCGCCCCGGTCCGCTCGCCTTGAGGAGACTTTTGATGATCCGTGCATCCCTTGCCGCCCTTGCCCTTGGCACCGCCCTGCTGCTCTCTGCCTGCAACACCGTCGAAGGTGCCGGCCGCGATCTGCAATCGGCAGGTGACGCGGTCGAAGACGCCGCCAACTGATTTCAGAGCAAGGCGGCTTGCCCGCCATGCAGACAAGAAAAGCGCGTCTCAGTCCGGCTGAGGCGCGCTTTTCCTGTTGGTCAGCCAGATGGCGAGCAGCGCCGCTTCGTAGAGCAGGCATAAGGGGACAGCGAGCAGCAGCTGGCTGACCACGTCGGGCGGCGTGAAGACGGCGGCGATCAGGAAGGCGCCGACGATCATGTAGCGGCGCGCGCTGCGCAACTGGGCGAGCGTGACGATGCCGGCACGTTCGAGCAGCATGATCAGGATCGGCAGCAGGAAGGCGACGCCGAAGGCGAGGATGAAGTGGATGATGAAGTCGAGATAGTTGCCGATGGCGGGCATCGCTTCCTGCTCGACCCCGCCGACCGTGCCCTGGAAGCTCAGCAGAAACCGCAGCGCCACGGGAATTGCGCCATAATAGGCCGAGGCCGCGCCGAGCGTGAACAGGAGCGGTGTCGCGAACAGGAACGGCAGCATTGCCCGCTTCTCGTTGCGATAGAGGCCCGGCGCGACGAAGCGCCAGACCTGGGTGGCGATGACCGGGAAGGCGACCATGAAGGCCGCAAACAGCGCCACTTTCACATCGACGAAAAAGGCTTCGAACAACTGGGTGTAGATCAGCCGGCCCTGCCCCGCCGCCAGCAGCGGCTGGACGAGGAAGGCGAATATCGTCTTGGCGTAGTAGAAGCAGACGAAGAAGGCGAGAACCAGCGCCGCCAGCGACCAGAGCAGGCGGCGGCGCAGCTCGACCAGATGCTCGAGCAGCGGAGCGCGCGTCGATTCGATCGCAGCCCGATCGGGATCGAGCGCTTCCTCGGTGGGCGCGGCCTGTTCCATGGTGACCTGCTCGCTCATTCGCCGCTGCCCGCTGGCTTTGCGGTGGCGGGCAGCGTCGGCGCGGCTGCATCGGCAAGCGGCTGCATCTGCGGCGTGGCTTCCGCGCCATCGGCGGGCGTGGCGGACGGCGCTGCGGCGGGCGGCGGCAGAGCGGTGTCGATCTGCGGGTAAGCGCGCATGATCGCCTCGTTATGCTCGCGCCACTTCTTTTCCATTTCCTCCATTTCCGCTTCGCGCATCATCGTATCGATGCCGGCGCGGAAATGCTTGGCCATGCCGCGCGCCTTGCCGACCCAATGGCCGACGAAACGCATAGCCTTGGGCAGGTCCTTGGGTCCGATGACGACCAGCGCGATCACGGCGCAGACGAGAAGTTCGGTTGGGGCTATGTCGAACATGGGCTACCGGACTTCCCACAGGGCAAGCCCGCAGTCCCGAGCCGGTCGAAGGGCGTTTCGCAGTAACGATAGACGCCCTTCGACAGGCTCAGGGCTACGGACCATCAGTCAAGCCTGCCGATCGGGTGTCGACATCGGTTCGCCATCGATAGTCGGTGCGGCGGGGCGGCCTTCGATACGCGAGGGCGGTGCCTGCGGCGGAGTCGCGGCCTCTTCCTCGGCCAGACCCTTCTTGAAGCTCTTCAGGCCCTTGGCGACATCGCCCATCATGTCCGAAAAACGGCCCTTGCCGAACAGCAGCAGGATGATGATCCCGACCACGAGCCAGTGCCAGATGCTGAAACCACCCATCGCAATCTCCATGCAGGCACGGGGAACCGCGCCTTGTTGCCGCCTATCTAGTCGCTCTCTTCCGCTTCCGCCAGTTCCGGAGCGTCGATAGCCGCATCTTCATCATGCATCGCTGCCAGCGCGGCGGTATCGACCGGGTCGAGCAGGCCGGCGGCGCGCAAATCCTCGATTCCCGGCAGGTCGCGCCGGCTGGAGAGGCCGAAGTGCGTGAGGAATTCCGGCGTCGTCTTGTAGATGAGCGGACGGCCGGGGACATCGCGGCGCCCGGCGGGGCGAATCCAGCCCGCCTCCATCAGCACGTCGAGCGTGCCCTTGGCGGTCTGTACGCCGCGGATCGCCTCGATCTCGGCGCGGCTGACCGGTTCGTGGTAGGCGATGATCGCCATCACCTCCAGCGCGGCACGCGAGAGGCGGCGCGGCTCCTCGCGTTCGCGCCGGAGCAGGTGGGCGAGATCGCCCGGTGTCTGGAAATGCCAGCGGCCACCGCGCTCGACCAGTTCGATACCGGTGCCGGCGTGGCGCGCGGCAATGGCAGCGAGCGCGGATTTCACATCGCCGTCCCCGACATAGGCAGCGATATCCGCCACGGCCAGCGGCTCGGTGGCGGCGAACAGGGCGGCTTCGACGCCACGTTCGAAATCGGGGATGGGGTGGGCAGTCATGGCTTACTCCTCCCACTTACGTCATTCCCGCGAAAGCGGAAATCCACGAGCGACCGAGAGCGCAGCGCTGCCCGGCTCCTGGATTCCCGATTTCGCGGGAATGACATCGGCTTGATTCGGTGTCCTTTCATCCCGCCCGCCTGATCATCAGCGGCGCGAACACCTCTTCCTGTCTGAGATCGACCTTGCCTGTCCGCGCCAGTTCCAGCGCGGCGACGAAGCTGGAAGCGAGCGCCGATTTGCGCAACGGCCCCTGCGCCTCCGGCGGCAGGAAAGCGGCGAGATCGCTCCAGTCGAGCGCGACGCCGACCAGCCGTTCGAGCCGCACCAGCGCCTCATCGAGCGTCATCACCTCGCGCCTCGCCACCATGTGGACGACCGGGCGGGTGCGGGCCTGCACCACGCCATAGGCCTGCATCAGCTCGAACAGGCTGGCATCCCAGTTGCGCTTGCGGATGGTGCGCAGCCCTTCCGGCGCGCCACGCAGGAACACGTCCCGCCCCAGCCGGTCCCGCGCGAACAGGCGCGCCCCGGCATCGCGCATCGCCGCGAGCCGCTGCAGCCGCAGATTCAGGCGCAGCGCCAGCTCTTCGGGGCTGGGATCGGGCTGGGCTTCCTTGGGCAGGAGCATCGCCGATTTGAGCAACGCCAGCCACGCCGCCATAACCAGATAATCGGCAGCAAGCTCGACGCTAAGTTCGCGAGCAGCCTCGATATAGGCGATATATTGATCGACCAGTTGCAGGATCGAGATCGCCTTGAGATCGACCTTCTGGCTGCGCGCGAGCGACAGGAGCAGGTCGAGCGGTCCTTCCCAGCCGTCGAGGTCGAGCCTCAGCCGTTCCTCGGCCGAAACAGGCGCCAGCAACGGGCCTTGGTCGAACTCGGTATCGGCCATCAGGCCAGCGCCAGATAGGCGTCGCGGCGGGCGACGAGTTGTTCGATGCTCTCACGCGCCGTGGCATGGCCGATGCGCTCCATGGCGCGATCGAGCCGGATCCGGCTGCTTTCGCTCATTGCCCCGCCGATGCGATCGGCAACGGCGCGCATGCTGGCGAGATCGCCCGAACAGTGCAGCACGATGTCGCAACCGGCGGCGAGCGCGGCGGCGCTGCGATCCCCGACCGGGCCGCTGAGCGCGCCCATTTCGATATCGTCGCTCATCAGCACGCCGGCGAAACCGATCCGGCCGCGAATGACCTCGGTAACGACGGTGCGCGAAAGCGTTGCGGGATGGTCGGCATCCCAGGCAGGATAGACGACATGCGCGGTCATGCCCATCGCGGCGTCGTTGAGCGCGGCGAAGGGCGCAATGTCCAGCTCCAGCGCCTCGGCGCTCGCATCGACGACCGGCAGTTCGGCATGGCTGTCCGCCACGGCGCGGCCGTGCCCCGGCATATGCTTGACGACGCCGCAGACACCGCCGTCGCTCAGCCCCTTCAGCACGGCGCGACCCAGTGCGGCGACGCGCAGCGGATCGCTGCCCAGCGCACGATCGCCGATGATGGCGTGGGCGTGCGGCTGGCGGACGTCGAGCAAAGGCAGACAGTTCACGCTCACGCCGACCTCCGCCAGGGTCAGCGCGATGGCGGTGGCATTGGCGCGGGCGGCGGCAATCGCCGAGGCAGGGGCGAGGCTGTACAACGCGTCGAACCGGGCGGCTGCGGGAAAGGCGGGCCATTCGGGCTGGCTGAGCCGGGCAACGCGCCCGCCCTCCTGATCGATGAGGATGGGCAGCGCGTCCCGCCCCGAGAGGCTGCGCAAGTCGTCGGTAAGCGCGCGCACCTGGGCGCGATTGCGGATGTTGCGGGCGAACAGGATGTAGCCTGCCGGATCGCACGCGCGGAACAGGGCGCGTTCATCGTCACCGAGCGCGGTGCCGGACAGGCCGAAGAACGCGGGGGTCATGGCTCAATCCTGACCGTCATTGCCCCTCAAACCCCTAGCGGACCGGGATGCAGTTCTCCCCCGCCACGCGCAGGCGGTTGCACAGCGTCTGCGCGGCACTGGCCGATCCGGCGGCGGCCTGCAGCCGGTGGACGGTGCGGCCATTGACCTCTGCGGTGACGATACTGCTGTTGACCGGCTCGAGATAGGCGAAGCGGCTCTTGAGGCTGGTCCAGGCGCGCTGGGCGCTGGCGTTGCTGGAGAAGGAGCCGAGCTGGACCATGCCGCTGCCGCCGGTCGCCGGCGCAGGTGCTGGCGTTGCCGCAGCCGGCGTCGCGGCGGTGCCGGGCGCGGACTTCGGCTGGGCCCCGGCGGTTGCCGCCGGCGGACGGCCACCGGCGACCGGTGGCGCGATCGGGGTTTCGGGCAGACGGTTGGGGTCGATCTGCGCGGTCGGCTGGACGCCCTCGGCTGCGGCGACGGCTATCGCGCCTTCGCCTTCGAAGCGGCCCGGCTCGGCCTTGGGCGTGACCTTGTAAGCGCCTTCCGGCGCCGCGATCAGTTCGCCGCGCGGACGACCGCCGGTCTGCCACCACCACATGCCGCCAACGACGGCACCGATCAGGACGAGACCGACCACAACGAGGCCGACAAGACGCCAGACGTCGCTGCGCTCGAGCGCAGCATCCTCGACCGGCTCCAGCCAGGGCAGCCGGTCTTCTTCATCGAAACGCAATGGCGAACCGTCCATTCCGGACATCAACGCATCTCCTCGACCGGCTCGACCCCCATGATCGCCAGCCCATTGCGGATGATCTGCCCGATTGCGCGGATTAAGAAAAGCCTGTCAGCCGTGGTTAACGGATCGTCGGCGAGCACGGCGCGGCGCGACGGATCATCGTTGCCAAGATTGTACCAGCCGTGGAACGCGGCCGCGAGATCGCCGAGATAAAAGGCGATGCGGTGCGGTTCACGGGCATTGGCGGCGGCCTCCACCACCCGCGGGAAGGTCGCGGCGAGCTTGGCGAGAGCGAGATCGACTGTATCGAGCCGGGACAGGTCGGTCTGGCCTTCGGGCAGGGCCATGCCCAGTTCCGCCGGCTTGCGCGCGATCGAATTGATTCGCGCGTTGGCATATTGGACGTAGAAGACCGGATTGTCCTTCGACGCCTCCACCACCTTGGCAAAGTCGAAATCCATCTGCGCGTCGGCCTTGCGGGTCAGCATGGTGAAGCGCACGACATCCTTGCCGACTTCGCGCACGACATCGGCGAGCGTGACGAAATTGCCGGCGCGCTTGGACATCTTCACCGGCTCGCCATCGCGCAGCAGCCGCACCATCTGCACCAGCTTGACGTCGAAGCGGGTCTTGCCGCCGGTCAGCGCGGCAACCGCGGCAACGATGCGCTTGACCGTGCCGGCATGATCCGCGCCCCAGATGTCGATGAGGGCATCGGCACGCTTGGCCTTTTCATGATGATAGGCGAGGTCTGCACCGAAATAGGTCCAGCTGCCGTCGCTCTTCTTGATCGGCCGGTCACTGTCATCGCCGAAGCGGGTCGAGCGGAACAGCGGCAGCACCACCGGCTCCCAATCCTCGGGCGTCTCGCCCTTGGGGGCTTCGAGCATGCCGTCATAGACCAGGTCCTGCTCGCGCAGCCAGGCTTCGGCCTTTTCGGGCATGCCGGCGGCCTGCAATTCGGCCTCCGAACTGAACAGGTCATGGTGGATGCCGAGCAGGGCAAGGTCCGCCTTGATCAGCTTGAGCATCTCGGCAACCGCGAAGCTGCGGAACAGGGGGAGCCAGTCGCTTTCGGGTGCCGCCACGAAGCGATCGCCGAATTCGGCGGCGAGCGCCCGCCCCACCGGGACCAGATAGTCGCCCGGATAAAGCCCCTCGGGAATGTCCCCGACATCCTCGCCCAGCGCCTCGCGATAGCGCAGGTGCGCCGAGCGGGCGAGCACGTCGACCTGCCCGCCGGCATCGTTGACATAATATTCGCGCACCACCTTGTGGCCGGAAAATTCGAGCAAGGCGGCGAGCGCATCGCCGACGACCGCGCCACGGCAGTGACCCATGTGCATCGGGCCGGTGGGGTTGGCCGAAACATATTCGACGTTGACGGTGCTGCCGCCGCCGAGCGCCGAGCGGCCATAATCGGCGCCGATCGCGACGATATCGGCAAGTTCGCTGCGCCATGCCGCATCGCTGAGGGTAAGATTGATGAAGCCGGGGCCGGCGATGCTGGCCGCCGTTACCTCGGCATGCGCGGCGAGGTGCGGCAGCAGGGCCTCTGCCAGCGCGCGCGGATTGGTGCCGGCAGGCTTGGCGAGCACCATCGCGGCATTGGTGGCCATGTCCCCATGGCTGGCGTCGCGCGGCGGCTCGAGCGTGATCGGGGCGCGGTTGAGCCCCGCTGGCAATGTTCCGGCGGATTCCAGCGCGTCGAGCGCGGCATCGAGATGCGCGGCAATGCGGGTGTAGATGGTCATGATTTCACCTAACAAGATTCAGCCGAGCATCCGTAGCCCTGAGCCTGTCGAAGGGCGCCTAGCAGTAAAGCGCCCTTCGACAGGCTCAGGGCTACGGATTGTTCGTCTGGTTCCGCGCCTCAGCGCGTGACGTTGTACTGCAATTGCTCCTGGGTCAGCTGGAAGCCGACGAGCAGTTCGAAGGTGGCGCGGGCGACGGCGGCGCGGACATCCGGTTCGGACAGCGGATCGATGGCCGCATCTTCCTGGCCCGCGCGGCGTCGTCGGGTGATGCGTTCGCGGATATCGTCCGGCAGGGTCACGGCGGCGCGGTCGACATAGGCGCCGGCGGTGCCGCTGGCCGAACCGCGGGTGGAGCCGGCGGGGAAGCTGATGGTCACCTGGTTCTGGTCCTTGGCGACGACCGCGGTGCCGCCCTGCACCACGGCCGAATAATAAGGCAGGGTGACGGTGCGCGCCGGGCCGGCATCGCGGCGGGTGGCGATGACATCGAAGGTCGAGCCGACATAGACGCGGGCATCGGCGTCATTGCAGGTGGTGCGCAAATTGGTGATCGTCGCCACCACATCGATGGCGGCAGCATCGCGGCTGGTTGCCGGATCGAACAGGGTGACGTCGCCGGTATGGGTGGGCACGCCGACCGCCGGGCAAAGGGTGCGCGAGGCGGTGATGCCGACACCGGCGGTCACGTCGATCTCGTTATCCCGGGCACAGGCACCCAGCGCGAGCGACGCGCCGACGAGGCCGAGCACGGCAAGGCGGGGGGTCTGGTGGCGGGGTGATGACATGATCGGGGCAATCCTTTCGCGCAGGTGAGCGGGCCGTGCGGCGCTTGGCAGCCTCTTATCCGCGCCCTGCCATGCGCGCAACTGCGGCCGTAGACACTTGCCGCGGCGGCCCATCGCCCATAGGTAGCGCGCATGGATACCCCCGCTGCCCCCCTGCCCCCGCTGCGCCTGCTGGTCGCTGCTCCCCGTGGCTTTTGCGCCGGGGTCGATCGCGCCATCCGCATCGTCGAGCTGGCCATCGAGAAATATGGCGCGCCGGTCTATGTCCGGCACGAGATCGTCCACAACAAGTTCGTCGTCGACAGCCTGCGCGCGCAGGGCGCGGTGTTCGTCGAGGAGCTGGACGAGGTGCCCGATGGCGTGCCGGTGGTGTTCAGCGCGCATGGCGTGCCCAAGGCCGTCCCGGCCAAGGCGGCCGAGCGCGGGCTGGACTATCTCGATGCGACCTGCCCGCTGGTCAGCAAGGTGCACCGCCAGGCAGAGCGCGCGCACGAAAGCGGCCGGCACATCATCTTCGTCGGCCACCGCGGCCATCCCGAGGTGATCGGCACCTTCGGCCAGCTGCCCGATGGTGCGATGACGCTGGTCGAGACGGTCGAGGATGTCGCGGGGCTGAACCCGGCCGACCCGGACAGCCTGGCCTTCCTGACCCAGACGACGCTGTCGGTCGACGACACGGCGGACATCGTGCAGGCGCTGCAACAGCGCTTCCCGAGCATCGTCGCGCCGAAGGGCGAGGACATCTGCTATGCCACGTCCAACCGGCAGAGCGCGGTCAAGGCGATTGCTCAGGAATGCCAGCTGGTGCTGGTGATCGGTGCGCCGAACAGCAGCAATTCGCTGCGGCTGGCCGAAGTGGCGCAGCGCATGGGCGCGCGCTCGCACCTGATCCAGCGCGCGCATGAGATCGACTGGGCATGGTTCGACGGGGTGACCACGGTCGGGCTGACCGCCGGGGCATCGGCGCCCGAACTGCTGGTGCGCGAGGTGGTCGACATGATCGCGACCCGCTACAGCGTCGACGAGCAGCCGGTGGTCACCGCGACCGAGGACATGGTGTTCAAGCTGCCGCGGGGGCTGGAGGCGCAGGCGGCGTAGTGGCCTGGCATATACCATAAGGTTCGGGTGGGGCTGGTCATGGCAGTTTATACGCATGTGGGTGCGGAGGACATCGCCACCTTCCTTGACCTTTACGGTGTCGGGCCGCTGATCAGCGCCAAGGGCATCGCCGAGGGGGTCGAGAACAGCAATTATCTGGTCGATGCCCGCGGCGGGCGGTTCATCCTGACGCTGTACGAGAAGCGCGTCGACGTGTCCGACCTGCCCTTCTTCGTCGCGCTGATCGACCATCTGGCCGAGCGCGGCTGCCCGGTGCCGCGCATCCTGGCCGACGCGAGCGGCACCCATGTGCAGAGCCTGGCGGGCCGCCCGGCCTGCCTGATCGAATTCCTGCCCGGCATTTCGGTGAGCCGGCCGACCGGGCGGCAAGCCTTTGCCGCAGGAGAGGCGCTGGCGCAGCTCCACAATGCGGTCGCCGACTTTGCCGACGGCCCGGACAACCCGCTGTCGATCGGGGGATGGCGCGCGCTCGCCAACCGCATCGGCAGCCGGCTCGATTCGATCCTGCCCGGGCTCGCCGGAGACGTGGGCGCCGAACTGGCCTTTCTCGAAGCCAACTGGCCGGACGACCTGCCGCGATCTGTGATCCATGCCGATCTGTTTCCGGACAATGTGCTGATGCGCGGCGACGAGGTCGGCGGGATCATCGACTTCTATTTCGCCTGCCGCGACATAACCGCGTACGATCTGGCGGTGACGCATGGGGCCTGGTGCTTCAGCGCCGATGGATCGCATTACCTGCCCGCGCTGGGCGAGGCGCTGGGCAAGGGCTATGCGCGCAGCCGACCGCTCAGCGATGCCGAGCGCGCAGCGATGCCGGTGCTGGCGCGCGGAGCAGCGCTGCGCTTCCTGCTGACGCGCGCGCTCGACTGGCTGGAGACGCCGGCGGATGCGCTGGTGGTGCGCAAGGACCCGCTCGCCTACCATCGGCGCCTGCGCTTCTATCGCGAGGCGACGGTAGAGACCATGTTCGGCGCGTGAGCGGGGCGCTGCCGACCGTCGAGATCGCCACCGATGGCGCGTGCAAGGGCAACCCCGGCCCGGGCGGCTGGGGCGCTGTGCTGCGGTTCGGCGCGGTCGAGAAGGAATTGTCGGGCGGCGAAACCCCGACCACCAACAACCGCATGGAGATGATGGCGGCGATCATGGCACTGGAGACGCTGAAGCGCCCGTGCCGGGTGATCCTGTCCACCGACAGCGTCTATGTGCGCGATGGCATCACCAAATGGATCCATGGCTGGAAGCGCAACGGCTGGCGCACCGCGGCCAAGAAGCCGGTGGCCAATGCCGAGCTGTGGCAGCGGCTCGACCAGGCGGCGGCGCGGCACCAGATCGAATGGCGCTGGGTGAAGGGTCATGCCGGAGACCCGGACAACGAGCGCGCCGACCGGCTGGCCAGCGACGCGGCGGTCGCCGCGGGGCGCGGGTGAAGCGGCGACCGCTCAGTCGGTGAAGCCGGGAACCTCTATTTCGAACAGCGTCGGCCACAGCTTGCCGGTGACGTAGAGACGGCGGTGGCGTGCATCCCAGGCGATGCCGTTGAGCACCGCGTCGATATTGCCGGTCTGGCCGGATTCGGCGACGATGGCGCGGCAATCGATGACATGGGTGACGATGCCGGTCGCGGGATCGATGACCATGATCTCGGGCTCCATCCAGACATTGGCGAACAGCCGGCCATCGACCCATTCGAGTTCGTTGAGCCGCGCCACCGGGGCACCGTCACGGGTGACGCGGATTTCGCGGAGCGGCGCGAAGGTCGCGGGATCCAGCACATGCAGCCGGTCGCTGCCGTCCGAGAGGAAATAGCTGCGGCCATCGCTGGCAAGGCCCCAGCCCTGCCAGGGGTAAGTGAAGGTGCCGCGCGGGGCGAGCGTAGCGGCATCCCAGCGATGGGCGATGCGGTTGCGCCAGGTCAGGCTGACCAGCTCGTCGCCGTGGCGGGCGAGACCTTCACCGAAATGATCGAAGGGAATGGCGCGCCGATCGAGCACTGCGCCGTCGCTGCGGCGCACGCGCCTGACCTCCGACTGGCCATATTGGCCGGTGCTTTCGATGAACGTGTCGCCATCGACGATCAGCCCTTGCGTGAAGGCATTGGGATCGTGCGGGGTGCGCGCGACGATGCGCGGCACGAGCACCGTGGCGGTCTGCGACCGGGGCGCAGACTGCGCGCCCGTCGTGGCAGGGACGCCCGGTTGGGGCTGGCCGACCGCCGAGCAGGCGGCGAGCAGCAGCCCCGCCAGCGTGGCGAACAGACGGACGGTGCGCGCACCCGCAACCGAGGCAACAGGCGCGCGCACGCCGTTTATTCGGCGTCCTTGGTCGGCGCGCCGGGGCCGTTCTTCTTGATCGATTCGATGGCGTTCACCGCGCTGGCCCGCGAGGAATAGCCCTCGGTCCAGAACATGGTTTCGCTGTTGTACTTGAAGTAGGCGACATACTCGCCTGCCTTGTTCTGCTTGATCTCGAAATAATGCGCCATCTGGCCCTCCTCAGGCGGTTGCGGCGACAGGATAGCAGGGCGGAACGAAATCGCCAGTGGGTTGGCCGCCAATCGCCCCGGATTGCTTCGCTACGCTCGCAGTGACGGCGCAATTTATTGCCCGAAGCGTTCCGGCCGGTACATCGCCGGGTCGATGTGGGCGACGGCGGCATCCGGCGTGCGGCCTAGCAGCAGTGCGGCAGCGAGCCTGGCTGCGGCCGGCGCGGTCTGGATGCCGAAGCCGCCCTGCCCTGCACACCAGAAGAAGCCCGGTGCATCGGGAGCAAAGCCGTAGACGGGCTTGCGATCCGGCGCGAAGCTGCGCAGCCCTGCCCATTTGCGTTCGACCGCCGCGACGCGCCAATCGACGACATGCTCGAACCGGTCGATGGCGATGGCGACGTCGAGCTCCTCCGGCGCGACATCGCCTGGCTCGACCGGGGTTTCGTCGTGCGGCGACAGCCACACCCGGCCGCCGGGCTCGGGCTTGAAGTAGAAGCTGGCGTCGAGACTGGCGACATGCGGCGCATCCTCCGGCGCGCCGGGATCGGTGCGCAACTGGACGAGCGTGCGCTGATAGGGGGTGATGCCCATCGGCGCGACGCCGCAGGCCCGGGCCACCGGATCGGCCCAGGCGCCAGCCGCATCGACCACTATGCCGCAGCCGAATGTGCCGGTGGACGTCTCCACCACCCAGTCCGCCCCGTCGCGGCGCGCCGATTGCAGCGCCGAACGCAGGGCCAGTTCCGCGCCAGCACGCTTCGCGGTGGCGAGGCAGCGGGCGTGGAGGCCGGCGACGTCGATGTAGGCGCAGGTCGGCTCACGCACGCCGAGCGTCCATTCAGGGCGCAGGCCGGGAATGAATTCGGCCGGATCGACAATGTCGAGCGCGATGCCGCTGTCCCGGAAGGCGGCAAGGAAGGCATCGAGGCGGGGCCTGTCGCTGTCGCGGCCGATCTGCAGCGCGCCGAGCGGCTGCAGGAAATCGGCAAGATCCTCTCCCGAGGCGGTGGTCAGCGGCTGGATTGCCGGGCCGCCATAGGTCTCGCTCCAGAAGGCTGCCGAGCGGCCGGTGGAATGATACCCGGCCTGCGATTCCATCTCGAGCAGCAGTACGGAGGCGTGCGGAGCCACTTCGGCAGCGAGGCTGGCGCCGGCTATCCCTGCCCCGGCAATGATGACATCGTACCGCTTCATGACCGGCTGACCGCTCCATCGAGAAAGGCGTCGATCCGCGCCAGCGCATCGTTGCGCACCGGATCGGCTTCGCGCAGCAGCTCGTGCGCTGCCTCAGGCCCATAGACATGCAGGGTGGCTGCGGGCAACCGCGCAGCGTCGCGGACAGTAGCCCTGGTCGCGACCAGCTTGTCGGCGCTGGCGGCGAGGATCAGCAGCGGCGTCTTCACCGCCTCGAGGGTGCCGGGCGTCGCCATCTTGCGAAACGAGGCATAGGCGCGCTCGACCCAGCGCCAGCTTGCCGGGCCGAGCAATGTTTCGGGCACGGCCTCATGCCACCATTGCTCGTCATCATAGCGTTGCTCGTCATGGGTCAGCAGCAACTGCCTGAGCTTCATCGGGCTGCCGGGTTTTTCGCTGACCTTCCACGCAGCGCGCATCGGATCGCCGATGCTGCACATGGCGCTGCCGACCTTCTGCCCCAGCCAGTCGGGATAGGGGGCGGTGAAACCGAGCATCGGGGCGATCAGCACCGCAGCGTCAGGGGCGATGCGGCCCTCGGCAAGGGCACGCAGCACCAGATGCCCGCCCATCGAATGGCCGACGACGACATGCGGCGGCGCGGTGCGCGCGCGCCAATCGGCAAAGACGGCCGCGAGATCGTCGATCCAGATGGCGAAATCCTCGACATGGCCGACATTGGCGTTGGGCGCGTTGCGCCCCGATCCGCCCTGCCCCCGCCAGTCGAGGCTTTCGACCTGCCAGCCACGCTGCCGCCAATCTTCGAAGGTCTCGAGATATTTCTCGAAATGATCGCCGCGTCCGCCGAGGAACAGGATCGAGCCGCGCGATGCGCCCGCGCCTGCGTCAGGCTGGCCCCAGACGATCCGGCGCAGCGGCCAGCCATCGGGCAGCATCCAGCGATCGACCGTGGCCGCCGCAGGGATGCTGCGCCGGTCGAAACCAGCGGCTGCGGCTGTGGTGGCGGGTCGGTCGGTCGGCGCAATCGGGCTCATTCGCCATGGTTACGGTTTGGCAAGGCATTTCGTCTAGCCCTGTCTGCATGTCCGGGGGTTTCTTCACCTATCTGTCGGTAGCCCTGCTGGGCACCATGCTGCTGATCGCTGCGGTCAGCGACCTGCGCCATCGCATCATCCCCAACTGGCTCAACCTGGCCATCGCCCTGACCGCGCCGCTGGCGTGGTGGGGGGCCGGCCTGTCGCCGTGGCCGGACATTGCGCTGCAGATCGGCGCGGCGCTGGCCATCTTCGCCTTCTTCGCGGCACTGTTTGCCGTTGGTGCCATGGGCGGCGGCGACGTCAAGCTGCTCGGCGCCTTGGCGCTGTGGATCGATGCCAGCCTGCTGCTTCCGCTTCTGCTGGTCATGTCCATCATCGGCGGAGTCATCGCCGCGGGCATGGTGGCGCGCAAGCGATTGAGCAAGGCCGAACAAAACCCTGAACTGCCCTACGGCGTCGCCATCGCCGCCGCCGGCCTGTGGGCGCTTCACCAACAGTATATTAACCATTTCGCCCTACCCCCCATCATCTGAAAGTCAAACGGCCGGCCATTGCCGGGCGAGGAGCCTGAACCGTCATGGACGTGAAGAAAGTCATCCTGATCGTAGTGGCACTGGTGGTCGCCATCGGCGCCGCCTTTGGTGTCAACCAGATGATGCGCGGGTCGACGACCCCGGCAGCCGCCGCAGCGGCCGCACCGGTCGTGAACGGCCCCAAGGTCATGGTCGCCACCCGCGCCCTGCCGGTCGGCACGATCCTGACCGCCGATGCGCTGCGCTTCCAGGCCTGGCCCGAAGGGCTGGTGAAGCCGGACCAATATTATATCGAAGGATCGGCCGACGTTGCCAATCTGGTCGGTTCGGTGGTGCGCAACCCGATCACCTCGGGCGCACCGGTGACCAAGGGCGCGCTGGTCAATCCCGGCGACCGTGGCTTCCTGGCCGCGGCACTGGGGCCGGGCATGCGCGCGGTGACGGTGCCGCTGTCGCCCGACCAGGGCGTGGGCGGCTTCGTCTTCCCCGGCGACCGGGTCGACCTGCTGCTGACGCTGACCCTCGAGAATGAAGAGAATAGCAACCTCAAGCTCTACACCGCCGAAACGGTGGTGCGGAACCTGCGGGTGCTCGCAGTCGACCAGCGCACGACGCCGACCGACGAGAATGGCGCGGCGACACCGACCGTGTTCGCAACCGTGACGCTGGAAGCCACGCCGCAGATCGCCGAGCGCATCGCGGTGGCACGGACCACCGGTACCGTCAGCCTGGCGCTGCGGTCGATCGCCGACACGGCGGGCGAGCTGGAGGAAGCGATTGCATCGGGCGCCGTTTCGGTCGGCCGCGATGGCGACCGCAACGCCGAACGCCGCCTGCTGGGCGGTGCCGGCAGCCGTCCGCAGGCCGGCAGCACCGGCGCGACCACCGGCGGCGATGTGTCCCGCTATCTGCGCCGTGGCATGCCGCCGCGCAGCCAGACGCAGGCCAGCAATGGCGGCGCAGGCCCGGCGCAGGGCAGCGGCCCGACCGTGCAGAATGTACCCGTTCCCGTCGGCCCATCGGTGCGCGTTGTGCGCGGCGATGCCGTGACCGTCGTTCCCGTAGGGGGCAATTGAGATGAGCATGACCTTTAATCCCGCTGCCCGCCGCAAGGCCGGCCTGCGTCACACGCTGATGCTCGGTGCAGTGGCTCTGGGCCTCGCTGTCACCGGAACGGCATCCCTGCCCGGGCAGGCGCAGGCGCAGGCCAACCGCGCCAGCGGCACGACGGCGGCGGACCTGCTGCTCTCGGTCGGCCGTGGCCGGCTGGTGACCCTGCCTACGCCGATGACCGACGTGTTCGTCGCCAACCAGTCGGTGGCCGATGTGCAGGTGCGCAGCTCGACCCAGCTCTACATCTTCGGCAAGGGTCCGGGCGAGACCAGCATCTATGCCACCGATGCCGCCGGCCGGGTGGTCTATTCGGTCGTTGCCCGTGTCGGCAACAACATCGAGACCATCGACCAGATGCTGGCGCTGGCGATGCCGGATGCGAACATCAACGTGAACACCATGAACGGCTTCGTGCTGCTGACCGGCACGGTCGCCGCGCCCGAAGATGCGGCCGAGGCCGACCGGCTGGTCACCGCCTTCGTCGGCGACGGCACGCGGGTCCTTTCCCGGCTCCAGACCGCGACGCCGCTGCAGGTCAACCTGCAGGTGCGCATCGCCGAGGTGAACAAGTCGATCATCCGCCAGATCGGCGGGAATTTGATGAGTCGCGACAATGGCTCGGGCATAATTTTCGGTGCCTACCGGGGCCGCGATACAGGAACCATCAGCGATATTCCTGTCGAGACTGGCGACTTTCCAGACATCAGCAACAATCCGATCCAGTATGATCCCCGGACCGGTCAGCCGTTCGTGCGACAGAATGCAGATGGTTCCTTCAGTGCTACCCGGGTGCCTCAGGAATATCTGATCCGCCCGCTGCGTGACGCCGCGACGCTGGCTCTGGGTGGTCGTCTGTTCGGGCTCGATCTGCTCGGCACGCTCGACCTGGCCGAGCGTACCGGCCTGGTGGCGACGCTGGCGCAACCGAACCTGACCACCATTTCCGGCGAGACCGCCGACTTCCTGGCCGGCGGCGAATATCCCATTCCCGTGCCCGATCCGCTGACCGGATCGATCACCATCCAGTATCGCCGGTTCGGCGTCAGCCTGGCCTACACGCCGACGGTGCTGTCGAATGGCCGCATTTCGATGCGGGTGCGCCCGGAAGTGTCCGAACTGTCGTCCGAAGGCGCGATCCGCCTGCAGGGCATCGACATTCCGGCGCTGTCGGTCCGCCGCGCCGAGACCACCGTCGAGCTGGGATCGGGCGAAAGCTTCATGATCGCTGGCCTGATGAGCAACCGCACGGTCGGCGCCATCGACCGTACCCCGGGCCTGGGCGACGTGCCGGTGCTGGGATCGCTGTTCAAATCCGACAGCTTCCGTCGGGGCGATACCGAGCTGGTAATCGTCATCACTCCCTATCTGGTGCGCCCGGTCAATCCCGACCAGATCGTGCTGCCGACCGACGGTTATCAGAACCCGACCGACCTGCAGCGCTTCCTGTTCAACCGCACCAACGATGGCACCAGCGGCCAGGGCCGGCCGATGCCGACCATCGAACAGGGCGATCCGGCCACCGCGCCGGGCGTGGGCGGCGGCGCACCGAGCGCGGCCCTGCCCGCTCCGTCGCCGGTGTCGAGCAACCGGTCCGGTCGCAATCGCGACACCAGCGGCGACGCTGCCCCCGGTTTCAGTTCCGGCCTGTAATCACGCGCATCGAGGAGCGTAACGAGCATGCGTAACCTATCAATCATCCCGATGGCGGCCCTCGGACTGGCGCTTGCCGGCTGCATGGGCGGAACGAACGGCGAGGGTAACCGCAGCCTGGATTCGCAGCACCAGCCGGTGGTCAGCATCCAATCCTATGTGTTCGATGCCGAGACGACATCGAACGGCATCGCCCCGATGGAACTGCGCCGGGTATCCGACTGGTTCGACGCGCTGGGCGTGCGCTATGGCGACCGCATCGCCATCGACCATGGGTCCGAAGGCTATCGCAACCGTGCCGCCACCGACGCGGTGGCTGCGCTGGTGGCGCGGCGCGGCATGATCCTGGCCGATTATGCGCCGATCACGTCCGGCGCGATTGCGCCCGGCCGCGTGCGCATCGTCATCACCCGCTCTTCGGCGCGGGTCGATGGCTGCCCCAACTGGAGCTCCAACTCGGCGATCGGCACCGCGTCGCACACGACATCCAACTATGGCTGCGCGACCAACGCCAATCTTGCCGCCATGGTGGCCGACGCGACCGACCTGGTGCGCGGCCAGACCCGCGCCAGCAACGACCCGCTGACCGCATCGAAGGCGATCGAGGCTTATCGCACCGCGCCGCCGACCGGCGCCGAAGGCCTCGATGAGTCAGGCTCGCAAGGCGGCAACGGAGGCGGCCGATGAACGCGCCCTTCCGCCCCAGCCAGCAGACGCGCGAGCCTTTTGCCGCCTATCTGTGCGACGACGACAGCGTGGAAATGGTCCGCCCGGCCGCGGCCGACATGGGCTGGAACATCGAAAAGGTCTACAAGGGCGGCCTGCGCAACGCGGTCCAGTCCCTGTCGATCAGCGCCAGCCCGACCATCCTGCTGGTCGACCTGTCCGAATCGAGCGATCCGATCAACGACATCAACGGCCTTGCCGAAGTCTGCGAGCCGGGCACGGTGGTGATCGCCATGGGCCAGGTCAACGACGTCCGCCTGTTCCGCGACCTGATGTCGAGCGGGATCCATGACTATCTGCTGAAGCCGGTGTTCCCCGAGCAGATCCGCGACAGCCTGATGCAGGCGCAGGCCATGCTGAATGCGCCGCGCCATGCCGAGCAGGTGGTCAAGACCCGCAAGACGGTGACGGCCGTGGTCGGCACGCGTGGCGGCGCCGGCGCATCGACCGTCGCCACCTCGCTGGCCTGGCTGCTGGGCCAGCAGGAAAAGCGCGATGCGGCGCTGCTCGACCTCGACGTGCATTTCGGCACCGGCGCGCTTGCGCTCGATCTCGAGCCGGGTCGCGGGCTTATCGACGCCATCGACAATCCGGCGCGTATCGACGGGCTGTTCATCGAACGCGCGATGGTCCGCGCCAACGACCGGCTCGCGATCCTGTCGTCCGAGGCGCCGCTCAACCAGGCGCTGCTCAGCGATGGCGGCACCTTCTTCCTGCTGCGCGAAGAGATTGCCGTGGCGTTCGAGGCGACCGTCATCGACCTGCCGCGGCACATGCTGATCGCCTATCCGCACATGGTCAACGAGGTCGACTCAGTCGTTCTGGTGACCGAGCTGACGCTGGCAGCGGCGCGCGACACCATCCGCCTGCTGGCCTCTCTGAAGAGCCTGTGCCCCGGTGCGCGGGTCATACTGGTGGCCAACAAGGTCCCCCCGACCGGCGCCGAGATTTCCCGCAAGGATTTCGAGACGTCGATCGAGCGCGCGGTCGACTTCGTCGTGCCGCTCGACACCAAGCTGGCGATCAAATCAGCCAAGCTCGGCAAGTCGTTCGGCGAAACGGCGCGGGGCACCAAGCCCGGTGCGGCGCTCGGCAAGCTGGCGCAAATGGTGATCAACGTCGCCGAAGAGGATGACGAGGAGGGCGCCAGCCCTGCGAGCAAGCCGGCGGCCAAGTCCGGCGGTTCGCTGCTCGGCAAGCTGAGCGACATCGGATCGCTGCTGCCGAAGAAGAAAGAAAAGGCCTGATCCGGGTGACGGGCGCGCCGGACGTCGTGCCCCGACCCCTTAGTAACGGACGATAGCGCTGCATGGACATCAGCATCATCTTGATTGCGATAGCGATACTCACGGTGCTGCTGCTGCTGTTCTTTGCCTTTGCCGGGCCCAATCCGGAAAAGGTGGCGAAAAAGCGGCTGACCGCACTGCACGACCGGCTGATGCCGTCCAACGAGGCGGTGCTGGCGGCGCAGATGCGCAAGACCATCGCCGCACGGCTGCCGAGCCAGGAGTTCGGCATCACCAAGCTGCTGCCGAACCCCGAGCAGCTCGCCCTGCGCCTGCGCCGGACCGGAAAGAAGTGGACGCTGAGCAACTACATGCTGGCCAACGGCGGCATCGCCGTGGTGGTCGCCGGGCTTGCCCTGCTGCAGGGCGCGCCGGTGCTGCTCGGCCTGCTGGGCGGGATCGCGCTGGGTTTCGGCATTCCCCACATGGTCGTGGGATCGCTGATCAAGAAGCGGGTCAAGCTGTTCAACGCGCGCTTTCCCGACGCCATCGACCTGTTGGTGCGCGGTCTGCGCTCCGGTCTGCCGGTCGCCGAGACGCTGCAGGCGGTGAGCACCGAAATCCCCGGCCCGGTGGGGGTCGAGTTCAAGCAGGTGATCGAGCGCGTGCGCATCGGCAAGAGCATGGAATCGGCGCTGCAGGACAGCGCCGACACGCTCAACACGCCGGAATTCCAGTTCTTCTGCATCACCATCGCCATCCAGCGCGAGACCGGCGGCAACCTGGCGGAAACGCTGGCCAACCTGTCTGAAGTGCTGCGCAAGCGCGCGCAGATGAAGCTGAAGATCGCGGCAATGTCGTCCGAAGCCAAGGCATCGGCCTACATCATCGGCGCGCTGCCGTTCGTGGTGTTCACGCTGATCTATTTCATGAACCCGGATTACATCTCGGGCTTCTTCACCGACGAGACATTGATCGTGACGGGACTGGGCGGCCTGGGCTGGATGGGCATCGGCGTGTTCATCATGGCCCAAATGATCAACTTCGAAATCTGATGGGACGCGTCCGACCATGAGCCTTCCCGCAGCCGAAACCCCCACCTATTACCTGCTCGGCATCGACGTCGTCTGGGCGGCGACGCTGCTCGCCGCAGTCTGCGCGACAGCGGTGATGGTCGCGGTCTACAATGTCGCGACGGTGCGCGACCCGATGCTCAAGCGCGTCAAATCGCTCAACGAGCGGCGCGAGCAGCTCAAGGCCGGCATCACCGCATCGACCGCCAAGCGGCGCGCCAAGCTGGTCAAGAAGAACGTCACCGCCAACCGCATGCGCGGCATGCTGCAGTCGATGAAGGTGCTGCAGGACGAGCAGCTCAAGGACATCCAGCAGCGCCTGGCGCAGGCGGGTATCCGCTCCAAGGACATTGCCGTCACCATCATCTTCGCGCGCATGGTGCTGCCGATCCTGGTCGGCGGGCTGGCGGCGCTTGCCATCTATGGCGTCGACCTGTTCCCCGACTGGTCGGCGCTGAAGAAGTTCGGCGGCTTTGCCGTGCCGCTGCTGGTCGCCTACAAGGCGCCCGACCTGTTCATCAACAACAAGCGCTCGAAGCGCACCAACGCGATCCGCAAGGGCATTCCCGACGCGCTCGACCTGCTGGTGATCTGCGCCGAGGCAGGCCTGACCGTCGACGCCGCCTTTGCCCGCGTCAGCCGCGAGCTGGGCAAGGCCTATCCCGAACTGGGCGAGGAATTCGCGCTGACCTCGATCGAGCTGAGCTTCCTGACCGAGCGCCGCCAGGCGCTGGAGAATTTCGCCTACCGTGTCGATCTCGACGCGGTGAAGGGCGTGGTGACGACGCTGATCCAGACCGAGAAATATGGTACGCCGCTCGCCTCCGCGCTGCGCGTGCTCTCCGCCGAATTCCGCAACGAGCGCATGATGCGCGCCGAGGAGAAGGCCGCGCGCCTCCCCGCGATCATGACCGTTCCGCTGATTCTGTTCATCCTGCCGGTGCTGTTCATCGTCATCCTCGGCCCGGCGGCCTGCGACATCAAGGAAGCGCTGGTGAAGTAAAGCTTCCTCCCCCTTGGGGGAGCGCGACCACGAAATGGTGGAGGGGCACGCGGGTGTTATGTGAAGTCACGTAACACCCGCGTGCCCCTTGACCATCCTTCGGATGGTCCCCCTCCCCGTGCCGGGGAGGACCTTATTCCACCACCTGCTCGATAACGCCGAAAATCGGGTGATGGCGGTCATCGTCCATCCAGATGCGGACGCTGTCGCCGGCTTTCAGGAACGGTGTGACCGGTGCGCCGGTGCGGATCGTTTCGATGGTGCGCACTTCGGCAAGGCAGCTGTAGCCGAGGCCGCCATCGGCGACCGGGCGGCCCGGACCGCCGTCGGCATCGCGGTTGGAGACGGTGCCCGAGCCGATGATGGTGCCCGCGCACAGGCTGCGGGTTCTGGCGGCGTGCGCGATGAGCTGGCCGAAATCGAAGGTCATGTCGACGCCGGCATCGGCGCGGCCGAGGGCTTTTCCGTTGAGATCGACGTTGAGCGTACCGTGCAGCTTGCCGCCATCCCAGCGTGCGCCGAGTGCATCGGGGGTGACGAAGACCGGGGACATGGCGCTGGCCGGCTTCGACTGGAAGAAGCCGAAGCCCTTGGCGAGTTCCCCCGGGATGAGGTTGCGCAGGGACACGTCGTTGGTCAGGCCGACCAGCAGGATGGCCCCGCGTGCCTGCTCGGCGCTGGCGCCCATCGGCACGTCGCCGGTGACGACCACGACCTCCGCCTCCATGTCGCAACCCCAGCTTTCGTCGGCGAGCGGGATGGGATCGCGGGGGCCGAGGAAGCCGTCGCTGCCGCCCTGGTACATCAGCGGATCGTGCCAGAAGCTGTCGGGCATCTCCGCCCCGCGCGCCTGCCGCACCAGCGCGACATGGTTCACATAGGCCGAGCCGTCCGCCCACTGGTAGGCGCGCGGCAACGGCGCGGCGGCGAGCCGTTCGTGGAAGCGCATCATCGGGATCGCTTCATGGTTGAGATCGGTCGCCAGCGCGCGCAGCCGCGGTTCGGCCATCGCCCAGTCATCGAGCGCGGCCTGCAGCGTGGGGGCGATATGCCCGGCATCGGCATACCAGGCGAGATCGTCCGACACGACGACGAGGCGGCCGTCGCGGCCCGATTTGAGGCTGGCGAGCTTCATTATGTTTTCTCCCGATATGCGTTTACGGTGCCACCCTAAACCGCAGCCCTGAGCTTGTCGAAGGGCGTTTCGCAGCGTCGCAAGACGCCCTTCGACAGGCTCAGGGCTGCGGGATCAGCGAACTGGAAGGCTATTCGACCAGCGAGCCTGGGTCGACGTGCAGCCATTGCGCGTGGGTGGGGGCCTGCTTGGTCTGGCTCCATTCGTCCAGCATCGGCCCGGCGACCCGTTCGAGCTCGGCATATTGCTCCGGTGTGCCGATGTTGCAGGCGAGTTCGAGGCGATGGCCGTTGGGATCGAAGAAATAGATCGAGCGGAAGATGCCGTGATAAGTGGGGCCGAGCACGTCGATGCCGAGCGCCTCGAGATGCGCCTTGGCCGCGGTCAGCGCCGCCATGTCGGGCACTTCGAAGGCGAGATGCTGCACCCAGGCGGGGGTGTTGGGGTCCCTGCCCATCTCCGGCTGGTTGGGCAGCTCGAAGAAGGCGATGACATTGCCGCCGCCGCAATCGAGGAAGACGTGCATGTAAGGATCATAGGCGCCGGTGGAGGGCACATGATCCTCGGCAAAGGCGTTGGTGTAGCGGAAGCCGAGCGTGCGCGCGTACCAGTCCACCGTCTCCTTCGCGTCGCGGCAGCGGTAGGCGACGTGGTGGATGCGGGTGACGGTGAAGGGGGGCTTTACCTGCGCCAGCGCGGCATCAACCATCAATGCATCAGCCATGTTCTATAGTCCCAATCCGTAGCCCTGAGCCTGTCGAAGGGCGTCTGTCGATATTGCAAGGCGCCCTTCGACAAGCTCAGGGCTGCGGTTCTACTCGGCCGATTCCGCCGTCTCCAGCGCCGCCCGCTGCATCTGGTCGCGCTCCATGCTCTTGAACAGCGCGGTGAAATTGCCTTCGCCGAAGCCTTCATCCTTCTTGCGCTGGATGAATTCGAAGAACACCGGGCCGATCTGCGGCTGGGCGAAAATCTGCAGCAGCAGGCGCGGGTCGCCGTCCTCGGTCGAGCCATCGAGCAGGATGCCGCGCGCCTGCAGTTCAGCGGTCGGCTCGCCATGGCCCGGCAGGCGTTCCTCCAGCATCTCGTAATAGGTCGCGGGCGGGGCCTTCATCAGCGGCACGCCATTGGCCTTGAGCCGGTCGAGACAGGCAACGAGATCGTCGCAGATCAGGGCGATATGCTGGATGCCCTCGCCGTTATAATCGCGCAGATATTCCTCGATCTGCCCGCCGCCGGCTTTGCCTTCCTCATTGAGCGGAATGCGGATCTTGCCGTCGGGCGCGGTCATCGCCTTCGATGTCAGGCCGGTATATTCGCCCTTGATGTCGAAATAGCGGATCTCGCGGAAGTTGAAGATGCGCTCGTAGAAGGCTGCCCAATGCGCCATGCGGCCGGCATAGACATTGTGGGTCAGGTGATCGATCGTCTTGAAGCCGGCACCGACCGGATTGCGGGGCACGCCGGGTTCGTAGACGAAATCGATGTCGTAGATCGACAGCGCGTCGGGGTTGTCGAGCGTCGCGTAGCGATCGACCAGATAAATGAAGGCGCCGCCGATGCCCTTGATCGCGGGGATGCGCAATTCCATCACGCCGGTGCGGCTTTCGACCGGCTCCGCCCCGCGCTCGATCGCTTCCGCATAAGCCTTGGCGGCGTCCTTCACGCGGAAGCCCATGCCGCAGGCCGAGGGGCCATGTTCGGCGGCGAAATAGGCGGCGGGGCTGCGCGGCTCGTAATTGGCGATGAGGTTGATTTCCCCCTGCCGCCACAGTTGCACATCCTTCGAGCGATGGCGCGCGACCAGGCTGAAGCCCATGGCGGTGAACACCGGTTCCAGCACGCCCTTTTGCGGGGCGGTGAATTCGACGAAATCGAAGCCGTCGAGGCCCAGCGGATTGTCGAACAGGTTGGCCATGAATCGCTCCTCATGTTCACCTCTCTGTCATTCCCGCGAAAGCGGGAATCCAGGGGCTGCTAACTCGGTGCTTTGCCGCTCCTAGATTCCCGCTTTCGCGGGAATGACAGAGAGGGAGGGCAGGCACAGGCATATTTAGTTACACTTGCAACTACATACCCGCTTCGGCCGCTGCGCGCAAGCGTGCCAACAGGTCGGTCAGCAGGCGGCGCTCGTCCTTGCTCAGCCCCTTCAATATCTCCCGCTCCATTGCCAGCGCGACGGGGGCGATCTCCGCATAGAGCGAGCGGCCGGCGTCGGTCAGCGCCAGCAGGTGCGAGCGGCCGTCGCTTTCACTGGGGGCGCGGCACACCAGCCGGCGATCGACCAGCGCGGCAGTGGCGCGGCTGACCGTGACCTTGTCCATCAGCGTCGCGCCGACGAGATCGCGCTGGGTCTGCGGCTTGCCCTGCCCCAGCACCGCCATCAGCCGCCATTCGGGAATCTTGAGCCCGAAGCGGGCCTGATATTGCCGCGCGATCCGATCCGACACCGCGTTGGAGGCGACCGATAGCTGGTAGGGCAGGAAGCCGGCGAGATCGAATTTGGTGGTCATCGACCGACCCTTAGCAGCACCTCTCCCCTTGCGGGAGAGGTGCCTTCTCACTCCACCGGCTTGACCCGGTCGGGGGCGGCCGCTGCGAAGGCCTCCAGCGCGGTGCAGTTGGCATCGCAGGCGACCAGCGTCGGAAACTCGGCGAGCGGGACTTCGTAGCGGCGGGCGTTGGCCATCTGCGGCACGAGGAAGACGTCGGCGATATTGGGCGCGTCGCCGCCGAGGAAGGGGCCGGCGCCGGCAGCCATCGCCTCGAGCGCGATGAAGCCTTCGGTCACCCAGTGGCGATACCAGCGGTCGCGGATGTCGTCGCGCAGGCCGAGGTCGTGCGAGAGATATTTGAGGATGCGCAGATTGTTGAGCGGATGGATGTCGCAGGCAATCGCCATGGTCATGGCCAGCGCACCGGCGCGGGCGACGGGCTCGTCAGGGATCAGCGGCACATCGGAATAGGTGCGGTCGAGCCAGTCGATGATCGCGAAACTCTGGGTGAAAACGAGGCCGTCGACCTCCAGCGCGGGGACGAAGCCCTGCGGGTTGAGTGCCAGATAGGCATCGCTGCGCTGTTCCCCGGCGAGCAGGCTAGTCGGCACCGCGCGGTAATCGACGCCCTTGAGGTTGAGCGCGATGCGCACGCGGTAGCTCGCGGAGGAGCGGAAATAATCGTGGAGGATGGGGTCGGTCATGCGCGGCAAGGTGGGACGGTTTGCTGGTGGGCGCAAGTGACGGGCGTCACGCGTGGGCTCGTGCGAAAAAACCGTAGCCCTGAGCCTGCCGAAGGGCGCTTTGCGGCAAATCGCCCTTCGACAGGCTCAGGGCTACGGGTTTGGTTGCGACGGCATCCCCGCTATCCACTGCTCCAGCAGGCGCACGCCCTCGTCATGCACGCTCGCCCTGCCCAGTTCGGGCATGGCGATGCCGGGATCGAGGCTGCGCAGGCGGTAGAGGAGGTAGGAGCGGTCGGGGTGGCCGGGGTCGATGGCATAGTCCAGCCCGCCGCTGCCGCGCCCGGCGGCGACCGGGCGCTTGCGGATGCCGGTGACCATGCCCTCGGCCCGCTCATATTCGAGGAACAGGCCGCTGTTGGAGGCCGAGCCACGCGGATTGTGGCAATGCGCGCAATTGACGTCGAGATAGGCGCGGGCGCGAGAGGCCAGCGGCTGGGCGGCATCGTCCCAGCGCGGCAGGCGCGGCGCGGCCCAATCGGCCCCCTCGACCAGCGGGCGATGGCTGGCGCTCAATTCCAGATTGCGCAGCTTGGGGCCGATGGGGGTGACGACTTGCGACAGCTCGTGGCAGGTCTTGCACTGGTTGCGATTGGGCACCGCATAGCTGATCGTCCGCTGCTGGCCCGATGGGGTGGTGAAGCTGACCTGCTGCCGCCCGCCGGCAAGGCGCAGGTCGGCGTCGCTGCCATCGGCGCGCCAGATATAGGGCAGCGCCACCCAGCCTTCGGCGCGGTGCAGCAGCAGGCGGGTTTCGATGGTGCGGTAGCTGCCATCGGCCTGGGGGTAGCCGAAACTCTTGATGATCGCGGCACCGACCGGAAAGCTGACCAGACCGTCGCCATTGGCCGTCATCCGCGTGCCGGGGGGGAGATAGATGAAGCGGCGCTTGTCGGCATAGTCCGAGAAAAGCGGGGTGCCGAGCGTGTAGGGGATGAGCAACGGGCTGGGACGGTCGGGGGAGCCGTCAAAGAAGCCGTAGGCGGAGAGGGTGGGCGGCAACCCTTCGGCGATGGCGGAATCAGCCACGCGGGTGCCGGTGGTGACGGCGGGGAGCGCGAGGAGGAGCGAGAGGGCGGCGAGGATGCGGGCAACAGGTCCTCCCCGGAACGGGGAGGGGGACCGCGAAGCGGTGGAGGGGTGGCGAGCGCAGCGAGCGTCTGCGGTATCGGACACGGAAGGGGCTCGCTGCGCTCGCAACCCCTCCACCATCCTTCGGATGGTCCCCCTCCCCGTTCCGGGGAGGACCTGGTGCACCCACCCCTTCATTCCTCTGCTGCCGCAGCCTCCATGCTGGCGGGCAGGACCACGGCGGGGACGCGCGGCCAGGTGGCGGGGGCGGAGAGATCGACCGGGGCGGGGCGCGCGGCTTCGCGGGGTTGCGTGAGGTCAGGCAGGTTGAGCGAGAGCGCTGCAACCGGATCGCCGATGCTGATCTGCTCGCCGGCGCCGTCCCACAGCACCGGCGGCAGCGATCCGCCGAACGCCGCCGCCATCTCTGCCCCGCCGGGCAGGCCCGGCGCAAAGCCGGTGCGGCCGTGCAGATTGTCCATGGCGCGGATGCGCATCGGCAGCGGCTGATAGCCGGGCGCGATCTCGCCATAGCGATAGCCGGTGATCATGATGTTCGAAGTGCCATTGCCTTCGAAGACATTGTCGAAAATCTCGACATCGCGGTTGGCCATGACGATCACCCCGCTGCCGGATGGCACGCTGGCGACGATATTGCCGGCGGGGGCGAAATTGGGGGTCATGTTGTTGACGACGATATTGTCGAACACGCGCACGCTGTGCCCGCCCTGCTGCGGCAGCCCGGGCAGATCGAACACCAATATGCCGCCGGTGTTGGCGGTGGCGATATTATCATGCACGTCGGCGTTGTAGCTATTCTCTATCTCGATGCCCGCGACATTCTGGACCGCGATCGAATCGCGCACGACGATGTTGCGCGACTGGCCGACATAGATGCCGGCATCCGACGCGCCGCGCACCATCGCGCCATCGATCAGCACATGCTCGCTCTCGACCGGATAGATGCCATAGGCGCCGTTGGTGGCACGCGGCTCCCCGGTCCATTCGACCTTGATGTTGAGATAGACGATGCGGTCGGCATTCTTGGACTTGATGCCGTCGCCCTTGCTGTCGCGCACGCCGAAGTCGCGCAGCACGACATCGTCGCTGGTGACCATCAGCCCTTCGCCCGCGCCCTGCTGCCCGGCGAAATCGAGGATGGTCTGCTCCATCCCCGCGCCGCGCACGGTGACGCGATCGACATCGAGGCTGAGCCCGTCGGTAAGGGTGAACACCCCTGCCCCAAGTTGCACGACATCGCCCGGCTCGGCGAGGATCAGCGCTTCCTGGATGCGGGTCTGCGCGTCGGGCCCGGCCGCGATTTCTATGGTGCGGGCGTGGGCGCCAGTCGCCAGCAGCGTGCTGGCAGCGAACAGCCAAATGCTTTTCATGCTTTCTTCTCCCCGGCGCATAGTGCCCAGGGGTGGCAGGATTGCCAAGAGATTCCGTATCGCCGGGCAGAACCATCGCCCGCAAGCAATGCGCAGTCCCCAGCCTGTCGACGCACGTCTGTCGCCAAGCGCAAGCGCCCTTCGACAAGCTCAGGACTAGGGGTTATGCGAGGGCAGTTTTTCGAGGAATCGCACCCATGAAATCGCCGATTACCGCCCCCGCCCTGCTCGCCACTGCCCTCGTCGCCCTCGCCCTGCCCGCGTCGGCGCAGCAATCGGGCGGAGACATCGGCGGGCGCTGGCGCACCGATGACGGGCGCGCAGTGATCACCATCGCACCCTGCAGCAGCGGCGGCGCGACATTGTGCGGGCGCATCACCCGCTTTCTGGTCGCCGAACCGGCCGGGGGCGCGCGCGACACCAACAATCCCGACCGATCGCTGCGCAGCCGCCCGCTGATGGGGGTGCAGGTGCTGTCCAACCTCTCACGCGAGGGACAGCGCTGGACCGGCCGCGGCTACAGCCCGGAGGAAGGCCGCCATTTCAACGCGACAGTGCGGGTGGAGAATGGCCGGCTGAACGTGCGCGGCTGCGTGGCGGTATTCTGCCGCACGGTGGTTTGGACGCGGGCCACATAGGAAATCGTCGCCCCGGGCTCGACCCGGGGCCGCTGGCAACGCGGCGCGACGCCGAAAGCGGCCCCGGATCAAGTCCGGGGCGACGGCTGTCAGCTATGGCGTGTCGCCCAATATCCAGCCCACGCCTTCCATGGCGTGCAATCTTGTCGAATCGTAGATGGGCAGGACATTTGCCTCGGTATCGACCAGCATCGAAAGTTCGGTGCTGGCGAGCGCGACGGCGTCGACGCCGCGCTGGTCCCATTTGGTGATGAGGGTACGCAGTTCGCGTTCGCTGGCCTTGTCGACCACGCCTTGCATCAGCTCGTCGTAGATGATGCGGTCGACCATCGCGATGGTTTCTTCCTCGGCCGGGATCAGCGAGACGCCGTGGCCGACGAGGCGCTGGCGGTACCAGCGTTCGCTCATGACATTGCGCGTGCCGAGCAGCGCGGCGGTGGTGACGCCGGCGGCCTGCATGGCGCGGCCGACCGGATCGACGATGTCGATCAGCGGGATGCCGACCCCCGCCTGCACCTGCGGGCCGACCTTGTACATCGAGTTGGCGCAGATCAGCAGCGCGGTGGCGCCCGCGCCTTCCAGCCTCCGGCCCGCCTCTATCAACAGGCCGGCGGCATTGGCCCATTCATTGTCGCCGTTGAGACGGCGCAGGTCGCAATAGTTGAGGCTTTCGATGACCAGCGACGCCGAGCAGGCGGGGCCGCCGCGCCGCTGCACCTCCGCATTGATCATGCGATAATAGCTTTCGGTCGCCGCCCAGCTGATGCCGCCGATCAGGCCCAGTTTGCGCATGCAAAATTCCCTATTGGCATCAATGCGCCATCGATTTGACGATGTCCTCGCACATCTTCTTGGCGTCGGCGAGCAGCATCATCGTCTGGTCCATGTAGAAGACGTCGTTGTCGACGCCGGCATAACCGACGCCGCCCATGCTGCGCTTGATGAAGAAGACGGTCTTGGCCTTGTCGACATCGAACACCGGCATGCCGTAGATGGGCGAGCTCTTGTCGGTCTTGGCCGCCGGGTTGACCACGTCGTTGGCGCCGATGATGAAGGCGACATCGGCCTGGGCGAATTCGCTGTTGATGTCCTCCAGCTCGAACACCTCGTCATAGGGGACGTTCGCTTCGGCGAGCAGCACGTTCATGTGGCCGGGCATGCGCCCCGCGACCGGGTGGATGGCATATTTGACGCTGACGCCTTCCTTCTTCAGCAGGTCCGCCATCTCGCGCAGCGCGTGCTGGGCCTGCGCCACCGCCATGCCGTAGCCGGGGACGATGATGACGCTGTCCGCCTGCTTCATCATGTAGGCGGCGTCTTCCGCCGAACCGCGCTTCCACGGGCGCTGTTCCTTGGCCTCGCCGCCCGCCGCCCCGGCTTCGGCACCGAAGCCGCCGGCGATGACGCTGATGAAGCTGCGGTTCATCGCCTTGCACATGATGTAGGACAGGATCGCGCCCGACGAGCCGACCAGCGCGCCGGTGATGATCATCGCGCTGTTGCCCAGCGTGAAGCCCATCGCCGCGGCCGCCCAGCCCGAATAGCTGTTGAGCATCGAGACGACCACCGGCATGTCCGCGCCGCCGATGGGAATGATCAGCAGGAAACCGATGACGAAGGCGAGCACGGTGATCGTCCAGAACACCCAGGGGCTCTGATCGACGGTGAAATAGGCGGTGAGGCCGAGGATCGCGGCGAGCGTGCCGAGATTGATGACATGCCGCAGCGGCAGGATGATCGGCGCGCCCGACATCTTGCCGGCGAGCTTGAGGAAGGCGATGACCGAGCCGGAGAAGGTGATCGCGCCGATGGCTGAGCCCAACGCCATTTCGACCCGGCTGGCAGGATCGATAACAAATTCGGCACCCGGCAAGTTTCCAATGATGATGTGCGGCCCTGCCTCGATCAAAATTCCGAAGGCGCCTGGGTTCAAAAAAGCGGCTGCAGCGACGGCCACGGCGGCGAGGCCGACGAGGCTGTGGAAGGCGGCAACGAGCTGCGGCATGTCCGTCATGGCGATGCGGCGGGCGGTGACGATGCCGATGATCGCGCCGATGCCGATGGCGGCGAGGATCAGGCCGATGGTCGCGACGTCCGGCTGAACTGCTGCGGTAGACGCGTCTGCGCTGATTGTCGGCACATGGGTGGCGAGCGTCGTCACCACGGCGATGGCCATGCCGATGATGCCGAACCGGTTGCCGCCCTGCGAGGTCGAAGGCGAACTCAGCCCGCGCAGCGCGAGGATGAAGAAGACGCCGGCGACGAGATAGGCAAGCATTGCCCAGGCTGGCGTGGTGTCTGCACCAGAGGAGGCGTGGGCCGGGGTCGCGAGTAGCAAGGCCAGAATAGCCGCCGTCACCCCGGACTTGATCCGGGGTCCCGCTGTCGCACTTCGCGCAGCGTGAGAACCAAGCGGGACCCCGGCTCGGGGGCCGGGGTGACGAGCGTTGGGATCAAGCAAGCCGCCCATGCTCAACGCTCCTTCTTCTTGTACATCGCCAGCATGCGCGCGGTGACCGCGAAGCCGCCGAAGATGTTGACGCTGGCCATCACCACGGCGGCAAGGCCGAGCCATTTCGCGACTTCGCCCCCTGCCCCGATCACCGGTGCGGCAGCGGCGATCAGCGCGCCGACGATGATCACCGAGGAAATCGCGTTGGTCACCGCCATCAGCGGCGTGTGCAGCGCGGGCGTGACCGACCAGACGACATAATAGCCGACGAAACAGGCCAGCACGAAAATCGACAGGATGGAGATGAAATCCATGCAAAAACCCCCTTGCCGCGACGGGGCGCAGTAACGCCCGGCCCGATTCTGCTGCTTGTGTGGCAATATAGAGCGCATCTGTCGAGCGCCCGAGCAACAAAGAAAGGCGCCCGGATTGCTCCGGACGCCTTTCCCTTGCGACCCGTCAGGCGGGATCGGGGTCAGCCGAGGCGCGGCACCAATATGCCGTTGATGACGTGCACGGTGCCGTTCGACTGGGCGTTGTCGGCGCTCGAGATATAGGCCTTGCTGTTGTTTTCACCCATCAGCACGATCTGTTCGCCTTCCAGGCTGGCGCGCAGCGTCTGGCCGGCGACGGTCTGGAGGGTGGCGGTGCCGCCGCCTGCCGTGATCTGCTCACGCAGCTGCGCGGCGGTGATGGTGCCGGGAACGACGTGGAACTTGAGGATCGTCGCCAGCGCCTCACGATAGGCTGGCTGCATCAGCTGGCTGCGCACCGGCTCCGGGATGAGCGAAAAGGCCTGATTGGTCGGTGCGAAGACGGTGAAGGGGCCGGGCTGGCCGAGCGTCGCGGTCAGTTCGGTGGCGCTGAGCGCGGTGCCGAGCGTCGAGAGATCGGCATTGGCGCCGACCGCGGCAGCGATGGTCCCCGCCGGAGCGGCAGCCTGCGCCGAGGCGGTCACGCCGGGCTGGGCATCGGTCGGCTGCTGGCCGGCGGGCTGGGTGGGGGTGGCATCGTCACTCGGCGATTCGCCTTCCCCGGTGGTGCCGGTGGTCGGTGCAGGCAGGGTGCTGTCGCCGGGCATCGCCGGATCGGCCGGCGACGGAGGATTGCCGGGCATGGTGGTGCCATCAGGGTTGGTGCCCGGCGTGGTCGGTGCGCCAGGGACGGTGGTGCCGGTGCGCGGCGTGCCATCGGGCTGGCCGGTGCCAGGGGTCTGGCTGGGCGGCATGGTGGTCGTCGGCGTGTCAGCCGGAACCGGCTGCGGCGACTGGGCGAGGGCGGGAGCGGTGGATAGGGCGAGCGCGCTGGCCGCGCCCGCCAGCAGAATGGACTTGAGCATGGATTATCTCCTTGTTGTGGCATCGCCCGCGAGCGGGTGCGGATGCACCGGGGACCTTCAACGGGCGATGGCGACACGGGGACAAAGGGCGAGCGCAGTGCGGGTTGCATGGCCGCCTGTGAATCGAGCCCGAAACGCGACGAGCCGCGCGAAAGGCGCGGAAATGCTGGGGTTTGTGAATATCTGTTCAGGAATGGACGCGCTTGGCCCGATCGTCGCGATGCGCATGGCCCGCCGTCATCTTGTCGGCCGGGGGTTGGCTGGGGTCCTGTTGTTCAATGCACGCGCCAGATAGCGGGACCCCGGCTCGGGGGCCGGGGTGACGGGGTGGGGCGGGTGGTCTGCGACAAGACTGTAGCCATGCCGCAACGGACGATTGCTATTCAAAGCCCACCGTCACCCCGGGCTTGACCCGGGGTCCCGCTTTGGCTGTGCTTGCGTCATGGCAAAGGGCGGCTGGGT
>NZ_JBXPBT010000007.1:0-118781 GCF_056931895.1 Sphingomonas sp. jy18 | reverse complement strand
ATCCCGCAGCGTGGCATACACGGCTGCGCCTTCGGCGCATCCAGGTCCTCCCCGGCACGGGGAGGGGGACCACCCGCTGCACTACCGCTTGCGGTAGGGGAAGCACGAAGGGGCGGGTGGTGGAGGGGCCGGCGCGACGTTCTCCGACAGCGAACCCCCGACCCCGTCATTGCGAGGAGCGAAGCGACGCGGCAATCCAGAGCAGCACTGCACACCCTTGGATTACTCCCCCCGGCGCAAGCCCGGGGTCGCAACGACGCCATGACAAGATCGTGTAGCATCCACCAGCGGACCATGCGATGCCACCGCCCGCCGGGGCCCTAGAACGGCTTGGTGCGGATGTTGAGCTGCCCTGCCAGTCCGGCAATGCGGTGGATGGCGATGGCCTGATAGCTGGCCGAGGTCACCATCGCCTGCATCGCCGCCAGCGACGGATATTCGGCCAGCGCGACCATGTCCCAATTCTCCTCGACCGCGCCGATCATCAGGCCGGTCACCGCCCCGGCGTAGCGCGACCGCGCGCCGACCTTGGCGAGCTCGGCCTGCACCGCGGCACCGTAGCGGGCATAGGCTTCGGCGCCGGTCAGATGCGCGTCGCGGCCATCGGGGTAGTCGGCCTGCGCCTTGAACTTGAGCAGGTTGATCATGACGAAGGGGCCGTCGTCGGGCCCGGAAAAGAAGGCCGCGAGCTGTTCCGGCGATGGCGTGACCGCATTGGTGACCTGCATTGGCTCAGCCTTTCGTCGCTGCGATGTGGGAAAGGATCAGGCCGACAAGCTGCTCGGGCTGGTCTTCCTGGCAGAAATGATGCGCCTCGATGCGGCAGTGCGGCTGCCCCTGCGCGCCCGGGATGCGGCGCTGGATTTCGGCGTCGAGATGGCCGAGCACCCGGTCCTGGTTGCCGAAGCAGGTCAGCACCGGCTTGTCGAACCGCTCCAGCACCGTCCACGCCGCACGATTCTCTTCGACCGAGGGGTGCCCGGGGGTGATCGGCACCAGTGTCGGAAACTGCAGCGCGCCAGCCTGATAGCGTTCGTCGGGGAAGGGCGCGTCATAGGCGGCGATCTCGGCGTCGCTCAGCGCGCGGTTGCAGGCGCCATCGACAATCCGCCCGGTCTTGAACTGCGGCGTGGACTGGCTGAACGCATGCCAGGCGTCGAAGCCGGGGCCGATATTCTCTCCCACCGGCAGATAGGTGTTGGAGATGACCAGCCGGGCAAACCGCTCCGGAAAGGCCGCGACCAGCCTCAGCCCGATCAGCCCGCCCCAATCCTGGCAGAACAGCGTGATATCCTTGAGGTCCAGCCCGGTCAGCCAGTCGCTCATCCAGGCGACGTGCCGCTCATAGCTATAGTCGTCGCGCGCACCCGGCTTGTCGGATTTGCCGAAGCCGATCAGGTCAGGGGCGAGCACGCGATGCCCGGCGGCCACCAGCGGCGGGATGAACTTGCGATAGAGGTAGGACCAGGTCGGCTCGCCATGCATCAGCAGGATCGGCGCGGCATCGCGCGGCCCCTCGTCGAGATAATGCAGCCGCAAGCTCGGCCCGCCCCCGGCGCTGACCTCGGCATGGTTGGGGGCATAGGGATAGTCGGTCAGGCCGGCAAAGGCCGACTCCGGGGTTCTCATCACGATCATTTCGGCGCTACCTCCAATATCGCTTGGACAAAGCCTTGCGGGTCGTTTTCCTGAATGAAATGGCCGCCCTTCAGCGTCCGGTGCGGCTGCCCCTTGGTGCCGGGGACGCGGCCGATG
This sequence comes from Sphingomonas sp. jy18, assembly GCF_056931895.1. Classification (NCBI taxonomy): domain Bacteria; kingdom Pseudomonadati; phylum Pseudomonadota; class Alphaproteobacteria; order Sphingomonadales; family Sphingomonadaceae; genus Sphingomonas; species Sphingomonas sp. jy18. The sequence continues at coordinate 117,026 of NZ_JBXPBT010000007.1, read as the reverse complement.
AAGCGGCTCTCGCCGCCGCGGGTGACCGGATCGCCATCGCTGAAGCAGCACAGGAAGGGCTTGTCCCATTGCTCCAGCACCGCCCAGGCGCGTTTCTGGTCGGGGATGGCGACATTATTCTCGAACGGCACGAAACTGGGGAAGATGCGCGCCCCCGCCTTGTAGCGGCTGTCGGGGAAGGGGGCGTCATAGGCGGCGATTTCGGCTGCGCTCAGCGCGCGCTGCGCCCCGGCGTTGACGATGCGGCCGATCGGGAACAGCGGGCTCCATTTGGAAAAGGCGCGCCATATGGCAAAGGCGCGCGGCGGCTCGCCGCCCTCGGGCAGTCCGCCGTTGGACAGCGCCACCGCGGCAAAGCGGTCGGGCATCGCCGCGACCAGCCTCAGGCCGATCAGCGAGCCCCAGTCCTGGCAGGCGAGCGTCATCCCCGACAGGTCGAGCGCCTCGATCCACTGCTGCATCCAGCCGACATGCCGGGCGTAGCTGTAATCGCTCTTGCGGGCCGGCTTGTCGGACTTGCCGAAGCCGATCAGGTCGGGCGCGACGACACGATAGCCGGCGGCGACGACCGGGCCGATCATGTGGCGGTAGAGGTAGCACCAGCTCGGCTCGCCATGCATCATCAGCACCACCGGCGCATCGCGCGGCCCCTCGTCGATGTAATGGACACGCAGGCGGGTGCCGTCTTCGGCATCGGTAATCGTCAGATACTGGGCTGCGAAGGGAAAGTCGTCGATCGCGGCAAAGGCTTCGTCCGGCGTGCGCAAGACCTGCATGGGTTCAGCTCCTTGGTGGCGGCTGGTGCAGCGCGCCAGCCTGGTCTTTCATTGTCTTGCTGCGCCGGCGGCGGGTGCCGGCCGGCCCGGGTCGATCAGGCGGATGCCGATATGATCGGTGCCCAGACCGCGCTCCTGGAACTGCCGGGCAGCGGGGCGATAGCGGGCGCAATAATTGGCGGCGCACAGATAGCTGCCGCCCTTGATGACATTGCGCTCGGGGTCGATGGCATCGGCGGTCCATTCCCAGACATTGCCGATCAGGTCATGGACGCCATTGCTGTCGGCGGGAAAGCAGCCGACCGGCGCTTTCGAGGCAAAGCCGTCCAGTCCCAGGTCGCGGGCGGGAAACACGCCCTGGTAATAGTTGGCGCGCGGCGTGCCATCGGCGCCGACCGGCTCGCGCGCATCGGCCCCGCCGGAGCGGGCCGCGGCTTCCCATTGCGCCTCGCTCGGCAGCGTCTTGCCCGCCCAGCGGGCATAGGCCAGCGCATCTTCATAGGCGATCTGGACCACCGGCTCGCGGTCCCTCCCCCTTATCGCGGTGCGCGGGCCTGAGGGGTGGCGCCACTCGGCCCCCGGCACCCATGTCCACCAGCGCGGATCGGCGGCGGTCGGCACGGTGAAGACGGCGGATCCGGGCAGGCGCATTTCGGGCTGCGCGCCCGGCAGCACCGGCGGATCGCGCTCGGCCATCGTCACATAGCCGGTTGCCGCGACAAAGGCGGCGAATTGCGCGTTTGTCACCTCGGTCCGCGCGATCCAGAAGCCCGGCACGGTCACCTCGCGCGGCGGCCCCTCCTCCGGATAGCGCGCATTCGCGCCCAGGGTGAAGGTGGAGGCGGGAATCCACGCATAGCCATCGCCGGCTGGCGCGGTGCAGGCGCGCGCGATCCTTTCCGCAGGGTCGCTGGCGGTGCCGCCGCAGCTTACGAGACCAGACAGCGCCAGTCCGCCCAGCAACAGCGCGGCGGCGCGACGCATCGTCAGAGTGCCATGCTCGGCCGCTGCGCCATCGCGCTGCGCCAGCTGGCGATGTTGGCGTGGCTCTCGACCGGCTTCACCTTGAGGATGCGCGCGAAATCGACCGCGACCACGGCGGTGATGTCGGCCAGCGTGAAACTGTCGCCTGCGACATGGCCATGCTCTGCCAGCTGCGCGTCGAGCGTGTCGACAAAGGCCAGCAGCCGCGCCCTGCCACGTGTCGCCAGTTCGGGGATCTGCGCATAGTCGACCGGCCCGGTCAGCGCGCGGTCCTTCATCGCCGGGCTGCTGTTCCTGAAACCCTCGGCAATCGCCATGAAGCCCTCGAACTCGACCCGGGCGTTCCAGCTGGCGACCGCGGCCTTTTCCAGCGGCGTGCGGCCCAGCAGCGGCGGTTCGGGAAAGGCGGCCTCGGCCCAGGCCGCGATGCCGGCATTGTCGGTCAGCACCGTGCCATCGTCCAGCTTGAGCGCCGGCACGGTGAGGCGCGGGTTGATCGCGGCAAAGGCCGCGCCCCGCTGCTCGCCCGACGCCAGATCGACCTGCAACACCTCATGCGGCACCCCCTTTTCGGCGAGCAGGATGCGGGCGCGGCGCGGGCTGGGGGCGGTGGCGCAGTCGTAGAAGATGATCGGCATGGGCAGCCCTTGGTCAGAGATAGGGTGGAAATGCCCACCGGGACGCGTTGCAAACATATGGCACTGGCAATGTCAATAGTGTCGGCACGTCCTGCGTCATCTTCCCGGCGCGCGGCCGGGCGCTCACGGCAGGCCTTTTAGGATATCCTCGACCAGCCGCTCGAGCACCGCCGCCGCCCGCGCTGCCGGCAGGCCCTGGTCGTGGCGCATCACCCGCCAGCTCTGGAAGGACAGGGCGACGCACAGTGCCTCCACGCCGATCTCGTCGATCTTGACCTCGGCGGGCAGCAGCCGGGTGATGAGGTCGCGCTCCAGCCGGGTGATGCGCGCATATTCGTCCATCAGAAAGCCGGACTGGTAGCGCTTGATGTTGGCTGAGATGCGATAGGGCAGGATCGATTCGAACACCCGCGTGCGCCGCGACACCAGGTCGCGGATGTTGGCGCGCCAGTCGCTCTCCTCATAGGGCGCGGTGACGATCGGCATCACCCGCGCCGCGATCGTCTCCGACATTTCGCGATAGAGGGAATCCATGTCGTCGAAGTGCCGGAACACCGTGCGCAGGCCCACCCCGGCCTCGTCGGCGACCCGCGCCGCGCTCGGCTGCACATCGCCGCGCTCGACCAGATCGAGCATCGCCGCGACAATGCGTGCACGCGACGATCTGCTGCGCTCGCGCCGGCCATCGGCGCGCTTGGTGCCCGGCGGCACGGATGGATCGTCGATCGTTTCTGACATGGGCCTGTGCTGGCGAAGCGCACGCCTGCGGTCAACCGTCTGCTGATTGGCGATGTCGCTTGTCATGCCGGCGATATTATGACACGGATCGTGCCATAATGTGTAGGGGAGAGTGCGGGGCGTGTCATTTGATCGCGGGTGTGTAGCCAGAAGCAGCGCCATGCTGCTCGCGCCGTTGCTGCTGGTCGCGCCCGCCGTGGCGCAGCAGGGGGAGGTGCGCGCCGCCTGCATGGCGGACATCCAGCGCCTGTGCCCGACCCAGCTTGCCAGCCTCGACCGCCCGGGCATCCGCGCCTGCCTGCGTGACCGCTACGCCGAGGCATCGGAGGGCTGCCGCACCGCGCTCCGCGCGATGATGCAGCGCAATCGCCAGCCGTCAGGCGGCGACGCGCAGCCCAAGGGGTGAACGGCGTGGCCGCATGGATGCCCTGGGTTGCCGCGCTGGCGCTCTATCTCGGCTTCCGGCTGTTCTACGATGGCGTCGGCCGCCGCCTGAGCGCTGCAGAAATCGACGCCTTCGTCGCCCATGTCGGCCCGCGCGCCGGGGCGACCGGCAATGACCTCGCCGTGCTGCGCGCCTTTCTGGAGGCCGATGACGGGCGCGAATTCATCATGTGCAATCTGGTCCGCACCCGCGACGGACAGGTGACCGATCCGGACAGCGGAGAAACCGCCAGCGGACAGGAATGGCTGCGCCGCTATTCCGACCCGTTCGTACGCGCGCTGATGCGGCGCGGCGGCCACCCGGTCTATGTCGGGCGCAAGGTCGGCGGCTATGTCGATGCATGGAATGCCGCGCCCGATCCCGGTTGGACGCTGCTCGGCACGATGCGCTACCGCAGCAGGCGGGACATGGTGGCGCTGGTAATGGACCCGGCCTTCCACGCCGCCCACCCCGCCAAACTGCTCGGCATCGACGCCACCTTTTCCTTCCCGACCCAGCGGATGATCGCCTTCTACGCCAGCCCGCGCGTCACCGTCGGGCTGGCCCTCGCACTCGTTGCAGCGCTATGCCACATTGCCCTTCTGACCATCGGGAGAGGCATATGATCACGCGGCTGAAAGTGAAGCAAAAGGCGTTCGAGACGGCGGAGATCGCCACCGCGCCGGTGCCGGACCTCGCCGAGGGGCAAGTGCTGGCGCGGATCGAGCGCTTCGCGCTGACCGCCAACAACATCACCTACGCCGTCGCCGGGGACATGATCGGCTACTGGAAATTCTTCCCGGAGGATGACGCCGAATGGGGCATGGTGCCGGTGTGGGGCTTTGCCGAGGTAGAGGCAAGTCGTCACCCGGAGGTGCCGGTGGGCACCCGCGTCTATGGCTATCTGCCGATGGCTTCGCATGTCGTGCTGGCGCCATCGCGGGTGTCGGCGCGCGGCTTTACCGATGCCTCGCCCCACCGCGCCGCCCTGCCTGCCGTCTACAACCAGTATCAGCGCACCAATGACGATCCTCCCGCGCTCGCCGACGCCGCGGACTGGCGCTGCCTGCTCTTCCCGCTGCTGTTCACCGGCTATGTCATCGGGGACTATGTTGCGGACAATGGCGGCTTCGGCGCGCATCAGGTGCTGATCGGCAGCGCGTCGTCCAAGACCGGCATCGGCGCGGCACATCATGTGAAGACGCTGGCCGAGGCGCCGGTGGCGGTGATCGGCCTGACCAGCCCTGGCAATGTCGCCTTCTGCGAGGCGCTCGGCATCTACGATCGGGTTGTGCCCTATGCCGACGTCGAGACGCTCGACGCTGCAGCGCCGACGGTGTTCATCGACATGGCCGGAGACGGAGGGCTGACGACACGGCTGCACCATCATTTCGGCATGAACATGAAGGCGAGTATCGGCGTCGGCCTCACCCATTGGCAGGCAGGCCGTCCGCCGGAGGGGCTGCCCGGGGCCAGGCCCGAATTCTTCTTCGCACCGGCACAGATCGCCAAGCGGCAGGCCGACTGGGGTCCAGGCGTGCTCGACCAGCGCATGCTCGCCGCCAACCTCGCCTTCCTGCCGGTGATGGCACAGCATTTGCGCATCGAGCGGGGCGAGGGCGCCGAGGCTGTGAAGGCGGCGTATGAATCGATGGTCAGCGGCCAGACCGCACCGGATGTCGGGGTGGTGCTGTCCTTCGGGTAAACGGGGTGTCGGGTTGTTTTCGGTTTCTCGCAGAGGCGCAGAGGAAGCAGAGACCGCAGAGAAGGGGATTGTGCCGCGAAGCGGCTGTTGGAACCGCTGGCTGCAGAGCTGTCGCAGAGACATGTAGCGGCTCTGCCGCGAACAGATCCACTCTGCGGTCTCTGCTTCCTCTGCGCCTCTGCGAGAAACGCAGTGAGGGCACCGGGTTGCCGGTAAGCGACAGCCCCCAGTCAGGAGTGAGGCATTGAAAAAGCGCTGGATCATATTGGGGGTAGTCGCCGCGTTGGCCGCCACAGGGGGTGTGCTGCGGGTGTTCTTCCCCGGGCAAGTCGTGGCCTGGGCGGCAAAACAGGGCATTCCCGGCATGATCGGCGAATGGCGTAACCCGATTGCGCCGAACCGGCCCGTCGCCTGGCAGCAGGGCCCGGCCACCGCCCCGGCCGGAGAACGCCCGCCCAACATCATCCTGATCGTCGCCGACGATCTTGGCATCAATGACATCACTCTCAACGGCGGCGGGGTCGCAGGCGGGCTGGTGCCGACGCCGAACATCGACCGCCTCGCGCGCGAAGGCGCGGACTTCACCAGCGGCTATGCCGGCAACGCCACCTGTTCGCCCAGCCGTGCGGCGATGATGACCGGGCGCTACCCGACCCGCTTCGGCTTCGAATTCACCGGCATCCCGCCCAGCTTTGCGGCTACCGTCGGCCATGCCGATGCACGCGGGCCGCATCCGGTGATCTTCCGCGATGACCTCAACGTCAATGTCATCCCCAGCCAGCGCATGGGCGTGCCGTCGGAAGAAATCACCATTGCCGAGGCGCTGAAGGCCCGCGGCTATCGCACGCTGCATCTCGGCAAATGGCATCTGGGGGAGGCCGATGACCTTGGCCCGCACGCGCAGGGCTTCGATGAATCGCTCGGCATGCGCGCTGGCGGCGGCATGTTCCTGCCCGAAGATTCGCCCGATACGGTCAACGCCAAGCTGCCCTGGGATCCCATCGACAGCTTCCTGTGGCCCAACCTCCCCTATGCGGTTCAGTATAACAACGATCAGCGGATGGAGCCGGTCGGCCATGTCACCGACTATCTGACCGACAATGCCATCGCCGCGATCAGCGCTAACAAGAACCGGCCCTTCTTCCTCTACCTCGCCTACAATGCGCCGCACACGCCGCTGCAGGCGACCCGCGAAGATTATGACGCACTGCCGCGGATCGCCGATCACACGACCCGGGTCTATGCCGCGATGATCCGCCAGCTCGACCGGCGCATCGGCGATCTGATGGCGCATCTCAAGCGCGAGGGGCTCGACGAGAATACGCTGGTGGTGTTCACCAGCGACAATGGCGGTGCCTGGTATACCGGCATCGAGGGTCTGAATGCGCCGTATCGCGGCTGGAAGGCGACCTTCTTCGAAGGCGGCATCCGCGTGCCTCTGTTCATGCGCTGGCCGGGACATATCGCACCGGGCACACGGCCTGCAGCACCCGCCAGCCATCTCGACATGTTCGCGACCTTCGCGGCGGTCAGCGGCGCGACCATGCCGTCGGACCGGGCGATGGATTCGGTCAACCTGCTCGGTGGCGTGGTGCCCGGCCTCGCCCCCAATCCCCGGCCTGCGCCCCTGTTCTGGCGCTCGGGCGATTATCGGGCAGTGCGCAGCGGCGACTGGAAACTGTCGATCGGGCGGGGCTCCGCGACAGCATGGCTTTACAATCTCGCCGACGACCCGACCGAGCAACGCAATCTCGCCAGCACCATGCCCGGCAAGGTCGCCGAGCTGCGCGCGCTGATCGAGGCCCAGAACCGCGGCCTCCCGCCGCCGCTTTGGCCCGGCCTCGTCGAAGCCCCGATCCGTATCGACGTGCCGCTCAACGCGCCGTGGCGCGAAGGGCAGGAGTGGGTGTACTGGACGAATTAAGGTTGGGTAAGATCAGTTCTTGTCGTCATTGCGAGCGCAGCGAAGCAATCTAGGGCGGTTGACGCCGACTCTGGATTGCTTCGCTGCGCTCGCAATGACGGCGACGGTTCGACGGTTTCACGCCTCATCCCCGCAGCATCGCGTCCACTGCCCAGATGCGGTCCTGGCCCCACACCGCCTCGTTGCCGACGCGGAAGCTCGGGACGCCCCACAGGCCGAGCTCGAGCAACTCGTTGCGGTTGGCCTCCGCTTCGGCGCGCCAGTCATCATTGCCGATGATGGTCTGCGCCTCGCGCCACGGCAGTCCGGCGGCGGTGACGATGCGTTTCATGCCGCTGTCCGATCCGGCATCCACGCCCTGCGACCAGACCGCGCGCAGGAAGGCGGTGGCGAATTCCAGCCCGCGTCCCTGGTCCCTTGCCCATGGCAGCAGCGAATAGCCGCGCTCGACCGGCCGCCCCACCGGATCGGCGACCTTGCCAAAGGGGATGCCCAGCCGCCTTGCTTCGCGCGCGGTGTCGAGCGTGATGTAGCGGCGCTTCTCCTTGGGCACCGGCAGGCTGCGCATGACCATCGGCAGCACGAAGCGCAATGCGAGCCTCGCACCATGTGCCTCGGCAAGCGTGGCGATGCGTGGTGCGGACAGCCAGGTGTATGGGCTGCGGAAGCTCAGATACCAGTGGATGGTCTCGGTCGACGGCGCGGCGGCCGGACCGGCCAGGTCCGGCGGCGGTGCATAGAGCGGCGCATCCCCCTCATCGCGGCGCAGCCCGAGCGCGGCCAGCCGTGCCTCCAGATAATGCAGCCGGTCGATGCCCCAATAGGTCTCGCCGCCATAGTGGAGCACGCCGCCCAGATAATGGCCGCAGGCGGTGCGATGCGCATTGCCGGCCGCGACATCGGCGCCATCGAGCGCCGCAGGCAGTGCGACCGGATCAGGCGACAGGCCGGTGCGTGCTGCCAGCAGTGCCACATCGCGCGCCGACCAGCCTGCCAGCCGCGGCCGGTCCGGCGCGGCAGAATCGTCGGGCGGACCGACCCGCCACCAGGCGAGCTCGACAGCATAGCGCGCGGCGAAGGCCGGCAGCAGTTGCAGCAACAGGTGCGAATAGGGGTCGGCGGGATCGATGAAGACATCGACCAGATGCGGCGCCCCGGCCTTGCGGCGCGCCGCCTCCGCATCGCGCCGCCGCCTGTCGAGCGCGGCTTCGCTTGTCCACCAGTTGGCGGCGCGGGATGTAACGGCGGTTTTGAGCGACATCGCAAGCCCTCGCATGATTATGGCATGGACTGTGCCATAATCATGCGAGGGTCAATGGATACTGGCGCTAGAGCAGGAAATCGCCGCCGGTCAGGGCAAAATTGCCCTGCACGCGGATCAGCACATCGGCGATGCCGTCGCCGTTGGTGTCGCCATAGATATAGGTCTCGGTACCAACCACGTCGTAGCGCAATTGGCCAGCGACATTGCTGAAGGCGGCAGTGCCGATAAAGTTGAACGACGAGGCCGCATTGCCTGCAACCGCGTCGATCGCGCTCAGGTCGATGCGGTCGCCGCTGGCAAAATCCATGATGCGGTCCGCAGTCGCCAGCGTCGCGCCGCTGTCGCCATCGTCGAAGACGAAGCGGTCGGTGCCGGCGCCGCCATAGAGCAGATCGCGCCCGCTGCCGCCGGTGAGCACGTCGTTGCCGGCCTCGCCATAGAGCGTGTCGTCATTGGCGCCGCCAGCGATGATGTCGTTGTCCAGTCCGCCATAGAGCAGGTCGTTACCGGTCCCGCCGGCTAGCTGGTCGTCGCCGGCTTCGCCGAACAGCCGATCGATGCCACCGTCGCCATTGAGTATGTCGTTGCCGCCGCGACCGTAGATGATGTCTGCGCCGTCTCCGCCATTGACCGTGTCGACAGCGTTGCTGCTACCGCCCGAATAATTATTGTCGAGCGCGTTCATTGTGACGGTGACATTGCCACCCGACGTATTCGAGACATTCTCGATGTCCGCCGCAGTCGTGTAGGTGATCGCGGCAGCGATTTCGACCGTGTCGGTTCCCGCACCGCCGTTTGCGACATCGCCGCTATTCTCGACCACCAGCGTGTCGTTGCCATTGCCGCCGTTCATTATGTCGTTGCCGGCATTGCCTGTCAGCAAATCGTTGCCCTCGCCGCCATTCAGCGTGTCCGCGCCGTTGCCGCCATAGAGGGAGTCATTGCCATTGCCGCCATTGAGCGTGTCATCGCCATCGCGACCCTTGAGGAGGTCATCGAGCGCGCCGCCGGTTATCTGGTTGTTTGCGGCGCTGCCGAACCCGCGGAATGCGGCGGCACCTGTGTAGACGAGATTTTCGGTGTCGTCGGCAAGGGTGAAGGTCGCGGCAGAGACATTGACCGTGTCGATGCCTGCTCCGCCGATCACGACATCGGCGCTGTCATCGGCAAAGAATGTGTCGTTGCCGTTGCCGCCATTCATTGTGTCGACGCCGGTGCCGCCGTCGATCCGGTCGTCGCCGCCGTTGCCGACCAGGAAGTCGTTGCCGCCGTTGCCGTTGATGACATCGCTCTGGTTGGCGCCATAATAGTTGTCGGCCGCAGCGGTACCGTTGAGCGCCAAGGCCGGAAAATCGTTGATCGTCAGCGTAGTGGTAGCGGTGCCGGTGCGATCGCCGACGATACTGGAGTTGCCGTCATCCACGACTGCCCGACCGCGCAGATCGGGAAGCGCGAAGGTGGTTCGGCCATCACCGCCGAAGGTGGTCCCGAACAGCGAGAACAAGGCCTGGTTCTGTTGGATGCTCAGCAGTTGCCCGGCGGCCGGGGCATAGCCGGACGGGACGTAATCCCCGGCGAACATGATGATTTCACCCAACGTCGGCGGATCGCCGAGGCCGCCGAATAGGCCGCCGCCATCGCGGTTCGGATAGACACCGCTTAGCGCCACCAGAAAAGTGATTCCCAGCGATGGCCCGTAATTGTTGATCGGCGTTGCAGATCCGCCCATTTCGACGGGTAGGTTGGCGGTGGTCAATGTCACTTGCTCGTTGCCGAACACCTGGCCGACTGTCACGCCGTTGCCGTTGCCGACCGGGGTGCGCCCCCGCAAATCCGGCAAAGCGAACGTCTCGACGCCATCGCCGCCATAGGTCGTGCCGATCACGGCGAACAAGGTGTCATATTCCGCGATTGGCAGCAGGCGGCCATCGCACAGCAACATGCCATTTGGCTCGAAATTGCCGGCAAAGGCGGTGATCTGGCCAATCAGACCGATGCTGTCCGAGTTGCTCGTGGGCGAGGGGAAGATGCCGAACGGGTTGATGTAGAAATTGATGGTTTGCGATTCTTCTGCGGTCGGCACTGCGCTGCCACTGCCGCCGCGGACTGCGGGCAGGTTGGACTGCAGCAGCGTGATGGCGTCACTGCCATCGAACTCACCGATCGTCGTCGGAGACAGGCCCGGTCCCTGGCCGCTCGACACGGCCACTCTTCCACCCAGATTGGGGAGCCCGAAATTGGTGTTACCATTGCCGCCGTACCAGGTGCCGAGTATCGAAAACAGCGCGGTATTCTGCGCTATCGACAATAGGGACCCGCCCGTATCGGCTGTTCCGCCGGGCGCAAAGTTCGTACCGAATAGGCGGATATGCCCGATGCCCTGATCGAAAGAATTGCCCTCGCGGATCGGGTAGCTGCCATTCAGCATGACGACGTAGCGAAGCGTGAGCGCTGGTTGCGCGGTGTTGATCGGCATGAACTTCCCCCCCCGAGAGCGGCGGGCCGCAGCCCGCTTGGCGCGTAGGTTTAGCGGAGCGAAACGAAATGGCTAGAGTAGTTTATCGGCTGTTTGCCATAATCCGCGTGCCATAGCGGGAAGCCGGTCGTAGATGCGGCGTCGGAAGGAACCATCGCAGGTTCAGCCGGTTTGGGCTATCATGTCCAAACCGTCATGATCGAGGACCACGCCATGCACCTTTCCATCGCCATTGCTCTTGCAGCAACCACCTTGACCCTTGGCTCTGCCGCATCGGCGCAGACCAAGCTGCCGCAATCCCAGTCGGCCGTCACGGCACAGGAGCAGGCGCGCACGCAGGAATTGAACCGGCTGCAGGCAGAGGCCGCCCGCGCACAGCAGAACGCCAATGTCCGCGGCCAACAGCAATATCAGGCCGAAGTCGACCAGTTCCAGGCGGACAATGCCGCCAACGCCGCGGCGCGTGCCGCCTATGAGGCGGAACTCGCGGCGAACCGACAGGCCCGCGCCGACTATGAGGCCGCCTACGCCCGTTGGCAGGCCGATGTCGCAGCGTGCACCGCCGGCGATTACAGCCGCTGCCAATCGACCGCTCCTGCGCCAAAATAGCAAAATGTCGAAAAATTGATCTGGGGGCGTGACGTACGTCACGCTACCTTCCGGTTCAAACTCGGCAAACAGAGGTCATCGGCGGGTCGCACCGCCGCACACAGCTTACAAAGTCACCACACCGCCTGTGGCGACCCATTGGCGCGGCCGGACCCGAGACCGGCCGCGCCAGTGCGGCTTTTGGCGTCCGGAAAACGGACTTTCCCCAACCTATCCATGCCCGCGACCGGGCACCGCCGGTGGCTTGTCGCGCCACCCGCCGCGCCAATACGCCACACCGGCCAGCAGCATCGACGCTCCCATGCCGATGGGGAAGCTCCACCAGATCGCGTCGGCGCCGAGCATTGGGTAAAGCAGGTAATAGGTCCCCAGCCGCACCGGATAGAGGGTCACGCACAGGATCAGCAGCGGGGCTAGCACGGCGCCGTTGGCGCGCATCGTGCTGAACAGCACCATCGTCACCCCGAACATCAGGAAGGAGCCGGTGGCGATGAACTGGATGTGGCGGGCGATGTCGACCGCCGGGCTGTCTCCGCCCAGGAACAGCGCCAGCACCGGCCGGTCGAACGCGAGCAGCAGCGCGATCAGCGCGCCGGTCAGCGCGAGGTTGACGACGATGCCGGAGCGGGTGATGCGCTCGACCCGGCTCCATTGGCCCGCGCCAATATTCTGCGCAGCCATCGCGCTGACCGCGGCGGCGACGGCCAGTGCCGGCATCTGCACATAGGCCCATAGCTGCATCGTCGCGCCATAGGCGGCGGCGGTGTTGAGGCCTTCCAGATTGACCAGCCCCGACATGATCAGGCTGGCGGCCGCGATGACGATCATCTGCGCGCCCATTGGCAGCCCCTTTCGCACCAGATAGCCGAGATCGGCGAGCGCCGGGCGCAGATAGGCAAGCTCCGCCCCGCGCAGCCGCAGCGGCAGGTCCTTCCAGTAGATGTAGGCGACCAGCGCGATCAGGCTGATCGTCCCCGCCGCGACTGTCGCCAGCGCCGAGCCGGCAATGCCCAGCCGCGGAAACGGCCCGAGGCCAAGGATAAGCACCGGATTGAGCAGGATGTCGATGCCCACCGACAGCAGCATGAAGCGCAGCGGCGTCACGCTGTCCCCCACGCCACGCAGCCCCATCATCACCATGACGCTGAGCATTGACGCCGGAATGGCGACGAAGGTGACGCGCAGATAGGCGAGCGCCAGCGCATAGGCTTCTGCCGGGGTTGCCAATGCGGTCAGGATCGCGGGCGCGGCCAGCCAGCCGACCAGCCCCGTCAGCACCGCGATGATGCCGAGGAAACCGAGCGCGCTGCCGAAGGCGCGGCGGGCCGCGTCGATGTCGCGCCGCCCCATCGCCTGGCCGATCATCACCGTGGCCGCCATGCCGAACCCGAACACGGCGGCGAAGGCCAGGAACATGATGGTGTTGGCGTTGGCGGTGGCCGCAACCGCGCTTTCGCCCAGAAATCGGCCGACCCAGATGGTGTTGATCGAGCCGTTGAGCGATTGCAGGATGTTCGAGCCGAGCGTCGGCAGGGCAAACAGGATCAGCGTTTTGGTGATCGGACCGGAGGTGAGGTCTTGGCCATTGCGACCCGGCCTCTGCTTCGACATGCGCGGATTGCCGGGGGCGGTCTCGGGCGTATGCGCCGCAGCCGGCAGTTCCGGTCCTGCCGGAACCATGGGCAGCTCGGGAGAGGCGTCGCGCTCGCTCACCCCAGGCGCGCGAGCGCCGCCTCCAGCCGCTCCGCCTCCGCCGCACGCGCCGCATGGTCTTCCCGCGCCTTCTCGACCGCTTCGGGCTTGGCCTTTTCGGTGAAGGCGGGGTTGCCGAGGCGGGCGGCGAGGCTGCCCGCTTCCTTTTGCGCGGCGGCGAGCGCCCTTTCGAGCCGGGCGCGTTCGGCGGCGACGTCGATCACGCCGTCGAGCGGCACCGCATAGGTCGCGCCGTCGACGACGAGCTGCATGGCCGCACCACTCGGGGCGGGGTCGAAGTGGATCGCCTCGACGCGGCCCACGCGATCGATGGCGGGGGAAAGGCGGGCGATACGCGCCTGCGTCGTGGCATCGCACTCGGCGGCATAGAGCGGCAGACGCGCGCCCGGCGCGATGCCCAGCTCGGCCTTGGCCCCGCGCATCGCCTGCACCAGCGCGATCAGCCAGCCGATGTCGGCGCTGGCTTCTGCGTCCACGTCGGCGTTCGGTGCAGGCCACTTGGCGACGATCAGTTCGTAAGGCCGCTCGCCGGTCGCGTGCCACAGTTCTTCGGTGATGAATGGCATGAACGGGTGCAGCATGACCAGGATCTGGTCGAGCACCCAGCCGGCGACCGCGCGCGTCTCGTCGTCGATCTGGCCCTTGATCAGCTCCAGATACCAGTCGCAGAAGCTGCCCCAGGCAAACTGGTAGATCGCATTGGCGGCGTCATCGAAGCGGTATCCCGCCAGCGCCGTTTCTATACGCGTCGCGGTCGCAGCGGTTTCGCCGATGATCCAGCGGTTGACCGGCAGGGTCGCGCTCGGTGCGGCGAGCGTGGCGCTCGCGCCGATGCCGTTCGACAGGCAGAAGCGCGTCGCGTTCCACAGCTTGGTGGCGAAGTTGCGATAGCCCTCCAGCCGCGCGTCATCCATCTTGATGTCGCGGCCCTGGCTCTCCATCGCGCTCATGAAGAAGCGCAGCGCGTCCGCCCCATATTGGTCGATCAGTCCCAGCGGATCGACGACATTGCCCTTGGACTTGGACATTTTCTGCCCGTCGGGCGCACGCACCAGGCCGTGCAGATAGAGCGTCTTCCACGGCACATCGTTCATGAAGTGCAGGCCCTGCATCATCATCCGCGCATCCCAGAAGAACAGGATGTCGAAGCCGGAAATCAGCACGTCATTGGGGTAGTGGCGGGAAAGAAGGTCCTCCCCGCCACGGGGAGGACCCTGATCCGGCCAGCCCAGCGTGGCGAAGGGCCACAGCGCGGAGCTGAACCAGGTGTCGAGGACATCCTTGTCCCGAACGAAGACGACACCGCTACGCTTGGTTGCATCCGGCCCCGGCGACGAAAGCACATCGTTCAGCCAATTTGCCTCAGCTTCATCCATTGAATCATAGACGAACAGCAACGGACCGCCGCCATCGGCATATTCGGGACGATACTCGATCTGTTCATACGCTCCTTCCAGAGTTTCATCGACGATGATCTCCGAAACAGGATCGAGCGTGCCGGTTGCGCCATCCGTCTTGTAATGCCGGACATGCCACGCCGGAATCCGGTGCCCCCACCACAATTGCCGCGAGACACACCAGGGCTGGATATTCTCCATCCAGTTGAAGAACGTCTTCTCCCAGCTCTTGGGCACGATCTCGATCTTGCCGCTGCGCACCGCCTCGATTGCCGGCTGGGCGAGTGTCGCGGCATCGACATACCATTGGTCGGTCAGCCATGGTTCGATGACCTGGCCCGAGCGGTCGCCCAGCGGCGTCTGGATGACGCGATCTTCGATATGTTCGAGCAGACCCGCCGCCTCGATCAGCGCCACCACCTGTTTGCGCGCCTCGAACCGGTCGAGCCCGATCAGGTCGGCGGGGATCAGCCCGTCGGCCACCTGCACCACCTTCGCATCGGCATCGAACATGTTGAGCATGTCGGCGGGCTTGATGCCGGCGCGCTTGCCCACCTCGAAGTCGTTGAAATCATGCCCCGGCGTGATCTTGACCGCGCCCGAGCCCAGCTCGGGGTCGGCATGCTCGTCGGCGACGATCGGGATCAGGCGGCCCGTGATCGGCAGCCGCACCTGCTTGCCTATCAGGTGCTGATAGCGCTCGTCGGCAGCGTTGACGGCCACCGCCATGTCCGCGAGCATCGTCTCGGGGCGGGTGGTCGCGACGCTGATGGTGCCGCTGTCGTCGGCCAGCGGATAGCGGAAGTGCCAGAATTTGCCCTGCACCTCGCGGGTCTCGACCTCGAGGTCGGAGATGGCGGTCTTCAGGCCCGGGTCCCAGTTGACCAGCCGCTTGTCGCGATAGAGCAGGCCCTCGTTGTAGAGCTGCACGAACACTTTCACCACCGCACGGGTAAAGTGCGGGTCCATGGTGAACTGCTCGCGCTCCCAGTCCATCGAACAGCCCAGCCGCCTGAGCTGGCCGGTGATCTGCCCGCCGCTCTCCGCCTTCCATTCCCACACTTTGGCGATGAAATCGTCGCGGGAAAAATCGGTGCGCTTCTGCTGGCGCTCGGCCATCTGCCGCTCGACCACCATCTGCGTGGCGATGCCCGCATGGTCGGTGCCGACCACCCACAGCGCATCCTTGCCGCGCAGCCGCTCGTAACGGACCAGCACGTCCTGCAGCGTATTGTCGAGTGCGTGGCCGATGTGCAGCGCGCCCGTCACATTGGGCGGCGGGTTGACGATGGTAAAGGGCGTCGCCTCCGGCCGGTGCGGACGGAACAGGCCGTTGGCCTCCCAATGCGCGGCCCAGCGCGCCTCGATGGCGGCAGGATCGAAGGTCTTGGGCAGGCCGGACTCGGCGGGCGTATCGGCGGTATCAGTCATCGGCGGCGCATAGCCCGCCATGCTGCGCTGCGGCAAGAGGGGCTAGGGCGCCGGCGCTGCCACCCGCTCCGCCACCCATGGCAGCACGAACTGGCGATGTTCGGCCCAGCTTTGGCCGAGCATGCGGCCGTCGACCAGACAGGCGCTGTGCTGATAATCGCCCATGCCGTCGCTGGTGGTGAAGGCAACACAGCTGCGCCCGCGATTGCGGCCGTAGCGGCCGGAATTGATCGTCGAATTGTAGAAATCGCCGGTGATCGTGCCGTCAGCGGCGATGACTAGGTTCATCGGCTGGCTATAGGGCTCGGCATCATCGGCGATGCGCAGATCGACGCTCCATGCGCCAGCCACATCCGCGCCGCGTGCGGGGGCGTCTTGTGCCGCAGTCAGGATCAGCGCGGCACCGACAAGCAGGACGTTAGTTCCGATCACCTAATTTTCTCCTGCTGGCGGCTGTGGCCAATTCGAGACCCGGCGTCCAGTCCAGTTGTGGCTCCCGGCATGCGATTCCCTGATCCACGTACCGATGATCTCGTTACCGACCAAACATCCTTGAAAATGCACGCTATGCCTTCCGCCGTCGCTCATGACAAAACGCAAACATTGACCCTCGGACGAGATCCGATTGGAGCATGTAGGGGGAGTTAGTACGACTTCGGCGGACCACCTGATTGCAATGCTTCGGTCGGCATTGATTTGAAGGAAAGCCGCCATTCCGCCAGAGTCCGGAATATTATCGCTGTAACTTACCACCCAGCGACCGATGAGAGACCGCGAGCATTGCTCAGCTTGACTGACTTGCGCATTCAGCGATTCGGCAGGCGAATGTGCACCATCGTCGGTATGCAATGGTGCTGAAAGCGCTAGAGCAAGCGCCTCGATCACTGGCCAGTCCCTCCCGGCACCTCCGCCGCCATGACATTGCCCGCCCCCGTCCACCGCCGCATCCAGTCGAACACGCTGGTGTACCATTGCACGCTGTTGCGGCCCTTCAGGATCCAGTGGTTCTCGTCCGGGAAGATCAGCAACTGCGACGGAATGTCCTGCCGCTGCAGCGCGGTAAAGGCGGCCAGGCTCTGGCTGTAGGGGATGCGGAAGTCGCGCTCGCCGTGGATCACCAGCGTCGGCGTGCGCCAGTCGGTGACGTGGTTGACCGGGTTCCAGCGTTCGCGCTCGGCAGGGTCGCGATCCCACCACGGGCCGCCATGGTCCCATTCGTCGAACCACAATTCCTCGGTTTCGAAGGCCATGGCGCGCAGGTCGAAGATGCCGGCATGGGTGACCAGGCATTTGAAGCCGTCGGGCCAGTTACCGGCAATCCAGTTCATCATGTAGCCGCCATAGGAGCCGCCCGCCGCGCAGGCGTTGGCGGTGTCGACGCTGGCGTTGGTCGCTGCCGCCGCTGCCATGCCCAGCCGCAGATCCTCGAGCGGCTTGCCGCCCCAGTCGCGGTTGATGCTGTCGGTAAAGGCCTGTCCGTAACCCGTCGAGCCGTGGAAATCGATGGTCACCACCGCATAGCCGGCGGAGGCGAACAGCATCGGGTTCCAGCGGGTCGACCAGCCGTTGCCGAAGCTCGACTGCGGCCCGCCATGCACCAGCAGCACCGTCGGCAGCTTGCCGGTCACGCCCTGCGGGGTGAGGATCTGGCCATAGACCCGGTCTCCGCCGGCACCGGCAAAGCTGAACTGCTCATAATGCACCGGTGCGACACCCTGCACCGCCGAAGCGCCGACAGCGGTCAGCGCCCGGGTTTGCCCGCGCCGGTCCATCGCCACCAGATCGGTGGGGGAGGTGATCGAGTTGATGGCATAGACCATCCCGCCACCCGCCAGTGGCAACGTGTCGGAAACATTGCCCCGCTCGGTCAGCCGGGTGACGCGGCCCGAGCGGATGTCGACGCGATAGGCAGGATGCTCGAGCGTGTCCTGCGCGGTGACGATCAGGCTGCGGCTGTCCGCTGCCCAGGCGATCGAGGCGACCGAGCGGTCCCAGTCGGCGGTGAGCGGGCGGCGGCTGCCGCTGCGCAGATCGACCAGCATCAGTACCTGCCGGTCGGCCTCGTAGCCGGGGCGGGCCATGGCGGCGTAGGCCAGCCATCGGCCATCGGGGGAGGGCGTAGGCAGCGTGTCGGTGGCCTCGTTGATCGGCGTCATGTTGACGCCTTCGCCGCCGGTGGCGGGCGCGGCATAGATGTCGAGGTTGGTCGAGCGCGGCTCGGTGCGATTGGCGATACGCAGGGTGAAATAGACGGTGCTGCCGTCGGGGCTCCATGCCAGTTCCTCTGCGCCGCCGAACGGTTTGGACGGGGTGTCGCCGGTCAGCTCGGGCGCAATGGCGGCGGCAGCGCCGGTCAGCTTGCCATCCGCGCCCAGCGCGAAAGTGAAGGCGCGGCTATGGACGCCGGGGGTTTCCCATTCGTCCCAATGGCGCACGAACAGCGCGTTATAGGTCCGCCCGGTGCCGCCGCCCTGCGTCGCCAGATCGCCATTGCCTGCGCAGCCGAAGGTCGGGCAGTCAACCACGATATCGCCCCACAGCAGCACGCGGTTGCCGGTCGGGGAGAGGCGGAAGCCGGAAACATCGGCCAGCGTATCGCTGGCCTGCACCGGCGCGGCCCAGCCTGCATCGCCCAGCTCGGCGAACCACAACTGGCTCTTGCCGCTCTTGTTGGAGAGGAAATAGAGGCGCTTGCCATCGGGCGAAAAGGCCGGGCTGCTCTCGTTCGCGCCCGCGATATCGGCGACGCGGACCGGTTGCGCGCTGCCGTCGGCAGGCACGATCCACAGGCCGGTCGTCCGCGCATAGCTGTCCCGCGCGGTATCGGTCTGCTGATAGACCACCCAGCGCCCGTCCGGAGAGACGGCGGGCGCGGCGACCCGGCTCCAGGTGGCGAGATCGACCTGCGTCATCGGCGCCTGCGCGGCAAGCGGCGAGGTGAGGGCGGTGGCGGCGAAAAGCGCCAGTGCGGCGCGCAGGGGGGTGGTGATCATGGACGCGAGGATTAGGCCGTGCGGCGGCCTTCGCGCAATGGCAAACTACTGGGGGGCCGAGCTTCCTTGGCTTTCCGTTGGGGGGCAATCCGGCGAGCGGTGCCGCCCGTGTTCCCCTGCGAAGGCAGGGGTCCATTGCCAGTCGGTGCGGCAGGAGCTTCGGTCTTTGGAGAGGCTGGCATTGCCACGCTGCTGGGTCTTTGTGCCTTTGTGCGAGATTTTCCGGTTCACGCG
The DNA here is from genome assembly GCF_056931895.1 of Sphingomonas sp. jy18. Classification (NCBI taxonomy): domain Bacteria; kingdom Pseudomonadati; phylum Pseudomonadota; class Alphaproteobacteria; order Sphingomonadales; family Sphingomonadaceae; genus Sphingomonas; species Sphingomonas sp. jy18. Next base: position 97,720 of record NZ_JBXPBT010000007.1, on the reverse strand, counting down.
GAGACGCGGAGACGCGGAGGACGGAGCAGGAATATCTCACGCAGAGGCGCAGAGGCGCAGAGGCGCGGACAAGGAAGAAGAAAGGGTTCGCGCAGAGGCGCAGAGGGCGCAGAGGATTCAGAGCCTGTCCTGGTCGGGTTGAATCGGAACCGTAGCCTGCGAGCTTGTCGAAGGGCGTTTATCGGCGAGGCGTGCTTCGACAAGCTCAGCACTACGGTTCAAACAAAACAGGACAACCTCTAGGCTGATCCGCGAAGCGGCTTGTTTTTGCCTTGTCGGATTGGACTGCGGGGTTGCGGGATCTGGGCGGCTTCGCCGCAAAGCCTCTCTGCGATCTCTGCGGTTTTCTTCCTCTGCGCCTCTGCGTGAACCCCTTTCTCTCCCCACGCCGCGTGAACCTCCTACCCTCTGCGCCTCTGCGTGAACAATGTCTGCCCTACCGGTGCAACCGCGCGATCGCGGCTTAAAGCCGGAGGGGGTGAGGACGACAGATCATCGACACTGCGGGTAATTCGGCGCGCCTGCAGACTGGCAACCCCAATCGCCATAGCCGAATGACCGGACCTGCGTCGCCACCGGGGGCCACGGCCTGTTCACCCGCGTGGCGTGCGGCTGGCTATACGGCGCTTGATGCGGCTGAAGGCGATCGGTGTTATCCGCAGGTAGCGGGCGATGTCGGCCTGCGACAGGCGGGCGAGCAGCGATGCCTCGCTCTCCAGCAGCGCGATATACCGCTGTTCCGCGGTCAGACACAGCAGCGCCTCCTCGCGCGCCTGCTTGCGTGCGACCAGCCAGCGGTTGAAGGCAGCCACCTGCTCGGCCAGCGCTGCATCGCCGGCAACCGCTTGCCGCAGCCACGCCCCCGGCAGCGTCAACAGCTGCGATGGCTCGATGCAGAGGGCCGAAAAGCGGCTGGTCTCGCCTTGATCGACGGCGGTGCCGAACACTCCGGCATCGACGATCAGGCTCTTGATCCATTCGCTGCCGTCCGCCCCCTGATAAGCCAATTTGGTAAGCCCGGAGAGTTGCAGCACGATGAGGTCGCGCTGCTCGCCCTGGTCGAACACCGTCTCACCCTTGGCCTGGCGGACAGGCCGCCACAGCCCGTCGCTGCTGGCGCGTGGCTGGATGGCGGCGATCAGGGCATCGGGCGAAAACATCATTCCTCTATAAATCGAGGTTCATCGCGCTGGCTATGGTCTGCGCTATCGATGCGCTCCTTGGCATAGGACAAAGGATAACAGCGTGCAGTTGAAGGATCGGACCATCCTCATCACCGGCGGCAGCCGCGGTATCGGGCGTGCCATGCTGCCCAGGCTGCTTGCGCATCGGCCGCGCGCGCTGATCGTGGTGGCCCGTGGCGGCTCGGCGCTGGAGGACGTCGCGACGCTCGACCCGGCCGTACGCACGATAGCTTGCGATCTCGCCGATCCTGCCGCGGTCGACGCATTGGCCGCGACGGTGCGTGTCGACCATTCCGATCTGTCGGTGCTCATCAACAATGCCGGGACGCAGGCGCTGACCGATCTTGTCGCCAGCGACGCGCCCGACCGGGTCGCATCGCTGCGCCGGGAAATCGCGCTCAATTTCGAAGGCGTCATCGCGCTGACACTGGGGGTGATGCCAGTGTTGCTGGCGCAACCGGCCGCCGCGCTTGTCTCCGTCACCTCCGGCCTCGCGCTCGCGCCCAAGCAAAGCTCGCCGGTCTATTGCGCGACCAAGGCGGGCATGCGCAGCTTCACCAAGGCCCTGCGCTATCAGGCGGAGGCGCGCGCGGCGCAGTTGCGGGTCATCGAGGCGCTGCCACCGCTGGTCGATACCGGCATGACCGAGGGGCGCGGGCGCGGCAAGATCAGCGCCGACGCCTGCGCGCGGGAGATCGTCGACGGCATCGTCGCCGGCAAGACCAGCATCTATGTCGGCAAGGCCAAGCTGCTGCGCGCCATCTTCGGCCTGTCGCCCGCCCTCGCTGAGCGGATCATGCGCCATGGCTGAGACGCCGTCCCGCACCGCCCGGCTGATCCTCGCGCTCGAACGGCGCGCGGACCGCCGCTGGTTCCTGCCCGCCGTCGGAGTCTCCCCGCTCTGCGACTATGTCCTGCCTGTGCTGCCCAACCAGTTGCTGCTGATGGGTCTGTCGATCGGCCTGCCGCACCGCTGGCTCGCCTTGGGCCTCACCTTCATCGCAGCGACCGCATTGGGTGCCGGCCTCTGTGCCTTCGCCATCCAGCATTGGGGCCAGGCGGTGCTCGACCAGTGGCTGGTGGGACAGCCGGATACCGGGTCCGTCGCCGCGGTTCTGGAGACCGTCCGCCATTATGGCCTGCCGGCGCTGGGCCTGATTGCCATGCTCCCATGGCCGCCGCGCACCGCGGTGGTGGCATGTGCCATCGCCGGACTGTCCCCGATTGCGATTGCGCTGGCGGTGATGGGCGGCCGCATCGTCCCGACCGTCGCCATGGCCGCCATCGGCGCCAAGGCGCCCACGCTGCTGCGGCGTTTCAAGGGTATCGACGCCGTGTTGCGGCAGGTGGAGGCCGCCCGGGCGGCACGCTGACGCGCGCTGTTGCCTACCCCTGGCCAGCCACGCCCAGCACCCACGCGAACTCGTCCGCACGCAGCGCATCGCTCTGGGCGCGGGTGCTGCCGATGCCATGTCCGGCGTCGAAATCGACGCGCAGCATGGCGTCGCAGCCCTTCGCCTGCAGCGCGGCGGTGAATTTGGCGCTGTGGAAGGGGGCAGCGCGCGGATCGTTGATGCCGGTCTGCACCAGCACCTTGGGCCAGCGCGCAGGGACCGGGTTGTCGAGCACGGCGCGATAGGCGTCCATCGCATACATGATGCGGAAGCTCTCGGCGTCGACCATCGGGCCCCATTCCTCGATATCGGCGACATTCTGTTCGGCGACATAGCGGATCGGGTTCATGAAGCCGACCTCGGCAATCGCGCCGGCAAACAGGTCCGGCCGCTCGGTCATCGCCCGGCCGATGGTGATGCCGCCGGCCGATATGCCCCAGCCGACCAGATGCGCCGGAGCGGTCACACCCTCGGCGATCAGCGCCTCGCAGACGTCGATCAGGTCACGCCAGGTGTTGGGCTTGGTCGCCTTCTTGCCGGCGTCATGCCATTCGCGGCCATAGTCGCCGCCGCCGCGCACCGCGGCATCGACATAGATGCCGCCCGCCTCGAGAAAGGCGATCACCCGCGCATTGAAATAGGGCGTATTGCTGCTGCCGTAAGCGCCATAGGCCGTCGCCAGCACCGGGTTGCGCCCGTTCGCCTGCCAGCCGCGCTTGGCCAGGAAGCTGTAGGGAATGCGGGTGCCGTCGCGCGCGGTGGCGAAGCGCAGTTCCGAGACATAGGGCGAGACATCGATCGGCGGGGGCGGGCTGAGGCCGGTATCGGTGGCGCTGCCATCGGGGGCGACGCGGACGATTTTGGTCGGGCTCAGCCAGTCGGTGACGGCAGCGAACACCGCATCTTCGCGCGCATCGCTGTGCATCATCGAGGTGCTGCCGCCGAACGGCAGTTGCAGCGGGTGGACGCCGCGCGCGTCGACCATGGTCAGCCGCTGCACCCCGGCATCGAGATATTGCGCGACCGCGCCGCCCTTGATCGCATAGACGCTCTCCAGCACCGCCTCGCCGGTCGGCAGGACCAGTTGCGCGCTGGCGAGATCGGGCGCGGACAGCCGCGTTTCGATGAGCTTGCGGCGCGGCGCGCCCTTTTCCGACACCAGCCACAGCCGGTCGCCGGCAGCGGCATAATCGGTGATGCCGTCCTCGACCGCAGCCACCCGGGTGAAGCGCGGGTTGCCCGCCAGCCATTCGGAGACGCGCACCGTCCACAGCCGGTTTTCGGGCACGCTGTCATAGACGCCGATCATGGCATAATCGGTGTCGGCGATGGTGGCGACGATCGGGAACTGGCCTTCGGTGATCGGCACGTCGGCGAACATGCCGCGCTTCAGCACCACCCGGTCGCTCGCCGGATCGCTGCCCAGCCGGTGCAGCCGCGTCTCGCTGTCGAGATAGAGCTGCGGCGTCTCGCGCGCGCCGGTCAGCGCGTGGTAGAAAAAGCCGCTCCTGTCCGGCAGCCAGCTGATCGCGCCGAAATCGGTCATCGGGATGCGCGTCGGCAGCACGGTGCCGTTGGCCAGCTCCATGATGTGCAGCACCGATGCCTCTGACCCGGCGGGCGACAGGCCATAGACCAGATAGCGCTGGTCCGGGGAGACATCCCACCAGTCGATGCTGATGTGGCTGTCGCCCTGCCGCATCGTCGCCGGGTCGAGGATGGTCGATACCGTGCCGTCCGCCGCGCGGCGATAGAGCGCGAAGAATTGCGAGCCGGCCGGGCGCTGCTCATAGAGGATCGAGCCATCGGCCAGCGGCGTCAGATCGGAGGTCGATACGCTCTCGCCCGACAGCGCCGATACCCGCGCCTGCATCGCGGCATTGCCGGGCAGCGCGGAGAGTCGCGCGCGGGTCGCGGCATTCTGCGCTTCGAGCCACGGCCGCCAGTCAGGATCGCTGCCGCTTTCCATCCAGCGATAGGGGTCGGTCAGGGTCGTGCCCCAATAATCGTCGGTCGCGTCGACGGTTTTGGCCGCGGCAGGCGCGCCCTGCGCCAGCAGGCGCGCGGGCAGGGCAGAGATGGCGGTGGTCGCGGCAATCGCGGCGAGCAGGCGGCGGCGGTCGATCTTGAGCATAAAGGGTCGGAATCCTGCGCTGATTCATGGCGAGTTCGGGATGCGACCCCCGTCGTTGGGCACAGCTTATTCCGCCGCATAGGCAGCGGCGCAAGCCTCAAATTAGAGGCTCACCAGCCCGCTCAGCACCGCAAGCCCGAGGAAGGCGAGGAAGCCCATCGAGTCGGTGATCATCGTCACGAACACCGAGGAAGCGACCGCCGGGTCCTGGTCGAAATGGTCGAGCGCCACCGGGATCAGCACGCCGGCGAGGCCTGCAATCACGATGTTGGTCAGCATCGCCGCCGCGATGACCGCGCCGAGATGCCAGTCGCCTGACCACACGGTCACGCCGATCCCGGCGATGATGGCAATGGTGCTGCCATTCATCAGCGCGATGGTCAGTTCGCGGACGATGGCGCGGCGCGTGTTGGACTGGGTCAACTGGTTGGTGGCGATGGCGCGCACGGTCACCGCCAGCGTCTGCGTTCCGGCATTGCCGCCGACACCGGCGACGATCGGCATCAGCACGGCGAGCGCCACCATCTGCTCGATGGCCCCGCCGAAGAAGCTGATCACGCTCGATGCCACCAGCGCGGTGCCGAGGTTGGCGACCAGCCAGCGGATGCGCGCGCGATAGCTCTCGCCCGGGCTTTCGTTGATGTCGCCTTCGCCCGCGCCGGCCAGGTTGAGCACGTCCTCGCCGGCTTCCTCCTGGATGATGTGGACGACATCGTCGACGGTGATCATCCCGACCAGCCGCCCGGCGGTGTCGACCACCGCGGCGGAGATCAGCGCATATTTCTGGAAGCGCAGCGCCACCTCTTCCTGGTCCATGTCGACCGGGATCAGGGTCTGCTGGCGCATCATCACGTCGGCGATGGCGATTTGCCGCGGCGTGCGCAGGATCCAGCTGAGCTGGCAGTAGCCGACCGGGCGGTGCAGTGGGTCGACGACATAGATTTCCCAGAAGTCGGAGCCGATTTCCGGGTCGTCGCGCAGCCGGTCGATGACATCGCCGACGGTGACATGTTCGGGCACTGCCACCAGATCGCGCTGCATCAGGCGCCCGGCGGATTCCTCGGGGTAGGACAGCGCATCCTCGATCGCGGCGCGGTCCTCGGGCTCCATCGCGGCGAGCACGGCGGCCTGATCCTCGGCCTCCATGTCCTCGATCATCGCGACGGCATCGTCGGTATCGAGCTCGGCGGCGATTTCCGCGACCTGCTCGGGTTCGAGCGTGTCGACGATGTCCTCGCGGACATAGTCATTCATCTCGGCGATCACGTCCGCGTCGATGAGGTCGCCCAGCGCGGCGGCAAGCGCGGGCCTTGCGTCTTCGCGCGTCAGTTCGATGAGGTCGGCACGGTCGGCGGGGTGCAGCGGTCGCACCAGATCGCGCGCGGCCTCGTCGTCGCCCGCTTCGACGGCGGCGAGCACGGTGCGCACGAAATCGGGGCGCAGCCGGTCATCCTCGTCGAGATTGTCGGGCGCTGGCAGGTCGATGCGCGTGTCGTCGCTCATGCTGCCCTCTTCCGATGATGCGCTGCGTGGTTCGTGGGTGGCGGGATAGGCGCGATGCGCGCCAATGGCAATTGCAGTTCCTCCCCGGAGCGGAGAGGCGCAGGGGGTGACGCCGCCGCTTCCCGCCGCTATGGGCGCGCCATCCCCAATCCACGCAAGGACAGTCCATGACCGCCGAAACGCTTACCCTGACGCTCGACACCGGCGATGTCGTCATCCGCCTCCGTCCCGATCTGGCTCCCGGTCATGTCGAGCGCATCACGGCCCTCGCCAGCGAAGGCTTCTATGACGGCGTCGTTTTCCACCGTGTCATCGACGGTTTCATGGCGCAGGGCGGCGATCCGACCGGCACCGGCATGGGCGGCTCCAAGCTCCCCGACCTCAAGGCCGAATTCAACAGCGAGCCGCATGTGCGCGGCGTCTGCTCGATGGCGCGGGCACAGAACCCCAACAGCGCCAACAGCCAGTTCTTCATCTGCCTCGACGACGCGACCTTCCTCGATCGCCAGTACACCGTGTGGGGCGTGGTAGAAAGCGGCATGGAGCATGTCGACGCGCTGCCCAAGGGCGAACCGCCCCGCGCTCCGGGCAAGATCGTCAAGGCGACCGTCGCCTGATCCATCGCCATTTGCTGCTTTTGCACGTCGCTGCAGAGGCGCAGCAGGCATCTATCGATGACCTTGTGAGGGTGCGCCATGCCAGTGGCGCACCCTTTTCACATGTGCGGCCGGCTGCCAGACCGATCTCGATAACCCCTCTCGTCGCCCCGTGCTTGACACGGGGCAAGGCTTTCGCTGGCGCGGCTGCCAACGAAGCCAGGCCCCGCATCAAGTGCGGGGCGGGGGGTGTAGCGGCGCGGACTTCAGCGCCGGGTCGTCCGACCCACTCCGCCCCTCAGGCGGCGCGGGCGCTGCTGATGGTGACTTCCATGAAGCGCGCCGGGCTGGCGGGATTGGCGTTGCGCATCACCTGCGCATAGCCGTTGCCGGACAAGGCATGCAGCGGCATGCCCGCGGCGGCCAGCGCATAGGGGGAGACGCGGTGGCGCGTCACCAGCCCGCCTGACCCGTCGCTGATCAGCGGCGTTTCGAACTCGACGCCGAAGTCGCTGTCGCTGCTGCGCGTCACCCGCGCCAGCGCGAGCTGGCCCTTGCCGAGATCGAGCACCAGCTCCTCGCCGGCCGGGACGCCCAGCAATCCCTCGATGCGCGCACCGGTGATGGAAAGGTCGCGCACGATCGCTTCGTAGCGGTGGTCTTCGTGGATCACGCCGATGCGGCGGAACACGGATCGGCGCTCGGGTCGGTAGCGGTCGGGGCCCTTGGGCGCGATGCTGAACTCGCCCGCGCTCATCCGCGCCATCAGCTCATCCATCGGCATCGCCTTGGCGAACAGCCAGCCCTGGATGTAGCGGGCGCCCTTGGCGCAGACCAGCTCCATCTGGTCGAACGCCTCGACGCCCTCGACGGTCGTTTCCATGCCCAGCGCGTCGGCCAGGCCGATGATCGCAGCGATGATCTTCAGGCTGTTCTTGTCGTTCTGGGTGCAGCTCGCAACAAAGCTCTTGTCGACCTTGAGCTTGTCGAACGGCGCCGAGCGCAGATAGCTCAGCGACGAAAAGCCCGTCCCGAAATCGTCGAGCGCCAGCCTCACCCCCAGCGCCTTGATCGCGCGGAACAGCTCGTCGACGGTCTCGCTGTCGCCCAGGAACACGCTTTCGGTCAGTTCCAGTTCCAGCCGCGCCGGGTCGAGTCCGCTGATCTCCAGCGCGGCGTTCAATGTTTCGAGGAAGCCCGCATCGGCGAACTGCGCAGCGGAGACGTTGACGGCGACACGCAGCTCGCTCGGCCATTGCGCCGCATCGACGCAGGCGCGGTTGAGCGCCCAGGCACCCAGGGGCCCGACCAGATTATAGTCCTCGGCGATCGGTATGAAGGTGGCAGGGCCGATCGGCCCGCGCTCGGGATGGTCCCAGCGCATCAGCGCCTCGCAGCACACCACGCGATTGTCCGACGTGCGCACCACCGGCTGATAGTGGAGCTGCAACTGGTTGGTCTCCAGCGCGTCGCGCAGCTCGTCGACCATCGCCTGCCGCTCGGCTTCCTCGTCCTTCAGGTCATGGTCGTAGAAGCGATACTGGCCGCGCCCGCCATTCTTGGCGGCATAGAGCGCAAGGTCGGCATTGCGGGTCAGTTCCTCGCGCTCGACCCCGTCATAGGGCGCGATGGCGATGCCGACAGACGCGCCGATGATGGCATGCTTGTCTCCCATCAGATAGGGCTGCGACAGCAGTTGCACGATCTTGCCGGCGAGTTCGGCGAGTTTGCCGCGGTCGTCGAGGTCGGGCAGGATGATCTGGAATTCGTCGCCGCCCAGCCGGCCGATTTCCCCGCGCTGGCCCACCACCGATTGCAGGCGGGTCGCGACCAGCTTGAGCAGCGCGTCGCCGGCCGGATGGCCCATGCTGTCGTTGACCGCCTTGAACCGGTCGAGATCGAGCATCAGCAGCGCGACCGAGCGCTGCGCTTCCTTGAACGCGGCCAGCATGACGTCGAGCCGGCGGGTCATGCGGTGCCGATTGGCAAGCCCGGTGAGCGCGTCATATTCCGCCATGCGGCTGTCGACCAGCGCACGCTCATAATCGTTGGTCACGTCCTTGACGCTGCCGCGATAGCCCAGGAAATTGCCGGAAGCGTCATGCTTGGGCTGGCCGCTCAATTGCCACCACATCCGGCGGGCGGTGCCGGCCTTGCCGCCCTGCGCGCCCTCCTTATCCGGCCCGACCAGCACCTGCACCACCAGGTCGGCAATGCGGGTGTGCGCGGTCAGGATGAACTTGAGCGGGCGATCCGACTTCGCGGCCGGATTGTCCCGGTCGACCTCGAACAATTCGCCCAGCGGCCGTGCCAGTACCGCCTCGGCCGCCATGCCCAGCGCCTTCATCGCGTCGTCGGACAGGTAGATCAGCCGCCCATCGGCGTCGGTTGCCCAGATCCAGCCGACCCCCGCGCTTTCGAAATCGTCGAGCAGTTCCAGCCGCCGACGCGCGTCGCCGCTGCGCACCACCGACGTGCCATCGATGGTGCCCGCGTCATTGCCGCCAGTCAGGGACCGGAAAAAACTCATCTTTCGCTCCGTGGCCCCGCGCCGAGTCGGGGGCCGTGCGTCATCGGTAGCGGTCCACAATGGACATAGCGTAAACCGCGGCTATGTTTCGCGGTGGCTGCGCAACCATCGCTTGCGCCACTTTCCGTTGACGTTAAGGTGAACCAAGCCAAATCTGTCCGGAGAGAGAATGCCATGCCCCGTCAGCCGCTTCCCGCCATTTTCGATTCGCTGCGCCTGCCGGTCATCGGCTCGCCGCTGTTCATCATCTCGGGTCCGGAGCTGGTCATCGCCCAGTGCAAGGCCGGCATCGTCGGCTCCTTTCCTGCGCTCAACGCCCGTCCGCAGAGCCTGCTCGACGAATGGCTGCACCGGATTACCGAGGAACTGGGCGCCTGGAATGCGGCCAATCCCGACACGCCGGCCGCGCCGTTCGCGGTCAACCAGATCGTCCACAAATCGAACGACCGGCTGATGCAGGATCTCGCCACCTGCGAAAAATGGAAGGTGCCGATCACCATCACCTCGCTCGGCGCGCGGGAGGAGCTCAACCAGGCGGTGCACGGCTGGGGCGGCATCACCCTGCATGACGTGATCGATGACCGGTTCGCCCGCAAGGCGATCGAGAAGGGCGCCGACGGCCTGATCCCGGTCGCGGCAGGTGCGGGCGGCCACGCCGGCACGCTCTCGCCCTTCGCGCTGATGCAGGAAATCCGCCAGTGGTTCGACGGGCCGGTGGCGCTGTCGGGTGCGATCGGCTGCGGCCGCTCGATCCTCGCCGCGCAGGCACTCGGCGCGGACTTCGCCTATATCGGCTCGGCCTTCATCGCCACCGAGGAAGCCAACGCGGTCGATGGCTACAAGCAGGGCATCGTCGACGGCCGCGCCGCCGACATCGTCTATTCCAATCTCTTCACCGGCGTGCACGGCAATTATCTGCGCGGCTCGATCGTCGCCGCCGGCATGGACCCGGACAATCTGCCCGAAGGCGATCTCAAGACGATGAACTTCGGCTCGGGCGACAGCCCCAAGGCCAAGGCGTGGAAGGATATCTGGGGCTCGGGCCAGGGCATCGGCACCATCGCCAAGGTCAGCAGTGTCGCCGATCTCGTCGCGCGGTTCGAGGGCGAATATCACGCTGCGTTCGACGAACTCGCCGGGGCAATCCGCCGGCGGTAGGGACCCGCAGCCCTGCGCTACGGAAAATGGATGAGGTCGATCGCCGCATCCAACGTCGAATAGTCGGCGAACAGCCGCATCGGGTCATGCCGGTTGAGCAGCAGCAGGCGCGGTGCCGATCCGGCCAGCGTCGCCCGCAGCGCCCGCTGCAACCGGTGCAGCCGCGCCACGGCGTCGTGCGCATCCTGTCCGTGGGCATGGTGCAGGCGGCGGATGCGCTCGACCCGCGCGGTCACCACCGCCGAATAGCGGGGGTGCGGCCCGCGGTGCATCGCCGCACCGCAGCGCGCCGCCGTCGCCTCGTCCGACGGCAGGCGGATCAGATTGGTGCGGTCGTCGTCGATATGGAAACCCGCGATGTTGAGCCCGCGCAGGAAGCGCCCGATCTGGGCGTGGCGCAGCAGCGCGAGCGGAATCAGATGATGCTGCTGGAACCGGCTGGCACAGGCATCGGCCGCGCGCACCGTGCCGCCTGCCGGTCAGTCGCCGGCTGGCCTCAGCGCGGCATGGACGATGCCGTCGCGCGGCGCGTCGATCGCCAGCACATCCCCGTCGTCTATGCCCGCCACCGTCATCGGTCCGTCGATGCCCCCATGCATCATCGCGTCGACCGCCAGCCTCGCAGCATGGCGTAAAGCCTGCCTTGCGCCACAGGCCGAAGGCGCGGTTAACCGCAATTCGTGATCGCAGAACCAGGCCAGCCCGGCGCTGCCGACCAGTATCTCCTCGCCCGCACTGCAATCGAAGCCGATCAGATGCATCACCGGCGGCAGACCCTGCCGTTCGACCGCGGCCACTGCGTCGCAGAACAGGCCGGCGGGGGACCATAGGCGTGCGGGCAGCCAGCCGATCAGGCAGCCGTCGATCGGCGATGCGATCATCCCCGTGAGCGCGCTCAGCCGCAGCAGGCCCTCGATGTCGCGCCGGTCGTCCTGGCAGCGCAGCGCCAGCGTCCAGCCGCCTTCGGCTGGCGGTGGCGATGCGGTGCCGATGGTGCGGCAGGGGGCGCGGGTCGCTTCGGCAAACAGCGGCGCGGCGTCGGCGCCGGCGGCCCACTGCATCGTGCGCCCGCCGAAGCTCAGCTGCTGCGCATCGTCGGGATTGAGGCCGGATCGCGCGAACAGCGCGCGCAGCGGCGGCACCGATTGCGCCGACGCCGCCGGAGCCCAGAGCAGCATCCAGCCCCCGGGTCGATCATCGCGCCCCGATGCGCCGATCGCCGCTCCATCCTCCATACATTGCAGGCTAGGTCGTAAACTCATAAAATGCACGTTCGAGGCAGCGAAATGGCGAAGATGTCGGGTTCAGGTGGCCGCCGCGGGTGGTGGTTCCACCTGCAAGGCCGCTTGGAGCCGAGATCGAAGCCATTTCGCCGCCCCGAAGGGGTTCGACCCATTTTGTCCATGGCTGCGTCGGCAAAGCTTGAAATATCGACATATTCCTGCGCCTTGCCTCCTTGCCCTGAACAAAATGGCCTCGAACCTCGAACGCGCATTTTATGGGTTTACGACCTAGGCGCACTGGCGGCCCCTGCGCCACCATAAACTGAAAGACTGGCTCCATTTCGGAGCCTTCGCCTCAGATTTCGACCTGGCTGCCCAGTTCGACGACGCGATTGGTGGGCAGGCGGAAAAACTCCATCGCGCTTTCCGCGTTGCGCAGCATCCACGCGAACAGCTTTTCGCGCCAGATCGCCATCCCCGGCCGCGCGGAGGCGAGCAATGTCTGGCGGGAGAGGAAAAAGCTGGTGTCGATCATGCGGAACTGCGGGCCGCACATCGTCACCCGTTCCAGCGCGGCGGGCACATCGGGCGTCTGCATGAAGCCATAGCGCAGGATCACCCGGTGGAAGCCCTGGCCCAGATCCTCGCAGTCGAGCAGCCGCTCGTCGTCGACGAACGGCACGTCTTTGATCTGCACGGTCAGCAGGATGATGCGCTCGTGCAGCACCTTGTTGTGCTTGAGGTTGTGGAGCAGGGCAGGGGGCACGCCCTTGGCGGTGGAGGTCATGAACACCGCCGTCCCGGGCACCCGCTTGGCGCTGTTGGCGGCGCTCTGCACGAACAGGCTGATCGGCATCGCGCCTTCCGCCAGCCGCTCCTGCATCAGCTTGCGGCCGCGCGCCCAGGTGGTCAGCAGCGTGAAGATGATCAGGCCGATGATCAGCGGCACCCAGCCGCCATCGGGCACCTTGGTCAGATTGGCGGTCAGATAGGCGATGTCGACGATGAAGAAGATCGCGAGCAGCGGCACCGCATAGCCCCAATGCCAGCGCCACAGGCTGAACAGCACCACCACCAGCAGGCAGGTGTCGATGGTCATCGCCCCGGTCACGGCAATGCCATAGGCCGCAGCGAGGTTGGACGATGACTGGAAGGTCAGCACCAGCACGATCACCATCACCATCAGCCCCCAGTTGACCGTGGGGATGTAGATCTGCCCGGCGGACGCGGCGCTGGTATGGTCAATGCGCATGCGCGGTATGAAACCGAGTTGGATCGCCTGCTGCGTGACCGAGAAAGCGCCGGTGATGACCGCCTGGCTGGCGATGATGGCGGCCATGGTCGCAAGGATGACCAGCGGCAGGCGCAGGGCTTCCGGTGCGAGCAGGAAGAAGGGATTGCGGATGGCTTCGGCCGCTTCGGCCGGGGACAGGGCAACGATCATCGCCCCCTGCCCGAGATAGTTCAGCATCAGCGCGGGAAGCACGAACACCATCCACGACAGTCCGATCGGCTTGCGGCCGAAATGGCCCATATCGGCGTAGAGCGCCTCCGCACCCGTGACGGCGAGGACGACCGACCCTAGCGCCAGAAAGGCGAGCCAGCCGTCGATGCGAAAGAAATTGAACGCATACCAGGGGTTCAGGGCCTTGAGTATGCTGGGATTCTCGATGATCTGCACCGTGCCGAGGGTCGCCAGCACGGCAAAGTAGACGAGCATGATCGGCCCGAACAATTGCCCGACCTTGCCGGTGCCGCGGCTCTGGATCAGGAACAGGCCGACGATGATGCCCACGGTGATCGGCAACACGAATGTCGAGGTGCGCGGGTCCAGCACCACCAGACCCTCGACCGCGCCAAGCACGGTGACCGCCGGCGTGATCATGCTGTCGCCATAGAAGAGAGCGGTCGCGAACACGCCCAGCATGACGATCATCGGCGCCCATTTGCGGGTGTCGGTGGTCGATCGGTTGATCAGCGCCAGCAGCGCCAGACTGCCGCCCTCGCCCTTGTTGTCGGCGCGCATGATGATCGCGACATATTTCAGCGTCACCACCAGCATCATCGACCAGAAGACGAGGCTGAGCACGCCATAGATGTGCACCGCGTCGGGCGCGAGCGGGTGGTGCCCGGCGAAGGTTTCGCGGAAAGCGTAGATCGGGCTGGTGCCGATGTCGCCGAAGACAACGCCGATGGCGCCGACCGCCAGCTTCAGAAACGGGTCTGCGTGGCCGTGACCGGTTTCGAGATCGCCGTCTTCGCCATGGCCTTCGTCCATGGGTCCTTCCGGCGTGCTTGCTGCGGTCATGCCGCGACTCCGCAAAAATGGGCCGACCCTATGTCGGCGGGCGCGCCTATCACGAGCGCGTCATGGCATCAATTGCCTTGCGCAGCGGGGGCAGGGGCGGCCGTCGGCGCAGCAGGGGCAGCCGGCGCAGCGGCTGGCGGCGCGGGCGCAGCGGGCGCGGGCGGCAGTTGCGCGAGGCGTCCGGTCAGGTCCTCACGCCACGGCGCGTTGGGCGGCGATCGGTCGAGCAATTCCTGCCAGATGGCACGCGCCCCTTCAAGGTCGCCGCCCTGCGCCAGCGCAAGACCGGCGAAAAAGGGTGGCGCCGGGTGGCCGGGGTCGATTGCTGCCGCCTTGTCGAACGCCATCGCCGCAGCCGGGGTCATCAGGCCGTTGCCGTGCGCGACCAGCGCATTGCCATAGGCCACCCACAAGTCGATGTTGCGCGGGTCGCGCCGCACCGCCGTTTCGAGCAGCATGGCCGCCGCACGGGTGCTGCCGTTGCGCAGCAGACCGTCAGCCATGGTCAGCATCGCTGCCGAATCGCCGCCATTGCCGGTCAGCCCGCCGCGCGGGTCCTCCAGCTTTTCACCGAAGCCCGCCGGTTCGACGTCGGCCTGCGATTCCACCGGCCGTCCTTCCGCCCCGGGCTGGCCCAGCAGCAGATAGCCGGTCAGACCCAGCATGATCGCTGCGCCCAGCGGAATGCGCGCTGCATTGGGCAGGCGAGCGGCCAGCACGGTCGCTGCCCAGACGATGAGGCCAAGCCCCAATACCGCGATGATCGTGGTCATCGGCCTGTCTCCCCGCTGGTCTGCTCCCCGCCGGTCTGCTCCCCACTGCTATGCACCCCGCCGGCATCCGACGCGCCGGCAGGTTCGGCACTGCCGCCGCGCATCCGGCTGAACGCGAGCCAGCCGCCGACCAGGAGGGCGAGCAGCGGCGCCAGATAGAGCATGATGGTGTCGGCGCCCAGCGGCGGCTCATAGGTCACCCAATTGCCATAGCGGTCGACCAGAAATTGCTTGATCTGGGCCGGTGTTTCCCCGGCGAGCAGCTTTTCGCGCACCTGGCTGCGCATGTCGCCGGCCAGCGGCGCGTCGGAATCGGCAATCGACTGACCCTGGCAGACCAGGCAGCGCAGCTCGTGCATCAGATCGCGCGCCTGCGCTTCCTTCGCCGGGTCGTCGAGCTGGCGATAGGCGTAGGGCGCGGGCGGCAGGCTCGACTGTGCCGCGAGCGGTGCGGCAAGGCCCAGCGCCATGAGCAGCGCGATCAGCCACCTCATTGCCGCATCTCCTCGAGCTTGGCCATGATCTCGGGGATCCGCTCGGGCTCGATGATGCCCTGGATCTGTTCGCGGATGATGCCGTTGCCATCGACCAGGAACGTCTCCGGCACGCCCGAGGAGCCCAGCGCGATCTGCACCTGGCTGCGCGTGTCCGCACCGATGCCGGCATAGGGATTGCCATTTTCGGCAAGGAAGGCGGCGAGCTGGTCCTGCCGGTCGCGGATGGCGATGCCTTCGATGATCACCCCGCGATCGCGCAGTTCCTCGAGCACCGGTGCCTCGACACGGCACGGCACGCACCAGCTGGCAAAGACGTTGAGCAGGCGCGGCTTGCCGTCGGCAAAGTCGCGGCTGGCAAGGCCGGGCTGGCCGGGCATCGCCGGCGGCAGGTCGAACACCGGCATCGGCTTGTCGATCCAGTGCGATTCGATCAGGCGGCTTTGCCCGCCCGCCATCAGCCCCCAGGCGAACAGCAGCCCGAGCGCGCCGACGATGATCAGCGGCAGCCACAGCCAAAAGGATGGCCGGGCGACATCGGGCCGCGCATTGCGGTTGGAAGGTGCCGTGCCGCCGCTCATGCCGCGCTTCCCCTGCGCAGCGCCGGGATCAGCCGCTGCGGCTGGGCGCGGCCGATCAGCGCCAGCGCGCCGCCGAGCGCGATCAGCCCGCCGCCCAGCCAGATCCACCACACCAGCGGTTTCCACCACAGGCGCAGCTGCCAGCGTTCGCGGCCCTGCGCGTCGCGGCCGGCGCTCTGGCCGAGCACGGCATAGAGCTGCCCGTCCCAGGTGGTCAGCAGCGCCGCCTCATTGGTTTCGGTCGGCGGCTGGGTGAAGCTGCGTGCCTGCGGGCGCATCGTCACCGGGTCGCCATTGTTGCGGCGCACCGTCAGCTCGGCCTCGATCGCGGTCCAGTTCGGCCCCAGCACCGGGCGGACATCGGCCAGCGTCACCGTCCAGTTGGAGACGCTGGTCTGCTCGCCCGCGCGGACCGCGACCAGCCGCTCCTTGATGAAGGCGCTCTCGCTCGCCATCCCCACCAGCGCCAGCCCGATGCCGAAATGGGCGATGACCATGCCATATATGGCGAGCGGGGTGCGCCTGAGATTGCGGCCGACCAGCGGCGCGAAGCTGATCAGCATCACGGCAATGCCCAGCGCCAGGCCGAGCATCGACAGGATCGACATGCCCGGCGCGACCAGCACCAGCGTGGCGACGGTCAGCATGGGAATGGCGAGCAGCACCGGCAGCCAGCGCTTGGCCTTGGCCCCGTCGTCACGCCGCCACCGCAGCAGCGGCCCCAGCACCATCACCGCGACCAGCGGCAGCGCGAACAGGCCGGCGACCGGATTGTAATAGGGCGGGCCGACCGAAATCTTCGAGCCGAAGGCTTCGGCGACGATCGGCGACAAGGTGCCGACCAGCACCACGACGAGGATGATCGTCAGCAGCAGATTGTTGATCACCAGCGCGGCTTCGCGGCTCAGCCAGTTGAACTTCTGGCTTTCCGCGACACTGCCGACGCGCAGCGCGAACAGCAGCAGCGCGCCGCCGATATAGATGGCGAGCAGCGCCAGGATGAAGGTGCCGCGCGCGGGATCGGTGGCAAAGCTGTGGACGCTGGTCAGCAGGCCCGAACGGACGAGGAAGGTGCCGACCATCGACATCGAAAAGCCGACCACCGCCAGCATCACCGTCCAGGCGCGCAGCGCGTCGCGGGTTGCGGTGACGCTGACCGAGTGCAGCAGCGCGGTCGCTGCCAGCCACGGCATCAGCGAGGCATTCTCCACCGGATCCCAGAACCACCAGCCGCCCCAGCCGAGCTCATAATAGGCCCAATAGCTGCCCGCAGTGATGCCCAGCGTCAGGAAGATCCACGATCCCAGCACCCACGGCCGCATCGCCCGGGCAAAGGCCGGGCCGACGTCGCGGGTGACGAGCGCGCCGACCGCGAAGGAGAAGGCGACCGACAGGCCGACATAGCCGATGTAGAGCGTCGGCGGATGGAAGGCGAGGCCGGGGTCCTGCAGCAGCGGGTTGAGGCCCATGCCCTGTGGCGGTGCCGGGATCAGCCGCTTGAACGGGTTGGAGACGAACAGCAGGAAGGCGAAGAAGCCGACCGCCAGTGCGGCCTGCGCGGTCAGCGTCGCGGTCAGCGTACGTGTATCGAGCCGCTTTTCGAACAGGCCGATGCAGGCGCCGGCAAAGCCGAGGATGGTCAGCCACAGCAGCATCGAGCCTTCATGATTGCCCCAGGCGCCGCTGATCTTGTAGATCAGCGGCTTGTCCGAATGGCTGTTGCGCGCGACCAGATCGACCGACATGTCGGAGCGGACGAACAGCCAGATCAGCAGCAGGAAGGCGGCGAGGGTGAGCAGCCCTTGCGCGATGGCGAGCGGGCGGGCGGCGATCAGCGGCGCCCCGCGCAGTTCCATCACACCGGCAACGATCTGCAGCAGCGCCAGCGCCGCCGCGATCCACAGCATCGCATGACCGAGTTCGGCGATCATGCGCCGCCCTCCACCGTCGCCCCGGCATTTTTCGGCATCTCGCCCATCTGCGGCGGCATGTAATTCTCGTCATGCTTGGCGAGGATTTCGTCGGCGATGAAGGTGCCGTCGGCGGTGAAACGCCCGTCGGCCACCGCGCCCTGGCCCTCGGCGAACAGGTCCGGCACGATGCCGGTATAGCGTACCGGCACGCTCGCCTGTCCGTCCGTCAGGCGGAAGGTGATGCTGACCCCGTCGGGCAGGCGCACAATGCTGCCCGCTTCGACCATCCCGCCCAGCCGCGCAGCGTCGCCGGGGGTGATGGTCGCCGCCTTGGCCTCTGCGGGCGTGTAGAAGAAGGCCGCCTGGTCCTTGAGCGCCAGGCTGGCGAGCAGGCCGGCGCCGACGATGGCGACCAGCGCCGCTGCGGCGAGCATCAGGCGTTGCTGCTTGGGTTTCATGTCAGTCGCGGTCCTGCATCAGGTCCGACACGCGGCGTTCCGCGGCGCGCATCCTGAGCCAGCTATGGACAAGGACGCCGAGGGTGCCGACAGCGGTGACGGCATAGGCGGCAATGACGAAATCCCATTGGTCTTGCATGGCATTGCGCTTTGCCGGATGGCGCGGTGGCTGTCGAGGGGTCATGAGGACGGTATCGCCGTCCCCGGTGCCCCGCCATCCGGCAACAGGCGACGCGCCAGGCTGTTTCGACACTTGCGCTGAACCGGCCTTTCCCCTAAGGGCAACGCCTCTCGGAACCAAGGATCGGCCACTGGCGCGCCCGTAAGGCACGGCAATGGCTGCGTTTTTGCGTTACCGGCACGCTGGGGGGCGACCCCCGAATCACTCGCTTTGAGATAGGACGATAGCCAGTCGTCCTGTGGAGCCAGGAGAATATATCAGCATGGCACGTATTGCGGGCGTCAATCTGCCCACCAACAAGCGCGTAATCATTGCGCTCCAGTATATCCACGGCATCGGCGCCAAGAACGCCAAGGACATCGCTGCCAAGGTCGGAATCGACGAAACCCGTCGCATCCAGGACCTGAGCGATGCGGAAGTGCTGCAGATCCGTGAAACCATCGACGCCGATTACACGGTCGAGGGCGATCTTCGCCGCGAAACTGCGATGAACATCAAGCGCCTGATGGATCTGGGCTGCTATCGTGGCCTCAGGCACCGCAAGGGCCTGCCGGTGCGCGGTCAGCGCACCCACACCAACGCCCGCACCCGCAAGGGCAAGGCCAAGGCCATCGCCGGCAAGAAAAAATAAGAGAGGAAGGCCGTCCGGGGGACGGACTTCATTATTTTTTCTCCGCCGGAGGCTCCCCAGCCTCGCAGTCAAGACTTTCAGCCAAGGATATTCATCATGGCCCGCGAACCCCAGCGTATTCGCCGTCGCGAACGCAAGAACATCTCGTCCGGCGTTGCGCACGTCAACTCCACCTTCAACAACACCATGGTCACCATCACCGATGCCCAGGGCAACGCCATCAGCTGGTCGTCGGCCGGCATGATGGGCTTCAAGGGCTCGCGCAAGTCGACCCCTTATGCCGCCCAGGTCGCCGCCGAAGACGCCGGCCGCAAGGCCGCCGAACATGGCGTGCGCACGCTCGAAGTCGAAGTGAAGGGCCCGGGCGCAGGTCGTGAATCGGCGCTGCGTGCCCTGCAGGCCGCCGGTTTCCAGATCACCACCATCCGTGACGTGACCTCGATCCCGCACAATGGTGTTCGCCCGGCCAAGCGCCGCCGCGTCTGATTGTTTCGTAGACCCCTTGCGCGGCTGGCGGGCTGCGCATCCGGGGGTCGGTGGCCAGCAGCGCGGCACCGCCAGCCGCGTTCGCGCCACCCCATGTTCCGCCCTTTGACCCATAGGGGAACAGAATGTCTGTCAACAGCAAGAACTGGCAGGAACTCAAGAAGCCGACCGGCCTCGAAGTCAAGGCCGGCAGCGACTCGCGTCGCAAGGCGACCTTCGTGGCCGAACCGCTCGAGCGCGGCTTCGGCCTGACGCTGGGCAACGCGCTGCGTCGCGTGCTGCTCTCCTCGCTGCAGGGTGCGGCGATCACCTCGATCAAGATCGAGAATGTGCTGCACGAATTCTCGAGCCTGGCCGGCGTGCGTGAGGACGTCACCGACATCGTGCTCAACGTCAAGCAGATCGCGCTGCGCATGGAAGGCGAAGGCCCCAAGCGCCTGCAGCTCTCTGCCACCGGTCCGGCGACCGTGACCGCGGGCGACATCGCCGTGTCGGGCGACATCCAGGTGATGAACCCGGATCATGTCATCTGCCACCTCGACGATGGCGCGACGCTCAACATGGAACTGACCGCCGACACCGGCAAGGGCTATGTTCCTGCGGCCAACAACCGTCCGGTCGACGCGCCGATCGGCCTGATCCCGGTCGACTCGCTCTACTCGCCGGTCCGTCAGGTCGCCTACAAGATCGACAATGCCCGCATCGGGCAGGAACTCGATTACGACAAGCTCAACCTCACCGTCGAAACCGACGGTACGGTCAGCCCTGAAGATGCCGTGGCCTATGCCGCGCGCATCCTGCAGGATCAGCTGTCGGTGTTCGTCCACTTCTCCGATGGCGCGGTCAGCGAAGCCGCCCCGCGCATCGGCGTCGCCATGCCGGCGATGGGTGGCCAGAATATCGACGAGACCGACACCAACCAGCTCAACCGCTTCCTGCTCAAGAAGGTGGACGAACTGGAGCTTTCGGTGCGCAGCGCCAACTGCCTCAAGAACGACAACATCATCTACATCGGCGACCTGGTCCAGAAGACCGAGGCCGAGATGCTGCGCACGCCGAACTTCGGCCGCAAGTCGCTCAACGAGATCAAGGAAGTGCTCTCCTCGATGGGTCTGCGCCTCGGCATGGACATCCCCGGCTGGCCGCCGGAGAATATCGAGGAAATGGCCAAGAAGCTCGAGCAGGAAATGCTGGGGTGAGCCGCTAGCGCTTGCGTTACGGGAAGGCAGACAATGCGCCCTCTCCCCGTCAGGGGAGAGGAGCGAGACTTGGCAGCTTGCTGCCTAGTCGCAGCGGAGAGGGGCGCGGCATTGAGCCCCTCTCCGAGTTTCGGTAGCCAGCAAGCTGGCAACCTCCACTACCTCTCCCCTGAAGGGGAGAGGCCCAAGGGATGGGCAGCCCCTTTTCGCTGCCTGGCACGGGGTACCTCGCACGGCCCCATGACAAACGGCCCGCCGCTAGCGCTTGCGCTAGGGGAAGGCGAAACGGAGAAAGAAAATGCGTCATAAAGTTGGTGGCCGTAAGCTGCAGCGTACCTCGGCCCATCGTATCGCGATGTTCCGCAACATGTCGGCCTCGCTGATCAAGCATGAGCAGATCACCACCACCCTCGCCAAGGCGAAGGAACTGCGCCCCTATATCGAAAAGCTGGTCACGCTGGCCAAGCGCGGTGGCCTCGCCAACCGTCGTCTCGCCATGGCCCGCCTCGGTGACGATGTGCAGCTGAAGAAGCTGTTCGACGTGCTGGCCGAGCGCTATGCCGGTCGCCCCGGCGGCTACACCCGCGTGCTCAAGGCCGGCTTCCGTGCCTCGGACGCCGCGGCGATGGCGGTCATCGAGTTCGTCGACCGCGACGTCGCTGCCAAGGGCCAGGATTCGGGCCCGGTGCAGAGCGATGAGGACTTTAGCGAAGCCGCATAAGCCGGATCGCCATTGTCGATAGTGCCATGGGGCCGGAAAGCATCGTCTTTCCGGCCTCTTGTCGTTCGATCCGCAGATTCCGTCAGTCGCCGCTCAGCCCCAGCACATCGTTCATGGTGTAGCGGCCCGGTGCGCGGCCGCGCAGCCACAGCGCCGCCTTGACCGCCCCGCGCGCGAAGATGGCGCGGTCTTCGGCGCGGTGGGCGAGCAGCATGCGCTCGCCCTCGGTCGCGAAGATCACGTCATGGTCGCCGGGCACGCTGCCGCCGCGCAGCGATGCAAAGCCGATCGCGCCCGCCTGTCGCGGCCCGGTCAGCCCGTCGCGCCCGCGCTCGGCCTGTCCGGCAAGATCCACGCCGCGCCCCCGCGCGGCCGCCTCGCCCAGCAACAGCGCGGTGCCGCTCGGCGCATCGACCTTGTGGCGATGGTGCATCTCGACAATCTCGATATCCCAGTCCGGCCCCAGCCGTGCCGCCGCTTCGCGCACCAGCGCCGCCAGCATGGTGACGCCGAGCGAGGTATTGCCGGTCTGCAGCACGGCGATCTTTTCGGCCGCCGCGTCGATCAGCCAGTGGTGGCGTTCTTCCAGCCCGGTGGTGCCGATGACTGCCGGAATGGCGGCCGCTACCGCCGCATCGAGCGTTGCTTCGAGCGCGGCGGGGGAAGAGAAATCGACCAGCACGTCGCTGCCAGCCGCCAGCGCCGCCAACTGCGCTGCGCCATCGTCGCGGTCGATGCCGCCGGCGTGGGCGCAGCCCGCCGCCTCGATCGCCGCAGCCAGCGCCGCCCCCATGCGCCCCGCGCTGCCGATAATGCCGATCCGTGTCATGCCACGCGGTGTAGCGGCGCAGGCGGGGCGAGGGAAGCCAGCGTCAGTCGGCGACCCAGTTGCCGTGAAACCCCGGCGGGATGCGGTGGGGCAGGTGGATGCGGGCGACGGGTTCGCCGGTGAAGTCGGCGGCGTCGAGCAGCACCAGATCGGTTGTCTCGGCCTCGGCGTCGATCACCAGCCCCATGTACCAACCGTCGGTCTCCGCCGTCCCGCCGTCGCGGGGGATGAACACGAATTCGCCCGGGGCCTTGCCGGGTCCGAAGTCATGCGCCTCGGTGCGCCCTTCGACCAGATCGTGGCGATAGATGCGGCTGTCGCCGATGGTCATCGTCTCGGTATCGCGCTCGGGCAGGGCCAGGGCGACGGCATAGCGATAGGGCTGGCCGGTCAGCCGTTCGTCATAGCGGGGGAATTCCTGCGGACGCGCATCGATCACCTTGCGCACCACCTTCTGCGTGGCAGTGTCGATCGTCCAGCGCTCGAACTGGCTGGCCTCGCTGTCCGGGCCATAGTTGCTGCGCGCGAACATGCGGTCGTGGGTGACGACATCGACGATGATGCGCCCGTCGGCATCGACGAAGGCGTTGGCGGGGTGGAACACATAACAGGGGTCGACGTCGCACCAGATGATGCTGTCTGCGGGCGCATTACGGCCGAGCACGCCCACCCGGGCGCGATGATCGGGGTTCCACTGATAGGGGAAGCTGTAGCCCGCGATCAGCTTGCCCATCGAGAAGGTGACCGGCAGGTCGAACACCAGCACATGGTCGGCCGTGATGGCGCAATCATGGATGCTGGGGCCATGCTGCACCGCAATCGCCTCCTCGCGGATGACATGGCCGGCCGCGTCGAGCACCGTGTGCCAGACCTTGTCCATCACATCGCCGCGATAGCAGATCGCATGCCATTGGCCGGTTGCCGGGCACCAGTGCGGGTGCGCGGTATAGCTGTTGGCCAGCGTGCCATCGAACTTGTTGTGCGCCACCGTGTCGAGGGTGCGGTTCATCTCCACCGGATAGCCGCCGGCTTCGACAATCGCCCAGGTCCGCCCCGCGATGCCGACGACATTGGTGTTGGGCGCATCGAAGCCGTCGCGGCGATCTCCCGGAGGCAGCGGCTCGCCCAGCGCCTTGCACGCCTCGGTGCCGCGCACCCAGCGGTTGCGATACCAGGCGGCCTTGCCATGCTCGATGGCGATGCCGTGGACCATTCCGGCGCCGGTGAACCAGTGGTAGCTCGCCGGATTGGGCGCGATGGCGGGGTTGGGGCCGTTGCGCAGATAGCGGCCATGGAGCTCGGCCGGGATGGTGCCGGTCACCGCGAGCGCTTCCAGCGTCACTTCCCCGGTCATCGGCGTGTGGACACCGGTCAGATAAGGGTGCGCATCGGGCGCGGCGAGCCGCTTGCGGTTGAACCCGGCCAGCGCGGTAACGCCGCTGGTGACGACCGACCGGATCGCGCTTTCCACCTTGCTCGGGGCCTTCGGGCTGGGCGCCTTGGTTGCCATGCTGCTTGCTCCTCGACTCGAATATGTTTACAGCGCTAACATGGCTTCCAATGCTAACAGTGTCAACATGGAACTGCACACCGGCGTACATAGGTCAGGTGCTTCTGCTTCCTATCATCATGGTGACCTGCGCGCCGCGCTGCTCTCCGCCGGCATGGCGGCGCTCGATCAGGCCCCGGCCGACGCGCTGTCGCTGCGCGCGCTGGCACGTGAAGCCGGGGTGAGCGCCACTGCAGTCTACCGCCACTTCCCGGACAAGGAGGCGCTGCTCGGGGCATTGGCGCTGGCCGCGCTCGACCGGATGGGTGAGGCGCAGGCAGCGGCCATGGCCGGCGCAAGCCCAGGCGCGCTGGCGGCTTTCTGTGCCAGCGGCGCGGCCTATGTCCGCTTTGCCATCGCCCACCCCAACCAGTTCCGCCTGATCTGGCGCATGGCGCCCGAGACCGACGTGCTCGGCGCGCCGCTGGAGCAGTCGCACCCGGCGATGCAGGGCCTGCGCCGCTCGGTCGACGCGGTGCTGCCGCCGGACGCCAGCGTGGAGGAGCGGCGCGCGACGGCGCTGCGCTGCTGGGGCCTCGTCCATGGGCTTGCCATGCTGGCGCTGGATCGGCAGATCACCCTCGACGATGCGACGATCGAGCGGGTAATCGCGGGGCTGATGCCAAAGCCATGAGACAGGTCAAACGCATCGTCATCCTCACCGGCGCGGGGATCAGCGCGGAGAGCGGCATCGACACCTTCCGCTCGGCCGGTGGCTTATGGGAGCAGCATCGCGTCGAGGATGTCGCGACGCCCGAAGCCTTCGCCCGCAATCCCGATCTGGTGCTGCGCTTCTACGACATGCGGCGCGAACGCATCCAGGAAGTGGAGCCCAATCCGGCGCATGAGGCGCTGGCGCGGCTCGACTGGCTGTGGCCGAAGCAGGATGGTTATGACCTGACCATCATCACCCAGAATGTCGACGATCTGCACGAGCGGGCGGGCGCGCGGCGGCTGATCCACATGCATGGCGAGCATCTGAAGGCCTGGTGCACCTCCTGCGATGCGCGGCACGCGTGGCGCGACAGGTTGCAGGACTGCCCGCCCTGTCCGGCCTGCGGGCAGGCGGCTTTGCGCCCCGACATCGTCTGGTTCGGCGAGATGCCCTACCGCATGGACGAGATCTACGCGGCGGTGAACCGCTGCGACTTGTTCGTCTCGATCGGCACCTCGGGCGCGGTCTACCCTGCCGCAGGGCTGGTGCGGGAAGCGCGCGCGGCGGGCGCCGCGACGCTCGAACTCAATCTAGAACCGAGCAAGGGCAGCCGCTGGTTTGACGAGGTGCGCCATGGTCCCGCCACGGCGGTGGTGCCGGCGTGGGCGGAGGAGGTTCTGGCCGCGTTATGAAACCCTCTCCCGCAGGCGCGAGAGTGGGCGTTATCCGTTCACCGTCACCACCAGAAACAGCGTCCACCCGATCAGCAGCGCATAGCTGAGCCACGTGCCTATGACGCCCACCTGCCGAGGCAGCGGCGCCTTTTCGCTGACGGGCGCATACAGGCCGATGATGTGCATCATGCGAGCGAAGAGGAACAACACGGCGATGCCGGTCAGCGTCCAGTGATGCGCGCCCGATTGCTCGAGCAGCCCGATCAGAATCACCGCAAGCGGCGCATGTTCCGCCAGATTGCCATGGCTGCGGCTGGCGCTGACCAGCGTCGCATCGCCGCCGCCGTCTCCGAACGCGGCCTTGGCCCGCAGGCGCTGGCGCACCGTGTCGATGGCGGTGATCAGCAGCATGATCGCGCAGATGGCGGCGGTCAGTGCGGTAATGGGCAATGTCATGTCGTTGCTCCCCTGTTGGTGGGCTATGCGGTTTCAATTCCCTAGCCTGCAAGCCTGTCGAGAGGCGTCTCGCACCTTCGAGAAGCGCCCTTCGACGAGCCCAGGGCTACGGGTTCCCGGTCAAGCCCATGCGCAAGCTGGCATCATTTGCCGGCCGCGTCACCCCTGCACCCGCGGCACGCCTTGTCCTTGGGCAGGCTGATAGTCCGCCACGCCGGTGCCAGCCCATCGATGACATGCAGCTTGCCTGCCGCATCCTCGCCGAAGCCGGTGATGTGGCGCAGTGCCTCCATCGCGGCAAAGCCGCCAACCATGGCGACCATCGCGCCCAGCACGCCCTGTTCGGCGCAGCTGTCGCACTCGTCAGGGTCCAGCGCGTCGCCAACGAAGCAGCGGTAGCACGGCTTGTCCGCCTCCCAGCCGCGGAACGTGCCCACCTGCCCGTGAAACTGGGCGATGGCGGCGGAGACCAGCGGCACGCGCGCGGCGGTCGCGGCATCGGAAACAGCGAGTCGCGTCGCGAAATTGTCGCTGCCGTCGATCACCAGATCGACGCCGGAGAGCAGAGCAGGGAGGTTGCCGGCGTCGACGCGCGCCGCTTGCGTTTCCACCGCGATGTGCGGGTTGAGCGCGGCGATGCGCTCCGCCGCGACATCGACTTTGGCTCGCCCGATATCGGCAGTGGAGAACAGCGTCTGGCGCTGAAGGTTGGAGAGCGACACCGCATCGTCATCTGCGATGCGCATCATGCCCACACCCGCCGCAGCGAGAGCCGGAATGACTGCACTGCCGATCCCGCCCGCCCCGATGACGAGGATCCGCGCTGATCTGATCTTGAGCTGTCCCGATGCGCCGACGTGCGGCAGCACGATGTGGCGTGCATAGCGATCGAGTTCGGTGTCGGTCAGCAAAACTATGCTCCGTCATTGCGAGCGTAGCGAGGCAATCCAGTACGGCGCTGCTCGACTCTGGATTGCTTCGCTACGCTCGCAATGACGAAAAGCAATGCGCGAAAAGCCTCAAACCCCCGTCGAGCCGAACCCGCCGCTGCCCCGCCGTGTCGTGTCGAGCTCGTCGACCTCGACCAGCACCGCCCGCTGCACCTGCGCGGGAACAAGCTGGGCGATGCGGTCGCCGCGTTTCACCTCGAAATACTCCTCGCCCAGATTGGCAAGGATCACCTTCACCTCGCCGCGATAATCGCTGTCGATGGTGCCGGGGGTGTTGAGGCAGGTGACGCCATGCCTGAGCGCCAGGCCGGAGCGCGGCCGGACCTGGATTTCCCAACCTGCGGGTATGGCAAAGGCCATGCCGGTGGAAATTGCGGCGCGCTGCCCGGGGCGCAAGGTCACTGATTCGGCTGCGACCACGTCCATTCCGGCAGCGCCAGCGCTGGCATAGGCGGGCAGGGGCAGCCCGCCCGAATTGGGCAGGCGCTTCACCTTGATGGGCACGTCTGGCAGCGGCTCAGGAGAGGACATCGGCGATCTTTCGCATGATCTGTTTCGCTACCGCGTCCTTGGGCAGCCGGTCCCAACTGTCAACGCCAGCGGCGGTGACAATGTGAACGCGGTTCAATTCTCCACCCATCGGATCCGCCGAAACATCGTTGGCGATGATCCAGTCGCAGCCCTTGCGCGCCAGCTTGGCCTGGGCATGGGCAATGACATCGTTGGTCTCTGCGGCAAAGCCTACCAGCAGGCCGGGGCGCTGCGGCGAGCGGGCGAGTGTGGCGAGAATGTCCGGATTTTCGGCCAGCGCCAGCGGCGGCACCGCGCCCGAGCCGTCCTTCTTGATTTTGGTCGCCGCCGTTTCCGCCGCGCGCCAGTCCGCGACCGCCGCGACCATGATCGCGACATCGGCAGGTAGCGCATCCGCGACCGCCGCCGCCATCTCCCGCGCGCTTTCGACATCGACGCGGATAACGCCGGGCGGCGTCGGCAGCATCACCGGTCCGGCGATCAGCGTTACCTTTGCGCCCAGATCGGCGGCAGCAGCGGCGATGGCAAAGCCCTGTTTGCCCGACGAGCGGTTGGCGATGTAGCGCACCGGGTCGATCGGCTCGTGCGTCGGCCCGGCGGTGATCAGGATATGCTTGCCGTAGAGGGGACGGTGCGTTTCGGGCGCGAAGTCGGGTTGGGCACTTAGCTCCCTCTCCCCTCCGGGGAGAGGGGAGGGGAGAGGGGCAGTCGTTGCGCTCGGTTGCGCCACGCTCGCTGCGCTTCGCTCTGCCCCCTCTCCCAACCCTCTCCCCAAGCGGGGAGAGGGCTTTTTGAGCTCCACCTCCACCCGCGCGGCAATCGCTTCAGGCTCGGGCAACCGCCCGGGGCCGAACTCACCGCAGGCCATATCGCCCTCGTCCGGGTCCATGATGCGAATGCCGTCCGCCTTGAGGGTCGCCAGATTGCGCTGCGTCGCCGGGTGCAGCCACATCCGCACGTTCATTGCCGGAACCGCCAGCACCGGCTTGTCGGTGGCGAGCAGCAGCGTCGCAGCAAGATCGTCGGCCATGCCCGCCGCCATGCGGGCCAGCATATCCGCACTGGCCGGGCAGACGACGATCAGGTCGGCCTGGCGGGAGAGCTGGATATGCCCCATCTCGCGCTCGTCCTTCAGGTCGAACAGATCGGTATAGACATGGTCCTCGGTCAGCGCGCTCAGCGCCAGCGGCGTCACGAACTGGTGCGCGGCGCGGGTCATCACCGCCCGCACCGCCATCCCACGCTTCTTCAGCAGCCGCACCAGTTCGAGCGATTTGTAAGCGGCGATACCGCCGGTGACGATGAGGAGTATGCGGGGTTGGGTCATGCTCAGACGCCGGTGATCAGCATGTCGAGTGCAGCGACGATCTGATCATTATGGTCCGAAAGATTGGCAATTTGCACGCCCAATTCCCGACGATCGACAGCAGAGGCTAACTGGGTCGCCATGATCAGTTTTTGTCCATTGACCGTAAACGTCGGATGCAAACGTGCTGCGCGCGTCGCCACGCCCTCTTTGACCAGCGGCACAACAAATCGTGTCTGAAAATAGTCGAGCATGTCGCTCTGGCAGTCTAACAACAGCTGCTCACTGGAGCGGCTACGAAACACATCGAACCGCGCCATCAGAATTGGCGATATTTGGCGAGCGGGAGACCATTTTCCTCGACCCACTTGTTCCAAGTCTCGATCGCTGCCCGATTCTCCCGCTTCCACTGCTCGGCCTTGGTCTCCGACACGCGCTTGGCGAGGCCCGCTTCGCAGGCTTGCGAAAGATTGATGCCCAGCGCCTTGGCTTCTGCGACCAGCGCGACTGGCAGCGTGACGTTGGTCGCCCGTTTGGGGGTGTCGATCTTGACCAGCTTGTTCATCGCGCACTCCTCATCCCCATAATCTATGCGCATTGAACACTACGGGCAAGGCGAACCTATCGTCGCTGATCCGCCGTACCGGTCAGCCGCCGGTAGCGGTCTTCCGAAATTTTCCAGACTTGCCCATTTTCGACAACAAAGGGGAAATAGATGAAATGAAGGCTATGGTTGTAGCGAGGGTCATCGCTTTCGAGCAGGTAGCCACGACCTTCTTCCAGCACTTTTGCGCCTATGGTTTCGCGGTAGCAAGTCGGCGTTTGACCATAATGCAGCGCGTCAGGCAAACGCCCTTCGCCCGGGGTCATGTCGCTACAGGTGGGATCGTTGCTGTCGAGTTCGATCTGCCAGACGATCTCGTCGCCGCTGCGCACCCGATACAGTTGCTGGAGGAATACCGTCGGGGAACCGACGATCGTGCCGTGACGTATCTCAATGTTCCAGACCGGCGGTGCGAGATTACTGACGAGACTGGTTGAAGTGTTGCTGGGACACCCGCCGAGGGCAAGCGCCAAAGCAATGACGGCACCAATTCGAACAACGCGCATGGCCATTTATGCCCAAATCCAAACCACCGCAGCAACCGACGCGGCCCCCGACAGAGCGGCCAACGCATAACGCCAAGCCCCCGACCCGCGCCGTTCCCACATCAGCGGCACCACCGGCACCGGCGGCGGCGGCGGGGCGGCGCCCTTGGGGGGGTAGGCTTCCTCGATGCGTTCGAGCAGCTCGGGCAGGCGGCGGATCGCGCGGCTGGTGCGGATGATGCGGTCCGCCACCATCGCCTCGGGGCCGAGTTCGGTACGGATCCATTCGCCGACGAACGGCCCGCTCGTCTCCCACATATTGATTTCCGGATCGAGCGCGGTCGCCACGCCTTCCACCATCACCATCGTCTTTTGCAACAGCAGCAAGTGCGGCTGGGTCTGCATGTCGAAATCGCGGGTGATGGCGAATAGGCCGTCGAGCATCTGCCCGACCGACAGCTCCTTCACCGGCTTGCCGCGCATCGGCTCGCCCACGGCGCGCAGCGCGGTCGCGAACTCGTCCATATTGTGATGCGCCGGCACATATTGCGCTTCGAAATGGATTTCGGCGACGCGCTTGTAGTTGCCGGTCAGCAGTCCGTAGAGAATCTCTGCGAGCCAGCTCCTCGCCTGCCGGTTGATCCGCCCCATGATGCCGAAATCGATGGCGACGATGGTGCCGTCCGGCTCGACCAGCAGATTGCCCTGGTGCATATCGGCGTGGAAGAAGCCGTCGGAAATGGCCTGCCGCAGGAAGGCATTGACCAGATTGGCGGCGAGCCGCGCCGGATCATGCCCGGCGGCGATCAGCGCGGCGCGGTCCGAGATCTTGATGCCGTCGATCCATTCGAGCGTCATCACCGTGCCGGCGGTTCGGTCCCAGTCGATGGCGGGCACGCGATAGCCCGTGCTCGTTGCCACCATCTGCTCGAGTTCGGAGGCCGAGGCGGCTTCGCGCCGCAGGTCGAGCTCCCGCAGCGTCCAGCGCTTGAAATTGGCGATTACCAGCTGCGGCCGAAGCCGTGCGGCCTCGCCGCCCAGCGCCTCGACATGCGCTGCGGCCCACTCATAGGTGTCGATGTCGCGCGCGAACTTCTCCCGTACGCCGGGGCGCAGCACCTTCACCGCGACCTTGCGGCCCTCGATGGTGGTAGCGCGATAGACCTGCGCGACCGAGGCCGAGCCGATCGGCTCCTCGTCGAAACTGGCGTAGAGCGCCTCAAGCGGCCGCCCGAGCGCGGTCTCGATCACCGGGCGGACCTCGCTGAAGGGAACCGGCGGCAGCCGGTCCTGCAGCATCAGCAGGTTGCGCGCCGCTGCTTCGCCGACCAGATCGGGCCGCGTCGCCAGCGTCTGGCCGAGCTTGATCGCAGCCGGGCCGATGGCGCGGAAGGCGCCGGCATAGTCGGGCTGCCTGGGTACCCGCGCGCCCAGCCGGGCGATGCGAGCCAGCCGCCGCACGGGCGCGGGCGTGGTCGGCGATGCCTCGATACCGGTCAGCGCGCCATGGCGTGCCAGCGTGCGGCCCCACTTCAGGAGCCTCAGGATATGTGTGGCGGGGCGTGTCACAGGCGTGCGCTCACCCGATCTTCCAGCCCGAATGGATGGCGACCAGCCCGCCCAGGATTGGCTCGACGCGGGTATGGCGGAACCCCGCCGCCTCGATCATCGCGCGAAAGCTGGCCATGTCGGGAAATTTGCGGATCGATTCGACCAGATAGCGATAGCTGGCCTCGTCCCCGGCGATCGCCTTGCCCAGGCGCGGCACCAGATGGTGCGAATAGGCGTCATAGACATCCTTGAACCCCGGCCATTCGACGGTCGAGAATTCAAGGCAGAAGAATCGCCCGCCGGGCTTGAGCACGCGGTACGCCTCGGCCAGCGCCCTGTCGATATGCGTGACGTTGCGGATGCCGAAGGCGATGGTGTAGCCGTCGAACGCCGCATCGTCGAAGCTCAGCGTCTCGGCATTCTGCGGAGACCAGACCAGTCCCTCGATGCCACGCTTGGCGGCGCGCTCCATGCCGACGGCCAGCATGTCCTCATTGATGTCGGACACCGTCACCTGCGCGCCGGATTTCGCGATGCGGAAGGCGATGTCGCCGGTGCCGCCTGCCATATCGAGAATATGCTCGCCCTCGCGCGGGCGCAGCAGGCGGACGAACCGGTCCTTCCACAGCCGGTGCATGCCGCCCGACATGGCGTCGTTCATGATGTCATATTTCGCCGCGACATTGGAGAACACGCCACCGACGCGGCGGGTCTTCTCTTCGGGCGTTACCTCTTCATAGCCGAAGGAAACGGTTTCAACTGGGTTGGCCACACAAAACTCCGCTCGTCCTGAGCTTGTCGAAGGACTGTTTTTCCCCTTTAGCGAGCGCAGCAAGGAAGGACAGCCCTTCGACAAGCTCAGGGTGAGTGGGTTGAGGGCAGGGGCCTTCCCGACAGGACACCATGCCCGAACTTCCCGAAGTCGAAACCACCGTCCGTGGCCTGAGGCCGATCCTCGAGGGCGAGCGTATCGCGCGCTTTACCCTCAACCGTGGCGACCTGCGCCGGCCCTTCCCGGTCGATCTGGTGCAGCGGATGACGGGTGCGACAGTGACGGGACTGTCCAGGCGCGCCAAATATGGGCTGATCGCCACCGATCGCGGCGACCACATGATCTTCCACCTCGGCATGTCGGGTCGCTGGCGTACCGATGCCAGCGGTGAGCAACCGCACGACCATCTGGTGATAGAGACCGCATCGGGTCGCCGGGTCGCGCTCAACGATCCGCGTCGCTTCGGCTCGGTCGATCTGGTCGATGGCGACCCGGAGACCAGCTTCGCCCCGTTCCGCGCGCTCGGGCCAGAGCCGCTGTCGGACGCTTTCACCGCACAAACGCTCGCCACCGCCTTCGACGGTCGCATCGCGCCGGTGAAGATCCTGCTGCTCGACCAGCGAATCGTCGCGGGCCTCGGCAACATCTATGTCTGCGAGGCACTGCACATGGCCGGCATCGCGCCCGACAAGCCGGCCGGGCAGGTGGCCAGCCGCCGCCTCCCGCCGCTGGTCGATGCGATCAAGGCGGTGCTGACACGCGCCATCGACGTCGGCGGATCATCGCTGCGCGATTTCGTCCATCCCGATGGCGAACTTGGCTATTTCAGCCACGAATGGCGCGTCTACGGGCGCGAAGGGGAACCATGCAGCGGCTGTGGCCGCCCGGTGGAGCGGGTGGTGCAAGGCGGCCGCTCGACCTTCCACTGCCGCAAATGCCAGCGGTGAGGCCGAAGGCGCGAATCCGTTGACCTTGCCGATCAACATCGCTATGCGCGCCTCTCTTGAAACGGGCTGCAGCCAACTTGCGGCCCATTTCCGCTCGACATCTCGATTAAGCTGAGGAATTCATGGCCAATACGCCCCAGGCCCGCAAGCGCATCCGTCGCAACGAGGCCCGCACGCTCGTCAACAAGAATCGCGTCTCGCGCATTCGCACCCTCGTCAAGAAGGCGGAAAATGCGATGGCTGCGGGCGACAAGGAAGCAGCGACGGTGGCCATGGCCGCAATGCAGCCCGAACTGGCCCGCGGCGTTGCCAAGGGCGTGGTTCACAAGAACACCGCGGCGCGCAAGTTCTCGCGCCTGACCAAGCGACTCGCCGCTCTGGCCTGACGCTGGCGCAGCCGATTCGGGCTGCGACCATGTGCCGAACCGATCGATATTGGCCGCCGGAGGAGGAATTCTCCGGCGGCCTTGTTTTACGCCCGTGTGAAACATTTGTTACGGTTTCGTGGCCGCAATGGCCGACCTAGCTTTCCTGCCGATTCGCGCTCTGTCACTTCCCGCGAACAGCGTGAAACACACGCTTTTTCAGCATTATAGGCGTCGAATCGAGCAAAGCCGCGCCTTTGCGCGTCAACGCCTTTATTTCAATTTTTTTGCGGTTTCGGCCCTTGCCCCAGCCCCTGCCAGCGCCCTAACACGATGACGTCACGACGGACTCACCGTCGCGGACGCTCTGACATTCGACGGAAAAGCAGACGGAAAGGCACAGGCTTTCCGCAGAAATACATCTGTGCCGCATGGGGGCGGCCTATCTCGGGGTGACAAGGCGGCGATGGCTAACAAGGGAGACCCGGCGAACGGGCACCAAGATTCGGGTGAAGTAAGCGCGGCGTGGCTGGAGGAAACTTGGGCGC
This sequence comes from Sphingomonas sp. jy18, assembly GCF_056931895.1. Lineage (NCBI taxonomy): Bacteria > Pseudomonadati > Pseudomonadota > Alphaproteobacteria > Sphingomonadales > Sphingomonadaceae > Sphingomonas > Sphingomonas sp. jy18. The sequence continues at coordinate 64,031 of NZ_JBXPBT010000007.1, read as the reverse complement.
AACTCGCCGCCGGACTGCGGCGCGATATCGGCGCACGCACCTTCGATCACTGGCTCAAGCATGTGAAGCCGGCCCGGTTCGACGCCGCCATCGGCGCGCTGCACCTCACCTCGCCCAGCGCTTTCACCGGAGAACAGGTCAGCAAGCGCTTCGGTGACCGGCTGACGCTCGCATGGAAGACGGTGCTGCCGGCCGTGCGTTCGGTCCATGTCTCGGCGCAGGTGCGCAGCCTGCCTGCCGAAGCGCTGAGAGCAAACATCGTCGCCGCGCCAACCCCCGCACCCGCTGCAGCGCTCGACGTCAAATTCGCCTTTGACAGCTTCGTGCCGGGCCGCAGCAACATTTTGGCACTCAACGCTGCCCGCCGCATGGCTGCGGTCGAGGCGCCGCAGTTCCACCCTCTCTATCTTCGGGCCGAGACAGGGCAGGGCAAGACCCATCTGATTCACGCCATCGCTGCGGCCACGCTGGCGCGCGACCCCGATGCCAGGGTCATCCTGATGTCGGCCGAAAAATTCATGCTCGAATTCGTCGCCGCGATGCGCGCCAATGACATGCTGTCGTTCAAGGCCCGCCTGCGCGCCGCCGATCTGCTGCTGGTCGACGATCTCCAGTTCATCATCGGCAAGGATTCGACGCAGATCGAGCTGCTGCACACCTTCGACGAAGTGATGTCGTCGGGCGGACGCCTCGTCGTCGCGGCCGACCGTCTGCCGCATCGCCTCGACGGCATCGAGCAGCGGCTGCTGTCGCGGCTCGCCGGCGGCCTGGTGGCCGACATCGATCCGCCCGATCTCGAGCTGCGCATCGCCATCCTCGAGCGCAAGGCCGCGGCGCTGGGTGCGGACATCGGTGCCGATGTCATCGACTGGATCGCCCATACCTTCCCGCGCAACGTGCGCGAACTGGAAGGCGCGCTCAACAAGCTGGTCGCCTATGCCGCGCTGCTCGATGGCACGCTCGACCTTGCCTTTGCGCAGGAACGGCTCGCCGAGACGGCGCGCGGCAGCCGCGCGCGAATCACCATCGAGGATATCCAGCGCGCGGTTTGCGCCCATTATCGCATCGAAAAGGCGGAGATGGCCTCGCAGCGCCGTACCCGCTGCGTCGCGCGCCCGCGGCAGGTGGCGATGTATCTCGCCAAGGAACTGACCCCGCGCAGCTTCCCCGAGATCGGCCGCCGCTTCGGCGGGCGCGATCATTCGACGGTGATCCATGCGGTCAAGACCATCGAGACGCTGCGCGCCAACGATGCCGATCTCGACACCGATATTCGCCGCATCAAGCGGGCGCTGACCGCTTAGTCGTCCTTACGTTATTGCGAGCGAAGCGACGCAATTCAGTGCAGTGCAACGCTGCCCTGGATCGTTTCGCTTCACTCGCAATTATGCGGTCGGTTCAATCCCGCTCGGGCGGTGCCACGGTGATTCGCACCTTCTCGCCCGAGTTGCCGGGGAAGCCGGTGAACATCGCTTCGACCAGATTGGGCACCAGCACGGTCAGATCATTGTTGCGCGACACCGCCTCGGCCGAGCCTTCGAACAGCCTCTCCCCGGTGGCGCGCCGCTCGATCGTCATGTCGAGCCCACTGGTGTAGATGGTGTAGCTGCGGACATTGCCATAGTCGCCGAAGCGCGGGCCGAACAGGAACGGGTCGTAGAAGCCCTGCACATAGCGGTAACCGCCACGGGTACGGACGATCACCGGCCGGCCGTAGAAGCCCGCGCGGCCCCAGCCCGGGCCCCAGAAGGGATCATAGCCGAACGGGTCGGACACGATGCGCTCACGGCCATTGTCCACGCCATAGTCGAGCCGCACCAGAAACTCGGGCGCTTCGCCGGGTGCGGCGGGGCGGTAGCCGATGCGGGTCAGCTCGGCGGCGACGAGCTGGGCATAATGGTTGAACTCGAGGCCACCACGATCGCGCTCGTCGCGCGCCTCTATGGCAAAGCTCTGGCCCATCGGCGCCGGCATCTGCTGGAAACGGGACACTTCGGCACGGAACGGGGTGGCGCAGGCGGCAAGGGTGCCCAGCGCCAGCGCGGCAGCGGACAGGCGGATAAGCGGAGCGACTCGCATGACAGGACCTTTCATCGGCTTTCACCGGAATGTGGGCGGACCAAGCCCGATGTGCAATCCGGCACTTGGCCGCAGTTCTAGCTCTGTTCGTCTGAACGGGATTTGAATGGAGAGGTTCCGGCCTGCCCGCGGCAAGACCTTAGCCGAACAACCCCAGTGCCTCCTGCGCGGCTTTGAGCGTCGGGGCCGCGAGCGCCCGGGCCCGGGCCGCGCCGTCTTCGAGGATGGTGTCGATTGCCGCCACATCTTCCATCAATTCTGCAAAGCGCGTGCGGATGGGGGAAAGCTTGGCGACCGCCAGATCGGCCAGTGCCGGCTTGAAGGCGCCGAATCCCTGGCCTGCAAAGCGGGCGCACACTGCGTCGCGGCTTTCGCCGGCAAGCGCGGCATAGAGTGTCACCAGATTGGCCGCCTCGGGCCGCCCATTGAGGCCCGCCGCCTCGCCCGGCAGCGGTTCCGGGTCGGACTTCGCTTTGCGGAATTTCTGGGCGATGGCATCGTCATCGTCCATCAGGTTGATCCGGCTCATGTCGCTGGGGTCGGACTTCGACATTTTTGCAGAGCCATCGCGCAGGGACATCACCCGCGGTGCCGCGCTGCCGATCATCGGCTCGGGCAGCACGAAGGTCTCGGTGCCCGTATCGAGGTTGAACTTGGTGGCGATGTCGCGCGCCAGCTCTAGATGCTGCTTCTGGTCCTCGCCCACCGGCACATGGGTCGCCTGGTACAGCAGCACGTCGGCGGCCTGCAGCACCGGATAGCCGAACAGGCCGATGCTCGCGCCTTCGCGGTCCTTGCCCGACTTTTCCTTGAACTGGGTCATGCGGTTGAGCCAGCCGATGCGCGCCGTGCACATCAGCAGCCAGGCGAGCTCGCTGTGCTGGGGCACGCGCGTCTGGTTGAACAGAATCGACTTTTCAGGGTCGATGCCGCTGGCGATCAGCGCCGCGGTCAGCTCCCGCACATTGTTTCTGAGCGTGGCGGCATCGCCCTTGACCGTGATGGCGTGCAGATCGGCGAGGAAGAACAGGCACGCGCCCGGGTTGGCATCCTGCATCGCCACCCACTGGACGATCGCGCCCAGATAATTGCCGAGGTGCAGGTTTCCGGTGGGCTGGATGCCCGATACGACACGCATATCCGTCTCTTGTCGGTTCAGGCCGCGCGGCGGCGCAGCAGGGTTCTGAGTTCGGACAGCCGATAGGCCCCGAAGGCGAAGGACGCCAGCACGTAGATGGCAAGGCCGCCGCCGCACAGCAGCCCCAGCCACAGCACCCGTTCCGGCAGATGCCCGGCCATATGGCTGTCGGCGATGCCGCCGGCGAACCACAGCGCCACGCCCATCGCCGCAGCCGCCAGCGCTATGCGCACCGATTTGGCCAGCAGCCGCGTCTCGATGCTCAACTGGCCGCGCCGGTGCAGTACTGCATAGAGCAGGATCACATTGACCCAGGCGGCAGCGGCCGTGGCAATGCCGACGCCGACATGCCCCAGCGGCCAGATCAGCACCAGATTGCCGACCAGATTGACCAGCATGGAAATCAGCGCCAGCCGCACCGGCGTCTTGGTGTCGGTGCGCGCGTAAAAGCCGGGCGTCAGCACCTTGATCAGCACATAGGCCGGGATGCCGATGGCAAAGGCGGCGAGGACATTGGCTGTCGCCACCGTGTCGGCCGCGTCGAAAATGCCATGCTGCAACAGCCCGCGCACGATGGGGACACCGGCAAAGGCGAGCGCGACGGCGGCGGGCAGCGAGAGGAACAGCGCCATCTCTATCGCCCGGTTCTGCGTACCATTGGCCGCGCCCTCGTCCCCGCTGCCGATCTGGCGGGACAGCAGCGGCAGGATGGCGGTGCCGATGCCGATGCCGATGATGCCCAGCGGCAACTGGTTCAGCCGGTCGGCAAAATAGATCCAGCTGATCGCACCTTCGCTGAGGAAGCGCGCCGCCAGCGTCGTGGAGACGAGGAGGTTGATCTGGATGGCGCCCTGGCCGATCGCCGCTGGCGCGAGCAGCGCCAGCATCAGCTTGACGTCGGGCGACAGCCGCGGCCAGCCCAGCCGCAGCGATACCCCTGCCGAGCGGCACGCCAAAATCAGCCAGGCAAGCTGCACGACGCCCGCCAGCGTCACCGCGATCGCCTGCGTGGTCGCGGTTTCAACCGGGGTCGCCCCGCGGAAGAACAGCAGCGCGACGATCAGCGCCAGATTGAGCAAGATCGGTGCGGCGGCGTTGACCCAGAAGCGGCCGACCGAATTCAATATGCCGCCCAGCAACGACACCAGGCTGATCAGCGCCAGATAGGGGAAGGTGATGATGGTCAGGTGGCGCGCCAGCTCGAACTTCTCAGCCGGTTCGCCGGGGAAGCCACCGGTCATCGCATAGACGATCGGGCCGGCGGCCAGCATCATGGCAACGGTGAAAACCACCAGAACCGGGAACAGGACGGACAGGACCTGCCCGGCAAAGACGCGCGCAACGGTGAGCCCGGTACCGGCCTCTGCCGCGTCGCCCTCTGCCATCTTGCGGTTGAACATCGGCACGAAGGCCGCGGCAAACGCCCCTTCGGCAAAGAGCGCGCGGAACAGGTTGGGGAGGCGCCAGGCAATCAGGAAGGCATCGGACGCCATGCCGGCCCCGACATAGCGCGCAAACAATATGTCGCGCGCCATGCCGAGGAAGCGGCTGACCAGGGTCAGCGAACCGATGGTGGAGACTGTGCGGATCAGGCCCACGGCTGCGAACCTGTCAGTCGCGGATCAGGCGTTGCCGACCGGCTGGTCCAGCCCATCGGCCGCCGCCTGCGCTGCCATCTGCTCGCGCTGCGCCAGATAGAGACCGTTGAAGTCGATCGGCTCGAGCAGCAGCGGGGCAAAACCGCCGTCGCGCACGGCATCGGCGATGACACGGCGGGCGAAGGGGAAGATGATGCGCGGCGCTTCGGCATACATGAAGGCGTGCACCTGGTCTTCGGGAACGTTGCGCACCGCGAACAGCCCGGCATAGGCCAGATCGACGATGAAGTCGGTGCCCTCGGGCCGCTTGGAGCTGATTTCGATCTTCAGCACCGTCTCGTGCACGCCGTCGGCGATCAGCGCGGAGCTGATGTTGAACTGCACATCGACCTGCGGCTGGCTCTGCCACTGGTAGGTGGCGGGCGCGTTCGGATTCTCGAACGACAGATCTTTCACATATTGCGAAATAAGACCGATTGCCGGGCCGGTGTCCATGCCATTGGCAGGTGCGGCAACGTCGATGGTGTCGTTCGGGGCGGTTTCGTCGGCCATGATCGGGAAATCACTCTTTCTCTGGAAAATCGCGGTTTGCGGGGGCAGGCTAGCGGCCCCCGCGATGTGGCGAGCGCCCTAGCAGCCGCCCTCAACCGGCGCAATGTGTGTCGCAGGCGCTTCATTTGCGCTTAATCTCGCTCATGGCAGGGTTGCGGTTTGAAACAGGCAGCATATCATCCTACATTCCCGGCAATGACCCGTGCGGAGCGGGCGGCTAGAAGAAGAGTGACCCAGTGACCACCACCATCGTCATCCTCGCCCTGATCGCAGCCTTTCTTGGCCTGAGGCTCTATTCGGTGCTGGGCAAACATGGTCGCGATCAGGAGCCGATGCTGCCGCGCAGCGAAGAACGCCCGCGCACCGCGCCGGCCAGCGCGCCGACCGCGCCTCAGGCCGATTTGCCGCGCGCGCCTGCCCCCGCGCCGGCCGTCGGCACCGTCTATGAGCCGGCCGCCGAAGTCGGCATCCGCGCCATCCTGTCGGCGGACCGCAACTTCGATGTCGGCCGCTTCGTCAACGGCGCCAAGGCGGCCTATCGGATGATTCTGGAAGCTTATTGGAAGGGCGACCGGGAAACGCTGCAGGGCCTGTGCGATGCGGACAGCTATGCCGCGTTCGATGCCGCGATTGCGGAGCGCGAGGCACGCGGCGAAACGCTCGACAACCGGCTGGTCACCATCGACAAGGCGATCATCACCTCGGCCTCGCTGGCTAATGGCGTGGCGCGGCTGACCGTCCGTTTCGATGCCGATATCGCCGCGATCACGCGCGACAGCGAGGCCCGCATCGTCGCCGGATCGATGACCGACGCCGTCCCGACGCAGGACAGCTGGAGCTTCGTGCGCGACATCTCCAGCCGCGACCCCAACTGGCTGCTTGACGAAACCGACGCGGATTGACGGAGCAGATCGGTGTTCCCTGCCTTTGCAGGAGAACACCGATCACGGACTTGCAAAACCAAGTCGCTCGACTTGATCCAATGTGTGGGACTATGACCCACGCATGCCCAGCTTCACCCGCCTCCTCACCGTCACCGCCCTAGCCACCGCGCTCGGCGCCTGCGCGTCGGTGATCCCCGACAGCGGCGGGCCGCGTCCGCCCAGCGGCATGCCCGCACCGGCGCCGACTGCGGGCGAGACGGCAGCGCGGCCGACGCCCGCGCCGCCCGGCACCCCGCTGCCCGCCCCTGCGCCGCCGGCCGACGCCGCCAACGCGCGCAGTGCTGGCGTGCAGCCGGGGCGTGACGTCGCCAGCCTCGGGCTCACGCCCGAAGGCGCGAGCCGCGCGCTCGGCGCCTTCCGCATTTCCTGCCCCGCATTGGTGCGCCGCGCGGACAGCAGCGGCCTCGCCCAGCCCGCCGACTGGCAGCCCGCGTGCGACGCGGCAAGGGGCTGGGATGATCGCGACGCCATCCGCTTTTTTGCCACCCATTTCCGTACCGTGCAGGTGGGTGACGGGCGTGGGCTCGCTACCGGCTATTACGAGCCGGAAATCCTTGGCTCGCGCACCCGCCGCCCCGGTTATGAGGTGCCGGTCTACGGCCTCCCTGCCGATCTCATCGAGGCCGATCTCGGCCAGTGGAACCCCGATCTCGCAGGTCGGCGTATCCGGGGCAGGGTGGATGGCACCCGCTTCGTCCAATATCATGATCGCGCTGCCATCGACGCGGGCGCGCTTGCCGGGCGCAACCTCGAGATTGCCTGGGCGGCCGATCCGGTCGAGTTTTTCTTCCTGCAGATCCAGGGGTCCGGCCGGCTGCGCCTGCCCGACGGCAGCATCATGCGTATCGGCTATGCCGGGCAGAATGGCCGGGACTATGTCGGCATCGGCCGCCTGCTCAGGGATCGCGGCGTGCTCCAGCCGGGGGAAGCCTCGATGCAGGGCCTGATGGGCTATTTGCGCCGACAGCCGGACGGCGGCCGCGCGGTGATGCAGGAAAATGGCAGCTGGGTGTTCTTCCGCGAGCTGACCGGCCCCGGCCCGCTCGGCGCCCTCGGTCTGCCGGTCACGCCGCGCGCCAGCGTCGCTGCCGATCCGGCCTATGTCCCGCTCGGCGCACCGGTGTTTCTCGCATTCGACCGCGCCGAAGCAACCGGCCTGTGGATCGCGCAGGACACCGGCGGAGCAATCCGCGGCGCCAACCGCTTCGACACCTTCTGGGGCGCAGGCGACGATGCCCGCGCCATTGCGGGGGGCATGAGCTCGCGCGGCGCGGCGCTGATCCTGCTGCCGGTGGCGAGCGTCCAGCGGCTGACCGGTGGGCGGTGATTTGTGGCGAAGCCGCCGCCTGATGTGGGCGAGCAGAATTGGCGGCGCATCAAGGCGACGGTGAAGCCGTTGAAGGCGAAAGCAACCGCAACCCTCTCACCCCCGCTCATGTCGAGCGAAGTCGAAACACCATCCGCCAAGCACGCAAAGACCAAGGCTGGAAAGGCCCGTGTCTCGACTTCGCTCGACATGAGCGGATCGGGTAGCACTGCCACGCCTGTCACTGTCCCCCCGGACCTGTTTCGGGGCCGCCCGCAACGCAGCGCAACTCTGCCAGCAGCCCCGGCTCAAGGCCGCGGCGACGATGCTGTCGGGGCCTCCCTCCTAGCCAAGGATTGGGAACGCACGCTGCGGACCGGGCGCGCGGCGCCGGACATGGTCATCGACCTGCACGGCCATAATCTGTCCGGCGCGCACAGCCAGCTCGCCCGCGCGCTCGACCGCGCGGCCGCCAGCGGCGTACGCATCATCCTCGTCATCGCCGGAAAAGCCCGCGGCCCGGACGAGGCCCCGCGCGGCGCGATCCGCCGCGAACTCGCCACCTGGCTCGCCCACAGCCATCACGCGCGGCGGATATTGGCGGTTCGCAACGCCCACCCGAGGCACGGCGGAGCAGGGGCGGTGTATGTGGTGTTGCGGAAGAACGGCTAAGTCGAATTCCCATCGTCATTGCGAGCGCAGCGAAGCAATCCAGTGTTGCGCAGCAGCGCCCCGGATTGCTTCTCTACGCTCGCAATGACGAAGGTGCGCCGACCTTCACCCAGCCAACCCCCGCTCGATAACCAACCGGAACACCCCGACCAGCGCCTGCAAATCCGCCACCGCCACCGCCTCATCGCGCTTGTGCATTGTCGCATTCGGCGGGCCGAACTCGACGATTGGCCCGAGCACATGCAGATAGCGCGCATCGCTGGTGCCGCCGGTGGTCGATCGCTCCGGCACCACCCCCGTCACATCGGTGATCGCGGTGGTCACCAGATCGACCCACGGCCCCGGCCGGGTGCGGAAGGCTTCGCCATAGACGGTCCAGCGCACCTCGGCTTCGGGCGATTCGGCGTGGACCAGTCGCTCGATCATCCGTCCCAGCTCCTCTCCACGCTGCTGGTCGTTGAAGCGGATCGAGAGGCGCGCGGAGGCCTTGGCGGGGATGACATTGCCCGCCGGGTTGCCGACATCGACCGTGGTCGGCTCGATATTGCTCGCCTGGAACAGGTCGCTGCCTTCATCGAGCACCAGCCGGTCGATGCGGTCGAGGATGCGCACCAGCCGGGGGATCGGGTTGTCCGCCAGATGCGGATAGGCGACATGGCCTTCCTTGCCTGGCACGGTGATCCAGACGACCACCGATCCGCGCCGGCCGATCTTCACCATGTCGCCCAGCCGCGCGACACAGGTCGGCTCGCCCACCAGGATGCAGTCGGGCTTGACCCCGCGCGCCTCCATCCGCTCCATTAGCAGCTTGGTGCCGAAGGTCGCCGGGCCTTCCTCGTCGCCGGTGATGATCAGGCTCAGCGTCCCGGCGTCGTGCGGCACCGCCGCTGCTGCCGCTACCCAGGCCGCGATGCTGCCTTTCATGTCGACTGCGCCGCGCCCGTAGAGCAGCCCGCCGGCAAGGCGCGGCTCGAAGGCGCTGCCGGTCCAGCCGTCGCCCGCCGGCACCACATCGAGATGTCCGGCAAAGCCGATGTGGGTGCCGCCGGTGCCGCGTGTGGCCAGCAGATTTTCCACCGGCCCGTCCGGCGCCTCGCCCTCGACAAAGCGTTCGACGCTGAACCCCGCGCCGATCAGTGCCTCCTCCAGCACATCGAACACCGCGCCAGTAGCAGGCGTGACGCTGGGCACCGCGATCAGGCGGGAGGTGAGGTCGACGACGTCGATGGGTGAGATGCTGGCCATGCGTGTGGCGATAGCGCAGCCGAATATCAAAAGCACCTGCTCCCCGGCGCAGGCAGGGGCCTATCTCCGGACCCGTCCCAAAACGCGAGGCTCGATCGATACGCGTACTCAGGTGATGGCCCCCTGCCTGCGCAGGGCAGCACAAAGGCTGTGCAAAGATGGAGCGCGACAAACCCGTCCTGCTGTGCTACACCGCCTCCATCGGTCAACTCCGCCCTTCAAGCGTTGACCGGCTGAGAGACTCCGGCCTGACCGCCCGACCGCGCTCCCGCTTGATAGGCCGGAGCGCTTTTTCTTTTCCGCCTCACCCGATCCGCGACCGGCCGTGCGCCGCGCGCAGCGTCAGGCGACCTCGCTTTCACGAATTGGCGTCCGGGCCGGGCGGCACACTGTGGAAACTTCTCTTCCGGCCCAACCTAAGGAACTACCATCATGCCAATCGGCACCGTCAAATTCTTCAACGCCGACAAAGGCTATGGCTTCATCGCACCGGAAGACGGCGGCAATGATGCCTTCGTCCACATCTCGGCGGTTGAAGCAGCCGGCATGCGCACCCTCACGCAGGACCAGCGCGTTTCCTACGAGCTCGAGGCCGATCGTCGCGGCAAGATGGCTGCGACCAATCTGAGCGCTGCCTGACATCATGCCGGTTTCCCCGCTCCGGCCGCGTGCCGGGGCGGGGGGATCGCCCTATCCGACACCGCAGAGGGAATACCCATGGCCGACAATTATGAATTCTGCCTCGCCCAGGCAGAGGCGGCCCGCAAATCTGCCGATGCAGCCACGCTGGACAATGTGCGTGAGAATTTCGAGCGCGCCGAAAAGACATGGATGGCGCTCGCCACCAAGGCGCAGCGCGTATCCGTCGCCCGCGTCGAGCGCGAGGAAGCGAGCGCAGCGCGTGTCGCCGCCGCCAACGAGAATGTCGAGTTGGACCAGGCCGGGTCGAGGCGCACTGCAGCGGAATGATTCGCACTTGGCGTGTATCCGGCTAGGCTGGTCTCACCGGAGACCCGCCATGCCCAAACTCGATCTCGATGCCATTCCCCAGACCAATGCCACCGGCTATCCGGCGCCGCATGATGCGCCCGTGCAGGGCCGCTGGTATCGCCGTCTTGCGCCGGCGACCGGGCTCACCCAGTTCGCCGCCAGTCATGTCGTGCTGAAACCCGGCGCATGGTCCTCGCAACGCCACTGGCACAATGGCGAGGACGAGATGCTGGTCATGATTGCCGGAGAGGCCGTGCTGGTCGAGGATGACGGTCGCACCCCGATGCGCCCCGGCGACATCGCCGTCTGGCCTAAGGGCAGCACCAACGGCCACCATCTGATCAACGAAAGCGACGCCGACTGCGTCTTCGTCGCCTTGGGCGGCAGCAAGCAATATGACAGCGGCGGCGGCTATTCGGATATCGACATGCTGTTCACGCCCGATGGCTATACCCGCAAAGATGGCACGCCCTATGACACGCAGCGGATAGCGTGAGCGGCATCGACTGGCCGGGCTTTGCGCTCACCATCCTGCTGGTCGAACTCACGCCCGGCCCCAACATGGCATGGCTGGCGGCCCTGACGCTGGCACAAGGCCGGTCGGCGGGGTTAGCGGCGACTGCTGGCGTCGCCATCGGGCTGATCGTCAATGCCGTGCTGGCTGCCGCCGGATTTGCCGCCCTGCTCGCAGCCGAGCCATGGGCATGGCAGGCGTTGCGCTATGCCGGCACTGCACTGATGCTGTGGCTGGCGTGGGAAGGGTGGCGCGATGCGGGGGAAAGCTCCCCGGCGCTGCTCGCGGGCGGCGGCCGCCACTTCTGGCGGGGGCTCGCCATCAACAGCGTCAACCCCAAAAGCTTCCTGTTCTATGCGGCGGTGTTGCCGCAGTTTCTGCCGTCGGGCAGCGGCTGGAGCGGGGCGATGCTGCTGGCCCTGCTGGGTGCCGCGGTCGCCACCACCGTCCATCTGGGGATCGTCCTGACCGCCTCGGCCTCGCACGGCTGGATGATCGATCCGGCGCGCACGCGGAGGGTCCGGCGATTGCTGGCGCTGAGCCTGGTAGGTGTCGCGGTCTGGCTGTTTGTCGGCACCGCACGCTGACGCGGCCCGGGGGGAGCGCCCTCCCCCCCTGCGTGGTCACCCCTGTGCCGGTCCCTCGAACTTCTCGATCACCCAATCCTCGGCCTGCGCGCCGCCGATCCATTCCTGCATGTGCGGGTGGCTGATCACCGACTGGCAATAGGGCAGGGCAAAGCGCGGCAGGGGAATGGAGTAGGTGACGAAGCGGGTTACCACGGGCGCATACATCATGTCCGCCGCGCTCCATTCGCCGAACAGGAAATCGCCCGCGCCGCCGAAGCGCGCCCGCGCCTCGGCCCAAAGCTGGCAGATGCGCGCGACATCGGCCTCGACATCGGGCAACAGCGGTTGCGCATCATAGATGCGGCGGATGTTCATGCTGTGGTTCTTGCGCAGCGCCGAGAAGCTCGAATGCATCTCTGCGGCCATCGATCGCGCCATGCCCCGCGCCGCCGCGCCCGACGGCCAGTAGGCCCGCTCGCCGCCGGTCTTCTCGTCGAGATAGTCGATGATGGCGAGGCTGTCCCACACCACCACATCGTCGCCATCCCACAGGATCGGCACCTTGCCGCCCGATGGCGCGAATTCGTCGCCCTCGCGCCGCTGGTCCCAGTCCTGATTGTACAGCGGCACGGTGATTTCCTCGAACGGCAGGCCGCTGTGCCTGGCCGCCAGCCAGCCGCGCAGGGACCAGGAGGAATAGGCCTTGTTGCCGATGAACAGTTTCATCTTAACTCTCCACCGCTTCCAGCACCGCCGCGCGCAGCTCGGCGATGCCGCCACCTTTCTCCGCAGCGGTCGCCAGCACCTCGGGATGCGCCGCGGGCCGCTTGCGGGCTTCTGCGGCGGTTGCTGCTGTTACCGTGGCCAGCTCGCTCGCCTTGATCTTGTCGCCCTTGGTCAGCACCAGCCGGTAGCTGACGGCGGCGGCATCGAGCATGTCCATCACCTCGTGATCGACCGGCTTCAGCCCGTGGCGCGAATCGACCAGCACCAGCGCGCGTTTGAGCACCTGCCGCCCGCGCAGATAGTCGTTGATCAGGAAGCGCCACTTTTTGACGACATCCTTCGGTGCCTCGGCAAAGCCATAGCCCGGCATGTCGACCAGCCGGAACGCCAGCGGCTCGCCGACATCGAAGAAGTTCAGCTCCTGCGTCCGCCCCGGCGTATTCGACGCGCGCGCCAGCGCCTTGCGCCCGGTCAGCGCGTTGATCAGCGTCGACTTGCCGACATTGGAGCGCCCGGCAAAGGCGATTTCCGGCACGTCGGGCGCGGGGAGAAACTCGAGTTTCGGCGCGGATTTCAGGAATTCGATCCGCCCGGAAAACAACACCCGGGCCCGCTCGACAAGCGCGAAATGGGCTTGCGCCTCCTCGTCGGGCCCGGTCCTGCTCATGTGCCAGCCCTGTTCACTTGGTGGCCACGGCGGTCTTCATCGCCGGATAGCGCATGTAGAGCAGTTTCTGCTGGGCGATGGTCAGGATGTTGTTGGTGATCCAGTAGACCAGCAAGCCGGCGGCGAACGGCGCCATCACGAACATCAGCATCCATGGCATGATCGAAAACACCTGCGCCTGCACCGGGTCCGGCGGCGGCGGATTGAGCTTGAACTGGACGAACATGGTTATGCCCAGCAGCACCGCGAGCACGCCGATGCCGAGGATCGGAGGGACATTGAACGGCAACAGACCGAACAGGTTGAGGATGTGCATCGGGTCGGGCGCCGACAGATCCTTGATCCACAGGATGAAGGGCTGGTGGCGCATTTCCACGGTCAGCATCAGGCTCTTGTACAGCGCGTAGAAGATCGGAATCTGGATCAGGATCGGCAGGCATCCGGCCAGTGGATTGATCTTCTCGTCTTTGTAGAGCTTCATCATCTCCTGCTGCATGCGCGGCTTGTCGTCGGCATATTTGTCCTGGATCGCCTTCACCTTGGGCTGCACGACGCGCATCGCCGCCATGCTGGTGAACTGCTTCTGTGCGATAGGGAACATCAGCAGGCGGATGATCAGGGTCAACGCCATGATCGCGACGCCGAAATTGCCGATGTGCTTGAACAGCCAGTCGAGCAGATAGAAGATAGGCTTGGCGAACCAGATGAACCAGCCCCAGTCGGTCGCGCGATCGAACAGGACGACGCCGCCATCGGTATAGGCATCGAGTACGTCGGTTTCCTTGGCGCCTGCAAAGATGCGGCTCGTGGAGCTGCGCGTTGCGTTGGGAGCAAGGATGCTCGCCGCTTCGGTGAAATCGGCCTGATGCTTGGCGCCCGCCTGACGCGTGAAGCGCGCGGTGACTTCGCGGGCCTGATCTGGGATGACTGCGCCCAGCCAGAAATGATCGGTATAGCCCAGCCAGCCACCCGTGGTGGTCTGGGTCAGCGTCTGCCCCGGCACATCGCGGATGCGGTCGAGGTTGATATAGTCGGCCGCCCCGTTGAACACCGCCATCGCCCCGGTGTGGATGGTCCAGGTGTCATGATCCGGAGACACGCCCTGGCGACTGAGGAAGCTGAAGGGCTGCACCGCCACTGGCGCAGTGGCGCGGTTGGTCACCTTCTGGGTGACAGTGAACATGTAATTGGCATCGACCGCGATGGTCATTTCAAAAATCTGGCCGCGGCCATTGTCGTACGTCAGCGTTACTGGCGTCGACGGGGTCAGGCGTGCGCCCGCAGGGGCAGTCCACTGCGTCTGGGCGGTGGGCGCGACAAGCCCGTTTCCGGCCCAGCCGGTGCCGGCAAAATAATAGTCGCGCGTCCCCGCCGGCGCGAACAGGCGGACAGGGTCGGAATCCTTGTCGACCGTCTGGCGATAGCGCAGCAGCACCAGGTCATCGATCCGCGCGCCACGCAGGTTGATCGATCCGCGCAGCTTCGGCGTCTCGATGGCGACGCGCGGCGTATCGCGCAGCACGGCGGGCACCGACCGCGTAGCCTGAACACCGGCAACCGGCGGGACCGCACCGGCAGCAGCCGGCGCTGCCGGTGCGGTTGTGCCTGAAGTCGTCGCGCCTGCTGCGGCCCCGGCCGTAGCGCCCGCGGTCGTGCCAGCCTTCGCCGTCGGCGCCGGGGTCGGCAGGAAATAGCTGGTGGCGGCCTGCCAGCCGAACAGGATCAGCATCGCCAGCACCATCGCCAGCACGAGATTGCGTTTATCGTCCACGGGGTTTTTGGTCTTTCGGTTTGGTCACTGCGCCAGGCATATGGTTACGGGACCGGATCATATCCATGCCCGCCCCACGGGTGGCAGCGCATTAGCCGTTTCACCGCCAGCCATCCACCCTTGATTGCACCATGTTTCTGCAACGCCTGGATGGCGTAGGAAGAGCAGGATGGCGCATAGCGGCACGTCGGCGGCAGGACCCGCGACGGCCCGAGCTGCCAGCCGCGCGCGATGAGGATGAGCGCGCGGGCGATCACTTTTGAACCTCCCCGGTACGGGGAGGTGGCGAGCGCAGCGAGACGGAGGGGTCGCGAGCGAAGCGAGCACTCGCGCTATCGGTGAGGGCTGACGCTCGCGGTGCTCGCGACCCCTCCACCGCTTCGCGGGCCCCCTCCCCGTTCCGGGGAGGTTTTTCCTGCCACTCGCCCAGCCGCTTCACAGCCTTGCCCAATGCCTTGGCGACATCCGCCTTCAGCCGCGCATGCTCGACAGTCAGCGCGTCGCTGCGACCGATCAGCACATGATTGGCGCCGGCAATCGCATGATTGGGGAAAACCTCGCGCACCACGGCGCGGAAGCGGCGTTTGACGCGGTTGCGGATGACCGCGCCGCCCAGCTTCTTGGTGGCGGTGATGCCGAATCCGGCATCGCGCAATTCATCGCCGCGCGGCTGCACGATCAGCACAAATGCAGGCATCGGCACGCGCACACCGGCATTGGCGGCGAGAAATTCGGACCTTTTGGTCAGGCGGCGCAAGGGCAAGCGCTCTTGCCCGGCCATGTCGGGCTGGATCAGGCCGACAGCTTGGCGCGGCCGCGGGCGCGGCGGGCACGCAGCACAGCACGGCCACCGACGGTCGCGGTGCGGGCACGGAAACCGTGGCGGCGGGCGCGGACAAGGTTGCTCGGCTGGAAGGTGCGCTTCATCGGTCTGCTTTCTGTTCGACTATTAAAGAAAAGGGCCGCCAAACGTCCGGGCGGCCTTTCAGTGAGCGGCGCGCTAGGGGATTCGGTGCGCCAAGTCAAGATTTACCCTGCGATCTCTGCCAATCCCAGCCGCGCCATGTCGCGCGCACCCAGATAGCGGACATCGTCGAAACCGACGCTGTTGGTAAGCGCGTAAAAGCGCCGCGCCGCTGCGTCGTCCAGGCCCATTTCGCGGTAATAACCCAGATATTCGGCATGCACCGGATCGTCGGCGGGGAAATCACGGGCCTCGTAGCCATCCTCGTCGCGCCAGCTGTGCACGCCGAATTCGGCCGATGGGGCCGCCCGCCGCCGCACACCGGCCAGGAAAAGGTCGACCGCACCTGACCGCACCGAACCACCCGCCGGTACAATTGTCTCCAGCCCGGCGCGGCGTACCGCCCGCGCCAGCACATGGTTGGCGGCCTCATCGACCGAACCCGGACAATCGACCATTACCAGCCGCCGCACGCCGGGATGCGCCGCCAGCAGTGCGGCAAACTGGCGCGGGGTCGTGCTGTCGACCGTGCCGATCATCTCGACCGTATCGCCGCTGACCAGATGGAAGGGGCCATAGCGCGCCAGCGCGTCTCGGCTGGGCACGCTTGCATCGGCAACCAGCTCCACCTCGGCCAGCCGCGCCTTGCCGGGCTCGCCATCGTACAGTGCATCGCCATCGCCGGTCACCCAGCTCTCGCTGGTCTCGCTGTACGTCAGGGATGCATCGTCCGCGGACCAGCCGCCGGCAACGATGACATCGCCGGTCTCCTCCGCCGCCCAGGCCGCAACGGGGCTTGCGGCCACGGCTATCGGGACCAGACAGCCTAACAGGCGACGGAGAAGGGCGGGGGTGTGGACCACGCGGCAGGCTATGTGCCCCGCAGCATTGCCCGGCTTGTAACGGGTGCGGTTGGGCGGGGGTTAACCATGTCCTGCGTTGGCGTGGGGCGTGACCGAAAATGCGGCCCGATGTGCAAAGCAGGACAATCAGGTGATCGGAGCGCCTTGAACTCTGCCCCGCTTCATCGTCGCCCCGCGCTTGGCACGGGGCTTCTCTTTTTTGCCCGTGTCTCGGCAAGAAAGAGAAGCCTGGCCCTGGATCAGGTCCGGGGCGACGGCGGCGTGAGGGGTTGGCAAGGGGATGGCCAGCCGCCCAATGCTGCGCCCTTGGCCACCAAGACCACTTCGCTAAGCCCCTCTATTCCACCAATTCCGCCAACTGGTCGAACACCACCGGCCAGCCGGCCGAGAAGCCCATCGCCTCGTGGCGCTGCATGGTGGCTTCGTTCCAGTGGCGGGCGCTACCGGTCACGCGCGTGCCGTCGCCCTCGGGTGCGACTTCGAACGTGCCGGCCATGAACGGCTCGCCGGAGGGGATCCAGCCTTCGCGAAACGCATCGGTGAAGGTGAAGCGCACGCCCTCGACCACGTCCAGAAACACGCCCTCATTGTCATGTCGCTCGCCGTCCGGCCCGTGCATCACGGTGGCGGAGCGTCCGCCGACGCGCCAGTCCTGCGCAACCACCTCGCAGCGCCACGGGCGCGGACAGAAATAGTCCGGCATGCGATTCTTCATGGCGTCCCACACCTTGTCTGGCGGCGCCGCGATGTGGCGTGAGGTCGTCAATGCCCAGCCATTGTCTGCATTTCCGGTCATTCCATCCTCCTCGTCGTCTTCAATCGCGATCCGGCGCGCCCAGCGGAAAATAGCTGCGATAGGGGCGGGCCGCCTCGACGCACTGCATTACCGAGGGCCGCGTGAGCAGCCGAGCCCGATAGGCCCGCACCTCGACGTAGCGCGTATCGATCGGGTGCACCCAGTCGGCGTAAAACAGCGCCGGGGCGGCAGCGCAGTCGGCCAGTGAAAAGCCGTGTGCGGTGGCCCATTCGGTTTTGCCCAGTCTGGGCTCCAGCCACGCATAGGCCTTTTCGAGCAGCCCGCGTGCACGCTCGATCCGCATCGGGTCGGGCTGGGCGGTGATGAAGTGCAGATATTCGCCGACCACCGCCTGAACGCGCGCCTGCAGATGGTTGTCGAACACGCGATCCATCCAGCGGACCTCAAGCGCGGCGGCGGGGTCTGCCGGGATCAGCCTGGGCCCACCGGGCAGCAATTGGTCGAGATATTCGATGATGATCGATGCCTCGAACAGCATGGTCTCGCCATGCTTGAGCAACGGAAACTGTCCGACCGGCCAGGCTGCGTGCAGTTCCGCCATCGTCTCCGGCTGGTCGTCGCCAATCTGGCGAAAGCGATAGCGTGCGCCTTTCTCGATCAGTGCGATTTCGCCCTTCCAGCTGTAGGAGGAGAAGGGGTGGCCGAAATAGTCCATCACCATGTCCCTTCCTGCATCCGCTGCTGCCGCTCGGCCTCGGCTGCACTGCTGCTCTGACCGGGCGCCTCGGCGGGGTAGGGCGGCAGGGCGCCACCTGGCACGTAAGTGGCGATCACCGTGCCTTTGGCGGTCACCTGATGCTCGATCATGGTCAGCAAGCCCGGCTGCGTCTCTTCGCCGAACAGGTGTTTGCCCTTGCCCAGCGTTAGGGGCAATATCATCAGCGTCAGCCGGTCGATCAGCCCAGCGGCGAGCAGCCCGGAATAGAGGGTCGAGGAGCCCTGAATGATGAGGTCGGGCCCGTCCCCCGCCTTGACCGCCGCGACATCCGCGATGCTGCCCAGCCGGTGGCTGTTGGCCCAGTCGAGAGGCTGTTCGCTGCGGGTCAGCACATATTTGGCGGCACGGGTGAACGCCTCGCCCATCCCCGCCTCTTCGCCCTCCACATAGGGCCAGTAGGCCGCGAAAATGTCATAGGTGCGCCGACCCAGCAGCAGATCGTAGGGGCCGGAAAACAGCGTGCCGAGCGTGTCGTTGATGCCCTCGTCCCACAGTTTGAACACCCAGCCGCCTTCGGTGAAGCCGCCGCCGATATCCTCCTGCGGCCCGCCGGGCGCCTGGATCACGCCGTCGAGGCTGATGAAGGCGCTGGCGATGATCCGGCGCATCAGCCGTCTCCCCGCACGGCCGCCTCGATCGCGGCGACGTCGATCTTGCCCATCGTCATCATCGCGCCGAAGGCGCGCTGGGCCACCGCGCCGCCCTGCGCCATCGCATCGGTCAGCACCCGCGGCGTGATCTGCCAGTTGACCCCCCATTTGTCCTTGCACCAGCCGCACTGGCTCTCCGCCCCGCCATTGCCGACGATGGCATTCCAGTAGCGATCGGTCTCCTCCTGATCCTCGGTCGCGATCTGGATCGAAAAGGCCTCGCTGTGCGGGAAGATCGGCCCGCCGTTGAGGCCGATGCAGGCGATACCGCAGACGGTGAACGGCACCACGATCACCGCGCCGGCTCTGGTGCCGGGATTATCGAGCGGGGCGCGCTGGACAGGTCCGACATGGCTGTCGGGAAAGACACTGGCATAGAAATGGGCCGCTTCCTCAGCGGCGTGGTCATACCAGATGCAAATGGTGGCCTTGCTCATCTGTCATGCTCCTTGCGCAGCTTGGCGGGCGCTTTCTGCGCCCAGGAACAATCGAGCCGGGTCGACAGTTCCTCGTCGCTGACCGCATCGAGGCGGACCAGCATGGCGGGGTAGCCGGCATAGTGCGGCGTCTCGAAATATTTGTCCGGCTCGGCTTCGATCAGCGCTTCCTTGAGGTCGAGCGGGAGATGGACGACGAGCACGCCGACCATCCCCTCCTTCATCCGCACGAAGCTCTTGCCCGCCACGCTCAGAGCGTCGGTGCGATAGCTGGTCGTGCGCTCCACCTTGGGCAGCGCCAGCGCAAGCCGGGCGACCCTCTCGAAACATGGATCGGCGGCGCTCACAACCGTCCGCCGACCAGCCCGAACCAGGCGCCCTGCGGGTCGAGTGCGACCAGCGAGAAATCGCCACCGGGTATCTCGGTGGGAGGCTGGTGGATACGTCCGCCGCCTGCCTCGATCTGCGCGACTGCAGCATCGATGTCCGGCACGCGGAAATAAAAGAGCCAGCGGGGCCGGTCGGCGTCCGGCATGAGCGGATAGACCGCGCCGAGCATGCCGCTGCCCATCGGTGCGCCCTCGGGCGCCCGGCCGACGTGGCGCAGGAACTGATAGGCTCCCAGCGGGCCCATATCCATCTCGCCGTCCTTCACCCAGCCGAAGCGCGTGCCGTAGAAGGAGATCGCGGCATCGGGATCCGACGTCGACAGTTCGTTCCAGGCGCAATGGCCGATGCGGGGCTTGTCATAGGAGAAGGCGTTACTGGTGGCGTCTGGTTGGTCGGCCGGCGGCGTCGGTTTCATGACATAGACGGTCGCGCCCGCCGGATCGGCGACCATCGCGATGCGCCCGACACCTGCGATATCCATGGCGGGCATGTGGGTCGTGCCCCCGCCATGCTCGACAGATTGGACCATGGCGTCGACATCCTCCACCGCGATGTACCCCATCCAGCATGGACGTCCGCCGCCCTCGGTCATCTCCTGAGTCAGCGGCAACAAGCCGGCGACATTGCCTTCGCTTGCCGTAATCATGCGGTAGTCGATCGGGCCCGACGGCGCCGCTTCGATCGTCCAACCGACCACCTTCTCGTAAAATTCCCGCGCTGCATCGGCATCCGGCGTGATCAGTTCATACCAGATGAAGTCGCCATGATGATTGGCCATGGTCATTCTCCCAGCACGACGACAGGCGAGAAGCCGCCAAAGATCAGCCGCTTGCCGTCGAACGGCATCGGGTTCTTCGCCGGGTCCATGCGCGGATCGGCCTTTTCCGGATTGTTCATCCAGTCAGTCATCGTCGCCATCGCCGCGTCGCGAGTGGCCTTGTCCGGCCATTCGATCCAGCTAAACACCACCGCCTCGTCAGCCGTCGCCTGCACGGCGCGGCGGAAATCGGTGACCTTGCCATCGGACACGTCGTCCTCCCAGCATTCGACGATGCGTGTCGCGCCCAAATCCTTGAACACGGCATCGCCCTGTTCGGCATGGTCGATGAATTTCTGCTTGTTCACCTTGGGCACGGCGATGACGAACCCGTCGATGTAACTCATGGCACTTCTCCCACTTCCAAAGAGCGCCCCCGCGCAAACAGCATGTCGATATAAAGCTTGAGGTGCCCAATGGCTTCGCGTGCGACCGCCGGGTCGCCCGCTGCCTTGGCCATAACGAAAGCGCCTTGCAGCACTGTCTGCACATGGCGGGCGAGGCCGATCGCGGTGACGTCGCCTGGCACCTCGTAGCGCTCCAGCGCCTCGGAAAAATCCTCCGCCAGTCGCTCGCAATAGATGGAAATGCTGGCATCGCACGCAGCACGGATGGCCGGGCTGGTTGCGAACGCCTCTTGCGCCATCGTGCCGACAAAGCAGGTAAATCCTTCCGCCGGCCCGTCGAGCAGCGCCAGCCGCACGTCGAGATGGGCCATGATGCGGACGAGCGGGTCGTCTGCGTTGGCCCCCGGCATCTCGAACAGCGGGCGCGCCCGTTCGGTCCAGGCATCGGCAGCAGCGACCGCCAGTGCTTCCTTGGAGGTGAAATGGTGGAAGAACGCGCCCTTAGTCACGCCGGCGACGGCACAAAGATCGTCGACCGAGGTCGCCGCATAGCCCTGACGCCGCACAACCTGATGCGCCGCGTCGATCAATGCCCGCCGAGCCGTGCCACGCTGCGCCCGTTCGCGTGGGCGGCTTGCGACGGCCGGTCTGCCAGCGGTCAGGCTGTCTGCCTTTGCATCGGGACGAGTCGGGCTCATGCCGGAAAACATACCGACCAGTCGGTATGTGTCAATCTTGTTGCGAAACTTTGGGGTGCCTTGCAGGCCGCTCTCGACTTGCGTCTCCATCCATGTCACCAATCGGGAACAAACAAGGCACGGGCAAACTCGGGGTTCGCTGCCGCAGCTACGGAGAGCCCCAAATGGTCGCGATTGCCGCGACAGTTGCCTATCTCGGCCTCGATGCCGTGCCGGTCGAGGTGCAATGCCAGATCGCGCCGGGCATGGTCGGCTTCACCATCGTCGGCCTGCCCGACAAGGCGGTGGGGGAAAGCCGCGAGCGTGTCCGCGCCGCGCTTTCGGCAATTGGCCTGTCGCTCCCGCCCAAGCGCATCACCGTCAATCTCTCTCCCGCCGATTTGCCCAAGGAAGGCTCGCACTACGACCTGCCAATCGCGCTCGCGCTGCTCGGTGCGATGGGCGTTGTCGATGCCGAGACGTTGGCGAGCTATGTCATCGTCGGCGAACTGGGGCTGGATGGCCGCATCGCCGGCTCCCCTGGGGTCCTCCTCGCCGCGCTCCACGCCAGCGAGCGCAGCCTGGGGCTGATCTGTCCCGCCGCGCAGGGTCCGGAGGCTGCCTGGGCAGGGGAGGTGGAAGTGATTGCCGCGCCCGACCTGCTCGCGTTGCTCAATCATCTCAATCGCAGCGGCCATATCCCGCCGCCGGTGCTGGCCGAGGCCGACCCGCCGCAGCGCATGGCCGACATGGCGCAGGTCAAGGGGCAGGAGGTGGCGCGGCGCGCGCTCGAGATCGCTGCGGCCGGGGGGCATAATCTTTTGATGAGCGGCCCGCCGGGCTCGGGAAAATCGCTGCTCGCGGCCTGCCTGCCCGGCATACTGCCCGACCTCACCCCTGCCGAGGCGCTCGAAGTTTCGATGGTCGCCTCGGTCGCCGGGCTGCTCGAAGGCGGCAAGCTGGTTCGCAGCCGCCCGTTCCGCGCACCGCACCATAGCGCATCGATGCCGGCGCTGGTCGGCGGGGGCTTGCGCGTCCGGCCGGGCGAAGTCAGCCTCGCGCATCTCGGCGTGCTGTTCTTGGACGAATTGCCGGAGTTTCAGCGCCCTGTGCTCGATTCGCTGCGCCAGCCGCTAGAGACCGGCACCGTCAGCGTCGCCCGCGCCAACGCGCATGTCACCTTCCCGGCGCGGGTGCAGCTGGTTGCGGCGATGAACCCGTGCCGCTGCGGCCATCTGGGGGACGCCGCACTGGCCTGCAGCCGCGCGCCGCGCTGCGCCGCCGATTATCAGGCGCGCGTGTCCGGGCCGCTGCTCGACCGCATCGACCTTGCAGTCGATGTCGAGGCGGTCAGCGCCGCCGATCTGGTCAACCCCGCGCCGGCAGAGGATAGCGCCACGGTCGCCGCCCGCGTTGCGGCGGCGCGAGCGCTCCAGACCGCGCGTTATGCCGGCGGCAAGGCGCGCACCAATGCAGAGGCCGATGGCGACGAACTGAGCGACCACGCCACCCCTGACGAACCCGGCAAGGCCCTGCTCGCGCAGGCGGCCGCGGCAATGCGTCTCAGCGCGCGCGGCTATACGCGGGTGCTGAGGGTTGCGCGAACCGTCGCCGATCTGGCAGGCGCAGAGCAGGTGGGACGCATCCATATCGCCGAGGCGCTGAGCTACCGGCGGCGCGCGCCGGTCAACTAAGCTCGCTCTTCAGCTTGAGCACCTTTGTCCCATCTTCCTGCTCGATCAGCACAGCGGGATTGTCGGCGCTGCCGTTCTTGACCACCTTCGCGCCCTTCAAGGTGCGCTGGACATGGCGGTCGAACGTCTCGATCACCTTGCCATGGGCGGTGCCGCTACCCCAGGTCCAGCTAACTTTCGATCCGACCCGATGTGCCACGACGCGCTCCCTTGCTGCGATACCGGCATGACGCCGCAATCGGCACCCGGTTCCTCACAAGCCCGCCATCACCTGCTGCAAGCCGTCGCGGACGTTGGCAATCTGCGCGTCGGTCGAGATGCCGAGGCGGACCACGGTCAGCTTCTGCCGCGGCGAAACGATGATGAACTGGCCCTGGTGGCCAATGCAGGCAAACAGGTCGGCCGGACCATCCTGCGGCCATAGCGCGACACCCGAGCCGGGCGGGCGCGGGCGGTTGAGCCAGATGTGGCCGCCATAACCGCCGTCGGTCCGCGCCGGAGTAAGCATGAAATCGATCCAGCCTTCGGGGATCAGCCGCGTGCCATCCGGCGTCTCCCCGCGCCGGCGCAGGAATTCCCCGAAGCGGGCATAGTCGCGCGCGGTGGCATGCATGATCGAGCCGCCGATCATGGTCCCCGCCGCGTCGAACTCGGGCGTCAGGCTGGTCATGCCGAGCGGGGCGGCGAGACGACCGTTGAGCAGCGCGCGCACCGCATCGCGGCGGGCCGCGGGCACCTCGCTATCGGTCAGCGCGCGCGCAAGGATGTCGGACAGGATCACGCTCGTTGCGCTGCTATATTCATAGGTGCGGCCCGGCGCGTCTTCGGGTGGCTTGGCTTCGGCCATTGCAGCCATGTCGCCGGCATGGGCGCCGAACAGCATCTGCACGGTATCAGTGGTCCAGGGTGCCTCCGTATCCTCTTCCGAATGCTCGAGCCCCGATGACATGTGAAGCAACTGGCGCAGGGTGATGCCGCCGCGCGGATCGCCCGGCCGCTGCCAGGCGGGGACGGGCGCCGGATCGTCGAGCACCAGCCGCCCGTCGGCGACCATGAATCCGATCAGCACAGCGGTGACCGACTTTGCCATCGACCAGCTGATCAGCTTGGAGTCCGGGCCGAAACCAGGGCCATAGGCCTCGTAGACCGGTTCGCCGTCGCGCAGGATGAGCAGCGCCCGCGTTTCCCCCATTGCGTCATGGTCGGCAAAGAGGCGCGCCAGTTCGGCTTCGACCGGGGCGGTGGCGCGCGTCTCGGTCAGCACACGCACCGGGCCGTCAGGCGGCGCGGCGCGGCTGCAGGCGGCCAAGGCGATGGGCAGGGCGCAGCCGATCAGGCTTGCCAGCAACAGGCTTTTGCGGTTCATGGCCGCCATGCCTAGCCCAACCGATACCCCGCGCTCAACCACAACCGCCCGGCGACCACGGCCGCGCTGGCTGCTGATCGCGGTCGCCGCGCTGCTGGCGCTGGGTGCCTACGCCATCTGGCAATTCCCGACCTGGCTGGCGCTGGCCGACACCGGTGCCGCCTATGGCGCGCGGATCGGCTGTTCCTGCCGCTATGTGCAGGGGCGCGAGATCGGCAGTTGTCCGACCGATTTCGAGCCGGGGATGGAACTGGTCAGCATCGAAGACCTGCCCGAAGAGCGCGCGGTGCGGGCGAGCGTGCCGCTGCTGGCCAGCCGAACCGCGCGGTACGAAGGCGCGACGGGGTGCGTGCTATTGGACGACTGACCGCCGTCAGGTTGCAGCCAGCATCGCGCTTTCCGTTTCCGCTATCCACCCGCCGCCGATGACGCGGTCACCGGCGTAGAGCACGGCGGCCTGGCCGGGGCTGACGCCATATTCGGGAGTGGTGAAGACCAGTCGGTCGCCTTCCATGCGCGCGGGGGCGGGTTTGGCCATGCTGCGGACCTTCGCCATCAGGGGGGCGTCGTACGGTGCGGCAGGGTCGGCGAGCCAGTTGCACTCGGTGAGACGGGCGGCGGAGACGGCGAGGGCGCTTCTGGGCCCCACGACGACCTGCTGCTGCGCGGCGTCGATGCGGACGACGTAGAGCGGTTCGGCCATGCCGCCGATTTCCAGCCCGCGCCGCTGGCCGACAGTGTAGTGGATGATGCCCTTGTGGCGGCCGAGTTCCCTGCCCGACTGGTCGACGATGGCGCCGTCGGTCGCAGCGTCGGGACGGACCTTGGTGACGATTTTGGCGTAATCGCCGTCGGGGACGAAGCAGATGTCCTGGCTGTCGGGCTTGGCGGCGACAGTCAGGCGCATTTCTGCAGCGAAGCGGCGGACTTCGCTCTTGGGGAGGTCGCCGAGGGGAAAACGCAGATAGTCGAGCTGGCTCTGGGTAGTGGCGAAGAGGAAATAGCTCTGGTCGCGCGCGGGATCATGCGCGCGGTGCAGTTCGGCGCCCGCCTGACCTTCCACGCGGCGGACATAATGGCCGGTTGCGAGGCAGTCGGCGCCGAGATCGCGGGCGATCTGGAACAAGTCCGTGAATTTCGGCCCCATGTTGCAGCGGACGCAGGGGATGGGGGTGCGGCCGGCGAGATATTCGTCGGCGAAACTTTCGACCACGGATTGGCGGAACGCGCTTTCGTGATCGACGACATGATGCTGGAAGCCGAAACGCGCGGCGACGGCAGCCGCATCGCGAATATCCTGTCCGGCGCAGCAACTGCCGGCGCGCTTGGGGGCGGCACCTGAATCATAGAGGCGCAGCGTGACGCCGATCGTCTCCGCGCCGCTGGCATGGGCGAGGGCGGCGACCACGCTCGAATCGACCCCGCCCGACATGGCGACGACGATGCGGCGTGGGCGCTGGGTGCCGGTGGCAGAATGCGGGAGCTGGAAATCGACCATGAGCTTGCGGGCGCCATGTAGGCGCGGGGAGCGCTGAAATCCAGCGGTTGCGGCGGCCGGGCGGGAACGTTGCGCCTTGCAACTCGCTAACGAGGGATGAAGCAGGGTTTTACCGGACCTTAGCCATGCCCCGCCTATCGCGGTGGGCATGGAGAATTTCCGCCCCGATTCTGCCGGCCCGATTCCGGGCGACGCTGCCGAGCGGCTGCCGTTCGATATCGTGCGTGCGGTGATCGCGGCCCGTCAATCGGCAACGCCTACCGCGCGGGCGCTGGCGGAAGTCTCCGACGCCCATGTGCGGCATGCAGAGGCAGCGCTGCCGCTGCTGCTGTTGTCCGGCCATCATCGCGATGGTGAGGGCCACGGGGGCGAAGGCCAAGGGGGCGGGGGCCTTGGTGCGCGCTTTGCCGACTGCTCGGTCGGTCGCGTCCAAGCCACGGTTCAGGAAGTAAGCGCGTGATTAACCATCGCATTTCAACCAATGTTCAGCCGGGCCGGCTAGATCGGTGTGCAGCAACGGATGCGCAGTGCGCCGTGCCCGGATTCCCGAGGATCGCATGAAAGAATCTCCCGCCCTCCGCCCCGACCGCGTCATTGGCCCGCTGGGCGAGCCGCTGACGCTCGAGTCGCTGCCGCCGCCCGAGACCACTCGCTGGGTGGTGCGCCGCAAGGCCGAAGTGGTTGCCGCAGTGAGCGGTGGGCTGCTCTCTGTCGACGAGGCGTGTCAGCGCTATTCGCTGACGCTGGAAGAATTCGCCGGCTGGCAGCGCGCCATCGATCGTGCCGGCATGCCGGGCCTGCGCGTTACGCGAATTCGCCAGTATCGCGACCTGTACGAACGCCAACAGCGTTTCTGACGCGCGACGAACGGAACCCAATCCGCGATAGATTGTTGAGCCTCCACAACCGCCGAGGCGCGGTGATGCGATCCGGGCACTCCCCGCCCGGGCGAATAGTGGAGGTCTCTAATGGGTATCATCTTGTGGCTGATCGTCGGCGGCGTCATCGGCTGGATCGCCAGCATGATCATGCGCACAGACGCGCAGCAGGGCATCCTGCTCAACATCGTCGTCGGCATCGTCGGCGCGTTCGTCGGCGGGCTGATTTTCTCGGGCGGTTCGATCAACAATGCCGGGCTGTCCCTGTACAGCTTCCTGGTCTCGCTGGCCGGCGCTGTGATCCTGCTGGCGATCGTCAACCTGTTCCGTCGCGGCCGGGTCCGGTAACGACCTGACCTTCTGCATGCAGTTCAGGCGGCGGCGGTCCAGCGGTGGACCGCCGCCGCTTGTGCATCATGGTAAAGGGATGCTTGCAACGCTGGCGGAACAATGGTGACCTAAGGACGGGAGTCGCGACACGAAGGGTTTGCGACACTGTTGGAGGGTCTCATGATCAATTTTCTTCTGGCGCTCGTCATGGGCGGCATCATCGGCTGGCTGGCCAGCAAGGTGATGAACACGGATGCGCAGCAGGGCGTCTTCCTCAATGTGGTGGTCGGCTGTGTCGGGTCGATGCTGGGCGGGTTCCTGTTCAGCTTCCTGACCGGCGGCACACAGAATTTGCGCGATGCGCCGTTCAATCCGCTGACCCTCGCCGTCGCCTTCGGTGGCGCGATGGTATTGCTCGGGATCGTCAACCTGCTGCGCAAGGGCAAGGTGCGCTAACGCGCCACTGTATTCATTTGGGGTGGGGGCGGTACGGGCAATGGCCCGTGCCGCCCTTTCCTTTGGATATTGTCGCCGGCTTGGTCTATGGTGCCTTTACCCCCCGCCTGACCGGCTGCAATGGCTTGCGCCGGGTGATATATTGAGATAATACAGCAGCACTCCCCCGCCGTGCCGCCAGCATGGTGAAGCTGACAGGACCGTATAGCCATGAATTTCGAGACACGCTCCCTTCAGGCAGAACCGGTTTCCGCCGGCCATCCCGAGTGGATCGATGACGAGGCGGCGGTGGATGCGCGGCGCAAGCGGCTGACCATGATCGGGGCTGTACTGCTGGTTTTTCTGGTGCTGGCCGCTGGCTGGTACATCTATTCGGGCGGCGCGGGCGGTGCGGCCGACAGCAAGGCCGGTGTGGCCGGCGAAGCGGGCAAGGCGGGCGGCGCAGATAACAAGGGCACGGCGCCGACCGTCACCGTGATCGCGCCGGGCCGCAGCATGGTCGAGCGGGTGATTTCCGCAACCGGAACGCTGGCCGCGCGGCGCGAGATGCCGGTAGGCGTCAACGGCGAAGGCGGCCAGGTGATGCGCGTGCTGGTCGAACCCGGACAGTGGGTCGGGGCCGGCCAGGTGCTGGCAGTGGTCGACCGTGCGGTGCAGACGCAGCAGATCGCCCAGCTTGCGGCCTCGGTCCGCGTGGCGGAGGCCGACGCGCGGCTGACCCAGTCCGAACTCGACCGTGCCGAGGCGCTGGTCGCGCGCGGTTTCGTCTCGCGCGCGGACATAGAGCGGCGCACGGCGCAGCGCGATGCCGCAGCAGCGCGAGTGCGGGTGGCCGAGGCCCAGCTCGCCGAAGCACGCGCGCGGACCGGGCGGCTCGATATCCGCGCGCCTGAAGCCGGTCTGGTACTGACTCGTGCGGTCGAACCCGGCCAAACGGTGAGCGCGGGATCGGGCGTACTGTTCCGCATTGCCCGTGGCGGCGAGATGGAGCTGCGCGCCAATGTCGGCGAAAGCGATCTGGCCGACCTGCCGGTGGGATCGCGTGCGACCGTGACTCCGGTCGGCTCGCAGCGCAGCTTTGCCGGATCGGTGTGGCAGCGTCCGCAAACCATTGACCCGCAGACCCGTCAAGGCGCGGTGCGCATCGCGCTGCCCTATGACCGCGAGATCCTGCCCGGCGGCTTTGCCGAGGCGCGCATCGTGGCCGGCGCGGCACAGGCGCCAGTGCTGCCGCAATCGGCGGTGCTGAGCGACGACAAGGGCAGCTACGTCTTCATCATCGATGGCGAAAACAAGGTGGTGCGCCGCGAGATTACCATCGGCAGCGTGTCGGACACCGGCATCGCCATCGCGAGCGGTCTGAACGGCAGCGAGCGGGTGGTGCAATCGGCCGGCGCGTTTCTGACCGAAGGGCAGACGGTCAATCCGGTCCGCACGGCGCGAGCCGCCGCCGCGCCCGCGCAGCAGCGCTGAGCGGGAGCATCGGGCGATGAACTTCCGCAATATCTCGGCCTGGTCGATCCGTAATCCGGTTCCGCCAATCGTATTGTTCATCGCGCTGGCGATTGCCGGCCTGGTGTCGTTCAGCGGGATGGACGTGCAGAACGACCCGGACATCGATTTCCCGGTGGCGATCGTTACCATCGCCCAGCCGGGGGCGGCGCCCACCGAGCTTGAAAATCAGGTGACGCGCCGGGTCGAATCGGCGGTGCGAAGCATCCAGGGTGTCGACGAGATCAATTCGTCGGTGAGCGAGGGCAACAGCTCGACCTTCATCCAGCTCGACATCGGCACCCCCATCGACCGCACCGTCAACGATATTCGCGATGCGATCACCCAGATCAGGGGCGACCTGCCCGACGGTATTCTCGAGCCGCAGATCGGCCGGGTGAATACCAGCGGCAACGACCTTGCCAGCTTCTCTGTCGTCTCCACCGCGATGACGCTGGAGGAACTGTCCTGGTATATCGACAATACCGTGACGCGCGAATTGCTGGCTGTGCCGGGCATGGCAGCCGTCGAGCGCAGCGGCGGCGTGACCCGCGAAATCCGTGTCGACCTCGACCCTGCCAAGATGCAGAGCCTGGGGATCACGGCGAGCCAGGTCAACGCGCAGTTGCGTCAGCTCAATCTCAACGCCGCTGGCGGCCGTGCCGAGATATCCGACGCCGAACAGTCGGTGCGTGTGCTGGGCAACGCCCGCAACGCCTTCCAGCTTGGCGAAACGCAGATCTCGCTGGGTGCGGGGCGGACCGTGCGCCTGTCGGATATCGCCCGGGTCAGCGACGCCTATGCCGAGCAGCGCAACTACTCGACGCAGGACGGCCAGCAGGTGCTGTCGTTCAGCTTCCAGCGCGCCAAGGGCGAAAGCGACGTCACCGTCTTCGACGGGGCATTGGAAGTGCTCAAGAAGCTGGAGGAGCGCAACCCCGAGGTGCGTTTCGTCGAGCTGTCCAACAACGTCAAATACACCAAGGAACAATATCATTCGTCGATGCTGGCGCTGATCGAAGGCGCGGTTCTGGCGGTTATCGTGGTGTTCCTGTTCCTGCGCGACTGGCGCGCCACGGTGATTTCGGCGCTGGCGATCCCGCTGTCCGCGATCCCGGCGTTCTGGTTCATGGACCTGATGGGTTTCACCCTGAATTCGCTGACGCTCCTTGCGCTGGCGCTGGTGTCCGGTGTGCTGGTGGACGATGCCATCGTCGAGATCGAGAATATCGTCAGACATATGCGCATGGGCAAATCCGCCTATCAGGCGGCAATCGATGCGGCGGACGAAATCGGCCTGGCGGTGCTGGCGACGACGATGGTGATCGTCTCCGTGTTTCTACCCGTCGGCTTGATGCCGGGTATTTCGGGCGAGTTCTTCAAGAATTTCGGCCTGACCGTGGTGGTTTCAGTGCTGATGAGCCTGGCCGTCGCGCGCATGATCACGCCGATGATGGCGGCCTATTTCCTCAAGGCGCAAGGGCAGGCCAGTCATGGCGAGGGTCCGATGATGGACCGCTACATGAAGCTGCTCGAATGGAGTCTGGACCGCAGTGGCGCGATTGCGCGGCGCGCTCGCTTTACCAAGGTAGAGAGCCGCGCGCCCTATTTCTTCTTCCCGCTGGCCATCGGCCTGCTGTGTGCGGTCATGGTTGGCTGGCAATTGCGTGAGTCGCTGTGGATCATCGCTGCCGTGCCGGTGGTTCTGGGGATTGGGTTCCTGATCGGGCTGCTGCTGCAGCTCATCGCCGGCCTTTTGTTCGGGTTGGTGCGCGGGTTCGAGACGAACCATTTCCTCGAATGGTCGCGCAGCGTCGGTCGCCGGATCTGGGCGCGGATGTTCGATCACCGCACCTGGATCGTCGGGCTCGCGGTGGCCTCCTTCGGGTGGACCATCTACATGTTCACGATCATTCCGCAGACTTTCCAGCCGCCGTTCGATCAGGACGAGAGCAGCATCACGGTCGAGATGGCTCCCGGTACGACGCTGGAGCAGGCCGGCGTGGTTGCGGCGCAGGTCGAGGCGCTGGTGCGGCAGGAGCCCGAGGTCGAGTCCGTCTTTACCCGCGTGCGGGTGGGTGGCGCCAACCTCAACGTCAAATACAAGCCGAAGGAAGAGCGGACGCGCACCAGCATCGAGTTCGAGCGGGCGGTCGGGCCGAAGCTGCAGACGGTGGCGGACGCGCGCGTTTCCTTCCGTTCGCAGTTCGGCGGCTTTACCGGGCGCGAACTCAACCTGACGCTGGGTGGGGACGATCCGGAAGAGCTCAATCGCGTTGCCAACCAGATCGTGCTCGAAATGCAGGGCGTGCCCGAGCTGGTCGCGCCGCGCGTGTCGGGCGACCTCAGGCGACCGGAGATCATTTTGACGCCGCGGCTAGACCTCGCCGCCGATCTGGGCGTGTCGACCGCCTCGCTCAGCCAGGCGATCCGCATCGCGACGCTGGGCGATATCGACCAGAACAGCGCGCGCTTCTCGCTTTCCGACCGCCAGATCCCGATCCGGGTGAAGATGGAGGAGGATGCGCGCGCCAAGCTTGCCAACATCGAAAATCTGCAGGTGCCGACTGCGACGGGCGGCTCCGTGCCGCTCAAGCTGGTCGCCGATATTTCCTACGGTTCCGGCCCGACGCGCATCGAGCGCACCAACCTGACGCGGCGCGTGACGATCGGCACCGATCTGGCACCCGGCGTGGTCAGCGGCACCGCATGGGAAAAGATCAACAACCTGCCGACCATGAAGAATCTTCCCGTGGGTGTCAGCCGGGTCGAGCTGGGCATGGAGAAGTGGCAGGGCGAGCTGATCATGAACTTCATCGTCGCCGTGCTGTCTGGCATCGCGCTGGTGTTCGGCGTGCTCGTGCTGCTCTATCGCCGCCTGATGCCGCCGCTCGTCAACATGAGCTCGCTGCTGCTGGCCCCGTTGGGCGGCACTCTGGCCCTTAAGCTTCTCGACATGCCGATTTCGATGCCGGTCTATATCGGCATACTGATGCTGCTGGGCATCGTCGGCAAGAACTCGATCCTGCTCGTCGATTTCGCGCTGGAGGAAATGGACAAGGGTGTCGACAAGTTCGCCGCCATCCTCGACGCCGGACACAAGCGCGCGCAGCCGATCGTGATGACCACGGTGGCGATGGTCGCCGGCATGGTGCCGACCGCGCTGGCGCTGTCCGGCGATGGCGCGTGGCGGCAGCCGATGGGCGTGGTGGTGATCGGCGGCCTGCTGGTCTCCACCCTGCTGACGCTGATCATCGTGCCCGCGCTGTTCAGCCTGGCGGTGGGCGTCGAGCAGCGGGCCGGGCCGTGGCTGCGGCGCAAGCTGCTGACCTTCAAGCCGGGCGACGACCGGCACGACCGACCGGACGGGACCATATTCCAGCCGGCCGAATGACGGGGGTCTTGCAACCAGCGCGTCGGATCGCGATTGAACCGGAGTGAGCAGAGGACCGGCCCCCATCATCATCGACCGTGGCGGCGTGGGGCTGGCGCATGGCGGGCATGATATCCGCCGTGTGGCCACCGGGCTGCTGGTGGCGATGGCCGCGCTGTTCTTTTTCACCCACTGGGCGGCGGCGCGCTGGCCGGAGCATGCCGATGCGCTGGCTTTTGTCCGTGCCTTTGCCGAGGCGGCGATGGTCGGCGGGCTCGCCGACTGGTTCGCGGTCACCGCGCTGTTCCGCCATCCACTCGGTCTGCCGATCCCGCACACCGCCATCGTGCCGCGCAACAAGGACCGCATCGGCGATACGCTGGCGCTGTTCATCCGCCAGAATTTTCTGATCCCGCGCATCATCGCGCGGCGTCTGCGCGGGCTCGACATCGCCGGGGTGGCCGGGCGCTTCCTGACCGATCCCAGCGTTTCGCCGGGGCGGATGCGGCGGGGGGCCTCGCGGCTGATCGCCGACATGGTCGGCAGCCTCGATCAGGACCGGCTGGGCGGCATGGTCAAGAGCGCGCTGGCCGAACAGATCCGCAAGCTCGATATCGCGCCGCTGCTGGGGCAGACGCTGGTCGCGGCGATGGCGGATGGACGGCACCAGCCGCTGCTCGACGGCTTCGTCAGCTGGGCGAGCAAGACGCTGGAGGACAATGACCATCTGATCAAGCACATGGTGCATGAACGCGCCAATTCGATCGTGCGCTTTACCGGGCTCGACGAGACCATTGCCAATTCGATCATCAAGGGGCTGCACAAGCTGCTGGCGGAGATGGCGGGCGACGACGACCATCCGATGCGGCTGCGCGTCGAGGAGGGGCTGGCCAAGCTCGCGCACGATCTGCAGCACGACCCGGTGATGCAGGCGCGCGTTGCCAATGTCCGTGACGAACTTCTGGAAAATGTCGCGGTCAAACGCTGGCTGGACGGGCTGTGGGAGCAGGGGAGGGGTGCATTGCTGCGCGCGGCGCGGGACCCGGACACTGCGCTCGCCGGGCGGCTGGGGGACGCGCTGCGGCAGGCCGGCGCGATGCTGGCCGAGGATGCCGCTATGAAGCGGACGATCAACCGCTTCGCCCGCCGCGCCATCGTCGGCGCGACCGACAGCTATGGCGATGCGGCGGTGCGGCTGATCAGCGATACCGTGCGCGGTTGGGATGCGGAAACGGTGACCGAGCGGCTGGAGAGTGCAGTGGGCCGCGACCTGCAATATATCCGCATCAACGGGACACTGGTTGGCGGCCTCGTCGGGCTGCTGATCCATTCGGTGGAGGTGTGGCTGTGAGCGCGGATTTCGCAATCGATCATGTGCAGGTCGCCATTCCGCGCGGCGGGGAGGATGTGGCGCGGGGGTTCTACTCCGGACTGGTAGGGCTGGCCGAGATACCCAAGCCGGCGGACATGGCCGGGCGGGGCGGATGCTGGTTCGCGGTGGGAACGCTGCAACTGCATCTGGGGGTGGAGGCCGACTTTCGGCCTGCCCGGAAGGCGCATGTCGCATTGGTCTGCGCCGACCTGCCCGGACTGCGGGCGCGGCTGGAAGCAGCAGGCTGCACGCTGAAGGACGATGTGCCAGTTGAAGGGCGGGCGCGGTTCTTCTCCGAAGATCCGTTCGGCAATCGTATCGAGTTCGTAGATGTGGGGTGAGGGCGCTTCCTCCCCCTGAAGGGGAGGATGCTTGCATCGCGTATCCTTTCCCGCCATCGCTGCCGGCCATGAGCATCAACAGTTTCGGCCATCTGTTCCGCTTCACCACCTGGGGGGAGAGCCATGGGCCCGCCATCGGGGCGGTGGTCGACGGGTGCCCGCCGGGGTTGGCCTTGGCCGAAGCCGACATCCAGCCGTTTCTCGATGCGCGTCGACCGGGTCAGTCGAAATTCACGACGCAGCGGCAGGAGCCGGACCAGGTGCGCATCCTGTCGGGCGTATTCGAAGGTCGAACCACGGGCACGCCAATCAGCCTGATGATCGACAATGTCGACCAGCGCTCCAAGGATTATTCGGACGTCGCCAAGGCCTATCGCCCCGGCCATGCCGATTATGCCTATGACGCCAAATATGGCTTTCGCGATTATCGCGGCGGTGGCCGTTCGAGCGCGCGCGAGACGGCGAGCCGGGTGGCGGCAGGCGCGGTGGCGCGGCTGGTGATCCCCGAGGTGCGGATCATGGCGTGGGTGTCGCAGATCGGCGGCGACGCCATCGATGCCGGAGCGTTCGATGCCGGGGAGATCGGCCGCAATCCCTTTTTCTGTCCCGATGCCGCTGCGGCCGCGCGCTGGGAGCGGCTGGTCGACGAGGCGCGGCTCGCCGGATCGTCGCTGGGTGCGGTGGTCGAATGCGTGGCGACCGGCGTGCCGGCGGGCTGGGGCGCACCGCTTTATGCCAAGCTCGACGCCGAGCTGGCGCACGCGATGATGGGGATCAACGCGGTCAAAGGCGTCGAAATCGGCGATGGTTTCGCTGCCGCCCTGCTCAGCGGTGAAACCAATGCCGATCCCATGCGTCCGGGTGACGATGGACCGGAATTTCTTGCCAATCATGCTGGCGGCATCGCCGGGGGAATCTCCACCGGGCAGCCGGTACGGGTGCGCGTGGCATTCAAGCCGACAAGCTCGATTCTCACGCCGGTGGAGACGATTACCCGGGAAGGCGAGGCCACCGAGCTGCGTACCAAGGGGCGGCACGACCCATGCGTAGGCATCCGCGGCGTGCCGGTGGTCGAGGCGATGATGGCGCTGGTGCTCGCCGACCAGAAACTGCTGCATCGGGGGCAGTGCGGCTAGGCGGCATTGCCCTTGGTGTCACCCGTAGCCCTGCACTGGTCGAGGGGCGGATAGCTGTATCGAGAAGCGCCCTTCGACAGGCTCGGGGCTGCGGATTTTGATGGCGGATGTCTTTGCCTTTCTGGCCGCGAACCAGGCGATTGTCGGCCTGGTCGTGCTCGCTGCGATGTTCGTCGCTTTCCTGTTCGAGCGCTTTCCGCCTTCGGTGATCGCGGTCAGCGGGGCGGCGGCGTTGATCGCGCTGGGTCTGCTCGACGAGAAGGCGGCGTTCGCGGTGTTTTCCAACAGCGCGCCGCTGACTGTCGGGGCGATGTTCGTGCTGTCGGGGGCGCTGATCCGTACCGGGGTGATCGACCGCGTGGGCAACTACATCGTCGAGCGCGCTGTGCGCCGGCCGAAGATGGCGGTGGTCGAGGTGTTCGGTGGCGCGCTGTTCGCGTCTGCTTTCCTCAACAACACCCCGGTGGTGGTGGTGCTGATCCCGATCTGCTTCCGGCTGGCCGACGCGCTGGGGGTTTCGCCAAAGAAGCTGCTGATGCCGCTGTCGATCGTCGCGGTGCTGGGCGGCTGCATCACGCTGATCGGCACATCGACCAATCTGGTGGTCGCGGGCATTGCCGAGGAGGCGGGGCTGGAGCCGTTCGGGCTGTTCAGCATTTCCCCTTATGGCCTGGCCATCAGCGCGGCCGGCGTGGCGACGATGCTGGCGCTGCTGTGGCTGCTGCCCAGCGATCAGCCATCGATTTCTGAAACCGGCAGCGAATCGCCGCAGACCTACCTCACCGAACTGGTGCTGCTGGATGGCGACCCGGCGGTGGACATGGCGCTCGATGCCGCGCCGTTGCCGGTCGCCGCCGGATCGGTGGTGGCGCTGGTCTCGGGCGGGCGCAGCCTGACCGGCGCGGAAGCGCTGGACCGGCGGCTGGCGGCGGGCGACCGGATCGTCATCCGCGCCGACGGAGCGCTGCTGATGACATTGCGCGACGAGGGGCGCTTCGGCATCGGCATGGGCAGCGGCAGCGCCGACAAGAGCCATGTCGTAGAGGTGACGATTGCGCCGACGCATCCGTCGATTGGCAGGCCCTTGCTGGAAATTCCGTTCATGCAACGCCAGCGGGTGCGGATACTGGGTGTCTCGCGCTTTCGCCATCTGCCCGGGCCGACGCTGGCGCAGAGCCGCATCCGCGCCGCCGACCGGCTGCTGGTCGAGGCGGACGAGGCCAATATCCGCCAGCTCAAGGATAATCGCGGGTTGATCGGCCTGTCGGTCAGCAGCGTGCGCGCGTTCCGCCACAGCAAGGCGTGGATCGCGGTTGCCGCGCTGGTCGGCGTGGTGCTGCTCTCCGCGCTCGACATCGTATCGATCGGCGCCGCCGCCTTTGTCGCGGTAGCGGTGATCCTGCTGGCGAAATGCATCGACGCCAGCGAGGCCTGGGCCAGCATCGACGGCGATGTGCTGATCCTGATCTTTGCCATGCTGGCGGTGGGGAGCGCACTGGAAAGCGCAGGTTCGGTGGCGCTGATGGTCGACGGGCTGATGCCGTGGCTGACCAGCGCGCCGCCATGGGCGGTGATCGCCATCGTCTATTTCTCGGCGCTGATCCTCTCCGAATTGCTGAGCAACAATGCGGTGGCAGCGCTGATGGCGCCGCTGGTCATCGGCCTCGCCGAGCAGCTCGGAGTGGATGCCCGGCCGTTGCTGATCGCGCTGATGCTGGGCGCATCGGCCTGTTTTGCGACCCCGGTCGGCTACCAGACCAACACTTTGGTCTATGCGGCGGGGGACTATCGCTTCATCGATTTCGTCAAGCTGGGCGTGCCGCTCAACATCGTCACCGGGCTGACCGGTTGCCTGGCGCTGGCCTGGTGGGCGTGACGGCATTGCCAAGCTGGCAGCAAGCCGCCACAACCGGGCCGTGACGACTGCGCCAGCCAAGGCGCGGCAGGATGAAGGTGGGAAGCAGCAGATGGACAAGAAACTGACCTGGTACATCCTCGGCGGGATGCTGCTGGGCGTGATCGCCGGCTTCATGGTCTATACGCTGGTGCCCGAAGGCAAGGTGACCATCTGGCCGTTCGGCGTCTCGGGCGACCTCAAGCAGCTCTACATCGACAGCTTCGACCTGCTTTCCCAGATTTTTCTGAGCCTGATCAAGATGCTGGTCGCGCCATTGATCCTTTCCACCATCGTCGCGGGCATCGCCCACATGGGGGACAGCAGCGCGCTTGGCCGGATCGGCTTTCGGGCCATCACCTGGTTCATCATCGCCAGCCTGATTTCGATCGGGCTGGGCCTCGTCATGGTCAACCTGCTGCAGCCGGGCGTGGGGGTGAATTTCACCGCCGCCGAGACCGATGTGGGCGAGGTGGCGAAGCTCGATTTCTTCGACTTCATCCTGCACATTTTCCCCAAGAACGCCTTCGAGGCGATGGCGACCAACAATATCCTGCAGATCCTCGTCTTCTCCCTGTTCGCCGGCGTGGCGCTTTCCGCCATCCGGGAAAAGGGCGCGGTGCTGGTCAAGGGCGCGGATGCGCTGGCGGAAATGATGCTGCAGATCACCGGCTATGTGATGCGCTTCGCCCCCTTCGCGGTGTTCGGCGCGCTGGGCAAGGTGGTCGCGGTCAACGGCCTCGGCATCCTCGGCACCTATGTCGAGCTGCTCAGCGAATTCTACATCTCGCTGATCCTGCTGTGGATCATCCTGCTGTCGATCGGCGCAATCTTCCTCGGCCGCCACATCCTGACGCTGATCCGCTACATTCGTGAGCCGATCCTGATCGCCTTTTCGACCGCGTCGTCTGAAGCCGCGCTGCCCAAGCTGTTCGAGCAGCTCGACCGGTTCGGCGTGCCGCGCCGCATATCGGGCTTCATGCTGCCGCTGGGCTACAGCTTCAACCTCGACGGCTCGATGATGTACATGAGCTTTGCGACGATCTTCATCGCGCAGGCCTATGGCATCGACCTCTCCATCGGCACGCAGATCGCCATCCTGCTGACGCTGATGATCTCCTCCAAGGGCATCGCCGCGGTACCGCGCGCCTCGCTGGTGGTGATCACCGGCACGCTCGCCATGTTCGGCCTGCCGGTCGAAGGGGTGGCGCTGATCTTTGCCATCGACCAGTTCCTCGACATGGGCCGGACCGCGACCAACGTCGTCGGCAATGCGGTGGCGACCAGCGTCATCACCAAATGGGAAGGCATGCTGGAGGCGGAGGAGCCCGCCGAAATGGAGCTGCGCCACGCGCCGGCCCACACCGTGGCCGGCGGCAAGGCGGGGCTCGATCTGGCAGACGACATGGTCGAGGACCGGCGTGGCCAGCCGGGCTGAGGCGCGCGTGCGGTCTGTGCGGCTGATCCTGGCCGCCGCGCTGCTGGCGCTGCCAGCGGCGGGGCAGGCGCAGACGTCAGCGCCGGCTGCCCCTGCTGCCGCGCCAGCGCCGACTGCGCAACAGCGCAGTCTGGCAGCGGGCTATGTGGCGCTGACCATGTGCAGCGCGATCTTTACCTCGCGGCGCCTTGGCGCGGAGCGGACAATCGAGAGCATCCGCGCTAACGAGTTGCGCGGTGTCTATCCCGAGCTCGATGGCGAAGTTCAGGTCATCCACGCCTCCGAAGAGGGGGATGCCTATGCCGCCTACTGGTCGAGCACCATGCCTCCGCGCCGCGCCGCATTCGATACGCGGACAGGAGGCTGTCGGCTCGACCCCGTCGGGACGGGAGAACCGCCCGGCCGCGACTATATCCACTATCCCCCTGTCCGTGCGACGATCCGCTTCGACCCGCTGCGCATCCCCGGCAACTGGCCGACTGGCGATGCGCGGGCATTGGCAGCGCCGCAGGGCGATGTCCCCGCACTGGCCGACGCCGCAGCCCGCGCGATGGGAGAAGGCTATGGCGAGGGCAGCAACACGACGGCGCTGGTCATTGTCCAGAACGGGCGCATCGTGACGGAAACCTATGCACCGGGCTTCGGCATCTATACGCCACAGAGGACATGGTCTGTAGCCAAGAGTATCGCGGCGACCATCGTTGGCCATGCCTCGCTTTGGGGCGATGCCGATGTCCAAGCCCGCGCTGCCATCCCCGACTGGCAGGATAGCGGCGACCCCCGCCGCAGAATTACCATCGACCAGTTGTTGCGCATGTCCTCCGGCCTCGGCAGCGACAGCGCGGGCAACCGCACCGACGGCATATACTTCGGCGGGGTCGCGGTCGACCAGCAAGCGCCCGCCTGGCCGCTGATCGCGGCTCCTGGCTCGACCTTCCGCTATGCCAATAACGATACCCTGCTGGCGATCTTGGCCATAAGCCCGAGCTTTGTCGGCAATTCGCCGCGCGCCTTTTTCGACAGCGTGAACATGCACGCGACCGTTGCCGAGACCGACTGGCGCGGCAATTATGTGCTGTCGTCGCAGGTGTGGGCGACCGCGCGAGACCTTGCCCGGTTCGGTATGCTCTATCTGAACGACGGTATGTGGAATGGCACGCGCATCCTGCCCGAGGGGTGGCGAACCTATGTCTCGACGCCGAGCGGGCCGCAGCCGCCGGGCGATTTCGGCTATGGCGCTAGTTTCTGGCTGATGAACCGCAGCGAGGGCGTGCCGGCGGATACCATCGCCGCCTTCGGCAATCGCGGGCAATATGTGGTGATGGTCCCCAGCCGCAGCATCGTCATCGTCCGGCGCGGTGAGGACCCGGCGGGTTCGCGGTTCGACATCGCGGCGTTCACTCGCGATGTGTTGGCGGCGCTGGAGTGACGGCGGGTCTTCCGTGCCCTTGCGCCCGCGCTGCGCGCTGCTAGTTTCCGCGGCAACCAGACCCATGCCCGGAGACGACCCATGCCCCCCCGCATCGCCACTTCGCTTGCCGCGCTCGCGGCTGTTATTGCCGCGCCTGCCATGGCCGACGAGATGACCCCGGCGGCGAGCCCGGCCGTGCCGGTTGCGACCGAGGAGGGGGCGCAGCCGTCCGGCATCACCTATCCGCTGACCCGCCGGGTCGATGTGGTCGAGGAACAGTTCGGCGTCGCCGTGGCCGATCCCTATCGCTGGCTGGAAAATGACGTGCGCACCGATCCGTCGGTGGCCGAGTGGGTGGCGGCGCAGAACCGGACCACCGACGCCTATCTGGCGACGCTGCCCGGCCGCGCCGCCTTTGCCGCGCGCATGGCCGAACTCTATCGTTACGACCGGCTGGGCCTGCCGCAGAAGCGCGGCGACCGCTATTTCTTCACCCGCAACAACGGGCAGCAGAACCAGTCGGTGCTCTATGTGCGCGATGGCGCCGATGGCGAAGGCCGGGTGCTGATCGACCCCAACGCCTGGGCCGCCGACGGCGCGACCGCGCTGGCTGAATGGGAGCCGAGCCAGGACGGGTCGCGGCTGATCTACACCGTGCAGGACGGCGGCACCGACTGGCGCATCCTGCGCGTGCTGGATGTCGCCACCGGCCGGCAATTGTCCGACGAGCTGCGCTGGATCAAGTTCAGTGCGCTGACCTGGGCGCCCGATGGTTCTGGCTTCTGGTATTCGCGTTTCCCCGCGCCCGAGGAAGGCGCGGCCTTCCAGTCGCTCAACACCAACCAGGCGATCTATTTCCACCGCATCGGCACCACGCAGGACCAGGATGTGCTGGTCTATGCGACGCCCGATCATCCGCTCTACAGCCACAGCGCAGAGGTGACCGACGACGGGCGCTGGCTGGTGATCACCACCAGCGAGAGCACCGACGACCGTTTCGAGATAAGCATTCTCGATCTGCACCGGCCTGAGAGCGGGGTGCGCAAGCTGATCGCGGGGCTGGAGCACAAGTGGGAGCTGGTCGGCAGCGAAGGCTCCCGCCTGTTCTTCCTGACCGACAAGGATGCGCCGCGCGGACGCATCGTGGCGGTCGATGCGGTGCGGCGGATCGCGCCGGTCGAACTGGTCGCGCAGCGCGAGACGACGTTGCAGCGCGCGCGCCGCGTGGGCGACCGGATCATCCTCTCCTACCTGGGCGATGCCAGCAGCCAGGCCGAGATGGTCGATCTCAGGGGCCGGCCGATTGCGCGGCTGACGCTGGGCGAAATCGGCACCGCGTCCGGCTTCGACGGCTCGGCGCGCAGCAGCGAGACTTTCTACAGCTTTTCGAGCTTCAACCGGCCGACGACCATCTACCGGCTCGATACCGCGACCGGCCGCACCGAGATTTTTGCCGAGCCGCAGGTCAGCTTCAACCCCGACGACTACAGCGTCGAGCAGCGTTTCTACACCAGCCGCGACGGCACGCGCGTGCCGATGTTCGTGGTGATGAAGCGCGGCATCGACCGCACCGGCGGATCGCCGACCATCCTCTATGGCTATGGCGGCTTTGCGCTGCCGCAGACGCCGGGCTTTTCCCCCACCCGGCTGGCGTGGCTCGATGCCGGCGGGGTCTATGTCGTCGCCAACCTGCGCGGCGGCAGCGAATATGGTGCCGCGTGGCACGATGCGGGGCGGCTGCTCAACAAGCAGAATGTGTTCGACGATTTCATCGCTGCGGGCGAATATCTGATCCGCGAAGGGATTACGGGCGCGGGCGAGCTGGCGATCGAGGGGCGTTCCAACGGCGGGCTGCTGGTCGGCGCGGTGGTCAACCAGCGGCCGGACCTGTTCGCCGCGGCACTGCCCGGCGTCGGCGTGATGGACATGCTGCGCTTCGACCGCTTCACGGCGGGGCGCTATTGGGTCGACGATTATGGCTATCCCAATCGCGAGGCCGATTTCCGCAACCTCTATGGCTATTCGCCCTACCATAATGTCCGCTCGGGGCGGCCCTATCCGGCGATACTGGTGACCACGGCGGATACCGACGACCGCGTGGTGCCGGGCCACAGTTTCAAATACACCGCTGCATTGCAGGCCGCCGAGATCGGCGACCGGCCGCATCTGATCCGCATCGAAACGCGCGCCGGGCATGGCGCGGGGACACCGGTCGACAAGCTGGTGGCGGCCTTCGCCGATCAATATGCCTTCGTCGCGCAATGGACGGGGCTGGAC
The DNA here is from genome assembly GCF_056931895.1 of Sphingomonas sp. jy18. Taxonomy (NCBI): domain Bacteria; kingdom Pseudomonadati; phylum Pseudomonadota; class Alphaproteobacteria; order Sphingomonadales; family Sphingomonadaceae; genus Sphingomonas; species Sphingomonas sp. jy18. The sequence continues at coordinate 21,625 of NZ_JBXPBT010000007.1, read as the reverse complement.
GTGGTCGCGGGGCTGGCGCGTCCTGCGGCGCCGGCGGTGGGTGAGTGAGAGTAATTTCCGTCATTGCGAGCGTAGCGAAGCAATTCAGGGCCAGCGTTAACGGCCCTGGATTGCTTCGCTACGCTCGCAATGACGACTAGAGATGAGACAAGGCAGCCTCATCACGCTGATCGCCGTGCTGCTGTTCGTGCTGGGCAGTGGCGTGGCCTATCAGCGGCTCTCCACGGTCTCTGAGCGCATTCCGGTCGAAAATTGCCTGTTCGGGGCGGATGCGCAGGAATTTCGCACCGGCATGGAAGCCGGCGCCTTCAATGTCGTCGGCAAGCAGAAGCATTTTCTGGCGCGGCAATATTTTGCCGCAGCAGTGCGCGGACAGGAAGCGATCGGGGTTCCGGCGCGGCAAGGCTGGCTGAATGCGGCGGCGGCGGTGGGCGGGGCGTTTCTGGTGAGCGGCTTGCTGCTGTTGCTTGGGCTGGGCCAGCCGCTGCGCGTGGCCGTGCCGGGATCGCTTCTGCTCGGGGCCAGCAATGCGGTCGCGATCCATTATGCGATCCCAGAAACCTATCTGCTGACCGGGACGCTGTGCCTGCTGGCGCTATGGGCGGTCGTGCGGGTCGACCGCAGCCGCCTGTCGCCTTGGGGGCGGACGGGGGGCGTGACGCTGGCTGTAGGCATCGCCGCGCTGGCGCATCTGCCGGCAGCGGCGCTGCTGCTGGTGCATGGCGTGTTGGAATTGTGCCGTCGCCCCGGCCTCGCGCCGGGACCGCTGTCGAGCGAGCGCGAGGCCGATAGTGGCCCCGGCTCAAGGCCGGTGCGACGGGGATGGTTGGGGCAGATTTTCGCCGCAGCCGCCATTGCTCTCTTCATCGGCCTCGCCCCGTCGCTGTTCCTGACCGGGACCGGTTGGGCGAACGACTATGTGCGCGATTATGCCTCGCTGGCGGGGTTCAGCGATGCAGCGGTGCTGGGCGATTATCTGTCGACCATCGGCCTGTTCAGCATGGTGGCCCCGTTCGATGCCTGCGCGTGCCGCTATGTCGCAGCGGATGCCGTGCGCCTGCTGGCCGACCCGTGGAGGCTGCTGCTGCTGGCAGGGGTGCTCGGCGGATTGATGCTCGGGCTGGCGCGGCTGCGGGGCAGCGCGCACGCGGGGTTCATCGTCGGCCTCGCCGCCTGGTTCGGGGTGACCGCGCTGTTTTACCTCTGGTTCTTTCCTTATGAGGCGATGCTGCCCGGCCTGCTGTTCGCCATCCCCATCGGCCTGACGCTGACCCTTGGACTGGCGCAATGGCGCCATGGCTGCATGGGCCTGGGCCTGCTGGCGTTCGGCCTGTCGATGGCCAACGATCCGCAGCGCTGGCCATCGGTCGAGCGGTTCGGGCAATGCTGCCCGCGCGAGCGCTGGTCGCCATGGCCGCTGCCGCCCGAGCAATGGCTGCCGCCGGAGCAATTGTGAACGATTGACGCCACGCTGCGGCTTCCGCAAGGAACCGTGCAAACAGCACAGCAGGAGAGAGCGGTGACCGACACGGCAATGAACGCGGCAGAGGCGCAGCTCAACGAGCCGTTCGGGGACTATGCGGCGATCCTGAAGGATTGGGCACGACTGCACCCGGATGCGCTGGCCTTGTCCGACGACCATGGCAGCATGAGCTGGGGCGCGATGGATGCGGCGCTCGACCGGATTGCCGCGCAGTTGCAGGCGGATGGTTTGCAGCCGGGCCAGGCGGTGGCGATCCTCGGCACGACGTCGATCCCCTATGCGCTGGCCTATCTGGGGGCGATCCGCGCCGGGGGCTGTGCCGCGCCGCTGACGACATCGGCGACGCCTGCCCAGCTCGCGGCGATGATGCGCGACAGCGGGGCGATGCATCTGTTCATCGACGCTGCCAAGGCGGACGAGCTCGCCGACCATCCGCTGCCCGATCTCAAGCGGGTGATGCTGGAGGGGCTGGACCAGTGGATGGCCCCGGCCGGGACCATGCCGGCCCACCGCGCGCCGCAGGAGGGCGACCCCTTCAACATCATCTATTCGAGCGGCACCACCGGCACGCCCAAGGGCATCGTCCACAGCCATGTCATGCGCTGGCGGCAGGCGGCGGGGGGATTCAAGGCGATCTACGGGCCGGAGTCGCGCTCGCTGCTGTCGACTCCGCTCTATTCCAACACGACGCTCGCCGTGTTCCTGCCGACGATGGTGTGGGGCGGCCATGCGCGGCTGATGGGCAAGTTCGATGCGGGGCGCTGGCTCGAGCTGGCGGAGGCCAATCGCATCACCCACACCATGCTGGTGCCGGTGCAATATCAGCGGCTGCTGCGCCATGCGGATTTCGACCGGCGCGATCTTTCCTCGATGCAGCTCAAATTCTGCACCAGCGCGCCATTTTCCGCCGAGCTGAAGGAGGAAGCGGTGCGCCGCTTCCCCGGCGGGCTGATCGAAATCTATGGCATGACCGAGGGCGGGGTGGTGTGCATGCTGTTCGCGCACAAGCACCCCGACAAGCTGCACACCGTCGGCCAGCCGGTAGCCGGGCATGAGCTGATCGTGCTGGGCGAGGACGACCAGCCGCTGCCGCCGGGGGAGAAGGGCGTGCTGTGCGGCCGCTCCCCCACCATGATGTCGGGCTATCGCAACCAGCCGGAAAAGACGCGCGAGATGGAGTGGCGCGATGCCGATGGCGCGCTGTGGCTCAAGACCGGGGATATTGGCGTGGTCGATGCCGATGGCTTCGTCTCCATCGTCGGCCGCGCCAAGGACATGATCATTTCCGGCGGGTTCAACATCTATCCCGCCGACCTCGAGGAGGTGCTGCGCGAGGAGGCGGGTGTCGCCGAGGCGGCGGTGGTCGGCGTGCCATCCGAGGCATGGGGCGAGACGCCGGTCGGCTTCGTGGTGGCCGAGGCAGGCGTCGAACTCGATGTCGATGCGGTGCTGGCCAGCTGCAACGCCAGGCTGGGCAAGACCCAGCGCCTGTCCGCATTGCACCTGATCGACGAAATGCCGCGCAGCCATATCGGCAAGCTGCTCAAGAGCGAGCTGAGGGAACGGCTGGCCTAGAGCCTGTCCGGGGAGGGGGCGTGCGGCTATCCTTCGACGTCAGCGGAAAAGCGCCAGCCCCTCCACCATCCTGCGGATGGTCCCCCTCCCCGTGCCGGGGAGGACCTAAGCCAGCCGCTCTTCATTTGCCGCGCCAGCCCCTCCACCATCCTGCGGATGGTCCCCCTCCCCGTTCCGGGGAGGACCTAAGCCAACCGCTCTCCATTTGCCGCGCCTGCCCCTCCACCATCCTGCGGATCGGCCCCCTCCCCCTTTCCGGGGAGGACCTGTTCCTTAACCGCCGCTAACGCGCCCATTCAGCATCGCCTCAAAAGCGATTCGCTATCCCCTCGACCATGGAGCCGCCCCCCCTTCAGCGGCTCCACCTGCGAGGAGATACGAGCATGTTGACCAAGAATGGCCTGAAGGCAGCGACCGGGTCGCTGCTCGCTGCTTCGATGCTGATGACGGCGATGCCCGCATCGGCCCAGTATCGTGGCGACCGCCACCATCGTGACCGCGACGGCATAAGCGCTGGCGAAATCATTGCCGGTGCGGTCGTGGTCGGCGGGCTCGCCGCCATCCTGTCCAACAACGACCGGGGTGGGCGCTATTATGACCGCTACGACAACCGCTACTACGACAGCTGGGATTATGACTGGCAGCGCAGCGGCGGATCGCGCCAGGCGATCGAGCGCTGCGTCTATGCGGTCGAAGGCCGGGGCGGGCGGCGTGACGATGTCGATGTCCGCCGCATCACCGATGTCGATCGCATCCGTGGCGGCTACCGCATCGAAGGCCGCGTCGCGGTCGATTATCGCGGCGGCTATCGCGGCGACCGCTGGGATCGCGACGATCGCTGGGATCGCGGCGGTGGCTATGGACGCCAGCGCTATGACGATCGCGGGCGCTTCACCTGCATCGTGCGGTATGGCCGGGTGCAGGACGTCGATTTCCGCGGCATCTGAACCGGTGCGAGCACAATAGAGGCGACCGGTGGGGCACAGCTTCACCGGTCGCTTTTTGTTTCAAATTGTCGCTTTTTTTCAGTCGTTTCCCAAGCGGAAGTGTTTGACGGCCCCGCCGGCGCGCAATACTCTGTCGATATTCGCCGGGCTTGCGCCGGCGGATGTCGGGAAGGCGGCCCGTCTCTTGTCAACTGACTGACATGGTGGGGCGATCGGTGCCCCGTCGAGGGGGACGATAGCAATGGGCAAGCCTGATCCTGTGACTCCGCTGACCAAGGCGGAGAAAGCCTTTGTCGCGCATCTCGACAAGACCAGCGACCGCGAGACGGTGCTGTCCGAGCTGATGGCCAATCTACAGACCGCGATCGAGATCGAGCTCGCGACCATCCCCATCTATCTCTACACTTACTATTCGCTGGTGCGGAACACCGAGAGCGGACAGAATATCGACGAGGCGCAGTTCTTCGCCAACAAGGCGGGCGGCGTGATCATGAGCGTGGCCGTGGAGGAAATGCTCCACATGTCGCTCTCTTCCAACATATTGTTCGCGCTCGGCGGGACCCCCAAGCTCTACAAGCGCGCGCCGGGCGCCTATCCGACCGGGCTGCCTTTCCACAATCCCAAGGGCCCGCCCGGGCCGAACGGGGCGACTGCGGTGGAAATCCCGCTGGGCAAGTTCAGCTTCGAGCAGCTCTGGCATTTCTTGCAGATCGAATATCCGGAAAAGCACGATGCGCTGCCCGAAGATCGCAACTGGGATACGATCGGGCAATTCTACAGCTACATCCGCTGCCTGCTGTCGACGCGATTCCTGACCGACGCCGATTTCCAGAAGGGTGCGGCACCGAGCGCGATCCAGCCGTTCAACTATTCGCCGAACAATGTCGACACCGCATACCCGAGCGGGCGGTTCGACCCGTGGAAACCGGCGCCGCCCGCGCCCGAGCCGGGCTGGGCCAGGAGCAATGGCTGCCCGAGCGGGGCGCAGGCGGCGGTCTATCCGGACATGGCGGACAGCCATGCGGGGGCGACGGCGCTGGTCACGGTCAGCTCGATCCGCGATGCGCTGATCGCTATCGACACCATCTGCGACCAGGGCGAGGGCAATGCGACGCCGGTCGGGGCGTCGGACGTGGATGACCCGAGCAAGACGGAGTTTTCCCATTACTGGAAGTTCCTGACGCTGCAGGCGCAATTTGCCGACTACAACGGGTGCAAGGAGGTGCTGGCCGCCGAGCCCAAGCCGCCGGCACCGATCCTGCCGGCGATGACCGAGGCATTTCTGGCAGACGTGATCGTCGACTTTCCCGACAATCCGACCAACGCCGACTATCCCGAGGCGCTGCGGCCGATCGCGCGCTTCTGTTCGGCCTGTTTCCAGTACATGCTGATCATGACCGAGACGATCTTCCGCGTCGAGCCCGGCCAGCAGAAGCTGTTCTTCAACGAAGGGCTGCACCGATCGATGATCTGGGTGCTGGACAAATACATCCGTACCATCCGCCAGATTCCGCTGGATTATGCAGGCGATACCCCGCCCGCCTATGCCGGCAAGTTCATGGGGCCGACCTTCGAGAATGTCGATCTGGGTGCCCGTGAGAGCAGCTTTGCCGGGCTGGCGGCCTATGGCCGCGCGGCGATCAAGGCGGCGCAGGCGATCATCGACGCAGATCCGGATGCGCCGATTGCCGGGGTGATGGGCAATGTGATCTATTATGTCGGGGTGGCGACGACCAAGACCGGCAGCGACGGCGCGCCGATGCATCTGCCCGATGTCGGCCCCTATTGGGCAGATGCCGGCGATCCGGTGCCTGCGCCTTACCCCTACAAGGCGATCCCGCAATTCCCCGCGACCATCGGCCCGCAGCCGGAGGGGCTGCCGCTGCATGCCTGCATGGGGATGAATGCCTGCAAGGGATCGGACCGGTTCGGCATCGCCGGCCCCAAATTCGGCGCGCCCAACGAGTGCGCAGGGCAGGGCTGGTGCTCGACCGCGGCCGACCACACCTGCCATGTGCAGAACGAGTGCCGCAACCAGGGCGGCTGCGGCCTCTATGGCACCGCCGAGGAGATGAACCACCCCGGCAAGAATGATTGCCGCAGCCAGGGCAGTTGCGCGACGCCGATCAACGCCGAGCGGTTCAGCACCAACGGCCCCAACCAGGGCAAGAGCGTGTGGGTGCGGGCGCGGCAGGTGTTTGCCGAGCAGACCTGGCCGGACCTGCGCAAGGAGCTGCTCGCCAAGCAGAAGGCGGGCATCATCCCTGCCGACCTGCCGCTGCCGGCCAAGCTGGGCAAACCGCCGGCGGCATTCGCGCACACCGGACCGACGTACCTCTGGATCAGCGCCGACAATAGCGAGCGCGGCAACATGACCGCGTGCGGATCGAGCGGGTTGAGCGGGGCCGGCGGGTGCAGTTGAGGGGGTTGACCTCGCCCGAGCGTCACTCATGTCATTCCCGCGAAAGCGGGAATGACACACATTTGAATCGATGGTTGTCTCGGCACTCCCCCGCCTTGGGCTCGGGCTCGGCCTGCGCAATGTGCATTTCGAGACGATCCTGTCCGACTGGCCCAACGTCGGCTGGTTCGAGGCGATATCCGAGAATTTCATGGACTCGGGTGGGCGGCCGCGCGCCATCCTGCGGCAGGTGGCGGAGCGCTATCCGGTGGTGCTGCATGGCGTGTCACTGTCGATCGGGAGCTGCGATCCGCTCAATCGCGGGTATCTTGGGCGGCTGAAGGCGCTGGCGGACGAGATCGCCGCGCCATGGGTCAGCGACCATCTGTGCTGGACCGGGATCAACGGCCTCAATTCGCACGACCTGCTGCCTTTGCCGCTAACCGAGGAAAGCCTGCGTCATGTGACCGAGCGGGTGAGCGAGGTGCAGGATGTGCTGGGGCGCCCGCTGATCCTCGAAAATCCGAGCAGCTATATCCGCTTCGCCCAGTCGACCATCGACGAACCGGACTATCTGCGTGCGCTGGTGGAGGCGACGGGCTGCGGGCTGCTGCTCGACGTCAACAATGTCTTCGTCAGCTGCTGGAATGCCGGAGCCGACCCGGTGGCCTGGCTGGAGCGTTTTCCCTTCGAGGCGGTGGTGCAGATGCATCTGGCGGGGCACCAGCAGCATCAGGACCATCTGATCGACACGCACGACCAGCCGGTACGGCCGGAGGTGTGGGAGCTGTTCCGGATCGCCTGGGCGCGGACGGGGGGAGCGTCCACCTGCCTCGAATGGGATGACCATATCCCCGACTTTGCCGACTGTCTGGCGGAACTGCACAAGGCGGAAGCCTATATGGGCGCTGGCGGTGGCGACGTGGCGGCGATGCCCCGCCGGCAGGCACGCGACGGGCTGGCGCACCCGGCCGATTTCCTGATTCCGCGCGTGATGGACAGCGTCGTCGAGGCGGCGGCGTGAGCGCGCTTGCGGCCACCCAGCGCTGGCTGCACGAGGCGCTGGTGTTTCCGCGCACGGCTGGCGCAGAGGATGCGGCGGCGCGGTTGCTCGCTTCTGCGGCACTGGGCGCGGCGGAGGGGCTGGCCATCTACCAGCGCGGCTATCGGCTGCGCATCCTGAGCTGCATGCGCCAGCAGTTCCCGGCGCTGTGCCACGCGCTGGGCGAGCCGCTGTTCGACGATTTCGTGGCCGATTACATTCGCGCGATGCCGCCTGAGAGCCACACGCTCTACGATCTCGGCCGCCGCTTTGCCGGCTTCCTCGAGCAGGAACGGCCCGACCGCGAGGCGCCAGAGGAAGCGCGCGAGCCGTGGATCGACTTCATGATCGATCTGGCGCGGTTCGAGCGGCTGCTGTTCACCCTGTTCGATGCCGAGGGATGGGAAGGGCGCGCGCTGGCCACGCAGGATACGCCCGATGCCGCGCTGCGCCTGCAACCCGCTTTCGCGCTGGGGGCGTACCGGTTTCCGGTGGCCGCCTACTATCATGCCGTCCGCCGGGACGAGCAGCCGGACCTGCCCCCGCTCGCGCCGAGCCATGTCGCGCTGTGCCGCACCGATTATGTCACGCGCACGCATCTGCTGGAGGAGAGCGAGTATCGGCTGCTGGCGCGACTGATGGCCGGCGGGAGCATTGCCGAGGGGCTGGCGGCGACGGCGGCCGACACCGGCCTGCCCTTGGACGCGGTGGCCGCGTCCTGGCAGCATGCCGAGGGGCCACGGCGGCGCTGGATAGCGGCGGGATTCTTCATCGCCGACGCCTGACGGAACCGCTGTGGCGCGGTACGGTTTGGTGTGCGGGCGGCGACTGGAGGGGATCGGTCATGCTGATGATGCTGGTGGTGGTCGGCTGCGTTTCGGCAGCGTTGTTGGTCGGCGCGGCATGGGGCATCTGGGGCAAGCTGCCGCCCATGCTCGAAGGGTTTCTGATCGCGCTGGCGGGGGGCGCGCTGGTCGAATCGCTGATCCTAGAGTTGATCGAACCATCGATCGAACAATCCTCCGTGCTGGTCGCGCTCGCGGCGGTGGCGGCGGGGGCGAGCATTTTCACCGGGCTCGATTATCTGGTCGACGAGACGTGGGGCAGCGACAATGGCGGCGGCCTGCTGGCGGCGATCACGCTCGATGGCATTCCCGAAAATCTGGCGCTGGGGGTGGCGCTGATCGGGGCGCAGCCGCTCGAAGTCGCGGCACTGGCCGGCGCCATCCTGCTCTCCAACCTGCCCGAAGCCGCGGGCGGCGCGCGCGAGATGGCGGCGGGCGGCCGGGCCAAGGCCAGCGTCTTCCTGCTGTGGGCAGGCGCGGCCGCGCTGCTGGCGGCGGCGGCGATCGCGGGCAATGTGCTGATGGCGGGGGCATCGCCGCATGTGCTCGCGGCGACGCGCTGTTTCGCCGCGGGTGCGGTGGTGGCGAGCCTCGCTACCGAGGTGTTCCCCAAGGCGTTCAAGGAAGACCATCATCTCGCCGGCGTTGCCACCGCGCTGGGGCTGGTGCTCGCCTTCCTGCTGGCGGAGCTGGGCAAGAGCGGCGGATAGCGGCGGGGCCAGGCGGCCCGACTATGGACAGCGCGCGGGCGCGCGCTTATCGGCTCGCCATGACAGACCAGCCCGATTCCATCCTTATCGTCGATTTCGGCAGCCAGGTGACCCAGCTCATCGCGCGGCGGGTCCGCGAGGCAGGGGTCTATTCGGAGATTGCGCCGTTCAGCAGCGCGGCGGCTGCCTTCGAGCGGATGCGGCCCAAGGGGATCATCCTCTCCGGCTCTCCGGCGAGCGTGCCGGCAGACGGATCTCCGCGCGCGCCGCAATGCCTGTTCGACAGCGGTCTGCCGATCCTGGGCATCTGCTATGGCCAGCAGGTGATGAGCGCGCAGCTCGGCGGCACGGTCGAGCCGGGGGAGAGCGGCGAGTTCGGCCGTGCTTTCATCGAAGTGTCCGACGACTGCCTGCTGTTCGACGGCCTGTGGGAGAAGGGCAGCCGCCATCAGGTGTGGATGAGCCATGGTGACAAGGTGACCGCCTTTGCCCCCGGGTTCCGCGTTGTCGCCACCACCGAAGGCGCGCCTTTTGCAATGATTGCCGACGATGCGCGCCGCTATTATGGCACGCAATTCCATCCCGAGGTGGTGCACACCCCCGATGGCGCCAAGCTGATCGCCAACTTCGTCCACAAGGTATGCGGCCTCGCGGGCGACTGGACGATGGCCGAATATCGCGCCACCAAGATTGCCGACATCCGCGCGCAGGTGGGCGATGGCAAGGTGATCTGCGGCCTTTCCGGCGGGGTCGACAGCTCGGTCGCGGCCATCCTGATCCATGAGGCGATCGGCGAGCAGCTGACCTGCGTGTTCGTCGACCATGGCTTGCTGCGGCTGGGCGAGCGTGAGCAGGTCGAGCGGCTGTTCCGTGACCATTACAATATCCCGCTGGTGGTGGTCGATGCCGAGGCGCGCTTCATGGCCGGCCTCGCCGGGGTCACCGACCCCGAGGCCAAGCGCAAGTTCATCGGCGCCGAGTTCATCGCCGTGTTCGAGGAAGAGGCAAGGCGGCTGGGCGGTGCGGATTTCCTGGCGCAGGGCACGCTCTATCCCGACGTGATCGAAAGCGTCTCCTTCACCGGCGGGCCGAGCGTAACCATCAAGAGCCACCACAATGTCGGCGGTCTGCCCGAGCGGATGAACATGAAGCTGGTCGAGCCGCTGCGCGAGCTGTTCAAGGACGAGGTGCGCGCGCTGGGGCGCGAGCTGGGGCTCAACGACCAGTTCGTCGGCCGCCATCCCTTCCCCGGCCCCGGCCTTGCCATCCGCATTCCGGGCGAGGTGACCAAGGAGCGCTGCGACATCCTGCGCCGCGCCGACGCGGTCTATCTCGAGGAAATCCGCAACGCCGGGCTCTATGATGCGATCTGGCAGGCCTTTGCCGTGCTGCTGCCGGTGCGCACCGTCGGCGTTATGGGCGATGGGCGCACCTATGACAGCGTCTGCGCGCTGCGCGCGGTGACCAGCGTCGACGGCATGACCGCCGACATCTATCCCTTCGATGCCGCCTTCCTCAGCCGCTGCGCCACGCGCATCATCAACGAGGTGAAGGGCATCAACCGCGTGGTCTATGACTATACGTCGAAGCCGCCGGGCACGATCGAGTGGGAGTGAGGATCGCGGCGGCCGCGCCTGCCGACTGCGCGGCGGTGGTACGCCTGTGGCAGGCGACGGGTCTGACCCGGCCGTGGAACGATCCTGCCCTCGATTTCGACACGGCGCTGGCAAATCCCACATCCACCGTGCTGCTGGCATGGGCAGACGATGCGCTGGCCGGCAGCGTTATGGCGGGCTTCGACGGCCATCGCGGCTGGGTCTATTATCTTGCCGTCGCCCCCGACCTTGCCAAGCGCGGGATCGGCAGAATGTTGATGGCATCGGCGGAAGACTGGCTGCGGGAGGCGGGCTGTGCGCGGCTGCGGCTGATGGTGCGCGGCGACAATCTGGAAGCGCGCGGCTTTTACGAGGCGATTGGCTATGCCGATCAGGACGTGGTCACCATGGGTCGCAGCTTGTAGCAGCAATAGGGCGGGTGTAGACGTCACGATCTAGGGTCAGGACCCTAGCCTTTCAGAAACCTGCCCAGAGAAGCCCGATGTCCGAACTCAAGGCATTTCATCTTCCCGGGCGCTGGGGGTTGCCATCGGTCAGTCCCTTCTGCCTGAAGCTCGATGCCATCCTGAAGATGATGGGGATTCCGCATCAATCGATCACCGCGGCTACACCCTTCGGCGGGCCCAAGAAAAAGGCGCCGTGGATCGAGCATGATGGTCGCAAGATTGGCGATTCCTCGTTCATCGTCGCCTATTTGATCGACCGTTTCGGCATCGATCCCGATGCGGACCTCACCCCGTCGCAGCGCGGGCAGGCGGTGGCGATCCAGCGGCTGGTCGAGGAAAATCTCTATTGGGCGATGGTCTATGACCGCTGGGTGCGCGAAGAAAACTGGCCGATCCTCAAGGGCGCGGTGCTTGGCAATATTGCCGCCCCGCTGCGCGCGCTGATCGCGCCCATGGCCCGCCGCGATGTGAAGGGACAGCTGAAGGGGCACGGCCTGGGGCTGCACAGCGCCGAGGAGGTAGCCGCGATCGCCAGACGGGATATCAATGCCCTGGCTGACATGCTTGGCGATCAGCCCTGGTTCTTCGGTGAGGCCCCGAGCATGACCGATGCCGTGGTCTATAGCCTGCTGGCCAATATCCGTTGCGTCGCGTTTGCAAGCCCGATGAAGGCGATGATCGATAGCCATCCGAATCTCGCGGCGCATGTCGACCGGTTTCGCGCGCGATACTATCCTTAGGGGAAGCTCCCGGATCGAAACGGATTTGGGCGCCGCCCGACCCTTGCGTACGGGGCGCCGCACGCCTGCGTGACCCCAGTCACGCGGCGGTCAGGGCGAAGGCGCTTAGGCTGCGATAGCGGGCTGGGCAGAAAGCGCCTCGGCTTGCGCCCATCGGGAGACGCGACCATGATGACTGCCTCTGCGCCCGCCAGCCAGCTTGCAATGGCCTGGCGGATGATCAACGCCTGCGTGGCGGCCTATCAGGTCCATCCTGCCGGCTGGGTGCCCTATGGCCCGCAACCGCCGGTGCTCCGCACCATCCAAGGCCCGGGCAACGCCTATTTCTACAATGTCGTGCCGCTGTATCAGGATGCGGTCGATTTCATTGCCAGCGCCGAAGCGGGCTATGCGCCGCTGTTCGTTTCGACCGGGGACGACGAGGACGATGCGGTTCTGGTCGGGGCGACCGACGATGGCTATCTGGTGATCGCGCTGCGCGGTACCATTCCGCCCAGCTTCGACAATGACGATCTGTTCGCCTGGCTGCACGACTGGGCGCAGGATGGCGAGATCGAACCGACCGGCTGGTCGGTGACGCGCGGGCCGTGGGTCAATTCGATCCAGGTCGAGCAGGGCTTTGCCGCCGCGACCCGCAGCCTGTGGCCGCGTGTCGCGGCGATGATGCAGCAGGTGCTGGCGCAGACGGCGTGCAGCAGGGTCGCGATAACCGGCCATAGCAAGGGCGGCGGCATGGCCTTCCTGTTCGCGACGCTGGTGCAGGCCGCGTTCCCGCAGTTCCAGGGCAATATCGAGGTGCATGCCTTTGCCGCGCCGGTGACCGGCAATGACGCCTTCTGCGCCTTTTACGGCTCGCTCGGACTGCAGACGCACCGCTATCAGGTGGAGAATGACCTGGTCCCCTTCCTCCCCTTGTGGACGGATGCAGACATCTTTCTCGCCACGCGTTTCAGCGACCCTGTCTATGAAGCGCTGTGGATCGCGGCGGGCGCGGATATCGTGTGGCGCACGCAAGGAGGCTATTCCGCGGTCGGCGACTTCACCTATTTCGCGGGCGGCCAGTTGGTGCCCGGTGCACAGGTGCAGACCAGCGCACTGCCCGCGGTCGCCTACGCGCTGGAGCAGGGGGATTGGTCGACGGTCGCCGCGGCGCACAGCGCGGCGGACTCCTATCTGCCCTGCTTCGCACCCTATGCGCCTTGAGCCGGCAGGGCCGGGGCAGGGGCGGTCACGCTAACCCAGCAGCACCGCCCGGATGGCGAGGCCGACGATTCCCAGTGCGGCAACGCTGAGCGCCCATAGCGCGACGAACCAGCCAAGCTTTTTGAGGCTGTCGCGCATCAATGATAGCCATCCTCTCCGACCTTGCCGCGGAACACCCAATAGGCCCAGGCGGTGTAGGTGAGGATGATCGGCACCAGCACCGCGGCGCCGACCAGCATGAATAGCTGGCTGTCATAGGGGGCGGCCGCGTCCCAGATGCTGACCCGACCGGGGATGACATCGGGGTACATCGAGATGGCGAGGCCGATCATGCACAGGCCGAACAGCGCCAGCGCGTAGAGGAAGGGCGCGACCTCGTGCCGCTTAAGCAGCGCGCGGAAGAAGAGGAAGGCGACCAGCGCCGTCGCCAGCGGCACCTGCGCTGCTGCCAGCACGCCGGGAAAATCGAACCAGCGCCGCCAATATTCGCCCTCCAGGAACGGGGTCGCGGCGCTGACCGCGACGATCGCGACGATCAGCCCGACGCCGAGCGGCTTGGCGAGGGCATAGGCCTTGTCCTGCACCGGCCCTTCCGTCTTCATGATCAGCCAGCACATGCCGAGCAGCGCATAGCCGATGACGAGACCGATGCCGGTGAGCAGGCTGAACGGTGTCAGCCAGTCCCACCAGCCGCCGGCATAGGCCCGGCCCGAGACGTCTATGCCTTGCAGCAAGGCACCCAGGGTGATGCCCTGCGCCAGGGTCGCCACCAGCGAGCCGCCGGTGAAGGCGACATCCCAGGCGGCGCGATGGGCAGGGTCCCGCCAGCGGAATTCGAAGGCGACGCCGCGCAGCACCAGCCCGAGCAGCATCGCGGTTAGCGGCGCATAGAGCGCAGGGAGGATGATGGCATAGGCCAGCGGGAAGGCAGCGAGCAGCCCGCCGCCGCCGAGCACCAGCCAGGTTTCGTTGCCATCCCAGACCGGGGCGATGCTGTTCATCGCCATGTCGCGCTCCTTGCCGACGGCGAAGCGCGGGAACAGGATGCCGATGCCGAGATCGAACCCGTCCATCACCACATAGGCGGCGATGGCGAAGGCGATGATGCCTGCCCAGACGATGGTGAGATCGATCATCGCGCCTCTCCCGGCTTGCCGGCAGGATCGCCCTTGCCGTCGACATATTCGGCGGCCGGGGTGATGCCGGCGGTGCGGATCGGGGCGTCGCTGGGCACCGGCTCATGCGCCTGCGGCGGCTTGGCGGCGAGGCGGAACAGGTACCAGACGCCGATGCCGAAGACGATGAAATAGACGATGACGAAGGCGGCCAGCGAGGCGGCCACCGCGGGCGCAGCGAGCGGCGAGGCGCTGTCGGCGGTGCGCAGCACGCCATAGACGGTGAAGGGCTGGCGGCCGACCTCGGTGGTCACCCATCCGGCCAGCACCGCGATGAAGCCGCTCGGCCCCATCGCGATTGCGGCGCGGTGCAGCCACGGCCAGTCATAGAGCTTGCTGCGCGCCCGCGCGGCCAGGCTCCACAGCCCCAGCCCGAGCATGGCGAAGCCGAGGCCGACCATGATGCGGAACGACCAGAAGACGATGCCGACCGGCGGCTCATTTTCGTCCGGGATGGTATCGAGCCCGGCGAGCGGCGCGTCGAGATCATGCTTGAGGATCAACGAGGAGAGTTTGGGGATCTGGATGGCGTAACGCACCGTCCTGGTCTCGCTGTCGGGGATGCCGAACAGGATCAGCGGGGCGCCATCGGGGTGGCTCTGATAATGCCCCTCCATCGCCATGATCTTGGCGGGCTGGTGTTCGAGCGTGTTGAGGCCGTGGAAATCGCCCGCGACGATCTGCAGCGGCGCGACCAGCGCGGCCATCCACATCGCCATCGAGAACATCTTGCGCGCGCCGGGGTTGGTCCGGTCCTTGAGCAGATGCCAGGCGCCGACCGCGCCGACGGCAAAGGCGGTGGTGAGATAGGCGGCGAGCACGGTGTGGACGAGCCGATAGGGGAAGCTCGGGTTCCAGACGATATCCCAGAAGCCGTTGGCGGGAACGAACTGGCCGACCTCGTTGAAGGCATAGCCGACCGGCGTCTGCATCCAGCTGTTGACCGAGAGGATCCAGAAGGCCGAGATGAAGGTACCGATGGCGACCGCGAGCGTCGCGACGAAGTGCAGGCGCTTGCCGACCTTGTTGATGCCGAACAGCATCACGCCGAGAAAGCCGGCCTCGAGGAAGAAGGCGGTGAGCACCTCATAGGCCATCAGCGGGCCGATCACCGGCCCGGCCTTGTCCGAGAATACCGACCAGTTGGTGCCGAACTGGTAGGACATGACGATGCCGGAGACGACGCCCATTGCGAAGACGACCGCGAAAATCTTGAGCCAGTAGCGGTAGAGGTTGGCGTAGACGCCCTTGCCGGTCTTGAGCCACAGCCCCTCCAGCACCGCCAGATAGCTGGCGAGCCCGATCGAGAAGGCGGGGAACAGGAAATGGAAGCTGACGGTGAAGGCGAACTGGATGCGGGCCAGCAGCAGCGCCCATTCTTGGTCGATCATGCTCGTCGTGCTCCGGTCCCCTCCAGATCCGCCTACGCCTGATGCAACGCGCGGGATATTGCATAAGCTGCATGCTCGATTGCAGGAAAGCGACGGTCGCGGCGCGGGGCGGGGTTGAGGGGGCCGCTGGGCCGTGCGACATTGCGAGAGGGTGGCAGCAATACGGGAGCGAGCGATGCGACTGCTGATCTTCTATGGCTCCTACCGCGCCGACCGGGCGGGCATACGATTGGCGGACTATCTGGTGCGGAGCTTCGGCGCGCGCGGCCATGATGCCGAACTGGTCGATGCCAAGGCAGTGGGGCTGCCGATGCTCGACCGCATGTACAAGGAATATGCGCGTGGCGAAGCGCCGGCGGCGATGGAGCGGCTGGCACAGCAGATCAAGGGGGCCGACGGGTTCGTCTTCGTCACCGGCGAATATAATTGGGGTGTGCAGCCCGGCCTCAAGAATCTGACCGACCATTTCCTCGAGGAATGGTTCTGGCGGCCGGCGGCGATCGTCAGCTATTCGGCCGGGCGGCTGGCCGGCGCGCGCGCTGCGCTGGCGTGGCACGGCACACTGTCCGAAATGGGCATGGTGGTCATCTCCTCGCAGATCGGGGTCGGCCAGATCGGCGGCGCGCTCGACGCCGAAGGCAGGCCGACAGGAGATGGCGGGGCGGCGCTCGACAAGGCCTTCCCGCGCTTTGCCGCCGACCTCGAATGGTGGTGCGCGGCAGCCAAGGCCCAGCGCGCGGTGGCCGATCCGCCCTATTGATCGCGGCTACGTTTCGCCGATGGCGACGAAGCGGCCGGCGGCGCGGTCCTTCCGCACCTTCAGCCCATCGAACACCTGCCCGCTCATCGCGATATAGACCCCGGGCGCGGCGACCTGCGCGGTTGCGACCGCCATGCCGAGGTTGAAGGGGGCATCGGTTTCGGCAAAGCGTGCGGGGCTGAGCGCACCGGTGAGGACAATGGTTTTGCCCGAGACGGCGCGGGCGAGCGCCGCTGCCGTATCGGTCATGGTGTCGGTGCCGTGGGTGATGACGATGCGCGTCTCGGGCGC
Organism: Sphingomonas sp. jy18; assembly: GCF_056931895.1. NCBI lineage: Bacteria > Pseudomonadati > Pseudomonadota > Alphaproteobacteria > Sphingomonadales > Sphingomonadaceae > Sphingomonas > Sphingomonas sp. jy18. The sequence goes on along the minus strand of NZ_JBXPBT010000007.1, from coordinate 5,000 downwards.
GTCGGCAACGCGGCGGGCGATCTCCGCGCGGTCGGCGTCGGTCAGCTCCAGGCTGTCCTTGCGGCAGACCTCCTCGACGCGGTGGGGCAGGGTGACGCGTGCCTCCGCGAGCAGCGCCGGGATGCCGCTCTCGACGATCTGATATTCGGACAAGGCATCGAAATAATTCTTGTCGATGGTGCCGCCGGTGGTGAGGATGAGGATGGCCTTGGTCATGCCGGCACGGTAGCGGGCTGCCGGAGCAAAGTCATTCCCGCGACACGGCGGACAGGAGCAGGCGCATGACCATCACCCTCTACGGCATCCCCAATTGCGACACGGTCAAGAAGGCGCGGGCTTGGCTCGACGCGGCAGGGGTCGCCTATGCCTTTCATGACTACAAGAAGGCCGGGATCGATGCGGAGCGCTTGCGCGGCTGGGCGGGGGAGGTCGGCTGGGAAGTGCTGCTGAACCGCGCGGGCACGACCTTCAGGAAGCTGGCCGATGCCGACAAAGAGGGGCTGGATGAGGCCAAGGCGATTGCGCTGATGGTGGCGCAGCCGGGCATGATCAAGCGGCCGGTGGTGACGGGGGCGGGGGCACTGCTGGTCGGGTTCAAGCCGGATGTGTGGGCGGGGGTGTTTGGGTAAGTACGCTATAAATTCACCCGTAGCCCTGAGCCTGTCGAAGGGCGCCTGACCGATAAGCGCCCTTCGACAGGCTCAGGGCTGCGGATTTTGTGCTAGCCAGCGCCTATCCACCCAACCCGATATCCGCGAAGCAATGCGTTTCGGCCGCGCCGCCGGGATGGGTGACCGCGCCCTTCCAGGCCGGGCCGACATTCTGCGCATAGCGCCACAGCGCGCCCGACTGGTAATCGGTGGTGCGCGGCACCCAGCGGGCGCGGCGTTCGGCCAGTACCGCTTCGGGGACATTGAGGTCGATGGTTCCCGCCACCGCGTCGATGGCGATCTCGTCGCCATCCTCGACCAGAGCGATCGGGCCGCAGTCGGCGGCTTCGGGGCCGACATGGCCGATGCAGAAGCCGCGGGTCGCGCCGGAGAAGCGGCCGTCGGTGATCAGCGCGACACTTTCCCCCATGCCCTGTCCGTAGAGCGCGGCGGTGGTGGAGAGCATCTCGCGCATGCCGGGGCCGCCCTTTGGCCCTTCGTAGCGGATGACGATGACGCCGCCGGGGCGGATCATCCGCGCTTCGACCGCGGCGAAGCAGTCCTCCTCGCAATCGAACACTTGCGCCGGGCCGGTGAACTGCAGCCGCTCCATGCCCGCAACCTTCACAATCGCGCCATCGGGGGCGAGTGAGCCGCGCAGGCCGACGACGCCGCCGGTGGGGGTGATGGGGGCAGTGGCCGGGTAGATGACCTTCTGGTCGGGATTCCAGCTGATCTCCTCGATATTCTCGCCCAGGGTCCTGCCCGTCACGGTCATGCAATTGCCGTGCAGCAGGCCTTCATCGAGCAGCGATTTCATCAGCATGTAAACGCCGCCGGCCTCATACATGTCGCGCGCGACATATTTTCCGCCGGGCTGGAGGTCGGCCATATAGGGCGTCGATTTGAACATCTCTGCGACGTCGAACAGGGTGAAGTCGATCCCCGCCTCATGCGCCATGGCGGGGAGATGCAGCGCGCCGTTGGTCGACCCGCCGGTGGCGGCGACGATGCGCGCGGCGTTCTCGAACGCCTCACGCGTGCAGATGTCGCGCGGGCGGATGTTGCGGGCGAGCAGTTCCATCACCTGCACGCCGGCGGCATGGGCGATGGCGTCGCGGGTCTGGTAGGGGGCGGGGGCCATGTTGCTGTTGGGCAGCGAGAGGCCGATCGCTTCGCCGACGCAGGCCATGGTGTTGGCGGTATATTGGCCGCCGCACGCGCCATGGCCGGGGCAGGCGACGCGTTCCAGTGCATCGACATCGGCGAGCGGGCAGTTGCCGGCGGCGAACTGGCCGACGATTTCGAACACGTCCTTCACCGTCACGTCGCGGCCGCGGAAGCTGCCGGGCAGGATCGAGCCGCCATAGACGAAGATCGAGGGGACGTTGAGGCGGAGCATCGCCATCATCATGCCGGGCAGCGACTTGTCGCAGCCGGCGAAGCCGAGCAGCGCATCGTAGCAATGGCCCCGCACCGAGAGTTCGACCGAATCGGCGATGACTTCCCGGCTGACCAGGCTGGCCTTCATCCCCTGATGGCCCATGGCGATGCCGTCGGTAACGGTGATGGTGTTGAACCGGCGCGGCATGCCACCGCCTTCCTCCACCCCGGCGCGGGCGATATCCGCCTGGTGATCGAGCGTGGTGTTGCAGGGCGCGCTGTCATTGCCGGCGGAGGCGATGCCGACGAAGGGGCGGGCGATTTCCTCTGCGGTCAGGCCCATCGCATAATAATAGCTGCGATGCGGCGCGCGCTCGGGGCCGACCGATACATGGCGGCTGGGCAGTTGCGATTTGTCGAAGCTGTTGACCATGGCGGCGTCCCCACGCTGAAGTTGCGGCCCTGCGCCTAGCGCGATGCGGCGTCATCGAACAGACGTAATTGCGGGGCAGGGGTGGGGCAGGGTAGAGCTGCCCTAAATGTCCGTAGCCCTGAGCTTGTCGAAGGGCGTCGCTCGGTTACGCGAAGCGCCCTTCGACAAGCTCAGGGCTACGGTTTGGGAAAGGGGATCGCGGATATGGTCACGGCAACATGGAATGGCGCGGTCATCGCCGAGAGCGACGATACCGTCGTGGTCGAGGGCAATCATTATTTCCCGCGCGAGTCGGTGAAGGCGGACCATCTGCTGGGCAGCGCGACGACCAGCGTGTGCCCGTGGAAGGGCACCGCGCATTACCACAGCATCACCGCCAATGGCGCGACCAACGTCGATGCGGCCTGGTATTATCCGGATCCCAAGGCGGCTGCGGCGGAGATCAAGGATCGCATCGCTTTCTGGAAGGGCGTTGTGGTAGCATGATGGGTGCGCTGCTCGCGCTTGCCCTGTCCGGAGCCCAGCCCATGGCCAAACCTGCCCCGCGCCCCGTCCCTCCAAGAAGCGTGATCGTCATCGCCCATCGCGGCGCGAGCGGGGAGCGGCCCGAGCATACGCTCGCCAGCTATGACCGGGCGATCGAGCAGGGGGCGGACTATGTCGAGCCCGATCTGGTGTTGACCAAGGACGGCGTGCTGGTGGCGCGGCACGAGAATGAGATCAGCGAGACCACCGACGTCGCCGATCATCCCGAATTCGCCGACCGCCGCACGACCAAGACCATCGATGGCGTCGAAATGACCGGCTGGTTCACCGAGGATTTCACGCTGGCCGAACTGCGCACGCTGCGGGCGCGCGAGCGGCTGCCGCAGTTGCGCGAGGCGAACACGGCGTTCGACGGCCTCTATCAGGTGCCGACCTTCGAGGAGATCATCCGGCTGGTGCGGGCGCGGGAAGCGGAGACGGGGCGGACCATCGGCATCTATCCCGAAACCAAGCATCCCAGCTATTTTGCCTCCATCGGCCTGCCGCACGAGGGGCCGTTGCTCGACGTGCTGGCGCGGTACGGCTACGACAGCGCGGAGGATGCGCTGTTCATCCAGAGTTTCGAGGTCGACAATCTCAGGCGGCTGAACGGGTTGACCGAGGTGCGGCTGATCCAGCTGGTTTCCGACAGCGGCAGCCCGCCGGATCGTGCCGACCTGAGCTATGCGGGGATGATGACCGAGGCAGGGCTGGCGGAGGTGGCGACCTACGCGGACGGCATCGGTCCGGCGAAGAATATGGTGATCGCGCGCAACGCCGATGGCTCGCTGGGTGCCTCGACCGGGCTGGTAGCGCGGGCGCATGGCGCAGGGCTGGCGGTGCATCCGTGGACATTCCGCGCGGAGAATTACTTCCTGCCGACCGATCTGCGTGCCGGTGCTGACCCGCGGGCGCACGGGCATCTGGCGGCGGAGATGCGGGCGTTCATTGCCGAGGGGGTGGATGGGCTGTTTGCCGATCAGCCGGTGGTGGCGGTGGGGGTTGTCGGGGCGCGGTGAGGGTGAGCGACGATTCCCTTGCGGACTTCGTTTCGAAGGTCAAAATGCTCGAATGAACACGAGCCTTTCCTTCAGCTATCAGTTCAGCGGCGACCCGAATGACAGCTTCGGGTGGCTAGATGTAAAAGCTGTTGGCGACAGTTTTGCAGGACATGGTGGGTTCTGGGTTCAATGGCAGGATGTGAAGGAATTTGGTGAGGCGTTATCTGCGTATCCAATTTTGCCGGAGGCTCCGATCAAGGCTGCTTGGGGTTACGAACCAGGGAAGGGCGACTCGCCAGTAGTGAGCGTTGAGATCGCTGCCGCTGACACGCGAGGTAATTTGTCGGTCAGAGTCTGGTTGCGCGACTATGTGGAAAATGGTGACGGCGCGCCGCAGAACTGCGTTCGCACCACCTTTCAAACGAACTATCCGGAGATTGAGCGCTTCCGCTTTGCAATCGCCGCACTGATGGACGGAAGGGCAAAAGAGGCCGTGCTGATCGGTCGGTAACCGGCCGCTGACCACCCCATTCCAGCCAACCCGTTGCACTAACCGTCCCCGCGCCCCCTCACCCGCCTGAGGGAGAGGGAAGGCTGCCGGAGGCGGCGAGGGTGAGGGTGTTTCTTCAGAGCTTTGCCGTTCGGCCATGAGCGTTGCCGTTCGGCCATCAGCGACGGTTACTCAAAGCCCACCGTCACCCCGGGCTTGACCCGGGGTCCCGCTGTTCAACGCCCGCGCCGGAAAGCGGGACCCCGGCTCGGGGGCCGGGGTGACGGGGTGGAGCGGCGCGCTTCGTTCGACATTCCGACCAAGCCCAAACCCAACCTGCCGCCCCCTTTCCTGCTTACGGGCGAGGGAGAGAGGCCGAAGGCGGCGAGGGTGAGGGTGTTTCTTCAGAGCTTTGCGTTCGGCCATGTGCGACGTTTACTTAAAGCCCACCGTCACCCCGGGCTTGACCCGGGGTCCCGCTTTGGCTGTGCTTGCGTCATGGCAAAGGGCGGCTGGGT
>NZ_JBXPBT010000006.1:0-129487 GCF_056931895.1 Sphingomonas sp. jy18 | reverse complement strand
CCTCCTGCCCCCTCCTCTTCGAACCGGGAGGGCGCGGGCCATGCTCTCCCGACAGGGGAGAGGTGGAGCCGGGCCTTCCCCTGCGGGAAGGCCAGGACAAGAACAGCCACGGCGAGACGGCGGGGTCCGCTGTGACGGGCCTGTGCGCCTGACCGGGCCGCTAAACCCGGTGGCGCGTCGGGGCGTATAACCGATATGGTTCGTCATGTCAAGATGCGTGTGCCGATTGAGGCTTGGTGCTGTGTTGCTTCATCTCACACAAAGGCACGAAGGCACGAAGCGGGGCTGTGCTGCGGAGCGGTGTTTCCGGTCGGCGGTGCGGGAGGGGCTGCGGTCGTTGGAAAGGCTGGCTTTGCCACGCTGCCGGATCTTTGTGCCTTTGTGCCTTTGTGTGAGGTTTTCTGGTTCTCGCGGAGACGCGGAGACGCGGAGGGGGGAGCAGGAATATTTCACGCGGAGGCGCGGAGGCGCGGAGATTTGAGAAGAAAGGGTTCGCGCAGAGGCGCAGAGGGCGCAGAGATTTGGGCTTATCCGCGAAGCGGCTTGTTTTTTGCCTTGTCGGATTGGACCGCAGGGTCGCGGGATTGGGGCGGCTTCGCCGCAAAGTCCCTCTGCGATCTCTGCGGTTTTCTTCCTCTGCGCCTCTGCGTGAACCCTTTTCTCCCCCCACGCCTCCGCGTCTCCGCGTCTCCGCGCGAACCTTCTCCCCTCTGCGCCTCAGCGCCTCTGCGTGAAAAAATTCCGCCCTATCGGTTCGGGCCGGTGATCGCGGCTTCGAGCCGGCCCGGATCGCGTTGAATCGAAACCCAAGCCCTAAGCTTGTCGATGGGCGCCTCTCAATACTGCCAAGCGCCGTTGATGCTTCGCATCGCCTTCGGCGCCGACAAGCTCAGGGCTACGGACGTCGGGATCGGGTTGGACAGTCAGGTGGCAGGACGTGCGCGGCGTTTTTTGCGGCGCCAGAGCAGCAGGGCGGTCAGGGTGGCGAGGAGGGCGGCGGCCCAGGGGGCGGCTTTCAGCAGGCGGGGTTTGACCATGTTGTTGAAGGCATTTTCGTTGATCTGATCATCGGCGGTGTAGCCGGCGGGCATGTCGAGCACGGCATTGGCGCGGGCCCAGGCGGCATAGTCGGCCTGCATCTCCGCAAAACGCCGGGGCATGGCGGCGGAGAGGTCACGCGTCTCACCGGGATCGCGGCGGATGTCGAAAAGCTGCCAGCGGCCGTCCCCGGTCGGCGGCAGATTGCGGACCAGCTTGTAATCGCCCTTGAACAGCGCGGCATTGCCCGACAGCTCGTAGCCGATCGGTTGTTCGTCCGCATGGACGCCTTCGGCAGCGCCAGTCAGGGCCGGGACCAGGCTGCGACCGACGATCGGCTCCACTGCCCTGCCCTGCCAGGCAGCACCGGGGGCCGGCGTGCCGGTCAGATCGAGCAGGGTCGGCACCACGTCGGTGACATGGGCGAGACCGGGCACGATGCTGCCCGGCCGGAAGGCGGGGTTGCCCGGCCAGGCGATGATCAGCGGGACGCGCAGGCCGCCTTCGGTTGCGCTGAACTTGTAGCCCGACAGCGGCGACGCGGCGGCACTGGCCCAGCCGGGGCCGATATAGCTGAAGCTGTTGCGCCGCCCGATGTTGCCAGTCGACAGGTCATAGGCATGGCCCAGAAACAGACGGTTGCGCCAGCGGCTGAGCGGATCGGTCGGCTCCGGGCCATTGTCCGACAGGAACAGGAAGATGGTGTTGTCATAATCCCCGCTCGCCTTGAGGTGCGCGACCAGCCGCCCGACTTCGCGGTCCATCGCGGTTGCCATGCCGGCATAGGCCTGCATCACCCGCACCTGGGCGGCGCGCTCTGCCGCCTCCAGTGAGGCCCAGTCGCGGGTGGTGGCCATGGTCACCATCGGCGCTGCGGCAGGCATCACCCCCGCGTCTGCCGCGCGGCGCGCCCGAGCCTGTCTAAGTGCGGTCCAGCCGTCCTGATACTGTCCGGCGTAGCGGGCGATGTCCGCATCGGGTGCCTGCACCGGAATATGGTTGGCGAGGAAGTTGATCGAGGCGAGGAAGGGTTTGCCGCTGGCGCGATCCGCCTCGATATAGTCGATCATCTTTTCGACGACGAAGGTCGAGCTGTAGTAATTGCGCGGCAGCGTCGCCGGGGCGCCATTCTCGGTCCAGGCGGCGCTTTCGTACATGCCCTCGATCGGGCGCTGCTCGAAATTGTCGGCGCCCGCATCGGCAAGGCTGAAAGCACGATCATAGCCGCGCGCGTGGGGCAGCCGGGTGGGATCGCTGCCGAGATGCCATTTGCCGGTGAGGTAGGTGCGGTAGCCGCCGGCGCGCAGCATCTCGGCAATGGTGACGACGCGGTGGTTCATCACCGTGTCGTAGCCGGGCTGGCCGACATGTTCGCGCGGGATGGTCTCCGGCATGTTGCCGAGCCCGGCGCGATGGTTACCGACCCCGGTCTGCAGCATCGCGCGCGTCGGCGAGCAGGAGCCGGCGACGTGGAAGTTGGAGAAACGCACGCCGGCCCGCGCCAGCGCATCGATGTTGGGCGTCGCCATCTCCCCGCCGAAGGCACCGACATCGCTGAACCCCCAATCGTCCGCAAGCAGGATGACGATATTGGGCTGGCGCGGCGGCAGCGGCGCGGCGCGCGGCGACGTCTGGGGCACGGCGGCGCTCGCGGTCAGCAGCGCGGCGAGCGCGGGCAGCAGCGCGGCGCGCGCGGGAGACAGCGCCTTCATGCCGTCATCAGCAGGGCGAGGCAGCCCGATGCGTCGAGCGCCGGATCGACCTGCCGCCGCGCGGCTGCATCGAGCGCGGCGTACCGGGCACGCAGATCGGCGAGGCATTTGGCCTGATATTTGAACACGCCCTGTTCGAACGGCAGGCCCATCGCGGTGAAGCGGACCATCGCCTCACCCCGTTCCAGCGCGGCGGCATTGGCGACGAGGAAGGGCAGATAGACCGCGCCGATGACATCGAGCAGGCGGCGCACCACCTCCGGCAGCTCGGCATCGCCTGCGTCCCAATTGCCATCGATGCCCGACATATCGTCGATGTGCGCGAGCCAGCGGTAGCTGTAGGGATAGTCGGCGCGCATCATCGTCTGCGCGGTCGGATCCGTGCCCAGTTGCGACAGCTGGCCGTAGAGGCCGAACTCGGCGAGGCTGGGACGATTGCCGAACAGGCAGTGGCGGTTGACGACATGCGCTTCCAGCGCGGCGAGCACGGCGCGGGTCGAGGCCTCGATCAGCGGGAAATTCTCGGCCGTGCAGCCGACGATCGCCATGCGCCCGACCTGCCGATCCCGGAACTGCGCGGCATAGCCCTGACTCTGCGCCAGCCCGCCGCCCTTGAAGGCATCGAAGGCGAGCCAGCGGCTCATCTGCAGCTGGTCGACCTCCTCCAGCCAGCGGTAGCCGAACATCGCCTTGGTCAGCCATTCGTCGGCGAAATCCTCGATGAGGTGGGCGAGGAAGGCGCGGGCCGGATCGGGCGGGAGCACCGACCGCGCGCCGGGGTGCAGCCGCTCCAGCGCATAGATCAGCGGGGTCGAATCATTGTGCCAACTGCCATCGGGAAAGCGCACCACCGGGATGACCGGTGCCTTCACCTCAGCGAGCGCGGCCTGGTGCGTCGCCGCGCCATGCACCCAGATGTGGGGCAGCCGCCGGTAGCGCATCAGCGCGCGGATCTTGAGCGAATAGGGCGAGCCCAGCGCGCCGTGGACTTCATAATGGGCGGTCATGGCAGTTCCCTTGTCAGGATCGTGTCGGTGCCGGCGGGCAGCGAGAACAGCATGCCGTCTTCCCCGACGTCGATCGGTCCGCCGAACAGATCGGGAGCATCGCCCAGAAAGGCCGGGTTGAACAGGGGGGACGGCAGCGGCGGGACGATATGGGTCAGCACCAGATGCCGCACCCCGGCCGCCTCTGCGCTGCGTGCCGCGTCTTCGGGCGAGGCGTGATAGTCGAGGATGTCGCGGGTGATCTGCGCCGTGCCCTGCTGGCCGCGCGCGGCGAGCGCGCGGGTCATCGCCGCCACCAGCCGCGGCTGCAGCGCTTCGTGCAGCAACAGGTCGGCGCCGCGCGCGTTGCGGGTCACCGCCGCACTCGCCGCGGTATCGCCGCTGATCACCAGCGAACGGCCCCGGTAATCGAAACGGTAGCCGACCGCAGGAGAAACGGGCCGGTGATCGACGCTGAAGGCGGTGACCGTCAGCCCGCCCTGGCGGAACACGACCAGCGGGCTGCCGTCGGCCGGTGGCACGGCGAAGGGCACCGCCACGCCGCCCGCGCCGCCGGGCGGGACGATGGCGGCGCCATGATGCGCGACGCGATAGCCATTGTCGGTCGAATAAGCGGCATTGAAGCCATCGACCACCCGCTCGACCCCGGCCGGCCCGTGTATGGGGAGCGGCGACTGCGCGGCGCTCTGCGTCCAGCGCAGCAGCATCAGCGGGCCGAGGCCGTCGATATGATCCGAATGGAAGTGCGTCAGCATCAGCCGCTGGACGCGGCCCATCGGCAGGCCGGCGAGCTGGATGCGCCGGGCGGCGCCCTCTCCGGCATCGACGACGATCATCTGGTCCCCGGCGATGACCAGCGCACAGGGCCCCGCGCGCGAGGGATCGGGCAGCGGCGAGCCGGTGCCGCAGAGGAAGAGGTGCAGGCCGTCGGGCAGGTCCGCCGTGGCATCCGCGCCCGCCCGCTCGCCGAGCGCGCGCGCATAGACCCATTCGCCGACCTGCCGCTGGAAGATCAGCGCGGCGGCAATGGCCAGCAGCAGCAGGCCGACGAGGATGCCGAACAGGCGGCGCATGTTCACAGCTTGCATGCCGACCCCTCGTCATTGCGAGCGCAGCGAAGCAATCCAGGGGCCCCGCAGCACCGCACTGGATTGCTTCGCTGCGCTCGCAATGACGACCGTTTGAATACCGCCACTTTCATAATCCCCCGGCATATATTGGCACTATTTATGCCAATATATGCCGGGGGACAAGCCCACTGTTTCGCTTGCGCCGCCGCGCCCCATGACTAGGTCGTAAACTCATAAAATGCGCGTTCGAGGTTCGAGGCCATTTTGTTCAGGGCAAGGAGGCAAGGCGAAGGAATATGTCGATATTTCAAGACTTGCCGACGCAGCCATGGACAAAATGGGTCGAACCCCTTCGGGGCGGCGAAATGGCTTCGATCTCGGGCCCACGCGGCCCTGCAGGTGGAACCACCACCCGCGGCGGCCACCTGAACCCGATATCTTCGCCATTTTGCCGCCTCGAACGTGCATTTTATGAGTTTACGACCTAGGTTGCGCCTCGCAACCGAAACAGCCGAGTCATACCGCATGAAAACCCGTGCCGCCGTCGCCTTCGAAGCCAAGAAGCCGCTCGAGATCGTCGAGCTCGACCTTGAAGGGCCCAAGGCGGGCGAGGTGCTGGTCGAGATCATGGCGACCGGCATCTGCCATACCGATGCCTATACGCTCGACGGGCTGGACAGCGAGGGCATCTTCCCCAGCGTGCTCGGTCATGAAGGCGCCGGCATCGTGCGCGAGGTGGGCGCGGGGGTGACGTCGGTGACTCCCGGCGATCACGTGATCCCGCTCTACACGCCCGAATGCCGCCAGTGTAAGTCGTGCCTTTCCGGCAAGACCAACCTGTGCACCGCGATCCGCGCGACGCAGGGCAAGGGACTGATGCCCGATGGCACGACGCGCTTTTCCTACAAGGGCCGGCCGATCTACCATTATATGGGCTGCTCGACCTTCTCCAACTTCACCGTGCTGCCCGAAATCGCGGTGGCGAAGATCCGCGAGGACGCGCCCTTCCAGTCGAGTTGCTACATCGGCTGCGGCGTCACCACCGGGGTCGGCGCGGTGATCAATACCGCCAAGGTGCAGGTGGGCGACAATGTCGTGGTGTTCGGCCTCGGCGGCATCGGCCTCAACGTCATCCAGGGTGCGCGGCTGGCGGGGGCCAACCGCATCATCGGCGTCGACATCAATCCCGACAGGGAGGAATGGGGCCGCCGGTTCGGCATGACCGCCTTCCTCAACAGCAAGGGCATGAGCCGCGAGGATATCGTCGCCAGGATCGTCGAGATGACCGATGGCGGCGCCGATTATACCTTCGACGCGACCGGCAATACCGAGGTGATGCGCACCGCGCTCGAAGCCTGCCACCGCGGCTGGGGCACCTCGATCATCATCGGCGTGGCCGAGGCCGGCAAGGAAATCGCCACCCGCCCGTTCCAGCTCGTCACCGGGCGCAACTGGCGCGGCACCGCCTTCGGCGGGGCCAAGGGGCGCACCGACGTGCCCAAGATCGTGGACATGTACATGCAGGGCAAGATCGAGATCGACCCGATGATAACCCATGTCATGGGCCTCGAAGAGATCAACACCGCCTTCGACCTGATGCACGCAGGCAAGAGCATCCGCAGCGTGGTGGTGTATTGAGCTTCGTGCGTCATTGCGAGCGAAGCGTGGCAATCCAGTATTGCGCTGCGCCGCCCTAGATTGCTTCGCTTCGCTCGCAATGACGAACCAAAGAATGGAAAATGACTTCACAAGGAGAGGAACAACCTATGTTTTCCCACATCATGGTCGGCACCAACGACACGGCCAAGGCCAAGCAATTCTATGACGCGACCTTTGCGGCGATGGGTGGCAATCCCGGCATGCAGGATGACAAGGGCCGGTTGATCTACATGCACAATGGCGGTCTGTTCATCGTCACCCCGCCGATCAACGGCGAGCCGGCCTGCCATGCCAATGGCGGCACCATCGGCTTTGCGATGACGCCCGAACAGGCCGACGCCTGGCACGCCGCCGGCTGCGCCAATGGCGGCACCGCCTGCGAAGACCCGCCCGGCGTGCGCGAAGGCGGTTTCGGCAAGCTCTACCTCGCCTATCTGCGCGATCCGTGCGGCAACAAGCTGTGCGCGCTGCACCGCATGTGAGCGGCGCGGGCATCCGCTAAAGAGGGGCTCCGGGCGACCGGAGCCCTTTTCACATCAGTAGATGGTGTATCCGCCGTCGATGACGAAACTGTCGCCGGTGTGGAAGCGCGAGGCGTCCGACGCCAGATAGACGGCGATGCCGGCGAAATCCGCGCCCTCGCCCCAGCGGCGCATCGGCACGCGACCGATCGCCTTTTCGTTGAACTTGTCCCACGCCTGCAACCCCGCGGTCATGTCGGTGGCGATCCAGCCGGGCAGCACGGCGTTGGCGCGGATGCCAGCCCTCGCATATTCCACCGCCAGCCCGCGCACCATGCCGAGCACGCCGGCCTTGGTCGCGGCATAGGCCTGATTGCGCGGGGCGCCATGGATGGCCGAGGTCGACGAAGTGACCAGCAGCGACCCGCCCGGCTCCCCCGCCTCGGCGCGCGCCACCATCGACTTCAGCACCTCGCGGAAGGTCCAGAACACCGCGTCGAGATTGACGGTGGTCACCCGCCGCCAGCCTTCGGTGGTCTGCTCGGTGAAGGGCGCGCCGCCGCCGACGCCGGCGTTGGCTGCGCAGAAATCGATGCGCCCGAAGCGCTGCTGCACTGCGGCCACACCGGCGACCACCGCGGCCTCATCGGAGACGTCGACCTGGCTGACCAGCACCTCGACACCATAAGCTGCGAGCGTTTCGGCTGCCCGAGCGTTCTTGTCCGGGTTCATGCCCCAGATGGCGACCCTGGCGCCGGACGCGGCCAGCCCTTCCGCCATGCCGAGGCCGATGCCGCCATTGCCGCCGGTGATCAGCGCCACCTTGCCGGTCAGATCGAAGGGTGTGAATGCCATGCTGCTCTCCCTGAAGCCCGACCTGTTCGTTTTGATCCGTAGTGCTGGGCTTGTCGAAGCACGCTTAGCCGATAAGCGCCCTTCGACAAGCTCAGGGCTACGGTTCGGATTCGACCCGACCGGAACAGTCTCCAGCTAGGGTGTAAGCCATGGCGCAGCGCCGCCCGGCAATCCATGACAAAAAGGGCGGCGCCATCGGCACCGCCCCTGTTGTGTCCTGGCAAAGTCCAGCGCGGCCGGTGCGGCCGGCGCGGGCTTACTTCTTGAGCGTGAGCCCGCCGAAGCGCTTGTTGAACTTGGCGACCTGGCCACCCGAATCGAGCATCGTGCCCTTGCCGCCGGTCCAGGCCGGGTGCGCGCTCGGATCGATGTCGAGCTGCAGCGTGTCGCCTTCCTTGCCCCAGGTCGAGCGGGTTTCGAAGGTGGTGCCGTTGGTCAGCTGCACCTTGATCATGTGATAATCGGGGTGGATGTCCTGCTTCATGTCGTGCGCTCCGTGATTGGCTGGTTTCCGACCAGCCGGAGGGGTGGAAATTCGGGAAGGCCGCCCGTTAGCGGCGGCGGTGGGGAAATGCAACCTCGTCATTGCGAGCGCAGCGAAGCAATCCAGAGTCAGCGCAAACCACTCTGGATTGCTTCGCTGCGCTCGCAATGACGGAAAAATCACGCAGGCGGATCGGCGCCTTGTCAGCGCCTCATCACGCAGGCGGATCGGCGCCTTGTCAGCGCCTCATCACGCAGGCGGATCGGCGATCATCGCGGTGAAGCTGCATTCGGAGGCGACGCTGCCGTCGTCGAACAGCGCCTTGCCTTCGAACTTGCAGATCGCCCGCTTGGCCTGGACGATTTCGGCATGCAGGTGCAGCAGGCAGCCCGGTTCGACCGGCTTGCGGAACTTCGCGCCTTCGATCGCCATGAAATAGACGAGCTTGCCCGAATCGGCGAGGCCCATCGATTCGATGGCGAGCACGCCGGCGGCCTGCGCCAGCGCTTCGACGATCAGCACGCCCGGCATGATCGGGCGGCCGGGAAAATGGCCCTGGAAGAAGGGCTCGTTCATGCTGACCGCCTTGATCGCATGGATGCGCTTGTCGGGCACGAAATCGACGACGCGATCAACCAGCAGCATCGGGTAGCGGTGCGGCAGCAGCGCGAGCACGCGGCGCACATCGAAGCCGGGGCGAGGTTCTGGTTGTTCGGTCATCATGCCCTCCAAAAGCCGTCGCCCCGGGCTCGATCCGGGGCCGCTATCCCGCTTGCGCTAGGACGATAGCGGCCCCGGCTCAAGACCGGGGCGACGATGGAAAGGAAAATCGGCTCAGCGCGTTTCGGGCTGGGCGGCCGGGGCCGGGGTGCCGGCTGCCGGCGCGGCGGCGGCTGCAGCGGCCTGCTGCTGGGCAGCAAGAAGCTGGCCCGGCTCATAGCCCTGCGGCGGCACGATCTGCACGTTCGGCACCAGGCGGTTGAGCTCGGCAACGATCGCCGGGGTGATGTTGGCGGTTTCGTTGGCGTAGATCACGGCGTCACGGCGCACGACCAGATTCGCGCCGCGTGCGGTCCGCGCGGTGGTGACGGCGGTGTTCATCTGCAGGGTGATCTGCTCGATGATGTAGGAGCGGGCCAGCTCGAGCGGGGCGCCGATCTGCTGGATTTCCTGCTCCGCAGCCTGCTGGCGCTGCTGGAAGGCGCGCGCTGCGGCTTCGAGCGCGGTGCGGTTCTGGGGGGTGCGGTTCTGCTCGGTTTCGACCGCGGTGTAGAGCGTCTGCAATTCGGTCTGCAGCGCGGTGCGGCGGGTCTGCAACTGCTGGAGCTGCGGCGCATAAGTCGCCTGCATCTGCTGCATCGCCACCTGATAGGCGTTCGACGCCTGGATGGCGCCATCGGTATCGGCAACGACGACGATGGGCGCCGCCGGTGCGGGCGGCGCGGCATCGCGGTTGCGCTGGGCCGATGCGGGCGCGGCAAACAGGGTGGCAACGGCAACAGAGGCAGCCAGCGCCGCGCGAGAGAAGGTCTGGGTCATCAGAATTGGGTTCCTACGTTGAAGGTAATCAGCTTGGTGTCGTCGCCCTCTTCCCGCAGGAAGGCATAAGCGACGTCGATGCGGAAGGGACCGAAGGGCGAGTTCCAGTTGACGCCGGCACCCACCGCCGCGCGGGGGCTGATGGTGTCGCCGAAGAAGCGCTCATCGAACGGACGGATGCCGGCAAAGCCACCCGGGCACTCGGAAAATTCGCCGGTCGGAATGTTATTGACGATGGCCTGCGTGCCGAACTGGGTCGCGCCGGTGGTCTGGTTGCGGCACAGCGTCTTGAAGTTGCCGTCGGTATCGCGGAAGCTGGACAGCGATGTCAGCGCCGGGCGGCGGACGTTGAACACCGAGCCGACGTCGAGGAAGATCGACGGCCGCAGCCCCAGCTCCTGCACGCCCGACCCCAGCGGCAGATCCATCTCGAGACGGCCCTGGTAATAGGCCCGGCCGCCGAGCGCATCGTCCACCGTCTGGCGACGCTCTTCATTGACGACCGGTGCCATCGGGTTGGACAGGTCGACATTGGTGTAGCGGATCACGCGCGGGCCGACGCCGCGGATGTCGAAGCCGCGGATCTGCGGTTCGCCGAGGAAGAAACGGTCGGTCAGCCGCACCCGGTCAGACCCCGGTGCATTGCTGTTGTTGCCGAAGGGGACGATGTAGCCGCCCTCGAGATAGCCGTTGAGCACGAAATCGCCGAACAGGCGACGGTGCGCCGAGACGTTGGCGCGGGTGCGCAGATAGCTGATCGAGCCGCCGAGACCGGCAAATTCCTGGCTGAAGGTCGCCGATTCGCCCCGGGTCGGGCGCAGGCGGTTGTCGCGGGTATCGTAGATCAGCGAGTAGCCGGCGAGGCTGGTGGTGCGGTTGCCGATGGCATCGCACAGATAGCGCCCGGCGATCAGCGGGTCGCACTGGCCGTTGAAGAAATAGATGCGCTCGTCGAGCGACACATCGTCGATGTTGAAAGTGTAGGACACCAGCAGCGAGAGATATTCGGTGAGCGGCACGCCCGCGCGCAGCGAGAGGCCGGTGGTTACCTGCTGGAAGGTGGTCTCCCGGCTGTTGTTGATGAAGTTGAACGAGTTGAGGTCGCGGCGATAGATGGAGCCCGAGAAGCTGATGTTGCGATCGAACACATAGGGTTCGGTGAACGAGGCTTCGACCGACTTGGAGTAGCTCGAATAATTGACCGACAGGCCGACCGTCTGGCCGAGGCCGCGGAAATTGCGCTGGCGGATCGAGCCCTGCAGGATGAAATTCTCGATCGACGAGAAGCCGGCCGAGAGCGACAGTTCGCCGGTCGGCTTTTCCTCGACATTGGTCTGCAGCACCACCCGGTCGGGCGCCGAGCCCTGGTTCTGCGCGACTTCCAGATTTTCCTGGAAATAGCCGAGGCTGTTGATGCGGTCCTGCGAGCGGCGGACGAGGAAGCTGTTGAAGGCATCGCCTTCGTTCAGGCGGAATTCGCGGCGGATCACCTTGTCCTGGGTGATGGTGTTGCCGTTGATTTCCAGATTTTCGACATAGACGCGCGGCGTTTCCGCCACCTGGAAGACGATGCCCATCGTCCGCGTTTCGCGGTTGCGCGTGTAGCGCGGGCGGATGTCGGCGAAGGCATAGCCGAGCAGACCGGCGGTTTCGGAGAGCTGCTCGATCGTGTCTTCGACCTGCTTGGCGTTGTACCAATCACCTTCGCGCATCGGCAGCAGCGACTGCAGCGCCTCGGGCGTGAAGTCGCGCAACTGGCTGTCGACCGTGACCGGGCCGAAGCGGTAGCGCTCGCCCTCTTCCACCACATAGGTGATGATGAAGTCCTGCCGGTCGCTGGTCAGTTCCGCCACGGCGGAGACGACGCGGAAATCGGCATAGCCCTGGGTCAGGTAGAATTGGCGCAGCTTCTGCTGGTCATAGGCCAGACGGTCGGGATCGTAGGTGGTGTTGGAGGAGAGGATGGTGGTCAGCCGCCGTTCGCGGGTTGCCATCTCGTCCTTGAGCTCGCCATCGCTGAACGCTTCGTTGCCGATGATGTTGATCTGGCGGACCCGGCTGCGATCGCCCTCGGTGATCTCGAAGACGATGTCGACGCGGTTCTGGTCGAGCCGGACGAGTTGCGGTTCCACGGTCGCGGCGTAGCGGCCCTGGCGCTTGTACAGCTCGATGATGCGGGCGACGTCCGCGCGGACGCGGCTGCGGGTGTAGATCTGGCGCGGCGCGAGGCGCAGCTCGGGCTCGATCTTGTCGTTCTTCAGCCGCTCATTGCCTTCGAGGATGATGCGGTTGATCACCGGATTTTCGGTGACCTGGATGACCAGCGCGCCGTCATTGTCGCTAATCTGGAAGTCGGCGAACAGCTCGGTCTGCGACAAGGCGCGCAGCGCGGCGTCGAGCGTGGCGCGGGTATAGGTCTGGCCGACCTGGAGCTGGGTGTAGGAGCGGACCGTCTCCGCCTCCAGCCGCTGGTTGCCGACGACGCTGATCGCGCGAATCTGGCGCGGCGCGGGCGCGACGGCGGGATTGGCTGTGGCGGGCGGCGGGGCCGGCTGTACGACGGCGGGCGGGGCGGCCTGGGTTACCAGCACCAGCGGCACGCTCTGCGCCACTGCGGCAACGCTCTGCCCGGCCAGCACCGAGCCGGTCAGCAGAAACGCAATCGCCTGGCGGCTTGCCGAAGCACGGATCACGGGGCGGTCAGCCTGCACGGGCACATATCCTTATCACTCAAATGTCGCGGCGAACGGCGTGGAACCCCCGGTCCCTGCCCTCGCCCTGCCCCAATGGTTGCGCCCCTCTGCCCCAAGCGCATCAGCCAATCAAGCCAGCGAGCCGTTCCCACAGCCCGAATGCGCCCAAATCATTGAAGGTTACGACGATCATCAGCGTTGCCAGCACCGCGAATCCCCCCCGGAAGGCCCATTGCTGGGTCTCTATGCTGACCGGGCGACGGCGCACCGCCTCGATCGCATTGAACAGCAGATGCCCGCCATCGAGCATCGGCAGCGGCAGCAGATTGACGAAACCCAGGTTGAGCGAGATCATCGCGACGAAGAAGACGAAGGATTGCGGGCCAAGCGAGGCCTGCTCGCCCGAAGCCTTGGCGATCATCAGCGGGCCGCCCAGATCCTTGATGCTGCGCTGCCCGACCAGCAACTGGCCGATGACTTCCGCCATCTGCCGGGTGATGCCCCAGGCCTGCTGCGTCGCCACCACCGGCACCTCCAGCAAGGACACCGGCTCGAACTGCTGCGGGCCACTCTGGATGCCGATGACGCCGCGCTTGACGGTGTTGCCGAATCTGTCCTGCTCGACCAGCTCGCGCGGGGTGATGACGATCGTGCGCGTCGTGCCGTCGCGTTCGATGACGAACGACAGCGGCTCGCCCGTGCGATGCATCACCGCCATCGGGATATCGACATATTTGTCCATCGGCCGGCCGTCGATGCTGACCACCCGGTCGCCGCTGCGCAGATTTGCGGCAGCGGCTGCCGATCCGGCCTGGACCTGGCCGACGACCGGCGGCGTCGTTCCCTGCCCATAGGCCAGCGCGAAGCCGGCGAGGATGGCGATGGCGAGGATGAAGTTGGCGAGCGGCCCCGCCAGCACGGTCAGCGAGCGTTTCCACAGCGGCGCGGCGGCGAAGCTGCCCTCGGGCTCGGACGCGCTGAGCTCGTGCGGGGTGGAGACGGCGTCCTCGTCCCCCGCAAACTGGACATAGCCGCCCAGCGGCAGCCAGCCGACCTTCCAGCGGGTGCCGCGCTTGTCGGTCCAGCCGAGCACTTCCTTGCCGAAACCGATCGAGAAGGTGTCGGCACGGATGCCCGACCAGCGGCCGACGAGGTAGTGGCCCAGCTCATGGAAGAACACGAGCGGCCCCAGCACGGCGATGAACGCCAGCGCGGTGAACCATGGCGAAGGCGATTCTAGCATCTAAGAGACCCGGGCCTTTGCAAGCATTTCCACCATGTCCGCCGCCTGCCCACGGCTTTGCCGGTCGAGCGTGAACACGTCATGAAGCGATTGTGGCGCAATCGGGGCGGTGGAGTCCATCGCCCGTTGCGCGCAATCGGCGATGTCGAGGAATCCGATCTTCCCTGAGAGGAAAGCGGCGACCGCAATCTCGTTGACCGCGTTCAACTGCGCCGGTCGTCCGCCGCCCTCCGATATCGCTTCACGCGCCAGCCGCAGCGCGGGGAAGCGTTCATAATCAGGGGCTTCGAACTCGAGCTTGCCGAGCTTCGCCAGATCGAGCGGCGCGCAGGGCGTCGCCATCCGGTCGGGCCAGGCCAGCGCCGAGGCGATCGGCACGCGCATGTCGGGCGGGCCGAGCTGCGCCAGCGTCGAGCCATCGACATATTCGACCATCGAATGCACGGTCGAT
Source organism: Sphingomonas sp. jy18 (assembly GCF_056931895.1). Classification (NCBI taxonomy): domain Bacteria; kingdom Pseudomonadati; phylum Pseudomonadota; class Alphaproteobacteria; order Sphingomonadales; family Sphingomonadaceae; genus Sphingomonas; species Sphingomonas sp. jy18. Next base: position 115,275 of record NZ_JBXPBT010000006.1, on the reverse strand, counting down.
TGCGGATGGACGATGATATCGAGCCGGTCGAGCCCGACCGGGAACAGATGATAGGCCTCGATCAGTTCGAGCCCCTTGTTCATCATCGTCGCCGAATCGACGCTGATCTTCGCGCCCATCGACCAGTTGGGGTGGGCAACCGCCTGCGCCGGGGTGACGGCGCGCATCGCCTCGGTGGTCCAGGTGCGGAACGGCCCGCCGCTCGCGGTCAGGGTGATCTTGGCGACGCGGTCGAGATTGCCCGAGAGGCACTGGAAAATGGCGTTATGCTCGGAATCGACCGGCAGGATGGTCGCGCCCGAGGCCCTTGCCGCCGCCGCCATCAGGGCGCCTGCGGCAACCAGGCTTTCCTTGTTGGCGAGCGCGACGGTCTTGCCCGCCTCGACCGCCGCCATCGTCGGCGCAAGCCCTGCGCAGCCGACGATCGCGGCCATGGTGACATCCGCCCCCATGCGCGCGGCATCGATCAGCGCGTCCTCTCCCGCTGCGACGAGGATGCCCTCACCCGCCAGTGCCTTGCGCAGATCGCCGGCGTAGAGCGCATCGCCGATCACCGCGACGCGCGGGCGGAATTCCCTTGCCAGCGCGGCGAGCCCGGCGGCGTCGCTGTTGGCGGTAAGGGCGACGATGTCCCAATCGTCACGGTTGCGGCGGACGAGATCGAGGGTGGATTGCCCGACCGAGCCGGTCGCGCCGAAGACGGAGAGGGTGCGGGTCATGCGTCAGTTCCTCCCCGGCACGGGGAGGGGAACCATCCGCAGGATGGTGGAGGGGCAAGCGCCGCGGCACGTGAGGTCACGGGACAACCGTTTGCCCCTCCACCAGCTTCGCTGGTCCCCCTCCCCGTTCCGGGGAGGACCTGTCGCGCGCCCCTCACGCCCAGCCCCCCAACCCCAGCCAAATCACGCCGCCAACGAACAGCACCGCCAACAACCCGTCCACGCGGTCGAACAAGCCGCCATGGCCGGGGATGAGGCTGCCCGAATCCTTCACCCCCGCGCGGCGTTTCATCCAGCTTTCGAAGAAGTCGCCGGATTGGGCGACGATGGCGGTGAGAATTCCGCCTACCGCCGCAAAAAGAATAATTTCATGAACAGTTTCCAGAGGATAGCCATATAAAAATGCATCGGGTTGATTGGATGCTGCACGCACATAACGATCGGCTACAAACCCAAAAATACCGAGCGATATGGCGGCTCCGACGATTCCACCGCCCAAACCAGCCCAAGTTTTCGATGGGCTTATCTTGGCAGCGATTTTCGGACCGCCAATTGATCGACCCGCAAAATAGGCGCCAACGTCCACGGCTATGACGCTGACGACAATTGAAAGCGTGTCAACTAACGACTTCAGAGGATGGGGCTCATAAACCCATACATTTGGAACAAGGCGAGTCTGAATCAGATAGGCCATCGCCACCCCGACATAACTCACCCCCGCGATCATCCACAGCGCCGCACCCAGCGGCGTCTTGGCGATGCGCCGGACCAGCCCCCACCATTCCCACAGCACGCCCAGCCCCACCGCAACGACGAAGGCGGTGAACACCCAGCCGCCGAGCCACAGCGCGGTGCCCGCCACTGCGACCATGACGATGGCGGAGAGGGTGCGGGTGCCGAGGTCGGACTTCGGCTTGGCCGGGGGGCCGGGGACGGGGTCGATGGGGGTGGTCACGCCACAGGTCCTCCCCGGCACGGGGATGGGGACCATCCGCAGGATGGTGGAGGGGCAAACGCGGCGCTACGAGTGGTCACGGGACAACCGCTTGCCCCTCCACCAGCTTCGCTGGTCCCCCTCCCCGTGCCGGGGAGGACCTGTGGCGCGCCTCTCACAGCCCGCCAAACCGTCGCTCGCGCTGCGCAAAATCCTGGCAGGCCTTGCGCAGATGCTCAGGGCTAAAATCGGGCCACAGCGTGTCGACGAACAGCATCTCGGCATAGGCCGCCTGCCACAGCAGGAAGTTCGACAGCCGCACCTCGCCCGACGTGCGGATCAGCAGATCGAGCGGCGGCAGGTCGGCGGTGTCGAGATGCGCTTCGATGCGCTCCGCCGTAATCTCCCCGTCCGCCGCCGCCGCGCGGGCAGCGCGGACGATCTCGTCCTGCGCGCCATAGCCGAGCGCCACCGCCAGCGTGTGACGGGTGTTGGCTGCGGTGCGGGCGATGGCGTTTTCGATCAGCGCGCGGGCTTCCGCGTCGAAGCGCGTCAGATCGCCGATGATTCTGAGCCGCACGCCACTGTCGACGAATTCGTCGAGGTCGGAGACGATGAAGCGCTTCATCAGCCCCATCAGGTCGGACACTTCCTCGTCCGGCCGCCGCCAATTCTCGCTGGAGAAGGCATAGAGCGTCAGACACTCCAGCCCCAGATCGCCCGCCGCGCGGACGATGTTGCGCACCGCCTCCACACCGGCGCGATGCCCGGCGACGCGGGGCAGGAAGCGCTTCTTTGCCCAGCGACCGTTGCCGTCCATGATGATGGCGACGTGGCGGGGGGGATTGGTGAGGGGGGTCATGCGTTTAGCCCTCTCCCCTTGAGGGGAGAGGGTTGGGAGAGGGGCATGTAGGCAAGCATTGCTCTTCCACGACAGGCCCCTCCCCCGGCCCCTCCCCTGAAGGGGAGGGGGGAAGACGCGCCCACCCTCACTGCCCCAGTATTTCCTTTTCCTTGGCGCTTGCCGCCGCGTCGATGTCCGCGATGGCCTTGTCGGTCATCTTCTGCACCTCGGCCTCGAGCTTCTTCTGCTCGTCCTCGGAAATCTCGCCCTTCTTCTCGTCCAGCTTGAGCGCGTCATTGGCATCGCGGCGCACGTTGCGCACGGCGATCTTGCCTTTTTCCGCATATTGGCCGGCAAGCTTGGACAGTTCCTTGCGGCGCTCCATCGTCATGTCGGGGATGGGCAGACGCAAGGTCTGGCCATCGACGATGGGGTTGAGGCCGAGGCCGGCCGAGCGGATCGCCTTGTCGACCGGGCCGACATTGCCCTTGTCCCACACCTGCACCGACAGCATGCGCGGCTCGGGCGCCGAGATCGACGCAAGCTGGTTGATCGGCATGTGGCTGCCATAGACTTCGACCGTCACCGGATCGAGCATGCCGACATTGGCGCGGCCCGTGCGCAGGCCGGCGAGGTCGCTCTTGAGGGCTTCCACCGCGCCGGTCATGCGGCGCTCTACGTCGCTCTTGTCATATTTGGGCATGCTGCTCTCCTGTTCTGCTTGTGGCTCAGGCGGTGGTGTTGAGCGAGGTCACGGTGGTCGAGACCCCTTCGCCGGCCAGCACGCGGGCCAGATTGCCGGCCTCGCGGATGTTGAAGACGATGATCGGGATGTTGGAATCCCGGCACAGCGCGATGGCGCTGGCATCCATGACCTTGAGATTGTCGGCCAGCACCGTGTCGTAACTGACTGTATCGTAGCGCTTTGCCGCAGGGTTGGTCTTGGGATCGCTGTCATAGACACCATCGACCGACGTGCCCTTCAGCAGGGCGTCGCACTTCATCTCCGCCGCGCGCAGCGCAGCGCCCGAATCGGTGGTGAAATAGGGGCTGCCGACGCCGGCGGCGAAGATCACCACCCGGCCCTTTTCGAGATGGCGTTCGGCGCGGCGGCGGATGACCGGCTCGCACACCGCATCCATCTGGATGGCCGACTGCACGCGGGTGTGGACGCCGATCTGCTCGAGCGCATTCTGCATGGCGAGCGCGTTCATCACCGTCGCCAGCATGCCCATATAGTCGGCCTGCGCGCGGTCCATGCCCTTGGCAGCGCCGGCCATGCCGCGGAAGATGTTGCCGCCGCCGATCACCAGGCAGATTTCGAGCCCGCTGTCCTTGGCCGCCTTGATCTCCTGCGCCATCGCGGCGACCGTCGCGGTATCGATGCCGAAGGGTGTATCCCCCATCAGCACCTCTCCCGAGAGTTTGAGGAGGATGCGGCGAAGCGGCAGGCTGGACATGACGATACTCTTCGCTGGCGGGGATCGGGCGCGCGGACCCTAGCGGCGGGGTGCGGGCTTGTGAAGCATACATACACGTCGCCCCGGACTTGATCCGGGGCCGCTGGCAAAGTCGCGCCTTGCCGATAGCGGCCCCGGGTCGAGCCCGGGGCGACGATGATTTCAGACGTCAGACGCCGGCAGCAGCGGCGACTTCGGCAGCGAAATCGCTTTCCTGCTTTTCGATGCCTTCGCCCAGCTGCATGCGGACGAACTGGGTCAGGGTGATGGTCGCACCGGCATCCTTGCCGGCAGCGGCGATCACCTCGGCGACCGGGGTCTTGCCGTCCATCACGAACGGCTGGCTGAGCAGCGCGTTTTCCTTGCGGAACTTGGCCATCGCGCCGTCGACCATCTTGGCGATGATGTCGGCGGGCTTGCCGCTTTCGGCGGCCTTTTCCTCGGCGATGGCGCGCTCGCGCGCGACCAGCTCGGCATCGAGCGCATCGCCGGTCAGCGCGATCGGGTTCGACGCGGCGACGTGCATGGCAAGCTGCTTGCCGAGCGCGGTCAGCGCGGCTTCGTCGGCCGAGCTTTCCAGCGCGATCAGCACGCCGATCTTGCCCATGCCGGCGGTCGCGGCATTGTGGATGTAGCTGACCACGGCGCCCTGCTTGACCTCGACGATCGCGGCGCGGCGCAGATTCTGGTTCTCGCCGATGGTGGCGATGTTGTTGGTCAGCACGTCGCCGACGGTGGCATCGCCCATCGGCGCGGCCTTCAGCGCCTCGACGTCGCTCTCGCCCTTGGCGAGCGCGATGTCGGTGACGGCGCGGACGAAATCCTGGAACTGCTCGTTCTTGGCGACGAAGTCGGTTTCCGAATTGACCTCGACCAGCGCGCCGCGGGTGCCGCGGGTGGCGGCGCCGACCAGTCCTTCGGCAGCGACGCGGCTGGCCTTCTTGGCAGCGGCGGCGAGGCCCTTGGCGCGCAGCCAGTCGACGGCGGCTTCGACGTCGCCATTGGTTTCGGCCAGCGCCTTCTTGCAGTCCATCATGCCAGCGCCGGTGCGCTCGCGCAGATCCTTGACGGTGGCGGCAGTGATTTCAGCCATGGATATGTCCTTATCAGTCATGCGTCGCCCCGGGGTGGTCCGGGGCCGCTGGCGCCTGGGCGCCGGGTTTGCGAACGGCCCCGGGACGAGCCCGGGGCGACGATCTGGTCAAAGCGGTCAGCCAGTCGGCGGCCCGCTATCGTTCAAAAGCGACGGTGCCGTGACAGCACCGCAATGCGCTTACGCGTCGCTCTGCACTTCGGTTTCGGCAGCAGCCTCGGCAGGAACAGCCTCGTCTTCGGTCACGACCAGCGCTTCCTCGACGGGGGCTTCCTCCATCGCGCCCAGATCGACACCGCGATCGGCGGCGGCGCGCTGACCACCGCGGGTGGCGGCGGCGGCGATGGCTTCGCAATAGAGGCGGATGGCGCGGCTGGCGTCATCGTTGGCGGGAACCGGGAAGGCGATGCCGTCCGGCGAGACGTTGGAATCGAGGATGGCGACGACCGGGATGCCGAGCGTGTTGGCTTCCTTGATCGCCAGCATTTCCTTGTTGGCGTCGATCACGAACATCACGTCGGGGATGCCGCCCATGTCGCGGATGCCGCCGAGGCTGGCTTCCAGCTTGTCGCGCTCGCGCGTCAGGTTCAGCACTTCCTTCTTGGTGATGCCGACGCCGCCGCCCGACAGCATCTCTTCGAGCGTCTTCAGACGCTTGATCGAGTTGGCGATGGTCTTCCAGTTGGTCAGCATGCCGCCGAGCCAGCGATGGTTGACGAAATGCTGGCCCGAGGCGCGGGCCGCATCGGCAACCGCCTGCTGCGCCTGGCGCTTGGTGCCGACGAACAGCACCTTGCCACCGGCAGCCGCAGTCTGGCTGACGAAATCGAGCGCGCGCTGGAACAGCGGCACGGTCTGCGACAGGTCGAGGATGTGGATGCCGTTGCGCTGCCCGAAGATATAGGGCTTCATGCGCGGGTTCCAGCGGTGGGTCTGGTGGCCGAAATGCGCGCCGGCTTCGATCAATTGCTGCAGAGTGACGACAGGTGCCGCCATAGGTCAGTTCCTTTCCGGTTGATCCTCTGGCAGGCAAGAACCAGGGAAGCCCCGGCACCGGTATGTGCGCCCACCATGTGGAGTGAAGGCGCGGCCCTTAGCGCCGGACGCGGCGATTGGCAAGCGGGTTGGCGGCGGAGCAATGTCTCATGCCGCCGCCTGCCACAGGATCAGCCGGTCGGAGAGGACGCGCGCACCGATGGTGACGGGGGTGCCGGGGGCGGGGCAGCGCGTCTCGGCAAAGGGGGTGAACAGGCAGGCCCAGGACGAGGTGGCGCCAGGCGCGGGCGCATTCTCGAACCAGCCGGCCTCGTCGAGCTGCAAGCCCACCCACTGCACGACACCGTTGAACGGCTCGCCATCGGCGTGCAGCGTGACCGACCCGGACAGCGGATGACCGGCGGTCGCGGCGAGATCGAAGCGCAATACGCTATCGGCAGGGCTGCGCAGCGCGAGGCGGCGGTCTCCGACCGGCACGCTCCATCGCTGCTTGGCAAGGCGATTGAACGGGGTGAGATCGAACCCGCACTGATCCTCCCGCGCCGCGACATCGACATGGCCGGTCCAGTGCGCCAGCGCCACCCGCGCCTCCGCTGCTGCCGGCAGCATCTGCCCGCCGGGCTTGAGCAGGCGCCGCGCGACATCCACCAGGCTGGGCAGCACCTTTTCGCAGACCACATCCTTGCCGATGATTTCGGAGATGACGAGATCGACCGGGCCGCCGAGATCGGCATCGACATCGAGCGCGAGCGAATCGCGGTGCAGCACGGTGACGCGATCGGCAAATCCGTTGCGCGCGACGATATCCTGCGCCACCTCTGCAATGGCGAGGCTGCGCTCGCAGCTCACCACCGACGCCGCCCCGGCGCGCGCCGCCATCATCGCCAGCAGCCCCGAGCCCGAGCCGACGTCGAGCACCCGCATGCCGGGCCGCACCGCCCGTTCTATCGCCTGCTGGAAGGCAAGGTTGCGGGGCGCATCGCGCATCATCGGGAAATGCCAGGCGGGCACGCCCGCCGCGAGCACGGCGCGGCAATGGGCGACAACCTCCGGATCATGCGGGGCGAGCGCCAGCGCCTGCTCTGCCGCCTGCCGGGCCAGCGCATCCTGCCCCAGCCCCAGCCCCCTGAACGCGAGCAGCGCGAGGGCCTGCGGCCGGCCAGCGGCGGCACCGACCATGCCCTGCCATGCCTTGGCCGCCAGCGCCGAGTCCTTGCTGCCTTGGTCCACGCGCCTCATCCGCTCCCTGCCGTTCCTGGCGACGCGGGTCGCACAAAGCGCCCCGGCGGGCAAGCAGCGGCATGCGGGAGCGGCGCCACCGCAAGCGGAACAAAAAAGAACAAACACTGAATGAAAAGGGTTGACGGATGCGAACGCATATGGAACATTTATTGAACACGGAACGACAATCGAATCGCGGCGTTCCCCCGCTCATCATGCCGCCGCCAGCACAAGGCGGGCGGCGCCAAGGACAGGATCGGTCACATGGCTCAGCTGCTGTTTTCGCTCGCGTTCCTCGCCCTCGCCGTCGTGGCGGTCCGCGTGCTGGCGCACGAACTGACCCGTCCGCTGCAGCAGCCGTGGCTGCAGAGCGGGTTCGGCGGTGTCGTGGCCCAGCCCGCTGCCCGGCCGGTCGACCTGACCGATCGCCGGCTGCGGCGCGATATCGTGGCTACGGCGCGGCAGTCGTCGGCTGCGCCATGGTCCGCTGCCGCTTGACCCTGGCATAGCTCAGCAGGCTGAACGGGATCAGCGCCAGATAGACGGCGCAGATGCCGATCAGGGTCTGGAAGGGCGCGGAGACGGCGGCGGCGCCGAACAGGCCGACCAGCGCGATGCCGAACAGCCGCCATTCGCGCCGCATCCTGAGGCTGGACCAGTTGAAGGTGGCGATGTTGGAGATCATCAACGCCGCCACGAACAGCACCCACGGCATCACCACCCACCATTGCCGGAACAGATCGGCTTCGGTGACCAGCCACAGATAAAGCGGCAGCAGGGCAAGGCCGGCCCCCGCCGGCGCCGGTACGCCGGTGTTGAATCCGGCGGATTTGTGCGGTTGATCGGCCACATCGATATTGGCGTTGAAGCGGGCGAGGCGCAGCGCGCAGCATACGGTGAGCGACAGGGCCGCCGTCCAGCCGAACTTGGGCGCGTCGGTCAGCGACCACAGATAGAGGATGGTCGCGGGTGCGACCCCGAAGGCGATCACGTCCGACAGCGAATCGAGCTCGGCGCCGAAGCGGGTGTTGGCCTTGAGCAGGCGGGCGATGCGCCCGTCGATCCCGTCGAGCACCCCTGCCCCGACAATCAGCAACACCGCGATCGACCAGGCCGCAACGGCGGTGCCGCCGGTCAGCAGCGTCTGTTCGACCGTGGTCGCCTCCAGCGCCGCGCGCACGGCGGACAGGCCGCAACACAGCGCCAGCGCGGTGATGGCATTGGGCACGAAGGCGCGGAGCGGGATTCCGCCCACCCGCCGATACTGGGCGGGCGGCTGCTGCTGTTCGGCCTCCATGACTATTGCCCCACGCCGATCCGCTCCACGCCATCGCCGACTTCGGCGATCACCGTTTCCCCGGCGACGGTGCGCTGGCCGGACAGCACGCGCGGACGCGTGCCGGCCGGCAGATAGACATCGACGCGGCTGCCGAAGCGGATCAGGCCGATGCGCTGGCCGGCGGCGACGATATCTCCCGGCTTGACGTGCGCGACGATGCGGCGTGCGACCAGCCCGGCGATCTGGGTGAAGCCGACCTTCAGCCCGTCATGTCGCTCGATCAGGAAATGCTGCCGCTCATTGTCCTCGCTCGCCTTGTCGAGATCGGCATTGACGAAGGCACCGGCGATATAATGGCGGTGGGTCACGGTTCCGGCAATCGGCGCGCGGTTGATGTGCACGTCGAACACATTCATGAAGATCGATACGCGGGTGACGCGGCCGGTGCCCAGCGCATCCGCCTGCGCGAGTTCCGGCGGCGGCGGCACCTCGTCGATCTGGGTGATCAACCCGTCGGCGGGCGAGATGATGAGATGATCGCCCTGCGGCGTGACACGCACAGGATCACGAAAGAAAGCCGCGACCCAGATGGTTATGCCGGCCATAGGCCAGGCCAGCGTTTCCCAGGCGAGCAAGGCGAAGACCAGCGTCACCACTGCGGAGATGAGGATGAACTTGCGGCCTTCGGGGTGGATGGCGGGCCAGGACCATTTGGCGCGCGCGCCGGGAAGGTTGCTGGCCCGTGCGACCGCGCTGCTGCCTGGCGCGCCGGCCACCTCCGGAATGGCATCATTGGGAGTTCTGGACATATTATCTCTCTGTGCGAGCCGTATTTGGCTCCACCCTAAGGCCGGGGAGTGGCCTGCACAACCGCCGATGCAGGCGGGCGCGCCGGTTGCACTTGGCCTGCGCTTTGCCTAAGGCCCGGCCACAGCACCATCAGTCAATTGCCCCGGCACAGGGGCCCCTCCCCGGGGACAATCGAGAAGGCACAGACGCTATGGCGAAGATCAAGGTGAAAAATCCGGTCGTCGAGCTCGACGGCGACGAAATGACGCGGATCATCTGGGAATGGATCCGCGAGCGCCTGATCCTGCCCTATCTCGACATCGACCTGAAGTATTACGACCTGTCGATCGAGCACCGCGATGCCACCAACGACAAGGTGACGGTCGATTCCGCCAACGCCATCAGGGAACATGGCGTCGGCGTGAAGTGCGCGACCATCACCCCGGACGAAGCCCGCGTCGAGGAATTCAGCCTCAAGAAGATGTGGAAATCGCCGAACGGCACCATCCGCAACATCCTGGGCGGCGTCGTCTTCCGCGAGCCGATCGTCATCAAGAATGTGCCCCGCCTGGTGCCCGGCTGGACCGACCCGATCGTGGTCGGCCGCCATGCGTTCGGCGACCAGTACAAGGCCACCGATTTCCGCGTGCCCGGCCCCGGCAAGCTGCGGCTGGTGTTCGAAGGCGACGACGGCACGACCATCGATGAAGAGGTGTTCCAGTTCCCCAGCGCCGGCGTGGCGATGGGCATGTACAACCTCGACGATTCGATCGCCGATTTTGCCCGCGCCTGCATGAACTATGCGTCGGGGCGCGGCTGGCCGCTGTACCTGTCGACCAAGAACACCATCCTCAAGGCCTATGACGGCCGCTTCAAGGACCTGTTCCAGGAAGTGTTCGACAATGAATTCAAGGACAAGTTCGCCGCAGCCGGCACTGTCTACGAGCATCGACTGATCGACGACATGGTCGCTTCCGCGCTGAAGTGGAACGGCAAGTTCGTGTGGGCCTGCAAGAATTACGACGGCGACGTGCAGTCGGATACGGTGGCGCAGGGCTTCGGCTCGCTGGGCCTGATGACCTCGGTGCTGCTGAGCCCCGACGGCAGGACGGTGGAAGCCGAGGCCGCACACGGCACAGTCACCCGCCACTATCGCATGCACCAGCAGGGCAAGGCGACCAGCACCAACCCGATCGCCTCGATCTTCGCCTGGACGCAGGGCCTTTCCTATCGCGGCAAGTTCGACGAGACGCCCGACGTGGTGCGCTTTGCCGAGACGCTGGAGCGGGTGTGCATCAAGACGGTCGAGAATGGCGACATGACCAAGGACCTCGCCATCCTGATCGGCCCCGACCAGAAGTGGCAGACCACCGAGCAGTTCTTCGAGAGCATCCGCGTCAACCTCGAAGCCGAGATGGGCAGCTGGCAGTAATGCGGGCTGCCGCCCTGCTGCTGGCGGCGCTGACGATGCCGGCCATCGCGGACGCGCAACCGTCCGGGCAGGCCGAGCAGGCAGCCGATGTGGCGGACGGCGAAGACATTGTCGTCACCGGGATGGGGGCGACCGGCTATCGGCTGACGGCGGATCAACTGCGCGACGCGGTGCGGGCCTTTGCGCAGCATCGTGGCGAATTCGCGCCCGATGCCACCCTGCGGTGGCGAGTCATTCCGGCGTCTGCGGCGGAAGGCCTGACCGTGCGGCTGGCGAGCGGCGACCAGCGGATCGACATACCCGTCAATGCTGCCGGCGAGTTCAGCTTGCCGGCGGAGACCATCCTGTCCGGCGACTGGCGGCTGCAGACCAATGCCGGGCGACGCCAGATCCGGATCCGGCCGCTGACCTTTTCCCCTGGCGGCGGGGACAGCCGCTACCGGATGGGCGATGCGCGTCTGCTGTGCCGGGTGTTCTGGGCGTTCGCCAACAACCAGTTCAGCCTGTTCCAGCGGATGGCCTTCGGTGCGGTGGGTGGATGCGGCAGCCGCCGGGTGGCGATCTGGTATCGCAGCGAGCAGCCGGTCGCCACGGCCACCGCCGGGGCGACGGCGTTTGCCGTGCGACCGGACGGCTCGGCCTACCGGCCGCTGCTGCACGATAGCGCGATCGGCAACGATGTGCCGGTTGTCGTGACCTTTCGCTAGGGCAACTTGCGTCGATTGAGCAGCGCGGCCATGGCTGCGCGCATGGCCGATGCCGCCCCGCCTTCCCGCGCCGCACGCGAAGCGCAATTTGCCGCCGAGGTGGAGGCGAATCTCAGGCGCAACATGATCGCCAACTTCACCCACGGCATGCTGGGCATGACGGGCTTTCGCATCATCTATGCGCCGACGCTGCTGCCCGCCTATCTGCAGCTCATCTCCGGCAGCGCCTTCATCGTCGGGCTGGGGCAGGCGCTGATCCAGTTGGGGCTGGTCGCCTCGCCCTTGTGGAGCGCCGCTGCGCTCGAACATCGCAAGCGCATCCTGCCTGCCGCGATCCGCTATGGCACCTGCATGCGGCTTGCCGTGCTGGGGGTGGCGGTGTCCGGCTATCTGCTGGGCGGGTGGATGCTGGTGGCGACGACGTTGCTGTGCCTGCTGGCGCTGGGCCTGTTCAACGGCATGCAGCGCGTCGCCTTCCAGATGGTGATTTCCAAGCTGATCCCGACCGACCGGCGCGGGCGGCTGCAGGGCGCGCGCAACCTGATGGGCGGGGCGGTGGCGGCGGCGCTGTCCTATGTCGCGGGCAAATATCTGATCGATGCCAATGCGCTCGGCAATGGCTATGCCACCACCTTCCTGTTCGCCTTCGTGCTGACCTCCCTGGGGCTGGCCGCGCTGCAGTTCGGCGTGGTCGAGCCCGATGCGCCGGCGGTGCGGCCCGAAACCGGGGTGCGCGAGCGGCTGCGCGACGTGCCGGCGCTGCTCGCCGACCATGACTATCGCTGGTTCATGGTCGCGCAGGCGTTGGCGATGGCCGGGCGGATTGCCGCGCCATTCTATATCCTGATCGCCACCAGTGCGGCAGGTGGCAGCGGATCGGCGATGACGCTGGATGGCGCGACGATCGGCCTGCTCAGCTTTGCTTTCCTTGGCGCGGACACGCTGTCCAACCTCGCCTGGGGGGTGATGGGCGACAAGGTGGGGTATCGCGCGACGATGATCGCCAGCCTTGCGATCACGTTGGCCGGGCTGGCCTTGCTCGAATTCGGCACGGCGCCATGGATGGTGGTGGCGGCCTTTGCCGCCTTCGGCATCGGCAGCGCCGGCTATGGCCTCAGCGCGCAGACGATGGTGCTCGAATTCGGCGACCGGGAAGATCTGCCGATGCGGATCGCGCTGTCGACGATGGTCGAAGGCGGGGTCTCCGCGCTGGCACCGCTCGCCGGCGGGCTGATCCTGCTGTGGGCGAGCAGCGATCTGCTGCTCGGCGCGGCGGCGGCGCTGACCTTCTCTGCCATGACGCTGTTGCTGCTGCGCGTCCGCGATCCCCGGCGCAGGGCGGCGCCGGTGTGGGAAGATTAGGCCGTGAACTCATAAACTGATGGGTCTGCTACCTCGCGCTTTTCCATTCGTCGACGAGGCGTCCAATCCGACTTGCGCGCTTTGCCAGCGGGGTATCTGATACACCATCGAAGTCCATGGCTCGCAGAATACCCCACCCTGGAGGCGTTTCTTCTCCCGTCTCAAGGTTGGTGCGGAATACGATAAACCAGTCTGCCCATCGTATTTTCAGCGCCGGTTGCCATCCGCCAGCAAGTTCGTCGCCGCTCGGGGGACGTAGCAACTCATCCATCAGATTGGCGAGTTCTGTGTTGAGAGGTTCGGGCAGCATCGAGTGATCCATGGCGTTGTCGCAGCATACCAATCTCAGTCAGGAATGCTCTGTCTTTTCTTTTGCGGAGGTTTCTGATTCAGCGGCCATATGAGCCGATATGATCTGACCGACTTCGAGTGGCGCGTGATCGAGCCGCTGCTGCCCAACAAACCCAGAGGCGTGCCGCGCGTCAATGATCGTCGTGTGCTGAACGGTATTTTTTGGGTGTTGCGATCCGGTGCGCCGTGGCGCGATTTACCGGAACGCTATGGCCCACGCACGACTTGCTATAATCGCTTCGTGTGATGGCGAAAAGCCGGGGTATGGGACCGGATGATGGATGCCATCACCGCCGCACACAATGGCGACATTCAGATGATCGACAGCACTTCCGTTCGCGCCCACCAACAGGCCGCGACGGCAAAAAGGGGGATCGAGATCATTGTCTCGGTCGTTCCCGAGGCGGGCTCACGACCAAAATCCATGCGGTCGTCGACGGGCAAGGTCTCCCAATCCGGCTTAGACTGACCGCTGGGCAAAGCCACGACGGGCAAGTGGCTGACGATCTGCTTGACCTTGTCGGTGCTGGAACAATCGTACTTGCAGACAAGGCTTACGACGCCGACCGCATCCGAGCATCTCTCCGTCAAAAAGGGGCGTTCGCCAATATCCCGCCCAAGTCGAACCGCCGGTCAAAACCGTACTTCAGCACCTGGCTGTACCGTGAGCGCAACCTGATCGAGCGCTTCTTCTCCAAGCTGAAGCACTTCCGCAGGGTGGCAACCCGTTACGACAAGCTGGCCGACAACTTCCTTGCCATGGTCCAACTCGCCTCGATACGACTGTGGCTGCGCGTTTATGAGTCTACAGCCTAGGCGCCATAGGGCCAAGGTCCAGCTAAGCAGGGGCGGTGGCGGCACCCTATATAGGCAGGATGACATCCTCCCCACCCGCTTCGCCCGGTCGCGCCGTTCCGTCCGGCCGCCTCTCCCGCCTTGCCCGGTTCGGCGGCATGGCGGCGGGCATCGGTGCGGGCATGGTGGCGGAAGGGGTGCGGCGGCTGGCGGATGGCGAGCGGCCACGGCTCGACGACCTGATCCTGACCCCGGCCAACGCGCGCCGTGTCACCGACCAGCTCGCGCATCTGCGCGGCGCGGCGATGAAGCTGGGGCAGATGCTGTCGCTCGACGCCGGGGAGTTCCTGCCGCGCGAGTTGACCGACATCCTTGCCCGGCTGCGCGCCGAAGCGCAGCACATGCCCCCCGAGCAGTTGATGAAAGTGCTCGACCGGCACTGGGGCAAGGGCTGGCGCAAGCGCTTCCTGCGGTTCGAGGCACGCGCCTTTGCCGCCGCCTCGATCGGTCAGGTGCATCGCGCCACCCTGCCCGATGGTACGCGGCTGGCGATCAAGGTGCAATATCCCGGCGTCAAGGCGAGCATCGACAGCGATGTCGACAATGTCGCGACACTGCTGCGTGCATCGCGCCTGCTGCCGCCTTCGCTCGACATCGCCCCCTTGCTCGCGGAGGCGAAGCGGCAGTTGCACGACGAGGCCGATTATGCGCGCGAGGGGCTGTACCTGCGCCTGTTCGGCGAATTGCTGGCGGGCGACGCGGATTTCATCGTCCCTGCCCTGCATGCCGAGCTGAGCGGGCCCGATGTCCTGGCGATGCGCTTCATCGAAGGGCGGCCGATCGAGAGCCTGACCGATGCCGAGCAGGCGGTCCGCGACCGGGTGGTCAGCCTGCTGTGCGCACTGACCTTGCGCGAACTGTTCGATTTCCGCGTGATGCAGACCGACCCCAATTTTGCCAACTATCGCTATCAGCCGGCGGCCGATGGCGGCGACGGGCGGATCGTGCTGCTCGATTTCGGCGCGGCGCGCGCCATCCCCGAGGCGCTGCGTGACGGGTATCGCCGCCTGTTCGCCGCCGCACTGACCGGGGACGTCGTCGCGGTACGCGAAGCCGCGCTCGCCAACGGCATGTTCGGCAGCGCCGCGATGGCGCGTCATCGCCCCGCCATCGACGCGATGATTGCGGGCGCACTCACCCCCTTTGCCAGCGACGGGCCGTTCGATTTCGGTGCACCCGACTTCGTCGCCGCGATGCGCGAGCAGGGCATGCGCATCGCGACCGACCGCGAGGCCTGGCACGCTCCCGCCGCCGACCTCTTGTTCGTGCAGCGCAAGCTGGGCGGCATCTACCTGCTGGCCAGCCGGCTGAAGGCGCGCGTGGATGTACGCGCCTTGCTGGAGCGCCATGCCTGAGCGCGACGTCTGAGCACCACGTCTGAGCGCCGGATGCCATTGCACTGATCCGCGACATACGGCAGCGTCGGCTCGGCAGGGGAGGGACCAGCAGGCGGCCATGGATAGCACAAACATTACCCCCAGGGTCATCGTGGAGCGCTGGGTCGAGCGGTTCAATGCCGCAGACGCGGACGGCCTCGCTGCGCTTTATGCGGACGATGCGGTCAATCATCAGGTCATCTGGGAGCCATTGATCGGCCGGGCAGCGATCCAGGCGATGTTCGAGCGCGAATTCGCGAGCGCGACGATGGTGTGCATCGTCGAGGCCATCCACGAGGCAGGCGACGTCTGCGCGCTCGAGTGGCGCGACCCGGTCGGCCTCAGGGGTTGCGGATTTTTTACCGTGCGTGGCGGTCAGATCGTGTTCCAGCGCGGCTATTGGGACCGGCTGTCGTTCCTCAAAATGCACGGGTTGCCCATCGAATGAGCCAGGATTTCCCTTTCCAGCGCGTCGCCCTTGCGACCGGCGTCAGCCTCGACACGGTCGACATCGGGCCGCGGCAGGGGGAGGCGCTGATCTTCCTCCACGGCTTTCCCGAATCGCACCGCACCTGGCGGCACCAGCTTGGCCATTTTTCGGATCGCTATCGCTGCATCGCGCCCGACCAGCGCGGCTATGCGCGGTCGGACAAGCCTGCGGGCGTCGACAGCTATAGCGCCGACAAGCTGACCGCCGACATTTTCGCGCTGGCGACCGCGCTGGGCATCGAGCGCTTCACCATCGTCGGCCATGATTGGGGCGGCGCGATTGCATGGAGCGTCGCGCTCAACGGCATGCGCAACGGGCGGGTGGAGCGGGCGATCATCGCCAACGCGCCGCACCCGGTGATCTTTCAGCGCAAGCTGGTCGACGACCCCGCCCAGCGCGCCGCCAGTCAATATATGCGGGCCTTCCGCGACCCGCAGAATGTCGCGCTGGTCGATGCGCTGGGACTGGAGGGGTTCCTGGCCCGCACGGTCGCGTGGGAGGCCGGCGATCTGATGGAGGCGGAGGAGCGTGCGCGCCAACTGGCCGACTGGCGGGTGCCCGGCGCGGCGCAGGCGATGCTCAACTGGTATCGCGCCTCGCAGATGCTGGTCCCGGCGCCCGACGAGGCGGCGGCGATGCCGGCCTTTGCCGCAGGGCCCTTCCCCGTCCTTACCATCCCGACGCTGGTCATCTGGGCGATGGACGATCTGGCGCTGCCGCCCTGCAACCTCGACGGGCTCGACGCGCTGGTCGAGGATCTGACCGTCGCGCCGGTCGCCGACTGCGGGCACTTCGTCCCCTGGCAAGCGCCGGATGCGGTCAATGCAGCAATGGAGCGGTGGCTGGCGCGCGGTGCGGCACGTCACAGCAACTAGAGCCTGTCCTTCTTCTGTTCGAACCGTAGTGCTGAGCTTGTCGAAGCACGCCTCGCCGATAAACGCCCTTCGACAAGCTCAGGGCTACGGTTACGATTCAACTCGATCAGGAACAGGCTCTGGGGCTAGAACCCTCTAGAACCACGCCACCCAGGCGCCGTGCGCCTGCGCTTCGCCGAGGAGCTGCCAGCCGCTGTCGCCCGCGCCGGACCAGAAGCGGATGCGCAGTTCGTGGCGGAAGGTCTCGCGGTTGGTTTCGAGCATCATCCAGGCAAGCGGGCGCGCGTCGCTGGCCTGCGCGCCGGCAGCAGCGATGGCCGCGGCGATACGCTCCCGCCGGTCGGCCGGAATATATTGCCAGACGATGCTGTGATGAAAGACGCGGGTCACGCCGGCCGGCTGCGGCGCGGCGAGTCGCTGCTCGACCCAGTCGGCGGCATCGGCCTGTGTCAGCCGCGGCGCCTGTTGCGCAGCGAGCGCGATGGCCGCATCCATGCGGACGAGACGCTCCGCATTTTCTGGCCAGACATAGGATTTGACCCGGAGCGCCGCTGCGGGATCGGAAAGGTCGATGGGTGCCTGATCGCAGCCTTCGATCGCCATGATCTCGACGGGATGCTCAGGCGGCGGCGCACCGCGCCATTCGGGCGTTATCTGCATCGGCGACCCGGGCGGCCCTGCCCTGACGCCGCCGAGGTTATAGGCGTAGCGCTCCATCATGGTGTTGATGCCTGCGCTTGCCCCTAGCTCGTTGAGCTCGAAGCGCGGGCCGATGCGGCCCGACAACCACAGCAGCCCGGCCATGAAGCTGGCCGAGCGGCCGGCCTCGTTGGTCTGCGGCGGGCTGTCGAACCAGCCGAGCAGCCGTTCGTCATGATCTGCGGTGACCGCCAGCACGATTGCGTCGATCGCCGCCTGATCGGTCACCTCTCCGCGATAGACCTGCTCCAGCCGTGCATCCGCGCCGGTCAGCAGCAGGTGATGGAAACCGCCCGCCAGCCGCAACGGCAGCGCATCCTCCAGCGGCAGGCCGGGCCATGCCCGCAGCCGCGCGCCGCACCGGGTGTCGCTGTCCATCAGCGCGATCTGGGCCTGGACAATGCGCGCGGTGACCGGGGCATCGTTGCGCCGGCAATGTTCGGCCTGCAGATTGATGCCCAGCGCGACGCGCCCGTCATCGAGAATCGCACCGGCTGTCATCGGATCGCTCATCTTGCCGTTTCCCTGCCCACGCCCTAGGTGCACGGCACCATGCCAGACCGCCTGATTTTTGCCATCCCCAAGGGACGAATCCTCGACGAAGCGCTGCCGTTGCTGCGCGCCGGCGGCGTCCACCCCGGCGACGACTTCTTCGATCCCAAGAGCCGGGCGCTGATGTTCGATACCACGCGCGAGGACATGGCCATCATCCGCGTGCGCGCCTTCGATGTCGCCAGCTTCGTGGCGCATGGCGCGGCGCACATCGGCATCGTCGGTTCGGACGTGATCGACGAGTTCGACTTTTCGGAACTCTATGCGCCGGTCGACCTCAAGATCGGCCTGTGCCGCCTGTCGCTGGCCAGCCCCAAAGATGCCGCGCCCTTCGACGGCAGCGCCAGCCATGTGCGCGTCGCCACCAAATATCCGTCGATCAGCCGGGCCTGGTTCGCCAGCCGCGGCATCCAGGCGGAATGCATCAAGCTCAACGGCGCGATGGAACTGGCGCCGCTGCTCGGCCTTGCCCCGCACATCGTCGATCTGGTTTCGACCGGACGGACGCTGATCGAAAACGGCCTTGAGGAGCGCGAGGTGATCGCCCAGGTTTCCGCCCGGCTGATCGTCAACCGCGCGGCGTTCAAGCTCAACCCTGCCATTCCGGCGATGGTCGAAGCCTTCCGGGCGGCGGTGGCGTGATGCTCCGTCTCTCCACCTCCGATGCCGGTTTCGCCGCCGCGTTCGACGCGCTGGTCGATGACCGGCGCGAAAGCGATGCCGGGGTCGCCAGCGATGTCGCGGCGATCATCGCCGATGTCCGTGCGCGCGGCGATGCGGCGCTGGCGGAACTGACCGCGAAGTTCGACCGGTTCGATCTCGACGCGACCGGCTGGACCATCTCGCGCGAGGCTTGCGCGGCAGCGCGGGCGGCGCTCGACCCGGAACTGCGCAGCGCGCTCGAACTCGCCGCCGAGCGGATCGCGGCCTTCCATGCCGGACAGAAGCCCGAGGACAAGCGCTTCACCGATGCCGCCGGAGCGACGCTGGGCAGCCGCTGGAGCGCGGTCGATGCCGCAGGCGTCTATGTGCCCGGCGGTCGCGCTGCTTACATGTCATCGGTGCTGATGAACGCGATTCCCGCCCGGGTCGCGGGCGTCGGGCGGCTGGTGATGGTGACGCCGACGCCGAACGGCGAGGTCAATCCGCTGGTGCTCGCCGCTGCCGACATCGCCGGTGTCGACGAGATCTGGCGTGTCGGTGGCGCGCACGCCATTGCCGCGCTGGCGCATGGAACGGAGCGCATCCGTGCCGTCGACGTGATCACCGGCCCCGGCAATGCCTGGGTCGCGGAAGCCAAGCGCCAGCTGTACGGCGTGGTCGGCATCGACATGGTGGCGGGGCCGAGCGAGATCGTCGTCGTCGCCGATGCGGCCAACGACCCGTCGATCATCGCCGCCGACCTGCTGAGCCAGTCCGAGCATGACCCGACCAGCCAGTCGATCCTGTTCACCGACGATGCGGCCTTTGCCGATGCGGTGGCGGCGGCGGTGGAACGCCACATCCCGACGCTGGCGACCGCCGCCGTTGCGCGTGCGGCATGGGATGCGAACGGCGCGATCATCGTCGTGCGCGATTTTGCGGAGGCGATGCCGCTGGTGAACCGGCTGGCGGCCGAGCATCTCGAACTGGCGGTGGAGGACGCCGAAGCCCTGTTTGCCGACGTGCGGCACGCCGGGTCGGTCTTCCTGGGGCGGCTGACCCCGGAGGCGATCGGCGATTATGTCGCCGGACCCAACCATGTGCTGCCAACCGGCAGGCGTGCGCGCTTCGCCTCGGGCCTGTCGGTGCTCGATTTCATGAAGCGCACCAGCTTCCTCAAGCTCGACCGCGCCGCGCTGGACGCGATCGGGCCGGCGGCGGTGGCGCTGGCCAAGGCCGAGGGGCTGCCGGCGCACGGATTGAGCGTGGCGCTCAGGCTGTAACGCGAACTGTCTCGTCCGTAGCCCTGAGCTTGTCGAAGGGCGCGTCTCAATCCGGCAAGGCGCCCTTCGACAAGCTCAGGGCTACGGGCTGGACACGTCCCGCATTGCCCCGTTGTCCAACCCGCACTAAGGCCCCGCCATGACTTCCCCCGCCAAAGCCACCCGTTCCACCGCCCGATCGGCCGCGCGCCTTGCCGCCGTGCAGGCGCTGTACCAGCATGACATGGAAGCGACCCCGGTCGCGCAACTGCTGCACGAATTCCATCAGCACCGGCTGGGCACCACCATCGACGAGGATGATTTCGACGCGGCCGAATATCCGCCCGCCGAGGTCGATTTCTTCGACGATCTGGTGCGCGGCACCATCGCCCGTCTGACCGATGTCGATGCCGCCATCGCTGCCAAGCTCAGCGCCAAATGGTCGCTGCCGCGGCTCGACAAGTCGATGAAGGCGGTGCTGCGCGTCGGCGCCTATGAACTGATCGCGCGGCCCGATGTGCCGGCCGCTGCCGCGATCAGCGAATATGTCGACGTGACCAAGGCTTTCCACGACCAGAAGGATGCAGGGTTCGTCAACGGCCTGCTCGACGCGGTGGCCAAGGATGCCGGGCGCTGAGGCCGAAATGCCATTAATCGGGGACAGTCCCCGATTACGGCGAGCGATGAGTCTTCGGACAAGATGTGGGTGGCATAATCGGGGACTGTCCCCGATTAATGGCAGCGTACGATGACCGAATCCGATTTCATCGCCGCCTTGCGCGCCGCCGCCTGCTCCCCCGAAGCACGCGGGCTGGCGGACGATTGCGCGGTGCTGGGCGATCTGGTGCTGACCCATGACATGATGGTCGCCGGAACGCATTTCCCGCTGACCGCAGACCCTGCCGACGTCGCCTGGAAGCTGGTGGGGGTCAATCTGTCCGACCTCGCCGCCAAAGGCGCACGCCCGCTGGGCGTGCTGCTGGGCCACATGCTGGGCGAGGATGCCTGGGACCGCCGCTTTGCCGAGGCGCTGGTGGCGGCGCTCGACCATCATGGTGCCGCACTATGGGGCGGGGACACGGTGCGCGCGCCGGCCGCCAGCACCACGCGCGCCATCGGGCTGACCGCCATCGGCCGCGCCAGCCATGTCCCGGTGCCGGCGCGCAGCGGCGCGCGCGTGGATGATGCGCTGTGGGTCACCGGCTGCATCGGCGCGGCAATGCTGGGCTATCAGGCGGACCGTGACGGCGACGCTGCGCCCGCCGCCGCGCTCGCCCGCTTTCGCCGCCCGGTGCCGCGCGTCGCCGAGGGCATCGCGCTGGCCCGCCACGTCACGGCGATGATGGACGTGTCCGACGGACTGCTGCTCGACGCGCTGCGCATGGCCGAGGCGAGTGCGAAGACCATCGCCATCGACAGCGCAGCGGTGCCCGTGGCCGCCGGTCTGCCGGATGCGCTACGCGGCGACGCGATGCGCTGGGGCGACGATTACGAGCTGCTGTTCACCCTGCCCGCGGGCATCCGCCCGCCGGTGGAGGCGACGCGCATCGGCACGGTCCTGGCGCAGCAGCGCTCACCCCTGCTGGTCGATGGCATGGCGCCACCGGGCGGACAGGCGTTGGGCTATCAGCATTAGCAAGCTGGAAGCGATGTTCGCTGCATTGCCCTACCCCATCTCGTCGCCCCGGGCCTGATAGGGGGCAAGGCTTTGTCTGGCGCCGTTGCCAGGGAAGCCAAGCCCCGCATCACGTGCGGGGCGACGGTTGTGTTTATGCGGACCTCGATTCCAGGCGGCAAACGAGTCGCTCTCCTGCAAGGGCAGGGAACAATGGGCGTTCGCCGCGATCCGCAAAATCCGCGCTTTTGCTTGCCCTTGCCGGTTTAACCCCTTAGGCCCGCCTCCGATGCATCCGCGCAAGGGGGCGCGGTGCGGGACGCGGGCGCTTGCGCCCCCCGCCCGACAGACCCTTCCCGCGGAACGCACCGCAAAATCAACGGGAGGAAATTGGGTCCCATGTCTATCGCTTTGATCGCCATCGCGCTCGGCCTTGTCGCCGTGCTCTATGGCATCATTACCAGCCAGCAGGTGCTCCGCGCCCCGGCCGGTAATGCCAAAATGCAGGAAATCGCCGCCGCCATCCAGGAAGGCGCCCAGGCCTATCTCGGCCGTCAGTATCGCACCATCGCCATCGTCGGCGTGGTCACCGCGGTCGTCCTCGCCATCTCGCCGCTCGGCCTGACCTCCGCCATCGGCTTCGTGCTCGGCGCGGTGCTGTCCGGCGCGACCGGCTTCATCGGCATGAACATCTCCGTCCGCGCCAACGTTCGCACCGCTGCAGCGGCGCAGACGGGTCTGCAGTCGGGCCTGACCATGGCGTTCCGCGCCGGTGCCATCACCGGCATGCTGGTCGCCGGCCTGGCGCTGCTCGCGATCGCCGGCTTCTTCTGGTATCTGGTCGAGGTGGCGGGCAACGCCGCCAATGACCGTATCGTCGTCGACGGCCTCGTCGCGCTGGCCTTCGGTGCCTCGCTGATCTCCATCTTCGCGCGTCTGGGCGGCGGCATCTTCACCAAGGCCGCGGACGTCGGCGCCGACCTCGTCGGCAAGGTCGAAGCCGGCATTCCGGAAGACGATCCCCGCAACCCCGCCGTGATCGCCGACAACGTCGGCGACAATGTCGGCGACTGCGCAGGCATGGCCGCCGACCTGTTCGAAACCTATGTCGTCACCATCGGTGCGACCATGGTCCTCGTCGCGCTGCTGCTCGGTGCCTCGCTCGGCGCGCTGCTGGTCCCGCTGATGAGCCTGCCGCTGCTGGTCGGCGGCGTCTGCATCATCACCTCGATCATCGGCACCTATGCCGTGCGTCTGGGCGGCGGCACCAACATCATGGGCGCGATGTACAAGGGCTTCCTGCTCACCGCAGTCCTGTCCATCCCTGCCATCTGGTGGGCGACCGGCTATGCGCTGGGGGACATGAACGCCGTGATCGGTGCCGACGACATCAGCGGTGCCAAGGGCTTCACCGGCATGGGCCTGTTCTGGTGCATGATGATCGGTCTGGTCATCACCGGCCTGATCGTGTGGATCACCGAATATTACACCGGCACCAACTACCGCCCGGTCCGCTCGATCGCCAAGGCGTCCGAAACCGGCCACGGCACCAACGTCATCCAGGGTCTGGCGATCAGCCTCGAGGCGACCGCCCTGCCGACGCTGGTGATCGTCATCGGCATCGTCGCCACCTTCCAGATCGCCGGCCTGATCGGCATCGCCTTCGCGGCCACCGCCATGCTGGCGCTGGCCGGCATGGTCGTCGCGCTCGATGCCTATGGCCCGGTGACGGACAATGCCGGCGGCATTGCCGAAATGGCCGGTCTCGACGATTCGGTCCGTGAAAAGACCGACGCGCTCGACGCGGTGGGCAACACCACCAAGGCCGTGACCAAGGGCTATGCCATCGGTTCGGCCGGCCTCGCCGCGCTGGTGCTGTTCGCCGCCTACACCACCGACCTCAACGCCTTCGCCGGACGTCTCGGCCTTGGCACCAATGTCGATGGCACGGCTGCGGTCGATTTCAGCCTGTCCAACCCCTATGTCATCGTCGGGCTGCTGCTCGGCGCACTGCTGCCCTATCTGTTCGGGGCAATGGGCATGACGGCGGTCGGCCGCGCTGCGGGTGAGGTGGTCAAGGACGTCCGTGACCAGTTTGCCAACGACAGCGGCATCATGACCGGCGCGTCGAAGCCCAACTATGCCCGCACCGTCGACCTCGTCACCAAGGCAGCGATCAAGGAAATGATCATCCCCTCGCTGCTGCCGGTGCTGGCGCCGATCGCGGTCTATTTCATCATCGCCCAAGTGGCATCGCCGGCCGAAGGCTTCGCCGCGCTCGGTGCCCTGCTGCTGGGCGTGATCGTCGGCGGCCTGTTCGTCGCGCTCTCGATGACCTCGGGCGGCGGCGCGTGGGACAATGCCAAGAAGTATATCGAGGACGGCAACCACGGCGGCAAGGGCAGCGAAGCCCACAAGGCCGCCGTGACCGGCGATACCGTGGGCGATCCCTACAAGGACACCGCCGGCCCTGCCGTGAACCCGATGATCAAGATCACCAACATCGTCGCCATCCTGCTGCTCGCGGCACTGGCGCACGGCTGATCCGGACCGCCGGCGCCGATGGTGCCGGTCGCTCTCATCGATCAATATACATTACCCCGGCGGAGCAATCCGCCGGGGTTTTTTCTGTCCTGTGCCCCTGCGCAACGCCAGTACGTCGGGAATGAATTGTTCACCGCGCCGCGCTATGGCGCTGGCATGGACGGCAGCGTTACCATGTCTCTGGGCGTCGACGATGACGCGGCGGTGCCGGTGGCGCCGTGCCCTGGTCCTGCGGAGGCAGACCAGCCGGCAGCGGCGCTGACCCTTCTCGCGGGGGCCGAGATGGCCGCGCGTGCGGCGTGGTCGCCCATCGCACCGGGCCACGATGCCAATGTCTTCGCAGAGCCGTGGCTGCTCGGACCCGGGCTGCGCCATTGCGATGCCGGGCGGGTGGTCAAGGTCGCGCAGGTGCTCGGGCACGACGGCGCGCCTGTCGGGCTGGTGCCGCTGATCGCCCAGCCGAAGCTGGGGCGGCTGCCGCTGCCGACGCTGGCCACCTGGTCGCACCCCAACAGCTTTCTGTCGCCGGCGTCCGCAGCCGCGGGCCAGGAGCAGGCGATGTGGCAGGGCGTGCTGACACAGGCGCCGTCGCTGTTCCCGGCCAGCCGGGCGCTGATGGCCGACGGGCTGGTGGAGGGCAGCGCACTGCATGCCGGCCTGATCGCCGCTGCCGCAGCGCTGGGTCTGCCGACGATGGTCGAGGCGCGCACGGTGCGCGCGATGCTGGCGACCGATCTCGATGCCGACGCCTATTGGGATGCCGCGGTGCGCGCCAAGAAGCGCAAGGAGTTGCGCCGCCAATGGGCGCGGCTGGGCGAGGAAGGCACGCTGAGCGTCGAGCAGCGCGACGGCGGCGGCGATCCGTCCGGCTGGATCGCCGAGTTTCTCGCGCTCGAAGCCAGTGGCTGGAAAGGCGCCAATGGCTCGGCGCTGGCGAGCAACGCCGATACCCGCGCCTTCTTCAGCGAGGCGATGGCGGCCGGCTGGGCCGAGGGCAAGGTGCTGCTCACCGCGCTCAGGATCGACGGACGCGCGATTGCCATGCTGATCACGCTGGTTTCGGGTCGGGCCGGCTTTTCGTTCAAGACGGCCTTCGACGAGCGTTTCGCGCGTTTCTCCCCCGGCGTGCTGTTGCAGCGGGAAAGCCTGGCGCTGCTGACCAGCCGCAAGCTCGCCTTCATCGACAGTTGCGCGGCCGAGGACCATCCGATGATCGACAGCCTGTGGCGCGAGCGCCGCACCATCGTCAGCCTGTCGATGCCGCTGCCCGGTGCGGCCAACCGGCTGCTGTGGCAGGCCGCCCAGACCGCCGCCGCGGCGTGGCGCAGCGTCAAGGCCCGGCGCACGGCCAGCAAGGCGCCACCGATTGCCCGAGAGGAAGACGACGCATGACCGCCCCGCATTCCGCCGCCAGCTTTGCCGGAGGCAGCGCCCTGCCCTGCTTCGGCCCCGATGCGCGCGCCACGATCGCCGCCGCCTATCCCAACGATCCGGCCATCCTCGACCATGGCCTGCGCGACCATCCGCTGCTGACGCTGGAGGCGCTGGCGCAACTGGGCGAGGCGCTGCCGGCGACTTCGATCGAGTATAATCGTGCCGATATCGGCGTCGGCACCATGCCCGACGATGCCCCGGCCAACGGGCTCGGCATCGGCGACACCATCCGCACCATCGCCGAAAACCGGAGCTGGGCGGTGCTGAAGAATGTCGAGGCGGTGCCAGCCTATGCCGCGCTGATCCGCGATCTGCTCGCCGAGCTCGACGATACCGTCGCGCCGCGCACCGGGCCAATGCTGACGCTGCAGGGCTATATCTTCATTTCCAGCCCCGGATCGATGACGCCCTATCATTTCGACCCGGAGCACAACATCCTGCTGCAGTTGCAGGGCACCAAGGACATGCACGTCTGGCCCGCCGCCGATCCGCGCTTTGCCCCGCAGCCCGAACATGAGCGCTATCATGCCGGCGGCCACCGCGGCCTGCCCTGGTCGGATGCGTTCGACGGGCAGGAATTTGTCGCGCATCTGACCCCGGGCAAGGCGGTGCTGATGCCGGTGATGGCGCCGCATTATGTCAGGAACGGGCCGGAGCCGTCGATTTCGCTGTCGATCACCTGGCGTTCGGAATGGAGCTATCGCGAGAGCGAGGCGCATGGCGCCAACCGCTGGCTGCGCGCACGCGGTTTCAGCCCCAAGGCACCGCCGCGCTGGCCGCGCCACGCCCGCGCCAAGACGCTGGCGTGGCGTGCGGCGCGCAAACTCGGGCTGGTCGGATAGGTGGCGGCCGGGCCTGTCCCCGCGATCAGTTCGCGGGGCGGCTGTCGTCGATCTTGTCGACCCACGCCGGATAGAAGGCAGGCTCTCGCGCCGACCAGCCCGCTGCGGTTGCCGCGCTTTCGCCGATCGACTGCAGCAGATCCTTGCGCTTGGACGGGTGGATGTGCGGCAGGGCCGCCGCCGCGCAGAAGGCACCCGGCAACCACGGACGCGCGCCCGCACCCAGCAGCCGCTCATAGAGGAAGCGATAGGCGGAAAAGCTGTGCAGCCGGTCCTGCCCCAGATCGAAGGCGGACAGGCGGACGAGACCGCCCATGAACGGCTCGACATGGTCAAGCCCGCTGTCGTCGGGGATCGCCTCACGCACATCGGGCAGGCGCTCGTAGATCTTGGCCTGCACGCGGATGCCCGCTTCCTCGACGACATCGCGCGACCAGAGCGCCACCGCATCGCCGCGTTGCAGCCCGATATCGAGGCTGCGGCGGATATACCGCTGCGTGCGCGACGGGAAGCTGGCGAATTCCCGCATCTCCGCAATCGCCATGTCGCCGGGTTTACGCTGGTTGCCGATGGTCATACCTTGCCCCTCGTCTGTACCTGTGTCGTCCTTTCCCATCCCCGAGGCCAAGATTGCACGGAAAGTCTTTCCCGGCAATTAACCCTGTTTGCGCTTCGTCGCATCTGCTGCGGCTGCAACGATGTGGTTTGCCCTGACCCCGCCTTGCCGCTAATCAGCGGCGCATGTCGCACCCCGTCATCTCGGCCACCGGCCTCTACACCCCGCCCGACAGCATTTCGAACGAGGAGCTGGTCGCGAGTTTCAACGCCTATGTGGCGCAGCACAATGCCGAGCATGCCGAGGCGATCGCAGCCGGAACCGTCCAGGCGCTGGAGCCGAGCTCGGTCGAGTTCATCGAGAAGGCGAGCGGTATCAAGGCGCGGCACGTGATGGACAAGGCCGGGGTGCTCGACCCCGCCGTGATGCGTCCGCGCGATCTGGAACGACCCAATGACCAGCTGGCCATCCTCGCCGAAATCGGCGTCAAGGCCTGTCTGCAGGCGCTGGAGCGCGCCGGGCGCGACCCGGCCGATGTCGATGCGGTGCTGTGTGCCTGTTCCAACCTGCAGCGCGCCTATCCCGCAGTAGCCGTGGAAATTCAGGATGCGCTGGGCATCGAGGGCTTTGGCTTCGACATGAATGTCGCCTGCTCCTCCGCCACCTTCGGTATCCAGACCGCCGCCGATTTCATCCGTGCGGGCCACGCCAGAAGCGTGCTGGTGGTCAATCCGGAGATCACCTCCGGCCACCTCAACTGGCGCGACCGGGACAGCCACTTCATCTTCGGGGATGTCGCCACTGCCATCCTGGTCGAAAGCGTCGACATCGCCCCCGCGCAGCACTGGGACATCGTCGGCACCAAGCTGAAGACCGTCTTTTCCAACAATATCCGCAACAATTTCGGCTTCCTCAACCGCACCGCGCCCGAAGGCCGCGACGACGCGGACAAGCTGTTCGTCCAGGAAGGCCGCAAGGTGTTCAAGGAAGTGGTGCCGATGGTCTCGGCCATGATCCTCGCCGAGATGGAGAAGCTGGGCCTGCCGCACGGCAGCATCCGGCGCACCTGGCTGCACCAGGCCAATGCCAACATGAACCGGCTGATCGCCGGCAAGGTGTTCGGCCATGAGGCGAGCGAGGACGAGAGCCCGACGGTGCTCGACAGCTATGCCAACACCAGCAGCGCCGGGTCGATCATCGCCTTCCACCAGCATAATGCGGATCTCGAAAGCGGCGATACCGGACTGATCTGCTCGTTCGGAGCGGGCTATTCGGCGGGCTGCGTATTCGTGCGCAAGGTCGGCTGAGCCAAGGCAACATCGCGCAAGACCGGCTGCCCGGCCTGCGCTAGCGACTGGGCATGGCGAGCGAGAACATCATCCGCTTCACCGGCGGCGACAGCGGCGAATGGGCGGTGCGCAGCATCACGGCGGTGACCGGGGACAGCCTGCCCGCGGCGAGCCACATGGCGGTACGGATCGGCGCCGCGCCGGTGCCCGATGCCGCCTGGGACCTGGCCGGTGCGATCAGCAACCTGCGCTACACCACTGCGGGCGAGCGGGCCGATCTGCGCGCCAGCCAGTCCGGCCTGGGGCGCAGCGAGGCGCGCCACGCCGCGCTGATCCCCATTTCCAAGTCGCAAGACTGGTGGGATCTGGCACAGGACGAGCGGCTGGCGATCTACCGCGCCGCGCAGCACACGCCGATCGGCATGGAGTATCTGCCCGAAATCGCCCGCCGCCTGCACCATGGCCGCGATCTGGGCGAGACCTTCGATTTCCTCACCTGGTTCGAATATGCGCCCGAGCATGAGACGGCGTTCGACAAGCTGCTGGTCCGCCTGCGCGCGAGCGAGGAGTGGCGCTACGTCTCGCGGGAAGTCGACATCCGGCTGGTTCGCAGCGACAGCCAGGGTCAGGAGCCCTAGCGCAGTCCGGCCCGCTCCAGATGCGGCCCCAGCCGCCCGGTCAGCCACAGCGCCCACATGCGAAAATCGCCGGCGAGGCTCCACAGCGGATAGGTGAAGGTCGCTGGGCGGTTGCGCTCGACCAGAAAATGCGCAGCCCAGGCAAAGCCATAGCCCGCGACCGGCAGCAGCATCAGCAGCCCCCAGCGCTGCGTTGCCAGCGCATACAGCGCGATGGCGACGAGCAGGCTGGTCCCCGCATAATGCAGGCCGCGCGTCAGCGGCTTGCCATGCTCGCGCAGATAATAGGGCCAGAATTCGGCGAAGCTGGAAATGGTGCGATCGGCCATGCCGTCCTCCTTCCCCGCTATCGTAGCGTCGCGGCGCCGGTTGGCAACGCGCCAGTCCGCCGCTAGGGTCAGAACCCACTAAATGCGCGCTCGAGGTTCGAGGCCATTTTGTTCAGGGCGAGGAGGCAAAGCGAAGGAATATGTCGATATTTCAAGACTTGCCGACGCAGCCATGGACAAAATGGGTCGAACCCCTGCGGGGCGGCGAAATGGCTTCGATCTCGGCTCCAAGCGGCCTTGCAGGTGGAACCACCACCCGCGGCGGCCACCTGAACCCGATATCTTCGCCATTTCACCGCCTCGAACGCGCATTTAGTGGGTTCTGACCCTAGGGATCGTGCCATGACCGCCTTCACCGTCAACGGCCGCCCGGTGCGCTACCGCATGGACCCGGCGACGCCGCTGCTGTGGGCGCTGCGCGATGCATCCAACCTGACGGGGACCAAATATGGCTGCGGCACCGGCGAATGCGGGGCCTGCATTGTCGATGTCGATGGCGAGGCGCTGGCCAGTTGCCAGATCAGCATCGCCGATTGCGAGGGGCGGTTCGTTACCACCATCGAGGCGCTCTCCCCCGACCGCAGCCACCCGGTGCAGCAGGCATGGGTCGCCGAGCAGGTGACCCAGTGCGGCTTTTGCGAGCCGGGCATGATCATGGCGATCAGCGTCCTCCTCAAGAAAACCCCCGACCCGAGCGATGCCGAGATCGAGGCGGCGATCACCAACATCTGCCGCTGCGGCATCTACCCCCGCGTCAAACCCGCCATCCGCCGCGCCATCCGCATCCGCGACGGCGAGGAACGCGGCGACGCCGCCCCGCCGCCGGGGATCAGGCCGGCGGATGCGGCGCGCGAGGTTCCGGCGTTGGTGCCGAAGCGGTAGAACGTCGCAATTCCTGGCTCCGACCATCCTGAGCTTGTCAAAGGATTGCCCTTCTTGCTTGCTACCTCGCACAAGCGAAGGACAGCCCTTCGACAAGCTCAGGGTGGTCGGGTATTGGGAGAAGGCATAGCATGAAGGGAGCGAATCCATGACCGACGCCGCCGACTACACCCCGCCCGCCGTCTGGACATGGAACCGCGACGCCACCCACCGCTTCGCGAGCATCAACCGGCCTATCGCCGGGCCGACGGCGGACAAGGAATTGCCGGTCGGCAAGCATCCGTTGCAGCTCTACTCGCTGGGTACACCCAACGGCGTCAAGGTGACGGTGATGCTCGAGGAGCTGCTGGCGCTGGGGCATAGCGGCGCGGAATATGACGCCTGGCTGATCAATATCATGAATGGCGACCAGTTCGGTTCGGGCTTCGTCGACATCAACCCCAACAGCAAGATCCCCGCGCTGTGCGACCGCAGCGGGCCGGAACCTGTGCGGGTGTTCGAGAGCGGGTCGATCCTCGTCTATCTCGCCGAGAAGTTCGGCGCCTTCCTCCCTGCCTCGGGCCCGGCGCGGACCGAGGTGTTCAACTGGCTGATGTGGCAGATGGGCGCGACCCCGATCCTCGGCGGCGGCTTCGGCCATTTCTATGCCTATGCACCGGTGAAGCTCGAATATCCGATCGACCGTTATGCGATGGAGGTGAAGCGCCAGCTCTCGGTGCTCGATATCCGGCTGGGCGAGTCGGAATATGTCGCCGGCGCGGATTACAGCATTGCCGACATGGCGATCTGGCCCTGGTATGGCGCGCTGGTGAAGGGCCTGGTCTATGGTGCGGCGGAGTTCCTCTCCGTCCACGAATATACCAATGTAATGCGGTGGACCGACCAGATCGCCGAGCGTCCCGCGGTCAAGCGCGGCCGCATGGTCAACCGCACGATGGGCGATCCGGCAAGCCAGCTCCACGAACGGCACGATGCGAGCGATTTCGAGCTGAGGACGCAGGATAAGATCGAGACCGCGGGATAACAGCCTCCCCGCAGGGGAGGTGGATCGCCGCAGGCGAGACGGAGGGGCCGGAGCGGCGTTCTGAGCCGCTCGGAACGCCGCGCCGGCCCCTCCGACCGCTTCGCGGCCACCTCCCCTGAAGGGGAGGATGCGCTCTGCCAGTTATGTCGGGCCACCTTGTGCAGCAAAAAGGCCGCCGGATCGCTCCGGCGGCCTCTTCATTGGGCTGTGTCAGGCGTCAGACCTTGTCGCCGAGCGCGCCCTTGACGCTGCCCTTGACGTTCTGGGCTTCGCCCTTGCGTTCCTGAGCGACACCGCGTGCGTGCAGGTCGGCGTCGTTGGTGGCTTTGCCAGCGGCCTGCTTGACGTTGCCAGCGGCTTCGTTGGCGAGGCCCTTGGCCTTGTCGGTGAATTCACCCATGATCGTGTCCTTTCGGTTGATACTTGCAATAAACAACCGAGGGCTACGATCGTTCCCGATATGGTCAGATCAGCCCGGCGAGCGGGCTGCTGGGATCGGCATATTTGCGGGTGCTCATGCGTCCGGCAAGATAGGCCATCCGGCCGGCCTCGACCGCCGATTTCATCGCTTGCGCCATCAGTATCGGGGCCTTCGCCTCGGCAATCGCGGTATTCATGAGGACGCCGTCGCAGCCCAGTTCCATCGCCACCGCCGCATCGCTGGCGGTACCGACGCCGGCGTCGACCAGCACCGGCACGCGCGCGCCCTCGACGATCAGCCGGATGGTGACGCGGTTCTGGATGCCCAGCCCCGAACCGATCGGCGCGCCGAGGGGCATGATCGCCACGGCGCCCGCATCCTCCAGCTGCTTCGCGGCGATGGGGTCATCGACGCAATAGACCATCGGCAGGAACCCTTCCTTGGCCAGCACCTCGGTGGCGTGCAGCGTCTCGCGCATATTGGGGTAGAGCGTCTTTGCCTCGCCCAGCACCTCCAGCTTGACCAGGTCCCAGCCGCCCGCCTCGCGCGCCAGCCGGAGCGTGCGGATCGCGCTGTCGGCATCGAAGCAGCCGGCGGTGTTGGGCAGATAGGTGACCTTCTTCGGATCGATGAAGTCGGTGAGCATCGGCGCGGCCGGATCGGAGACGTTGACGCGCCGCACCGCGACGGTGACGATCTCCGCGCCCGCGGCTTCCACCGCTGCGGCATTCTGCGCGAAATCCTTGTACTTGCCGGTGCCGACGATCAGGCGGCTGGTGAAGGTGCGACCGGCGACGGTCCATGTGTCCGGGGAGGGGGTGGGCATCGTAACAGTCCTTGAGTTTTGCCCGTCATTGCGAGCAACGCGAAGCAATCCAGAGTCGCGCGGCGCCGCCCTGGATTGCTTCGCTGCGCTCGCAATGACGAAACAGGCAATGTTTCTGGTTACCCCCCGCCGACGAAATGCACGATTTCCAGCACATCGCCATCGGCCAGCAGCACGTCGGCCAGCGTCGAGCGGGGCACGATTTCCCGATTGCGCTCCACTGCGACCTTTGCCGGATTGAGCCCGATATCGGCCACGAGCGCAGCGATGCTGGTGCCTTCGGCGATGCTGCGCGGGTCCCCGTTTAGGGTGATCGATAGCATCGTCAGCCGCTCACGGGCCGGTCGGCGGACCACCCGGAGCAGCCGCCCCCGGGGCACCGCCCGGCGCGCCGCCGGGGCCGCCCGGACCGCCTGCGCCCATTTGCTGCATCATCTGCTGCATCGCCTGGATTTCGGCGCGCGAGCGCTTGTCGAGCACTTCGACATCGAAGGTGATGTCCGTATCCGGCGGGATCACGCCGCCAGCGCCGGTCGAACCGTAGCCAAGCTCGGACGGGATGAAGAGCGTGTATTTGCCGCCCACCTGCATGCGCTGCAGCCCCTGCGAGAAGCCTGGCACCACGCTGCCGGCATCGAGCGGCGCCTGATCGGCCGAATCGAACACCGTGCCATCGGGCAGACGGCCTTCATATTTGATCAGCACCACATCGTCGGCGCTCACCATCGCCCCCGACCCGGCACGCACCACCGTCAGCTCGATCTGCGGCTGGCGCGACAGCGTCATCGCCCAGGCAGCGGCGCCGATCACCAGCAACAACACCCCCACCCACAGCACGGCGATGCCGGATTTGCTGACGGGACGAAGCGGAACGGCGGTAACATCGGACATAGGATCATTCCCCCCTCGGGCGGTCGCACGGGATGACGGCGGCTATAGCCTAGCTGCCCGATGGCGCAAGCGCTGCGGCTATGGGGCGGCGTTCGCTTCCGCCGCCGCCCGTCGCATCATCCCGGCGATTTCGGCAAGGCGGTTGGTGGCGATCAGCTCTACCTCGAACACCAGGTCGCTGTTGGGCGGGATCGGCCCGGCACCCTGCGCGCCATAGGCAAGATCGGCGGGGATGAACAGGCGATAGCGGCCGCCGCTGCGCATCTGCAGCAGCCCCTGCGTGAATCCGGGCACCAGCTGGTTGACGAAGAAGATCGCGCTCTGCCCGCTATCGAACACCGTGCCATCGGGCAGCCGGCCGGTGTAGTTGACCAGCACCAGTTCCTCCGCGGTCGGCACCCGACCCGTGCCGGGCACGATCGCCTGCACCTCGACCGACGGCAGGCCGGCCATCGCGCGCGCACGCTCCGGCGGCCCGGCATCGAGCAGATCGACGGTGAAGACCAGCGTGCTGTTGCCGGGGATGGGCCCGGCACCGGCCGGTCCATAGCCCAGCTCCGCGGGAATGGTCAGCCGGTAGGATCCGCCCACCCGCATCTGCTTGAGCCCCTGCGTGAAGCCGGGAATCAACCGCCCGACCGGCAGTATCGTCCGCTGCGCTTCATCGAACATCGTCCCGTCACTCAGCGTGCCGCGATAATTGACCAGCACCACATCGTTATCGCCCGGCGTGGCGCCGGTGCCAGGAGTCAGCGTCTCCAGCGTTATCGATGGCGCCGCGGCCGCGGTGGGTGCGGGGCTGGACGGAGGCGCGTCCTGCGCGCTGGTCGGGGCCGACAGCGCCACTGCCAGCAGCGTCAGACAAATAGAAAACATGCGCATCGCTTCGACTCCAGCAACCAAAGGAAAGGGCGGCTGCCTTTCGACAACCGCCCTTCGCCAAATTCGGGTTTTGCGCAATCCTTAGCGGACGCCGTCACGCTCCAGGCGCTTGCGCTCCATCTTGCGGGCGCGGCGCACGGCGGCGGCGTGCTCACGCGCGCGCTTTTCGCTGGGCTTTTCATAGTGGCGACGCAGCTTCATCTCGCGATAGACGCCTTCACGCTGCAGCTTCTTCTTCAGGGCCCGCAGCGCCTGGTCTACGTTGTTTTCGCGAACGACAATCTGCATAAAACCGCCACTTATCCTTGTCTGTTGAAGGCCGGAGCCGCCATCCGGCAGCTCAACAGCACCGGCAATAATCCATGGTTCGCCGCGAATCCCTTCGCGTCGCTACCGGGCCGTTAGCAAGCTCCGCCCGGAACTTCAAGCATTTCGGCACGCATTCACGCGGACCAGTGGCCTGCGCGCCACAGTGCCGCGATGAGCAGCGGCCATAGCAGAACGATCAGGGCAAAGGGCACGACCGGGCCCCACGGCACCGCCGCCGCGCCCTCAGCGCGCCACAGCGGCACGATGAACAGGCCGAGCCACAGCGCCTTGTAGACCACCTGCAGCACCAGCACGCCGGCAAAGGCGCGCGGCGCGAACAGGCCTAGCGCGGAGGCGACCATGATGCCGCACCACAAGGCAGCGACCAGCAAGCGCAGCCCCGGCGATTCCGGCACCGCCGGCCCGAAGATAGTTGCCGTGCTGTCGGCGCGCGCCAGCGTCGCGACCACCGGCAGCAGGATCAGGATGTTGGCGCCATAGGCCGCGCGCAACAGCGTATCGAGCGTCATCGGCTGGCTCCGTTCATTCTTCGATACCCGCCTGCTGCGCCCGCGCTCGCAAATGGCGCAGCGCCCGTATGATCTTGGGCCGCATCGTGGCCGTCTTCATCCAGCGGGGCAGGCGCGCCATCATCGTCAGCCCGGCGACCGGCCCGCGCTCCCGCAGCGATGCGCCGAGCCACGCTTCGAGCGCGTCGAGATGCGCGAGATTGTCGACCGCCAACTCATGCCCGCTGACCTGCGTGCGCAGATAGAGCGGCCGCCAGATCAGGCCGCCGCCCGGGCCCTCCGGCGGGAAGGCATATCTGGCGGGATAGTCTACGGTCTTGCCACAGGCGGGGCAGCGGACGCGCAACTTCATCTTGCCATCGACCATGCGCGCGGTCGGCATCGCCCGCTGCGGCAGCGGGCCCCGGCAATGGCTGCACAGCGGATTGTCGAGTGCGATGCGCCCCCACGACGCGCTTTCGCAGCCGCGCCGCTGGACAGTCATATAGCCACAACGGCGGCAGTGGGCGCCACGGCCGCTGTTGGTTGCCGGCCCGTCGCATTGCGGGCACTCGATCCACACCACCCGCCCGAACTGGCTGCGCCTAAGGCCGGGGTCGCGCGCGCGGCGCGGGTCTGAGACGAGGGGGCGAGTCGGTGCCGGCATCGCCGCACCATCGCGCAAAGTGCCGTGGAGGAAAAGCCGCCTGCCCTGCAGCGGCTTGACCCGGATTGGTGCCCCTGGCCGGACTCGAACCAGCACGCCTTGCGGCATCCGATTTTGAGTCGGACGCGTCTACCAATTTCACCACAGGGGCATGTCCGTGGGTCGAGCGAGGCGCTTAGCCTCCCCCGCCCGACCCGCGCAACCTACTTCTTGAGGTCGCGGGCAATCGTCTTGGCGGTCGCCGCGCCGAACGGCGGCTTGAGCCCGGCCAGCTTGGCGACATCCACCTTCGCCTGCCGGTACACCGACTTGGCGTGGCTGAAGGTCTTGAACCCGTCATAACCATGGTAATTGCCCATGCCGCTGGGGCCGACGCCGCCGAACGGCAGATCTTCCTGCGCGACATGGAAGATCACGTCATTGACGGTCACGCCGCCCGAAATCGTCCGGTCGAGCACGCGCGCTTCCTCGGCGGCATCCTTGCCGAAATAATAGAGGCCGAGCGGACGATCGTTGGCATTGACGTGCGCCACCGCTTCCTCGGTGCTGCGCACCCGCTTGATCGGGAGCAGCGGGCCGAAAATCTCTTCCTGCATCACCTTCATGTCATCGCTGACGTTGCGGATGATGTGCATCGGCATCTTGCGGCCGTTGGCGGATGCGAAATCCTCGCCCGCCGGATTGACCACCGTCACCTCCGCGCCCTTGGCCTTGGCGTCCTCGACGAGGCCGGTCAGCCGGGCATGGTGCCGGTCGTTGACCACCGAGGTATAATCGTCGTTGTCGAGGATGGTCGGGTACATCGCGCTGGCGCTGGCGACCAGCTCGTCGACCAGTTTCTGCTCGCGCGCGCCGTCGATCAGCACATAATCGGGGGCGAGGCAGATCTGCCCCGCATTCATCAGCTTGCCCTGCGCGACCTTGCCCGCGACCTCGGCAAGATCGGCGCTCTGGCCGACAATCACCGGGGACTTGCCGCCCAGTTCCAGCGTCACCGGCACCAGATTTTCCGCCGCCGCGCGCATGATGTGGCGGCCGATGCTGGTCGCGCCGGTGAAGATGATATGGTCGAACGGCAGTTCGCTGAACGCCTTGCCCACTTCGGGACCACCGGTGACGATGGCGAATTCCTCGGGCGCGAAATATTGCGGCACCAGCTTCTCGAAGAGGGCCGAGGTCGCCGGCGTGAATTCGCTCGGCTTGGCGATGGCGCGGTTGCCTGCGGCAAAGATGCCGGCGAGCGGGGTCATCACCATCCCGATCGGGAAATTCCACGGCGCGATGATGCCGACGACGCCCTTGGGCTGATATTCCACCCGCGCGCTCGCCCCGAGCAGGCCGAGCGGGAACATCGGCGAGCGCTTTTCGGCGCGCATCCATTTCGCCAGATTTTTCTTGGCATGCTTGAGCGCGCCGCTGCTGGCGAGCACGTCGCTGATCATCGTCAACTCGCGCGGGCGATGGCCGAAATCCTCGCTGGTCGCCGCGGCCCAGGCATCGGCATGGTCGATCATCATGGCGATGGCGCGGTCCAGCCGGTCACGCCGCACCTCGATCGGCACCGGCAGGCTGGCGGTGAAATCGGCGCGGGCGGCGTCGAGCAGTGCGCGCATCGATGCTGCGGTGTGGCTGGCGGGGCTGGTCTGGACGGGATGTTCGGCAACAGTGGCCATGACGCGACTCTCCTGAAAAAGCGCCGCGCCGTTGCGCGTGCGATACCACCGGCAATCCATCATGCCGGAGACAAGGTTGCAAGAGGAAACTGGTCGGCAGCGCAGGCCGGAGCGCGCAAAAAAAGGGCGGCGGGATGGCACCGCCGCCCATTTTCAGGGGGGAGAGTGGCCCGGCGTGGAGACGACCGGGCCGGAAGGAACTCAGTTGCCGCCAGCCGGGACCGGCGTCGCCTGGTTGGCGATCTCGGCCGGAGCGGCATTGCGGATTTCCTGGACGCCGAGCACGCGCAGCGCCGAGCGGAACTGGCGGGCGGCCGGGCCTTCGCTGCGGGCTTCGCACAGCGCAAGGCCAGTGGCGATGAACTGGCGGGCGCGCTGGGCCTTGGCAGCATCGGTGCTGTTGGCAGCAGCGGTGCGGGCCTGATCGACCAGCGCGGTGCAGCGATAGTCGGTAGCGGCCTGGGCCGAAGCCGGAGCGGTTGCGAACATCACGGCGCCGGTGACAGCGAAACCGAGCAGGGCGGGGAGAAGGGGAGAGCGCATGGGACTGGACCTTTCGTGAGTGGAGAGCCGGAATTTTTTGGTTTCTTTGTGCAACCTATTTAGGGGCCGCTTGCCGAAATGATAAGAGCGTCTAATCTGCACATGTCATGAAGCAGGGCTTATCAATCACCCGCGGCGCGCTCGATGGCGTGGAGGCGTTCCTGCGCGTCGCGGAGCGCCGCAGCTTTTCCGCAGCCGCGATCGATCTCGGCATTTCCGCCTCCGCTGTCAGCCAGACAATCCGCGCGCTGGAAGAGCGGGTGGGCGTCCCGCTGCTGATGCGCACCACCCGCAGCGTCGGCCTGACCCAGGCGGGCGAGATGTTCCTGGATCGCGCGCGCCCCGCCTTCGACGGGCTGGGCGATGCCTTCGAGGCCGCCCGCACCCTCAGCGAGCGCCCGGCGGGACGGCTGCGCATCAACCTGCCGCGCGCGGTGGTGCAGCATCTGTTCCAGCCGATCCTGGCGGGTTTCTGCGCCGCTTATCCCGAGATCGAGCTGGAAATCTGTGCCGAGGACGGCTTCGTCGACGTAACCGAGGGCGGGTATGACGCAGGCGTCCGCCTTGGAGAATCGCTCGCGGCAGACATGGTCGCGGTGCGCCTGTCCGATCCGTTCGGCTTCACCGTCGTCGCGACGCCGGACTATCTCGACCGGCACGGCCGCCCGCAAAAGCCGGCCGACCTGCGCGACCACAAATGCATCCGCGTCCGCCTAGCCACCGGCAATTTCATGGATTGGGGCTTCATCGACGGCAATCGCCAGATCAATGTCGACGTCTCAGGGCCGGTGATCGTCAACGACTTCGCAGCCCTCGTCATGGCAGTCGAAACCGGGGTCGGCATCGCCTACATGGCCGAACCCAATGTCAAGAAACAGATAGAGACCGGCAAGCTCGAAGTGGTATTGCAAGGCTATGGTGCATCGAGCGGCGGCCTGTTTCTCTATTATCCCAGCCGCAGGCAGGTGATGCCCAAGCTGCGCGCCTTCATCGATTATGTCCGCGCCAACCTCGACCCGGCGACGATGGCGCGGCGCTGATGGCCCAAAGCATTGCTTGTCCCCGCCCAAGGCAAAGGCTGTGGAGCAGGACAGGTGGCCCGGTCTATGGCATCGCGATATTGCGGGGACCTGTGCTGCATTCATGATCGATCTTTCTGCCATCGACCTGTCGGCACTGTTGCCGTTCATCCTCGTCGGTTTTGCGGCGCAGCTGATCGACGGCGCGCTTGGCATGGCCTTCGGCGTGATCACCTCGACCCTGCTGGTCGGCGTGCTGGGCGTGCCCCCGGCGCTGGCCAGCGCCAAGACGCATACGGTGGAAATCTTCACCACCGGCGTCTCCGGCATCAATCACCTGTGGCATCGCAATATCGACCTGCGATGGTTCCTGCGGCTGGTCATTCCCGGCATGATCGGTGGCGCAGCCGGGGCCTATTTTCTGACAGGCATCGACGGCGATCTCGTCAAGCCGTTCGTGCTGACCTATCTGGCAATCATTGGTCTGTGGATCCTTTGGCGCGGGCTCAATCACCGCATCCACCTGCGCGACCCCAAGGTGATCGCCCCGCTCGGCCTCGCTGGCGGCTTTCTCGATGCGGCGGGCGGCGGCGGCTGGGGGCCGGTGGTGACCTCCAACCTGCTGATCCAGGGCGCCGAGCCGCGCAAGGTGATCGGCACGGTCAACTCGGTCGAATTCTTTGTCACACTCACCATCTCGGCAGTGTTCGTGACCCAGCTCGGCCTCAAGCAATTCTCGCTGTCGGTCGTCGGCCTGCTCATCGGCGGCGTCATCGCCGCACCGCTCGGCGCGATCCTCGCCAAGCGCATTCCGCCGGCCAAGCTGATGATCTTCGTCGGCACCGTGCTGACCCTGACCAGCGCCTACGGCATCTATCGCGCGCTCGCCTAGAGCCTGCCGTCAAAGGCGCGGTCAGTTCACCATCCGCCCCTTGTCCGCCCAATAGGGTTCGCGCAGCGAGCGGCGCAGGATCTTGCCTGACGGGTTGCGCGGCAGCGCATCGACGAAATCGATGCTCTTGGGGCATTTGAACGCGGCGATCCGCTCGCGCGCCCAGGCGATGATTTCCGCCGGATTGGGTTCGCTGCCAGGCGCCGGCACCACCACCGCCTTTACCGCCTCGCCCCAGCGCTCGTCCGGCACGCCGATCACCGCGACATCGGCGATCATCGGATGCGCGTAGAGCGCGCTTTCCACTTCCGCCGGATAGACATTTTCGCCGCCGGTGATGATCATGTCCTTCATCCGGTCCTTAAGGAACAGATAGCCCTCATCGTCGAGCAGCCCGACGTCGCCGGTGCGCAGCCAGCCATTGCCGATCAGGGTCTTGGCGGTTTCCTCC
Organism: Sphingomonas sp. jy18; assembly: GCF_056931895.1. NCBI lineage: Bacteria > Pseudomonadati > Pseudomonadota > Alphaproteobacteria > Sphingomonadales > Sphingomonadaceae > Sphingomonas > Sphingomonas sp. jy18. The sequence continues at coordinate 75,101 of NZ_JBXPBT010000006.1, read as the reverse complement.
GGCCGGTTCCAATAGCCCTGCATGATGGTCGGGGACCTGATCGCCACCTCGCCGATTTCGCCTGCGGGCAGATGGCTGCCATCCTCGGCCAATACGGCAAGCTCGACCCCCGGCAGCGCCTTGCCCGCCGCGCTCATCTTGTCGACGCGCGCCTCAGTGTGGTCCTCGGGCGGCAGCATCACCACCGTGCCCCAGGTTTCGGTCATGCCGTACATCTGCGCAAAATCGCACTGCAGCACCTCCACGCCGCGCTTGAGCAGGTCGAGCGGGATGGGGCTGGCGCCATAGGAGAAGGTCTTGATCGACGAGAAGTCGGTGCTCGCCGCCTTGGGATGCTGCAGCAGGATGCCCAGCGCCGCCGGCACCAGGAACAGGCGCCCCAGCTTGAAATCCTGGATGATGTCGAGGGTCGTGCCCGGGTCGAATTCGCGGGTGATGACCAGTTCCTGCCCCGAATAGACCGCACCAAGCACCGTGCCGATCCCGGCAATATGCGCAAAAGGCATGCAGTTGAGCACGCTTTCACCCGGTTCGGCCAGCATCCAGCCAAGGCCGCCATCCTCGATGTGCCAGCGCAGTGTGGTGCCATTGGCGTGGGTCAGCACTGCGCCCTTGGGCTTGCCGGTGGTGCCCGAGGTATAGAGCTGGATCACCGGATCCCCGGCGCTGACCGGAAGGCCCGGATCGCTGCCGTCCTGCGCGCTGCGCCAGGCTGCGAAATCGCGCCAGCCCGGTTGCGGCGCGGAAAGGTCCATACCGATCACGGGTACGGCGACACCCGATGCCGCCATCGCCGCGAGTGCGCTGTCTTCCAGCGCATCGCCGACGAAAAGCAGTCTGGCGGTGCTGTCCCCCAGGATATAGGCGATCTCTTCGCCGGTCAGCCGCCAGATGATCGGCACCAGCACCACCCCGGCGCGTGCCGCGCCGCAGGTCAGTTCCACCACCGCGGCGCTGTTCTTGCCGAGATAGGCGATGCGGTCGCCCTTCCCCAGCCCTTCGGCGACCAGCGCCCGCGCCACCTGGCTGGCGCGGCGGTCGAGTTCGGCGAAATCGATGGTCACGCCTTCGAAGGTCGTTGCCTTCTGGCTGGGTGTCTCCGCCGCCCATTTGCGCAAGGCAGCGCCAAAGGTCTCCGGACGTTCGGTCATCGCACTTCTCCCACCGCTCTGTGGCGTTTGACGTTAACGTGAACGGGAAGGCGCGGGGTGTAAAGGGGGCGATGCCCCCCTTGCCCGCAGACGCGCCAGCGGGCATCGTCGCAGCCATGGCTTCTTCCGCTCCGCCGATGCCCCGCATCTCGCCGCTGTTCATCCTCATTGCCCTGGTCGGGGGCCTGGGCTGCGGCATCGCTGTCTCCAGCTTCGCGCCGGCCAGTGTCGAAAGCTGGGTCTATGTGCCCGACATTCTGGGCACGCTGTGGCTGCGGGCGCTGCAGATGACCATCGTCCCCCTGGTGGCCGCTCTGCTGGTCACCGGCATCGTCACCGCCGTCGCCGCGGCCAGCGCAGGGCGCATCGCGGGATGGTCGATCGGATTTTTCCTGACCGTGCTGTGGGGCGGCGCGATCATGGCCGCCATCGTCACCCCGCTGCTGCTCCAAAGCTTCCCCATCCCTGCCGAAGCGGCCGCTGCCCTGACCGGCAGCCTGACGCAAAGCGCCGACACCGGCACCGTCCCGTCGATTGCCGACATCATCAAGCAGATGGTGCCGACCAACCCTATTTTCGCCGCCGCCAATGACGCCTTCCTGCCGATGATCGTGTTCGTCGTGATCTTCGCGCTCGCCATCACCCGGCTGGCAGAGCCGCAACGTGCGCTGCTTTCCGGATTTTTCGCGGCGCTGGGCAATGCCATGCTCATCGTCATCGGCTGGGTGCTGATGCTCGCCCCCATCGGCGTCGCAGCGCTTGCCTTCGTGGTCGCCGCGCGGGTCGGCGTGGAGGCGATCGGCGTCTTCCTCCACTATATCCTGATCGTCTCGGCGGTCGGTGCCATCGTCTGGACTGCGGGTTATCCGATCGCGCTGATCGGCGGCAAACGGCGCCTCGGCGACTTCGCCCGCGCCGTGCTGCCCGCGCAGGCCGTGGCGATCTCGACGCAAAGCTCGCTGGCCTCACTGCCCGCCATGCTGCGCGGCGCCAAGACGCTGGGCGTGCGGGAGACCACCGCTGACGTCACCCTGCCGCTGGCAGTCGCGCTGTTCCGTTCCACCGGCCCGGCGATGAACCTGGCCGTTGCCATCTATGTCGCGTGGCTGACCGGCACCGAACTCACACCGCTGGCCCTGTTCTTCGGGGTGGTCGTGGCATCGACCACCACGCTTGGCTCGGTATCGTTGCCCGGATCGATCAGCTTCATCTCCGCCATCGCGCCGATCTGTTTCGCCATGGGCGTGCCGATCGAGCCGCTGGTGCTGCTGCTCGCGGTCGAACAGTTGCCGGACATCGTCCGCACGCTCGGCAATGTCACAAATGATGTCGCAGCCGTCGCTACCGTGGATGCGCGGGCGGGCAGCGATGCGACAGAATCGCTGGAGAAAGGATCAGGCCTGCAGCCCTGAGCTGGTCGAAAGGCGCATCGCAGTAACAGGGAACGCCCTTCGACACGTTCAAGGCTACGGGTTGGGCCATAAGGAGAGAGACCATGCACATGCGTACCCTCGGCGACGGGCTGACCGTCTCGGCCATTGGCATCGGCTGCATGCCGATGATCCGCGGCGGCAACATCACCTACGGCGAACAGGCCGATCCGGATGAGGCGATCAAGACGATCCACCAGGCGATCGACATGGGCGTCACCTTCTTCGACACCGCCCAGATCTATGGCCCCTATCAGAATGAGGAGCTGGTCGGCGAAGCAATCAAGGGCAAGCGTGAAGGCCTCGTCATCGCCACCAAGTTCGGCTTCAAGTTCGATGGCCTCAAGATCACCGGCATCGACGGCTCCCCGGCCAATGCCCGCGCCTCGGTCGAAGGATCGCTGAAGCGGCTCGGAATCGACTGCATCGACCTCTACTACCAGCATCGCATGGACCCCAATGTGCCGATCGAGGAGACGATGGGCGCGCTGTCCGACCTGGTGCGCGAAGGCAAGATCAAGCATATCGGCCTCAGCGAAGCCGCACCCGCCCGCCTGCGTGCCGCCAATGCCGTGCATCAGGTCGCGGCGCTGCAGAGCGAATATTCGCTGTGGGAGCGCGATGTCGAGGACGAGATCCTGACCACCTGCCGCGAGCTCGGCATCGGCTTCGTCCCCTACTCCCCGCTGGGTCGTGGTTTCCTCGCCGGGCAGATCCGCAGCTTCGATGCCATCCCCGAAGACGATTGGCGGCGCAACGATCCGCGCTGGAGCGAGGCGAACTTCGCCACCAACTTCAAGGTGGTGGCAGTGGTCGAGGGCATCGCCGCCGCCCATAACGCCAGCGCCGCGCAGGTCGCGCTCGCCTGGCTGCTGGCGCAGGGGCCGGACATCGTCCCCATCCCCGGCACCAAGCGCCGCATGACGATGGAAGACAGCGTTCGCGCTGCCGATCTGGTACTGACCGCCGAGGACCTTGCCGCACTCGACGCTGCCAGCCCCAAGGGCGCGACCGCTGGCCCGCGCTATGGCGAGTCAGGCATGCGGATGGTGCGGATCTAACCGCTAGCCCGGCAGCCCTGTGTGCCCCTGCGAAGGCAGGGGCCCATCACCCGAAGATGCGGCCAGCACGAACGGACCGGGCGAAACGCAACGGCTGGTGATGGAACCGTCCTTCGCAGGGGAACATAGGCAAATCAGTTTGCGCATGCCATTGCGCCGCAACACGACATCGCTACGACTGCGCCAACTGTCACCCGGAGCCACCCACGCCCATGACCCAGGCCAATGTCTCACGCCGCCTGTTCCTCGCCGGAACCATCGCCACCGCCGCTACCGCGCCCGCCATCCTGCGCGCGCAGGCCAGCATCTGGCGCGATTTTCCCTTCAGCCTGGGCATCGCCTCCGGCGAGCCTGCGCCCGACGGGTTCGTGCTGTGGACGCGACTCGCGCCCGATCCGCTGGCCTCCGACGGCGGCATGCCGATGTCGCCCATGGCGGTGCAATGGGAAGTCGGCAGCGACGACCGCTTCTCCACCATCGTCGCGCAGGGCGAGGAACTGGCCCGCCCCGAACTGGCGCACAGCGTCCATGTCGAGGTCACCGGCCTCCAGCCGGACCGGCCCTATTGGTACCGCTTTACCGCTGGTGGAGAGCGCAGCTTCACCGGGCGGGCACGCACGCTTCCCCTCGCCACCGCCACCCCGGCGCAACTCAAGTTCGCGGTCGCCGGCTGCCAGAATTACGAGGACGGCCTCTACAACGCCTACCGCCACATGGCGCGGGAGGACCTCGCATTCGTCTATCATTATGGCGACTATATCTACGAGTATCGCGGCAGCCCGACCCGCGCCTCCTATTTCAGCGGGGGGCTCTCCGTGCCGGTGCGTGAACATGTCGGCCAGACCTGTTTCAGCCTGTCCGATTATCGCCAGCGCTACGCCCAGACCAAGACCGACACCGATCTGCAGCGCGCCCACGCCGCGCACAGCTTTTTCTCCACCTATGACGATCATGAGATCACCAACAACTGGGTGGCGGACATCGACGGCCTGCCGGAGGGCGGCGCACCGTCCGACATCTTCGCGCTGCGCCGCGCCGCTGCGCTACAGGCCTGGTACGAACATATGCCCGTCCGCCGCTCGATGCTCCCGCGCAACGGCACCATCGCGAACAGCTACCGCTCGGCCCGCTTCGGCACGCTGGCGGAGATCGACCTGCTCGACACACGCTTGTTCCGTTCCGACCAGCCCTGCGGCGATGGCTTCAAGCCGGTGTGCGATGGCGTGTCGGATTCCGCCGCGCAGGTCCTCGGTGCAGAGCAGGAAGCCTGGCTCACCCGCAACATGACCCGCGGCACCGCGCAGTGGAACTGCATGGCCCAGCAGATCATGATGATGAGCCTCGACCGCCGCCGCCGCCGCGAGGAACCCGCAGTCATCAAGAATATGGACAGCTGGGCCGCCTATGAAGTCCCCCGCCAGCGCCTGCTCGCCCGCATGCGCGGCCTTAACAACGTCGTCGTCCTCACTGGCGACGAGCATCAGAATTTCGCGGGGGATCTGGTCTCGGGTGACAGCGTGGTCGCTACCGAATTCGTCGCCACCTCCATCTCGAGCGGCGGCGACGGCAGCGATCTGCGCCCCGGCAGCGAACAGTTCATGGCGTTCAACCCCGAGCTCAAATTCGTCAACGACCAGCGCGGCTATTTGACCTGCGAGGTGACAGCAGAGGCGTGGAAGACCAACTACATGGTCGTCGACAAGGTCAGCACGCGGGACAGCACCCTCAGCAAGCGCGCCACCGCCGAAGTCGCCCACGGCACACCGGGGGTAAGGATAAGCTAGGACCTCCCCGGACCGGGGAGGGGGACCGCCCGAAGGGTGGTGGAGGGGTATCGAGCGCAGCGAGCCTCGGCGCCATCCGACAGCTCGGGAGCTCGCTGCGCTCGCCACCCCTCCGTCTCGCTCCGCTCGCCACCTCCCCGTGCCGGGGAGGTTCTGAGGAAAGACCCCCATGAAATATTACGAAGACCTCATACCCGGCACCATCGCCCGCTACGGCCACTACCCCGTCACGCGCGAGGAAGTGATCGAGTTCGCCAGCAAATACGACCCCCAGCCCTTCCACCTCTCGGACGAAGCCGCCGCGCAAACCTATTTCGGCCGCCTCTCCGCCTCCGGCTGGCACAGCGGCGCGATGATGATGGCGATGATGGTCGAGCATATGCAGGCCGACCCCGTCGCCTCGCTGGGCTCCCCCGGCATCGACGAACTGCGCTGGCTCAAACCCGTCTATCCCGGCGACACGCTGCGCGTCGAAAGCGAACTGCTCGAAAAGCGCCGCTCGAAAAACCGCCCCGACATGGGCATCACCAAATCGCGCACCATCCTCTACAACCAGCATGACGAAGCGGTGCTGAGCGTCATCGCCAACGGACTGGTCCGGGTGCGGGAGCCGGGTGTCGGCATGGCAAATGAACTGACCGACGGCTAACGTCTCCCAGCGCTGACGTCGCGAACCATCGTCGCCCCGGACTTATCGGGGCTGAGCTTTGCTTGTGCATGGGGAGCAAGCCAATCGCCGTGCTAGGCACGGGCCGACGGTGACGGCCCGCGCGCACCTCCGTTGCACCGCTTTGCGCCACCCCATAAACAGCGGCCACGCAGCCGCATAAACCGCGCTTTGCCGAGGCATCAAAACGCATGAACCATCCCATCACCATCACCGAACTGTTTCTAGCGGCGATGCTGATCATCTTCACCCTGCCCTGGCTGGTCTGGCGCGTGTTTCGCACCGATTATTGGGCGCCGCTGGTGGTGGTGCAGATCGTCGGCGGGATATTGCTCGGTCCCGGGGTGCTCGGCGCGGCCTTCCCCGACGCTTACGGCTTCATCTTTCGCCCGGAGGTGATCCAGGCACTGAACGGCATCGCCTGGTGGGCGGTGATGCTGTTTGTCTGGCTGGCGGGTATCGAGCTCGACCTTGAGGACGCCTGGAAGCGCCGTGGCGAAACCGGCGTTACCGCCAGCCTGGCATTGATCGTCCCGCTGCTGTTCGGCGCGGCGGCGGGGAGTGCCATGCTCGCCTACAGCCGCCAGTGGATCGGGCCGCAGGGCACCGACTGGCAGGTGGTGCTGGGCATAGGCATGGCCTCAGCCGTCACCGCGCTGCCCATCCTCGTGCTGCTGATGGAAAAGCTGGAGATCCTGCGCCAGCCGATCGGCCAGCGCATCCTGCGCTACGCCAGCCTCGACGATATCGCCATCTGGGGCGTGCTGGCGCTGATCCTGCTCGATTGGGAGCGGATCGGGCGGCAGGGCGGCTTCCTGCTGTTCTTCGCTGCTGCCAGCTATGCCGTACGCGCGATCATGGCCCGCGTGCCGCAGCGGGACCGCTGGTATGTCGGGCTGATCTGGCTGGCGCTGTGCGGGCTGGTCGCCGACTGGGCGGGGCTGCATTACATGGTCGGCGCATTCCTCGCCGGCGCCATCCTCGATCCCAAATGGTTCGACCGGGAGAGCCTCGACCGGTTCCGCAACACCATATTGCTGGCGGTAATGCCGGTGTTCTTCCTGTCGACCGGGCTCAGGACGACATGGGAAATGGGCGGCATCGCCGTCTTCGCCGCCGCCGCGCTGCTGCTTGCCGCCTCGGTCAGCGGCAAGCTCGTCGGCATCGCTCTCGCCGGCCGCATTCTTGGCTGGGCCAAGGGTGAAGCCTCACTGATCGGCTGGCTGCTTCAGACCAAAGCGCTGATCATGATCATCTTTGCCAACGTCCTGCTCGATCGCGGCATCATCACCAGCGCCACCTTCACCGCGCTGCTCTTAATGGCCGTCGCCAGCACGATGCTGACCACGCCGATGGTGCAGCCGAAGCTGGCGCGGATGCGGGAGGTTATTGCCAAGGGGGGGTGAGGCAGCACGCCGGTCTCGCCCTTCCGCTCATGTCGAGCGAAGTCGAGACACCATCGGCACGGCGCTTGTCGGACGATGTCTCGACTCCGCTCGACATGAGCGGGGGACAGGTCAGTTTGCGGTGGCCCCCGCCTTCTCCGCCGCTATCCGACCCAATGCCTTGGCAAACACTTCTCCGGTCTGCCCGCCCGAGATGACATAGCGCCCCTCGACGATCAGCGTCGGCACCGCGCCGATGCCATTCTGGCGCCAGGTTGCCTCGGCAATCCGCACGGCCTCTCCATAGCGGTCCGACCCGAGCACCGCGGCCGCGTCATCCGCGTCGAGGCCGGCCAACTCCACCACTTCCAGCAGCACGCCATGATCGGAGATGTTGCGCCCGTCGGTGAAATGCGCCGTGAACAGCGCCATCTTCAGCGCCCGCTGCTCCGCCGCGCCGGTCAGCCCGGCCCAGTGCAGCAGGCGATGCGCGTCGAACGTGTTCCAGATGCGGCTGTCCGGCCCACCGTTGATGGTGAAGCCGACATCGGCCGCACGCGCGCGGATCATGTTGCGCGAGCCAGCGGATTGCTCCGGCGTCGCGCCATATTTGCGCGCGACATGCCCGGCGATGTCTTCGCCTTCCGGCGGCATGTCGGGATTCAGTTCGAACGGGTGGAACCGGATATCCGCCTCCACCTGTCCGTCCAGTTGCCGCAGCGCCTCGTCGAGGCCGCCGAGCCCGATCACGCACCACGGGCAGACCACGTCGGAAATGAAATCGATCGACAGGCGCACAGTCATCATCGTCTCCCGAACAGTTTCTCGATATCGCCATGGCCCAGCTTGACCCAGGTCGGACGGCCGTGGTTGCATTGGCCGGAATGGGGGGTGGCCTCCATTTCGCGCAGCAGCGCGTTCATCTCGGCGACGCTCAGCACCCGACCGGCGCGCACGCTGCCATGGCAGGCCATGGTCGCCGCGACATGATCGATGCGCTCGGGTAGGCTGAGCGGGGTATCATGCAAGGCAAGATCGTCGGCGATGTCGGTGAGCAGGCGGGCCGTGTCGACCGTACCGAGCAGCGCCGGGGTCGCACGCACCAGCATCGCCGCCGGGCCGAAGCGTTCGATGTCGAGGCCGAAGGCAGCGAGTTCGGCAGCACGGCCTTCCAGCCGGTCGCAAGCCACTTCGTCGAGCTCGACGACATCGGGCAGCAGCAGGCGCTGCGCGGAAACGCCGCCATCGGTCGCCCCGGCGCGGATCCGTTCCAGCACCAGCCGCTCGTGCGCCGCGTGCTGATCGACCAGCACCAGGCCATCGGCGGCTTCTGCGACGATATAGGTTGCCGCCACCTGCCCGCGCGCGACGCCGAGCGGCGATTCGGCAGGGACAGCGGCGACCGCCAGTTCGGCGCGGGCCGCTGGCGGAGCGATATCGGCAAAGCCCGCAAAGCGCCGGGTCGCATCGCCGACGTGCGGTTCGGGCCTGGTGCTGGCGGCATCGTCATGGCGCGGCCAGACGCCAGGCACGGCAGCGGGCCGATAGCCGGTTTCCGCAGCCGCGCGCCCGGATTGCGACAAGGGGGCGAGGTCCCCTTCCCGCTGCCACAGCCGCATCGCCGCCGCATCAGCGCTCTGCGCGCTGCGATGGCCGGCGGCATCGATGGCACGGCGCAGCCCGGAGACGATCATGCCGCGCACCAGTTGCGGATCGCGGAAGCGCACCTCGGTCTTGGCCGGGTGGACGTTGACATCCACCTGCTCGCCCGGGAGGTCGATGAACAGCGCCACCACCGCATGCCGGTCCCGCGCCATCAGGTCGGCATAGGCACCGCGCACGGCACCGACCAGCAGCCTGTCCTTCACCGGCCGTCCGTTGACGAACAGATATTGATGGTCGGCAATGCCGCGGTGAAAGGTGGGCAGGCCGGCGATGCCGCCCAGTTGCACGCCTTCGCGCTCCAGCTCCACGATCACGCAATTGGCAGCCAGCGCCCGGTCGGTCAGCGCCGCGACGCGCGACGGCCGGTCCTGCCCCGGCGGCACGGACAGGGTCGTTCGGCCGTCATGATCGAGCGTGAAACCGACCGAAGGATTGGCCATCGCCAGCCGCCGCAGCACATCGATGCAGGCGGCATATTCGGAGCGAGGCGAGCGCAGGAACTTGCGCCGCGCCGGCACCGCATCGAACAGGCCCGCAACGGCGACACGCGAACCGGGTGGAATGGCCGCGGGCACAGGTGCAGCCATACGGCCATTGTCCACGCTCAGCGACCAGCCGTCGGCACCGGCCACCCGGCTTTCGAACCGCACGCGCGCCACCGAGGCGATCGAGGGCAGCGCTTCGCCGCGAAAACCGAGCGTGGCGACGCGTTCGATGGCGTCTTCCCCGATCAGGCTTTCCGGCAGTTTCGACGTGGCGTGTCGCTCGAACGCCAGCGGCAGCTCCTCCACCGGTATCCCGCAGCCATCGTCGGTCACGGTGATTCCCGCGATTCCCCCGTCGGACAGCTCGATCGAAATGCGACTGGCACCGGCATCGACGGCATTTTCGACCAATTCTTTCAGCGCACTGGCCGGTCGTTCTACCACTTCACCGGCAGCGATACGATTCACCAGCTTTTCCGGGAGGCGGCGTATTGACATGCTGCCCCTCCTAGCGCAGTCGCAGCGCCACTGCGACCCGTCTGTCCACGTGTTTTAAGGCCCGATTCCCGCCCCTACGGAATCCGGTCAGCGACGCGCTGCGATGGCCGGGCTGAAATCGTTGCCAGGATGAAACAGCTGCTGCCACGCGGTCTCGGGCAAAAGCGCTGTTTTCGACGAATTGGAATTGCTGATGGGTCTGTTTTCGAATCTCTTCAAATTCTCGTCCAACGACATGGCGATCGACTTGGGCACGGCCAACACGCTGGTCTATGTCCGCGGCAAGGGCATCGTGCTCGACGAACCCTCGGTGGTGGCGGTCGAAACCATCAACGGCATCCGCACGACGCGCGCGGTCGGCAACGACGCGAAGATGATGATGGGCAAGACCCCGGAAAGCATCGAAGCCATCCGCCCGCTGCGCGACGGCGTGATCGCCGACATCGACGTTGCAGAAAAGATGATCAAGGAATTCATCCGCAAGGTGTCCGGCGGCAATCCGCGCCCGTGGAGCTACCCTGAAATCGTGATCTGCGTGCCGTCGGGATCGACCAGCGTCGAACGGCGCGCCATCCGCGACGCGGCGCTGAATGCCGGTGCGCGCCAGGTTTTCCTGATCGAGGAACCGATGGCAGCCGCGATCGGCGCGAACATGCCGGTGACCGAGCCGGTCGGCTCAATGGTCGTCGACATCGGCGGCGGCACCACCGAGGTCGCTGTGCTCTCGCTGCGCGGCCTTGCCTACACCAGCTCGGTCCGCGTCGGCGGCGACAAGATGGACGAAGCGATCGTCTCCTACGTCCGCCGCCACCACAATCTGCTGATCGGCGAATCGACTGCCGAGCGCATCAAGAAGGACTTCGGGGTCGCGCGCCGACCCGATGACGGCAAGGGCCAGATTATCCACATCAAGGGCCGCGACCTCGTCAACGGCGTGCCCAAGGAAATCGAGATCAACCAGGGCCAGATTGCCGATGCGCTGGCCGAACCGATCAGCCAGATCGTCGCCGGCGTGCGCAACGTGCTCGAAAACATCCCGCCCGAACTCGCCGCCGACATCGTCGATCAGGGCATCGTGCTGACCGGCGGTGGGGCGCTGGTGCACGATCTCGACACCGTGCTCAGCCGCGAGACCGGCCTGCCGGTGATCATCGCCGAAAACCCGCTGACCTGCGTCGCCATCGGCACGGGCCGGGCGATGGAGGATCCGGTGTACCGCGGCGTCCTCCTCTCCGCCTGATCCAAGGGAGCCTGGCGACCATGGCGTCACCCTCCAGCGGGCGCCGAAGCAGCTACGCACGGCGCGCACAATATGGTGCGTTCGCCGCCAACCTGATTGCGCTGACCGGCATCCTGGTCGGTCTGCTGATGGCTGTCATCTGGGTCGTCGATCCGGTCGGCTTCGGCAATCTGCGGGTGCTGGCGCAGGAGACGGTCGCGCCGGCCGGTCGGGTGATCAATGGCGGGGCCGCCGTCACGCAGGACAGCGGCAACTGGCTGGGCAACTGGTGGCGAGCAGGATCGCAGAATGCAGAGCTCAGGGCCCGGCTCGACCGCGCCAACGCCCAACTGAACCGCGCGCAGGGGCTTCAGGCCGAGAACAGGGAGCTTCGCGCGCTGCTCGGGCTGGCGCGTGGCGACGTCCGTCCGGTGGTGACCGCGCGCCTGCTGTCGACCAGCGCCAGCAGCACGCGGCGCTATGCCATGCTTGATGCCGGGCATGGCGACGGAGTCCGGGTCGGGCAGCCGGTGCGCTCCAGCTCCGGTCTGATCGGGCGCACGCTCGATGTCGGACCCAGCGTCTCACGCGTGCTGCTGATCACTGACAGCCGCAATGTCGTGCCCGCACGGCGGGCGCGCGATGGGCTGGCGGTACTGGTCAATGGGCGCGGCGACGATCTGCTCGACATCCGCACCCTCAACAGCGCCGGATCGGTGCTCAAAGTGGGGGACATCATCGTCACGTCGGGCAGCGGCGGTCTCTACCAGCCGCGCACGCCGGTGGCCCAGGTCGTGCGGCTGACCGCAGACGGCGCGCTCGCCCGCCCGCTGGCGGTACCTGAATCGGCCGTGGCCGTGCTGGTCGAACCGGCATCGGGGATAGACGAAGCGCTTCCCCCGCCGAGCGACGAGGCGGCGCCGGCCACGGTGCCGGCAGGCGCCCCATGAATCGCCGCGGCCTCTCCACCCGCGACGAACAGCCCGATGCTGCGCTGACATCCATCGCCTGGCTGCCGACGATATCGGTAGCGCTGGCATCGATGCTGACCGCCCTGCCCTTCATGCTGGACAGCGCGCTGTTGCCGCCGTTCGGGCTGCTGATGCTGCTGTCCTGGCGACTGATGCGGTCGGACCTGTGGCCGGTGTGGATCGGCATTCCGCTCGGCCTGTGGGACGATCTCTTCTCCGGCCAGCCGCCGGGCAGCGCGATGGCGCTGTGGACCATAGCGCTGCTGGCGATGGACGCGCTCGACGCGCGCATCGTCTGGCGCGATTATCGAATCGACTGGGTGATCGGCGCGCTGGCGATAGCGCTGATCCTGTTCGCCGGCGCGGCGCTGGCGCAGGCCGGCAGCGGCGCCGCCGTACTGCCGCTGGTGATGCCGCAAGTCGTCATCGCCTGGTTCACCCTGCCAGCGGCGATGCTGCTGGTCGGCCGGCTCGACCGGTGGCGGCTGCGGCGATGAAACTGCCATTCTCCCGCTCCGCCAAGCGGCGGCCGCAGCAGGCGCTGCCGCTGATGACCGAAGGCATGCAGCGCATGTCGTTCAGCCGCCGCGCGATGCTGATCGGCGGGGCGCAGCTTGGGGTCGGCGGCCTGCTGGCGGCGCGGATGAGCTACATTTCGATCGTCGACAACAAGCGTTATGCGCTGCTGTCGGAGAGCAACCGGGTCAATCTGACGCTGATTCCGCCGCGCCGCGGCTGGATCGTCGACCGCTATGGCAAGGCGCTCGCCGACAATCGCGTGGCGCTGAGGGTCGACATCATTCCCGACCGGCTCGAAAATCAGGATGCGGTGCTCTCCCGCCTGTCCTCGATCCTCTCTCTCGAACCCGACCGTGTCGACCGCATCCGCCGTGATATCGAGGCGAGCGGCGGCGCGCAGCCGGTCGAGGTGGCGGCGGACCTTAGTGAAACGCTGTTCGCGGCTGTCTCGGTCAACCTGCCCGAACTGCCCGGCGTGGTGCCGGCGCGCGGGTTCGTGCGCAGCTATCCGGCAGGGCCGTCGGTCGCGCATCTGATCGGCTATGTCGGCGCGGCGAGCGCCGAGGAATATGCCGAACGGCGCGATCCGCTGATGCTGACCCCGGGCTTCAAGGTAGGCAAGGACGGGCTCGAAAAGGATTTCGAGGCGGAGCTGCGCGGACGCCCGGGGGCCCGCCGTGCCGAGGTGACCGCCCGTGGCAAGCTGGTGCGCGAGCTCGAAACGCAGGGCGACCAGCCTGGCAGCACGCTGCAACTGACCATCGATGCCGACCTGCAGGACTTTGCCGCGCGGCGCATCGGGCTGGAATCGGGCTCGATGGTGGTCATCGACACTTGGACCGGCGGCATCATGGCGCTGGTCTCGATGCCGGCGTTCGACCCCAACAGCTTCACCGACGGCATCGGCCGGCTCGAGTGGGCGATGCTCAACGAGGATGAGCGCATCCCGCTGCTCAACAAGGCGATGCGCGGCCTCTATCCGCCGGGGTCGACATTGAAGCCGATGGTGGTGCTGGCATTGCAAGCGCACGGCATCGACCCCGAGGAGACGGTCTTCTGTCCCGGCGGCTACCGGCTGGGCAACCGCTTTTTCCGCTGCCTAGGCCGCCATGGCACGATGAACATGACCCATGCCATCGCCAAGAGCTGCAACACCTATTTCTACTCGATGGGCCGCCGCATCGGTTTCGATGCCATTGCGCCGGTCGCCAAGACCCTGGGTCTGGGCCAGGAGTTCGACCTGCCAGGCACCAGCCAGCGCTACGGCACCATTCCCGACAGCGCGTGGAAGCAGCGGCGGTTCAGCCAGGAATGGTCGCAGTCGGACACGCTCAATGCCACCATCGGCCAAGGCTATGTCTCGGTCAGCCCGCTGCAACTGGCGGTGATGAGCGCGCGCATCGCCAGCGGCAGGATGCTGCAGCCCCGGCTGCTGCTGGGCGAGGCCGCACACAATGCCCCGCCGCTGCCGTTTCCGGCCGAGCATCTCGCCGTCGCCCGCCAGGGCATGGACATGGTGGTCAATGGCGCGGGCACCGCGACCCGCAGCCGTCTCGAGATCCCCAATGTCGCGCTGGCCGGCAAGACCGGAACGGCGCAGGTGCGCGGCCTCAACCGCGGCAATGGCAAGGGCGGCGCGTGGCGCTCGCGCGATCATGGCCTGTTCGTCTGCTTCGCCCCGGTCGACAACCCGCGCTATGCCGCATCGGTGGTGATCGAGCATGGCGTCGGCGGCGCACGCGCCGCGGCCCCGGTCGCCAAGGATGTCTTCACCTTCCTCTATGACCGGGAGAAGGCCCTGGCGGCGTTGACCGAGCTGGAAGCCGGCTGGGGCGGCACGCCGAGCGAGCGGCTCGCCCGCCGCTATGCCGCAGTGCAGGCCGCGGCGCGAGGCGTCTCGACGCTGCCGACTCCGCCCGCCGACACCGCCGCCGACGGGGAAACGCGATGAACCGCACGCTCGTCCCCGCCGCCATCGCCGGTGCGCTGCCGTGGAAGCCGATCGGCCTGTTGTTCCTGATCTGCGGGTTCGGCGTGCTGGTGCTCTATTCAGCCGCCGGGGGCAGCTTTTCCCCCTGGGCGGCGCAGCATGGCATCCGCTTCCTGATATTCCTGACGATGGCGATCGTCATTTCCTACGTGCCCGAACAGTTGCTGCGGCCGCTCGCCCTGCCCGGCTATATCGCGATTCTGGTCGCGCTGTTCGGTGTGGAACTGCTCGGCGCGGTCAAGGGTGGCAGCCAGCGCTGGCTCGAACTCGGCTTCATGCGCCTGCAGCCATCCGAATTCATGAAACCCGGCGTGGTGATCGCGCTGGCCCATTTCTATGCGATGCTGCCGCCGGGCCACATCCGCAGCTGGCAGGCGCTGTGGCCGGCTGCTGTGCTGATCGGCCTGCCGTTCGCCCTCGTCATGCTGCAGCCCGATCTCGGTACAGCCATCGCCATCGCGGTCGGCGGTGTTACCGTCTGCTTCCTGGCCGGCCTGCCAATGCGCCTGTTCGTCGGGGCCGGGCTGGCCGGGCTCGCCGCCCTGCCAGTGCTCTATTCGCTGCTGCACGATTACCAGCGCAACCGGGTGCTGATCTTCCTCAATCCGGAGGCCGACCCGCTGGGCACCGGCTATCACATCACCCAGTCCAAGATCGCGATCGGCTCCGGCGGCCTGTTCGGCAAAGGCTTCCTCAACGGCACGCAGAGCCATCTCGACTATCTGCCCGAGGGCCACACCGACTTCGTCTTCGCGACGATGGCGGAGGAATGGGGTCTGCTCGGCGGGCTGCTGCTGATCGCCGGGTTCATGCTGCTGCTGCGCTGGGGCTGGCGGGTCGCCGACCGCAGCCCGAGCCGCTTCGGCCGACTCGCCGCCGGCGGTCTGACGATGACCATCTTCTTCTACATCGCCATCAACCTGCTGATGGTGATGGGGCTGGCCCCGGTGGTCGGCATCCCCCTGCCGTTCATGAGCCACGGCGGATCGTCGATGCTGACCGTGATGATCTGCGTCGGCCTGCTGATGGGCATCGACCGGCAGAGCAAGCTGAGCGGCGGCGGTCTGCGCTGACCGGTGCGGCAACGGACGCGCGCGGCCCGGCGGCGCCAATCCGGTGCAAAGGCGAGCCGGCAGCAAAAAAGCCCAGCTCATGCAGTTGCATCCCCCATGCGACTATGCTAGCGGCCCGCTCTCTCAATGACCGGGCCCCACCAAGGGCCCCGCGGTTCATGGTCGGGGACGCATAGCTCAGTTGGTAGAGCAGCTGACTCTTAATCAGCGGGTCCTAGGTTCGAGCCCTAGTGCGTCCACCAAAAATCCCTGAAAATCCAAGGTTTTACGAGATACCCTCTGACAGGGTGGAACCTGGAAGGTGGCTCTAGGTTCCGTATAGGTTCCACCCCGCCCGCTTGGACGTTGAAAAACAGCCCTGAACGCGGTTGAACAGCGACCACCAAAAGGCGAATCACGAACACTTTACTGATCGGGGAACCGTGGTAGCTTCGGGCCATGAAGCGAGGCACCCAACCCTTATCTTTCAGCCAGTTTTGGCCAGCCAGGCGGCGCGGACGCTGAACCGTGGCCGGGCTCGCGAATTCCTGGATCATCTTTGACGATCTTGCGGATCAGCTTTGCCCTGACGATCTCCTTCAGGGACGCGCTCAAATCCGGGCCGCGCTTGCCGATTGCGAGCGATGGGTTGACCGGCACATCGAATGGCTGAGCAAGGCAAGCTGGATGACCGGCGCCGCTTCTGTCGCTTCACTAGGCCTCGCGGCCATAACTGACCTTAGCGATGGGCCGGCACTTGCAACGACGGCGTTCTTTGCAGGGGGCTTCATCCTTCTCCGGCGAGCACCCTTGTTGGTCCAGGCAAGCATTCTCGATTGGTCGTCGCGCGCTCCGTTGAATGACCCGAAGCTGCGCCCGCTCCGGGATTACCTCGATCGGGCATCAGGAATGCCTGAACCGCTGCACGATCAGGGCGGCAATGCAGTTGAGAAAGAGTTTCTGCAGAACCCCTGGGCAGTGCTGTTATTCTCGGAACGGGAGGAAATACGGCAGCTGCCAACACGTGGGTCGAAGGGTCGCATCCGGGTGCGTTATCCCGAATGGCTGACGGTCAGCAGATCGTCATCACAGGTTTTGAGCGAAGCTCCGGCTCATGGCACGCCCCCTGCCCCGACGGACCCGGATCACGGCAACGCGGATGTCGACCAACGAGAGAAGGTCTCCCCGGTCGCCGCCTCACCGCTCGCAAATGCGAGCGAGCCCATTGGCAGCTCCTCTTCGACGGAGCGTTGGCCATGTGCCTTCGATGACACCGACTTCGATATCCGCCTGCGCATTTTCGAGGACACGGCGCTGTGCGAGGCCCGACCTACGGTCAAATCGCACCAGATCAAGAAATACGTCATCGCAATTCTGTTGGCCCGACGCATCTGGCTGGATGATCCGCAGATGGAGATCGTCGACGTTGCAACCGCTATTGGCGAAAAGGTCGCATCCAATACCGATGGCTACGCCGGGCTGAACTCTTCCAATTCCATCCAATGGATCAAATCGGTGATAGGCGGCACCGGTGAATATGCCAATGTGAAGACCGCGTTCACCGACATCTCCTACGACCCAGCGGAGCATGGCGACGAACAATATCGCCTGTTATTGCAATAATCTTCGATAGGCATCTCGAGTGACCGGCACCGGGCTGTCAGCCTGACCTTTCGCAATCCCGCGAAAGGAGAACTGACATGCCACCTGCAGAACCCGACGGACTGGTCTCGATGAAGGCCTTGATGGCGCTCATCTCGGTGAACAGCCGCGCGACCATCTACAAATATATCGACGAAGTTCCCGACTTTCCGCAGCCGTGCCAGTTCGGAGTGCGGCGTGGTCGCGTGCGCTTCAAGGCCTCGGACGTCCAGCGCTACATCGAGGCGCTGCCGACCCGGTACAACCGGCGCGGCTAGCTAGCCGCCAAGGCCCCCTCCCCTTCCCGTTTCATCGGCACATTGATGCCCCAGCACGCCGGACCTGTCTGTCCGGCGGAGATGACCCATGCCCTTTTTCAATCGGACCACCCACCACCACCGCTACATTTCGCATACCGTCCAGATACCGCGATGCCTTGCCGATGTGCTCGTCCCGCTGGCGGACCGGCTGTTTGCCGACACCATCGACGGCGCGGCCTTCCAGTATGCGATCCGTCCCTTCTTCCTGGGCGAGCGTCCGCGCGCCGCTATTCTGAAGGGCGACGATATCTGGATTTATCTGGAGGGCCCTGTCTACGAAATCGACGGCCAGCCATTTCCGATGGGCGCGCAGATGATTGTCAGCCCCAAAGGTTGGCTCAGTCTTGGGCCAGTCGAAGCGGCCGAACTGCATGCCGAACTGCGCAAGGTGATCGATGCGACGGCCTTCCGGTGGCTGATTCAGAAGGGCCTGCTTGGCGAGGCCGAACCCACACGGCCGCAGCGCGACCGCAAGATCGACGACCCGATTGCCCTTCGCCAGATGGCCGCCGCCGCGGGCCTGTCCGCACAGAAAAGCGAGGCCAGCCATGGATAGCTTTACCGGGAAGACAACAGGATCGGAGGGCTTCGGCTCTGCGATCCGAAGCAGTTTTTCAGTGACACACCACACGCACGGGTGCCTCAAGGATTTCCGCCATTTTCGTGGGGGTCGATGCGCGCGCTCTTTTGGAGGCGCGCTCGGAACCCGCGCATTTGCGCCATTTCGGGAGCGCGCCATTGGCGCGCTCCGGGAGGCGCGGCCATGAACCGGGTCAAGCTCTCCGTCCGCGTCCCGATGGGGCAGGAAGTGATGATCCGGCGCTACGCCGAGGCGCGCGGATTGACCCGCTATCAGGCCCTGTCGCGGGTGATCGAAGCCGGTCTTGGCGCGGTTGCCGATGCGCCAATGGCGGGCGGCAGCAACGCTGGCGATGACGTCATGGCGGCATTCGAAGCGCGGCTTGGCGTGATCGAGGCTCTGCTTGATCGCAGCCTCTTCACCGCCAGCGCGGCCTATGCCTATGCCCGCCGCGCGGCCCTGCGCGGCGACGGCGATGCCGACCGCACCGACAGCATGATCGGCGAAGCCGCACACTCGGCCTATCGCCGACAGCGCGCGCTTGCAGCGGAGGCCCTGTCATGAGCCGCGACCGCGACAATCTCCTGCGCGGGCAGGGCAAGTTCAAGCAGGGTATCGCCGGGCTTGCAGCCCGGTGGCGGGCCTATGCCTGGACCGTTGTCGGTAGCGGCGTGTTTGGAGCATTCCTGCTCGCCAGCCATGATCCCGCGCCGGGCCAGTTCGCCTGCGCCTATCAGCATGCCCAAGGCGTAGCGGTCAGCTGGTTTGCCAGCGGACGCAGCGATCCCGAGGTCACCATTCGGTTCATGGATCGCACCGCGCGCGTGCCGGCCAGCATCCTCGCCAATGACCGGATGTGGCTATGGTGCTGGGATGACCTTGTCGGGAAGGTTGTGCTAGGGGGCACGCTGGGCGCGCTGGTCGGGATGCTACTGTGTTTCGGCTTTGCCATCTGGATACGCAGCGAGGGCAAGGAAGCCGCGCGCGACCGGTTCATTTCGGGCACGCAGATCGTATCGGAGCGCGTGCTGGCCAAGCTGACCCGCAAGGCCACCAATGATCGCTCGATCCGGATTGCGTCGGTCGGCATTCCATCATGGCTGGAGTGCCGTCACTTTGCCCTGCTCGGCACCACCGGGGCGGGAAAGACCACCGTCATGCGCCAGATGCTCGATCAGGTCGAAGCACGCGGCGAACCGGCGCTGGTCTATGATACCTCGGGCGAGTTCATCACCCAATACTACCGGCCGGAGCGCGGCGACATCATCCTCAATCCCTTCGACGAGCGCTCGGCCTTCTGGTCGCCTTTCTCCGAGATTGCGCATCCGGCGGACGCCGACCGCATCGCGCGCCAGCTGGTGTCCGAAACCGGCGAGCGCGATGATGATGTCTGGCTGGAAACGTCCCGCATTCTGGTGGCCAATATCCTGCGGGTGCTGAGCGCCGAGGGGCGGACCACGCTTCCCGACCTGCTCGACGCGCTTCAGGTCAAGGGCAAGGAGGAGATGAAGGTCTGGCTGGCGGGCACATCATCGGCGCGCACCTTTGCCGATGATGCCGACCGCGCCACGGGCAGCGTGCTGTTCATGCTCGCCAAGGCTGCGACGCTGTTGCAGTTCCTGTGGCGGGAGCCGGGAGATCGCGGCAGCTTTGCCTTCCGCGAATTCATCGCCGGGCTGGACGCGCATCAGGGGCCCAAGCCCTGGCTCTTCGTCCCCCGCAAGGAAGACTATTTCGAGGCCATGAAGCCGCTGC
This sequence comes from Sphingomonas sp. jy18, assembly GCF_056931895.1. Taxonomy (NCBI): domain Bacteria; kingdom Pseudomonadati; phylum Pseudomonadota; class Alphaproteobacteria; order Sphingomonadales; family Sphingomonadaceae; genus Sphingomonas; species Sphingomonas sp. jy18. The sequence continues at coordinate 54,928 of NZ_JBXPBT010000006.1, read as the reverse complement.
TGGCCTGCTGGCTCGAATGCGCAGCCAGCGCCATGCTGGGCCTGCCTCCATCAGACAGGCGGCGCATGTGGTTCTTTCTCGATGAGCTGGCGGACCTACCCCGCGTCGACAATCTCACCCGGCTCTTGCCTGAGGGCCGCAAGTTCGGGGCCAGCGTCGTGCTGACCTTCCAGGCCATCGGGCAGATGCACCGCCGCTATGGCCGCGACAGCGCCGAGGCGCTGCTCGGCTGCTGCAATTCCAAGCTCTACCTGCAGCTCATCGACCGCGACACACGTGAATGGGCATCGCGGAACATCGGCGATGTCGAGGTCGAAGTGCGCAGCGCCTCTGACAGCTTCGAGACCGGGCCGCACAGCGGGCGCACGTCCGTCGGCAGCACCCGCGTGGTCCGCCCTGCGGTAATTGAGAGCGATCTTCGTCTGCAGCCACATCACGGCTTCCTGCAATTGCCCGACGCCTTGCCGGTGGGGCGGATCAAGCTGACGCGGGAGCACATCGATGCGCGCGGGCCTGCCCGCCATCCGGCCTTTGTTCCGGCCCATATCAGCCGGATGCTCTGGAACCGGATGCCCAAGAAGGCTGACACCGGCACGGCCAAGGATGATCCCGCGAACACCCTGAAAGGTCCGGTCTGATGGTTGCCACCATCGGCGCGATCGGCAGTTCGGCGGCAGCTTCCAGCTACTATGAGGCCGACGACTACTACGCCGATGGTGGCATCTCTCCGAGCGAATGGCAGGGCGAGGGGGCCAAGGCGCTTGGCCTGTCCGGCGAGGTCAGCCGCGACACCTTCCGCGCCATGCTCGATGGCACCCTGCCGGACGGCCAGCAACTCGGCACCATGCGTGAAGGCAAGCTCCAGCACCGGCCCGGTTGGGACATTACGCTTTCCGCGCCCAAGTCGGTTTCGATCATGGCCGAGGTGGCGGGCGACCGCCGTCTGGTCGCCGCGCACGCCAATGCGGTGAAGGCGGCGCTGGCCTATATCGAGCGCCATGCCGCCGCCACCCGCATTCGCGGGGATGGCGGGGTCGAGCGACAGACCACCGACAATCTTGTCATCGCCAGCTTCCGGCATGACACGAGCCGAGCGCAGGACCCTCAGCTCCATACCCACAATGTCATCATGAACATGACGCAGGACGCGGAAGGGAACTGGCGCAGCCTGGAGCCGCGCGCGCTCTACCAGCTGCAGAAGGCTATTGGCGCGGTCTATCGGCAGGAGCTGGCAGTGGGCGTGCGCGCGCTCGGCTACGGCATCGAGCAGGGGAAAGATTCCCTGTTCGAGATCAAGGGCGTCCCCGCCGCCGTGATCCGCGCCTTCAGCGAGCGCGCCGCCCAGGTCGAAGCCCGGCTTGCCGAGCGCGGCCAGACCCGCGCCACCGCATCCGCCGAGGAAAAGCAGATCGCTGCGCTCGATACTCGCGAAGCGAAGCAGACGTTGGAGCGGGGTGAGCTGGTCAGCAGCTGGCGCGCCGAGGCGGATGCAGCAGGGTTTGGAAAGGACGCGCGGGAAGCCTTGGTGGCAGCGAGCAAGGAGGTGGCGGCCAGTTTGGAGTATGGCAGCGCGTTGGCCGCGCAGGGGCAGATCGCTGCGCATCAGACCGTTGCCCTTGCCGCCGCCAGTCTTGGGGAACGCCAGTCGGTGTTCGCTGCCGCTGAGCTTGAGAAGGAGGCAGGGCGTTATGGGTTGGGCCGCGTCAGCGCTGCGCAGATCAATGCTGCCGTTGCGCGGGCGCAGGGCGACGGTGCGCTTGTGCCGCGCACCTTCCTCGACAAGCGCGGCGCGGAATTCACTGGGTTCACCACCGCCGAGAATATTGCCCATGAGCGGCAGTTGCTGCGTCTGGAGGCCGAGGGACGCGGGGCCGCCTCGCCAATCCTGTTGGCAAAGCAGGCTGCCAGCGCGGTTGCGCGTGCCGAGCTCAAGTCCGATCACCCCTGGAATGAAGGCCAGCGCGCGGCCACCCGCGCGCTGCTGACCAGCCCGCACCGCGTGACCGGCCTGCAGGGCTATGCGGGGACCGCCAAGACCACCACCGTGCTGGCGACCTTTGCCCGCGAGGCACAGGCGCGGGGGGTTGTGGTGACCGCGCTCGCCCCGACCGCGTCCGCTGCGCAGACCTTGGGTGATGCCCTCGGCCAGCGCGGCGAGACCGTGGCCCGTCAGCTGGTTCGCAATGGCGCATCCCTGTCCGGCGGTGTGTGGATCGTCGACGAGGCATCGCTTCTTTCGGCGCGTGATATGGCGGCGCTGCTCAGCCTTGCCGCCGACAGCAAGGCCCGCGTGGTGCTGGTGGGCGATGTGAAGCAGCTTGGCTCCGTTGGCGCAGGCGCGGCCTTTGCGCAGCTGCAATCCGCCGGCATGGCAACCGCGCGGCTCGACAATGTTGTGCGCCAGACCAATGCTGCCACCCGTGAAGCGGTGCTGGCATCGATCGAAGGCGATGCCCGCAAGGCGCTGGACGCGCTGGAGCGCGGCGGCGGAAAGATCATTGCCCATGGCAGTCAGGGCGAGCGTTATGCCGCCATGGCCAAGGCCTATGCCGCGCTGGATGCCAGCGAACGCGCTCGAACGCTAGTCATCGAACCGTCGCGAGATGGTCGCGATACGCTCACCGCCGATATCCGCCGGGAGCTTGCCGCAGCCGGGGTTCTGTCCGGTCCCGCCGTCATCATGGAAAGCATGGTCGCCAAAAACCTGTCGCGCATCGAGGCCCGCGATCCCGCGAGCTATGCGCCCGGTGACACTGTGCGGTTCCTGCGCGACTATGCCGACAAGGGCGTCACTCGGGGCGCTGCCTACCGGGTCGAGCGGATCGATCCGGACAAGGCCGCTATATCGCTCAAGTCCGCTAACGGTTCAGCCGTCGACTGGCGGCTGCGCCAGTGGGGTTCGGGAAAGGTCGAGGTGTTCGAGCCAAAGGCGATGGAGTTGCAGACGGGCGACCGTGTGCAGTTTACCCGCAACGACCGCGAGGCCGGGCGCATCAACGGATTGCATGGCACGGTGACCGGCATCGATCCCGAGCGCCAGCAGGCCACCATCGCGCTGGCCAATGGCCGCGAGCAGCGGCTCGATCTCACCGAGCCGCGCGACGCACATCTGCGCCATGCCTATGTCCAGACCGCCCACGCCGCACAAGGCCAGACCGCCGAGCGCGTCCTGATCCACGCCGACAGCCGCTCCGCCAATCTGGTCGATCAGAAGATGCTCTATGTCGCGCTCTCGCGCGCGAAGTCAGAAGCCATTGTCGTCACCGACGACAAGGCACGGCTGATCCGCGCCATCCACGAGCGCGCGGGCGAGAAGCAGACGGCCATGGAGGTCAGTGCGCAGGAAGCGTCCAAGGCGAAATCTCTGGGGGCCGGTCTCGGCTGACAACGCGGGTAGCGCACGCGCAGCGCCATGGCATCCGTCGCCCTGCCATTGGAATGAACTGCTCCTGTGTGACGGCCCGTGCCGGGCGGGATCAACAGCCTGCCCGCTCCATTCGGGCTTCGCCCTCCCGTGTTGGCTGTTCCGCGCTTTGCGCTGACCCGTCCGGCTATCCGGCCCGTCCCTTCATCCGCGTTCCCAACGACAGGACGAAGGATTATCACCATGGCCAGCACCGCAACCGCCAGCATTTACGACACCATCACCAACCAGATCATCGCCGCGCTGGAGCGCGGCACGGGTGACTACACGCTTCCCTGGCACCGAAGCAGCGCCCCGCTCACGCGCCCCATCAATGCGGTCACCCGCAAGGCCTATCGCGGCGTCAATGTCCTTGCCCTCTGGGCCAGCGCCGAGGCGCAGGACTTTGGGCATGGTCTCTGGGCCACATATCGGCAGTGGCAGTCGCTGGGTGCACAGGTCCGCAAGGGCGAGAAGGCCTCGCCGATCGTGTTCTACAAGGTCCTGGACAAGGCAGAGGGCAGCGAAGATGAGGCGCGCGAGGGCGCGGGCCGGATCTTCGCGCAGGGCTCGCATGTGTTCAACGTTGCGCAGGTCGAGGGCTATGCCTTGCCCGAGGTGCCGGAAGCCGAGGCCTTCAATCCCATCCCTGATGTCGAGGCCTTCATCGCTGCCACAGGTACCGCCATCCGTATTCAGGGCGACAGCGCCCACTACAGCCCTTCCGCCGACACGATCACCATGCCCGACCGCGAGCGGTTCTTCGCCACCGATACCGCCAGCGCGGAGCAGAACTGGTATGCCATCCTTCTGCACGAGCTGGTCCACTGGACCGGTGCCGACCACCGCCTGGCCCGCACCTTCGGCAAGCGCTTCGGTGACGAGGCCTATGCCATGGAAGAGCTGGTCGCCGAGCTCGGCTCAGCCTTCCTGTGCGGTGACCTTGGCCTGTCGGTGACCCCGCGTCCGGACCATGCCTGCTACCTCGCCAGCTGGCTCAAGGTGCTCAAGGGCGACAACCGCGCGATCTTCACCGCCGCCAGTGCGGCGGCCAAGGCTGCGGAGTGGTTGGAAAATCTGGAACAATCAGGCCTTTCTGCTCGGCAGTGATCCTGATAGCTACACCTGGTTACCCGGAGATCGAGCACCGCATGCCGCGCATATTTGATAATATCGACAACTCTCTCCTACCTGAACTGAGCAAGGTTCTATCTGTTTCGGAGCGGGCCGACTTCTGCGTGGGTTACTTCAATTTGCGTGGCTGGCGCCGGATCGATGAACACATCGAAACCTGGTCGGGCGAAAACGGGAATTCGTGTCGCCTTCTCGTCGGCATGCACCAATCGCCAGAACGCGGTCTTCGGGAAAAACTAGCCGCTGCCTTTCATGAGGACGGCATCGACAACGCCCGTGCGCTGGAGCTCAAGAAAGCTCTTGCTGAAGAGTTCAGGACTCAGCTCACCCTTGGGACGCCCTCAAATAGCGACGAAGCAGGACTGCGGCGACTTGCGCGTCAGATTCGAGCGAAGAAGGTCGTCGTTAAGCTGTTCTTGAGGCACCCGCTGCACGCGAAACTTTACCTTCTGCATCGCCCTGACCCAGTGAATCCAAAGGTGGGCTTTGTTGGCAGCAGCAACCTAACCTTTGCTGGTCTCTCCCTTCAGGGAGAATTGAACGTCGACGTTATGGACCACGACGCTTGCGACAAGTTGGCGGAATGGTTCGAAGCCCGATGGACCGATCGGTGGTGTGTAGACATTTCGGATGAGCTGGCTGAGATCATCGAGACCAGCTGGGCGGGGGAGGTCTTGGTCCCGCCTCACCACGTATACCTGAAGATCGCATATCACCTCGCGCAAGAGGCCAGACTTGGTCAGTCAGAGTTTCGTATCCCGTCCATTTTTGGCGACAAGCTCTTCGCGTTCCAGACCAGTGCGGTGAAAGTCGCAGCCCATCACCTCAATAAGCGTGGTGGCGTGGTGATCGGCGACGTCGTCGGGTTGGGAAAGTCCATCATGGCGTCCGCTCTGCTAAAGATCGTGGAGGAAGTTGATGGACGTGCGCTGATTATCTGCCCGAAAAACCTTCTCGATATGTGGCACGACTACGTCGAGACCTACGAGCTAAACGCCAAGGTCGTGTCTCTATCGCGGGTTGAAAGCGAACTCAAAGAACTCAAGCGGTATCGAACTGTCTTGATCGACGAAAGCCATAACCTCAGGAACCGTGAGGGGAAGAGGTATAAAGCGATTGCGGACTACATTCGGACAAATGATAGTCGATGTATTTTGCTTTCTGCGACGCCGTATAACAAGACGTTTATTGATCTATCTTCGCAGCTTCGTTTGTTCATAGAAGACGATCAAGACATCGGCATTCGCCCCGAAGCCATGATCCGAACCATCGGCGGTGAAACCGAGTTTGTGCGCCGGCATCAGTGCGCGGTCCGGTCTCTGCCTGCGTTCGAAAAAAGTGATCAGACCGAGGATTGGCGCGAGCTTATGCGGCTGTACATGATCCGCCGGACGCGCGGTTTCATTCTGCAGAACTACGCCCAGACAGATGACGATAATGGTCGGAAGTACATCACGTTTTCGGACGGAACACGGTCATATTTTCCAGTGCGGCAACCGAGATCAGTCAAGTTTGAGATCGACGATAGCGACCCCCTGGACCCATACGCGAGGGCGTATTCGGATGAGGTAGTCTCAGCCATCGATGGTCTAGCGCTCCCTCGCTATGGCCTAGCGAATTATCTCAACCCAGACCCGGCGCATCCGCCTACGCCTGCGGAAGACACCATCATGGATGGGCTCGGACGTGCCGGTATCCGGTTGATGGGTTTCTGCAAAACGAACCTTTTCAAGCGCCTAGAGAGCGGCGGTCCGGCTTTCGTCCAATCCTTGCAGAGACACATCATGCGCAATCTGGTGTACCTGTATGCATTGGAAAACGAATTGCCGGTGCCCATCGGCACGCAGGATTCTGAATTGCTTGATGTGTCGGACGAAGATGCCGATTCCGATGCTATCCAAGGTTTGTTTGAAACGGGCGAGTATAGCGATGCGGATGACGACGCCACAGCAGTCCTCTCCGACGAACTTACCGCGCTCAAGCAGCAGGCAGCTCAAATCTATGGGGTTTACGCCAACGCCAAGAAGCGGCGCTTCAAATGGTTGAAGGCCACGCACTTCAAGCGAGCGCTGCAGACCGATCTTCAAGCCGACATCGACGCTCTTCGCCGTGTTCTCGAAATCTGCGGACCCTGGGAAGAGGCTCGCGACAAGAAGCTTCATGCACTTATTGAGCTCGTTTCCGCCCGCCATCCGGCCGACAAGCTGCTGATCTTCACACAGTTCGCGGACACCGCCCGCTATCTTGAAACGGCTCTTCGCAACGCCGGGGTAACTGCGGTCGCCGCAGTCACTGGCCAATCCGAGAACCCGACACGGCTTGCGTGGCGCTTCAGCCCAAGGTCGAACAGGAAGGAAAAGGTGGCGCAGGCGGAGGGCGAGCTTCGTGTTCTGATCGCGACCGACGTGTTGTCCGAGGGGCAGAACCTCCAGGATTGCGCAACGATCGTGAATTTTGATCTGCCTTGGGCAATTATCAGGCTGATCCAGCGTGCAGGCCGCGTCGATCGCATCGGCCAGCAGGCGGATACGATCAACTGCTATTCCTTCCTTCCGGCCGAAGGCGTTGAGCGCATCATCAGGCTGCGCGCTCGCGTTCGAGCACGCCTGAAAGAGAACCAGGAAGTCGTCGGTTCGGATGAAACCTTCTTCGAGGACGACAATAAAGAGAACCCCATCCAAGACCTTTACAGCGAGAAGTCCGGCATTCTCGACGGCGAGGATGACGGCGAAGTTGATCTTGCGTCATACGCGTTCCAGATTTGGCAGAATGCCATCACCGCCGATCCCAAGCTTCGGAAGTTGGTCGAAGATCTGCCCGATGTGGTTTACGCCACCAAAGCGTTGCCCTCGGTACCTGACGCGAAGGCCGGTGCGCTCGTCTACATCAGGACACCGGACGACAATGACGCATTGGCGTGGGTCGATCAGAACGGTGAAATCCTGACGCAATCCCCGCTGGCTATCCTGCGCGCGGCGGAGTGCCCGCCCACCGAACTCGCGTTGGAGAGGACTGACTACCACCACGACATTGTCCGCCATGGGGTAGAGCACCTCATGCAGGAGGAACGCACCACCCACGGCACCTTGGGGCGACCATCCGGTGCCCGCTACAAGACCTATGACCGCCTGAAGCGTTTTCTTGAGCAGCAGGGAAGCGAACGGACGCTCTTTGTGACCGACCATTTTGTGCGGGACGTTGAGAAGGCGATGGCAGACATCTATGATTTCCCGATGTTTCAATCGGCTATCGATACACTCAACCGCCACCTGAAAACGGGCATTGGCGATTATCCGCTCGCCCAGATGGTTATCGCCCTTCGTGAGGATGGGCGCCTCTGTATGAAGCAGGACAAGGACGAGGCCCAAGCCGACATGAGGATCATCTGCTCCATGGGGCTGAAAGGCTGACAATGGCAATTGATAGACCCCGCGCCACCCAGCACCTCAAGGCCTTCGATTTCGCGATGCTCTTCGTTGAAGAGCTTGGCTGGGATCGCCCAAGCTCACGCCAGCCCGAGATCATCAGCGCGGGCGGGCAAGACTATCGGCTGTCGCCCGTAGCCGATAAGCGTGGCGTTCGGATTTTCCATTGCCCGGAGATACCCGATCGCGCGCTTCGCCAGTACATCGAGCGCGAGATTACCAAGCGCGCCTTCGAGCATCTCATCATCTTCACCGATGAGGAGCAGACCAGGCAGATCTGGCAATGGGTCGCGAGGGAAAAGGGTAAGTCGGCCGCCTTCCGTGAGCACATCTGGCTCGCGAACAGCGCTCCCGATCCGCTGATCCAGAAGCTGGACCATATCGCGTTCACCCTGAACGACGAAGAGGGCCTGACGCTTTCCGGCACGACATTGCGCATGCGCGATGCGTTCGACCGCGAGAAGATCACGAAGCGTTTCTACGAGGATTTCAAGAAGCAGCACGACCGCTTCCTTGGCTTCATCGATGGCCTCGCCAACGTATCCGACCGTCAGTGGTACGCCTCCCTGATGCTCAACCGGCTGATGTTCGTCTACTTTATTCAGAAGAAGCGCTTCCTAAATGGCGACATCGACTATCTGAAGACCAAGCTGGCCGAGGTGCGCGCCGAGAAGGGGGATGACCAGTTCCACACTTTCTACCGCGCGTTCCTGCTGAAGCTTTTCCACGGTGGCCTCGCCACACCCGCCAATGCCCGTGATGCCGACACGGCGCGGCTGCTCGGCAACATCCCCTATCTCAATGGCGGCCTGTTTGAGCCACACGCGCTGGAGGCGGACGGTAACGACATCCAAATCGCCGACGCCGCATTCGAAGGCGTATTCAACTTCTTCGACCAGTACGAATGGACGCTCGACACCCGCCCCATCGAGCAGGCCGATGGCAAGGAAATCAACCCCGACGTCCTCGGCCACATCTTCGAAAAGTACATCAACCAGAAGCAGATGGGGGCTTATTACACCAAGGAAGACATCACCGATTACATCACCAAGAACACCGTCATCCCCTGGCTTTTCCAGAATGCCATCGCACACGACAAGGTGGCATTCGAGCCGGGCAGTGCAGTGTGGCAAATGCTGTCTGATGACCCGGATAAGTACATCTATCCGGCGGTGAAGCACGGGGCGGATCAGCCGCTTCCCGACAATATCGCCGCAGGTATCGAAGATGTTGCGCAGCGCGGCGACTGGAACAAGACCGCCCCCGCCAGCCACGGCCTGCCGACCGAAACCTGGCGTGAGCTGGTGGCGCGGCGGGAACGCTATGCCAACCTCAAGGCCAAGGCGGCCTCGGGCGAAATTTCGTCGATCGAGGATTTCATCACCCTCAATCTCGATATCCGCCAGTTCGCGCGCGATGCGATCCAATATGCCGAAAGCCCCGATCTGGTTCGCGCCTTCTGGAAAGGCATTTCGGCGATCAAAGTGCTCGACCCCGCCTGCGGATCGGGCGCGTTCCTGTTTGCCGCGCTCAACATCCTGTACGACCTGTATGACGCCTGCCTTGAGCGAATGGAGCAGTTCGTCGAGACCGCTCTCGAAGGCAGCGGCCCGCGCCAGCTCTATTCCGATTTCCGCACCGTGCTCGAGCGGATCGAGCGCCATCCCAACCGGTCCTATTTCATCTACAAATCGATCATCCTCGATAACCTTTATGGCGTGGATATCATGGATGAGGCGGTTGAAATCTGTAAGCTCCGCCTTTTCCTGAAACTCGCCTCTCAGCTTGAAAGCGCCGACCAGATCGAGCCGCTACCGGACATCGATTTCAACATCCGGGCGGGGAATACCCTAGTCGGCTACACTTCGTTTGATGATGTTCGAAAGGCGACGAGTTCAAGGGGCTTCGACTTCGACGACCGGGCCGGTAAAATCGAAGCGTCAGCCCAGGATCACGGCGCTCGCCTTCGCCTGTTCCGCGAGCAGCAGACCAAGCTTCACGGTGAAATCACGTCTGCAGACAAAGCGGAGTTACGGGCACGCTTGGCAGCGCTCAACATGGAGCTCGACCATTTTCTTGCAGAAGATTACGGAGTTCAAGGTGCCGACAAAACTACCAAGGACTCGCGCCTAAAGAAGTGGAAGGCGGCTCACAAGCCGTTTCACTGGCTCTCGGAATTTTATGACATCGTAGTCGGCCATGGTTTTGACGTAGTGGTGGGTAACCCACCATACGTAAAGGCCGGAGATGTTCGAAAAGATTATGCCATTCTGGGGTACGATACTGAACGCTGCCCTGATATGTATGCATGGATCATGGAACGGGCTGCCGAGCTCACGTCAGAAAATGGCTTCTATGGCATGATTGTTCCGCTTAGCCTCGCCTTCTCGAGTGGTTTTCAGCCACTGCGCCAGCTCTTGTTGAAGGAATTTGACGCCAATTGGTTTTCGTCATTTGCAAGAATTCCGGCCGCGCTTTTCAGCGCTGACGTACGGGTGCGGAACACAATTCATATCGGGCAGCGCTGTGGGCGCCAGGGCAATTACACTACATCAACTCATCGATGGTTTGAGGTGGCTCGGCCACATCTTGTTGAACGCATCGAGTATGCGAAATTCGATCCTGCAATATGGGATGGATTAATCCCAAAGCTTGGCAACCAGCGGCTAATGGCTGCGCTTGAAGTTGCCAAGCAGCGAATAAAGCCTCTAGATGCCAAAATTGTATCTCAAGCAAACCGTTATCAGCTGTACTTCAAAAAATCTGCCTATAATTGGGTTTCTTTTGCCTTCGATCCGGCTCCATCTTATGGTGCGAATGGAAAGCAGCTCCCTATCACAGAGACGGGTTTAACCTCATTTGAATCGAAAGAGTCTGCTGCATTGGCTCACACTTTCTTGAATGGTAAAATTGGGCTGATTTGGTGGATGCTTCTTGGGGATGATTTCCATGTAACCAAGGCTAACTTTGAGGGGATACCTTTCCCTACAGATATGCCTCAAAGTGACATGAATGCATTAATCGCTCTATCGGAAGAACTTACAGATTGCATAAAACAAAACATTGTATTCAAATTGAATGCTGGAAAAAGGATTGGCAATTATAATCTCGCTAAGTGTCGAAATGTTACTGATAAATCTGATGCTATCTGGATAAGGCATCTGGGGGTTGAGGGGTTATGGTCAGATATTGAGCTGGCTTATTCACAAATTGTGAAAACAGATTTCCACTCCAAAGGCCAAGATGAATCGGGGGAGTTCGATTCATGACAAGCTTGGCCCTGACGACGAAATTGTACTCAACGGCGGTTTGGCGTCACATTACAGCGGCAGCCAAGATAGCTTCAAAGCCTTCGTATGCTGCCGTTGCATATTTTGGCAGTACCGGAGATAAGCTCCTTCCGCTCCGAAAAGGTAGCAAGCTGGTTGTCGATGCCAGCCTTGGCGCTGTCACAACGGGCATTACAGATCCCAAAGCCCTTCGGCGTCTCCACAATCGCGGGGTCAGCGTTTTTTCTATGCCTTTGCTTCATGCAAAGGCCTTTGCCTTTGATTCTGTTGGATTTGTTGGCTCTTCGAATGCATCTTCTAATTCAGCAAAGCGGCTAATTGAAGCCAACATTGCAATTTCTGATACCAAGACGCTCAAAAGCATTCGTGAATTCGTGATGAGTTTGGCAACAGACAGTCTCGACAATGATGCTCTAGACTGGCTTGAGAAGCGCTACAGGCCGCCGAACATTGCGATGCCTAGCGTTTCCGATGATGTGCATAAACGCTTGATTATGCAGATCATGCCAGCAGATCAGCAAGGTTACTCACGTCATCAAGTGCAGCCACCATCAGGGGCATGGAGGGAATTTTTCGGAATAGAAATCGACGATGATGATATGCCAATATTCAGATTGCGAAATCTGTCGAGTGGAGAGGTTTTTGATCGGAAGGTCGTCAGGCACACAAAAGTCATGACGTTAGACATACCAGAGGCAACTCCCGATTCGATTTTGGAGATCTGGCATGTTGGCCTTGATCGTTATGACTACCGAGTTGTGGTTCCTTCGACTAGCAAATATCGGGCGCTCGACAGACTGCTTCGGACTACGGATAACCCTTCGTGGGTGTCGGGACGACTATGGGCAGTGCTATAGGTAGCGCAGTCGCCCTCTTCTGCTCCAATTCTTGCCCCGGCGACATCATCCTGAGGGCGCAGGACTGGGCCAATGCACGGGGTCCAGACAGCGCTCCGGTGATCGGCGGCTTTCACACTCCCGTTGAGCGCGACGTTCTCCGCATCCTGCTGCGCGGCAATGCGCCCGTGATCATCGTCCTTGCCCGCGCCGCACAAGGCTGGCGCGCCCCCAAGCCTCTCGGCCCTGCAATCAAGGCCGGCGTTGCCGCAGGCACGGCTCAGATCGTCAGTCCGTTTCCCGCAACCCAGACGCGCACCACCGCGACCGCCGCCGAAGCCCGCAACCGTCACATCTTGACCCTGTGCGACACGGTCCTGATCGCCCACGCTGCCCCCGGCAGTAAAACCGAGGCGCTGGCACAGGAGGCGAAAACAATGGGTCTCCCGATCTTCACCTTGCCATCCCCGGCCAATTCGCATCTATTGCAAATGGGGGCGCAAATCGTTCCAGATCAATAGCCTGTCTGGGGGGGTCGCATGGCGAAAGCGGAAGCAACAGTCGAAGAGCTCGTCGGCATGGTCGAGCGTGGGGAGCTGAGGCTGCCCGAAATGCAGCGCCAATATGTGTGGCGCTCGCCCCGCGTCCGAGACCTGATGGATTCGCTCTATCGCGGCTATCCCTCCGGTGCGATCCTGCTGTGGGAAACCGATGAAGCCGTGCCCCTGCAGCAGATGGCCGTGACCCAATCGGCCAACCCCTACGCTACGACCCGGCTTCTGCTGGACGGCCAGCAGCGGTTGACGTCCTTGTCCGCCGTGATCCGGGGAGAGCCGGTCAAGGTCCGCGGCCGCGTCAGACCGATCGAGTTGCTGTTCAATCTCGAGCACCCTGAGCGTCAGGAGATCGTCACCGAGGTGGACGAGGATGCGGAGGACGACGCGCCCGAGACCGATGAGGCGGATTCGACCGAAGACGAACTTCAGAAGCGCTTTGAGCGGATGACGTTTGTTGTATCGACCAACAAGCTCGCGGCGCTGCCACAATGGGTAAAAGTCTCCGAGGTCTTCAAAAGCGAGAGCGACACGGTTTTTCTTAAGCGCGCCGGGGTCAGCAACTTTGATGATCCACGCTATGAGAAATACACGCAGAGGCTAGCGCAGCTCCGCCGCATCCGGAAATATGTTTACCGCATGGATGTCCTCGAACGGTCTTTGACTTACGAGGAAGTGACGGAAATCTTCGTCCGCGTGAATTCCCTCGGCGCAAAGCTGCGCAGCTCCGATCTTGCGTTGGCGCAGATCACGGCGCGCTGGCGCCACAGTCTTGAAATCTTCCAGGAATTCCAGCGCGAATGTGCCAAGCTTGGGTTTGACCTGGACCTCGGCATTCACCTTAAGACGCTAATCGCCTTCGCGACGGGCCAATCACGCTTCTTGACCGCTGGTCGCCTGTCGCTCGACGTACTGCAGACCGGGTGGAAGGAGGCAACCGAAGGCATGCGGTTTGCCATCAACTTCCTGAAGAGCAACGTCGGGATCGACAGCCCCGCGCTGCTGTCATCTCCCTTCCTGATGATCGTGGTAGCCTATTTCGGACACGCCAAGGGCTATGCGCTTTCCCCGGAGGAGTCGGACCGCCTGCGTCAATGGGCGCTGCTGGCCAACGCCAAGGGCAGGTTCTCACGTGGTTCCAGCGAAACGATCCTCGACCAGGATTTGGCGACCATCGACAAGGTTGGTTCAGCAGACGCCTTGATCGACCGCGTTCGCCTGCAGTTTGGCAGGCTTACTGTCACGCCCGAAGATTTGGAAGGCCGCGATCAGCGCAGCTCGCTGTTCAAAACGATGTTCCTCACGTTCCGCGCACTGGGTGCGAAGGATTGGACCTCCAATCTTCTGATTTCACTGGATCATTCCGGCGCGCAGCACCGCCTGCAATTCCACCATTTCTTCCCCAAAGCCGTGCTGACCAAGCACGGTTTTTCCTCGCGGGAAGCCGACGACGTTGCCAACCTGACCTTCATCGGCGGACGCACCAACCGCAAAATCAGCGACAAGCCGCCTTCGGTCTACTTGGCTGATTATCTGGCCAAGCAGGGGCCTGACTTGCTGTCGCTGCAGGGTATCCCGGCTGAGCCGAATTTGCTGGAAGTGGAAAGCTACCGCGAATTTCTGAATGCGCGGCGCTCGCTGCTGGCCGCCGCGATCAATGCGTTTCTTGGTGTATCGGACGAGTAGGGTCGCCGTTGCCCAAGCGCTCCATCACCGATGAAGAGATTGGCCTGATCAAGGCCATGCTCGCTCGCGGCATGGCGAACAAGGACATCCAGTTCTACTTCAACCGTCAAGACCGTGCGGTGAATTCCGGACGGATCACCGGGATACGCGACCGAAGCTACGGGCCTGAGGTGCCAAAAGCGGGCGACGACGCATTAGCTGCATTCATCGCAAGCTTTAGGGCTCCGCCGTTGGCAGCCCCCGGTCTCGTCGTCGAAGCCGCGCCACCCACGCCACCAGGCGCTACGGACGAACGGGTTCTGCGGTCATTCTTCGCCAAGGATGACGAAGGGGTTTGGCGGTGCTCGGCTGGCGAGACTGACGAATTCGAATGCAAGGAAAACTTCAGCCTCCGCAACTTCGGGAAGCCGCTGCGCACCATCGCGGGCTTCGCCAATAATCGTGGCGGCTACCTGTTTTTCGGGGTGAAGGACAAGCCACACGGCTTTGCCGTCTGCGGCTTGGCCGATGATCGATTCACCAGCACCGACCAGAACAAGTTCAGCCAGATAATCCGCTCTGTGCTGGAGCCCACACCACGCTTTCGCGTCGCCAGCCTGATACTTGATGCAATGACGGTCGGCGTTATCCATGTCGAACCGCATAGCGCCAAACCCGTTATCGCAAGCCGGACAGAGGGCGAAGTCGCTGAGGGAGCGATCTATTTCCGATACCCCGGCGAAACGAAGGCAATTTGCTATGCCGATCTTCGCGCCATCTTGGACGAACGGGATCAACGCAGCCGGGAGGCGATTTTGCCGATGGTCCAGCGATTGCTTGAACTCGGTCCTAAAGACGCGATGGTCGCAAATATCGCAGACGGTCAGCTAGAAGGCGGGGATCGTCCGATCATCATCGACCAGCAACTCGTTGACCGGATCAAGTTCATTCGGGACGGCGAATTCGACGAGCGCGAGGGCGCGGAAACGTTGCGCCTCGTGGGAGATGTAAGCGCTGTTGACCTGTCAAGCGTCACGACAGTGAAGACAGTTCGAACCGAAGTTACAGAGGAATCGATCGTCCGGAATTTCGTTGGGCGCGTGCTGGTGGAGGAGCCGTTGGCATATGTCCGGCAGGCCAGCCACGAGCAAAGCTTCCTGTTGCCAATCTTTTATTATCTGCACCTTGCTGGTCAAACACGCGGGGAAGCTATCGTCGCCCTGAGGGCGCACCGCAATGCCAAGCCCAATACCGTGAAAGAGATAATCCGCCGACTTCAGCGCGAGCGAACAATGTTCGTCAAGGCCGGAGGGATGAGGTTGAGGAGACTCATTCAGATCCGCGAACGCGCAGTCGGCCAGATTACGACATCTGCGCGAGCCAAGGAGGTGATGGACGCCATGACCGGGCTGAAAGAAGCCGACGCCGATGTATTCGAGTATGCGAACGAATTGGTGGGTCAGTGCCTCGAGTTTTGGGCGGATGACCGTAATTTGGTGACCTATATCCGGAAAGCGGCATCGCGTTTGGATGAGCTGATCTATGGTCCACTTGTGCCTGAGTAGTGGCATTTTTTGGCCGCTGCCCAGTCGGGCAACCTGCTCTATCCGCTGGCGCAGACCGGGCCTTTAGTCCCGGCCCATCCGGGTGACGATCAGGAGCGGGTGCAAGCGGAGCGGGAGTTTCTGGTGGACGCGCTCTGTCCCGCATGGCCGGTGGCCATGCTCCTGAGGGCGCGGTGTCTTTGAGCTAACCCGCAGGCGCGCTCGCCTCTCTCATTGCCGGACGCCCGCTGGCCCACTTGGCCCGCGCGCAGGGCGTCCGGCGGCTTCGCGCCGTGCAAGGGCGCCGTTCCTGTGCGGATCGCTGCTGCGATCCTTGAGGGGAACGCCGAGGGCTTTGCCCTCTCGTTCCCAAACCCCAATCATCACCCCCGTGTGGCGGGCTTCGCCCGCTGGCCCGCGCCAGGGCATCGATTGGGGTTGTCCCTCCCCCTCCCATCCTCGCCGGAAGGCAGAGCCGCATGCCGCGTGACGCTTGCGGCTTTGCCGGATGGAGTGTGGACCATGGGTGATCTGATCTTGAATTACCGCGTGTGCGGGGCCGAGTGCCGCGAGGACTGGCTGCGCATGTTGGCGCATGACAATGGCTTGCCGCTGGTGGCGGTACAGCAGCTAGCGGACGACCTTGGCGAGCGCGAGGATTTCGGCGAGCTGATGCGCCTGTGCGAATGCGGCGGGGGCATCGCGTCATGAGCGGCGCGCTGCTGTCCCGCGCCGAGCGGATTGCGCGGCTCAATGATCTGGCGCGCCGCGCCATGGGCATTGCGTGTGTGGTGGTGGCGACCGAAGGCATTCGGGCCTTGCCCGAGGCCGATCAGTCGCGGCTGCGCGAGCTGGTCGAGAACTTCGATGCCTTCACGCCCGACAATGATCCCTATGGCGAACGGGACTTCGGCGCGATCTATCAGGGTGTGGACGGTGTCTGGTCGGTCTCGCGGCCAGTCGATGTCGCGGTGACGGTGTTCTGGAAGGTCGATGCCTATGACCGCGAATTGCGGTTCGGCAGCGAGGACCCCGCCGATCCCGCCGTGACCCGGCGGGTGCTGACCATCATGTTGGCGAGTGAATACTGATATGGCTTCCCGCTCCCACACGGTGGAACCGTCGCGCCTTGCTTTCGGCGCATGGTGCCACGCCAGCGAAAAGCAGATTGGCGAAGGCGATATTCGCGCCAGCTACAGCGCCGACCGTATCGGCATGGGGCAGCCCATCCGCAAGCCGTTCCGATACGCCGGACAGCTTTGGGTCTGTGTTGGCACCGGCCCTGCCGGAGCCGAAGCCTACCGGCTAGTGCACCCATCGCTCTATGGCGGCACGGCGCGCAGCTATCATGATCGGTGCCGCGATGGCGATCACGCGCGCAGTGATCCGGCGGGCTTCTATGATGGCATCATTGTGCGTCACGCGGGACGGGAGCTTGTGATGGCTGGTCCTCCCGCTACCTTCGTGGCGGGCGAGGAGGCGCAGCTGTCCCTGTTCTGAGGTCCCGAGATATCGACGGCCTATTCGGCAGAGGCCTTGGTTTCCCAAGGTGCGAGCCGCTTCTGCAACGCGACCAATTCCGGCACGGACTTCGCCGGGCTGTTCAGCATGGCAACAAAGGCCGTGAAGCCTTCGGGCGACATGTGAAGGGCCGTGTTCTCCATGATCACTTCTTCGGCTGCCCGCACCGCCGCATCGCGCATGAACTCCGCGCGCGAGCGCCCGCGCATCCCTGCCGCCCGGTCGATGATCGCGACATCGGCATCGGCAAGCCGCATCGAAACGCGATGATCCTTGCGCTGGACGGGGCGAGTCATGGTCAATCTCCTTGCCGCGTAGATAGCACAATCTTCCGGCTTTCGCATTGCGGGGCGAGGCCGGCGGCAGGGCGGGGAAGTGGCGGTGCCCGGTATTTCGGTCGGTGGCTTCGTTTTCAGCACCGTCACTGGCCGCGCGCGGGCGAGGGTCAATGTCCGGCCCGCGCCGGTTCCTTGCAGTCACCCGTGTTGGACATGACCCCGCGCCCTTTGCCGCGCAGCCTTTCTGTCTGGTGCAACGAGCCACCAACACGAAAGGAACATTCCATGGCCCGCACGTCCCAAGCACCCGCCACCGCGCCCGAGCCCAAGGCTCCGGATTTCATCGCCTGGCATGTCAGCAATCGCCGCGACAAGGCCTTCTGGACCAAGGTCGGAGCCGCATGGTTCCACCGCGACCGCAAGGGTCTGTCGCTCCAGCTCGAGGTCGTGCCGATCAATGGCCGGATTGTTCTGCGCACGCCGATGGACGACGAGGCCAGGGAGGTGCAGCCGGACGCTTAGCGCCCGGCGACGGGCCGCGTTGGCAATCAAAGACCTTCAATTGTTTCCCAAGGCAGGGACCTGTAGAATTCCGCCACCACCGCGAACATGTCGTCAAACGCTGGCAGATCGGTGATTTCAAGGCGCAGGGTTTCCCATTCCTTGGCGGCGCGGCTGCGCACTTCATCATCGTCGAGAGAGTCCGGGCCGGGCGTAATCCCGCGCGTGCGGCATTTCTCGATCAATGTCGCAAGAATGGTCCCGCAGGCAGCCGCATCCGGCTGATTGTCCCGGAGCAGGAAGGCGATATCGTAGATGTCCTGCCGCCGATTGCGCTTGCGCGAAGGCTGTTGCAGCAGCGCGCGCAGCTTCTCCGCGATCAGCTCTTCGAGCGTGAAGGCCTGGACGGCGATGTTGGCGTTGTTCAGGTGCAGCTCCTGAAACGCATAGACCTGATCGCGGAAGCTGACTTCGATCAGCAGGGTTCTTGCCGCCTTGCCTTGAGCCAGCAGCTCAGCCTGGCCCGTCCCGCGCAGTGCCGATCCAATCCGCACTTCAAGCGCCGGAAAATCTGCGCCTTCGAACAGTTCAGGCCGCGGGCGGCGCCTGATACCCTGGACCCGGCAAAGCAGATCGAGATAGCCGAGCCGAATGGCTGCCTTCGGCAAAGCACTGTCGAGTTCCGCCTGTAGCAGAGTGTCGAAATCATCCGGCGGAACCGTGGCGGTGAAATCGACGTCACCGGTCACCCGCGCGGAGTGAAACGCGATGGCCATCAGTGTCCCGCCCTTCAGCACCAGGCTTTGCTTGAGCGAGGGCGTCAGGCCAATAGCCGCCAGGACAATCTCGGTGACCTGGCGATCGCGGTGCAACTGCGGATCGGCGCGGGCAGAATCGACCCATGCGCGAATGTCGACATCGACGATATCGACCGGTTCATGGTCAGACATTGAGCGCCAGCATCCACTTCTCCGAGAACACCGTCCCATAGGGCTGATGGGGGTCCAGTTTGCGCGACCCGCCGCGCTGCGCATATCGCGCCCAGCCCGCAGCCGTATCCGATCCGAGTTCAAGCCATTCTTCAATAATGTAGCCTGCCCTCACCTTCACTATCGCGCTGTCAAAGACATCGACGGCAGCGACGATCTCCGTGAGCCAGGTCTCGGCATGTCGCTCGAAGCATTCGAGCACATGCGGCATGCCCCCACACAGGTCTGGTTGATCAAGCATGTCGCAGAACACCCGGCCTATCGGCGCAATCCGGGCATAGCTGTCTGCAATGGCGCTCGGCGTAGCAGGATGCTTGGTCTCGTGGATGATGACCGGTCTGCGGCGGACGACCGGTGCAACACCAATCCGTGTCATGGCAGGCACTTCCGAGCCGGGGCGCTCCTCGATCAGGGACGACATTTTTTCGTCCCTCAGCCGGGTCCAGAGAGCACGGCTCGGCGTGGTGATGTGCAAGCTTTCGGGCGCTCTATCCGTCAGCCCGAAACGCTGCATGGCCGAGAGATGGGAGATATAGGCGAAGGGATCGACAAGGCAGATCGCCTCTTCGGCGCTGGCGGCTTTCAGCGCGCCCACCACATGCCAGACACCTGCCTTGAAGTCGTCATCTGGTACAAGGACCCGGCGCTTCATCAGCGTGCGGATCAGCCGCCGCAGCTGATCTGCATTCCAGGTCGAGGGCGGACGCGTAATCTTTTCATCGGCATATTGCCCCCTCGCCGCTATGGGAGTGACGAGATTGTAGAGGGCAAACTCGGTCACGAGCGGTAAGCCGCTTTCTTCGATTGCACGGGCTACCGCTTGAGCAAAGTAAGTCATGCAGCTCCAGATGTTATACGTCCTCAGGACGTATAACATCTGGAGCGAGATATGTCTAGCGTGCATCAGCCATTGCCCATGGCGTATTGACTTGTCTCAGGCGGAACGGCATACGTCCTAAGGACGTATGCCGTTCCGCCTGTAATGGAAACATGGCGTAACCCGTCATCTGAATGTGGTCAGCACCCATAACTACGAACCACTGCGACCATTGCTCAACAGCCAGAAACCAAATCAGGCACGGGAGAAGGATTCGGAAGAGACGGAATCATTACCGAGAGACACCTCGAACTCGAAGCGCCACCAGTCCACTAGCTGAGGATTTCGAAGATGCCTGCGATCCTAGCCAGTCAAGCCACGTGCCACCGGGCGGATGGTAGAGGCCAAGAGCCGGGTACGCAGAAGCATCGGGTGCGATGGGAATAATGCAATTTTCGAGAACGTTGAACGAGATGCCCATTGACCGCATGCGCCCTGGAACACCTGGAAAAAGAAACTCTCGCTCCCATATCTCGACGATGGACGAAGATCTCGAAATGCCAGACGATGAATATTTTGAGGATGATGGGCCGAATTATCGCCCGCACTCAGAAATCGAAATGTGGGAGCTACCTGAGTCCCTAGGCAAACTGCCACTTTTTGATGACCCCTACCTGCGAATGCAGGCGAACAATATTGGCCTTATCGACAGATGGCTGATGGATATCGAGCACGATGTCTTGCAACGACTGGTCGAAGAGGAACGTACTCCATTCGATGACGCAATATTTCTCAATGCCCAGTCGCAAATGTGGCTGTTCGCTACATACGAACTTCTGCGCACATGGCGTCAAAGAGCAAAAGACGTTCTAAGACTCCTAGAAAATGGCGGTATTAAGCTCAAGATCGAAAGCTTGGAAGCGGACAAAGGCTACACCAATTTTGGCAAAAGCATGCGCGCCGCCCAGCTGCGCGAAATACAAGATCATCCCAAAATTGCTGACGACATTTCCGCAGCATTGCGGCGTATCCACATTCCATTCACGCAACTCGAGGTTTTACGAGTATCGCTGGCAAAGCATGAAGTACGCAAAAAACCAAACATGCCCGTCGCTGCGCCCGGCTATGCAAGGATTGACAGGTGGACTGGATCGCTGAGCTACGAAATAGGAGGTGGGCGGATCATCCTGGGCTACACCACCCGAAGGGATATATCAGACAGCTTGCGGGACCTTGATCATTGTAAGGCTCCGCCGTCCGACGACGAAATCGCGGCTTTCGACAAGCATATTTCGCTTTTGGGCGATGAGACCGAATTCGATCCGCCTGACCCAGCCTGATTCTCCTTGTTCATAACCCAACGCCGACCGGTTCCGTCCTACCAATCACTTCACGCTCGAGAAGAGCGGCCCACGCGTTCGATGCTTCGCGGCGCTGCTCAAACAGTTCGGACATATTGTAGATGCGAGCAACCTTGGACGTGGTGGCGGTCGCCACGTGGTTGAGCATGCGGTCCACCACCGCAATGTCGATATGGAGGACCTCCGCCGCCTGTGTCGCGAAGCTGGTGCGCAGGTCATGTATTCGCCAATGCGGCATTTCGACAGGCGTTTGCCCAGCTTCCAATGCCGCCTCTTCCCGCGCCTCCTGAATATAGCGGTCGAGCCGATCCTTGGCTTTGCGGAAGCCTGACACCGAGGTCGCGCCCGTGGTGGTGAACAGGAACCGGCTGTCCTTGGGGCGCTCGGGATCGTCGAGCACCTGGCGGATGATGCGCGTTGCCAGCGGGGAGAGCGGGACATTCAGCGCCCGGCCATTCTTCACCCGCTCGCCGGGGATGGTCCACTTGCCCTCCCCGCTGTTGCTCTGCCAATCGATCTTGAGCTCATCAACCGGCAGCGACGCGATTTCCTCGCGCCGCATCGGGATGACAATCAGCAACTGGATCAAAGGCCCGAAGGGATAGCCGAGCCTGCTTGCCGCAGCCCAGATTTCCCGGAGCTCTTCCACGCTGTGACAGCGCGTGCGCGGCACTTCGCGACCCGGCTTCTTGACCTTGTCGATCACGTTCGTGGTGATGAAATCCTCGTTCACGCACCAGTTGAGGAAAGCTTTGAGGTGCGCAAGCTTGCGGTTGGCAGCCAAGGGTGACTTCACCGCCAACTCCCTGACCCGGGAGGTCAGTTCTGCCCGCGTCAGGGATGCCAATTCGCGATCGACCAGATCGGAAATAATGCCCCGCTTGCCGTCCAGCGACCGCCGCCGTTCCGGGCCATGGCGTAGCTGAGAGAGCTTGATCGCCTCATATTCGTCGAGAGCGACCTTCACGGTGATGCGGTTTTCGTATTCTCGCCTGACTGCTTCGATCTCGGCTTGCTTCACTTCGTTGGGATCAACGCCGTCCGACACCTGCTCGCGGTGGAGCCTCGCGGCTTCGCGCGCCTCGGCAATTGACATCATCGGCCAGTCGCCAAGTTTGACCCGCGAACGCTTGCCGTTCCTGAGCCGCACCAGCAGCGACCATGTCACGGCACGCTTGCCAGCCCTTACCCGCAGGCCGGGCACGCGATCATCGACCAGCTCCAGCTGCACATCACCGGCCCGATGTGCGCGCGCAGCCATGGCATCGATGGCCTGTTTTGTAATTGAACTCGTCATCGGGCACCCTGCCCGACCCAATTTCTAGGTTCCATCTAGGTTCCACCCCGGAAAAGCTAAGGCCAAACCAGCATGGACAAAATCAATCAGAAATGCAAATAGGTTTGATGCCTAGAACAATGATAATCCAGAGATAAAAATGAACACTTCAGAACATGTCTGAACATTAATGAATGTGGCCAAATAGTGTCTTTTTACAACTCTTAATCAGCGGGTCCTTGGTTCGAGCCCAAGTGCGTCCACCAAACTTCTCAATGGCTTAAGTGCAAATATACACCCCTTCCAAGGGGCTGTCGAGAGCCACGTAATCGCCACGTAATCAACGTGTTTCGTAGGCTGGCGTAGAGGCTTGATTTTCGATGTGCGGGAGGACGCTTCCTCCCTGGTCGAACCCGCTGCGCGTCTTCTTCACACCCACCTCAGCGGGGACACCCCGCAACGCCCCGAAACGAGGAGCGGGGCTGCTGACGCGCTCTGTCCCGCAGGGCTGTCGGCCCTGCTCCTGAGGGCGCGGTGTCTGACGCATGGGGCCCCGCACGCACTCTGATCCGGCGGACATGGCCCAAAGCGCAGGCCGGGAAAGCCGACAGGCCCCGCCTTTCCGCCTGCGCAAGCGATGACGCGACGCTCCGCCTCTGTCAGGGTGCAGATTTTCTGCCATGGCGATCTCGCTGGTCGCTCGTGCAACTACAAGCCTTGGGATTTGAAAGTGAAAGTCTGGCGGGCTTCGCCGTGACGGAATGAGGGTCGAGAGAGAGGCTCCCGGCCAGCCGTCATGGAGATTCCCCATGGATATGCAGGTTCTCGATACGCGCCGCGACTCAAGCGGCGGTTACAAGGTGGATGTCTCGCGCGGCTCGCGCGTGGGTCGGGTGTCGTCGGAATGGTTCTCGCGCCCCGATGATGAGAGGTTTCTGTCATTGGGCGATCTTGCCCGGTCGGTGCGCGGTCGGTCTGACCGGAGCCGGACGCGCGTGGTCGAGACGGCGCTGATCCATGTCGAGGCGAACCGCAATGATCCGGAACGCCTGGCTCTCATGTTGCCGGGTGCCGAGGCACCGGTGACGCCAACCCACTGGAGCTTTGGGCAACTGGCCAGCCAGGTAGGCGCTCCTGCTGCCTATCTGCGCCAACTTCCGGCGCCGCTGGCCGCGATCAATCTGCAATACGGGCTGACCTCCAACCGAGCCGAGCAGATCAAAACGCTCGAAACCGACAATGGCCGCCTCGAACTGCGCGCAGTGACAGGCCCCGACTACGGCCGGATCTACGACCACGAACTCGTCGAAGCCGTGCAGAAGATCGCTGGCAACGGCACCGGCGACACACGCTGGAAGGTTCCGGGCGTGCTCGACTGGTCGACCGGGGTCTACAATCCTAACGTCGACATCTCGAAGGATACGACCACGCTCTATGCATCGGATCGCGATGTCTTCCTGTTTCTGGTCGATGATCTCAACCCGATCGAAGCCGGGCGCTTGCCCGACGGATCGCCCGATCTGTACTTCCGCGGGTTCTATTGCTGGAACTCCGAGGTCGGCGCAAAGACGCTCGGCATGGCGAGCTTCTACCTGCGCGCGGTCTGCCAGAACCGGAACCTGTGGGGGGTGGAGGACTTCGAGGAGATCAGCATTCGCCACAGCAAATATGCCGCGAACCGCTTTGCCCATGAAGCCGAACCGGCGCTGCTGAACTTTGCCAATTCCTCGCCGCAGCCGTTCATCAACGGCATCAAGACCGCGCGGGAGCGAATTGTCGCCAGTAGCGACGAAGACCGGCAGGATTTCCTCCGGGCGCGCGGATTCTCCAAGGCTGAAACCGGCCGGATCATCGAGACCGTCCTCGCCGAGGAAGGCCGCCCGCCGGAATCGATCTTCGATTTCGTGCAGGGCATCACTGCCCTTGCGCGGTCCAAGCCCCATCAGGACGCCCGGCTCGACATGGAGGGCAAGGCCAAGAAGTTGCTCGACCGGGTGCACTAAGCCTCCCCGGGCCCAGCGTGTTACTTGAACGTTGCGCTGCCTTCTCAGAGTGAGAGGGCGGCGCTTCGCTTCGTGACGGGTCCGGGCCTGAGAGAGAGTCTTTCGGGCGGCCCGTCATGGAGAAACCCGATGACCAAGACACTGCCCAAGCTCGTGCTCAGTTCCTCGCGCGACATCCCGTTTTCGCAGCTGGTGCTGAGCCAGAAGAATGTGCGGCGCGTGAAAGCCGGCCTTTCAATCGAGGATCTGGCCGAGGACATTTATCGCCGGACCCTGCTCCAGAGCATCAACGTCCGCCCCGTGCTTGACGCC
Organism: Sphingomonas sp. jy18; assembly: GCF_056931895.1. Lineage (NCBI taxonomy): Bacteria > Pseudomonadati > Pseudomonadota > Alphaproteobacteria > Sphingomonadales > Sphingomonadaceae > Sphingomonas > Sphingomonas sp. jy18. The sequence continues at coordinate 30,019 of NZ_JBXPBT010000006.1, read as the reverse complement.
GACGGCAAGGAAACCGGAATGTTCGAAGTGCCGGCCGGTGGCCGCCGTTTCCGGGCCCTCGAACTGCTGGTGAAGACCAAGCGGATGGCCAAGGATCAACCGGTCCCTTGCGTCGTGCGCGAAGCCGGGATCGCCGAAGAGGATTCGCTCGCTGAAAACGTCATGCGCGTTGCCCTGCATCCGCTCGACCAGTTCCGTGCCTTCAGCGCGCTGATCGAAGCCGGTCTGTCGGAGGAAGACATTGCCGCGCGGTTCTTCGTGTCTGTCTCGACCGTACGCCAGCGCTTGCGGCTCGCCTCGGTCTCGCCCACCCTGCTCGAGATCTATGGTGAGGACGGCATCACGCTCGAACAGCTCATGGCCTTCTCGGTCACCGACAACCACGCGCGCCAAGAGCAGGTCTGGGAACAGGTCAATCAGGGGCACCATGTGCCGGCTTACCACATCCGCCGCTTGCTGACCGAAGATGCGATCTCCGCAAGTGACCGCCGCGTCCGGTTCATCGGCATTGACGCCTACACCGAGGCTGGCGGCTATGTGATGCGCGATCTGTTTTCGTCGGACGAGGATGGATGGTTGCAGGATCCCGGACTGGTCGAATTGCTGGTGAGCGAGAAGCTCGCCGAACTCGCCCAGGAAATCGGTGCAGATGGCTGGAAATGGGTCGAGGCTGCGGTTGACCTGCCCTATGGCTGCGAGCGCGGCAAACGCCGGATCGTCGGCACGACCGTTCCGTTGACCGACGACGAGCAGGCACGGCGTGATGTGCTGGTCGAGGAATATGACCGCATTGGCGACGACTACGGCGATGGCAGCGACCTTCCCGACGAAGTCGATGCGCGGCTGACCGAGATCGATGCCGAACTGACCGCCCTGAACACTCGTCCCACCGTCTACGATCCGGACGACATGGCGCGCGCCGGCGTGTTCATTTCGCTGACCCATGATGGTCGCCTGCGGATCGACCGCGGCTATGTCCGTCCTGAAGATGAACCCCTCGCTGATGGCCAGAATGACAGTGCGCACGATGCCAACGCAGACGTGTCCGATGGCCCGACTGTCACCGTGGCAGGGCAAGCGGCGCAGACCGGCGGTGACGACGACGAAGACGAGGCGATCAAACCGCTACCTGACAGGCTCGTTTCCGAACTCACTGCTGAACGCACGCTCGCTCTGCGCGATGCACTGGCCAACGCTCCGCAGGCGGCTTTCCTCGCCCTTCTCCATGCGCTCGTCCTGTCGGTGTTCCGTCCCCACGGGACTCATGGTTGTGTGCAGATCGGCGTCACCCAGGCCTGGCTCGGCAATGTCGCACCGAACTTGCGCGAGAGTGTCTGGAGCCAGTCGATCCAGGCGCGGCACGAACATTGGGGTGAAAGGCTGCCGGATGAACCACAGCCGCTGTGGGACGCCCTCGCCGCAATGCCGCAGGATGAGCAGATGGCACTGCTCGCCCACTGTGTCAGCCACGGCGTCAATGCGCTGTTTGAGCCGAGCAAGGGCTATGACGGGCGCATTTCGGCGCATGGCATGGCGCAGCGCATTGCCGCCGCAGATGCTCTGGCAGCAGTCGTCGGGCTCGACATGGCCGAGGCTGGCTGGACCCCAACGGTCGACAACTACCTCGGGCGGGTGACCAAACCCCGGATCATTGAAGCGGTCCGCGAAGCCAAGGGCGATGCGACCGCCGCCCTGATCGAACATCTCAAGAAGGGTGACATGGCGCGCGAGGCCGAACGGCTGCTGGGCGGCACCGGTTGGTTGCCGGAACCCCTGCGGTTGCCGGTCATCGAAGCAGATGAAGCTGAAATCGCCGACCTGCCCGATTTCCTTGCGGATGATGCCGAACAGGCGGACGCCGACGATGCCTTCGCAATCGCTGCCGAATGAACTTTGCTCGCGCGGGGCGGCCCCGGTCGCCCCGCGTGTCTTGTTCCCCCCTCACCGATGAAGGAGCCTTGCCATGGCAATTCCTGACCATGCCCGCGCCAATTTCGAGACACTGCTGCAAGCAGCACAAGCCGGCGATCTCGCGCTGATGGAGTGCACTGAGGTTGCCAGCGGCGAAACCCGCTACGTTCTTTGCGCCGTTGGCCGCGACGACGGCGAATATGTGATGACACCGTTCGGGCACCTCGCGCCGGGCAATCCTTACGAGGCCTATATTCCGCCCGCCTGATCGGGTCGGCACCACCCCAACTTCATTGAAGGAAATCCGACATGACCAACTCGCCTTTGGCGGGTGCCTCCGCGCGCCCGCTTTCCGCTGCTTCCCCGCAGCAAACCGCTACCGCGATCATCACCGCAGCCGATGACCTGCTCGGCCACCTTGCCGCCGGTCGCCGGATCGACACGCCCGCCATTCGCACCGCGATGCAGTCCGCCTTTGGCGCAAGCGATGCGACCGGAGCCTGGAGCTGGAAGACCGCTTATGAAGCCGTCGAGGTCGCGCAATTGCTGTTTATGCGTCGCTACGGCCCGGCGATCCATGCCAGGATCGCCGGGCCGTTCGAACGCCTGAAACTGGTCGAACGGATTGCCCGGCTCGCACCGACGCAAACCCGGCGCAGCGAGGAAATGCAGGCTTACCAGCAATTCTCGACGCCGCTGGGACTGGCATGGGTGGCCGGATTTGCTGCAGGCTTCGTCCCGGGCGAGTTGGTGCTCGAGCCCTCTGCGGGCACTGGGCTGCTGGCCATCCAGGCTGAACTGGCAGGATGCAGCTTGGCAATGAACGAAGTCGCCGACGTGCGTGCCGCCCTGCTTGGCAGCCTGTTTGCAGGCTCGCCCCTGTCCATGCATGACGCCGCACAGATCCACGACCGGCTCGATGCAGCCGTGGTGCCGAGCTGCATCATCATGAACCCGCCGTTCTCGGCAGCGCTGAATGTCGAAGCCCGTGTGGCCAACGCAGCCATCCGGCATCTGTCATCGGCCGTCGCGCGGCTTGCCGACGGTGGACGGCTCGTGGCGATCACAGGAGCCAACTGCGCGCCGGATCACAAGGCATGGCGGGATGGCTTCATCCGGATGCAGGACAAGGCACGGGTAGTGTTCAGCGCGGTGATAGCGGGCAGCGTGTTCGCACCGCACGGCACTTCGGTCGAAACCCGGCTGACCGTGATCGACAAGGTGCCCGCAGACGATCCAGCGCAATTTCCGGCATCGCCGGGCATGGCTTCCGATCTTGCGACCTTGCTGCGCTGGTTGGCCGACAGCCTCCCGCCACGTCAGCCCATCGCCGCATCAGCTCTTCAGCCACTGGTCGCTGCCCGCAATTCACAAGCGATCAAAGCCAGCCCAAAGCCGAGACTGGCTGCAGCCCCGGTCCCTGCGACATCCCGCGTGCCGCTCGACTATGATGTGATCGACTGGTGTCCTCCGACTGACGGCAAGCTCTCCGAAACGCTCTATGAGCCCTACACGCTCCAATCGATCCGCATCGCGGGCGCTCAGCCGCATCCGACACGACTGGTGCAATCCGCGGCGATGTCCTCGGTCGCGCCGCCCAAGCCGAGCTATCGTCCCCATCTGCCCGCTGGCCTCGTCGAACAGGGGCTGCTGTCGGATGCCCAGCTCGAATCGGTAATCTATGCGGGCGAAGCCCATGCCGACCATCTCGCCGGCAGCTGGTCCGTTAATGCGACCTGGGACAAGGTGGAAGCCGCGCCCGATGATTGCGACACGGCCGTCCGGTTCCGCAAGGGCTGGTTCCTCGGTGATGGCACCGGAGCTGGCAAAGGGCGTCAGGTTGCAGGGATTGTGCTCGACAATTGGCTCAAGGGCCGAACGCGCGCAGTCTGGATTTCGAAATCCGACAAGCTGCTAGAAGATGCGCAGCGCGACTGGAAGGCTCTGGGGCAAGAGCCCTTGCTGGTCACCCCGCTCGCCCGGTTCCGTCTGGGCACACCCATCCGGCTCGAGCAAGGCATCCTTTTCACGACCTATGCCACGCTACGCTCCGACGCGCGCGAAAACCGGGTTTCCCGGGTCCAGCAGATCGTCGATTGGCTGGGGGCCGACTTCGACGGGGTCATTGTCTTCGACGAGAGCCATGCCATGCAGAATGCCGGCGGCGGCAAATCCGAACGGGGCGATTGCGCCCCCTCGCAGCAGGGACGTGCCGGACTGCGTCTGCAGCATGCACTGCCCGATGCCCGGGTCGTCTATGTCTCTGCAACCGGGGCCACCACGGTCGAGAACCTTGCCTATGCTCAGCGGCTCGGCCTGTGGGGCGGCGCAGACTTTCCCTTCGACAAACGCACCGATTTCGTTGCGGCCATCGAAGCGGGCGGGGTCGCAGCGATGGAAGTGCTGGCCCGCGATCTGAAATCGCTCGGCCTCTATGCCGCCCGTTCGCTTTCCTACGAAGGCGTCGAATATGAGCTGGTCGAGCATCAGCTGACACCGGACCAGGTCCGCATCTATGATGCCTATGCCGGGGCGTTTCAGGTCATCCACAACAACTTGGACGCAGCGCTGGAGGCCGCCAACGTCACGAGCAGCGAGGGCACGCTCAACGCGCAGGCCAAGTCGGCGGCCCGCTCGGCGTTTGAATCCGCCAAACAGCGCTTCTTCAATCACCTCATCACGGCAATGAAAACGCCAACGCTGATCGCCGCGATCGAGCAGGGCCTCGCCGATGGCCAAGCCGCTGTGGTGCAGATCGTCTCGACGGGGGAGGCACTGCTGTCGCGCCGCCTCGCCGATATCGATCCGGGCGAGTGGAACGACATTCAGGTCGATATCACGCCCCGCGAATATGTTCTGGATTACCTCCTCCACAGCTTCCCGACCCAGCTTCATGAGAGCTTCACCGACGGCGACGGCAATCTCGCGTCGAGGCCAGCCTATGACGAGGATGGCAATGTCGTGCAGTGCCGCGAGGCGCTCGAACGACGTAACGGGCTGATCGAGCAATTGGCATCGATGGAACCGGTCCAAGGCGCACTCGACCAGATCGTGCAGCGGTTCGGGACCGACATGGTGGCTGAGGTGACCGGGCGATCGCGCCGGATCGTCCACAAGGTCGATGCGAACGGCGACCGGCTCGCTGTTGAAAACCGGCCAGCCCATGCCAACCTCGCCGACGCGCAGGCATTCATGGAGGATCGCAAGCAAATCCTCGTATTCTCCGATGCCGGGGGCACGGGACGCAGCTACCATGCCGATCTGGGCGCGAGGAACCAGCGGCTCCGCCATCACTATCTGCTGGAAGCAGGCTGGAAGGCCGATGCCGCGATCCAGGGCCTGGGCCGCACCAATCGCACCAATCAGGCGCAGCCGCCGCTGTTCCGGCCGGTGGCCACCAATGTCCAGGCCGAGAAACGCTTCCTCTCAACCATCGCGCGAAGGCTCGACACTCTGGGTGCGATCACGCGCGGACAGCGGCAGACCGGTGGTCAGGGGCTGTTCCGCCCCGAAGACAATCTCGAAAGCCCCTATGCCCGCGATGCGCTGCGCCAGCTCTATGTGTTGATCTATGCGGGCAAGGTCGAGCGATGCTCGCTCGCGACCTTTGAAAGCATGACCGGCCTGTCGCTGACCGACAGCAGCGGGTGCCTCAAGGACGAGTTGCCGCCGATCACGACCTTCCTGAACAGGCTGCTGGCACTCACCATCGACATGCAGAACGTGCTGTTCACGGTGTTCGAGCAGTTGCTTAGCGCCAAGGTCGAGAGCGCAATCGCGGCGGGCAGTTACGATCTCGGGCTGGAGACGCTGACCGCCGACAGCTTCACCGTCACAGCCAGTGAGCCGATCTACGTCCATCCGGCCACGGGCGCAGAGACCCGGTTGCTCAGCATTGCAATGAAGGAGCGCAACCAGCCGGTCTCGCTCGAGCGGGCGCTCGACCTTCGGCGTGAGCCTGGCGCACGGCTGTTGGTCAACACTCGCTCGAAACGCGCTGCAGTCCAGCTGCCGGCTCGCAGCGTCATGCTTGACGATGGCGAAGTTGAACGCCGCGTCCGGTTGATCCGGCCGATGGAGCGGCTGAACTTCGCCCTGACCCACCTTCCCGAGACCCACTGGGATGAGGTGGACGAGCGGACATTCGCGACAATCTGGCAAGACGAGGTGGCGCATGTCGATGATTTCACGACAAGCGAACTGCACATCGTCACCGGCCTGCTGCTGCCGATCTGGAAACAGCTTCCCGAAGAATCCACCCGTGTCTACCGGCTCCAGACCGACGATGGCACCCGCATTGTCGGTCGCCGGGTGTCCGCAACATGGGCAGCGCGCGCGACAGCCAGGCCAGACGCGCCAGTGTTATCGCCACCACAGGCACTTGCATTGCTGCGTGAAGGGCACGCGGTGCTCGACCTTGCCGATGGGCTGCAACTGCGCCGGTCGCGGCTGATGCAGGTGAACCGGATCGAACTCACCGGGTTTGGATCTACGGCGGTCGACCGGCTCAAAGCCATGGGGCTGTTCTCCGAGATCGTCAGCTGGAAACTGCGTTTGTTCGTGCCCGACGACTTGGTGACAGGGTCGGCAGTGATCGAGCGGCTGTTTGAACGGCACCCTTTGACGCGCATCGCCGACCGGAAGGCTGCCTGACATGGCCAAGCTCTCGACGCGCGCGGCAGAGTTGTCGGAACGGCTTGCGCAGAACGTGCAGGCCGTTTGCCGCCATTATCTGCCCGCAGGCAGGCGCGAGGGCCGTTACTGGATGGTTGGCGATGTCGCGGGAACGCCCGGGCGCAGTCTCTATGTCCGCCTCTTCGAAACCGAACGCGGCGCGATCGGCAACTGGGTCGATGCCGCAACCGGCGAGTATGGCGATCTCGTTGATCTCATCCGGCTCAACCAGCGGCATGGGCGTCTGTCCGAAACCATTGAGGAAGCCGAACGCTTCCTCAGCCTGCCCCTATCGGCTTCGGACGATCAGCGCAGTGCCGCCTCATTCGCCATGCCCGCGCGCGCAGGATCCACGACCTCTGCCATACGCCTGTTTGCCGCCTCGAAACCACTGACCGGATCAATGGCGAGCACCTACCTGCGATCACGTGGCATCACACGCGTATCTGACCTGCCAGCCCTGCGCTTTCATCCGCGATGCTACTACAGACCAAATGAGGACGATGACCCAGCAACTGCGTGCGCTTTCCCCGCGCTGATCGCAGCAGTAACCGACAACGGCGGGGTGCAGACCGGCACCCATCGGACCTGGCTCGACCCATCCGGCTGCGCGAAGGCCAAGGTCGCATCGCCGCGCAGGGCGATGGGCAACATCCTCGGCAACGCCGTAAGGTTCGGATCTGCGGATGATGTCATGATCGCAGGCGAAGGCATCGAAACCATGCTGTCGTTGCGCGAAGTTCTGCCAACCATACCGATGGCAGCCGCAACATCGTCAGCCCACCTCGCAGCGATCTTGTTCCCGCCGACACTCCGGCGACTCTATGTCGCGCGCGACCGCGATGCTGCAGGCGACGCAGCGTTTGGCGTCCTGACTGAGCGCACACTGGCAGAAGGGATCGAACTTGTATCACTCATGCCGGACCTCGCTGACTTCAATGACGACCTCCGCCAGCATGGCGTTGCTGCACTGGCGGAACGGGTCCGCCATCATCTCCGACAGCAGGATCAGACACGCTTTTCCGTCGACATTGGCTGAGCCGATACGGGGTTGGAGGATGGGGCGATGGCGGCATGCATAGGACTTCAGCCAAGACCTGGCCCAGCCCGGCCTCCTTCGAGTGGCGTCCGGGAGACCGGCTGCCGCGAGGCCGCAATGGCGGTCATGCGGCTATTTTCCGGCGGCGCATCCGCGCCTTTCCATCGCGAACCAAATTAGCCGCCCGCCCGCCATCCTCCGCTGCGCTTCGGTCCATGTGGATGCAGCCTCGCGGCAGCCGGTCAGAGGGTCGCCCATGAAGGCCGGGCAAGTTGCCCGGTCCCAAGGCCCCAAGGACCGATGCGATGACCATCACGCCCGATTCAGAACCCGAACACGAAACTTCAGCCACCGCCCATCTTCTCGATGAAATCGCCCTCTACGGCTATCGCCCCTTCTCCGACGAAGCCGACCCGCGGCCGCTCCCTGAAGAGCGCATCGCCGCTGGCGCCGTCGCCGACATGTTCGATGCCCTCATCGCCACCATGATCGACACCAGGCTCGAACCCGATCTGGAGGACCTGTGCTGGTCGCTCGCCAACCTCTTCCACCGCGCCGAGGGCCGGATCCAGCGCGAACTCGACGACAACGAAGATGCCCAGAAGCGCAGCCAGCGCGAGCAGGATGGCTCCGAGGTCATGTCGGTCGAACTCGAACGCCTGCTTCGCGAAGGCACCGGCTTGATCGAACGCCGCAACGCTATGGAATTTATGCGCGATGCTGCCGGAGACCAGTTCGAAATGCATTTCCGCAAGGCCTGGACCCCGCGCACCGGGTCACTCGTCAACCATCGCACTATGACAGCCGCCATGATCGACAGCCGTGACTTCCTCGCTGCCAAGCGTCGCTCAGAAACCGAACCGCTGCTGCCGGTAGGCACCCGCATCGCGTTCACGTCTGGCCCTGAGTATCAGAACCACACCCGGATATGGGCCGTGCTGGACAAGGTGCTCGCCAAATATCCAGACATGGTCCTGTTCCACGGCGGCAATCCCACCGGCGGCGAACACATCGCTTCGCTCTGGGCGCGCAATCGCAAGATCACCCATGTCCCGTTCCGGCCAGACTGGACGCGATACAAGAAGGCCGCCCCATTTCGTCGTAACGATCAAATGCTGGAAGCCCTGCCCAAAGCCGTGGTCGCCTGCCCAGGCAATGGCATCAATGCCAACCTCGTCGACAAGGCCCGCAAGCTGGGGATCTCGGTTTGGTCTATTGAATGACCGCGAGATCGCACTTCATGGAATTTTTATCGATTGTGCCCATCAGCTCTTGGGGGCGTCACGAATATTAGAATTCAGCGCCGAGGCGAGGACGTTTTCCAGCATGCTTCCAACCTCTTCGTCAATGCACAAGGCTCGCTTTCCACCACCAACACTCAATGTCTCGCCAACTTCCCAAGCGTCCATTTCATAGCCACGCGAGACAAGTTCTGCGCGTTGCTCGGTGCTGAACTTCAGCGCATCCGGCCCGATCCACGCAAGCATATTGCCGAATTCGCAGGCAAGGCGCTTGAACGCAAATCGGTTCTTTGAAGCGAACATGACATTTTTTTCAAACCGCTTGCCGCTGCCATAATGGCTAATGAGGGCGTCGTAAGTGAAGATATCGATCCCGCTTTTGTCTCTTCTCATCTCGAAAGCGGCCTTGTGATCATCCGACACATTTTTGCTAGCCGACCGTCCTATTACGAGTTGATAGGCGAAGGTCAGCTTGTTTCCTGCCATAGGACGCAGCAGTTTTGAGACACTCTCCCGAACAGCATCGCGGTGCTCTTCGACGTAATGCATCCATTGTTCGACTTGTGAGATTGCCCCGTTGAACGTTGAAGAAAAGGTGGGTCGATCCATGTCAGCGGTGAAAATCGGCTTTTCGGGAGCTTCAAGTTCAACAAATGTCACCACCCACCTGCTCGAGCTTTTTGTAAGGTAGGCGTAGTCTGTTGTGAATGCGGTACCCAAGGGAAACTTGGAAATTATCGAGTCCATGTGCAGGCCGTGGTTCTCGAGATTATGCATCGGAATGAGAACGCTATTCTCCTCAAGGAAAGCTTGGACCACCTGCTCCTTTTGCCTCCCCTTAGGTGGCGGATCAGCGAGAACCTGCAGAAACCGGCTAATCAGGTCCTCGTCAATTGGCAGATACATAGTTTCATCCCAAAAAGAGCCTCTAGTGTATGCCACTTTTGGCCTACTTCAAGCGCCATGAGCGCCCTTTACCATTGCGCGGAATTCTTGAAATCTCCCCCTTGGTTCTAAACACCAACCACCCCGCTCTTTGAGGCCAATCCGTTGGCCGACCCCAAGCCTCCTTCAATCAACCCGTAAAGGGTCCGCTACGCTCTGCGTGCGGCCACTGCGGCTGCACCTTCGTGGTGATTGCGGCTTTGCGCCGTCTGTCCGGGGCCTGTCGAGCGGGGATGGTCCCTGCTCCGAGACAGGAGCTCGAACATGTCACTCACCGTCGCACAGCGCCACGCATGGAGCCTCGCCCGCACCCTGATGGTCTGCGTTACCTTGTTCCAAGCCGGTAATGGCTATGCCGTCGTTCCCACCGCCGAATTCGATGGCGATGCCGACAGCGTCATCCATGAATATGACCCGTTCAATCCCTGACCGCGTCAGATTGCGTTGCGGCGCATGGCTGGATGCCCATCGGGTATTCCAGCCGATGCCCATTTCTGCTATGGATTCCATGCACATTGCGCTGCGGTGGAGGCGGAGAGCGCGTCCCTTGCCCTTGGTTCCAAGGAGGACGCCATGCTGATCGGCTTTGCCCTGATAATCGTCGCAGTATTCCTGTGCTGCGCGCTTCTATTCCGCCTTTCGATCTACGCCCTTCCGCTGTTCGTCGCGTTTCTTGCGGGTTCGGCGACTTATCGCACCGATAGCGGCATTCTCGCTGCGCTCGCCGCTGCAGCCATATCCGCGATCATTCTGCTTGCTGCAGCCCAATTAACACTGGCGTTCGCTAAGTCCGACCTGACACGTGCTGCGGTCGGGTTCGCCTTTGCCGCGCCCGCAGCCATTGCGGGCTATCACGCAGTCCACGGCATTGCTGCGGCGACCATGCCGCCAAGCGCATGGCAACACGCCTTGTCATTGCTTGGCGCTGCGATAATCGCGGCTGCATCCTGGACTCAATGGAGCCGCGCCCGTCCCTAGCTTTGCCATTTTCGAAGGCCCGCCCGGCAGTTGCCCGGCGGGGCTCGCACGGCCAAATCGGCCAGTACGAGGCAGGCGTTGTGTTCGAGTGGCAGTTTCTGCGTCCCTCTTCTTAGGTCAGCTTGGTCTGGGCGTTTGCGCGGTCGGAGCGAGGCCGAGAATTCGCAGCCGGTTTTGACCTGGCCAGTGGCGGACCGATTGCGCTGATCTCAATCAGGCCCGGATTGGCGCATGGCCGTTGCCGATATCTGCGATTGCAGTGACGACTAGGCAGCACACCGGTGACGACACCTTTCTCATCGCAGTTCGGGCTTGGAAGTCCGGGAAGTGCCATTTCTCCCGGTCAAGTGTGACCCGAGCCCACTGCTGCCTCGTCAATGGCCGTGGTTGGCAGGGGATGGCTTCGCCGCTTGATCCCTTGCTGCAACGCCGTCTGCGCCAACTTTCTTCCCCTGGGCGTGCCGCCCATTCCTCGCGAGGCAAGAAAGCCGTCTCGCCGTCGTCCTCCACTGCGTTTCGGCCGTTCCAGTGCAGCGGGCGCAAGCCCCTGCCTTCAACCAGCCATCGAGGCCGCGATGGGCGCGGGTTCGACCAACTTGAAGGAATGCATCATGGCCAACATCGGAACTTTCACCAAGACCGGCAACGAATACAAGGGCGAGATCGTCACCATGTCGGTGCAGCAGAAGAACGTCCGCATCGTCCCCGAAACCAGCGACAACGAAAATGCGCCGTCGCACCGGGTTTTCGTCGGCCGCGCGGAAATCGGCGCCGCCTGGACCAAGACCTCCAACGAAGGCCGCGAGTATCTCTCGGTCAAGCTCGACGATCCCAGCTTCACCGCTCCCATCTTTGCCAACCTCTTCGATGACGAAGACGGCAAGAGCTTCAACCTGATCTGGTCGCGCGCCCGCCGCACCAACGGCGACTGACCGAACAGCCAGCCCCGCCCGGCACCTGCCGGGCGGGGCTTCCGGCATTCTCATTCGTCTGCTGACGTCACTCTCATAAGGAGTTCTGAGGCTTCAATCCCGAGCGCTATGGAAAGATGCTCAAGCTTGTCGACCGAGGCACTGTAGCGTCCACGCTCAAGGCTGCTGACATAGGTTCGATCGAGATGGGCCCGATGTGCAAGCTCTTCTTGCGACAGGCCAGCAGCCAACCGATAGCGTTTCAGATTCGCAGCCAGGACCTCGCGCAATTTCATTGCACGAACTCACCACCGTTGCAGAGTATTTAACCACGGAGTATACTCGTCACGACTGAAATTCGGCTGAGTTCAGCAGGCTAGCAACGCGCACGGCTTATCCGCGAAAAGGTACAATTCCCTGCCCGTTGTCGAACAAGCGAAGTTTTCGCCATTTTGGTGGGTCTTGGTGCTAAAAGACTGTGGATGCAAAAATGAGTCGGAACCAAAGGCTCGGACCATGACGATTGCTTCTTTCGAAAAAAGCCCGCCCCTGTCGGATACGGTAACGCCGTATGACGAACGCCATTTTGTCACGTATTTACGGCTACTTGACGCCGCGGACGAGGGTGCGGAATGGACCGAAGTTGTGCAGATCGTCTTTGGGATCGATCCTGCCCTGGAGCCGGTCTGGGCGCGTCAGGTCCATGAGACCCACCTCGACCGAGCACGCTGGATGACGTCCCACGGCTACCGACATCTGCTTGAGAAAGAACAAAAAGGCTGAATTCTTGGACACAGATCGGACGCCTTGCCCTAAGCGCTCCGTCAAAATTTCTGCGCCTCCGGGCATAAGCATCCCCAGAATTTGTTACTTGCGGCTTACCGTTGGTTAACAAAGACTTGAAGCTTGGCCTTTTTGCCTGTGCTTTGCAGGGGTCTTTATGCCCGGTGGTTCGTCATGGCGGTCACCATCGACCGCGGATCAATATCGCGATCACGACTATGCGGACTTCGCGCAGGAATTCCTGCACCGTAATGCTGATTACCGCCGCGATTATGCCGAAACTGAAGAGCGCATTGCTCGCTTCCCATCGGTCGAACACCATGAAAAGGAGGGCCTGTCCCGGCGATGGGGCCTGAGCTTTCCCCACCGATCCACAAGCAAATCCGCGCAAGAGCCCGGCCCACTGGTCGCCCAGCGCATCGCCCGACGTGATCATCGTCGAAACTTCTAACCCGGACCTGCCTCTGATGTGGCTGTCGAGCTGGAAGCCGCTGGCAGAGATATCGACATCAGTCGGCAAACATCTCGTTTATACGAGGGGCAACTCCAAGCTGCGACTTTGCATTCAATACCGAGCCGCCTTGCCCGTTCCCGCCGTCTCGATACCGTGCGATGAGACCTATGAACTTCGCATCGCAGCTGTCACGCGTATGCATCTGATAACGCGCGCCTCCAGCTCCACATCCCAAGGCGCTAACGTCATCACGCACAATCAACGACTGCGGTTGAGCCGCTTCCTTGCGATTTACGATGCGCTTGTGGCGGGTGCGTCTTCTCGTGACCTCGCCTACGGCCTGATCTTCCCCAACCACCGTCCTCTTTTCGGAGCGACCTGGAAAGCCTCGAGTGAGCGGCGGCAGGTTCTTCGGCTGATCGCCCAAGCGCGTAGCCTCGTCTCCCGCGGATATCGCGATATTCTTTTACACCGCTGACCGAGACATTCGGGGGTGACATATTGCGTCACCTGCATTCGGTCACTCCCTGCCCATGCCAATCCTCCGCCAAAGCTCGCGAACCCCAGCGACAGCCCGCTGCTGCTGCCAACCTTCGCCGGAGCCTTGCCATGGATGCCAGACCCACCCCCGTGACTGCACGATTTTTGCGGACGCCCGATGCTGCAGTGCACCTCGGGCTTTCGGCCCGCACACTCGAAAAGCACCGCTGTTTCGGGACGGGGCCAGTCTATCGCAAGCTCGGTGGCCGGATCGTCTATGCGGTGACAGATCTCGACGCATGGGCAGAGCAAGGGCTGCGACGGTCAACCAGCGATCCCGGAAAAGGTATCGTCCACCCAGCCAAGCGTCTTGATGGCTATACTCCGCCGGTCCGGCGCTGAGGCACGCAATGCGACGCCTGTCCGCCTTCCCAGCCAAGCCTGCTCAGCTTGACCTGTTCATGTCCCAGGGCCGCGATATTGCCGCGCGCGACGCGCAGGACCTGATGGCTTGGCCGTTCTTCAGCCTCGCCAAATCAAAGCGAGTCCGTCCGATCGATTTCCGGATGGGTGAGGTTTCGATCCTCGTCGAGGCGACAGCCGAACATGGCATGGCGACTATCTGGGACGCTGATGTCCTCATCTGGGTAGCGAGCCAGATCGTCGAAGCGCGCGATGCCGGTCGGCCTACCTCGCGGTTGATCGCCGCGACCCCGCACGAGATCCTTGCTTTCACCCGGCGGGGCACAGGCAAAGCCAGCTACGAGCGGCTGAAGGCCGGGCTGGATCGCCTGCAATCCACCACCATCGCGACCTCGATCCGCCAGCATGACGCGCGGCGGCGGCACCGCTTTTCCTGGATCAATGAATGGAAGGAGCGTCTCGACCATTCGGGTCGCGCGCTCGGGATCGAGATGATCATCCCCGACTGGTTCTACGAAGGCGTGATCAATCAGGCGCTCGTGCTCACCATTGATGCCGACTACTTCGCACTGACCGGTGGTCTGGAGCGCTGGCTTTACCGCCTCGTGCGCAAGCATGGGGGCAAACAGCGCGGAGGCTGGAGCTTCGACTTTCAGCATCTGCACATGAAGTCAGGTGCGCTCTCGCCGCCGAAACGCTTCGCATTCGAGCTGCGCGACATCGTCCGCCGCCAAGCGCTGCCGGGATACACGCTCACCATCGAACATGCACTCGGCCGCGAACGGTTGAACTTTGTCGCTGTCCGGCCCGACCCGATCGACGCCGCAATGCGCCGTCTCGGTCTGCGGACCACCAACCATCACCCTGTGGATATGTCATGATGCAGCACGGACTATCAGGAACCGCCACACTCGGACCATCAGGAACCGGAAGTTCGGACTATCGGGAACCAAAACGCCGTCCAAATTACGGGAAAACATCGGCAATTTTTGCCCTTAACTATCCTAACAAAGAATCCTTCGGATTCTTGCTAACGGCTGCGAGCCTGTGGACAAAAAGCGGGGCGGACCCCGAAAGGCCTGCCGGTACGAGGATGGGTGATGACCCGCAGCTGACCCATGTGACGCTGGTCTGGCGCGAAGGCCAGCATGAGGACTGGATCAAATTCGGCAGGCCCGTTGCCGAACGGATCGTCAGCCGTAGCGAGCGAATCGAGAGCTATATGGCGGGCCAGATGTTCGCCTTGGTTCGCTGGGCGTCCAACGATTATGGCACCGTCCGTTCAACCTTGGACATCGTTCAAGCTGTCAGCCTGGGCAAGCAATGCGCAACCGTGCCGCAGGTCGACCCCGGCGGAGAGCTGCTGCTTTCGGTCCATGGCTGGCCCAAGGTCGCGCAAGTCTTCCGCCTTATCGATGCCATCGAAGCGTCAGGCATAGACCCCTGTGATGTTGCTCCGGAATATTGGCGACACATCCACAACAGGATGGCGGGCCGACTTACCCCGCGCGACTACACGCCCGCGCGGCACCAAGCCTGGCTCCAGCGCAAGGCACTTCTGCCATGAAGCGGCGCAGCATGATATTTGCAGCCATCGTAAGTTGCGCAACGCTCACGACGTTGGCCGTGCCAGTCGCGCGCTTCGCCGTGTGGAATGCGACCGCCTCGGTCCCCACTGGACTCTACGCCATCCGTGGCAAGGCGAGCCTACATGTAGGCGAGCGGGTGGCCATTGAGCCGCCGCCGGAATTGCGCCGCTTGCTCGCCGAGCGGCATTACCTCCCGACAGGCGTCCCGCTGCTGAAGCGCATCGCAGCTGTGCGCGGCCAGCGCGTCTGCCGAGATGCATTGAGCATCACGATCGACGGCCAATATGTCGGCGCGGCGCGTCCGCAGGACCGTCTGGGGCGCCCACTGCCGATCTGGGCCGGCTGCCATGTGCTGCGCATCGGCGAGCTGTTTGTCATGAACCCGGCAGCGCCCGACAGTTTCGATGGGCGCTATTTCGGCGTGCTGCGTCTGACCCATGTCATTGGTCGCGCGGCCCCAGTCTGGACCGATGAAGCGGGCATTGGCGACCATGTCTGGTTCGCCGATCCGCGCACCTCCGACGCTTCTTTACCCTCAACCCAAGGAGATTGACCCATGCGTATCGGAACTTTTCGTGCGGCCGGTGGCGGCTACAACGGGCAATTGCGGACGCTGTCGCTCAGCATTGAGATCTCACTCGTCCCGGCAGACCTATCGGATAGTGAAAATGCTCCGGACTTCCGTGTGGTTGCTGGCGAAGATGAAGGCGCGCGCGAAATCGGCGCAGGCTGGAAGCATGTCGGGGAGAAGGCTGGCGACTATGTCAGCTTGCAGATCGATGATCCCTCATTCTTGCAGCCGCTGCGGGCCAACCTGTTCAAGGGCGATGACGACGGCCATGTTTTGGTGTGGTCGCGTCCCTCGCGGCGCGAAAAGGCGAACTGAGCCATGCAGCTACGCCGCTTGGGCTTTGCCGCCTTGGCTGCGCTCGCCATGTTCGGTGCCGCGCCTGCCTTTGGGCAGGACGCTGCCGACCCGGCAGCGCCGCGCACCGTCGACATTGCAGCGCACGTTGCTGAGGCATCGCTGCGTTTCGGCATCCCGGAGCAATGGATCTATGCGGTCATGCGGGCCGAGAGCGCTGGCCGGATCGGCGCGGTATCGTCGGCCGGAGCGATGGGGCTGATGCAGCTCATGCCTGGAACCTGGGGGCGCCAGCGCGCCCGTTTCCGTCTCGGCAGCGACCCGTTCGATCCGCGCGACAACATTTTGGCAGGCACCAGCTATCTTCGCGAAATGTACGACAGTTACGGCGCCTACGGCATGCTCGCCGCGTATAATGCAGGCCCAGGGCGCTATCAGGAGTGGCGCGATCGCGGTCGCCCCCTTCCTGCCGAAACCCGCGCTTATGTCGCAAAAATCGCACCGATGCTGCAATCCGACAGCATAGCAAATGTCGTCGCCAGCGCGTCGCCTGCGCGGCCCGTGCGCATTGCGTGGACGCAAAGCGGGCTGTTCGCGGCGCGAACTGCCGCGACCGAGTCAGCGCCGAACGCGGACATAAGCGAAGGAGCGGCGGCTGCGCCACCTGCTTCGCTGCGTCCGCATGGCGGCCTATTCGTCCCTGTCTTGGGGAACCGCGACCAGTGATGGGCCACCTCCCATCTGGCGCGGTATGGCGTGGCCTGGCGCAAAATTGTGCGGAAGCGGGGTTGCAGGAAAGGATGGGTCAGGAGGATGGCAAGATGAAAGCGGAGCCAGCCGCCGGGGTGTGGGGCCGCAGAATTGCGGGATTTTCACAGCCAGCCGCCCTGCCCCATGGCTGGCTCCAGTCTCGACAATCATCGCAATTCCGCCGTTCGATGAGCCAGCCGCTGTATCGCATCGCTTGACCTCATGAGTGATGACGATCTTGAAATCAGGCCCGGGCGCATCCGCGATCGTAGTTCCGGCCAGGGCAAAGCGCGCACTCTCAAAGCCCAACTGCGGGCGCTTGCCAACCGGTCAGGACATGGCGGCCGAGCGGGTGGTTCCGGATCGCGGCGCAGCACCGGTCGCCTTGCCCGAGGCCGCATCGCAAGCCTGCAGGCAAGCTCCCGCGCCAGCCAACGCCGTGTGATCGTCAAGGCGAGGATCGTGCGGCATCGCGGCGCTCGCTTCACTGCAGCGCCGCTGGCAAAGCACCTGACCTATCTCAAGCGCGATGGCGTGACCCGCGACGGGAAGGATGCGGCGCTGTTCGGCAGCGGCGATGATACCGTCGACGGCGAAGCCTTCGCCGAGCGCTGCGCCGATGACCGCCACCATTTCCGTTTCATTGTTTCGCCCGAAGACACGGCCGAACTGACCGATGTGCAAAGCTTTACCCGAGACCTGCTGACCCAGATGGAAAAGGATCTTGGCACAGGTCTCGACTGGGTCGCCGTTGACCATTGGAACACCGACAATCCCCACATCCACATTCTGGTCCGCGGCAAGGCCGAGGATGGCCGCGACCTGGTTATCGACCGCAGCTACATCAGCGAGGGCATGCGGGCTCGCGCCGCGCATCTGGTGACCATGGAACTGGGCGCCCGAACCCAGCAGGACATGGATCGAAGCTTGGCCCGCGAGGTGCAAGCCGATCGCTGGACCGGTCTTGATCGCCAGCTGCAAACGCTTGGTGACGGCCTCGGCGGCGTAGTCGACCTGCGCCCCGATCCGCAGCGGATCGCCAACCCGGCCAACCAGCATCTGATCGGCCGCGCCACAAAACTCGAACGCATGGGCCTGGCAGAGAAGATTGCGCCTGGCTGCTGGCGGATAAAGCCAGCACTCGAGCAGACCTTGCGGGAGCTTGGCACCAGAGGCGATATCATCAAAACGATGCACCGCGCCATGACCGGGCACGGCCTTGCCGCTGAAGCGGGGCGACTTGCCCTTCATAATGAAAGGGCGAGCGAGCCCGTCATCGGGCGACTGGTCGAGCGCGGCCTTCACAATGAGCTGACCGGTCAGGCCTACGCCGTGGTCGACGGCGTCGATGGCCGTGTCCATCATTGCAAATTCTCCGACATCGACCTGACCGGCGATGCTGCGCCGGGCGCAATCGTCGAGCTGCGCGTCTGGACTGATCGGCGCGGCCGCGAGCAATCCTCGCTCCTGACACATTCCGATTGCGATCTTGCTACCCAGGAGCGCAGCGGCGGAGCCACCTGGCTCGACAAGCAATTGATTGCCTCGGAGCCTCTGCCGCTCGGTCCAGGTTTTGGCAGCGAAGTCGAGGCAGCGAAAACGCGCCGGCTCGAATATCTGGAAAGCGAAGGTCTTGCCCAACGGCGCGGTGACCGCTTCGCCATGTCCCGCAACCTGCTTGGCACCTTGCGCGAGCGCGACCTCGCCGACGCTGGTGCCGCACTTTCACGGGAGCACGGCCTGCCCTATCGCCAAAGCCGATCATCCGGTGAGGTATCAGGCGTCTATCGCCAGCGCATCCAACTTGCTTCGGGCCGGTTTGCGATGATCGACGATGGCCTTGGGTTTTCGCTTGTCCCTTGGTCAAAGCAGCTCGACCGGCAGCTCGGGCAATATGTGAGCGGCCAGCCGCGGTCAGGTGGTGGCATCGAATGGACACTCGGCCGAAGCAGGTCGATCGAGATATGATGTGGCAAGCTGACCGGTATCAGCCCAATCTTGACAAACGCACCATGTGATGCGTACATTCGCGTCAGGAGAAACGACCATGGCAAGCGCAGCATTCACCCATCATGCGGCCCCGGCAGCAGCAGGCCTGCAGACCTTTTCGAGCGACGGCGACCGCAAGCGTCTGACCGGCGCGGCGGTCAAGGCCGTGTTGCGGCTCGTCGATGCCTGGGGTGGCAGCAATGCCGAAGGCGCCGCGCTGCTTGGCGTGTCCGAGAGCACATGGGACCGCATTAAGGCCGGCAAATGGGACGGCGCCTTGAGTCAGGACCAACTGACCCGCGCCTCGGCTCTGATCGGTGTGTTCAAGGGGCTGCATCTGCTGTTTGCCGACGCGATGGCCGACCGCTGGCCGCGCTTGCCCAACCGGGCGCCGGTCTTCGGCGCGAAGTCGCCGGTCGAGGCGATGATTGAAGGCGGCATTCCCCGTATGCTCGAAACCCGGCAGTATATCGACGCGCTGCGTGGCGGGCTCTGAGCCGCAATCCGCACTGCCGCTGGTGCGTGAGGCATTCCCGCGCACCATCAGGCTTGTGGCCAGCGCGCGGCTGCGCGAAGCCGTGCTCGCGCCGCTGGCCGACGATCCCGACGAGTTGGTGCTGCTTGCCGAGATCGAAGGCGCGACCAGCGGGCGGTTGGTTGCTGAGGAGCGCGGGCTTGGCGCGCTCAGCCCTGAAGAACTGGTTCACGGCGTCCCCCATTCCCGTTTCATCAACGCCAGCTTCGCTTATGCCAAACCGCGCGAGCCGATGCGCTTCAACCCTGCAGACCGCGGTGCATGGTATGCAGCGCTGGCGGTTGAAACCTGCATTGCAGAAGTCGGGCATCACCTAACCAAGGCACTTGCTGACGCTGGCGACTTCAACGCGGTTGTCGAATATAGCGAAATGCTGGCGAGCATGGCCGGCGTGTTCGTTGACCTGCGCGAGGCAGCGGATCATCCCGCGCTCGATGCCGACCCCGCGACCGGATATGCCGCTGGCAATGTTCTAGCCGCGCAGGCACGCGTCGAGGGCCACAACGGCATCATCTACCCCTCGGTCCGCCACACAGGTGGCACCTGCATCGCTGCGCTCTGGCCAAACGTCGTGCAGTCGGTGGTGCAAGGCGCAATGGTTCGGCTGACTTGGTCGGGCACACCGGATTATGCGTGGGAGCCGATCTAACGATCTGCGCAAACCTGTCCGTTTCTACGCCAAGGCCTTCACAACCCAACTCCTCGCTTGCCAACTTCTCCGAAGCTCACCGACCTAGGCGTGAACGAAGCGGAGTTGCGCTATGTCGGCTGCCAAAATCCTGTGGGGTCAGATCCTCGCGGTACTGATCATCATTGTTGCGAGCGTCTGGTCGGCAACCCAATGGACAGCCTCGCAGCTCGGGTTCCAGCCAGAGCTCGGTGCGCCCTGGTTCCGTTTGTTCGACCATCCGGTCTATCGCCCCTATGACCTGTTCTGGTGGTGGTTCTCGTTCGACGCCTACGCTCCGCAGATATTCGATACCGGGGGGATGATCGCCACCTCGGGCGGGTTCGTGGCAATCGTGGTCGCCATCGCGATGTCCGTCTGGCGCGGCCGCGAGAACCGCAACGCCAACACCTACGGAACCGCACGCTGGGCAACCCGCGATGACATCCGCAAGGCCGGATTACTGGCAGACACCGGGGTAGTGCTTGGCCAGTTTCAGAACAACTACCTTCGCCACGACGGGGCTGAACATGTCCTGTGCTTTGCTCCGACACGCTCCGGCAAAGGCGTCGGCCTGGTAATCCCGACCCTGCTGACCTGGTCGGGCTCGGCGATCGTGCATGACATCAAGGGCGAGAACTGGGATGTCACTGCCGGTTTTCGCAGCACGTTCAGCCGAACCCTGCGTTTCGATCCAACCAGTCTTGAATCGTCCGCTTACAACCCGCTGCTTGAAGTGCGCCGCGGCCTCAATGAGGTGCGCGACGTGCAGAACATCGCTGATATCCTGGTCGATCCGGAAGGCAGTCTCGAGAAGCGCAATCACTGGGAAAAGACCAGCCACGCGCTGCTGGTCGGCGCAATCCTTCATGTCCTTTACGCCGGTGCCGACAAATCGCTCGCTGGCGTTGCGGCTTTCCTCTCCAACCCCGACGAGACCATTGAGAACACGCTCTATGCCATGATGGACACCCCGCATCTGGGTGAAGCAGGCCCGCACCCGGTCGTTGCCAGCGCTGCGCGCGAACTGCTCAACAAGTCTGACAACGAGAGATCGGGCGTGCTGTCGACCGCGATGTCCTTTCTGGGCCTCTATCGCGATCCGGTCATCGCCAAGGTCACCAGCCATTCGGATTGGCGAATTGCCGATCTGGTCAACGGTCGGCCGACCTCGCTCTATCTGGTCGTGCCGCCGTCCGACATCAGCCGCACCAAGCCGCTGATCCGCCTTATCCTCAATCAGATTGGTCGCCGCCTCACCGAAGAATTCGATCCTGCAACCAAACGCCAGCGCGTGCTGCTCATGCTGGATGAGTTCCCAGCTCTCGGCCGGCTCGATTTCTTCGAAAGCGCCCTCGCCTTCATGGCGGGCTACGGCCTCAAGGCTTTCCTGATTGCACAGTCACTGAACCAGATCGAGCGTGCCTACGGACAGAACAACGCCATCCTCGACAATTGCCATGTTCGCGTTGCCTTCGCGACCAACGATGAGCGGACAGCCAAGCGGGTCTCCGAAGCGCTGGGCACAACCACGGAACAGCGGTCGATGAAGAACTATGCCGGGCACCGACTTTCGCCCTGGCTTGGCCACTTGATGATTTCGCGCTCTGAAACGGCGCGCGCACTCCTCACGCCCGGCGAGATCCTGCAACTGCCGCAGACCGACGAGGTTGTGCTATTGTCAGGAGCACCGCCGATCAAGGCGAAGAAGGCGCGCTATTACGCCGATCGGAGGCTGCAGTCTCGAGTGTTGCCCGCCCCCGAGAACTGCGGCCAGCCTGCGGACGCGCGCGCCACCGATGACTGGAGCGCTCTGCCCCCAATAGAGCCAGACCCCAAATCATCCGAAGACGGCGGGCGCAGGATCGATCCTGCCAATGGCGGCTTGCGGCGGGAGCCTGACCTGCCTGAACATGTCGAAGTGGTTGCGCGGCCCAAGTCTCCAGCAGCCGAATTCGACTTTGCTGAAGCTGACGGCGCAGACGCTGACCAATCAGCCGCAAACAACGAGCGCATCCGGCGCACGATGGAACGCGGCGCACGGCAGGCCTCGCTCGACCTCGGCGACGGGATCGAACTGTGAAGCTGAAGCGTACGTTTCGGCTGCCGCCTGATGTGATCGACCAACTTGCCGAGTTCGCAATGCGCAGGCGCGTCGGCCAGCCCGATGTGGTGGAGGCCGCGCTTAGATCATTCATGTCGCCAGACAACCCTGAGCAGCTCGAGGCAGCGCTCAGCCGCCGCCTTGATCGCATCGACCGGCGGCTTGGACAGCTCGATCAGCAGACTGAGATCACCACAGAGGCTTTGGCCTTGTTCGTGCGGTTCTGGCTTACTGCCAATCCGCCACTGCCGGATAGTGGCCTTGCCGCAGCGCAAGCGCAGGGCAGGGAGCGGTATGAGGGATTTGTCGAGGCACTTGCGCGGCGATTGGAGGGACGATCGCGACTGGGCGATTCTTTAAAGTAGAAGAGGCGGAAAGTAGAAGAGGCGGCATTCACCAACGAGATGTAAATTCGACACACACATGATGGAATGGCCATCTCAGCGTGCGCTCGGCACGATGCCGCTACAGCACAATATGGGGCGCGTCATGGGCCCCTTTCCTACCTGCTAGCTATCCACACTTCAGCACAACAAGGCTCGTGAAGACCTCGCAGCGATTGAACTGCGGAAACAGGACTGAAAGGCCTTGGTCAGATGGGCGTGCCGGACTAGGAAAGAGGGTGAAATGAGGCAGACTTTGTCGATATTTATGGATGATGCGCAATGAAGGCGATCGAACTGTTCGCAGGGGCTGGCGGTCTCAGCATTGGGATTGGGCGAGCGGGCTTCAAGCCTGAGCGCATTGTCGAATGGGAGCCGAATTGCCAGCGCACCCTTCTCGCCAATCGGCATGCCAGTCAGGCGGACGCGAAACGTTGGCCGCTCGAAATCGAGCGTGACGTTCGCGACGCCGACTTCACCGCGCACGAGGGCAAGATCGAGCTGGTATCCGGTGGCCCCCCTTGCCAGCCCTTCTCGGTTGGTGGCCGACATCGCGCCCAAGCGGACCGGCGCGACATGTTCCCGGAGGCGGTTCGCGCGGTGCGCGAGGTCAAGCCTCGAGCCTTCATTTTCGAGAATGTGCGAGGACTGACGCGGGCTCGGTTCAGTTCCTACTACGAATACATCAAGCTACAGATGCAATACCCCGAGCTCGTCGCAATGGACGACGAGGACTGGTCCACGCATCTGCGCAGGCTCGAAAGGCATCATACGAGTTCGAGGGCGGAGCGCGGGTTGGAGTACCGACTTGTTGCGGAGGTATTGAACGCGGCCGATTATGGCGTGCCCCAGAAGCGGCACCGGGTATTCTTTGTTGGGTTCCGAAAGGATCAGGGTATTGAATGGTCCTTCCCCGAAGCGTCTCATTCGCAGGAAGCCCTATTGTGGGATCAGGCCCACGGGGACTATTTCGAACGGCACAACGTTTCCAAGGCGGAGCGATGGTCGAACGCCGAGCGCACCAGGTCCCGAGCAGAGCGGCTTACGGAAAAGCCAGCTGAGTTGCCATGGCTCACCGTACGCGATGCTCTCGCGACCTTGCCCGACCCCGAGCGCAACCCCGCGGAAGCCTCGGGCCTTTCCGGCCACAGGTTCCAGCCGGGAGCTCGCAGCTATCCCGGCCATACCGGCAGCCCATTGGATGACGCCGCGAAGGCATTGAAGGCCGGCGTTCATGGCGTTCCCGGAGGAGAAAACATGCTCGCTCGGCCCGATGGATCGGTTCGCTATTTCACGGTCAGGGAGAGCGCCCGCCTTCAGACTTTTCCCGACTCCTATCGAATCGAGGGCGTCTGGTCCGAGGCCATGCGGCAGCTTGGCAACGCCGTGCCAGTCACGCTCGCCGAACGCGTGGCGCGCAGTGTCGCCCTTGCGCTGCGAAGCGCGGAAAGCACCAAGCAATAGGCATGTCGCGGGATCCTTCAGTAACGAAGGCGAGCAAGATCCTCGCCGAGATCGAGGCGCTGCTTGCCGCCACCGAGGCCGAGGGGCTGACAACCCCGGCGCGGAAGAAGCTGGTCAGCAGCGTTGACGCGATGCGTGATCGTCTTGAGCGCCTTACGCGCAAGATCGATCCCAACGAATTACCCGATGCCTTTTTCGACCCGGCGGAACCCAGTCTCATCGGAAACTTCGTGGCGCTTGCGATGGTGGCCCAGGACCGCAAGCTACTCGGTAGCCTGACCCGCTTCTATGGGTCCGGCGTCTACGCAATTTACTACACAGGGCCCAACCGGCTTTACGCTCCGATCAGCGGGACCGAGACGCCGATTTATGTCGGCAAAGCCGATCCGAAGGGCAATCCCAAGACAGCGATTGATCAGGGTACGAAGCTTGCAGACCGCCTCAACGAACATCGCCGCAATATAGAGAAGGTCGAAGGTATCGAAATCGAGGACTTCGAATGCAGGGCGCTGGCCGTGCAGACAGGCTATCAGGCAGCCGCTGAAAGTCACCTAATCCGAATGTTCCGGCCGATCTGGAACAACGAGACAGGCATTCTTTACGGGCTCGGAAAGCACGGTGATGACGCCACTACACGAGCCAACAACAAGTCGCCCTTCGATACGGTCCATCCCGGCCGTAAGTGGGCCGCTGGCAACCCTGAAAATCAGACGGTCGGCGAGATCGAGGCGAAAGTGCGCGACCATTTCCGGTCCGCGACGGTGTTCCGGGACAGAAACGCGGTGCTTCAGGCATTCGTCGATAACATCAAGAGAGAAGACCGCCTCGATCGCCAAGACCCCGCCGCTGCACCCAAGGGCGAAGACTAGACTCATCCTAGCTCGGCTTCGCTTCTCCAGCGCTCCATCCCATCACGCTTGCGTCATCTCCAAGGCTGAACGGTTCTTGTCGCGAGCATGGCTTTGGCGAGATCTCGACCATCTGAAAGCCTGCAACTGGCAACGACGCGGCCGTAGCTCTGCCCATTTGCCGAACACCGCATTGCCGGTGCGCGCACGATGATATGACCGGTGTCGCGCTGGCCCTTCCGCCCGCCGAATAGCCGGATCAATGCGTCCCTTGTCGCGACTGCGGAGGCCGCTGGGCATGGGTGTCCCCGAGAGCAAGTCCCGTCCATTTCGCGAGCTGCAATGCCGGCGATGCGGATCTTTGGCCCCTCCTTGCACCAGATAGGGCCGTCCCCATCCCAGACGGCAACGGGTGTGCAGACAAAAGTTGCAGCCGAGGCGAGCGCGAGAAGTCCCATTGGTCGTGTCCTGTGTTCGCAATGGTCAGCTTATGCCGCCTCGCGGCCTTGCTGATCGCGATTGTCGTTGTCGGGTTGTGCCTTTCGAGATGCTCCCATGGAAAGAAACGCGCACAAGCGCTCCTCATCCTTTGCCATCCTGTATTTCGGGTCTTGGGTGAGGTCAGACCGTATGGCGTCAAGCTTAGCCCTCAGCTTTCCCGTCCTATCGTCGCTATACAAGGCGTCCCTCGTCCCAAACCTGCGAAGCATATGGCCAAAGGCGAGCAGCAATTCCGGGTGCTGATGAATGAGATGATGGCCTAGCTCGGCGAACCTCTTGTATCGGAACCCCACCGGCTTCCCTGCCCTCGCACTCTCGATCAAATGGACGATGCGAGTGGCTGTCTGCAGATCAGGGTATTCCCCTTCGAGGCCGAATCCTATGGAACAAAGGCGATCGTTGAGAAGCAGCCATTCCTTGTGCCGTGGCGGGTAGACGTCATCACGCGAGGCATCGAGAACGAAACAAAGCACTTGCTCGCGCAGCTCATTCTCCCGGTCCTCCCGGGCTTGCCTTTCAGTCGCCTCGGCAGCGGCGATCCTTTCCAAGCGGGCCGCTCTGAGTTCTTCGCCGAGTCTTGCCGCCTTGTGCCCATAGTCGAACGCGATAATGGTCTGGCGGTCCACATCGACCGTGACCTCATCCCAGCAGACCAGGCGCTCGACCCACTCATCGACGATCTTATCGCCCTGTATCAGCGGCTTGCGATACCAGCATGTCATGATGAAGGTCCCTGCCCTTTCGGACGCAGCAGCACTTTTTTCATCGACCACGAAAACGTTGGAGTTGTTCCCGAAAAGGATGTCGTCATCCGTCATGCGCCGATAGCTCGGATGGAAAAACGGCAAGACCCAGACGAGCGCCGCCCCTTCGGCCCGATAGAATTCCTTCCGGCTCAGCACGACGTCCATGAAGGTTGTGCTCAGCTGCACCTCGAAGGCCAGTCTGTCGGTGTCCGTCCGGGCCGAAACGTCAGGTCGGCGGAGGCCGCAGAGACCTTCGCTCGCTCTCCAGGTCCTTTCTGAGGCCACATCCTTGAACCGTGGATCGGCTGAGAGGCTCCGCAGAAGAAGTGCCTTGACCCGCTTGTGCGCCCCGCTTTCTTGGGCACCGCGGTACTTCATGGCCCTGATATCAGCTTCGCTCAGATCCGTCCGCGTGACAGCCGGACACGAGCCATCTTCATGGCGATGCCGGAAGAAGAAGCGCTTGGTCGTGCTGCAAGCCAGATAGCCTGGGACACCGCACATCGCGCAGACCAAGCGAGCTTCGTCACTTTTGACGAGCGCCTTGAGTCTCTGGCGTAGCAGGATTGCGCGTTCATACCGGAATGCCCGGATCAACCGGCGGACATTGAGCACATGGCCAGTTCTCGGATTCCTGACCGCGTCGATTTCCGGCTTTGTCACCGCCTCGGCCCATGCCAACGGATCGACTGTCGTGTTTCCAACCATGGTCATCTCCTTTCCTTGAGGCAGAACCCTTCGCTCGCACGGCGAGCCTAACAGCGTTCCAGTCGCGCGCCCGTTTGTTTGAGCCCCCAGCGTCGCTCGACATAGAATTCGAGCGACCTACGGACTTCGAAGCGCAGAACTTCCTGGGTGAACCCATATTCTAGCCGGACAGCGGCCTGTTGCTCTTCCGTCAGGCTGCTCAGCGGCCGAAGCCGAATTTCAACGAACTCTTCCCATTCTTCATCGCGCGGAAGGTCTTCGTCGACCGGAGCCACGGCAAAGGTGCTGTCAGGCAGGACCCGAACCGGAACGTAGTCACGCCATTCCTCACGGCGGAAGCTCCACGCCCGAACGTGCAGACGCTCTCCGTCGTAGGCAAAATGCGCCGGCGCGATCCATTGGTTCTGACGCAGCCCACTCGACATCGACACATAGCCGATCTCGATCTTCTGCCGCTGCTCGATCGCCTGCCAAAGGCGACGCATCACAAATGGCGGGCACTGCCGTGCCGGCGAAGGAAGTACAGAAAGGCCGCTCGATGTGGGATGACCAACAAACTCATCCGGTGAGCCTGCATCCTCCACAAAAGGCAGGCCGCGATGGTGGGGGTCGGCAACATAGCACTTTCGCACTGTGTCATAGCGAGGCTTCGGCTCTGCAACCCGCTCGAGATATTCCCTCAGGTCGATTGCTGCCTGCGGAGACGAGATCCCGAAACGCTCGATGAGATCCTTGCGATTCACCTGTCCGCGCCATGTCAGGCACCGGTCAAGATAGACTAGGCGGGCAAGCATTGCTGGCTTGAGTGCAGGTTCGTCCATGTCCGAACCCTACTTGACGCACCATCACAAGTCTATATAAATTTTATATGCACTTGGATTCGAGGACAGATTAATGCGCATCTTGCACACCAGCGACTGGCATCTGGGCCGACAGTTCCATGGCCTGTCCCTCGATGATGACCACGAGCACATCCTCGTTCAGATCCTCGCGATGATCGATGACGAGCGCCCCGACGTCTTGATTATTGCCGGCGACATCTTCGACCGGGCAAACCCGCCCCAAAGCGCAATCACCCGCCTCTCGCAGTTCCTCATAGCGGTGCGGGCAGCATCCAATGCGGCAATCGTTATGATCGCAGGCAACCACGATTCTGCGGCGCAGATCGGTGCGATGGGCGTGCTTGCAGATGGCGGCGAGGCAATTGTGCGCGGACCACTGGATGAAGATGAGCGCCCGCTCGTGATTTCTGATGCACATGGGCCGGTGGCCATCTCCGCCCTGCCCTTTGCCTTCGAATATGCCGCGCGCCTGTGCTTCGAAGACGACGCCATCGCCTGCCCTGCGGACGTCATCCGGGCCCAGCTTGCAAGCGCTCGCAAGCACGTGGCCGAGGGAATGCGTTGGGTTGTCGTCGTACACGCCTTTGTCGACGGCGCCGCCACCAGCGAAAGCGAGCGCCCCTTGACGCGCATGGTCGGCGGGATTGAGACCGTGTCGGCGGCGGCCTTCGAGGGCGCGCACTATGTGGCCCTAGGGCACCTCCACCGCCCGCAACCGGTCGGACAGGATCACATCCGTTATTCCGGCGCGCCTAGCGGGCACCCCTGCCCGGTTTGCGGCGCCAGCGACCACCCCGAACCGGCGCATGTTTCCGGAGATGCGGGTGCACTCGAAAAGGCGTGGCGCGATGCTCAGGGAGTAGCCCATGCCGCGTCCAAGGCCGATCGCGAGGCCCAAGCGACAGCCAGTTCCGCTGGTGCCACACTCGACGCAAAGCGTGCAGTCCTGGACGGACTCGCGGAGCCGAAGCGCAGCGCGAGCGACATCGATGGCGAGTTGCAGCTCATTCTTACTCAGATCGATGCTTTGGGCGCGCACGTCGACATCGGCCTTCTCACCCAGGAACTGGATGACGCACGCAAGCGCAAGCTGGCAGCGACAGAGACCCTCCAAGAGGCTCGCGACGCGCTCGGGGGTGCCACGACTGCAGAGGCCTTGGCACGCCAAGCTTACGACGAGAAGATTGCATCAGTCCCCGAAAATCTGCGCCAGCAAGACGGTCTGCAGGCCGCAATCGATGCCGCCACCGCAGACTTGAGCTGCCGGAAGCAGGCCCTTGCAGATGCCGATGCGAAGCAGCGCGAGCTAAATGCCATTGCCATCAAAGCAGCAGCCGCACTGCAGAGCGCTGCGACCGCGGTCAGCGACACCGAGATCGAACTCGCCGCAAAGCAAACCGCATTTGAAGCCCGGCTTACTGAGCTTGGGATGGCAGAGGCAGAATATCGCGCGGCAATCCCCGATATTGCCGAAATCTCCGCACTAGAGAAGGCAATCGCAGGCTTTGACACCGCCCTTGTTGAAGCCCGTGCACGAGAAACGATGGCAAGAAACGCGGTCGGCAATGCGCAGAGGCAAAGCCTCGAGCCCTATCGTCTGAGCTGCGCTCAAGCACAGGCCGCTGTAGACGAGGCGGTGCAGCAGAGCGCCGCTGCTCAGCAGAAACATCAATCGCTGATCGATCTGCAGACCAGTCTGGTGGATCAGCTTGAAACCCTTCAAGCCCTTGAGCAGTCCTC
The DNA here is from genome assembly GCF_056931895.1 of Sphingomonas sp. jy18. Lineage (NCBI taxonomy): Bacteria > Pseudomonadati > Pseudomonadota > Alphaproteobacteria > Sphingomonadales > Sphingomonadaceae > Sphingomonas > Sphingomonas sp. jy18. The sequence continues at coordinate 449 of NZ_JBXPBT010000006.1, read as the reverse complement.
CGGGGCGCTGCGCGGTATCGCAGAAGCCTTCGACGGTCAGAACGACATGCGGACCAGTCTCGAGACGTTCGCCATCGGTGCGATGTTCGATCAGGTTCTCGAAGCGGCGAACCTGCGCCTCGATCCGATGACCAGCGGCCGATATCGGTTCGAGCGCGACACCGTCAGCGTTGGAGGCCGATCGAAGCGAGGACTGGATGTTCGCGTCCATGATATCGAGACCGGGCGGGCCCGCGAGATCATCACGCTGTCCGGCGGCGAGACCTTCATCGCAGCCTTGTCCCTAGCACTCGGCCTGTCCGACATTGTCGAAATGACAAACGGAGCCATCCGGCTCGACACCATTTTCATCGATGAAGGCTTCGGAAGCCTCTGTCCGTCGTCAGAACATTTGGCACAGGTCGCGGCGTAAATTAGCGGAGTGCGGGCCTCGTCTGTTGTTGGGTTTT
>NZ_JBXPBT010000005.1:0-176704 GCF_056931895.1 Sphingomonas sp. jy18 | reverse complement strand
CTTCGGACACAAAGTATTGGCGCTCATCGGTAAATCGCACCGCCAGTTCGCGCGGTGACAGCTCGGACTGCTCCAGCGCCATTTCGACGATCTGGTCCTGCACCTCGGGCGCGATCCGGTTCCACACCCGGCCTGGAGCCGATGGCCGATCCGCCAACGCCTCCGGGCCGCCTGCGAGGTAGCGGTCATACCAGCGGTAGAACGTCCGCCGGGCGATGCCGAGTTGGTCCAGCGTTCGCTTGGCAGGCAGGTGGGACTGCTCGACGATCCTGATGATCTCGAGCTTCTCGGATGCGGGATACCTCATTCTTCGTCGCCCCCATCCGCGATCATGCTTTTTTTGAGCAAACGGTTTTCCAGCGTCAGGTCGGCCACGCATTCCTTCAGGGCGCGGGCTTCGCGGCGCAGATCCTGCACCTCGCCAGTGGTCGCGGCACGGGCGGTATCACCGGCCAACCGGCGCTTACCTGCTTCCATAAACTCCTTCGACCAAGTGTAATACAGGCTCTGGGCGATGCCTTCCTTGCGGCACAGCTCTGCGATGCTGTCCTCACCACGCAGGCCGTCCAGCACGATGCGGATCTTTTCTTCGGCAGAGAAATGGCGCCGGGTTGCTCGGCGGATATCCTTGACCACCCGCTCAGCTGGGGCCTTCTTGGGAGGGGATTTTTTCACGGAGGGTTGGGTCTTCATCTTCGTTCCTTCGTCACTACGACGAAGCCCCAACCCTCCTTAAATCACAACCTCAAATCTGTGCCATTGGTGCTGACGGGGGACAATCCGGCGCAGCGGCGAAAGCGGCCGAGCTGGAACCAAGCAGCACTGCTGCTGCGATAATGTACTTCTTCATGATGTTATCTCCGTTGAAAGTGAATTGCGTGGATCAGCGGAGCATTCGGGGAGGCGGCGGTTCCGGCCCCCCGTTAGGCAGAGCCGGAGACTTTTCGAGAAGCGCAAGAAACGTGAGTGACGAAATATCGCGAACTTCTAGCGGCAAAATGCGCGATGCTGGAAGCGTCTGGCACAAGGCGAGGCAATAGCTCTGACACTGCCCGCCCTCGTTATCCATGCAATCACCGCAGTCGCTATCGTCTGAGGTCATCGCTGCCATAGGTGCACAACCGTTCGCAGCGTAAGTTGCCTCGATCGGGAGCAACGCAACTAAAAATGCCGCGAGATAGAGAAAGAGGCGTTGTGTCACTGAGGGGACCATACCCTCGTGTTCGCTTTGATCAATGACCTAGTTACAATCAGTCTCGCCATGCTCATGCGGCCTTGCGCATCGCTAGCGGGCGCAGCATGCCATGCTCGCGGTTCCGACCGCGCTTCCCAATGTCCTATGTCGACAAAAGGGACTGGAGCTTTGCGTCCCACGCATCCAGGGCGGTGCGCTTCTCGTCGTCATACCTGTAACGGTTATAGATCCCGGCGACCCCTGCCCTTGTTCCGCTGATATGGTTGAGCACGCTTTCGGTCACCTCAACCGGGACTCGCAGCGACTGGAGATGGGTTGCCCCGGTTCGGCGGATATCGTGCAGTCGCCAGTTCGGAACATCGACGTCCCCCGGATCTCCACCCTCCTCGATCTGCTTGGCCTTCAGGTAAGCGATCATATCCTTGTGGAGCGCCGCCCGTCCCTTGAAGAAACCCGAGACGGGGGTGGTCCCGGTCGTGGTAAACACGAGGCCCTTCCGCTTCGGACCCAACAGCTGGAGCTCTGCGAGCGCGAGGCTCGTCAGCGGTATGACGTGTTCCTGGTCATTCTTCGCCCGATCGGCTGGCAAGGTCCATCTGCGCGCATCGAGGTCGATTTCGGACCAGTCCATCTCGGCCACTTCCTGACGCCGCTGCATCGTCAGGATCAGCATCCGGACAAAAGGCCCCCACGGCCATCCGGAATTCTCCGTCGCCCTCCACAAAGCGACAATTTCCTCGTCGCTAAGCACCCTGCGGCGAGAGGGGACGGCCTTTGGCGCTTTCATCCCGGCAAGCGGCGAGACATCGATATCCTGCCGGTCGGTCGCCCAGTTGAAGAGCTTGCGCAACAGCGAGTGGATCTCCTTGCGCCGCGCAGGGCGATCGGAATACTCGTCCAGCACCTTCACGATGTCGGCGCGGGTGATCTCATGGACGGGTCGGTTACCCCAGCGCGGAATAAACACGTTGTTGATCGTGCAATTCGCCGAGCCCCACGTCCCCCGCCAGTTCGGCTTGAGATACAGCTCAACGAACCTCTCGCTGTAGGTCCGAAAGTTCAGCGTCTCCTTTTTCCGCTTCGCTTCGCGCTTGGCTTCGACCGGATCGATGCCTTGATAGACCTGGACCAGCAGCCGCTCGGCTTCCTTGCGCGCAGTCGCTGGCGTCCATGGACTGCCGACGGGCCCAATTGTCTTGCGGCGCGCGGGCCCGCCGTCGACCCGATACTGGAACACAAACGACTGTGCTCCCCTTGGCGTAATGCGAAGTCCGAAGCCCTTCAGCCGGGGGTCCCACACGTAAATGTCGCGATGTGGGTCCGGTGTGACTGACTGAATGGTTCGCAGTGTGATTGACTGATTCGGCATGATCTGGCGCTCGTCCACGTAATCGCCACGTAATCAGATGTCGGGATTACGATGGCGTAGCGAAGGGTAATCCACGGCGGATTTATTCCAACCGTTTCAAGCCTTTGAGCGTAGTTTGGCGTAGTATTGGAAAGGAACGAAAAGGGCACAAAGCTCCGCTCTTAATCAGCGGGTCCTAGGTTCGAGCCCTAGTGCGTCCACCATCCCCTGCAATCCGGACAAGCCATCCCCATGATCGCGCACATTGCGGGTCAGTCCCGCTGGCGCAGCATTGTCCAGAAGCGCGGGCCGGCGGGGACTTGCCATTCGTCGACGATGGCAAAGCCTAGCCGCTGGTAGATGGCGACATTGCTCTGCTTGGCCGTTTCCAGACAGACGTCGACGCCGAGCCGGTTGGCCTCCGCGATGCCGGCGCGGATCGCGCGTCCGCCCCAGCCTTTGCCTTGCGCATCGGGGCGTACCGCGGCGTAGCGCAGGTAGAGATGGTCTTCGCCCGAGGGGACATGGCGGGCGAGGTGGCGTCCGACCCGATCGGCGCGCAGGATGGCGGGGCCGAAAATGGCCAGCAATCGCCACAGTTCGGCGGGCGTCAGCGGATCGTGATGATGCACCTTGCCGGGCAGCCGCCACATGGTCACGGCCGCACGGTCCGGCGCGGCGAGTATCATCCCGTGCCGCAGATGATCGGCAAACAGCCAGTCGAAGAAGCGCGGCAGCCGCCTCCGGCGCACGGCGGAATCGGGGATGATCCAGCCAAGCGCCGGATCGTCATGGAAGGCCAGCGCCAGCGTCTGCACCGCCTCGCGGCGCATGCCGGCAGACCCGTCGACGATCGCGTGCGCCCCGCTCATGAGGGATAGGGGGCCTGGCGCACCGCAAGGCCGAAGCCGACGCGCACGGCAAAGGCGAACCGACCGCCCGGTACCTGCTGTGCTTCCTTGTCGAGACGGCGCAGCAGTTCGGCCTTGAACGCGCCGCGCGGGTGCGCGCGCACCACGCTGGCGACGAAATCGCGCGGCAGATGCGCCAGCCGGAGACCGGTCAGATCGACCATCGCGCCATATTGGGTATAAGCGGCCAGCACGCCATCGGCCTCCGGGGCGATGCCCACGCTGGTATGCGCGATCAGCGCATCGGCCAGATGATCGCCGACCGCCGCCGCTTCGCCCGCGTCGCAGGCGCACTGGCGTGCCGCGGCAGCGCTGCGCACCGTGAAATCCTCTCCCGCGACATCCGTCATCAGGCCTACATCGTGCAACAGTCCGCAGATGTGAAGCAATTCCGGATCGACCGCACGTCCATCGACATGTGCGAGCGCCCGGGCAAAAATCGCCGAGCGATAGCCGTGGGCGAGGAGGACCGGGCTTTGGGCCAGCGCTGCCTCCTCCGCAATCTGCACCAGCTTGCTGTCCGGCACCGGGGGCAGGCCTTCGACGCTGCCCGGGCGCTGCAGGAAGGGCAGCAGCCGCTGCCAGAAATTCTGCAGCTGCTGGCGCGTGGCAATCGCAAGCCCGCGCATGCATTCCCCTCGTGTCATCACGCCGCCACCGCGGGCGAGCCAGCCTGGCCCGCCAAAACGGTCAGGGTCGGGAAGCGGGGGGAGTGGGCGCAGCGCCATCGAATCTAAGTCCTTATTTGGAACTCAGCAGTGTCTGAGCTATCTGGGTTCCCATGTCAAACCCAGATAGCTCTAGGCGCACCGTTCGATCGGCCCCCGTCCCGCGCGACCGGTGCGGTATGGCGCTGGCCTGCGACATGCTCGGCGATCGATGGACCATGCTGCTGATCCGGGAGGCCTTTTATGGCGTCACCCGCTTCGACGACCTGCGCAGCGATCTCGGCGCGCCACGCGGTATTCTCAGCGCGCGGCTCAAGGCGCTGGTCGAAAGCGGCATCCTCGAAAAGCATCCCTATCGCGAGGGCACAGCGCGGGTGCGGCACGAGTATCGCCTGACGGCGCGTGGACAGGAACTGGCCCTGCCCCTGATCGCGCTGATGGAATGGGGGGACCGGCACCTGCAGGACCAGCCTTCGCCGCTGCAGATTCTCAGCCGTACCACCGGCGCGCCTCTGCGCGTGGCGCTGGTGACACCCGAAGGGCAAGCGGTGGGGCCCGACGAGGTGACCTATGCCGTCTCGGATGGGGTGGCGCACTGACCGGCTTGCCGGCCGGACCGCTGACGCGCCCTGTCCCGGCGCGTCCCAAACGGGCCGCCAGTAATTCTATCGCGGCGTTAAACGCGTCTTTCCCTTGCCCTGGCGGGCACCATCGGCAGGCGGCATTATAACGTAAAAACAATATGTTCCGCAGCATCGCCCAAACGCCGGCGGCCAGCGCCGGGGGCGTACGGTACACCGGCGGTTCGATTGTCGCTCATTCGCGCCTCGTGTAATGGCTCGGTCCTGATCATGACCAGCGCTCCCCCCCTCACCCATCTCGACCGGCTCGAAGCCGAAAGCATCCACATCCTGCGCGAGGTTGTCGCCGAGGCCGACAAGCCGGTGATGCTCTATTCGGTGGGCAAGGATTCGGCGGTGATGCTGCACCTTGCGCGCAAGGCCTTTTACCCGGCGCCACCGCCCTTCCCGCTGCTGCATGTCGACACGACGTGGAAGTTCAAGGCGATGTATGCGCTGCGCGATCGCATGGCGGTCGACTGCGGGATGGAACTGCTGGTCCATCGCAACGCGGAAGCCCAGGAGCGCGGCATCAACCCGTTCGACCACGGCCCGCTGCATACCGACATGTGGAAGACCGAAGGGTTGAAGCAGGCGCTGGATGCGCATGGTTTCGACGCCGCCTTCGGCGGAGCCCGGCGCGACGAGGAGAAGAGCCGCGCCAAGGAGCGCATCTTCTCGTTCCGCACCGCCAGCCACGGCTGGGACCCGAAGAACCAGCGGCCCGAGCTGTGGAACCTCTACAATGCGCGCAAGGCCCCGCGGGTCGGCGGCAAGGGGGAGAGCATCCGCGTCTTCCCGATCTCCAACTGGACCGAGCTCGACATCTGGCAATATATCATGAAGGAGCAGATCGAGATCGTGCCGCTCTATTTCGCGGCGCCGCGCCCGACCTTCGAATGGCAGGGCCAGCTGTTCATGGCCGACGATGTCGAGCGGCTGGAACGCGTGCTGGGTTATCGCCCGGAGATCGTCGAACGATCGGTGCGCTTCCGCACCCTCGGCTGCTGGCCGCTGACCGGCGCGGTGGAGAGCGAGGCGACAACGCTGGCGGAGGTGATCCAGGAGACCTTGCTGACCACCACCTCCGAACGGCAGGGCCGCGTCATCGACAAGGATGCCGGCGGTGCAGGCATGGAAGTGAAGAAGCAGCAGGGATATTTCTGATGGGTGACGATGTTTCTCCCTCTCCCCTTCAGGGGAGAGGGCCGGGGAGAGGGGCAGTCGACGGGCTGAGCTCTCCTACTGCCCCTCTCCCAACCCTCTCCCCTGAAGGGGAGAGGGCTTTCGTTGCCGACACCCTCATCGCCGAGGATATCCACGCCTATCTCGACCGGCATCAGCACAAGACAATGCTGCGCTTCATCACCTGCGGGTCGGTGGATGACGGCAAGTCGACGCTGATCGGGCGACTGCTGTACGACAGCAAGATGATCTTCGAAGACCAGCTCGAGGCGCTGGAAAGCGACAGCAAGCGCGTCGGCACGCAGGGACAGGACATCGATTTCGCGCTGCTGGTCGACGGACTCGCCGCCGAGCGCGAACAGGGCATCACCATCGACGTCGCCTACCGCTTCTTTGCCACCGAGAAGCGCAAGTTCATCGTCGCCGACTGCCCCGGGCACGAGCAATATACCCGCAACATGGTGACCGGCGCCTCCACCGCCGACCTTGCCGTCATCCTGGTCGATGCGCGCAAGGGCGTGCTGGTGCAGACCCGCCGACACAGCTATCTCGCCAAGCTGCTGGGCATCCGCAACATCGTGCTGGCGGTCAACAAGATGGATCTGGTCGATTATGATCAGAGCGTCTTCAACCGCATCCTGCTGAGCTACCGCAGCTTTGCCAGCGAGATCGGCATCACCCAGTTCACCGCCATCCCGATCAGCGGCTTTCGCGGCGACAATATCACCAGCCTGTCGGACAACACGCCCTGGTATCGCGGGCGGACGCTGATCGACCATCTCGAGACCGTGCCGGTCGACAGCGACACCAGCGCGGAGCAGCCGTTCCGCATGCCGGTGCAATGGGTCAACCGCCCCAATCTCGATTTCCGCGGCTTTGCCGGCTTGATCGCGGGCGGCAGCATCCGCCCCGGCGATGCCGTGCGCGTTCTGCCCTCCGGTCGCACCAGCCGCATCGCGCGCATCGTCGCGCAGGGCGGGGATCTGCCCGTGGCGGTGGCCGGACAGGCGGTGACGCTGACGCTGGAGGACGAGGTCGATTGTTCGCGCGGCAATGTCATCGCCGCCGCCGATGCGCCGCCCGAGGTGGCCGACCGGTTCGAATCGACTTTGGTGTGGATGGACGACGAGCCGCTGCTGCCGGGGCGCGGCTATTGGCTGAAGCTGGCCACGCAGACGGTCTCCGCCACCGTGCAGCCGCCCAAATATGAGGTCAACGTCAACACGCTCGAGCAACTGGCGTCGAAAACGCTTGAGCTGAACGCGATCGGCGTCGCCGAGATCGCCACCGACAAGCCCCTGGTGTTCGAACCCTATGCCGACAACCACACGCTCGGCGGGTTCATCCTGATCGACAAGCTGACCAACCGGACGGTGGCGGCGGGCATGCTGCATTTCGCGCTGCGCCGCGCGCAGAATGTCCACTGGCAGGCCACCGACGTCGGACGCGAGGCGCATGCCGCGCTCAAGAACCAGAAGCCGCTGGTGCTGTGGTTCACCGGCCTGTCGGGATCGGGCAAGTCGACGATCGCCAACGAGGTGGAAAAGCGCCTGCGGCTGATGAACCGCCACACTTTCCTGCTAGACGGAGACAATATCCGCCACGGGCTCAACAAGGATCTGGGCTTCACCGATGCCGACCGCATCGAGAATATCCGCCGGGTGGGTGAGGTCGCCAAGCTGATGACCGATGCCGGGCTGATCGTGCTCACCGCCTTCATCAGCCCGTTCCGCGCCGAGCGGGAGATGGTGCGGGCGATGGTGCCCGAGGGCGAGTTCGTCGAAATCTTCGTCGATACGCCGCTGGAAGTGGCGGAAGCCCGCGACGTCAAGGGCCTCTACAAGAAGGCACGCAGCGGGGCGCTCAAGAATTTCACCGGCATCGACAGCCCCTATGAGCCGCCCGAGGCGCCGGAAATCCGCGTCAACACCGTGGAGATGACCCCGGCCGAGGCGGCAGAGGCGATCATCCGCCACCTGTTCCCGCTGGCATGACCGGCCCTGCCGCCGACGCCGCGCTGGCTGCCGCGCTGGCTGGAGAGGCGGGGCGCATGCTGCTCGCGCTGCGCGCCGGCGGCGGGCTGACCGGCAAGCCGCTGGGCGCCGAAGGGGACCGCATCGCCAACCGCTATCTGGTCGACACGCTGCGCCGCGAGCGCCCGGACGACGGCCTCTTGTCCGAAGAGGAAAAGGACAGTTCTGCCCGGCTCGCGCAGCGGCGGGTGTGGATCGTCGATCCGCTCGACGGCACCCGCGAATATGGCGAGGGGCGCGACGACTGGGCGGTGCATGTCGGCCTCGCTGTCGACGGCACACCGCTGGTCGGCGCGGTGGCGCTGCCCGGCATCGCCGGCGGCCTGGTGCTGCGCAGCGACCGCCCGGCCCCGTTGCCGCCCGCGCCTTCCGCCCTGCGCATGCTGGTATCGCGCTCGCGCCCGGCGGCAGAGGCCATCGCCGTCGCAGACCGGCTCGGCGCTGCCTTGGTGCCGATGGGCTCCGCCGGGGCCAAGGCGATGGCGGTGGTGCGCGGCGAGGCCGAAATCTATCTCCACAGCGGCGGGCAATATGAGTGGGACAATATGGCCCCGGTCGCGGTCGCGCTGGCGCACGGCCTGCATTGCTCGCGCATCGACGGCTCGCCGCTGCGCTACAATGCCGCCCAGGTCTATCTGCCCGACCTGCTGATCTGTCGTGCCGAGCTCGCGGACGCCATCCTCGCGCTGGTTGCCGAGGTGCGACTGTCGCAAGACTGAAACCAAATTCTTTTCGATTGAAATAATATTGCCGCTGTCGCGACTCCGCCCTGTCGCCAACCGCGTCTAGACGCGCAGGCACCGGCGGCAGACCGGACCCGGATCATCGAGCGAGCGAGGCGTCGAAAGGCGAAAGGCATCACCCCCGTGATGCCCCAAGCAGGAGCCGATCCATGTCCTTCCACAGCCTCTCGCTCACCCTTCTGGCGCTCACCGCAGCCGTCAGCGCCGACGCCTCGCAAATCGAGCGTGTCACCGCCCGCGTCTCGCTCGACGGTATCGATGTCACCGCCGCGGCGCATCAGGCCGAAATCGATCGTCGCCTGACGGTCGCGGCCCGCCGCGCCTGCATCGTCCGCGACGGCGGCGCGCCGCGCATCACCGCCGGCAGCCGCACCTGCATGGCCGAGATGATCGCCGACGGCCATGCCCAGATCCGCACCCTCGCGGCCCGCGCAGCCGGTGCCCGCGCGGTTGCGGTGCGCTGAAGCCGGGAGCCTAAACGAGGGGGCGATCGTGCGGTCGCTCCCTCACACCCGGTTGGCCGCGCTCAGTATCGCCCGGACGCTCGCCGTCGCCACGTCTTCGTCGATGCCGCAGCCGAAGATGGTGCGGCCGTCTGCGGTACGGCATTCGACATAGGCGGCGGCGCGGGCGTTGCTGCCGTGGCCGATGGCGTGCTCGCTGTAATCGGCGATGTCGAGATCGGGCCCGCCGGCCTCGCTCAGCGCGGCGATGACGCTCGACATCAGGCCGTTGCCGCGCCCCGACAGGCGCGTTTCGCTGCCGTCGACGCGGATGGTGCCGATGAAGAGGCGGTCCGCGCCCGAGCGGCCCTCTTCCCAGTCGACCAGCGTGAAGCGCTTGTCCGCCTCGCTCAGATAGCTGGTCTCAAACGCCTGCCAGATGTCGGCGCTGCTCAGCTCGCGCCCTTCGCGGTCGGCCATGTCCTGCACCGGCTTGGAAAAATCCGCCTGCAGGCGCTTGGGCAGTTTGAGGCCATGATCCTGTTCGAGCACCCAGGCGATGCCGCCCTTGCCCGACTGGCTGTTGACGCGGATCACCGCCTCGTAGCTGCGGCCGATGTCGGCCGGGTCGATCGGCAGATAGGGCACCTGCCAGAGCTGGTCGTTGCGCGCCGCCTGCGCGGCAAAGCCCTTTTTGATCGCGTCCTGATGGCTGCCGGAAAAGGCAGTGTGCACCAGCTCGCCGCCATAAGGGTGGCGCGGGTGCACCGGCAGCTGGTTGCAATGCTCTACGGTGCTGATGATCGCGTCGATGTCCGAGAAGTCGAGCTCAGGGTCGATCCCTTGCGTGTACATGTTGAGGCCGATGGTGACGAGGCAGGTGTTGCCGGTGCGCTCGCCATTGCCGAACAGGCAGCCTTCGACCCGGTCCGCCCCGGCCAGCAATCCCAATTCCGCCGCTGCGACACCGGTGCCGCGATCGTTATGCGTGTGCAGGCTGATGACGACACGCTCGCGATGCGGAATGTTGCGCCCGAAATATTCGATCTGGTCGGCGTAGATGTTGGGCGTTGCTGCCTCGACCGTCGCCGGCAGGTTGAGAATCAGCGGCTTGTCGGCGCTCGGCTGCAGCACGTCCATCACGGCGGCGCACACCTCCAGACTGAAATCGAGCTCCGCAGTCGAGAAGGTCTCGGGCGAATATTCGAAACGCCAGTCGGTGCCGGGCAGCCGCGCCGCATTGTCACGCAGCAGTTTGGCACCATCGATGGCGATCTGCTTCACCTCTGCCATGCTCATGCCGAACACCTGGCTGCGCCACGCGGGCGACACGGCGTTGTAGAGGTGGACGATCGCGGTCTTTGCGCCGGCCAGGCTGTCGAAGCTGGTGGCAATCAGGTCGGCGCGCGCCTGAGTGAGCACCTGTACCGTCACATCGTCCGGGATGGCGCCCGAGCGGACCAGGCCGGAGATGAAATCGAAATCGGTCGCGCCGCTGGCGGGAAAACCGATCTCGATCTCCTTGAGCCCGATCTTGACCAGCATGTCGAAGAAACGGCGCTTCTTGTCGGCGTCCATCGGGTCGATCAGCGCCTGATTGCCGTCGCGCAGGTCGGTCGACAGCCAGCGCGGTGCGCGGGTGATGGTGCGGCTGGGCCATTGCCGGTCTGGCAAGGGCACTTGCGGGAAAGGCCGGTATTTGACGCCGGGGTTGCGGAGCATGGTCATGGCAGGAGGTCCGTATCGTCGCGAGGCTGTTGGGTGTGTCGGTTTCGCCCTTGGCCGTGTCGCCGCGCGTCAGGCGCGCAGTCGGTTGGTCACGCCCAAGGGCGTGGAAGTCGCAGGATAAGGCGCGCGGTGCGGATCATTACGTCAGGCTCATGCCGCGAAAGCGCGGCGCTGTCCAGACACGCGGCCTGCAACTTTTCCGCGCCGCATGGCGAACAGGGTAGTGACCCGGCCATTGTCGGCATTGTTGGTCCCAGGAGAGTCGCATGAAGCACACCACCAGAACGTTGACCGCCGCACTCGCCGTCGCCGGCGGGTTGACCGCTGCCGTTGCGGGTTCAAGCCCGGCGCGGGCGAATTGCTGCGCCGGCTTCCAGCGCTACAGCAACAACGAACAGTCCGGTTACCGCGGGCTTGAGGAAACCGCCGAACAGCGCGAAGCCCGGCTGGCCGATCAGCGCATCCGCCGCGAAGCCCGTCGGCTTGTCCGCGCCGAAGCACGCGCCGCCCGGGAGGCCGCGCGCGCCGAAGCGCGGCAGGCCGAAGCTGCCCGCGCCGCCGCACCCACGGTGGTCGCCAGCAACGACTGATGGCGCCCGCGACGCGGCTCGGCGCGTCGCTTTGCCCGCTGACGTCATGCCGTCGACACACCTCGCCCCCGACCTGCTGGAGGCAACGCTGGCCATCGCCGACCACGGCAGCGGCTTGATGGCGCTGCTGCTGCCCGATGGCGCCGCGCCCCGGCGCTGGCACCATTATCCGCCGCGCGATTCGGTCGATCGCGTCTCAGGCGCGCGCTATTATTACCATAGCCATGAACCCGGGGACCGGGCGGCCGACGAGCATGGTCATTTCCACATCTTCCTTGCCCGCCGCGCCTTGCCGCGCCGCGCACAGCCATTGATTGCGCCACCGGCAGCACGGCGACCGCGGCCGTCGACCGTGCATGTCGCCGGTCTGTCGATCGGCCATGACGGCCTGCCCCTGCGCTGGTTTGCCACCAACCGCTGGGTGACCGGCGAATATCTCTATCCCGCCGCAATGATCGCGCCACTGCTCGACGGCTTCAGCCTGGCTACGGCAGACGGCCCACCGCTGCTCGACCGCTGGCTGGCGGCACTAGTGCGTGCCTCTGCCACCCGCCTGACCGCGTTGCTGACCGAGCGCGACCTCCGCCTCGCGCAGGCCGGGCTGGACGGAGAGGACCGCGCCCTCGAGGTGGCTGCGAGCGCCCCGGTGGATCTCGACGCCCTGCTGGGCTGAGCGGCTGCTAGGGTATGGGCCCTAGGGCGTCGGCTGCTTTTCGAACGCCACGCTGATCGTCAGCTCGACATCGTCGCTGACCAGCGGCACGCCGTAGGACATGCCGAAATCGCTGCGCTTGACGGTCGCGGTGGCGTGAAAGCCTACCGTGTCCTTGCGGTTATAGGGGTTGGTCCCGGCGCCCGACAGACGCGCGCTCAGGATCACCGGACGGGTCACCCCGCGAATGGTGAGGTTGCCGGCGATCAGCGCGCGGTCGCCATTGGCTTCCACCGCGGTCGAGACGAAGCGCACCTCCGGGTGGTTGGTCATGTCGAAGAAATCGGCACGCTGCATATGTGCGGTCAGGCCACTGCTGGCGGTTGCAAGCCCGCTGACGGGCACAGTGATGCTGACCATCGACCGGGCCGGATTGGCGGGATCGAGCACCAGCGTGCCGCGCACATCGCCGAACTGACCGAAATAATCGTTGAAGCCGAAATGGCTGACCCGCCAGCCGACCAGGGTATGCGCAGGGTCCGTGGCATAGGTGCCGGCGGTGACCCGCGACGGATCGGGCACGCCGGGAACGGTCGGCGGAGTAGCAGGGGCCTGCGCAGTGACGCTGCCGGCAACGGCGAGCGACGCCAGGAGGGCGGCAGGCAAGGCAAAACGGCGCATCGGCGACTCCATCATCGAATGAACGATGACAGTGCCGCCGATGCCGGGGTCAGCGCAAGCGCTTAAGGTCCTGACCCTAGCGCTCCAGCCGATACTGCACGTTCAATGTCACGCTGTTGCTGACCTCACCCGGCGCGACCGGGGTCGCGGCATCGGCGGCCTCGGCGCGCATCCGCATCATCGGCATCGGCGGCGGAGCGACGAAGGCATTGCCTTCGCTCAATTGTACCAGCCGCGCGCTGCGATAGCCGGCGGCGCGCGCATAGCGGGCGGCACGTTCGGTGGCGCGGCGCAGCGCCGTGTCACGCGCGGTTTCGAGCGCGGCGTCGGGGTCTTCGAGGAAGAAGGTCGGCCCGTCGAGATTGGTGCCGCCGGCCTCGACCAGCGTGTCGAGCAGCGGACCGAGCCCGGCGATATTCGCGGTCGTCACCCGCACCTGGTTGCTGACCTGATAACCGGTCAGCCGCGGCGGCTGGCCCTGCTCCTGCGGGCGATAATCATATTGCGGCGAGAGGGTGATACCGCTGGTCTGGATGTCGCGCGCAGGGATGTTGCGCGCGCGCAGCGCCCGCACCAGCCGGTCCATGGCCGCCGCATTCTGGCGCATCGCTTCCACAGCGGTCGGCGCCGTGGTCGTCACGCCGGCACCGATGCTGGCGCGATCGGGGACGGTGCGGATTTCCTCGGTGATGGAGAAAGTGACGAGCGGTGAATCGACTTGGGTCATGGTCTGGTCCGGCATCGGGGCTGAATGCTGCGCAACGGCAGGTGCTGCAAAGGCGAGCGCCACGGCAGCGGCGGCGAGGGGGAGACGGATCATCACTAGGTCACTCCTGTTGTGTCGCACCTCGTAACGGGCAATCGCCCTTCGGGTTGCGTTGGTGCAACGAATAGGGGTGGCGGGCTTGCGCGGCGCTGAATGGGCCTTGCAGGACAGGGACAGGTAAGGAGGGTTTCTCGCAGAGGCGCAGGGAAACCGCTACACACCCTGACCTTCGCGCCTCGGCGCGAGACCCTTCCCTTTCGCACCCATCAGCCATAAAGCCCCCGCCATCATGGCAGCCCCCGTCCTCGCATATGAAAATCTCGGCATCGTCCAGGGCAGCGGCTGGCTGTTCCGCAATCTCGATCTCTACATCGGCGAGCGCGAACGGCTGGCGTTGATCGGCCGCAACGGTGCGGGCAAATCGACGCTGCTGCGCTTGCTGGCCGGGCGGATCGAGCCAGACGAGGGCAAGCGCACCATCGTCCCCGGCACCCGCGTCGTCTTCCTCGAACAGGAGCCCAGCTTTGCCGGCTGCGCGACGCTGATGGATTATGCGGTCGCGGGAAGCGACGCGCCCGCCGCGCATGAAGTCGCCGCCATCGCCGACCAGATGGGCATCGACATGGGCCGGGACGCAGCGACGGCGAGCGGCGGCGAAAAGCGCCGCGCCGCGCTCGCCCGCGCGCTCGCCATGGATCCCGACGTGCTGCTGCTCGACGAGCCGACCAACCATCTCGATCTTGCCGCGATCGACTGGCTGGAGGGCTGGTTGCAGCGCTTCACCGGCGCCTTCGTCGCGATCAGCCATGACCGTACCTTCCTCACCCGGCTGACCCGCGAGACGCTGTGGCTCGATCGCGGCAACATCCGTCGCAAGGCGATCGGCTTCGGCGGGTTCGAGGCGTGGATGGAGACCGTCTATGCCGAGGAAGCGCGCAACGCCGACCGGCTCGATGCCAAGCTGAAGATCGAGGCGCACTGGCTCGAACGCGGCGTCACCGCCCGGCGCAAACGCAACCAGGGGCGGCTGGAAAAGCTCTACGAAATGCGCGCCACCCGCGCCGCGATGCTCGCCCCCGCCGGCACCGCCAAGCTCGGCCTGGTCAAGGACGACAGCAAGACCAAGTCGGTGATCACGGCGGAGCATGTCAGCAAAAGCTATGATGGCCGACCGATCATCAAGGACTTCAGCTTCCGCATCCAGCGCGGCGACCGCATCGGCCTGGTCGGCTCCAACGGCGCCGGCAAGACCACGCTGCTCAAGCTGCTGACCGGGGAGATCGAGCCCGACAGCGGCACCGTCACCCGCGCCAAAACGCTCGACGGCATCGTCATCGATCAGCAGCGCAAGCTGCTTGCACCCGACAAGCGCGTCCGCGACATCGTCGCCGACGGCGGCGACTGGGTGGAGGTGCGTGGCGAGAAAAAGCATCTCAAGGGCTATCTCAAGGACTTCCTGTTCGATCCGACCATGAGCGAGGCGCGCGTCGGCACCCTCTCCGGCGGCGAGCAGTCGCGCCTGTTGCTGGCCCGCGAATTCGCCCGCGAATCGAACCTGCTGGTGCTCGACGAGCCGACCAACGATCTCGACCTCGAAACGCTCGACCTGCTGCAGGAAGTGATCGCCGATTATGAGGGCACCGTGCTCCTCGTCAGCCACGACCGCGACTTTCTGGATCGCACCGTCACGGTGACGCTGGGGCTCGACGGATCGGGCCATGTCGATGTCGTCGCCGGCGGCTATGCCGACTGGGAGGCGCGCAAGAAGGCCGAAAAATCGGGCACCCCGCGCGCGGTGACAGCGGCGAAGGCGGCAGCCACTGCCGCCAATGCTGCCAATGCCACCAGCAATTCCACCGGGCCGAAGAAGAAACTATCCTACAAGGACCAGCGCGATTTCGACCTACTGCCGGCGCAGATCGAGAAGATGGAGGGGGCCATCGCCAAGGCAGAGGCCGAACTCGCCAATCCCGATCTCTACGCCAAAAACTTTGCCCGCTTCGAAGCACTCACCAAGGAGCTGGAGCACCTGCGGGCAGAGAAGGACTCAGCCGAGGAACGCTGGCTGACGCTGGCGGAAGAGGTCGAAGCCTTGGGGTAGGTCCTCCCCGGAACGGGGAGGGGGACCACGAAGTGGTGGAGGGGCACGCGGTTGTTACGCGACGCCACCGAACGCCGCACCTGCCCCTCCACCATGCTGCGCATGGTCCCCCTCCCCCGTTGGGGGAGGAAGCTCATCCCCCCGGCAACCGGTAGAAATCCGCCAGCCGGTCGAGCGCCAGCCCCAGCACCACCCGGCCCGACCGGCTCGGCCAACCCAGCGCCCGCTCCGCGCCCTGCATCGGCTCGCCGGCGCAGATCACCCGCCAGCACACATCCGCCAGCCCTGCGCCGACCGCGCTCAGCGCCGCATGGAAGCGGCGATGCGCGTCGATGCGGGCGAGGCTGCGGTGATCGTAACTTGCCCCGCGCGGGCTGCCGTCCGGGGGCGGCGCATCCCAGCGCATCGTCACCCCCGGCTCCAGCCCGGCGCGGGCAAAATCCCGCCGCAGCGCCTCGCCGGCCGTGCATTGGCGATCGGTGATCAGCCGCCGCGAATGCAGCCAGGTCAGCGGACTTTCTGCGACATTGACGCTCACCAGCCGCGGCGACCGGCCAGTGCCGACACCCATGCTGTCCGGATGCGGTCGGGTGGCAAGATGTTGGGGCATGCGCGACTCCTTTTTGCGATGGCGACGACGAATCACTCTTGCCATATGGTGATATCTGTAGGAAAGAAAAAACCGATATGGTTCGCAATCAAGTCGGGAGAGCGCGATGATCAACAGCATTCGCAGCGTGCGCCGCGCCAAAGGGCTGACGCTGGAGGAGGTCGCGCAGCGCTGCAGCCCGCCGACCACCGCGCAGACCATCGGCAGGCTGGAGACCGGCACGCGCACCCTCTCGCTCGGCTGGCTCAACCGCATCGCCGATGCGCTCGGCGTCGAAGGGCGCGACCTGGTGCAGATGCCCGACAATGAACTGCTGCCGGTCGCCGCGCTGGTCGGCAGCGATGGCGCGCAGGCCCCTACCCATGACGAGAGCATCCCGCCGCTGCGGGCCGAGCCCGGCATGGTCGCGGTGCGCTTTACCGCCAGCCTGGGCGATTATCGCTCGGGCGACATGCTGTGGTGCCGTCGCATCGTCCGCGACGCGCTGGCCACCGCACTCAACCGCGACATCCTGATTCCGCGCCCGGCCGGCCGCTTCCTGTTCGGCCGGCTGCTGGCGCTCGACGGGGAGAAGCTGCAACTGCTGCCGCTCGCCGAAGGGGGCCGGCAGCAGGTCGTCGCCCTGCCCGAATGGGCGGCGGTGGCTGCCCGGCTGGTGCGGACGCTCGGCCCGTGAGCGCTGACGCGGCGCCCCGGCCGCTGCATGTCCTCAGCCTCGCGACGCTGTTTCCTGACGCCACCCGTCCCAATTTCGGCATTTTCGTCGAACGCTCGCTGGCGGCGCTACCCCGCCAGCCGGACGTCGATGTGACCATCGTCGCCCCGCTCGGCATCCCGCCCTGGCCACTGTCGCTCAACCGCCGCTATGCCGCGCTGCGCGGTCTGCCGGCGCAGGAAAGCTGGCGCGGCCTCACCGTGCTACGCCCGCGTTTCACCCTGATCCCCCGGCTCGGCGCGCGCACCAATGCCGCAGCGATCGCCCACGCGGTTCTGCCCATCGCCCGGTCGCTGCAGGCGCAGGGACGCCTTGACGTCATCGACGCGCAATTCTTCCATCCCGATGGCCCGGCGGCGCACCGGCTTGCCCGCGCCCTCGGCGTGCCCTTCTCGGTCAAGGCGCGCGGTGCCGATATCTCGCTGTGGACGCACCGCCCGGACACCGGCCCGCCGATCCTTGCCGCCGCACAGGCCGCGCAAGGCCTGCTCGCCGTCGGCGAAGCGCTCAAGGCCGACATGGTCACCGCCGGGATGCCGTCCGCCAAAATCCGCGTGCACTACACCGGCGTCGACGCGACCCGCTTCCGCCCGCTCGACCGCGCGGCAGCGCGCGCCGAATGGGGTGTCGAGGGCGAGGCGCCGGTTCTTCTGACCGTCGGCGCAATCATCCCGCGCAAGGGCCAGGCGCTGGTGATCGACGCGATGCGCCACCTGCCCCCCGACACCATCTATCTGATGGCGGGCAGCGGTGACGATAGCCGCCGCCTGACGGCGCTGGCGGCCGCGCTGGGCATGGCGGCACGCGTCCGCCTGCTCGGGCCGATCGCCAACGACCGGCTGCCCAGCCTCTACAGTGCCGCCGATGCGATGGTGCTGCCGTCCGCCAGCGAGGGCCTCGCCAACGCCTGGGTGGAGGCGCTGGCCTGTGGCACGCCGCTGGTGCTCAGCGACATACCGCCCGCGCACGAGCTGATCGACGGCCCCGACGCCGGCCGGATCGCCGCGGCGGAACCGGCGGCGCTGGCTGCGGCGATCCGCGAGGTACTTGCCCTGCCGCGCGACCGCGAGGCGCTGGCGGCACGGACCCGCGCGCGGTTCGACTGGGAGCGCAATGGCGCGGAGCTGGCGGCGCATCTGCGCGCGATAGCCTTCGGATAGGCAGCCCGCCCGAAACCCGTAGCCCTGAGCTTGTCGAAGGGCGTTTCGCAGTGATGAGAAGCGCCCTTCGACAAGCTCAGGGCTACGGAACTGGAATGCGCCGTCTCGCCTATCGCCCCTTGAAATTCGCCGCGCGCCGCTCGAACACCGACGCCACACCTTCGGCATAATCTTCGGTGGCACGCAGCTTGGCCTGTTCGGCATGCTCGTGCGCCAGTGCCGCGCGCACCGCGTCGAGCAATCCGGCCTTCATCGTCGCGCGCGTCGCGATCAGCGCCAGCGGCGCGTTTTCCGCGATCTCGGCGGCCAGCGCATGCGCGCCCGCCCGCGCGCCCCCGCTCGGCGCCAGCCGGTCGACCAGCCCCCAGGCCGCGACATCCTCGGGCTTGTAGCGCGCCGATGTCATGAACATCTCCAGCGCGCGCTGCTGGCCGATCAGGCGCGGCAGCGTCACCGTCAGGGCAAAGCCGGGATGAAAGCCCAGCCGCGTGAAATTGCCGACAAAGCGTGCCTCGGGCGCCGCCACCCGGAAATCGGCAGAGACGGCAAGGCCCAGCCCTGCCCCGACCGCCGCGCCCTGAACCGCGGCGACCACCGGCTTTTGCGCCGCGAAAATGGTCAGCGCCTGATCGTAGAATTCGCGGATCGGATCGGCGCTGTCGGTGCCGAACCCGCCCGGCGTCGCGAGATCCGCGCCGCCGCAGAAGGGCTTGCCGTCCGATGCCAGCACGGTCACGCTGATCGCGGGATCGGCATCGATCCCGGCCAGCGCCGCACCAATGTCTTTCAGCAAGCCGACGGTTGCGTGATTGTTCGCGCCGCTGGTGAACACCAGCTCGGCAACGCGGCCATGATCGGTTCGGACAAGGGTATGAGACATCAGGGGCGGGTATCCATCAGATTGCGGGCGACGACCATGCGATGCACTTCCGAAGGCCCGTCGTAAATGCGCATTGTGCGCACGCGTCCGGCCAGCAGCGCGAGCGGCATTTCCTTGGTCATGCCCATTGCGCCGAAACATTGCATCGCATTGTCGATCACCTCGCTGGCCATTTCGGTGGCATAGACCTTGAGCATGGAAATCTCCTGCCGCACATCGCGGCCCTGGTCGAGCTTCCACGCACAGTCATAGGCCATCAGCCGGGTGGCGTGGATCTTGGTCGCGGCATCCGCCGCCCACCACTGGATGCTCTGCCGCTGCGACAGTTTCTCGCCGAAGGTCACGCGCTGCGGGGCGTATTCGGTCATCATGTCGAGCGCGCGTTGTGCCGCGCCGATGCACCAAGCCGCCATCTCCATCCGCCGCGTCCCCAGCCGCACCTGCATCGGCCCGAACCCCTGTCCTTCGGTTCCGAGCAGCTTCCAGCCCGGAACCCGGCAATCGTCGAGCGCCACTTCATAGGTATATTCGCCGCCCAGCATCGGGATGCGGCGCAGCACGTTGAAGCCCGGTGCGTCGCGGTCGACCAGGAAAGCAGACATGCCCCCGCGTGCCCCCTTTTCGGGGTCGGTGATCGCCATCAGGATGGTGAAGTCGCATTCGTCCGCGCGCGTGATCCAGATTTTGCGACCGTTGATGATCCAGTCGCCGCTGCCATCGTCGGCGCGCACCGCCTTGGTCTTCATCCCCGCCGGATCGGCGCCGGCGGCGGGCTCGGAAATGCCGATCGCGGAAATGGTCTCCCCGCGCGCATAGGGCGCCAGATAGGCCTCGCGCTGCCGGTCGTTGACCGTCTTCGCCAGCATCATCAGGTTGGGCGAATCCGGCGGCAGCGTATATTTGGCGACGGTCGATCCCAGCGCCTCGTTGACCGCGACCAGCGCGACATGCGGCATCCCCATGCCGCCGACCTCCTCGGGCGCGTCGAGGCTCCACAGCCCCATGTCCTTCGACACCGCGTCGAGCACCGCGCGCTCGTCCGCCGTCAGCTCGCTATCCCCGCCGGCCGCCTCGCGCGCCAGCACGGCGGGCTCGAGCGGCATCAGATGATCGCGCACGAACCGCTGCACCAGATCGGCCAGCATCCGGTGGTCATCGTCGAGGTCGAAGTTCATGCCGCTCTCCCTTTTGCGAACTGCCCATGCCGTGCGGCGCAAGGAGGGTCAACGCGCAGGACAGCCGGCAGCGAGCAGCTTATCGCGCGCCCAGCTCCCCGCCGCGCCGCGCCTCGCGGATCGCCTCGCTGCGCGAGTTGACCTCCAGCTTGCGGTAGATGGATTTGACATGATTGCCCACCGTGTGCGGGGAAATGTCGAGCAGGCGCGCGGCTTCCTTGTAGCTCGCACCGCCGGCAAAAGCGCGCAGCAGATCGGTTTCGCGCGGCGTCAGCCGGTCCTCGCTTGCCACCGGTGCGGCATCGGCCGTTGCGGGGTCGGCCGCACCACGCAGAAAATCGAGCAGATAGACCGCCGCCGCCGGGCTGACCGGCGATCCGCCGTCCAGCGTCACGCGGATACCATCGACGATCACCTGCGGCGCGCTGTCCTTGAGCAGATAGCCGTCTGCCCCCGCCCGCAGCGCGCGCACCACCGTATCGCGGTCTCCGAAACTGCTGATGATCAGCGCCTTGGCGCCGCACCCCGCCTTGATCACCGGCACCAGATCATGGCCGTTGCCATCGGGCAGGCCGATATCGAGCAGGAACAGGTCTGGCGACAGCGCGATCAGGCTGCGCGCAGTACGGATATCGGGCGCGACCCCGACGACGTCGAAGCCCGCTTCGGCAGACAATGTCTTGAGGAAATACTGCCGCACCAGCGGATCATCCTCTACCACGGCGATACGGGCGGGCGGCGTCGGCTGTGTATCGATCATGGGCCGACATTGGCCCGACGCGCCACGCACGGGAAGATGCCATGATATGGCATGGTCATGCCGGCCGCGGCGGCAAGGACAGGGTCACAGCCGTACCGGTCCCGTCACCGGCACCGACCTGGAGCGAACCACCCAGTGTCTCTGCACGGCTGCGCATGTTGGTGAGCCCACGTCCCGCGCCGTCGACTTTCGCCATGCCGCACCCGTCATCCGCGATGCGCAGGTGCAGGCTGCCGGCCTCGGCGTCTTCGCCTATGGTCACGGCGATGCGGCTGGCTCCGGCATGTTTGAGCGCGTTGGTCACCGCTTCCTGCATGATGCGGAACAGTTGCAGCACGTCGCGCGGCCCGTAACCGGGCAGCTCGCGCGCCAGGCGATTGTCCCAGTCGAACTGCACACCCGCCGCGATCACGCGCGGCTCGACCCGCTGGCGAAAGGTGAGCAGCGCGGTGCCGAGCGATTCCCCCACGGAATCCATCGAATCGACCATCAGCCGCATCTCGTCGACCACCGCCTGCAGGCCCTCGGCGACCTGCGCCGGCTCGGCCACGCCGACACGTGCGGCCAGCAGCATCGACATCAGCTGGCTGCCCAGCCCGTCGTGCAGGTCGCGCATGATCCGCCGCCGCTCATCGTCATGCGCGGCGGCACGCACCAACTGGCGCTCGCGCGCGTGCGCCTCGGCGAGTTCGGCCTCACGCTTTTGCACCTGGGCGCGCAGCAGGTCGGCAATCGCCTCCTGAGACCGGAACAGGCGGATGTTGCGGGCGAGAAACGCCACCACCATCGCCAGCATGAAGAAAGGCGCCGCATGCAGCAGATTGCCTTCCATCCATCTTTGATCGGGGAAGAACAGGCTCAATCCGTCGATGAACCCGGCAGTGGCGAGTACCGACAGGATCGCATATTCGGCGATCCGCTCTTCGTGCACGCTCACAAAGTGCCACAGGATCCGCAGCAGCGTCGCAACCGCGAACAGCAGATGATACCAGCTCCACAGCAGCGCGGGATTGTCATAGGCGCCTGGCATCGCCGTCCCGAACAGCAGACCGGCTATCACTGCCATTGCCGTCCCGTACAGTGCGGCGATGCCTGCCCCCAGCCAGCGTAGCGGTCGCCCGGTCCAAGTATCGACGAATCCCAGCACCGCCGTCGGCACCGCCAGGTTCACGACGAAAAAGACGAGCATTCGCGCCCATCCACCGAAGGGCGGATCGAGCATCACACCGTACAGAGCATTGGCCGCGAAAGCGGCGCACAGCAGGCTCAGCCACCCCGCGAACCGCCGATCGTCCGAGCGCGCCGTCATGATGGCCGCCACCAGCCAGAGCATCGACAGCACCAGCCCGCTGTAGAGGGGAAAACTGCCCATCACCCACAGGCGCCGCGCCGAATAGCGATCGAGGCTGTCATATTCCGCAATGATCGGCGGATAGATGTCGGTATAGGGGAAGCCGTCCCGTATCGTGACGTACGTCAGCACATTCTCGCCACTGCGCAGCAGCCCGGCCGGAATACGGGTCAGATAGGTCTTCTGACCGTGAAAGCTTTGATTGCCCGGCGCCATCCGCCCTTCGCCGGCGACGAGCGAGCCGTTGACCAGCAGCAGATAGTTGTCGACCTGCAAGGTCGAAATGATGCCAAGGCCCGTGCCCGGCACCTTGTCGAGCGTGAAGCGCATACGCGATGCAAAGCTCGCCGTGTCGCAGCAGTGGGTAAAGAACCTGTTTCGGGAGACAAACATGCCTGCAAGCGACAATTAAAACCTTGGATCACCGTGGACATCCGAATGCGCTCTTGCTAGTCATAACAAACAGGCGAAAAATCGACCTCAACCCGCAAAACAACGTTGAAATCATTGTCTGCGTCTTGTAACGCTCTGGACGTTAAGTTAATCTGGGAGGAAACAATGTTCGACGTCATACTTGAGATTTTCGGTTACGAAGTGAAATGCCCACCCTACCGTCCCGGCAATCAACAGTGCTTTTAAGCCTAGTTCGTTCGTCATGTGCTAGGGCCGGTTAAGAGAGCTAGGCCGTAGACTCATAAACGCGAAGCCACAGACGCATTGATGCCAACTGGATCATAGCGAGGAAGTTTTCGGCCAGCTTGTCGTAGCGGGTGGCGACCCTGCGGAAGTGCTTGAGCTTGGAGAAGAAGCGCTCGATCAGGTTCCGCTCGCGGTAGAGCCAAGTGCTGAAGTATGGTTTCGACCTCCGATTGGCCTTTGGCGGTATGTTGGCAAACGCTCTTTTGTCGCGGAGAGACGCACGGATGCGGTCGGCATCGTATGCCTTGTCCGCCAGCACGATTGTTCCGGCGCCGACATGATCGAGCAGATCGTCAGCGGCTTTGCCGTCATGGCTTTGCCCGGCGGTAAGGCTCAGCCGGATGGGGAGGCCTTGCCCGTCGACGACCGCATGGATTTTGGTCGTGAGCCCGCCTCGGGAGCGACCGAGACAATGATCTCGATCCCCCTTTTTGCCGTCGCGGCCTGCTGATGAGCGCAAACGGAAGTGCTGTCGATCATCTGGATGTCGCCATCATGTGCGGCAGTGATGGCGTCCATCATCCGGTCCCACACCCCGGCCTTCCGCCATCGCACGAAGCGGTTGTAGCAGGTGGTGCGCGGGCCATAACGTTCCGGCAAATCGCGCCACGGCGCACCGGATCGAAGCACCCAAAAAATACCGTTCAGCACGCGGCGATCGTCAACGCGCGGCACGCCCCTGGGCTTGTTGGGCAGAAGCGGTTCGATCACGCGCCACTCGAAGTCGGTTAGGTCATATCGGCTCATGCCGGTGCTGAATCAGACCAACCCACGAAATGGAAGCATCATTCAGCGAGGGGAGAGTCCGGATAAAGCGCCTCTGCCTGCTCTCGGTTCACAGCGCGCATATCGCGCAAAGTCTCGTGCCACAGGGTGCCGCACGATCCGCAGCGCTTCAAAAAGGTCGGCCCGTCAGAACGAACTGCCACCGTCGCGAGTGCCTGCCACTTCTTGTCCGCAGGCGCATCCGTTCGACACACCTCACATCCACCGTCCACCGAATGTCCCCCGGTCCAATCGTCTATGAACCATATACGGTCCGGGCTTCGCCGTTAATGGGTTCACGACCTAGACTGCCCCAAAGGCTAAAGGCTGTTTTTTTATGCCCTGCCCGGGGCCTGCACCGGCATGATCAGCGACGCCCCCGACGTAGAGGTCACCTATCGCGCCGGCGGATTCCCGCTCGCCTTCCGCTCGATCTCCTCGGCAGACACCACCCTCATCATCAACGGCCCGGACGGCCGCTGGTATTGTGATGACGACAGCTTCGGTGACGGCGACGCGCAGGTCATTTTCCGCAACCCGCAGAGCGGCACATATGACGTGTGGGTCGGCACCTTCGGCGGCGGCACGGCATCTGCCACCGTTCAGGTGACCGAGACACCGTAACAAATTGCCGCTATCCTCTGGCCCGCCCGGCGCAACGATGCTGGGCGGGCCGCTTTTCCAATTTGCCGCTTCGGAGACAAAAAGATGAACGACGACGTCGATTTCGAGATCAAGGGCCAGGAACTGCAGTTTGTCGAGATCGAGCTCGATCCGGGCGAAAGCGCCGTTGCCGAGGCTGGCGCGATGGTGTGGAAGGATGCGAGCGTCGGCATGACCACCGTGTTCGGCGACGGCAGCGATCAGGGCGGCGGTGGCTTCATGGGCAAGCTGCTCGGCGCCGGCAAGCGGCTGGTCACGGGCGAAAGCCTGTTCACCACCGTCTTCACCCACAATGGCACCGGCAAGGCCCGTGTCGCCTTCTCGGCGCCCGTCCCCGGCGTCATCCTGCCGATCCGGCTGCGCGACGTCGGCGGCACGCTGATTTGCCAGAAGGACAGCTTCCTCGCAGCCGCCAAGGGTGTCGCCATCGGTATCGCCTTCCAGCGCAAGGTGATGACCGGCCTGTTCGGCGGCGAAGGCTTCATCATGCAGAAGCTGGAGGGCGATGGCATGGTGTTCGTGCAGATGGGCGGCACCATTGTCGAACGCACGCTCGGCCCGGGCGAGGAAATCCAC
Source organism: Sphingomonas sp. jy18 (assembly GCF_056931895.1). Lineage (NCBI taxonomy): Bacteria > Pseudomonadati > Pseudomonadota > Alphaproteobacteria > Sphingomonadales > Sphingomonadaceae > Sphingomonas > Sphingomonas sp. jy18. The sequence goes on along the minus strand of NZ_JBXPBT010000005.1, from coordinate 151,686 downwards.
ATCGATACCGGGTGCCTCGCCGCCTATACCCCCTCGGTCGATTTCGACCTGGTCACGGCTGGCGGCGTCAAGAGCATGATCTTCGGCGGCGAAGGCGTGTTCTTCGCGCGGCTGCGCGGCCCCGGCAAAGTCTGGGTGCAGTCGCTGCCCTTCTCGCGTCTCGCCGGGCGCATGCTAGCAGCAGCCGGCAGCCGTGGCGGCCAGAACCGTGGCGAAGGCTCCGCGCTCGGCCAGCTCGGCGATCTGATCAGCGGCAACTGATATCCTAGCGCCATGGGGCAGAGCGCCTGCGCCCTGCCCCATGCTGCCATCCCCTGCCCGAACCGGCGAGCCCCGCGCGTAACGACTGGCGCGGCGCCAGCCCGCTGCCTCAGAAGTTGAAGCGCGCCTCGGCACCGATCAGACGGCGCGCACCGGGCGACGCGAAGCTGCCGCCGAATTCGATCGCCGGGATGACCTCGTTGAGATAGCGGCGATCGAGCAGATTCTCGGCGAACACGGCCAGGCCCCAGTTTTCCCCTTCGATGCCCACGCGCATGTTGAGCACGCCGAACGCCTCGCGCTCGGCGACATCGTAGCGGGCATTGCCGACGACCGCCGGCAGTGCCAGCGCGGAGATGGGCAACAGGCCGCTGAACAGGGTCGGCGATTCCTGGTTCTGGAAGGTGTGGAACCAGGTCGGGCCGGTAATCCGATAATCGGCGCGCAGCGTGAAATCGAGGCTGTCGTTCATCGGGAAATCGATCTGCGTGCCGAGGTTGATCGTGTAATCGGCGGTGTAGGGCGATTCATTGCCGACCGTGGACGGACGCGAGGCATTGGCCCTGATTTCGCTGTCGGTGACGTTGACCGAACCGAACAACCGCCAGCCCTCGACGATGCGCACGCTGGTGTTGAGCTCGACGCCCTGCACCCGCACCTCGTCGATGTTGGAGACAACGCGCAACAGGCCGAAGCTGCCGACGAAGAATTCGAAGAACTGCATGTCGTCGATGTCGGTGTGATAGGCGGCGAGATCGAAGGTGACGCGGTTGTCGAACAGCGACCCTTTGATGCCGACTTCGAACGCGCTCGACACTTCCTTGTCATACTGGTCGGTGATCAGAACCGTCGATCCGACGAAGGCGTTGTTGGCGGCGATGATCGCGGCCGAGCCCTGGTTGTTGAAGCCGCCGGATTTGAAGCCGATGCCCCAGTTGGCGTAGATGTTGGTGTTCGGCGCGGGCTCCCAGCTCAGCTCGATCTTGGGCTGGAGCTGGCGGTAGGTGGCCGATTGCGGGGTCAGCGCGCCAAAGGCCTGGCCGGGGTTGATCGGTCCGCCGGTGAAGGGGTCTGTCGCCGTCGGCACCCGGCTGCGGCTGCTGCGGTCCTCGATGTCGTAGCGCAGCGCGACGCCGACATCGATGCTGTCCGATACGGCATAATCGAACGAGCCGAACGCGGCATAGACGTTGGTTGTGAAGGCATCGGCCAGCAGCAGCGAAGTCGGGTTGGAACTGCCCGGCGCATTGTACAGCGCGCGGCTGACCCCCTGCCCCAGATCGGCGCCGAGGCTGACGCCGGTGTCGCGGTTGATGTGCAGATAATAGAGACCGGCCTGCCATTGCAGCGGCCCATCCCCCTGCGAGGCGAGCCGGACTTCGCCACTGAAGTCTTCCTGCTCGCGGATCTGCAGCTGGGTGCCGTCGCAGGTGGTCGGCGAATAAGCGCCGAAGGTCGAACCGGTGGCCGGATTGAAGATGAATGGCACCGGGCTGGTTCCGATCGCCCCGGGCGCGTTGACCGGGTAGCGGGCGTTGGCCAGCGTCGATGCCGCGCACTGCGCCACCGCCGCATTGCCGGAGGGCAGCGCCGCGGTGATGTAGCGCGCGAAGTCGGCGCTGGTCCCGTCGGCGGTCAGCTCCTGCTCGACGTTCGAATAGAGCGCCCAGGCGGTCAGCGCCACGCTGCCGAAATCATGGTCGATCTTGATCGAGGCGTCGAAGCTGGTCTGGTCGTTGGTCGGGCGGATGTTGCTGTAATAGCGAAAGCGGTGGTCGTTGACGTCCTCGTAAAAGGCCGGATTGACCCCGGCGAAGGCCGGCACGTGAAACACCGAGTTGAAGTTGATCGACGCGCCCGACAGATCGGCGTAGCGCGCCTTCAGGTCGATCTCGGTATTGTCGCCCAGCTCGGCCATGAAGCGACCGTCGAGCGACCAGACCTCCAGATCGTCCACCACCTTCCGGTCGAGAAACTCGTTGCGATAGAAGCCGTCGGTGGTGTTGTAATAGCCCGACAGCACGAAACCGGCATTCTCCGACACCGGGCCTGACAGGTATGCGGTACCTTCGAAGCTGTTCTCATTGGCGTAGCGCACCGTGCCGCCACCCGTCAGCGTGTCGGAAGGCTCCATCGTCGAGATGACGATGGCACCGGCCGCCGCATTGCGCCCGTAAATCGCGCCCTGGGGCCCTTTCAGGATTTCGATCTGGCGCAGCGTGCCCTGCACCTGGTTGAGCTGGGCGGTGTTGGTCTTGAGGATCCCGTCGACAACCAAAGCCACCGAGCTTTCCGCGTCGCGCGCGCCGTTGATGCCGCGGATGTTGATCTGCGTGTCGCCGGCTTCGGCAGTGCCGGTGACGATGGTGACCCCGGGCGTGAGCTGCGCGAAACCGTCTGCGCTGTTGACCCCGGTGTTGGCGAGCACGTCGGCGGTGATGACAGTGACCGAGGCCGGGACATCGACCAGCCGTTCGCTCTGGCGGCGCGCGGTGACGATGATCTCCTCGTCGCCCTCCTCGGACGCTGCTGCGGTATCGGCGTCCTGCGCCAGCGCGGTCGATGGCAGCGACGCCAGGGCGGCAAGGGCGGCAGCGGACAGCAGGCTGATCTTGGTGGCGCGCATGATGACGAACTCCTGATGCGGCCCGACCATGGTCAGACCGTGTCTCCTGGGGACAGTGGGGCGGTTATTGGCCAGCTCGGCTGGGCGGGCCTGACGGCAATGGCGGGCGGGCTGCCACGGCGACGGCTGTCGGGCATGGCCCCGAAAGACGCAGCAAGGCGGGCCGTGTCGACCCGCCTTGCTTTCGCCCCCGAGAAACCCTCTAAGCCGCCCATCGCCGGAACACCCCCTGTCCTTGCGTTGCCGAGGGTGTATTGTATACAATTGCTCCGCGTCAAGCGGTTTGGAGATGGCATGTCAAAGGCATCGGAACGCGCCTATGCGCAGATCCGCGCGATGATCCTCTCAGGCGAGCTGGCGTCCGGCTCGCAGATCGGTGAAATCCAGCTTGCCGCAACCTGCGGGGTTTCCCGCACGCCGGTGCGCGAGGCGCTCCGCCGGCTGGAGGCGGAGGCGCTGGTCCGCCGCACCGAATCGCAGCGCAGTTTCGTCGCCGACTGGTCGCTCGACGATGTCGAGGACGCGTTCGAGCTGCGCGGGATGCTCGAAGCATTGGCCGCCAAGCGCGCGGCACTGCGCCTTAGCCCGGATCAACTGGCAGAGCTTGCGGCCTGCAACGCTGCCCTCGCAGCGGCCATTGCGCCGCCATCACCAGATATTCCGGCGTTTCTGGAAGCTAACCGCCAGTTTCATGCGATCATTTCCGACGCCGCCAGTTCCCCGCGACTGGCGGCCATGCTGGCCGGGGTGACCGAACAGCCGGTCGTCCTGCGCACCGCCCGCAATTACGACATCGACAATCTCCGCCGATCCTGGCGCGAGCATGATGAACTGCTCGCGGCCTTCAGCGCGCGCGACGGCGAATGGGCCCATGCGGTGATGGTCGCCCACATTCGCCGCGCCTTCCACGCCTATGCCGACGCGCATCGCGGCACATCGCCGGCCTTTGCCGCCGCTGCCGAGTAAGGGCGTCGATGGCCCCTTGATTTTGTATACAATCCTGCAATGCTGAAGGCCATGACCCTGCCCGCACATATCGAGATGGTTGAAGTCGGCCCGCGCGACGGGTTGCAGAATGAGGCGCGCCTGCTGTCGACCGCGGACAAGCTGGCGCTGATCGAGCGGGCCATCGCCGCCGGCAGCCGCCGTATCGAGGTCACCAGTTTCGTCAATCCGGCCAAGGTGCCGCAGATGGCCGACGCGGCCGATGTCTGCGCTGGCCTGCCGCGACGGGACGACGTCACCTACATCGGGCTGGTGCTCAACCGGCGCGGCGCCGAGCGGGCGCTGGAGACCGGCCGCATCGACCAGCTGGGCGCGGTCTGCGTCGCCACAAACAGCTTCGCCATGGCCAACCAGGGCCAGACCAGCGACGAGTCCGTCGCGGTGGCGAGGGGACTGATCCTGCGCGCCCGGGAGGCAGGCAGAACCGGTCAGGCGACGATTGCCGCCAGCTTCGGTTGCCCGTTCGAGGGCGAGGTCGCAGAAGACCGGGTGGTGGCGATGGCCGGGATATTGGCGGAAGCCGATCCCGTCGAAATCGCGCTGGCCGACACCATCGGCGTCGCCGACCCGGCGAAGGTGAGCCGACTGGTCGCCCGAGTGCGGGAGCATATCGCGCCCATCCCCGTGCGCGTGCATTTCCACAACACCCGCGGCACCGGCCTCGCCAACGTCTGGGCGGCGGTACAGGCCGGCGCCAGCACCGTCGATGCCTCGCTCGGCGGCCTCGGCGGCTGTCCGTTCGCGCCGGGCGCCGCGGGCAATGTCGCGACCGAGGATGTCGCCTACATGCTCGAGCGCAGCGGCATCTCTACCGGCCTCGATCTCGACGCGCTGATCGGCGCCAGCCGCTGGCTGGGCGCAAAGATGGACAGAAGAATGCCCGGAATGGTCGGCCACGCCGGCGGCTTTCCGGACGTGAAGCAGAGGGAACGCCTCGAGTCCCGATCGCCCTGATCTGGTCGCAGGGCAGTCGGTTTCGAGGTAATCGGGTGGTGGTCGCCGGTCGGTCCGGCGAGACAATAGGGGAAATACGGATGGCCTATCGTCTGGGTGTCGATGTCGGCGGGACCTTCACCGATCGGCTGCTGTTCGACACGAGCAACGGCGATTTCTGGCGGCACAAGACGCCATCCACCCCGCACGACAGCAGCGAGGGCATACTGACCGGCGTCCAGGCGATCTGCGACAAGGCCGGCATCGCCGCCTGCAATATCGAAACCATCCTGCATGGCACGACGGTCGCCACCAATGCGGTGCTGGAGGGCAAGGGCGCGCGGGTCGGGCTGGTGACGACCGAGGGCTATCGCGACATCATGCAGATTGCCCGCAGCTTCGTCCCCGGCGGGCTGGCGGCATGGATCATCTGGCCCAAGCCGCAACCGCTGGCCGCGCTGGAGGATACCGTCACCGTCAAGGGACGGATGGATTCGGCGGGCAAGGAAGTGCGCGCCCTCGACGAAGCCAGCGCCCGCGCCGCGCTGACCACGCTGAAGACACAGGGCGTCGAAGCGGTCACCGTCAGCCTGATCAACGCTTATGCCAATGGCGCGCATGAGGTCCGCATCGGCGATCTGGCGGCAGAGATATTGCCCGGCGTCCCCGTCAGCCTCAGCCATGAAGTGCTGCCGGAGATGCAGGAATATGAGCGCACCCTGACCACCGTCGCCAACGCGGCGGTGCGCCCGGTGGTCGGCCGCTATGTCGCGAATCTCAAGGACCGGCTGGCCGACCAGCGCTTCACCGGCCACCTGTCCCTGTTGCGCTCCGACGGCGGGCTGATGTCCGCCAGCAAGGCACAGGAGCATCCGGTCAACATCCTGATGTCCGGCCCGGCCGGCGGGGTCACTGGCGCACTGTGGGTGGCGAAGAATGCGGGGCTGAAGAATATCCTGACGCTCGATGTCGGCGGCACCTCCACCGACGTCGCGCTGATCGAGAATCTGGAGCCGCGCCGGCAGCGCACCACTGATGTCGGCCATCTCTCGGTGCGCGCCTCCGCGCTCGACGTGAAGACGGTCGGCGCGGGCGGCGGATCGATCGCCTATGTGCCCGAGCTGACCAAGGCGCTGCGCGTCGGGCCGCAGTCGGCGGGGGCGGTGCCCGGGCCGGTGGCGTACGGCAAGGGCGGCGAGTTGCCGACGGTGACCGACGCCAATGTCGTGCTGGGCTATCTGCCGGAAAACCTGCTCGGCGGCACGTTCCAGCTCGACCGCGAAGGGGCCAAGCGCGCGGTGCAGACCATCGCCGATGCGCTGGGCATCGACCTGATGGCGGCGGCGCGCGGCATCATCGACATCGTCAACGAGAATATGTTTGGCGCATTGCGGATGATCTCGGTCCAGCAGGGCTATGATCCGCGCCATTTCGCGCTGATGGGTTTCGGCGGCGCGGGGCCGCTGCACGTCAATGCGGTCGCGCGGCTGATGGGCAGCTGGCCGGCCGTCTCGCCGGTCTCCCCCGGCGTGCTGTGCGCGCTGGGCGACGCGACGACGCGGATGCGCACCGAAAGCGCGCGCAGCTTCTCGCGCCTCGCCTCGACCGCCGAAGCCGGGGAATTGCAGGCGATCCTGAGCGACATGGCGGATCAGACCCGCGCCGAGCTGGTGTCCGACGGGGTGCCCGATGTCGAGATCGAGATCAGCTTCGAGGTCGATATCCGTTATGCCGGACAAGCGTTCGAGGTGCCGCTGACCATCACCCCGGACGTGCTGGCGCGTGACGGGGTGCAGGGCCTGCTCGACCGCTTCGATACCGAGCATGAGCGGCTGTTCACCTTCACCATGGATACGCCGCACGAAATCGTGAACCTGCGCGCCGTCGCCGTGGGCCGCGCGCTCGATCTGCCCGCGCAGGAACTGCCCAGGGGTGACGGCAATCCCGTCGCCGCCAAGATCCGCGACCACAGCCTGTGGATGGACGGGCGCGAGCAGGCGGCGGTGATCTACGACCGGTCGAAACTGCGACAGGGAGACATCATCCCCGGCCCGGCCATCGTCATCGAGATGGATTCGACGACGCTGATCGAAAGCGGCTGCGTCGGCACGGTCGATGCCGTCGGCAACATCCTGATCAACCTGGCCTGAGGAGGACGAGACATGCCTGCCACTATCGTCCAGACCAACTCCACCCCCTTCACCCGCGTTGCCATCGATCCGGTGACGCTCGACATCATCGAAAATGCGCTGCGCAACGCCCGTATCGAGATGGATGCGACGCTGGTGCGGACCGCCATGTCGCCCGGCATCCGCGAACAGGGCGATGCCTTTCCGCTGATCGCCGACCATGAGGGGCGGATGATCGTCGGCCAGTTCGGCAGCTTCATCGGCGGCTTTCTGAAAGGCTATCAGGGCACGCTGGAGGACGGGGACATGATCTTCCTGTCCGATCCCTATTCGGTCGAGGGTGCGATTTCCCACAGCAACGACTGGCTGGTGCTGCTGCCGGTGTTCAAGGAAGGGCGGCTGATCGCCTATACCGCAATGTTCGGGCACCAGAGCGATATCGGCGGCCGCGTGGTCGGGTCGATGCCGATCTCGGCGCGCTCGATCTTCGAGGAAGGCGTGCGCATCCCGCCGGTGAAGATCTGGAAGAAGGGCGAGTATAACGAAGACCTGATGAAGCTGGTCATGCACCAGACTCGCAAGCCCGACTGGTGCCAGGCCGATCTCAACGCGCTGATCGCCAGTTGCCGGGTCGCGGCACGCCGCGTCATCGAGATGGCGGAACGGTTCGGCGACGACGTCTATGTTTCGGCCACGCAGGAATTGCTGGCACGCAACCATCGCGCGATGAAGCAGTTGATCGGCATGGCGATCGGCGAGGAACCGGTCAGCTTCGAGGATTATATCTGCGACGACGGCGTCGGCTATGGCCCCTACAAGATCAAATGCACCATGTGGCGCGAGGGCGACACGGTGGTGCTCGATTTCACCGGAACCGACCCGCAGAGCCAAGCCTCGATCAACTTCTACTTGAACGAAAACATGTTCAAGATGTTCTTCGGCATCTACATGATCATGGTGTTCGATCCGCAGATATTGTTCAACGACGGCTTCTACGATCTGATCGACGTGCGCATCCCCGAAGGATCGCTGCTCAAACCGAAATTCCCCGCAGCCCTGTCGGGTCGCACCCATGCGCTCGGGCGGATTTTCGACATATTGGGCGGATTGCTGGGGCAGAAGACCCCGGAATTCCTCAACGCCGCCGGTTTCAGCTCCAGCCCGCACCTGTTCTATTCGGGCTATGACGCGAAGGGCGAATGGTTCCAGTTGTTCCAGATCGGCTTCGGCGGCATTCCCGGTCGGCCGATGGGCGACGGGCCGGACGGGCACTCGCTGTGGCCGGGCTTCACCAACGTCCCCAACGAGTTTCTGGAGCGCTATTTCCCGCTGATCATCGAACGTTACGAGACCGCGCCCGACAGCGGCGGTGCAGGGTTGCACCGCGGCGGCAACGGCATCCACATGACCTACCGGTTCCTGAGCGCCGGCACGATCTCCATCCATGACGACCGCTGGTTCGTGCCGCCGTGGGGCGTCAATGGCGGCCATCCCGGCAAGCGCGCGCGCAAGATCCTCGAGAAAGCGGACGGCAGCCGGACCATCGTCGGCAACAAGGTGGAGGATGTCGAGGTGGAGGCGGGCGACCAGCTCCACTTCATCACCTGGGGTGGCGGCGGCTGGGGCGATCCGCTGGAGCGCGACCCGGCGCTGGTCGGCAAGGAGATCGTGCAGGGGCTGGTGACAGTCGAGGGCGCGCGCGCCTATGGCGTGGTGGCGGCCGCCGACGGCACGGTCGACGGGCCCGCGACCGAGGCACTCCGCGCGGACATCCGTGCCTCCCGCCCCGCACTGCCGCTGTTCGACTATGGCCCCGGGATCGACGCCCTGCGCGCCAGCTGCGAAGCCGAGACCGGCCTGCCGGCGCCGCGCCAGCCGGTCTGGACAACGCTCAGGGAGGCCGCCGAATGAGCGCGCTTCACGGGATCAGGGTCGTCGAAATGGGCCAGCTTCTCGCTGGGCCCTTCTGCGGTCAGCTGCTCGGCGACATGGGTGCCGACGTCGTCAAGATCGAGCCGCCGGGCGCGGGCGATCCGATGCGCAACTGGGGCCAGGGCGAAGAGAAGGTGCAGTGGGAAGTGATCGCACGCAACAAGCGCTCGGTCACCTGCAATCTGCGCGTGCCCGAAGGTCAGGCACTCGCCAAGCGGCTGATTGCCGAAGCCGATGTGCTGATCGAGAATTTCAAGCCCGGCACGCTGGAACGCTGGGGCCTTTCGCCTGCTGAGCTCCATGCGGTGAACCCCGGCCTCATCATCGCGCGCATGTCGGGTTACGGGCAGGACGGGCCCTATTCCGACCGGGCGGGCTTCGGCGGGATCGGCGAGGCGATGGGCGGCTGGCGCTACATCGTCGGCGAGCCCGACCGTCCGCCGAGCCGCATGGGCATTTCCATCGGGGATACGCTGTGCGCCACCTATGGCTGCATGGGCGTGCTTGCGGCGCTCCACCACCGCGAGAAAACCGGCGAGGGGCAGGTGGTCGATTCCGCGCTTTACGAGGCGGTGTTGCAGGTGATGGAGGGCCTCGTGCCCGAATATGACCGCAACGGCGTGATCCGCGAACGCTCGGGCTCGGTGCTCAAGGGCATCGCGCCCTCCAACGTCTATACCTGCAAGGACGGCAGCTACATGATCGGCGGCAATGGCGATGCGATCTTCGCAAGGCTTTGCCAGGCGATGGGGCGACCCGAACTGGCGAGCGACGAGCGCTATTCGACCCACATCGCGCGCGGTATCCATCAGGATGAGCTCGACGCACTGGTCAATGCATGGACCGGCACGTTGACGGTGGATGAGGTCGATGCGCTGATGACCGAATATTCGATTCCCGCAGGGCGCGTCTATCGCGCGCCGGAAATGCTCGCCGATCCGCACTTCCAGGCGCGTCAGGCGATCGTCGAGGTCGAGACGCAGAGCCGCGGGCGCATCAAGATGCAGAACGCCTTCCCGAAGCTCTCCAAAACCCCCAGCGCCATCCGCCGACCCGCGCCCGCCACGCCCGGGCAGGACAATGCCGAGGTGTTTGCGGAACGGCTCGGGCTGGATGCGGCGGAGCTGGAGCGGCTGGCGGCGGCGGGGATAATCTGATGGGTGGCCCCCCGGCAGCCGACAATTATGCGGGGGTGTACGAAGGGCGGCTTCAGCCGGGCAGCAGGCCTGCCCTGCTGATCGTCGATGTCGTGATGGCCTATCTCACGGAGGGCTCGGCGCTGTTCATGGAAACCGCTGCGGCGGCGCGTGACAGCATTGTCCGGCTCGCCGAAGCGGCGCGTGCGGCCGGGGCACCGGTGGTGTTCACCAACGTGCAGTACAAGCCCGATGGCTCGGACGGCGGCGTGTTTTACCGCAAGGCGCCCGTGCTCAAGATGTTCGTGGAAGGATCGCCGCTCGGTGCCTTTCTGGAGGGGCTGACTCCGCGCGAAGGCGAGCGGGTGTTCACCAAGCAATATCCCAGCGCCTTCTTCGGCACCGGCCTTGCCGAGGCGCTCCACGCGACAAGCATCGATACCCTGCTGATCACCGGCTATTCCACCTCCGGCTGCGTGCGCGCCTCCGCGCTCGATGCGATGCAATACGGCTTCGTGCCGCTGGTGGTGCGCGAGGCCTGCGCCGACCGCCACCCGGCCCCGCACGAGGCGAATCTGTTCGACCTGCAGGCCAAATATGCCGAAGTGATCGGGGAAGCGGAGGCGCTGGCTTACATCCGGAACACGTCACCCCGGACTTGATCCGGGGTCGCTGGCACCGGTGCGCGACGTCGATAGCCGCCCCGGATCAAGTCCGGGGCGACGGGGAGCGTCAACCGCCCTTCCGGCCGAACCAGATGACATGCATCGGCCCCTTGCCGTTGCTGCGCGCGCGCACGCCGACTTCTTCGACCGCGAACCCTGCGCCGGCGAACCGCTTGGCAAACAGCTTGTCCGGCCCTGCCGACCAGACCGCGAGGATTCCGCCGGGCTTCAGCGCCGCCCGCGCGACCGCGAGGCCGCGGGGCGAATAGAGGCCGTCATTGCCTTCGCGGCTGAGGCCATCGGGACCATTGTCGACATCGAGCAGGATCGCGTCAAAACGCGCCGGCGCGGCAGCGATGACTTGTGCGACATCGCCCATGACCAGCTCGACGCGGCGGTCTTCGAGGCAACCTGCCATCAACTCGACCATCGGCCCTCGCGCCCACTCGATGATCTCCGGCACGATTTCCGATACCGTCACCCGCGCATCACCGCCCAACGCCTTGAGCGCCGCACGCAGCGTGAAGCCCATGCCATAGCCGCCGATCAGGATGTGCGGCGCCGGTCGCCCGGCAAGCCGCTCGACGCTCATCACCGCCAGCGCTTCCTCCGAACCGGCCATGCGGCTGCTCATCAGCTCGTTGCGCTCGAGGCAGATCATGTGATCGCCGCCGCGCCGATACAGCATCAGCTCTGCCCCGCCCGGCACGCGGGCGGTTGCGATCAGTTCACGCGGAACCATGGTTCAATGCGCCATGGCGTAAGCGTCGATGGCGGCAAGATGAGGCGCGCGTTCGGCGTCGGACAGGAAGGAGCCGGTGAAGCTGTTGCGCGCGAGACGCAGCAGGTCGTCCTTCGACAGGTCCAGCGCGTCTGCGACCCCGATGAAATTGGCATTCACATATCCGCCAAAATAGGCGGGATCGTCCGAATTGACCGTGGCGAGCAGCCCGGCGTCGAGCATCGTCTTGAGCGGGTGATGGGCGAGATCGTCGACCACGCACAGCTTGTGGTTGGAAAGCGGGCACACCGTCAGGCACATCTGCTCCGTCGCCAGCCGGCCGACCAGCGCGCTGTCCTCAAGGCTGCGATTGCCATGATCGATGCGGTCGACGTGCAGCACGTCCAGCGCCTCATGCACATAGGCGGGCGGGCCTTCCTCCCCGGCGTGCGCGACGAGTTTCAGCCCCAGTGCGCGGGCGCGGGCAAAGACGCGGGCGAATTTGGACGGCGGGTGGCCGACTTCGGATGAATCGAGGCCGACCCCGTCGATGCGGCCAAGCCAGGGCAGCGCCTCATCGAGCGTCGCTTCCGCCGCTTCTTCCGACAGGTGGCGCAGGAAGCACATGATGAGTTTGGAACTGATGCCATGTTGCGCCTGCGCCTCGTCCAGCGCGCGGGTGATGCCACCGATCACCGTAGCGAACGGCACGCCGCGCTCGGTATGGCCCTGCGGATCGAAGAAAATCTCGACATGGCGCACGCCATCCGCATGGACGCGCGCGATATAGGCGGCGGTCAGGTCATGGAAATCCTGCTCGGTAAGCAATACCGCCATCCCCTGATAATAGATGTCGAGGAAATCCTGCAGATTGGAGAAGGCATAGGCCGCGCGCACCTCCTCCACGCTGGCGAAGGGAATGGTGACGCCGTTGCGCTGCGCCAGCGCGAACATCAGTTCGGGCTCCAGCGAACCTTCGATGTGCAGATGCAGCTCCGCCTTGGGCAGGCCGGCGATAAAGGCGGCGCGATCCGCCGACGATGCAAAACCCTCAGCCATTGGTCTGCTCCTTGTCACCGGTACCGTCGCGCAGGATCACTGCGGCCTCGGGCTTGTTACGGCGGATTTCCTCGATGCTCAGCCCGTCTATCTCGTGCGGGAAGATCAGCCATTGCTCGGTCGAGTGGACGAAATAGTCGGGCTGCAAATCGGTCTTGTTGCGTCCCGGCTTCCAGTAGACGGTGGCAATGCGGATGTCGCGCGGCATGTTGTTGCGGCACCGCGCCTTCAGCTCGGCGATGAAGGCACGGATGCTGCGCCCGCTGTCAAACACATCGTCGATGATCAGCAGCCGGTCTTCCGGATTGAGCGTATCGACCAGATAGCCGAGCGCGAAGACGCGCACTTCCGCCTGCTTGTCGATCCCCTCGTAGGACGAGGTGCGGATCGAGATATGGTCGCAGTGCACCCCGTAATAATCGAGCAATTCCTGCACCGCGATGCCGACCGGCGCGCCCCCGCGCCAGATGCCGACGAGATGCGTCGGCCTGAAACCGCTATCGAGCACCTGGATGCCGAGGCGGAAGCTGTCTTCAAGCAGCTGGTTTGCAGAGAGGTAGATCTTGTCGTCGGCCATGGCCTGCATTTCGCCGCAGTGGCCGCAGGACTCAAGCGCTTTCGCGGCATCGCACAGCTAAAAGCCAACCGCGCGCCCACCTGACCATCGCCGCCAAGCATGGCGCGCTGCCGCAATTTCGCTTAGGCGCTGGGCGCATGCAGGGTGCCACCGACCATCAGCCCACGCCCAGAGGGGTCGCATCCGGCACAACCGGTAGTGCCCCATCCATCATCGTCGAGGCCTTCGGCCTCCGCTTTGCTAGCGATCGCGCCATCCCCGGCGCCAGAATCGCGGACGCCGACGCGCAAGGTGCAGCGCTGACCATCACCGCAGGCGAGGCGCGGCTGGACGATGCCGGCATCGTTGCTGATCCCTATCGTTACCGCCCGCCATCGGCCGATGCCGACGCTGCCCTGCTGTTCACGCCGCCGGGTGTCGCAAATTATCTGTGCCAGCCCGACCAGGGCATCCTGATCTCCCCGGACCCGGCCGCCGACGAGGTCGATGTGAGCGCGCTATTGGTCGCCACCGCCCTGCCCGCGCTGATGTGGACGCGTGGCGGGTACATGCTGCATGCCAGCGCCTTCATCGCCATGGGCCAGACCGAGGCCATTGCCCTCTCGGCCCCCAGCGGCGCCGGCAAGTCGACGTTGCTGGCCGAAGCGCTCGGCCGCGGGGCGCAACTGCTCGCTGACGATTCGCTGTGCCTCGATGCAGACGGCGCGACGCTGCTCGGTTGCGGTCTGCCCGGCGGCTATTTCACTCGTGACCGCCGCTTCGTGTCGGTCGCCAGCGACAAGCAGTGCGGTGCGGCCCCGCTCGGCACGCTGGTCATCCTCGACCGCGACCCGGCCCATCTGCCCGGCATAGCCCCGCTGACCGGCGTGGCGGCGCTGGAGGCGCTGCTCAAGGCCAGGCATCGCCCCAGGGTGCCGGCGCTGGTCGCCGATCGCGCGCAGAGCCTCGCCAGCGCCGCCCGGATCGCCAGCCGCCTGCGCATTCTGAAGCTGTCCACCGGTCCGCTCGACGCTGCCGCCACGCTCAACCTTCTGTATCGGGAGCTGGCGCTGTGATCGGGGATGCCCACCATCACCGTGCCTTTGGCCTCAGCTGGCGGTCGGACATCGCCCTTCCTTATTTTGCTGCGGACCCTGCTCCGACAGAGCAGCCGGACATCGACGTTCGCCGCCGCGACGCCGCCCCGCCCAGACCGGGTGCGCTGCGCTGGTTCCGGCGCAGCACCATCCACGCCGACGGCATCCGCTTCAACCGGGACGGCGCGATGCTGGCCGACATCGTCGATGGTCGGGAGATAGTCTATGTGCCCGGCCCGGACTGGAACGGCGCGATGCCCACGGTCTTCTATTCGACCATCGCCGCGCTGACTCTCGCCTGGCGCGGCGCGCTGCCGCTCCATGCCAGCGCGGTCGAGGTGGACGGCGCCGCGGTGCTGATCTGCGGCGCCACCGGCGCAGGCAAGTCGACCCTCGCCGCCGCGATGGTCGCAGCGGGAGCAGCGTTCGTTGCCGACGATCTTTGCGTCGCCTGGCCGCATGGCGCGGATGGGTCTGCACGCCTCGCCCCCGGCCGGCCGGGCATGCGCCTGCACGCGACGACCGCCACCTGGCTGCCCACACGCTCGATTGCCCCCGATCTGCGCGACGACCGCGGCAAATGGCTGGCCGAACCCGCGCATCGGACGCAAGCCGCCGGCCTGCCCGTCGCCGCGATTTTGCTCCCCGGGTTAACCGCAGGCGGGGCGGCAGACCCGGTTGCCGCACTGACCCCACATCTGTTCCGCCCGCATTGGCTCGCCGCGCTGCCCGGAGGCGCGCAAAGGCAGGAATTGCTCGAGGCGCTGGCCACCGCGCCACTGCACCCGCTGCCGCCGGTGCAGATCGCGTCGCGGGCCGATTTCGAGCGTCTCGGCCTTGCCACGCTCGATCTTCTGACCGCTTAACCGAGGCCTACTGTCCGCGCCCAGGCGCGAAACAGCTCGGGCCAGACCTCGACCGGCTTGCCCGCCGCCCGGCGCAAGCCGAAGCCATGCCCGCCGCTTGCAAACAAATGGGTTTCGACCGCCACGCCACGCGCCTTCAAGGCCGCCCGCAGCAGCAAGGCATTGTCGACCGGGACGACATCGTCGTCTTCGGCGTGGAGGATGAAGTGCGGCGGCGCGTTGGCAGGAACGGCGAGGTCGGGCGAGTGCGCCGCCTCCTGTGCTGGCGAGGGCGCCTCGCCCAGCAGCTGGCGTCGCGACCCCGGATGGGCATGCGGGGCACGCATGCTGATCACCGGATAGATGGGCGCGGCGCAGAATGGCCGGGCCGACAGGCTGTCGATGGCATCGATCGGCGTCCCGATGCGATGATCGAACCGGGCGGCAAGATCGGCGCAGACATGCCCGCCGGCGGAAAAACCCATCGCTGCCACCCGCGCCGGATCGACAGCAAAGTCACGCGCCCGCGCGCGGATGACCCGCATCGCCCGCTGCGCATCGGCCAGCGCCACATCCGGTCCCGCCGCCCAGCCTTCTCCCGGCAGGCGATAGAAGAGCACGAACACGGTGAACCCCCGCGCGCTCAGCCAGCGGGCAATTTCATAACCTTCCTTGTCGATGACGACCCATCGATAGCCGCCGCCCGGCGTGACCAGCACGGCGGCGCCATTGGGCCGGTCGGGCCGGAACACCGTCATGCGCGGGCGGGCTATGCCGAACACCGCGCGGTCGGTGATCTGCGGGTCGGTGGAGCGTTCGGTGACCGTTTCGACCAGCGGCGTCGCGGGCGCGCCCGGCGCACGGTCAGGCCACAGATCGATGGTCTCGGCGGGTTCGGGCAGGCCGGGGGGCAGTGCGCCGCCAGTCGCGGGCGGCGGGGTCTGCGCGGCAGCGCGGGCGGCGAGCCCTGCCAATGCTGCACCCGCGATCATTGTCCGGCGATCGACGCTCATAGCGCCTCGTACCGGAAATCGCGAAAGCGTGCCTCGCCTTCGCCCGCAGCATAAAGCGCCGGTCGCAGCGACAGGAAATCATAGGCGACATTATGATGATAGCCGCTGACCTCCATCTGCACGTCGAACTTCCGCCACTCGGCATCGCCTTCCTCACGCGTATGGATGGTCAGGATATTCTCCTCGTTGGTCAGGCGGATGGTGAGCCGGCGGGGCGGTGCCGCCATGCCCGGCGGCAGGCCGCGCGCGCGTTGCAGGCCATAGCGATGCATCACCAGCCCGCCCGGTCCGATGCCGAGCCCGGCATAGAGGCGCCGGTTGTAGAACAGCAGCAAGCCCGCCTCCGCCCTGCCGCTTATCTCTATGTCGCAGGTCACGCGATAGCTCTGGTCTCCGGCAATGACGCACAGCGGTGAGCAATCGGCGGGCGATCCGCCCTTGCCCGCCACCACCAGTGCCCCGCCCTCGCGCCGCACCCGCGCGCGCTCGTCCGCACCCGGATCGTAGAAGGCCCAGGTCTCACCGAACCGGTCGGTCGAGAAATCATCGGACAGCGCCATGCCGTGCGGCTGCGCGCCCAGCTCCAGCGGCTTGGCCAGCGGCGCGGACAAGTCGCCGCCCTGCGGCCTCAGCCAGCCGTCCCCGGTCCATTCCACCGGCTCGAGCAGCGTCTGGCGGCCCAGCGTCCAATAGCCATTCTCATAGCCATGGTAGATCATCCACCAGCGCCCGTCCGGCCCCTCGAACGGCGTCGCATGGCCGCGCGACCACCATTTCTCGCGCGCACTCTGCGTGCGGATCTGCGGATTGTTCGGCGCATCCTCCCACGGCCCGGCGAGGGTGCGGCTGCGCGCCATGATCACCATGTGCCCGATCGGCGGCCCGGCGGTCCCGCCCACCGCCGTCGTCATATACCACCACGCACCGCGCCGCATGATCTTCGGCCCCTCGGGCGCGAAGGTCTCGACCACCCATTCCTCCGGATACCGCCACGGGTCGTAGACATGCTCGACCGGCCCTGCCGTCGAGAGGCCGTCGGTGCTGAGGCGGACCCGGTCTCCGCCGGACAGGAACAGCCAGCGCGTGCCATCGCTGTCGGCGACATGGCATGGATCGATATGCGCATTGAGATGCAGGTCGACCGGCTCCGACCATGGCCCGTCGATATGCTCGGCGTGGATGACGTAAATCGAACGGTAGCTCGGCGTGCGCGCCGGAATATAGCAATAGAAGCGGCCGTCGTGCCAGGTCAGGTCGGGTGCCCAGACCGATCCTATCGGGGTGGTGAGCGCGGCCTTGCGCGGCGTCCAGTTGACCAGATCGCGGCTGTGCCAGATCAGCAGGCCCGGATAGGCATCGAAGCTCGAGAAGGTGAGGAAATAGTCGTCTCCGCGCCGCAGGATCGATGGATCGGGTCGATCGCCGGCCAGGATGGGATTGAGAAAACGCCCATCGCCAAGGTCGGCCCGCCGCTGCCCCTCGATGCCACGCGGCCAGACCATGTCGCCATGCGGATCGAGCGAGGATGTCGCGCGGGAGCCTTGGGCGAAGGCCGGGGTGCCGACGAGCAGGCCAAGGCCGGCGGCGGGAACGCTCCCGAGGATGTCGCGTCGGTCGAAGTCCACAAATCGAAACTCCAACATCGTCATTGCGAGCGCAGCAAAGCAATCCAGTGCGGTGTAGCGCTGCCCTGGATTGCTTCGCTGTGCTCGCAATGACGAGTGACTAGATCGAGATCACAGTTTCAGCCGCACCCCGAACAGGACCGTCCGGCCGAAATGGTTGTTCTCGTAATTGCGGTCCGCGTCGAAATCGGTGAACCGATAGCGATACTCGTCGGTCAGGTTGATGCCTTCCACCGACAGCTCGATATTCTCGGTCACTGCATAGCGCACCGATGCGTCGACATTGACGGTCGAGCCATAGCCTTCGAAGACATTGCCGGTGCCCGAGTTGGCATCGATGTAGCGGCTGCGATAGCTCACCGACGCGCGCGCCGAGAAGCCGCCGTCCTCATAATAGATGGTGCCGTTGTAGGCCCGCTTCGACAGGCCGAACAGCGTCGCCGTGCGGGTCGCCGCGACCAGCGCGCCGCCCGGGGTCACTGCCGGGCCGGACACCGTATAGTCTGCATCGGAATCGACGAAGGTCGCGTTGGCGATGATGCCGAAGTTGGAGAGGAAGCCCGGCAGGAAGCGCAGCGGCGCCTGCACCGAGACCTCGACACCCTCGAGCTGCGCACCCTGGCCGTTGACGATGGTGTTGATCGTCCACAGCTGCCCTTCGGGATTGATCGCGGCGGGCGAGCTTGGCGGGATCACCGACAGCGGCAGGCCGGTCGAGGCATAGGTGCCGCTGATCGTCTGCGAGACCGGGAAGCTCGCCACGTCCTTGCGGAACAGGGCGACCGAGAAGATCGACTGCGGCGCGAAATACCATTCGAACGCGAGGTCATAGGCGGTCGCGCGGAACGGCTGGAGGAACGGGTTGCCGAAGCTGACGCGGTAGTTGAACCCGTCGACCGAGCCGCCCGGTGTCAGATTGCCCAGCGTCGGGCGCGTCAGCACGTCCGATACGGCAAGGCGGACGATCATGTCGTCGGAGGCGAAGATGGCGAGGTTGGCCGAGGGCAGCCAATCCTCATAGGCACGCTCCACCGTCACCGCCGTCCCGTTGTTGAGGCCGGTCGAGCTCTGTTCGGTGCGGACGTAGCGCACGCCCGCGTTCATCGCGAATTCGACGCCGGCCAGTTCGGAGCGCCAGTCGGCCTGGAAATAGCCGCCCTTGACCGTTTCGGTCACCGCGCGGGTGTTGCCGGCATCGACTGCGGGCGTGCGACTGTACAGGCGGGTAAAGCCGGTCGCCGCGTCGAGATTGGGGACGATATAGCGGGTGGTCGTGCCATCCGGCTGCCCGGCCCGCCCAAGATTGACCAGTTGCGCCAGATCCGGGGTCACTTGGAAGCCATAGACTGCGGTCGGGCCGAACAGGCTGGTGGGTGAGCAGGTCAGCGTGCCCAGCACCCGGTCCGCCCCGCCATTGCCGCAGACGATCGTGTCACGTGTGAACCCTGCCGTATCGAACGAGAAACGGCGGTAGACCGCGCCCGCCTTGAGCGTCAGATCTTCCATCACATCCCATTCGCCGCGCAACTGCACCGTGCGGAACTTGTTGACCGTGCTCGACGGACGGTCGCGGATTTCCGCGAGCTGGAAATTGGCGGGATCGGTGACGCTGGTGCCAAAGGTCAGCCGCGGGCTGCCCATGTCGCGATAGTCGTACTGATAGCCCTGTGCGTCGCGGTCATCGAAGACGATGGTCGTCTCGACCGGGATGCTGGCATCGGACTTGGAAAGCCCGCCCAGCAGGGTGAAGCGGAAACTGTCCCCGATGTCCTGATCCCAGCTGCCGCCGATCTGGTAGAATTCGGTGGCGCTTTCGCGGCGGTAGTTTTCCGTACGCACCCACGCGTCGTTGAAGGTGCCGGCGATCAGATTATTGTTGCTGTCATACACCGGGCTCAGCACGTCGATCGAGCGCTCGTTGGAGCGGAACAGCACCTCCGCCCAAAGCTCCTGCCGCACTTCCTCGAACTTCGAATAGAGCCCGTTGATCTCGAGGCGGGTCGACTCGCTCGGTTCGAACTGGATCGTGCCAGTCAGGCCAAGGCGCGAGCGATCCTGCTCGATGCGACCGTAGCGCGGGATGCGCGGATGGAAGGCCAGCGCTGCCTGGTTGCAGGCCGGGCTCGCGACATAGGTTCCGCCGCTGTTCTGGGTGGTGAAGCAGCGCGTGCCATCGACGCTGTCGAAGCGCGCCTGCGCCCAGCGCACCGTGTTGTTACCAAGCTGCAGCGTCTCATTGTTCGAATGGGCGACCGAGAAGCTTACGCCCAGCGTGCCTTCCTCATTGCGCCAGCTGACCAGCGCGGCGATGCGCGGGCCGACCGTGTCGCTGAGATCGTTATAGCTCGCCTGCGCGGAGAAGGCGCCGGTGAAGCCGGCACGCCCGGCCAGCGGGTTGCCGGTGTTGAGATCGACCACCGCGCCCAGCGAGCCTTCGTCGAGCGACGCTTCAGCGGTCTTGTGGACGACGATCGAGTTGAACAGTTCGGAAGCGAACACGTTGAAGTCGAAGGCGCGATCGCGGTTGGCCGACGCGCCGTCGGTCGATGTCGCCACCGTTTCCAGCCCGTTGACGCGAACGCGCGTGAACTGCGCCCCAAGCCCGCGCACGGTGATGGCACGGCCTTCGCCGCCGTCACGCTGGATCGAGATGCCCGGGATGCGCTGCAGCGATTCGGCCAGATTCTGGTCGGGGAATTTGGCGATATCCTCGGCGACGATGGCATCGACGGCGGTGATCGAGTCGCGCTTGACGTTGAGCGCGGCCTGCAGCGACTGACGGAAACCGGTAACAATGATGTCGCCGGCATCATCGATCACCGCCTCGTCGCCGGTGGCCGTACCCGATGGGGCTGCGGCGGCATCCTGCGCTTGCGCAACACTCGCGAGGCCCATGGCGCAGGATAGCGCCAGGCTCGCGCGAATGGCGGCAAATGCTGCGTTGCGGCGGAAAATCACTGTCGACATCGTTCCCAACCCTCCCTTGGACGCAGGGAGAGTCACGTCATCGCCGGCGCCATCCAGGGCCACCGGCCAATGCGTCGCTCTCTCCCGCCCGCGCCCTGTTTATAGCGTCTGGCGCTCGGTTCCATTGTTTTAGGTAACCGGTGTCATTGCTTATTGCAGCGGGGGTGCACATCTGTCAAGCAGGCAATCGGGAGAGCAGAATGACCAGCATCGTCCACCGCCTGACACGCGCGATATGCGCGATGATTGGGACCGTCAGCCTCGGCCTGACCAGCGTCCCCGCCACCGCCACGCCCTTGCCCGAACCGCTGCAGGTGACCCAAGGCGGTGCCGGCGGACGCATCATCCGTGTCACCAGCCTCGACGCCAGCGGCCCCGGCACGCTGCGCGAAGCACTCGATGCCACCGGGCCGCGCATCATCGTTTTCGAAATCGGCGGAGTGATCGATCTCGGCCGCACCAGCCCTGAAATCCGCTCGGGCGAGGTCACCATCGCCGGGGAAACCGCCCCCGGCCCGGGCATCACCCTCATCCGCGGCGGCGTAGACATCCGCGCCAACGATGTGATCCTCAGCCACGTGCGCATCTACACCGGCGCCGACGGCCAGCCGCGTCGCAGCGGCTGGGAGGCCGACGCGCTGTCCACGGTCGCCGCGCACAATGTCATCGTCCGCAATTGCAGCTTCCTGTGGGGCATCGACGAAAACATGTCCGCCTCCGGTCCGCGCTTTACCGGCACCACGGTCGAGCAATGGCGCGAAGGCACCAGCCGCAACATCGTCTTTGCCAACAACCTCGCTGCGGAAGGCCTGGCCAACGCCAGCCACCCCAAGGGCGAGCACAGCAAGGGCAGCCTGGTCCACGACAATGCCACCGGCATCATCTTCTATCGCAATGTCTGGGCCCACAATGTCGAGCGGCATCCGCTGATCAAGGGCGGCGCGCAGGTGCTGATGGTCAACAATCTGATCTACAATCCGCAGCACCGCGCGGTGCATTACAATCTGATGTCGCTCGAATGGGTCGGCCAGCCCTATGTTACCGGCGAGCTGACCGCAGTCGGCAATGTCATGCGCGGCGGCAATGATACCGATGCCGGCCTGCCCTTCCTGATGATCGGCGGCGATGGCGATCTTGCCTTCTACGGGCGGGACAATCGCGCGGTCGACCGCCATGGCGTGCCCTTGCCGATGACCGGCCGCTATGGCGAGACCCGCGCACGCATCATCCCCAGCCGCCGGCCGCTGATGCCGCTGGCGGGGATTCCATTGCTGGCCACTGACGATGTCGAAACCGCCGTCCTCGCCGATGCCGGTGCCCGCCCCTGGGCACGCAGTGCGGACGATATCCGCGTGCTGTTCTTTGTCGCCGAAGGGCGCGGCGAGGTCATCGACGATGAACGAGAGGTCAGCGCCTATCCGGTGGTGGTGCCGGTGCGCGCACCCTTCGTCGAGGCCGACTGGGACATGGCGACACTCACCCCCCGCTCGGGCCTTTATCCCGCCCAGACGGCACCGCGCCCGCAGGAAGTGCTGAGCCCGCGCGACCGCAGCGCGCGGGGGCAATAGACCGCCGGAGAACAGCATAGATGCCGGCCACTATCCTCCTGCTCGCGCTCGCTGCGCAGACTGAACCGGCGGCAGCGCCGGTACCAGCGCCTCTGCCGCCGATGGTTGTGATCGACGAGGATGATACCGTCCGCCGTGAACCGCCACCGCATGGCGCCATCGGCATGTCCACCGCTTGGCGCATCAGCGATGCGGTTCCGCCATCGCGCAGCATGGAGTTCCGCAAACGGTCGCTCGACGTCGGTGCCGCGATCGGCATCCACCCGATCGCGCATGACGAGGTCTATTATGTTCTGTCCGGGCGAGGCGAGGTGACATCGGACGGTGCGACGGCACAGCTCGAACCCGGCATGGCCGCCTATCTTTGGACCGGCGCGCAGGTCGGTATCCGCCAAGTCGGTGAGGAGCCCCTTGTCCTGATCGTCAGCTATCCCGTCGAACGACGCTGATTTCGATCAATGCCTGCGGCGCTGCCGTAGCGGAACATCACCACAAGCCAGCGGTTGACCCGGTATGCGCGCCCTACCCGGCGCATCAGCCAGAAGGTCCCCACCCATGTCCACCGAAACCCTCAATGGCTCGCTGATGTTCTTCACCCTGATCGCCGTGCTGCTGATCGCGGTGGTTCTGCTGCTCCGCTTTCTGCGCAAGCCGGAAAACCGTCACCCGATGCGCGGGCAGGAAGAACGCACCGTCGATCAGATGCGCGACGAGGCGGGCGAACGCCGCTTCTGAACCGTCAACTTCCCGGCTGGATATAGGGGATGCGGCCGAACAGTTCGCGCTCCCACGCACGCGGATCGGAAACGACCCGCGACTGGGTGTCGAACAGCATTGTCGCCCGTTCGGGCAGGTCATAAGCTGGCCAGCCCGGATCGCCGGTGCGCGCGAATCGGACGAAGGCATCCATCAGCCGCTCGCTCATCACCCGGCGTGCCGGCGTCCATTCGGCCACCGTGCCGAACGCCAGCGCGATATCGTCGGTATGTTTGGCGTCCTCGAAATCGAGTTGATAGACGAAAGCCGGGACGCCCGCGCGGGCCCGCTCTTCGGCCTCGATTACCTGCCCCCGCCAGCTGCGTGCGGCGGTGACGATGCGGTGGAACAGGGTCAAGGCATCGGCCTCGGGATAGCGCTCCCGGAATTGCGCGACCACCCATTCGGGGTGCGCGTCGATCCGCATTTCCGGGGCAATGCGTTGGCTCAGATTAGCCATCGTCAGCCCTCCCAGCACCCGCCCATCGGCAGGGTAGACGGCGCGCGTTTCCGACACGGTGTTGCCCAGCATCATCGGAATGTTCCGCGATTGCGGGTGTGCATCAGGCCAGAACGGGTGCCGCTCGATATGCCGCATGTCGAGCACCGGCCCCATGTAAACGCCCCCGCCCAGCACCGGATCGGTCGCCGACAGTGCGGCGATCAGTTGCTCGACCGGAGCCGTCACAGGGTCGACGCCCTGCCCTAGCGCAGCGAGAAACGCCTCCGCCCGCCGCGTCGCGTTGAGCGGACCTGAGACGGTCACCTGCTGCCCGCTCATGGTGATCGCCTTGTGGAACAGGCCGCGTGCCGCCGGCATTGCCATCAGCGTCGCAATCTTCGCGCCACCGCCCGATTGACCGAAGACGGTGACATTTCCCGGATCGCCCCCGAACGCCGCGATGTTCCGCTGCACCCATTGCAGCGCAAGGACGAGGTCGAGCTGCCCGGCATTGCCGCTGTCGGGAAAGCGCGGATCGAGCCGGGCGAGGTAGAGATAGCCCAGCGCGTTGAGCCGATGGTTGACGGTGACGACTACGACATCGCCGCGCTGGGCGAGCGCTGCGCCATCGTTGACCGGATCGGTGACGCTACCGGTCGAATAGGCCCCGCCGTGGAAATAGACCATGACCGGGCGTGGGCTGGATGATGGCTCAAGCGGCGTCCAGATGTTGAGGAACAGACAATCCTCGGATTGCGGCTGGTATCGGTCGCCGGGCTGCGGGCAGGCCGGGCCGAAGCGCGGGGCCTGCTCGGCCATCGGTTCGGACGATTGTACCGGCTGCGGCGCCTGGAAACGGGCGGCGCGGCCGTAGCGTATGCCGGTGAAGCGCAATGCCCGCACTGTCACGCGATCGGCGGGATCATAGGCAAACCCGCCCACATACCGACCGGATGGGGCAAGCACCTCGGGCGAACGGATGGTCGTGGCTGCCGCTATCGAAGGCAAGCTAGCCATGCCGAGGCCGCCGGCAAGTACCGCGCGCCGGCTCCAACCATCACCGCCGGACATCGCGTCCGCCGCCAAGGAACGCCTCGACATCGGCCGGCGAGAAGATCGGCATATCCCCCGGCAGGCTGTGCTTGAGCGCCGCCAGCGCCTGACCCGTCTCGGCCATCGCCCGCACATCGCCGCCGCGCAGCCACTGGTCGAGCACGCCTGCCGCAAAGGCGTCACCAGTGCCGATGCGGTCGACGATGCCGGTCACGTCCACCTCCTCGGTCTGGTGCTCCGCGGTGCGCAGATCGACGCGCGCGGCAATGCGGTGGTGATCGGCATCGACGACATGGCGCGCAGTCGATGCGATCAGTTCCAGCGAGGGGAAGGCGTCGAACGCCGCCTCGGCTGCCTCACGCCGCCGGTCCGGGCCGTCGCCTGAGAAGGCGCGCCCCAGCAGCAGCGCGATGTCGCGATGATTGCCGAACAGGATGCTCGCCATCCCGACCAGTTCGCCCAGTACCCCGCGCGGATCGCTGTCCCATGCTTCCCACAGTTGCGCGCGATAATTGCCGTCGAACGACACCGGCACCCCTGCCGTACGTGCTGCTTGTGCCGCTGCCAGCGCAGCTTTGGCGCTCTGCGGCCCCAGCGCAGGCGTTATCCCGGAAAGGTGGAGCAAAGCCGCCCCATCCAGCGCCCGCGCAAAATCGAAATCCCCGGCTGTCGCCAGCGCAAAGCTAGAACCCGCCCTGTCGTAGGTGATCGCCGACGCACGCAGCCCCTGCCCCTGTTCGAGGAAATAGAGCCCCATTCGCCCGGACGCGACGCCGACGCGCGCGGTATCGATGCCGCGCGCCCTGAGTTCGCCTGTCGCCAGCCGCCCCAGCGGCGAGTCCGGCACCAGGCTCAGCATCGCGGTCGGGTGGCCCAGCGCCGCGAGCCCGGCAAGAACATTCGCCTCCGCGCCGCCGACCGCAAGATCGAGGCTCTGCGCCTGCACCATCAGCCGCCGTCCGGGCGGAGAAAGCCGCACCAGCAGCTCGCCGAAGCCGACGATGGGGGGCGCGTTGCTCACCGCGCCAGCCACCCGCCATCGACGGCGAGGATATGCCCCTGCACATAATCCGACGCGCGGGAGGCAAGGAATACCGCTGCACCGCCCAGATCGGCCGGGTCGCCCCAGCGTCCTGCCGGGATGCGCTCCATGATCTGCCGGTTCCGACTCTCGTCCGCCTGCAGCGCCGCGGTATTGTTGGTGGCGATATAGCCCGGTGCGATGGCGTTGACCTGCACGCCCTTGGCCGCCCACTCGTTGGCCAGCAGCTTGGTCAGCCCGCCGACGCCCGATTTCGACGCGGTATAGCTCGGCACGCGGATGCCGCCTTGGAAGGTCAGCATCGAAGCGATGTTGACGATCTTGCCCGAGCCGCGCGCCAGCATGTGCCGGCCTGCCGCCTGACAGAGGAAGAATACGCTCTTGAGGTTGGTATCGATCACCGCGTCCCAATCTTCCTCGGTGAAATCCACGGCATCGGCACGGCGGATGATCCCGGCATTGTTGACAAGGATATCGATGCGGCCGAACCTGTCCAGCACCGCATCGACCAGCGGCTGGATGGCGGCGGTGGTGGAGAGATCGGCGGCGAAATTCTCGGCGCTGCGCCCCAGCGCGCGCGCCTGCTCCACCGTCTCGCGCGCCGGCGAGCGGCCGGCGGCGGCTATGTCGGCGCCGGCCTCGGCCAGCGCCAGCGCAATGCCCTGGCCGATGCCGGTGTTGGCACCCGTCACCAACGCGACCTTCCCGGTCAGATCGAATAGGCTGGTCATATGCTCACCCCTCCATCGTCATTGCGAGCGAAGCGCGGCAATCCAGGGTTGTGCAGCGCCGTACTGAATTGCCGCGCTTCGCTCGCTATGACGGGTGTTGTTTCGCCGCGTTGCGCTCAAAGCGCCTTGAGATACGCCTTGATCGCCTCATCCTGCGCATTGGCATAGAAATACTCGTCGAACCGCTCCCCGGCGATCGCGGCCTTGAGCAGGTCCTGGTCGACCGTCTTGAGCACGGTCAGCATGTCATGACATGACGCCGCCTTGAGGCTGGCGAGGATGCCCCGGTTCCTGCGCATGATCTCGGCGCGTTCCTTGGGGTAGCCAAGCCCGCGCTCGCCGTCGAACAGCTTGCGGTAGACGTCCTGCAGGTTGAGCTCCGCCGCCCAGCCGAAGCCTTTGGCATAGGGCATGGAGATGGCATTGCCGTCATTGATCTGGCCGAACAGGAAGGCATCAGTCGGGTCGATGATCAGGCCGCAGAACACGCCGGGCATGGCGTTGCATGCCAGCATCGATCCCATGCCGGTGCCGCATCCGGTCACCACGAAATCCGCGGCGCCCGAATTGAGCAATATCCCGGTCAGCAGGCCGTTCATCACATAGGTGAGAGAGGCCGCATCCTCGGCAGAATACATGCCATAGTTGAACACCTGATGCCCCAGCGGCTCGGCCACGGTGGTCAGCGCTTCATGGATGATGCCGTTCTTGGCCGCCTGGCTATTCTCTGTGATCAGCGCGATCTTCATTGCGTCTCTCTCGTCCCGCATCGATTGAGTGAGCGGCTACCTGCCACCGTCTACGTCTTTGGTAACCGGTGTCAAAGCCAAGATCAAGGCATCATGGCCTCAGCTTGGCCCCGAGAGCGTGATGACGTCGCAGGGCGTTTCCCGTTACTGCCAAACGCCCTTCGACAAAGTCAGGGCTACGGGATCATGCAGGTGCTGTGGCCCGGTCACCCGTCGAACGGCGGCGCAACCGAGGCGCGGCGGATCAGGTTGGACAGGAACAGCGACGGCTCCTGCGCGGCCTGCTCGGGTTCGATCAGCTTGAGCGCTGCCGCGCGGGCCATCGACACGATCGGCCAGCGCACCGTGGTCAGCGGCGGCCAGATATGCGCGGCAATGGCGGTATCATCGAAACCGACGATGGAAAGCTGGTCGGGAACGCGCAGTTCGCGCTGCCGTGCCGCGTGCAGCACACCGGCCGCCATCTCGTCATTGGAAGCGAAGATCGCCGTCGGCCGCTGGCTGGCATCGAGCAGCCGGTCGGCAGCCGCCCGCCCCGAATCAAAGGTGTAATTGCCATCCGCCAGCATCGCGCGCGGAATGGTGATGCCGGCTTCGGCCAGTGCCGCCTCGAACCCTTTCTGCCGTTCCTCTGCAGAGCGGAAGCCGGGGGGGCCGGCAATGAACCCGATGCGCCGGTGCCCCTGGGCGATCAGGTGGCGCACCGCATCGGCCACGGCGTCACGATCGTTGGAGGCGACCATATGCGCCTCGTCATCGAGCACGGCCGAGCCCATCCGCACATAGGCGCAGCCGATCTCCCGGCACATGGCGGCCAGCGCGTCATTCTCGGAAATCGGCGGCAACAGCATCACGCCCGCCAGCCGCTGCTGCTCCAGAAAAGCGCGGATATCCTCGATCATCGTCGGTGAGCGCCGGTCGACCGGGCGGACCACCAGCGCATAGGCACTTTCGCGGATCGCCTCCAATATGCCTTCCTGCACCCCCAGCACCATCTGGGCATTGGGGTTGTCGTGGATCAGGCCGATCAGGAAATTGCGCCGCAACGCCAGCGCCCGCGCCTGCGGGTTGGGGACGTAGCCGAGGTCGGAAATCACCGCCTCGACCTTGCGGCGCGTCTCCTCGTTGAGCAGTGCGGACCGATTGATCACCCGGCTGACCGTCTTTTTCGACACGCCGGAAAGCCGCGCGACATCGTTGATCGTCGGCTGGCCCTTGCTCTTCACGCCGTCATCCTCTCTTCCCCGTGTGCCTTGCCGCAGCCCGGGTAATGCGCTTATGACACCGGTTTCATGAGCAACAGCGTGTTTCGCATTCACCCCGACGACAGTGTCGCCATCGCTCTAGCAGATATCGCCGCCGGGGAAAGAATCGCCGTCGCTGGCACCGCCCTGCCCGTGGTTCAGGCGGTGCAGCGCGGCCACAAGATTGCGCTGCGCGCGCACGCCGCCGGGGAACGGGTGATCAAGTTCGGCCAGCCGATCGGCGCGGCCACCCGGCCGATTGCCGCCGGCGAGCATGTCCACCGCCACAATCTCGCAACCCTGCTCGACAGCGATGGCACGTCGGGGATGGAACAGCAGGCGGCAGCGGCTGGCACCGCGCTGTCGCAGACATGGATGGGTTATGATCGGGGCGGGCGTGCCGGGACGCGCAACGAGATCTGGATTCTCCCGACCGTGGGCTGCGTCGCCCGCACTGCACAGCGCATTGCCGCTGCCAGCGCGACGCGCCATGCCGGGCGGGTCGACGGCATCCACGCCTTCGTGCACCCGCATGGCTGTTCGCAACTGGGCGACGATCTGGGCGGCACCCGCGCCATCCTTGCCGCGCTCGCTGCGCATCCCAATGCTGGCGGCGTCCTCTTGGTCGGGCTGGGGTGCGAATCGAACCAGCTGGCGGAACTGGTGGCGGCTATCCCGCCGGGCGGGCCGCCCGTGCGCACGCTTGCCGCACAGGCGCTGGACGACGAGCTTGCCAGCGGCATTGCGCTGGTCGACGAGCTGGTCGCCATCGCCGCCGAGGCAAAACGCACCGCCCTGCCATTGTCGCGGCTGGTGGTCGGCCTCAAATGCGGCGGCTCGGACGGCCTGTCAGGGCTTACCGCCAATCCCCTGCTGGGCCGCTTTGCCGAGCGGCTGTGCGCCTCGGGCGGCAGCGCTATCCTGACCGAGATCCCGGAGATTTTCGGCGCAGAACATCTGCTGCTGGCGCGCGCCGGCGCCGATGTCCGCCGCGCTGGGCTCGATCTGGTGGCGGCGTTCAAGGACTATTTCCGCCGCAACGGGGAACCGGTTTCGGAAAACCCTTCACCCGGCAACATCGCCGGCGGGATCACCACGCTCGAGGAGAAATCGCTGGGTGCGGTGCAGAAGGCGGGGCGGGCGCGGGTGGTCGACGTCATCGGCTATGGACAGCCGCTGCGCACAGCGGGCGGGGTGACGCTGCTCGAAGCGCCGGGCAATGACGCCGTCTCGTCGACCGCGCTGGCGGCGGCGGGGGCGGGGCTGATCCTGTTCACCACGGGGCGGGGAACGCCGCTGGGGTTCCCGGTTCCGACGATGAAAGTCGCCTCGAACAGCGCGCTGGCGCAGCACAAGCGGGGGTGGATCGATTTCGATGCGGGGGCGGCGCTGGATGGGGATCTGGCGGCGCTGGATGCGGCATTCACCGAACGCATCATCGCGCATGTCTCGGGTGAAGAGACCGCAGCCGAGCGCAACGATGAGCGGGAAATTGCCATCTGGAAGCGGGGCGTGACGCTGTGACAGGTGAGGCATCTTGCCAATGACACCGGTTTCCTATAGCTGCCATCCCCAGCCGGAGATAACCGGCGTGTCAGAAGCGATGCGGTAGGGGAGACGGACTTTGCTCGATAGCGGCCATGCGATCATGGACAGTGGCGAGCGCATAGCCCGGGCCTTTGTCGCGGCGCGCCGGGCCGGATCGAGCATCGCGGCCTACCCGGCCACGCCACCCGCCGACTTCGCAGCGTCCTATGCCATCCAGGAGCAGGCGATTGCGCTGTATGGCGAGCCGGTGGTCGGCTGGAAGGTAGGGCGCGTCAATCCGCCGCACGACAGCATCCACGGCACCGACCGCCTCGCCGGACCGATCTTTGCCGGCAACACGGCGGCGGCGGACGGTGCAGAAGTGGCGATGCCGGTGTTCGCCGGCGGCTTTGCCGCAGTCGAGGCCGAGCTGCTGTTCCGCATCGACAGCCTGCCGGACGGCGACCCATGCGCGCTCGACGATGCCGCGATCATGGCGCATGTCGGCGCGGTGCATGTCGGCATCGAGATCGCCAGCTCGCCCTACGCCCGCATCAATATCGACGGTCCGCTGGTGACCGCGTCCGACTTCGGCAACAATGGCGGGCTGATCGTCGGCGCCGAACTGCCCGGTTGGCGCGCCCGCGATCTCGCCGCCGTGGTCGGCGCCGTCAGCATCGACGGGACCGAGGTCGGTCGCGGTGACATGCACGCGCTGCCCGGCGGGCCGATCGAGTCGGTGCGATTCCTGCTCGGCCATGTTGCTGCGCGGCCGAGCCCGATGCGCTTGCCCTTCTGGGTATCGGCGGGTGCGATCAGCGGCGTGCATCCCATCGCCATCGGCAGCCATGCGGTGGCCAGTTTCGACGACGCGCAGCCGATTGCCTGCCGCATCGTCGCCGCAGGTGGGCAAGGCTGAACCCGAAACACCGCCACAGAGGGCATAAAGCCCCCGGCACAGGAGAGAGAGCGAGATGAGCATTGCTGCCCCCCATCCGGCGCCAAGTGCCAGCGCGGGCCGGTACCGCTGGCTGATCATCGCCATCCTGTTCGTCGCCACCACCGTCAATTACATCGACCGCACCATGCTCGGCCTGCTCGCGCCGATGCTGGGCGACGAACTCGGCTGGTCCGAGAATGACTATGGCAACATCGTCACCGCCTTCCAGGCCGCCTATGCCGGCGGCTT
Organism: Sphingomonas sp. jy18; assembly: GCF_056931895.1. NCBI lineage: Bacteria > Pseudomonadati > Pseudomonadota > Alphaproteobacteria > Sphingomonadales > Sphingomonadaceae > Sphingomonas > Sphingomonas sp. jy18. Next base: position 120,815 of record NZ_JBXPBT010000005.1, on the reverse strand, counting down.
TCTGGTGATGGGCTGGCTGATCGACCGGTTCGGCCCCAAGATCGGCTACAGCATCGCCATCACCGTCTGGACCATCGGCCATGTCGCGCATGGGGCGGCCTCCTCGGTCGCCTCCTTCATGCTGGCGCGATCGATATTGGGCGTCGGCGAGGCCGGCCATTTCCCCTCTGTGGTGCGCGCCAGCAGCGAATGGTTCCCGCAAAAGGAACGCGCACTGGCCATCGGCTGGGTCAACAGCGCGACCACCATCGGCGTGATCCTGACCGCGCCGACGCTGTGGCTGTTCATGACCTGGCTTGGCCTCGGCTGGCGCGAGACATTTTTCTACACCGGGTTGTTCGGTGCCGCACTGCTGCTGCTGTGGCTGTGGCTCTACAGCAACCCGCGCGAGAGCGGCAAAGTCAGCCAGGGCGAGCTGGCATGGATCGAACATGATCCGCCCGAGCAGGTGGAGCGCATCGGCTGGGCCAAGGTTGTCAGCAAGCGCGAAGCCTGGGCCTTTGCCGTCGCCAAGTTCCTGACCGACCCGGTCTGGTTCCTGATGCTGTTCTGGCTGCCAAAATATTTCGCCAGCACCTATCAGGTCGACCTGAAGGTCGTGCTGCTGCCGATGATCGTCATGTATCTGCTGTCGGATGTCGGCAGCATCGCCGGCGGCTGGCTGTCGTCCCGCCTGATCCAGCGCGGACGCTCCCCCAATTTCGCGCGGAAGGTGACATTGCTGCTGGCTGGCACCTGCGTGCTGCCGCTGCTGTTCGTTTCCGGCCTCGACAATATGTGGCTGGCCGTGGCGCTGATCGGCATCGCGCTCGCCGGCCATCAGGCCTTTTCGACCAACCTGCTGTCGCTGCCGCCGGACATGTTCCCCAAGCGCGCAGTCGGGTCGGTAATCGGGCTGGGCGGCTTTTGCGGCGGGATCGGCGGCATGATCATGGCCAAATCGACCGGGCTGGTGCTGGATGCGACCGGGGGCAATTACACGCTGATCTTCGCGGCCTGCACCGTCACCTATTTCATCGCGGTCGCCGCGATCCACCTGCTGAGCCCCAGGCTGACGCCGGTGACGGTGGACGCGCCTGCGCCCTAGACTCTGCCCTGCCCGGGGCTGCGGTTCAATGTGAACGGGAAACTCTCCAAGCCATGCCACGCCCGCTTGTTCTCCACCCCGACCGGCTGCTGCCGACTGACCCCGCCGTCCGCGCCATCGCCCGCGCGCTGTTCGCGGAGGTCGAGCATCTGCCGATCGTCAGCCCGCACGGCCACACCGACCCGGCATGGTTCGCGCTGGATGAGCCTTTCGGCAACGCCACCGAACTGCTGTTGCAGCCCGACCATTATCTGTTCCGGATGCTCTACAGCCAGGGCGTACCGCTGGAGGCGCTGGGAATCGGCGGACATGCAGCCGATGCCCGCGCGGCGTGGCGCATCTTGGCAGAAAACTATCATCTGTTCCGGGGTACGCCATCGCGCCTGTGGTGCGACTGGGTGTTCAATGTCGCCTTCGGGCTGGACGTGCGGCTCGATGCCTCTACCGCCGATCTTTATTATAACCGCATCACCGAGGCGCTGGCGACACCGGCCTTCCGCCCGCGCGCACTGTTCGAGCGCTACAATATCGAGCTGATCGCCACCACCGAATCGCCGCTCGACACGCTGGAGCATCACGCCGCCATCGCCGCCTCCGGCTGGCAGGGGCGGGTGGTCACCGCCTATCGCCCCGATCCGGTGGTCGATCCCGATTATGAGGGCTTCCGCGCCAATCTGGCGCGTTTTTCCGAGCTGACGGGGGAGGATTGCTTCGGCTGGTCCGGCTATCTGGCCGCACACCGCCAGCGCCGCGCCTTCTTCGCCGCGCATGGCGCGACATCGACCGATCATGGCCACCCCAGCGCGGCGACGGCGGACCTTGCCCCGGCCGAGGCCGAGGCGCTGTTTGCGCGCGTGACCCGGCCCGGTCCCGTCGAGCCTGCCGATGCCGAGCTGTTCCGTGCGCAGATGCTGACCGAAATGGCGACGATGAGCGTCGACGACGGGCTGGTGATGCAGATCCACCCCGGCAGTTTCCGCAACCACAACCCCGCGCTGTTCGCTGCCTTCGGGCGGGACAAGGGCGCCGACATCCCGACCCGCACCGACTATGTCCATGCGCTGCGCCCGCTGATGTCGCGGCATGGCAATAATCCGGCGCTGACCATCATCCTCTTCACGCTCGACGAAAGCGTCTATGCGCGCGAACTGGCGCCGCTGGCCGGCCATTATCCGGCGCTGAAGCTGGGTCCGGCCTGGTGGTTCCACGACAGCCCGGAGGGCATGCGCCGCTTCCGCCTCAACACCACGGAGACGGCGGGCTTCTACAACACGGTCGGTTTCAACGACGACACCCGCGCCTTCCTGTCGATCCCCGCGCGCCACGATGTCGCCCGCCGCATCGACTGCGGCTTCCTGGCGCAACTGGTCGCCGAGCACCGGCTGGAAGAGTGGGAGGCCGCCGAGCTGGCGCAGGAGCTGGCCTATGGGCTGGTGAAGCGCACGTACCGGCTGTGAGACTGTCAGCAGCCACGGCGGGGCACCTGCCCGCCGACGTCATCCGCCCCGCCTACGACCGCGCCGCCCAGGCCTGCGGCATCCTCCATTTCGGCATCGGCGCGTTCCACCGTGCGCATCAGGCGATATTTGCCGACGACGCCATGAACCGCGGCGAGCGGGACTGGGGCATCACCGGAGTGTCGCTGCGCTCGCCCGCCGTCGCCAACCAGCTCAACCCGCAGGACGGGCTCTACCTGCTTGCCGTGCGCTCGGCAGCGGGTGAAGCGCTGCGCCTCGTCGGCAGCGTGCAGCGCGTGCTGACCGGCGCGGCGGACCGGGCCGCCATCGTCGATGCGGTCGCCGCACCGCAGACGCATATCGTCAGCCTGACCATCACCGAAAAGGGCTATGGCCGCGCCAGCGATGGCAGGCTCGACCCGGCACTGGCGGGCGAAGGGAGCATCTACCCACTGCTGGCCGATGGCCTGGCGCGCCGCCGCGCTGCTGCCCTGCCCGGCCTGACCCTGCTCAGTTGCGACAATCTGTCGGGCAATGGCGCGCAGCTGAAACAACTGCTGTTGTCCCATCTCGACGGCGTCGATGCCGCGCTCGCCCGCTGGGTCGAGACCGAATGCCGTTTCCCCTCGACGCTGGTCGATCGCATCGTTCCTGCGACCACACCCGACGACGTCGCCAGCGTGACCGCGCGCACCGGCCTTGCCGACGAGGGGCTGACCTCGACCGAGCCATTCAGCCAATGGGTGATCGAGGATGATTTCGCCGGCCCCCGCCCTGCCTTCGACCAATCGGGCGCGCAGCTGGTTGCCGACGCCGCGCCCTGGGAAGCCGCCAAGCTGCGCATGCTCAACGGCGCGCATTCGGCGCTGGCCTATCTCGGGCTGGCGCGCGGCCATGCCACGGTCGACCAGGCCGTCGCCGACCCCGCCATCCGCCCGCTGATCGAACGGCTGATGCTGGAGGAAGCCGCGCCGACGCTGCCCGCCATCCCCGGATTGGACCCGCGCCGTTATGCCGCCGAGCTGCTCGACCGGTTCGCCAACCCCGCGCTCGCCCACCGGCTGATGCAGATTGCGATGGATGGCAGCCAGAAGATCCCGCAGCGCTGGCTGGAGACGCTGGCGGCCAACAGCGCCGCCGGCCGCCCCAGCCCGGTGCTGGAGACCGCGCTGGCGGCCTGGCTGCGCCACAGCCGCGGCGATAATGGCCCGGTCGACGACCCGCTGGCGGCGCGCTTTGCCGACCTGTGGCGCAGCGCGACCTGGGCAGATGCCATCGATGCGCTGTGGCATGCCGACCGCCCGCTGGTCGGCGGCACATTGCCGTCCGATACGCGGGCCAGGCTGAAGGCGATGGCATAGGCACCCTATCTTGACCGCCTGCATCCGCCGGTCCACGACGACGCCGTGACCAGCCCGCCGCCCACCCGCCCCCTGCCGCGCAAGCCGACCAGCCATGACATCGCCGAACTGGTCGGCGTGTCGCAGCCGACGGTGTCCAAGGCGCTGCGCGGCGACCGATCGATCAAGCAGGAGACGCGCGACCGCATCCGCGAGGCGGCGCGCAGCATCGGCTACCGGGTCAACCGCAACGCATCGCGGCTGCGCACCCAGCGCACCAACGCCATCGCGCTGGTGGTGCTGGCCCGCCACACGCGCGGGCGGGTCGATGTCAGCCCCTTCCACCTCGCGCTGCTCGGCCACATCGCCACCGCCGCATCGGAAGCGGGGCATGAGCTGATCGTCAGCTTCCAGTCGGACGAGGGCGAATTGTTCGGCCATTATGAGGATGCCGGGCTCGCCGACGGCGTCATCGTCATCGGCAGCAGCGAGCAGCAGGCCGCCTGGTCCTATTTCCGCCAGCTCAAGGCCGATGGTGTCGCCATGGTGAGCTGGAGCTTCGATCTCGACAGCGGCGACGGCCCGCACGACGCGCTGGTCACCGCCGACAATCGCGCCGGCGGTGCGCTGGTCGCGCAGCATTTCCGGGCGTGCGGGCGGCGGCATCCCGTCTTCATCGGCGGCGAGGCAGGATCACCCGCGCAATTCCGCGAACGCTATGCCGGGTTCGCCGGGCAATGGGCAAAGGATGGCGGCGCACCCGTGCCGAACCTGCCCCTCGCGGGCGCGCCAGGAGAGGTCTCGGCGCCAGCGTCACGCGAGACCCAGGGCGAGGCCGCGACGCGCGCGCTGATCGCCGGCGGCACGCCATGCGACGCCATCTTTGCTGCCAACGATCTGATCGCCATCGGCGCGCTCGCCGCGCTGGCCGAGGCCGGCAAGCGCGTGCCGGACGATGTCGCCGTGATCGGCTTCGATAACAGCGACCCTGCCCGCTACTGCCGCCCCGCGCTGACCACCGTCGAACAGGATCTGCCCGCGGCCGGCCGCCTGCTGGTCACCCGCCTGCTCGCCGGCCGCACCGCCGATGCGGTGGAACCGACGCTGGTCCCCGTCCGGCTGGTGCTGCGCGACAGTGGCGGCAGGGACAATCAATAGCCCGTCGAGCGGAGAGACTCATGAGCATCGCCCCCAACACCCCCGTCCTCGTCGGCGTCGGCCAGATCGTCTCGCATTGGCGGCCCGGATCGGACGAAGCCGCGCCCTCTCCGCAATCGCTGCGCGCCGAGGCGGCGCGGCGGGCGTTGGCGGACAGTGGCGTGGCGCAGGCGCTGGCAGCATCGATAGACCGGGTGGTCGCGCTGCGCACCATGCTCGACAGCGTGCCGGGCGCGCCGCAGCCGTTCGGTCGCTGCGCCAACCCGCCGGGCACACTCGCTGCCGATATCGGCCTCTCGCCGCGCGACGCCATCTACAGCCAGGTCGGGGGCGACCAGCCGCAGACGCTGGTCAACCAGAGCGCAGCCGCGATTTTCGCAGGCGAATGCCGCGCCATCCTGCTGGCCGGCTGCGAGGCGACCGCGGCGATGAAGGCGGCGCTGAAGGCTGGCGTGGCGCTCGACTGGAGCCATTCGGCGCCGGGGGAATGCGACGACCTCGGCCTCGGCGCGCCGCTGCTCTCGCGTTACGAGATCGCCAACGGACTCGGCGCGCCGACGCAGACCTATCCGGCATTCGAAAATGCGCTGGCGGCGCGGCTGGGGCATGGCCGGGCGGGGCATCGCGCGCTGATGTCGGCGCTATGGTCCGGCTTCGCGTCGGTTGCGGCGCGCTATCCTTTCGCGCAGTTCCCGCAGGAGCGCAGCGCCGGTTTCCTGTCGACCCCGAGCGCGGAAAACTACCCTGTCGCCGATCCCTATCTCAAATGGGATGTCGCCCAGGATGCGGTCAACCAGGGCGCGGCGGTGATCCTGACCAGCGTGGGCGAGGCCGACCGGCTCGGCATCGCAGCGGAGCGGCGGGTGTATCTGCATGGTCACGCCCATGCCAAGGACCGCACCCCGAGCGAGCGCCCCGATCTGTCGCGCAGCCTCGCCACCGAGCTGGTGTTGAAGCAGACGCTGGAGGCGAGCGGGATCACTGCGGCGGACATCGCCGCCAGCGTTCACGCTAGGGGAAGGCCAGACAGTGAAATTCTGATGGACCTGTATAGCTGCTTCCCCGTCGCCGTCCTGCTGGCAACCGAAGCGCTGGGCATCGACCCGCTGGCCGATCCGGCACGGTTGACGCTGACCGGCGGGCTCCCCTTCTTCGGCGGTGCGGGCAACAATTATTCGATGCACGCCATTGCCGCGATGGTCGACGCGTGCCGCGCCGCGCCGGGAGCGAAGGGGCTGGTGCTCGCCAACGGCGGCTTCCTCAGCAAGGAGGCGGCGGGGGTCTATTCGAGCGTGCCGCAGCCCGGATGGCAGCCGCAGAGCAATGCCGATATCCAGGCCGCCTGCGACGCCCAGCCGCACCCGCCGCTGCTCAGCGAGGAGGCAACCGGCACCCTCGAGAGCTTCACCGTCACCTACACCAAGGGCGAACCGGCCCGCGGCTATGCCTTCCTGCGCACCGCCGACGGCGCGCGCGTGCTAGCGCGCACGGCGAAGGGCGAGGCGGGCAAGCTCGCAGCGGTAACGAGGGACGGTGTTGCAGGGCAGGTTTTGCGTTCGACCGTGGTCGAGGGCGTCAACACGCTGATGCTGTGACAGGCCCCAGCTTAGGGCTGCGGCCCATTATTCTGGCAATACCTCCTCACGAAACCATGGGGACAATCCCCACACCATCGTCGCGGATGATGGCGCGATCGTAGCGGGAGACTGTCCTTCACCTGTCAGCGCCCGACCCCGGTCCATCCTCAATAGTCATGCTCGACGCGCAGGTTGATGCTCTCGTCGTTCAATGTCGATATCGCGGCCAGCACCGATAGCCAGCGGGTGACCTGATATTCGACGCGGGTGGCGCTGTAGCCCTGACCGTCGGTGATCACTTCCACATACACCCGCCGCGTCAGATATTTGCCCGCGGCGATGCTGGTGCCGGCGCCGATTTCGCTGTTGGCGGGCAGGATGCGCAGGCGGTCGAGGCCGGTGGCGCGGCGAATGGCGTTAATCGGATCGATCCCGTCGCCCCCGCTCCGCAAGCTCGCCAGCGCGATGCCCAATTGCGCGGCCTCGGTCACCGAAATGTCGGTGACCGACGATCCGAACAGGATGCGCGACAGCAGCTCGTCCTCGGGCAGCGCCGGCACCGACGAGAAACTGATTTCGGGCCGGCTGCCGGTGCCGCCGATGCGGATGGTGGCATCGATGCCCGAAATGTCGTCGACCGCCTCGATGTCGAGCACCGGATCGGCGGCATCGCCGGTGAAGCGGATCGCGCCTTCGCGCAGCTCGAAGCGCCGGCCGGCGAAGTTATAGTCGCCGCGCACCAGATTGGCGGTGCCGACGATGCTGAAATCATTGACCGGGCCGCGCACCCGCACGTCGGTGCGCCATTCGCTTTCCAGGCCCAGCCCGGTGACGATGAAGCCGTTGCGCCCGCGCACCGCGACATTGAGCTGCCACGGCGCGCTCGTCACGACGCGGCGCGGTGCGCGGTCGGCGGGCAGGTTGACCTCGACGACGTTGATCACCGGCAGCGCTTCTGCCGCGGTTGCCCGGCCGAGCCGGAAGCGTCCGGAGTTGAGCACCAGATTGCCGCTGATCGTCCCGCCATTGCCGTCGCTGAGCAGCCGCACCGGCCCGGTGACACGCGCGCTGAGGTCGTCGCGCTCGATCAGCAAGGCATTGGTCGCGCGCAGACGCAGGTCCATGCCGAAGCCATTGGCGGCCGCGAGGTCGAAATCACCCTCGCCCGTCACCGTGCCCCCGCCGGACGTGACGCCGGTGACGTTGCGCAATTGCAGGCGCGATCCATCGAAGCGGCCGATGGCGCTGACGTCGGTCACCACCGTGCCCGTGTTGAAGCTTTCGAAACGCGCACCATGCGCCCTCAGCGTCCCGCGGATCTGCGGATTGGCGAGCGTGCCCCGCGCCTGCGCATCGACCGCGACCGGGCCCGACAGCGCGAAGGCGTCGATGCGGGCGAGCTGCCACAGCGGCCCGATCTCGCCATCATAGGTCAGTCGGGCGGTCAGCGGCGCATTGGTCAGCCGCGCGACCAGATCGCTGCCGCCACCCAGCGGCGCCATGCGCGCCTGGATGCGCCCGATGGTGCCGCCATTCTGCGCGACAACCGCGCGCATCGCGGCGCTGTCCGCGGTCAGCGCGGCGTTGACACCGATGTCGAGCGGCGCGCCGGTCCCGGTCAGGCCGGTGCGGGTGAAGTTGCGCAGCCGCAATTCGGCGGTGCCGGTCGGCGGACCGGCGCCATCGCGCCAGCTCAGCCGACCGCTCGCGGTGCCGCCGAACAGCAGGTCCGGATTGGCGATCTCCAGCAGCGCCAGCGGCATGTTCTCGAGCGCGGCGTCGACCGAGAGCAGCGCGTCGTCGAGCGTGCCCGACAGGCGCAGACGCCCGCGCCCGACGCTGAGTTCGGCGGCGTCGAGCGCCCAGCCGTCGGCTGTCCGCCGCACCACCGCCGGGCGCGACAGGCTGATCCTGCGCCGCCCCAGCGTGCCGCTGCCGCTGACCCGGTAGCGGTCCGGCGTCACGCCGATGACGGTCGAGAAGGTGAAGGCGCGGCCCCGGTAGCCGCCCACGCTGGAGCGCACCGTCCCGCGCCCGCCGACGATGCGCGCATTGCCGGCAAAGCGGGCGAGGCTGAGGCCGCCCCGCTGCAGCCCGGCCCCCTCGATGGTCGCATCGATGTCGGTTCCGCGCGGGTCGAGCAATATGGTCGCCTGCAACTGCGCGCGCCGCAGCGTGATCGGCGGGGGACCGGCAAAGCGGGCGTCGCGCGCGGTCAGATCGGCGACGATCCGCTGCACCCCTTGCGTGACCGACAGCACCACGCTGCCATTCACCCCGCCGCCCGCGATCCGCAGGCTGCCAGCCAGCCCGCCGGTGACCACCGCCAGCCGCCCGCTGGCGACCGTACCGCCGACCGCGAGCCGGCGGATATCGACGATCGCCGATCCGCCACGCGGCAGCAGGATCGCACCGCTGGCAGTGAACGGCCCCAGCGTCGAACCGCCGCTCGCCTCGAACTGGAAGCCGTTGGCGTCGGGCACCAGGCGCAGCAGCACGTCGGATAGGCCCGCCGCCGGCACCGGAGAGGCCAGCCGCAGATTGACCAGCGGCCGGTTGATCGGCCCGTCGAGCGTGACGATGACCGGCCCATAGCTGCGGTGCGTGCCCCGCCCGCTCAACTGGAAGGTGCCGTCGGCGCGCCGCACGCCTTCGCCGCTCAGGGTCAGCAGGGGCGATGCCACGCGCAGGTCGGTAAAGCGGATCGACCCGTCGGGATTGACTGAGAGCGCGCTCGACACCACCGGCAGGCCGCCGGTCAGCGTGCGCAGGAAAGTGTTGTCGAGCCGCCGCACCGTCGCGCGCGCGGTGCCGCCGATGCCGAGCGCCCCGCCCGGACGGCGCCGCACCTCGAGATCGGCGAGCAGGTCGACCCGGCCCAGCCCGGCGATTTCCAGCCCCGGCAGCGCCCCGTCGAAGCCGACCAGATAATCGCCGGTGGTGAAATTGGCGAGCACCGCCAGCCGCCCGTTGAGCCCGGCCGAGCGCAACCGGATGAGGTCCGACGTCAACACATTGTCGCGCAGTTGCAGCACGCCTTCGGCGCGCAGGTTGCGCACGATACCCTCCGCCAGCGCACCGAGCCCGCGCACGCGATCGACCGAGAGCGCGAGCGGAATCTGCGCAATTTCGCGCCCGGCGACACCGCTGCCCCGCGCCTCTATGCCCTCCAGCCGGGTGGTGCCGAACGCCAGCCAGGGCGCGGTGGCGCGATAGTCGAAGCGCGGCCCGGCAAAGGCCCCGTCGAGCCGCAACGCCACCCGCGCATTCTGCCCATCCATATCGTCAAGCAGCAGACCCGGCCGCCGCAGCCACAGATCGGCGCGCAGCGCATTGAAGCGGTTGGCGGCAAGATCGATGCCGCCTTCGCTGTCGAGCTGCAGCGCCGCGCCGACCAGGGCAATCCGCCCTTCCCAGCGGCGCTGGGCAAATGTGCCGTCGATATCGACCGCGAGCCCGCCCTCGCTCAGCCGGTCGACCAGGCCGTTCGACAGCACCAGCGCCGGGGCGACCCGCCCGGTTGCCGTGTAACGACCGTCGCGCGCGCCCAACCGCAACCGCGCCAGCGCCGCCGTGCCGCTCGGACCGGCGCTGTCGGCCAGCAGCGATCCGCTCCAGCGATCCCAGTCGCCCTGCCCGCGTATTTTGCCAGTCAGACCCCGGTCGAGCCCGGCCATCGTCGCCAGCACGCCCCCGGTCGGCGCGACGACATCCGCATCGATGTCGAAATCCCCGGCATCGGGGGCGATGCGCATGTCGAGCACGAGGCGGTCGTCGCCATCGAGCAGGCGCGCGTCGAGATCGACATCGGCCATGCCGCTGCGGATATCGGCCCGCCCCGCCAGCCGCGCGACATGCGGCCGCCCGGCGATCGCCGCGCCGAGCTGCAACCGCGCGACATCGAGCCGGCCGACGTGGATATCGAAATCGGGCAGGATCGGCTGATCCTCGGCCGAGGGCACCAGCTCGGGCAGCCGCGCCAGCCGTGCGCGCGGCACGGTGAGCGAGCGGATGTCGAGCTCATTGGCGAGCAGGAAATCGAATGGCCGCCAGTCGAGCCGCGCCTCGGGCACGCGCAGGAACTCGCCCTTGGTATCGAGCAGCCGCAAGTCGCGCACCACCGCAGCGCCATAGATCGACCCGTCGATCCGCCCGATGCGGATGCGCAGCCCGCTTTCGGGGGCCAGCCGCTCGACCCGGTCGATGATGAAGCGCCGCCCCGCCGGACTGTCGAGGACCAGCGCGCCGATCGCGGCCAGCGCCACCAGCGCGAGCAGCAGCGTGGCGAGCCAGCGCAGCGGGCGGGGAAAGCGGCGGGCCGGCGCCGGGGGATCGGCCGCGTTGCCGGACGCCATCAGAAGGCCTGCCCCAGGCTGACATAGACGGCGATGCGGCTGTCCCCCGGGCGCGGGTTGAGCGGGGTGCCGACATCGACGCGCAGCGGGCCGAAGTTGGTGGCATAGCGAATGCCAACCCCGGCACCGATCCTGAGGTTGCTGAAATCGGTGAGGTCGGGGAAGCTGGTGGGATAGACATTGCCCGCATCGACGAAGGGCACCACGCTGAACGCGCCGAACGCCTTGATGCGCGCTTCGGCCGCCAGCTCGAACAGGCCGGTGCCGCCCAGCGGATCATTGTCCACCGACCGCGGGCCGATACGCTGATAGCCATAGCCGCGCACCGATCCGCCGCCGCCGGCGTAGAAGCGGCGGGACGGCGCGATATCGTCGCGCTCGGCGCCGACAATCGCACCGATCCGCGCCAGCCCGGCCAGCACGATGCGCGGCGAGAGCGGCAGATAACCGGTCGCGTCGAACTGACCGCGGACATAGGGCATGGTGCCGCCATTGAACGACACCTCCGGCGCGATGCGCGCGGTCAGGCGGAAGCCGCGCACCGGATCGAGCAAGTCGTTCGACCGGTCGTAGGACAATAGCCCGAACACGCCGCCGATCAGATAGCGTTCGCGCACATCGGCATTGCGCGCGGGCACGAAGGCGAGCTCGTCCGTGCCGATGATCTCCGCACCGACCGCCCATGACCAGACCTTCTGGTAGATCAGCGTGCTGGCCCGCTCGACGCGCGCGTTGAGGGTGATGGTGCGCGCCTCGAACGCGTCGGTATCGGTGTTGCTGGCCAGCGCCTGCGCGGTCAGCACCCGGTCGCGCGCCAGCCAGTTGTTGCGGCGATAGGTGACGCTGCCCAGCTGCTCGCGCGTGCCCGCGATGCCGCGCAGGATCAGCGCGCCTTCGGGCGGGAACAGGTTGCGATGCTCCCACGCCACTTCGGCACGAATGCCCTGCCCGCTCGAAAAGCCGAGCTGGCCGGAGATGGTGCGCGGGGGCGCGGGGGTGACGGCCACGGCGACATCGACCGTCTCGCCATCGGCATTGGCACGCGGCGCGATATCGACCGAACCGACCAGCCCGGTGGCAATCAGCGCGCGACGCAGATCCTCGGTATCCGATGCGCGATACCATTGGCCGGGGCGGAAGCGGGCGATGCGGCCGATGTGCCGCGCGCCCAGCATCCCGCCATCGTCGGCGATGATCGCGCCGAAGCGCAACCGGTCACCAGGCGCCACCGGCTGTTCGAGCGTGCCCGAGCGCCGGTCGTGATCGATGGTCACCAGTTCCTCGCCGACCGCGCCGAACGGGTAGCCGGTCTCGCGCATCTCGGTCGTGAGATTGACCTGCGCGGCGACCAGCGTGTCGGCCACCACCGGATCGCCGACGGTCAGCGGGCGCAGCGGACTGCCCGGCAGCGAGGTTTCGGGCGCGGCGAACGCGGCGCGCAGCCGGTCGGCTTCGCCGCTGCCCAGTCCGTCGAGCCCGGTCAGGCGGATCGCGTCATAGGCGTAGACCGGCCCCGGATCGACCGAGAGGCGCACCAGCAACCGCTCCCCGTCGCGTTCGAAGGCGGAGGTCACCGTTGCGTCATAATGGCCGGTGCCGCGCACGAGCTGGTCGAGCAGGTCGATGTCGGCGCGCAGGCGTGCGCCGATCTGGGCGCGGTTGGCCGGCTCCCCGTCATTCTGGCGCAGCTCGGACAAGGCATCGAAGCGGGCATTGAAGCGGTCGTCGGCGATGCTCTCGACCCCGGCGAGCTCGACCCGATAGTCGGTCTGGCCGTTGGCGATGCGCACCCGTTCGGGCATCGCAGGGCCGCTGTCTTCGCCCTCGCTGGCAAGCTCGGGCGCGGGCTCGGTGGCCGGGACATCCTCGTCTCCGGCGACGACCTCTACCGGCGGCAGGGCGTCGAGCGGCGGCAGCGGGGTGCCTAGGTCGGGCCAGGCAACGCCCCAGTCATCGACAGCATCGTCGCCCGGTGTCTCGTCGATCGGCGCCGGCGTGTCGGGCAGGTTTTCGTCGATCGGGGCGAGCGGCGGCAGAGTGTCCAGCGCCTCCAGTTCGGGATCGGTCGCCGGTTGCGCGGCCAGCGGCCCGGCAAGACCGATAGCCGCTACGCTGCCGAGGATTGTCCACAAGGCCGGACGAATTCGCAAACCGCCACACTTCTTCCACGCCCGTCCCGGGCCGCAGCCTCGCCTTTCCGCAAAACCGGGCGATAAACAAGCAGCAGTCGCGAAACAATCGCTCAGACGGCGGCGCGCAGCCGTTCGATCATCGCATGGACCGGCACCTGACCGCCGGCCGGCTGCTCGACCTGCACGGCTTCCAGCGCCGCGACCCGCTCGTAAAGTGCTAGGCTGGCCTGCACCAGATGGCGCACCGCGACCGGCAGTTGATCCAGATTAGCAAGGTCGCATTCGGGCGACGGGCCCAGACGACCGGCCGGATCGGCGGCGCTGCCGCTAATCTCCCCGCAGGCGATGGCGCGCTGGTGCAGCAGCCAGGCAATGACATGCATCAGCCGCGTGGTCAGCCGCAGCGATTCGCAGGACAGCGCGATGCGCAGCGTCGGATCGTGCCGTGCTGCCCAGTCGGTCAGCGGATCGTCATCCTGCGCGCCCGCCCCCTCTCCGGCACGATGACGGTCGAACCAGCCGCGCGCCTCGTCCGCAAGCAGCAACGCTTCGGTATAGATCGAATCGATGAGGTCTGGCGCCAAGCCGATCCGGCGCTGTTCGGTCTGGTCCTGCATCCGTGTTCCACCTGCCTGCCGGTGGACCCGCCCTCGTCACCCAGCGCGCGGACGGCATAGACCCCGCTCCTCCACCCGGCCACATGCAAGCAGGGTTAATCTGTCCCAAATCGATTCAGGAAAGCAATTATGCGATAATGTCCGGAATGAGCCGGTCCTCGATCCAGGCGATCTCGTCGCGCAGCCGCAGCTTGCGCTTCTTCAGCCGGGCGATGGCCAGCATGTCGGGCACCGGAAGCTGGGTCAAAGCGGCAATCGCACTGTCGAGATCGCGATGCTCGATCTTCAGGAATTCCAGCCTGCGCGTCATTTCGTCCCGGGTCATCGCCGCGATGCTATCGCATTGCCCGGCCAGCGCAAGCGCATCGCGGCGCTTCATCCTGGCTCGGCAGGAACAGCGTTCGGCGTGATAACCGCAACTTTTAGAAGACTTCGCACTTTTCCTGTGTTGCACTTGTCAACCGGGTCGCTGCCGAGTCGCAATGACCCGCCTTGCGAAAAGGAGATCGCGTCATGAGTGAGACCGCTGCTTCCGCCCGTTCCTCGCATGTTTCGGCACTGTATGCCCGCCACGCGGCGCTCGATGCCAAGCTGGAACGCGAATCGCAGCGCCCCTTGCCCGATCTTGCCGAAATTGCCGCGCTCAAGAAGGCCAAGCTCAAGATCAAGGACGAACTCAACGCAAGCTAGCGCCGCGCGCGGTGGCGGTGCCAGCCTGACTGAATTGAGAGCATAGCCTGCCCGCTTGTCGATGGAGCGTCCATCGATACGGCGCACTTCAACAGGCGCACCGGCGCGGCCGGCTCGCGACAGTCCGGACGATGTCAGATACGCACGATCGGCGAGCGCCGGCCTCTCGGCACGGTGCCGATCGGGGCGGCATGCTGCGCGACCCGCGGCTTGGGTGCCTTGACCGGCTGGCGCACGGCCTGCGGGTCGATCGCGACTTCGAAGGCGATGCCGAATCGGGCGGGCTGGCTCCACACCACGCGCCCGGGGACCTCGCCCACCTTGCGCAGCGCCACGCGCACTTCTTCCCCGACCGGCAGTTCCTGGGGGGTATCGGCGAGCAGACCGCCTGCAGAGACGTTGCGGACGACGATGTCGAAGCGGTGATCGGTACGCGGACAGTAGAGGCTGGCCTTGAGGAACATGCTGTCGCGCCTGTTGCCACGCAGCGCCACTGCATCCACATCGCGATCGATGCTCGGCCAATCCATCTTCATTGCCGCTACCGTCCTGTCCTGTCGCAAGCCCGTGGTGCCCCAGCCGCGAACATGCGGCGGGACGCCTGACTCGGCGGACGATAGCGGTGGGTATTTAGGAGAAGGTTAAACGCCGGGCGCGGGAGGCCAAAGCGCGGATGTTCAGTCGTCGCGCGACACCCGCTCGTTGCGCTCGTGCCGTTCCTGCGCCTCCAGGGTCATGGTGGCGATTGGACGGGCGATCAGCCGGCCCAGCGAGATCGGCTCGCCGGTGACTTCGCAAAAACCATATTCGCCCTCATCCAGACGGCGCAGCGCGGCATCGATCTTGGAAATGAGCTTGCGCTGACGATCGCGGGTGCGCAGTTCGATGGCCCAGTCGGTCTCGCTCGACGCGCGATCGGTCAGGTCGGGCTCACGGATCGGCCCGTCCTGCAGGCTCGCCAGCGTCGTTTCCGATTCGGCGACGATGCTGCGCTTCCATTCGACCAGCAGGCGGCGAAAGAAGGCCTGCTGCCGGGGGTTCATGAACTCTTCGTCTTCGCTCGGAAGATACCCGTCCGGCCCCTGCGCCGAAACCGGTGACGGACCGTCGATGGCGGCCCTGCGTGGCGTGGCGGCTTCGGTGCTAACAGTCGACGGCATGCGCGATTCGCTCCCGGAGTGCGGTACCGCTCAGTCCTTCGCTCAACAGCCGTCGCGGGCAGTCAGACAGAAGGCCGGTCGGTTGAGGCGCGCCTATAGCAGAGCGGAACCGGCCCGCAAGCAGTTGAAAGCGGTCTTTCGAAAAAGCGGCACGGCGCCGATTACGTTCTGATTCGGGACAGAAACCGGCAAATGCGGCAAATCGCTGCCGCAAAAGCCTTTTGGTAAGCCAAGGCATGGTTAAAGCCATTGCATCCATGTCGCGATTGGCGACATGTGACGCTGACCGGAGCAGTTTGCATCCGGCAGGCTTTGTTCGTCGGTCGGCTGTCGCCGCATCGCCGTGCAGATACACCGGGCGGATCGGGCGGGTCCGCGTGAAGACAGGAAGAATGTATGTCGGTACGGATGGCCTTGGCGAAACTCTGCGCCTGCACCTGCGGCGGCGCGCTGATCGGCGGCGGTGCCGTGCAGGTCTCGCAAGCTCCCTCGCGGTCGCATGAAGTGCAACAGGTGCGCAGCGTACCCAAGATGCGCAGCCGCGTCGTGCACCGTCAGCGTGCGCATCGCGTCACCCGCGCCCGCGCCGTGCAGCGCGTCCGGCGCGTGGTCACCCGCCGCACCATCATCCCCGGCCAGCCGACCATTATCACCCAGCAGCAGCCGTTCGCCCGTCCGGTCCAGGGCGGGTTCGAAGGCGGCGGCGGCGGTGGCGGCTACCCGATCGTGATCGGCGGCAGCGGCGGCTTTGGCGGCGGTTTCGGCGGCGGCTTCTTCGGCGGCTTCTTCGGCGGCAGCAGCGGCGGCGGATCGAGCGGCAGCATCGTCATTTCGTCGACATCCACCGGCGGCAGCACCTCCACCTCGAGCGGTGGTTCGGGCGGCAGCTCGACCTCGACCGGTGGCGTGTCCTCGACCTCCGGCGGCAGCTCGACCTCGACCGGCGGCTTCTCGTCGACCGGCGGCAGCAGCTCCACCTCGACGGGGGGCGTGTCCTCCACGTCGGGCGGCGTGTCCTCGACATCCTCGTCGACCTCGGGCGGCGTCAGCACCTCGACCGGCGGCGTTTCCAGCTCGACCGGTGGAGTCTCGACGTCGACCGGCGGAGTCTCGACATCGACCGGCGGCGTCTCGACCTCTTCGGGCGTCAGCACCTCGACCGGCGGCGTGAGCAGCTCTACGGGCGGCGTTTCCACCTCCTCGGGCGTGTCGACGTCGACCGGCGGCGTCTCGACCTCGTCGGGTGTATCGACCTCCAGCGGCGGCGTTTCGACCTCGTCCGGTGTCAGCACCTCGTCCGGCGTCAGCACCTCCTCGGGGGTCAGCACCTCCTCCGGTGTCAGCACCTCCTCCGGTGTCAGCACCTCGTCGGGCGTTTCTTCCTCCTCGTCGAGCAGTTCCTCGTCGTCGAGCTCGTCCAGCTCGTCCTCGTCCAGTTCCTCGTCGGGCGGGTCGTCGAGCTTCGGCGGATCGTCGAGCTTCGGCGGATCGAGCAGCAGCTCGTCGTCGAGCAGCAGCAGCTCCTCGTCGTCGTCGGGCGGCAGCTCGACGAGCAGTGGCACCAGCAGCGGCACGACCTCGTCGTCCTCGTCGAGCAGCTCCTCCTCGTCGAGCAGCAGTTCGTCGTCGGGCGGCAGCAGCAGCTCTGGCGGCCCGCCGACCGACGTGCCGGCGCCGCCGATGGTGTTGCTGTTCGGTGCAGCCGCCGCAGCGCTGGTTGCACGCAGAAGGCTTGCCAAGCGTAACGATAATCAGGCAGAAGAGAATAATCGCGCCGCTTGACCGGCTGCGATCCGGCCCTAGCGGCCTGGCACGGGGGCGACCATCGGGGGGTGGTCGCCCCCATTTCATTTGGGGGAGCGGCCCTCACCCGTCATTGCGACGCCTTCCCGGTTGCCTTTCCGGCCCCTGCCCGATAGCGCGCGGGCATGCACGATATCCGCCTGATCCGCGAAAACCCTGCCGCCTTCGACGCCGGCCTTGCCCGCCGCGGGCTGGCGCCGATGGCTGACGCCATCCTTGCCGACGACAGCCGTTACCGCGCGCTGACCACCGAGGCGCAGGCCGCCCAGGCGCGGCGCAACGAGGCATCGAAGGCAATTGGCGCGGCCAAGGCACAGAAGGATGAGGCCACCGCGACGGCGCTGATGGCCGAAGTCGCCGAGCTCAAGACCCGGCTGCCCGCGCTGGAGGCCGATGCCGCAGCCCTGGGCGACGCGCTGCGCGATACCCTCTCCGCCATCCCCAACCTGCCCGCCGACGATGTGCCCGATGGCGAGGACGAATCGGGCAATGTCGAGCTGAAGCGCTGGGGCACCCCGCGCAGCTTCGACTTCACCCCGCGCGAACATGCCGATTTCGCCCCGGCGCTCGGCCTCGATTTTGAGACGGCTGCGAAGATGTCCGGTGCGCGCTTTACCTTCCTGCGCGGGCAGATGGCGCGGCTTGAGCGGGCGCTGGGTGCCTTCATGCTCGACATGCAGACGCAGCAACAGGACTATACCGAATGCGTCACCCCGCTGCTGGTGCGTGACGATGCAGCGTTCGGCACCACCCAGTTGCCCAAGTTCCGCGAGGACCTGTTCCAGACCACCGACGGGCGCTGGCTGATCTCGACCGCGGAAATGAGCCTGACCAACTCCGTGCGCGAGCAGATCCTCGCCGAAGCCGACCTGCCCATCCGCCTGACCGCGCTGACCCCTTGCTTCCGGTCCGAAGCCGGCGCCGCCGGGCGCGACACGCGCGGCTACATCCGCCAGCACCAGTTCAACAAGGTCGAGCTGGTCAGTATCGCCACGCCCGACCAGTCGGACGCCGAGCATGAGCGGATGACGCTGGCTGCCGAAGCGGTGCTGGAGGCTCTGGAGTTGCCCTATCGCCGGATGCTGCTGTGCGCCGGCGACATGGGCTTCGCCGCGCGCAAGACCTTCGACCTGGAGGTATGGCTGCCGGGCCAGGGCGCCTATCGCGAGATCAGCTCCTGCTCCAACTGCGGCGACTTCCAGGCGCGGCGGATGGATGCGCGCTACCGGGCGGCGGGCGAGAAGGGCACCACCTTCGTCCACACGCTCAACGGCTCCGGCCTCGCGGTCGGGCGCACGCTGGTGGCGGTATTGGAAAATTACCAGCAGGCCGACGGCAGCGTCACCGTGCCGACCGCGTTGCTGCCCTATATGGGCGGAATCGAGCGGCTGACCCCCTGATTTAACGCCGCAGCCCTGAGCTTGTCGAAGGGCGTCTATCCTCTTGGCAAAGCGCCCTTCGACAAGCTCAGGGCTTACGGACCGATACAAAGGCGAGCATCATGCGCATCCTCCTCACCAACGACGACGGCTACCACGCCCCCGGCCTCGCCGTGCTCGAAAGCATTGCAGCGCAGCTCTCCGACGATGTCTGGGTGTGCGCGCCAGCGGAGGAGCAGTCGGGCGCGGGCCATTCGCTTACCCTCTCCCGCCCGGTGCGCGTGCGCGAGCATGGTCCGCGCCGCTTCTCGGTCAGCGGCACGCCGACCGATTCGGTGATGATGGCGATGGGCGTAATCATGGATGGCCCGCCCGACCTGATCCTGTCAGGGGTCAACCGCGGGGCAAATCTGGGCGACGATGTCACCTATTCGGGCACCGTCTCGGCGGCGATGGAGGGTGCGCTGGCCGGCATTCGCTCGGTCGCACTCAGCCAGCTCTACAGCCGCGAGGGCATGGGCGATGCCGTGCCCTTTGCCGCAGCCGAAGCGTGGGGCGCGCGGGTGCTGGCGCCGCTCCTCGACATGGAATTTGCCGAACGCACGCTCATCAACATCAACTTCCCGGCACTGGCTGCCGAAGAGGTGAAGGGTGTGCGCGTGGTGCGGCAGGGGTTCCACGATTATGGGCGCGGCAGCATCGTCAAGGGCACCGATCCGCGCGGCTACCCCTATTACTGGTTCGGCCTGCACGGCATCGAACATACGCCGGGCAACGACACCGATCTGGAGGCGACCGGCGATGGCTATATCAGCGTCACGCCGCTGCAGGTCGACCTGACCCACTATCATTCGCTGGGCCGGCTGGCAGACCGCTACGCCAGGCTCAGCGCCGGCTAGGGTCAGGGCCCCTAGGCCGGTCATTTCGCTGTCACGCCGCACTGGCGCGACGCGCCGACTTGCGGCATTAACCATGCCATGGGACGACAGGCGGGGAAAAGGTCTACAGACTCAGCGCTTTGCGGGATGGCGCTGGCCGTCGCGCTGGCGCTGTCCGCCTGCGCCGCGCCGCGTGCTGCCGATACCGACCTGTTCGGCCGGCCACTGAACCCGCCGCCCGCAGCCACCCCGGCACCCGCGCCCGCGCCCGCGCGCACCGTCAGTGACGGCAATCCGGACGATCTGCTCGCCGGTATCGAGCTGCGCCCGCTGCCCACGCCCGCGCAGACCAGCGCCGCTACCGCCATCGTCCCCAATGCGCAGGAAGTGGCGGCGCGCACCTATACCGTGCGTGCCGGAGACACGCTGCGCGGCATCGGCAACCGCACCGGCGCGGGGTCGGAGGCGATAGCCATCGCCAATGCGCTGGTGCCGCCCTATGTGATCCGCCCCGGCCAGCAGCTCGTCATTCCCGGCGGCCGCTACCATGAGGTGCAGGCAGGCGAGACCGGCATCGCCATCGCGCGTGCCTATCGCACCGACTGGTCGGCGATCGTGGCCGAGAACCGGCTCGAGCCGCCCTATGCGCTGCGCCTCGGCCAGCGGCTGCGTCTGCCGGCAGGCGCCGCCCCGTCGCGCCCGCCGACGCCCGAGGAGCGCGCCCGCGCCTTCACGCTCGACATCGACGACATCGTCACCGGCAGCGCGCCGGCTGCTGCGACCGCGGCCGCCATCACCCCCCGCCCCGCGCCCCCGCCAGCCGCCGGGCGCACCCGCTTCGTCTGGCCGGTCGAGGGCCGGCTGCTCGCACGCTTCGGCCCGGCGGGCAGCGGCCGGATCAATGACGGGATAAAAATCGCCGCCGCGCGCGGCACGCCGGTGCTCGCAGCCGGCGATGGCACCATCGCCTATGCCGGAACCGAAGTGCCACTGCTGGGCGGGCTCATCCTCGTCGATCATGGCGATGGCTGGATGAGCGCCTATGGCCATCTGGACCGCGTCGCGGTGCGGATGGGCGATCGCGTCCGCCGTGGCGCGGTGATCGCCACCGTCGGCGACAGCGGACAGGTGCAGGAGCCGCAACTGCACTTCGAGCTTCGCCAGAATCAGCGCCCGGTCAATCCGCTGAGCCAGCTGCCGCCACGCTGACCGCCCCGAGGCGCGGTTGTACGGGCGCGTGCGACTCGCCTCACCGCGAATCGGACTCGCCTCGTCGCGCGATTCATTGTGCAGACAGGTGGATGATTCATGCTGCGCTCGGCGGAGCTTTCCTTCGCCCTGGGTCCGAGCGGGAGCGGTGGCAATGAGCGGGATGATCAGGACATGGCTATGGGCGGCGCTCGCCGTGCTGGCCGTAAACGCACCTCTGGCAGCGCAGGCACAGGTCACCAGCGTCGATCCCAACACGGTGATCGATGCCGATCTCGACGCCCCCGCTCCACCGCCGCCGCCCGCGGCCGACACCGGCGGCGGCTGGACCACCGAAGGGCTTGCCACCGACGAGCAGGCAGGCGCCGTTGCCGAAGCATCGCCCGCCGGCACACTGCCCGATGCCGCTGCGGCGACCAACCCGGACATTCGCGTCGACGCCGCGCCGCGCACCTACCAGCGCGATGACATCATTGGTGCGGCCGAAGGCGTTTTCGGCCGAGGTGCAGAGGGTCTTGCCCGCATCATCGAGGATATCCTGCGCGATCAGGGTGAGCCCAATGGCTATATCGTCGGGCGCGAGCTCGGCGGTTCGTTCATCTTCGGCCTGCGCTACGGCTCGGGCACGCTGCACCACCGCATCGAAGGCGAGATGCCCGCCTATTGGACCGGCCCCTCGGCAGGCTTCGATTTCGGGGCCAACACCGCCAGCACCTTCGTTCTCGTCTACAATCTGCACGATACCGAAGACCTGTTCCGCCGCTATCCTGCGGGCGAAGGCGCGGCCTATCTGGTCGGCGGCTTCAACGCGAGCTACATGCGCCGCGGCGATGTCGTGCTGATTCCGATCCGCCTCGGCGTTGGCGCGCGTGTCGGCGTCAATGTCGGCTACATGAAATTCTCCAAGCGCCAGCGCTGGCTGCCCTTCTGAACCGGTCCGTCGCCCCGGACATGATCCGGGGCCGCTCTCGGTGACGTCCGCAGTCTACGGTCTGTTCAGACTTGATTGACCCGTAGTGCCGAGCCTGTCGAAGCACGCCTTGCCGACAGGCGCCCTTCGACAAGCTCCGGGCTACAGATCAGTTTGGACGGGACACCCACTGAAGCCACGCTGAGTCCTGTCCTGGGCGACAATGGCGGATACGGCTCAGCGACCCGCTTCGGCGATCGCGTAGCTGATACCGACACGCCCTACGGCGCTGCGTTGTTCGATTATCCGCGCCCCGCGCGCATAGCGCACCGCCAGTCGATCGGGCGATTGCCAGCGCATCTCCGCCCATGGTCCGCACCACGCGCTCGACGCCACCTCGCCTCCGCCAATGTCGGCAATGAAGGCAGCGCCATGCCCCGGCAGCGTCTCTCCTGCGGCCAGTACCGCAATCTGCGTTGAAAAGCCGGTGGTCGCGCCACAATCGCGCTGAAACAGGACAGCGCGATGCCGACTATCGGGCGACATCGAGGAAGCAATCTCGTCGTTGCTGCACGCCGGATCGCATCCGGCGAGTCCGGCCGCCACGAAGCACAGCAACAGGACGCGATCAGGGATAGGAACGAACAACCTCGATTACCCCGACGATTGCAGCATTGAATGCGTCCATATCCTCTGCGGGGATCCAATATTCCTGATGCGCGCGGCCTCCTGCGTCCTGGACGGGGTGGTTGGCGAGATAATCGCTGCGAACCTCGAAGCGGGTCACGAAGCCTGCGCCGCTGGCAGGCACGTTCCAGTCCCGGGCGATCTTGATGGCATAGTCTTCGGTCGTCACCGGATAAAAAATGGGTTGTTCGGGCAACCTTGGTGGAAACGCGCGCATGCCGCTTTCCTCGA
This sequence comes from Sphingomonas sp. jy18, assembly GCF_056931895.1. Taxonomy (NCBI): domain Bacteria; kingdom Pseudomonadati; phylum Pseudomonadota; class Alphaproteobacteria; order Sphingomonadales; family Sphingomonadaceae; genus Sphingomonas; species Sphingomonas sp. jy18. The sequence continues at coordinate 98,145 of NZ_JBXPBT010000005.1, read as the reverse complement.
TCAAGCGCAGTTCGGCGGGACCAACCGGTCGCCACAAGACAATAGTTTCACGCATCACCGCCCGGATTTAACCCATCCATCACCGCGCGTCGAGCGACGGTTGCCAGGCAAAACAAAAGGGCGGGAACCGGCCTCCCGGTTCCCGCCCCTTTCAGCATCGTCAGAAAGGCTGCGTCAGCCCTTCTTCTTGTCCGCCCAGATCGTCTTGTACGACATGAAGGCGAGGATGGTGAACACCAGCAGGAAGCCGAGCACTGCCCATCCGGTCGTCAAGCGGTTCTCGAGCTTCGGTTCGCCGGCCCAGACGAGGAAGGCGGTCACGTCGCGCGCCATCTGGTCGACGGTCGACTTGGTGCCATCGTCATAGGTCACCTGGCCTTCGCTGATCAGCGGCGGCGCCATGGCGATGTTGAGGCTGTGGAAATAGGGGTTGTAGTTCAGCGTGCCGCTCGGGCGCAGCGCCTGCGGCAGGTCGGCCGGGGGCTGCTGATAGCCGGTCAGCAGCGAATAGACATAATCCTCATGCCCCTCACGCGCCTTGACGATCAGCGACAGGTCCGGCGGCACGGCGCCATTGTTCGCGGCCTTGGCTGCGATTTCGTTGGCGAAGGGCGAGGGGAAGCGGTCGGTCGGCTGGCCGGGGCGCGTTTCGGGCTCACCCGTGTCGGCATTGACCGACGGCACCTGGAACGCGGCCGCGACGGTCTTCACCTGATTGGGGTTGTAGCCCAGCGCTTCCAGATCGCGGAACGCGACCAGCGACAGGCCGTGGCAGGCCGCGCAGACTTCCTGATAGACTTTCAGGCCGCGCTGTAGCTGCGCCCGGTCGAAATGGCCAAACGGGCCGCTCGACGGCAGATTGGCCGGGCGGGCATGCTTGTGCCAGTAGGCGGTCGTGTTGACCGGGTCTTCCTGCGGGGTGGTGGCCATCCCGTACAGCGTGGTGCCGAGCGCCAGCAGCAGCGCGGCGACGAATCCCAGGCCGACGAGTATTCCGATCGGGCGAACCATGGTCTTATCCTTTTCCCTCGATCAGGCGGTGGCGGCCGCCGGCGCCGCGGCGCTGGTGGAGACTGTTGCGCCGCTGGCCTTGTTCAGCACCGCCTCGGTGATCGAGTTGGGCATCGGCAGGGGCTTTTCGAACGCGCTGAGCAGCGGCACGATGATCAGGAAGTGGGCGAAATAATACATCGCCGCAAACTGGCCGAGCGGCACCCACAGGCCTTCCGCCGGCTTCGCACCGACGACGCCCAGCACCAGTACGTCGACCACCAGCACCCAGAAGAACTTGCGGTATAGCGGGCGATAGTTGGACGAGCGGATCGGCGACTTGTCGAGCCACGGCAGGAAGAACAGCAGCGCGATCGATCCGAACATGGCGATGACGCCCCACAGCTTCGCATCGATCCACAGGAAGTTGAAGGTGAAGGCCTTCAGGATCGCGTAGAAGGGCAGGAAATACCATTCGGGCACGATGTGCGCCGGCGTCGACAGCGGGTTGGCCGGAATGTAATTGTCCGGGTGCCCCAGCATGTTCGGCGCAAAGAAGGTGATGGCGCAGAAGGCGATCAGGAACACGCCCAGCCCGAAACCGTCCTTAGACGTGTAATAGGGATGGAAAGGCACCGTATCCTGCTCCGACTTCACGTCGAGGCCGGTCGGGTTGTTCGAACCCGGAATGTGCAGCGCCCAAATGTGCAGGATGATGACGCCCGCGATAACGAACGGCAGCAGATAGTGCAGCGAGAAGAAGCGGTTGAGCGCGGCATTGTCCGGCACGAAACCGCCCAGCAGCCACTCGCGCAGCGGCTCGCCGACCAGCGGGATGGCCGAGAAGAAGCCGGTGATCACCTGTGCGCCCCAGAAGCTCATCTGGCCCCACGGCAGCACATAGCCCATGAAGGCGGTTGCCATCATGAGGAGGAAGATGACCACGCCGAGCAGCCAGATCATCTCGCGCGGCGCCTTGTAGGAACCGTAATAGAGGCCGCGGAAGATGTGGATGTAGACGACGATGAAGAAGAAGCTGGCGCCGTTCATGTGCAGATAGCGGATCATCCAGCCGGCGTTCACGTCGCGCATGATGTGCTCGACGCTGTTGAACGCGATCGCCGAATTGGCCGCATAATGCATCGCCAGCACGATGCCGGTGACGATCTGGATGACCAGCGCAAACCCGGCGAGCACGCCGAAATTCCAGAAATAGTTGAGGTTGCGCGGCACCGGATATCCGGCACCGACGGCGTTGTAGACGAGCCGCGGCATCGGCAGGCGCTCGTCCAGCCACACCATCAGCGGGTTCTGCGGCTTATATTCCTGGGCCCAGGGGAAGCTCATGCTGGTCCTCCTCAGCCGATCCGCACAGCGGTATCGGTGGTGAATTCATACGGCGGCACGACCAGATTGGCCGGGGCCGGACCTTTGCGGACACGCGCGGCGGTGTCGTAGTGCGAACCATGGCAGGGGCAGAAATAGCCCCCGAATTCGCCCTTGCTTTCACCTTCCGCAGCGCCGAGCGGCACGCAACCCAGGTGGGTGCAGACGCCCAGGGTGATCAGCCACTGTTCCTTGCCGGGCTTGGTGCGCTCGGCCAGTGTCTGCGGATCGCGCAGGTCGCTGGTCGACACGGCATTGGCCGCAGCGATTTCGGCCGCGGTCAGGTGGCGGACGAACACCGGCTGCTTGCGCCAGGTGGTCTTGATCGCGGAGCCTTCCGGAATCGCGCCGACATCCAGCTCGGTGGTCGACAGCGCCAGCACGTCGGCCGACGGCGCCATCTGGAACACCAGCGGCGCCACCGCGGCGACACCGCCGACACCGGCAAAGCTCACCGCTGCAATATGGATGAAGTCGCGGCGGCGAACGCCGTCTCCGCTATGGCCTGCATCCGCAGGAACCGTCGCAGCATCAGTTGCCATGCCAAAACCTTCGTCTAGCCCGCACGGTGCGGGAGTGAAACCATCGTATGGGGGCCAGGCGGACGGAGCGCTTGCACGCCATCGTCGCCGCCCCCGCAGCGCCGATTTGGCGGCCTGATAGCGGCGGTCGATGCGTCTGCCAATGGCAAAGTCACGCAACTTTCATGGAGAAAATCGCACAATCATTGCCTGCGGCCTCCCGCGCGGGCTAGGCGCAGCGAATGCGCCCCGCTCTCGCCCTGATCGAGCCTGAGATTGCCGGCAATGTCGGCACCCTTTTGCGGACCGCTGCCTGCTTCGATGTGGCGGTGCATCTGGTCGAACCGTGCGGCTTTGCCTTCTCCGACCGGGCATTGCGCCGGGCGGGGATGGACTATGCCGCAGCGGCCGACCTGACCCGCCATGCCGATCGCGCGGCCTTTTGTGCCGCCATGACGTCGGCAGGTCGGCGGCTGGTGCTGCTGACCACCAGCGGCGACATTCGCCTGCCCGATGCACGCTTTTCACCCGCCGATGTACTGATGCTCGGCAGCGAAAGCGCCGGCGCGCCGGCCGACATCCATGCAGCGGCAGCGCTGTGCGTGCGCATTCCGCTTGCATCGGGCCGACGCAGCCTGAATGTTGCGACGGCAGGCGGCATCGCGCTGGCGGAGGCGCTGCGACAGACACAAGGATTTGCCGAATGACTCTCGACGAACAGCAACAGGCCGCACGCGACTGGTTCGAATCGCTGCGCACCCGCATTTGCGCTGCGTTCGAGGCCATCGAGCGCGAGGCGGGCAGCGACGCCAGCTTTGAATATGTCGCGTGGGACCGGGAGGGACCCGGCGTCACCCCCGGCCCCTTGAGCGAAGGCGGCGGCGGCGGCGGGGTGCGTGCGGGCATGAAGGGCAAGGTGTTCGAAAAGGTCGGCGTCAACGTCTCGACCGTCGGCGGCGAATTCGCCCCCGACTTTGCCGGGCAGATCAATGGCGCAGCCGAAGACCCGCGCTTCTTTGCCACCGGCATCAGCCTCGTCGCACACATGGCCAACCCGCATGTTCCCGCGGTGCACATGAACACCCGCTTCCTCGTCACCACCAAGCGCTGGTTCGGCGGCGGGGCGGACCTCAACCCGCCGATTCCCTATGCGCAGGATACCGAGAGCTTTCACGCCCAGTTCCGCGCCGCGCTGCAGCCCTATGGCCCGGACGTCTATGAGCGCTACGCCAAATGGGCCGATGAGTATTTCTTCATCCCCCATCGCGGCGTGCCGCGCGGCGTGGGCGGCATCTTCTACGACCATCTCGATGCCGACAGCGAGACCATGTTCGAGCGCCATTTCGCGCTGACCAAGGCGGTGGGAGAGGCCTTCCTGGCCGCCTATCCGCCGATCGTGCGGCGGCGGATGGAGTCCGCTTACACCGACGAGGATGTTCGCACGATGCGCGTGTGGCGCGGCCGCTATGCCGAATTCAACCTGGTCCACGATCGCGGCACGCTGTTCGGCCTCAAGACCGGTGGCAACATCGATGCGATCCTGATGAGCCTGCCCCCGCTCGCTGCGTGGGAGTGAGCGGGGCCAGCCCTTGAGGGCTCAGGCGAAAATCTCGCCCGACTGCATGTCGCCTTCCGACACCTGCCGATAGACCGCGGCTGGCATCGCCACTGCGACCACCAGAAACGGCACGTAAACCAGCAGGACAATCACCAGCGAAATCACGCCGGCGGCTGCATTGGCGTCCCCGCCCGAATCGAAACCGGCTGCAAAACCGGCGGTGGCTGCGCCGAGCACCAGCGTAAACACAAAGGTCAGGACAAAGCTCATGATGGCCACCAGCAACTGGAAGCCGACGATGACCCACTGCGACTGTCGGGTCAGCCGCCAGCTTTCGGTCAGCCCGGTGATGGGATTGACGGTGCGCAGCGCCGCCATCACCGGCCCGGCGGCCATGAACCGCCCATAGACCCAGTAAAAACCGACGATCATTCCCACATATAGCAGGACGATGCCGATGACGATGCCCACGCCGGCCCCGGCCAGTCCCGCATCAGGCGAGGCCAAGCCCCCGGCCAGCCCGCCGCCGAGCCCGAGAATCGCGAAGATAAGCAGCATCACCACGGCAAGCACGACATAGAGAATGATGGTGATCGCGATCATCGCCAGCAGCGACATCGCGCTCGCCCCCAGCGCCCAGCCGAGGTTCGATAGCACCGGCTCGCTGCCGCCGGTCAGTGCATGGCGCCAGCTCAGGAAGCTGCCGGCAAAGTAAAAAACCCCGGCCAGCACCATCGCCAGCGTCAGACCGCCGAAAAGCGCCAGCACCACCGACGGGTCCTGGCTGTTGAAGCTGGCGAAATCGCCGCCGACCAGCGCAAACACTGCACCGGCGGCAATCAGCACCGTCACCAGCATCGACCCGATGACGATGTGCCAGCTCGTGCGGATGAAATCGAACATCGCGGCAAAGGCGCCGCCGATCGTCATGCGCTGCATGCGTCAATCCCCCTGGTGGCTGTCATTCAGGCGAAAACATCGCCCGCGTCGCGCGGCGCCACCGCCAGATAGATGCCGGCCGCCACCCCGACCGAAACGATCGCTATCGGCGCTTCGATCAGCACCAGCGAAACGACGCCCCCGACGGTTGCACCGAACAGCGTGGCGATAATGCCGGCAACGGCCGAGATCACGATGGCGACGACTATCAGCAGCAGCAGATAGCCCAGGATCGACCACTGGTTGGCCGCGGTCAGCCGCCACGATTGGGCGATGCCGTATAGCGGATTGATCGACCCCGCATCGGCCATCGCCGGGGTCACGACCGTCAAGCGGGCGGCCAGCCAGAGCACCAGCAGAAGCAGCGGCACAATCAGCAGCAACACCGCCACGGCGGCCCCGGCACCGCCGCCCGCTGCGAACAGCCCGGCACCGACGGTGAAGATGAGTGCGAACGCAATGCCGCCGATGACGATCCCGACCCCGATCATGAACAGCAGGAACAGGATAGCGGCCTTGACGCCATAGATCAGCGCCTCGGAGATGGTGTCGCCATGCCCCAGCCCGATCCGGAAGGCCGCATATTGGGTGGCCGACTGGGCGATGGCGGCAATCACGCCGATCAGACCCAAGCCTGCGCCACCGGCCGCCTGGGACAGCCCGGAAAAATCGCCGCTCTGCATCGCCGCAGCCAGCCGCTGCGCCATGGCTTGCTGATCGCCGCCGATCAGTATCAACTGGATCAACCCGAACGCCACCACCGCGCCGCCGACCAGTATCGCCAGCATCTGCAGATTACGGTTGAGGAAATCGACGGCGAGCGACCAGGCTTCGCCGATGGTGAAATTGTTCATTCTGTCGCCCCTTGTTCAGACCCGGCGGGCAAAGTGACGGGCAGTTTCCTACTTGTCCAGCACCAATACAGCGCCGCCACTTGCCAGCGCTGATGCGCTGTCGCAGGGACGGGCGATGGCCGACCCCGCCCCCTTGAGCGCAGCACCCGACTGGCAGGTATCGCCGGGCCTGACCCCCTATCCACAGGCGCTTGCCGAGATGGAGGATCGCGCCGCCGCCATCCATGCCGCCGCTGCGCCCGAGCGCATCTGGCTGCTCGAGCATCCGCCGCTCTACACTGCAGGCACCAGCGCCGACCCCGCCGAGTTGATCGACCGCCGCTTCCCCGTCTTCGATGCCGGGCGCGGCGGGCGCTACACCTATCATGGCCCCGGCCAGCGCGTGGCTTATGTCCAGCTCGACCTGGGGCGGCGCGGGCGCGACGTGCGCCGGTTCGTCCATGCCATCGAAGGCTGGGTGATCGCCACGCTCGCCGATTTCGGCCTCGCCGCGCGGCGCGCAGAGGGGCGCATCGGCATCTGGTGCGACGATGCCTCGGGCCGCGAAGCCAAGATCGGCGCAATCGGCGTGCGCGTGCGCCGCTGGGTGACGCTGCATGGCCTCTCCATCAACGTCGACCCGGATCTGGCACATTTCGGCGGCATCGTGCCGTGCGGCATCGCCGATTATCCGGTCACCAGCCTGGCCGCGCTGGGGATCGCGGCGACCATGGCCGATGTCGATGCCGCCTTGCACCGCCATTTCGGGGATTTCCTGCAGGCGGTCGGACCGGCTATGGCCGCGCAATCACCGGAGAGCCCAGCATGACCCGCCATCGCCTTGCCGCCGCCTGCATCGTCACCGCCTTCGCCCTTGCCGGCTGCGATCTGATCGGTGGCGGCAGCAGCGCCGACACGCAAATGACCAATGTCGAAATCCAGCCCGGCACCGCCAGCGACGAGATGGTAACGCTCGATGCGGCGAGCGGCGACGGTACGGCGATCGACACCAGCACCGCGATCGGCCCGGCCCTGCCCGGCGAGCCTACGAGCGACGAAGACGCCGGAGCGGACGCCGCCGCCGATCCTGACGCTCCGGCCGCGGCCGGCGATGCCGAAGCCGAAACCCGTCCCGGCGACGTCGTCATCCGCCCACCCGCCGGCCGCGCCGAGGGCGATGCGCCCGCCAAGAAATGATGTTCGCCCTGTTCGACCCAGAGTGAAACCATAGCCCTGAGCCTGTCGAAGGGCGCCTGTCGCAGAGGCGTGCTTCGACAAGCTCAGCACTACGGTTCGGTATTCGCGGGACAGCTTCTCGGCTGGGTCAGGCCAGCCCCAGCAGCTTGTGGGTCTGCAGCGACAGTCGCCAGCGCGGATCGTCGAACGCCAGCGCCAATGCCGCTGCCTCGTCCCGTGACCCGTCTCGGCGGTCGAGCGGCTGCACCAGACGGTGGGTGAAGTCCCATTCCGCCAGTTCGGCCAGGTCGATGCCCTGCTGCGGCCAGACCAGCTTCAGCTCGTCGCCGCTGCGCTGCACCACGCGCGTCCCCGCCTTGGGGCTGATGCACACCCAGTCGATGCCGGGATGCACCGGCAGGGTGCCGTTGCTCTCGATGGCGATCTCGAAGCCCGCCGCGTGCAACGCCTCGACCAGCGCATCATCGACCTGCAGCATCGGCTCGCCACCGGTCAGCACCACATATCGCCGCTCGAACCCTGCGCCCCAGCAGGCGGCGATCGCTGCTGCCAGCGCCGTGGCATCGGGGAACTTGCCGCCGCCCTCGCCATCGGTGCCGACAAAATCGGTGTCGCAAAAACGGCACTGCGCGGTCGCCCGGTCCGCCTCGCGCCCGCTCCACAGGTTGCAGCCGGCAAAGCGGCAGAACACCGCGCGTCGCCCCGCCTGCGCACCCTCTCCCTGCAGCGTCAGGAAGATTTCCTTGACCGAATAGGTCATTGATCGGCGCCCGCATCGCTCATGGGGCGAGCGGTTCCCGTGCATAGACGGTCGGGTCTGGCAGACCGGCCTCGACAAACCCCTTGGCCCTCAGGCGGCAGGCATCGCATGCCCCGCAATGCAGGCCATCGGGCGTCGGATCGTAGCAGGTCCAGCTCAGCCCGGCATCGATGCCCAGCCGGTGCGCCTCGCGCGCGATGTCAGCCTTGGTCATGTGCAGCAGCGGCGTTTCGAACAGGAAAGGATCGCCCTCCACCCCGGCCTTGGTCGCGAGATTGGCCGTCTCGGCAAAGCTCTCGACAAAGGCCGGGCGGCAATCGGGATAGCCCGAATAATCGAGCGCATTGACGCCAACATAAATGTGCTTGGCCGCACGCGCCTCGGCAAGACCGAGCGCCAGACTGAGGAAAATCGTGTTGCGCGCCGGCACATAGGTGACCGGGATACCCGGCTGCACACCATCCTTGGGCACCGCGGTGTCGCTGGTCAGCGCCGATCCGCCGAAGCTGCGCAGGTTGAGCGGCAGCACGATATGCTCCGCCACACCCAGCGCAGCGGCGACGCGCCCGGCCGCCTCCAGCTCGCAGCGGTGGCGCTGGTTATAGTCGACAGTGAGGGCGATCACGCGATGCCCCGCCTCGCGCGCCAGCGCGGTGCAGACCATCGAGTCGAGTCCGCCCGATAGGAGGACGACAGCAGCAGCAGAATCGAGCATCGCCCGCCTTTAGCGGGCAATGCCGATCATCAAAAGCGCCGCGTTAGAGCGCCCCTGCGCCGCTGGCGCCGCGCTCGCCGCTCAGGCCACGCCCCATCCCGCCGCCCTGTGCGCCGCCATCCTCCTCGTCGAGCCGCTCTTCGTCCATCTCGTCATCGAGATCCTCGTCGTCGAGATCTTCTTCGTCGAGCTCCTCATTGCCATCGAGAGCGTCGTCGCCCTCGTCGCGCATCTCGGCGTCGCCTTCCTGCATCGAGGGCGATCCATTGCCGAAGCCGCCGTCGACGATGCCAGAGCCATGTTGCTCGCCATCGCCACCGGAGCCGCTGCCGCGCTCGCCGGTCGCGGCATCGCCTGACATGCTGTTGCCGCCGGCCTCCTGCTCGCGCTGCGACTGCGATCCGAGCCCGGCCTGCACGTCGCGTTCTTCTCGTTCCTGCTGGCCGGCGCTGCCGTAATCGGCCTGCCCTTGCTGTCCCTGCTGGCGTTGCCGGTCCTGCCCGGCGTCGCCGCGCAGTGTGTCGGTGGGGTTGCGGTCGCCGCCGGGGCGCTGATTGCCTTGGGTGGAAAGATTGCCCTGCCCGCCATAGCTCTGCCGTTGCTCGTCGCTCATTGCTCGTCTCCTCGCGTGCGAAAGATGCTGCACGCATGGCAACCAACGCGCCGCGAGCTGCTTTCGCGACGCGGGCATGACGCTAATCTGGCTGAGCAAAAAACAGGGCCGCCTCATCGCAGGATGGGCGGCCCAGTGTGATCCATCAGGATCTGCTAGGGAGGAAGTGAGCCACGAAGGTTCACGGCCTTCCGTCTAGCGCAAGATGGTTAACAATCGGTTAGGGCAGCTATTTGGGATCGCGGCCTAGTTGCAAGCGCCGGTGCGTCGGCCCTCATAGGCCAGGCTGAACGGCGCACCGCCCGCGATCCCCTGCGTTTCGAGCTGGATCAGCCGGTTGGTTTCACGGCGGATGGTGGTCTGCCCATGCCCGGCGCTGCCGCAGCTGTAATGCACGCGCACGGTGGTCGCGCTATTTTCCAGCACGGTGCGGGTGCACTGGCTGCGCTGATGCTGCAGTTGCAGCAGCTGGCGCCAGTCGGTGACGCAATAGCTGCGGGTCGACGAAGCATCGTCGCGGTCGCGCAGCAGCCACTGACCACGTTCGAGCCCGTCGAGCATGGCGAGCGTCGGCGTCTGCCCGGCTGCGGGCATCGTCGCTGCGAGAATCGCCACCGTTGCCATCGCCGCGGTGCGCAATGCCGAGTAAGCCAAGACCGTCTGTCCTTTCTGCGCAGCGCGACGGACCATCCCGTCAGCCTTGCCGCAAAGCATCGCAGCGCAATGACCCTTCACCGTCACTGGCGCCGCGCTATCCGTCACACCTCTAGGCAACCAGCGATGAACAGTGGCTTTACAGCGACAAACCGTTGACTGGTCCGGCGATGCGCTCAATGCGCCCGCGGCACATCCGCCGGATCGATGGCAAATTGCGTGGAGCAGAAGGCGCAGTCAATCACGATCTTGCCGTTTTCGTCGGCCATCTCCGCCTGCTCGTCCGCCGGGAAGCGGGCAATCACCGACGCAAGATAGGCCGGGTCGCAACGGCAACCGCGTGCCAGAGCATCGCCCTGGCTGACCCGCACTTCGGCCTCGTCATGATAGAGCCGCCACACCAGCGCCTCCATGCTCAGTGCCGGGTCGGTCAGCTCGGTGGGGGTGATGGTCTCGGCCAGCGTCGCGATATGGTCCCACGCTTCATGCGCGTGGGTACGCTCGCCGCGCACCTCCAACCGCTCGCCGCCCAGTTCGCCGGACGCCAGCCGCTGGATCATCACGCCGCCGGCGATGCAGCCGGCCCCGGCATCATGGCGCGTGGCGATGCGGATCACCGTCGGCAACTGCTCGGACTGGCGGAAATAATCCTGCACCGCATCGGCCAGACTTTCGCCCTCCAGCGGCACGATGCCCTGATAACGCTGCCCGGTCGCACCCTGATCGAAGGTCAGCGCCAGATAGCCCTTGCCGAACAGCGCGAACAGGCTCGGCTCCGGGCCGATCATTGCCAGCCGCTCGGCATCGAAGGAGAGATAACCGCGCATCTGCCCGGACACATAGTCGCACACCAGCATGCCGACCGCGCCATTTTCGGTCTGCGCCTGCAGCGTCATCTGGCTGCCGCCGTCCTTGAGGGTCGATCCGAGCAAAGCCGTCAGCACCAGCGCCTCGGCCAGCAGCTTTTCCGCGACCGGCGGGTAGGCATGGGCCGACAATATCGTGTCGAGCATCGGCCCCAGCCGCACCACCCGCCCGCGCGCGTCCTGCTCGGCCAGCGTGAACACCAGCGGGCGGTCGAAATGGGTTTCGGCAAGGTCGGTCATCATCACATCCAGCTATGCGTCATTCCCGCACAGGCGGGAACCATCATTGGTTTCGTATCGCGCCACCGTCAGATGGAGTCGCGTCTTCGCGGGAGTGACGAGGGAAGTTACTGTCCCAGCAGCCCGAACGCCCACAGCAGGACGGACTTTTGTGCATGCAGCCGGTTCTCGGCCTCGTCCCAGATCAGCGATGCCGGTCCATCGATCACCGCGTCGGTCACTTCCTCGCCGCGGTGCGCGGGCAGGCAATGCAGGAAATGGGCATTGGGGGCGGCAAGCGCAAGCAGCGCCTCGTCGACCTGATAGGGCGCCATCGCCGCCAGCTTGTTGTGCGCATGCTCCTGGCCCATCGACACCCAGGTATCGGTGACCAGGACATTGGCACCGGCTGCCGCTGCCGTCGCATCGCGATGGACGGTGATAGTGGCGCCCGCCGCGCGCGCTGCCTCGATGAAGGCGGGGTCGCTGTCATAGCCCTGCGGGCCGCCGATGCGGACGTTGAACTTCATGAGCCCCGCCGCCTCGACGATCGAGTTCAGCACATTGTTGCCGTCGCCCAGCCAGGCCACTTCCAGCCCAGGCAGCGCGTGGCCGTGCTCGACCAGGGTCAGCAGGTCGGCGACGATCTGGCAGGGGTGCGACAGGTCGGTAAGTCCGTTGATGATCGGCACGCTGGCATGCGCCGCCATTTCCTCGATCTTGGCATGATCGTCGGTGCGGATCATGATGGCATCGACATAGCGGGACAGCACCCGCGCGGTATCCGCCACCGTCTCGCCGCGGCCGAGCTGCATGCCGCCCGAATCCATGACGATGCTGGTACCGCCGAGCTGGCGGATCGCCATGTCGAAGCTGACGCGGGTCCGCGTCGAATTCTTTTCGAAGATCATGCCCAGCACATGCCCCGCGAGCGGGGCGTCGGCATCAGCCCTGCCCTTGGGCCAGCCCGCGCGGGCCGCCTTGCGATCGATGGCATCGGCGATCATCGCAGCGATGGCATCGCCACCGGCGTCGGAGAGATTGAGGAAATGTCTCATATCTGATCCCCCTTCCCCTCTCCCGCCTGCGGGAGAGGAGCGAGACTTGAGAGCGAAGCGAACTGGTCGCAGCGGTGAGGGCTAGCGACGATTGCTGGCATACCCTCACCCTGCCGCTTCGCGGCTGTCCCTCTCCCCTAAGCGGGAGAGGGTTAGATCACGCCGCCACCGGCACCTGATAGCTGGCAGCACCCGCCGAAAGCTTCTCGACAAACTCGTCGATATGCGCCTGCTCGATGTTGAGCGGCGGCAGTACGCGCAGCGTATTGTCCCCCGCCGCGACGGTCAGCAGGCCATGATTGTCGCGCAGGTGCGCCACGAAATTGCGCGTCTCGTGCGTCATCATCAGGCCCAGCATCAGCCCCTTGCCGCGCACGCCGGTGAACAGCTCGGGGTAGTTGCCGATGAACTGGTGCAGCGCCTGCTCCAGCTTGGCGCCAAGCGCGGTGACATTCTCCATGAAGCCCTCTTCCAGGATCACGTCGAACACCGCGCTGCCCGCTGCCATCGCCAGCGGGTTGCCGCCGTAGGTCGATCCATGCGTGCCGACCACCATGCCCCGCGCCGCACTCTCGGTGGCAAGGCAGGCGCCCATCGGGAAACCGCCGCCAATGCCCTTGGCGCTCGCCAGCACGTCCGGCACGATGCCATAATGCTCATAGGCATAGAGCTTGCCGGTGCGCGCCACGCCGCACTGCACCTCGTCGAGCGCGAGCAGGATGCCATGCTCGTCGGCGAGCCTGCGCAACCCCTGGATGAAAGCGTCCGATGCCGGCCGCACCCCGCCCTCGCCCTGGATCGGCTCGACCAGAAAAGCGGCGGTCTTGTCGTTGATCGCCGCAGCCGCGCCTTCGAGATCGTCGAAGTCGACATAGCGGAAGCCATTGAGCAGAGGCGAAAAGCCCTTGTGCATCTTCTCCTGGTTGCTCGCCGAGATGGTCGCCATCGTCCGCCCGTGGAAGGCATTCTTGAAGGTGATGATCTCGAACCGGTCACTGCCCTGCGACTGGTGATAGGCGCGCACCGTCTTGATCGCGCACTCGACCGCTTCGGCACCCGAATTGGTGAAGAACACCGTGTCGGCAAAGCTGTTGTCGACCAGCCGCTGCGCAAACGCCTCACCCTGCGGAGAGCCGTAGAGGTTGGAGACATGCATCAGCGTCGCCGCCTGCTCCTGGATCGCCTTGGTCAGGTGCGGGTGGCCGTGGCCGAGCAGGTTGACGGCGATGCCGCTGGCGAAATCGAGCGCGCGGCGGCCGTCATCGGAAATCAGATAGGCCCCCTCGCCTCGCACCGGCCGGAATCCGCAGCGCGGATAGACGGGCATGAGCGGCGTAATGGCCATGACGATATTCCCCTTTCCAGCAACAGCGACGCGCCTCTGCGCCGCCAACGCAAAACGGCGACCCCACCCGGGCCGCCGACGTCTCTCGTCATAGAGGAGCGGCGCCACATAATCAATCGACGCACTGGACATGGCGCATGTCTAATCGCCTTTACCGATTAGAGTGGACCAAAGTCTGTATTGGTGTCGATTAATAGGCTGCGCTAAACGCCATCCATCGGCAGACGGACAAGCGCATCCCTCCCCCCTCGAGCGCCGTCTGCCGGAACATATTCCGCATATCCCTTCGGGTCGCACAGCGGAATCTGGTCCGGGCGGCACCGCATCCTCCACACCGGTGCCGTCCGGAAGCCAGCCTTCTCTTCCCCACAATAGTGACCAGCCTGGTCGGAGCACTGAGGCGCGCACGAAGTAGCGGAACTTTGCGCCATTTTCTCTGAGGAACATAGCAGCCGTTGGTTTTGCCATGGCGACAACCGCGCTTGCTGATGCGCTTTTTCTTACTTGTTGATTGTTGCGCGAATCTTTTGCAGGACGCGAAAGCAATTTTGCGAAAAACAGATCGAACAAGGGGGACCGATTTCATGCTTTCCAAGCAATTAGCAGCAGCGCTTGCGCTCGCAGGCATGTCGCTTTCTGGCTGCGCCACCGTTCTCAATGGCACCAGCCAGGACGTCGATTTCAATTCGGAACCGCAGGGTGCGGTCATTGCGCTGCACACCGGCCAGAATTGCGTGACGCCGTGCACGTTCAGCATGCGGCGCGGCGATGATGCCAGCGTCGAAATCAACAAGCCCGGCTTCAAGCCGGTGACCGTGTACATCCAGAGCCGCCTCGGCGGTTCGACCTTCGGCAACATCATCCTCGGCGGCGGCATCGGCGCGGTCGTCGATGGGTCGAACGGCTCGTCGAACCGTCTGTACCCTAACCCGGTCTATGTGCGTCTGGTCCCGGTCGGCTCCAACGAAGAGCCTGTCCTGCTCAACAAGGACGGCGAAGTCATCTCGACCGTCGCAGCCCATAATGCCGAGGTGGGCGAGGACGTCCGTCAGGGCATCGAGGGCCAGGGCGTCGTTCCGCGCAGCGGCAACTGATCCGAGCCTTGACTGGCTAAGCAAGCATAGAGCCCCGCCGTGCCGACGGCGGGGCTCTTTTCTTGTCCATTGACGACTGCTCGTCGACCCAGCGAACCGCCCTAGGCCGCTGCCCCGGCGAACGCCTCCGCCGCCAACGTCAGCGAATGTTTGCGCGCGTCGTGGTCGTAGATCGACGATGCTAAGATCACCTCGTCGACGCCGGTCCGCGCAACGAAGGCCTCCAGCCCGCGCGCCACATCCTTGCCGGTGCCGATGGCGCTATATTGCAGCACATGGTCGAGCATCGCGCGCGCCTGTTCTGGCAATGTCTCGCGATAGCCTTTCACCGGCGGCGGCATGCGGCCGGGATTGCCGGTGCGCAGCGCGACGAAGCTCTGCTGCATCGATGTCGCCAGCAGTTCCGCCTCCGCGCGCGTATTGGCGGCAAAGACATTGAACGCCGCCGCGCAATAGGGCGCATCCAATGTCTCCGACGGCTGGAAGCCCCGGCGATAGACATCGAGCGCCTGCATCAGCGCATCGGGCGCGAAGTGCGAGGCGAAGGCGAATTTCAGCCCGAGCATCGCCGCCAGTTGCGCGCCGAACAGGCTCGACCCCAGGATCCACATGTCCGGACGCGCGCCCGCGCCCGGCGTTGCCGGCACCACCCGCGGATCGCCGGCAAAATAGGCCATCAGCTCGACGACATCGCGCGGGAACTGCTGTTCATCGCTGTTGAGATTGCGCCGCATCGCCTGCGCCACCCGCCCGTCAGAGCCGGGCGCGCGCCCCAGCCCCAGATCGATCCGCCCCGGAAACAGCGCGTCGAGCGTGCCGAACTGTTCGGCAATCTGCAGCGGCGCATGGTTGGGCAGCATGATGCCGCCCGCGCCGATACGGATCCGCGCCGTTGCCGCGCCGACATGCGCCAGCACCACACTGGTCGCGCCACCGGCCACGCCGGCCATGCCATGATGTTCGGCCACCCAATAGCGGTGGAACCCGAGCGCTTCGGCATGCGCGGCGAGATCGGCAGCGTTCGCCAAAGCCTGCGGAATGCTGCCGCCCTGCACGACGGGGACGAGATCGAGTAGCGATAGCTTGGTCATGGCCGGGAGATGGCGCCGCCAACGGTCACCGGCAAGGGCATCGCGTCAATCGCCACCGCCATCGCCCCCGCCGCCGTCGCCGCCATCGCTGCCGCCATCATCGCTGTCGCTGTCGGAAGAACCGCCGAACCAGCCGGCGCCGCCGCTGTCACCGCCACTGTCGACATAGACTGCATTGTCCGGCCCGCCCGAGCCCCTCCCGGTACGGGCGAACAGCCTGCGGACAATATGGAAACCGATCCACGCAAGGATCAGATACCCGATTAGCTGAATCATCGCCCCCCCCTTTCCCGGACCGACGCTATCATGCGTCTTTCGCCAGCGCGAGAGTGGCCGGCCAGCGCAGATGGCCGGCCGGCCACCGGGGTTCAGGCAAGTTCGTCGGCAGCGTAACGCGCTATTTCCTGCCGGTAGCGCTTGGTCATCATCGCCTGCTCGTCCGCAGGCACCTCGCGCTTGAGTTCAAGGAACCAGTTGCTTTCCTCCGAATACATATGGTGGGTCACGGCGCCGCGGATATGCTCCAGCTTGTCGAGCCATTCCTGGCTCATCGGATCGAGCTTTTCGAGCAGCGCCATCTCGATCTTGGCCATCGCCTGCTCTTCATACGCCATGCCGGCATGCGTCTTGTGCCCGCTGTCGGCCACTGACGGATAGAGTACGCTTTCCTCGGCATTGCTGTGCCCGGTCAGCAGCAGGCCAAGCTGTTTCATCGCCGTCGTCCGGCCACCGTCGCTTGTTTCCCGCCGCGCCGTTTCGAAGGCCGCCTCGATCTGGTCGTGATGATCGAGCACCTGGCTCAGCCAGTCGCCAGGCTCGGCTGCTTGTCGCGCCTTGGCGCGCGCCTCCATGCGGGTTTCATCGCTTTCGGGCGGCGTGATTGCCGCCACCACTTTGTCCAGAAACGACATCGCACTTCTCCGATTCTGCAAAGGCCCGCCGCCATCCCGGACAAGCGCCCCGCCACTGCGCAGGTTCCGGTTGCGAGCGATTCTCACCCACGCTTCAGCATGCCTGCCGCTCCGACGTGACCAGCGTCACGCGCCGCAAGTGTTGCGGACAGTAAGCGCCTGGCATCGACCATCGTTACAGGGGCAGATCATGGACACCGCAGCCACCACCGCTTCCGCAACCCGGCTTGCCACCACCGGCGAGGTGCAGATCAGCAGCGGCATCGACTATGGCCCGCTCAGCGGGCTGATCGGCACCTGGGTCGGCAACCAGGGGTTCAACATGGTGGCGCTGCCCAACCAGCAGGGCGGGTTCGGCCTGCTCGTCGCGCCTTACACCGAAACACTGACGATCACCGCAGTTCCCGCCACCACCCCGGATCGCGGCCTCAACAGCATCGTCCAGATCCCGACGCTGCAATATGCCACCAGCATTTCCGATTCGCGCGACGGCGCGCTGATGCATGTCGAGGCCGGCTTCTGGGAAACCATGCCGGCGGCAGACAATGGCGGCTTCGACATCTTCCGCCTCGCCACCATCCCGCATGGCGATGCACTGACCGCGATGGGCAATGCGACGATCATCGACGGCCCGCCGACCATCGACGTGTCGCTGAGCGGACAGCCGACCGGCGCGCTGCCGCAGACCAACGGCTATCTCGATGTCTATGGCCCGCCATTCGAATTCGCCAACTACAGCCCGGGCTACCCCAACCATTATCTGGCCTATGTGCTCGATCAGCAGCAGGCAGCCGGCACGCGAATCATCAGCACCACCCAGCTTGCGATCAGCACGCTCAACCAGGGCGGTATCACCAACATCGCGATGGTGCAGGACAATACACCGACCACCCAGTTCGACGCGACCTGGTGGATCGAAACGCTGGTCGACGCCCAGGGCAACCAGACCACGCAGCTGCAATACAGCCAGCGCACGCTGATGAGCTTCCCGATCAGCAGCGACACGCCGGGCCAGACCATCGTCTGGCCGCACATCAACATCAACACGCTGACGCTGCAGGGGTAAGCAGGCGGGTCCGAGCGACATCCGCATTTGCCCCTGTACGGCCCCGACAATCTGCGCTGCGCTCCGCAAGGCACCGAGCCGGTGATATTCCGCAAGCGGGAGGCATAAGGGCATCTTCGCCCGCGAGGGTGCAATGCGCGGGAAGGCTGGGCCGATTGCTCCCCGCCTCAACCGGATGCGCGCAACCCTCTTACGCCCGTTCATCCTTGGGCGAGTGCATCAGCACATAGGTGGTGATTGAATTGACCTCGGGGACAACGCCCAACACTTCGGTGTGGAAATGCTTGTAAGCGGCAAGATCGCTGCATTCGACCCGCAACAGATATTCGATCGCGCCCGTGATGTTGTGGCATTCACGCACCTCCGGCGCGAGCGCCATCGCCGCCTCGAACCCCGCCTGCGCCTCCTTGGTATGGCGGGAGAGACCGACGGTGACATAGGCCATGAAGGTGATGCCGAGCTTGGACGGGTCGATGCGCGCGCGATAGCCGGAAATCACGCCGCTGCGCTCGAGTTCCTGAACCCGGCGCAAGCACGCGGAGGGCGACAGGCCGACACGGTCGGCCAGCTCGATATTGGACAGGCGACCTTCGGCCGAAAGCTGTTGCAATATCATGCGGTCTATGCGGTCCATCACCGCGACATATTGCACTAACGTCACGAATGACAGAGCGATTTGCAACCAATCGCACCGTAAACTGCAATATGCTGCATCGCATGGAACTTGCCTCGCTCGCCGCTCTCTCCAGCTTCGCCCTCGTCTCCTCGATCACGCCGGGGCCGAACAACATGATGTTGATGGCCTCAGGCGCGAACTTCGGCCTTCGGCGCACCGTGCCGCACGCGCTGGGCGTGGGCATCGGCTTCACCCTGATGATCGTGCTGGTCGGAATCGGGCTGATGGGTCTGTTCGATGTCTTTCCCTGGCTCAACAGCGTGCTGAAGATCGTCAGTATCGTCTATCTGCTGTGGCTGGCCTGGAAAATTGCCAACGCCGCGCCCCCGGACAGCGCGAAGCCAGGCACCGCCCGACCGATGGGCTTTGTCCAGGCCATGCTGTTCCAGTGGGTCAATCCCAAGGCATGGTCGATGGCACTGACGGCCATCGCGCTCTATGCGCCCGACCGTAATCTTGGCGCGGTCGTGCTGGTTGCCATTGTCTTCGGCATCGTCAACCTGCCTTCGACCAGCCTGTGGGCGGTGATGGGTCAGGCGCTCAGCGGATGGCTTGCCAGCCCGACACGGCTGCGGCTCTTCAACTGGACCATGGCCCTGCTGCTGGTGGCATCGATGGTCCCATTGCTGATGCCTTGACGCACCGCAGCGGCAACCGCACCTTGGCCCCGACAGGATGGGCGGATGCACGCTGGCACACCGGAAATCGACGCGACGCTGACCGACGGCACACCGGTGTGCCTGCGCCGCATCCGCGCCGACGATGCCGATCGGCTGCGCGGGGGCGTCGCGGAGCTTTCGCCCGAATCGCGCTATCGGCGATTCTTCTCTTTCGCGCACCGCGTGCCCGATGCCGTCATCGCCCGGCTCACCGATGCCGATCCGGATTGCCATATCGGCTGGGGTGCGATCCACGCCGCCGATCCGGCCCAGCCCGCCATTGCCGCCGCGCATGTCGTGCGCGAACCGTGCGGCGACGCAACCGGCGAACTCTCCATCGCGGTGCTCGACGCCTGGCACGGTCGCGGTCTCGCCCGCCTGCTGCTCTCCGCATTGCTGGCAGACAATCGCGCGGCGGGCGTGGAGAATGTCGACATCCTCGTCCTCGGCAGCAACGCTGGCGCGCTCACCCTGTTCAGCCATATCGGCGCGGCGACCGTCGGTCATGAGGATGGCACCGTCCGCCTGCACCTCCCGCTCGACACCGCCCTCACCAATCTCGGCAAGGCCCGCGCCTGCGCGCAGATCGTTGGTCTTTTCGGAATGTGAAAATCATCACGCTCCGTCAACAACGGCCTGTTTTATCGCTTGCAGGCGCACATTGATAGGGGAGAGGGTTTATGTGGTTCCGGCATCTGGCTGTCATGACTTCGGCATTGGCGCTCGTCGCTTCGGTCCCGACGATTGCGGCGCAAGAGGACGACCCCCAGCCGTCGAACGAAGAGAACGATCAAGAGCGAGATATACCAACAGCGTCGGCGGCTTTGGGTGTCTCCCGCCAGGACGGGAAGACAACACTCCAGGATTCCGCCGGGCAGTTCGAGGGTAACCTGTTGGCCTACGCGATGCTCAATCGCGCCGGTGAAACGCTCCGCCTACGCCTCGCAGGCGCGGATATCCCCGAAGGCACCAGGCGCATCATCCTTCTTTCTGGTCGCCAGCGGATCGATCTATCTGCACGCTATCAGGTCGAGCTGGAGTTCGACCGTATCGACAGTCTGTTGCTTCGCTCATCAGCGCTGTGCCAGCGGTTGTTAGAACAGGAAACGGCGGATGCAGACAGCAACCAATCTGGTCTGGTTTCAGGTGCTGCTGCCGACATCATTAAGGCAGCAATTGATTTTGTTTCTCACTCCACCGTCATAGACTCGGTTCAGATTAGCATCAATGACGACGCTATGCGCAATGCGTTGATGTCAATGCGCTTTGCACAAGGCATCGCGTGGGTAAGCCCGAATGAACAATTGGGACCCCACCCGGTTTTAGCTCGATTGCTGGCGATCAGCCACACAGCCGGCAATTTCCCTAACAGTTGCAGCGATGATGCCGAGATTGCGAGCTTGTTGGACGAAGTACGCCGCGCCGTCCATCAGCTGACCAACGCATCGGCTGGCAATCAGGCAGAGGAGGAGGAGGAGAAAGAGGAAGCTGGACAAGCGGAGGAGGAAGGTGCCGCATCAACCGACCAGTCGGGCGCCAATACTGCGCTGCTGACGAGGGCTTTGCAGACCCCACCGCTCAATCTCGACAACAGCTTGGTTATGCGTGTGAACCTCTCCAACATTGGTGGACAAAGTGTGGTCCGAACTAATTTCCTCACACTCATCGGCGCTGAAGCGGCATTTGTTAACAGCGGCTTTGCGGTCGATTACAGCATGGTCGATCCTACCAACGGGCAAATCGTCAGCAGCGGGGTAGTTACCTGCATCAGCCCGACCATTCCCATCCGGCAATTCAGACGACCGGCTGGCGGGTGTGAATAGGGTGGCTAGGCTCTACAATGTCTTGCACGTGGCACTGTTGGCCGCAGCAATCAGCTTCCCTGCCCTGGCGACAGCATCTGCTCCGGCGACAGCATCTGCCCCGGCGACAGTATCTGCCCCGGCGACAACATCTGCCCCGGCGACAGCATCTGGCCCGGCGACAGCATCTGCCCCGGCGACAACATCTGCCCCGACGACAACATCTGCCCCGACGACAACATCTGCCCCGACGACAACATCTGCCCAAGCGACAGCATCTGCCCCGACGATAGCAGAAGCCACGGCTCTGGCCAAAGCCGAGGGTACCGCTCGGTCAACCCTAACGTCGCGTTGGGTCAGACTGAACTATAAACCGAACGACCCGAGTTTCGGAATAGCCGACGCTATAGTCAAAATCATACACGGCGATCCCGGTACCTCCATGACGCGAAACGGAACCGGTATCGTCGTTGCTCCGACACTGGTCCTGACGGTTGCGCACAATGTCCCAGCGTGCAGTGAAGCGGCAAACGTCCGCTTAGCTTCTGCTAGAAGGCTCGGCCAAGCGTCGAGCGCCTCCGGGGTATATAGCCTGGTCCGATCGGTGCGTTGCTTCAGTGAAGGGGCGTTTTCCGACGCCAATGGGCAGACCGATCTAGCTCTGCTGGAACTCAAGCAGCCGATACGCAAATTCAGACCGATCTTCCGCCTCGAAGCGATGGAGGATACATATCGCAGTACGGTTCGCATCATAGGGTTTCGCAAGCAGCATGCCATCGCCAGCGAGCAGTCCGGCCCAATCGCCGAAACCACTATAGACCGCATCTTCTATCCTCATACGACAGAGGATGGTCAAAGCGGTGGCCCAATAATCAGGCCAGATGCAACCGGCTCCGGCGAGTACATCGTCGTTGGCCTACACAAGCGTGGTTTGGATAAAGTTGGGACCGCGCTAGAGATGCAATGGTCGAGTGCCATCCGCTTTACCGCGCCAATACTCAAATGGATATCCCGCGGCATCGCCAATGCTGCCGCCCCTTCTGCTTGAACGCAGTTCGCGTCAGACTTGCTCGTGCCGCCAGAGGCTGCAGCGTCGGCCTCAAGTCTGATATCAAACGATGGTTGCCCGAAATGCGTAACCGAGGCAACGTGTCGACCAACAGCTTCCGGGAGAGACCAGCCATGCAGAACCGTCGCCTCGGCAAGAGCGCCATCACCGTGTCCGCCATCTGCATGGGGACGATGACCTTCGGCAATCAGGCCGATGAAGCGATGGCGCACCGCATCCTCGACATGAGCTATGATGCGGGGATCAACTTCTTCGATACCGCGGAAGGCTATCCGGTGCCGCCGGATGTCAAATATGTCGGCCTGACCGAGGAGATCGTCGGCCGCTGGATGAAGACCAAGCCGCGCGATGCTATCATCATGGCGACCAAAGTGTCCGGCCCCAGCCATGTCTGGTTCAAATCGCCCTGCCGCAACGGCATGACCGCGCTCGACCGCCACAACATCACCACCGCGATCGAGGGCAGCCTGCGCCGCCTGCAGACCGACTATGTCGATCTCTACCAGACCCACTGGCCCGACCATGGCACCGCCTATGAAGAAACGATGGAGGTGCTCGACGAGCTGGTCCGCGCGGGCAAGGTGCGCATCCTCGGCTGCTCGAACGAGACGAGCTGGGGCCTGATGAAATCGCTGGCTGCGTCGGAGAAGCTCGGCACTGCAAGCTATCAGACCATCCAGAATAATTTCAGCATGAACAACCGCCGCTTCGAGGACGAACTGGCGCAGGTCTGCCGCGAAGAAGGCGTCAGCCTCATCCCCTACTCCCCGCTGGGCGGCGGCGTGCTCTCGGGCAAATATCAGGCTGGCGCGCGGCCGGAAGGCGCCCGCTTCTCTGCCTATCTCGCCAACCCCGGCTCGCGCCAGGCGGTCATGGCGCAGCGTTTCGCCGGGGAGCGCGCACTCGCCAGCACCGAGCGTTTCCTCAAGCTGGCAGCCGACGCCGGCCTGCAGCCGATCACCATGGCCACCGCCTGGTCGAAACAGCATGACTTCGTCGCCTCGACCATCGTCGGCGCCACGCACAGCGACCAACTCGACCCGATCTTCGCCGCCGCAGACCTAGACCTGCCCGCCGATCTGATGAAGGCCATCCACAAGGTGACCAAGGAGATCCTTTACCCGATGGGGTGAAGCACCGGCATCGACCGCCGGTCGCCTGTGGATGCTTGCCCGATCCGGGCAAATTCAACCGCCACCGGAAGAGGGCTCTCAAACGCCCACGACCTCAGGCAGCGCACGACCGGCGTGTGAAAGCGGAGCATTGAACGGGAAACGGGAATGGTGGAGCCTAGGGGGATCGAACCCCTGACCTCGTCATTGCGAACGACGCGCTCTCCCAGCTGAGCTAAGGCCCCATCGATGGTGGAGGCGACATACGCATCGACTTCGCGCCTCGCAACGGATTTCTTGCATGCCACAGTCCCGCATCCTTTCGGTCAGCGCTCGCCGTGGGCATCATTTCAGCAAGATGCCGCAGCTGTCGATCCGCCTGCTCGCAGGCTTGGGGGTGGAGGGCGACGGGCATATGGGCGAGCGGGTCAAGCATCGCTCGCGGGCGCGGTTCGACCCCAGCCTGCCCAATCTCAGGCAGGTGCATCTCATCGACAGCGGCTATGTCGCGCTGATGGCGGCGCGCGGCTTTACTCTCGCGCCCGGCGACATCGGCGAGAATATCCTGGTCGACGGCATCGACCTCATCGCGCTGCCGCAGGATACGCGGCTGCATCTGGGCAGCGATGGCGCGGTGGTGCGCACCACCGGTCTGCGCAACCCCTGCATCCAGATGGACCGCTTCATGCCCGGGCTGATGGCAGCCAGTCTCGACCGCGATGCCGACGGCAACCTCAATCGCCTGACCGGCGTGATGGGCGTGGTCGTCGATGGCGGCGAAGTGGTGCCGGGGGATGATGTGCGCGTGGAGTTGCCAGCCGGCCCGCACCTGCCGCTCAGGCCGGTCTGACCGCCTCTGCCGTCACCAGGTGGCGGCACCGGCAAAGCTGTGGTGCGCCAGGAAACGCTCGGCATCGAGCGCGGCCATGCAGCCCATGCCCGCCGCCGTCACCGCCTGACGATAGACTTTGTCCGCCACGTCGCCCGCGGCGAACACGCCGGGGATCGCGGTCTTGGGCGTGCCCTGCTCGACGATCAGATAGCCCTCGCCATCCATCGCCAGCTTGCCCTGGAAAATCTCCGTCGACGGCTTGTGGCCGATGGCGACAAACGCCCCGTCGGTGGCAATGTGGCTCTTCTCGCCGGTCACCGTGTCGGTCAGATCGACACCGACCAGCCCGGCCACCCCCTCGCCGCCGACGAACCGGTCGACCGCCTTGTTCCACAGCACCGAAATCTTGGGATTGGCCAGCAACCGGTCCTGCAAAATCTTCTCGGCACGCAGCGAATCGCGCCGGTGGATCAGCGTCACATCGTTGCTGTGGTTGGTGAGGTAGAGCGCTTCTTCGACCGCGGTGTTGCCGCCGCCGATCACCACCACCTTCTTGCCGCGATAGAAGAAGCCGTCGCAGGTCGCACAAGCCGAAACGCCCTTGCCGCCCAGCTCCTGTTCGCCCGGCACGCCCAGCCATTTGGCCTGTGCACCGGTGGCGATCACCAGCGTATCGGCGACATAGACATCGCCGCCGTCGCCGACTGCGCGGAACGGCCGCTGCGTCAGGTCGATATCGACGATCTGGTCCCAGATCATCCGCGTACCGACATGTTCGGCCTGCGCCTGCATCTCTTCCATCAGCCACGGGCCCTGCACCACATCGCGAAAGCCGGGGTAATTCTCGACATCGGTGGTGATGGTCAACTGCCCGCCCGGCTGCATGCCCTGCACCACAATCGGCTGCATCCCCGCGCGCGCGGCATAGATGGCGGCAGTGAGGCCGGCCGGGCCGGAGCCAATGATGAGCATGCGGGTTTCATGGGTGGTGGGCATGGTGGTCTTTCGATGGAAAAGCGGTGCATATTCGCAATGGTCGGGCAGCGCTATCTGATGATGTTGGCCGCTCAAGGCAAGCAGCGTCGATAGGCAATTCGAGTTCCACGTGACTAAAATCACGCATTGCGAAAGAGAGTCCTGCCAGGATTCAAGCGACAAGGAGGTTGAACGCTTGGGCATGATGGCAAGGCTGACGGCGGTTGTAGCGCTGATGCTGCTTGGCGGCTGTTACAGCCACAATTTTCCCGTCGCGCGCTCCTTCCCGCTCGGCACTGTCGAGGCACCATTGCCTAGCTATGTCCGTCAGGTATCAGTTGACGCCAATGGCACCTTCTATCCGGACGGTTGGCCAGAATTCGGATTACCCCGCTCGCCTTGGCCACAGCACAGCCTGCTAAACCAGCTACAACGCGATCCAAGAGCGATAGACATGCTCTCCCGCGAGGAAGAACGACAGCTCGGCGAACTCGAGGAGTTTGCCCATGGCAAGCGTCGCGTGTTCATCCTCGTCCACGGGTTCAACGCCACGCCGGCAGAGAGCGAGCGCCCTTTCGAACAGGTCGAGACATTAATCCGCCCCGGGGTCGACGACGCAGTGATACGGTTTCATTGGGATGGTCTGCGTGGCAGCGGCATCGGCGCGGGCAGAATCTGGTTCAATGCCGTTGGCTACAGCCAACTGGCCGGAACACGCGGATTGCGGCGTATCCTTGCCAGATTGCACGGCCAGCAGGTCTATTTGATCGCGCACAGCCGCGGCGCTTCAGTTGTGCTGAGTGCGCTGAGCAATCCGCCCTTTGATCCCGCTTTTGAAACCGCCACGCGCCAGGTGGTAGAAGGGTGGGGATGGCGTCCGGACCGTGTCGACGCATTTTTGGCTCCCGATCCTTTGCCCGATAACGGAAACAGCTATCATCTGCTATTTGCTGCTCCGGCGATCGACATCGTCGATTTCTGTGCGCCTGCGGTTAGGCCCACAATCGACAACGAGCAGTGTCACGAGTACCGTACCTTTGGTCCTTCGGTCCAATCGTTGCGCTTCACCGTCAACCGGCGCGATCCTGTTTTGAACAAATTTGTGGGATTGGGTGCTTACTTCAATCCGACACGGTTGGGCTTGCGGATGGAAATTGCGGAGCGCTTAGCTTCCATATACCCTTGGATGTGCGCGTACGAATTCACCCAGCCGATGCGCGCGCATGGCTTTTCGAGCTATGTCCAGCATGAACGCTTTCGGCGCCAGCTGGCCGACGCCGGGCTAATCGCCGGTGAGGCACCACAACCCTGCTCCAATCCGCCAGGCTGAGCGCTCTACCCCGCAAAATCCGGCAGTTCGTCGAACGCATGCTTCAGCGCCGCGCCCCATGCGCCCGAGACCTGGGTGAATTGGGCGTCGCCCTGTTCGATGCGCCGCCGTTGGTCGAAACGATACTGGTTCTTGCGGATGACCGCGAGATCGAGCGGCATGCCGACGGAGAGGTTCGAGCGCAGCGTCGAATCCATCGAAACGATCGCCGCCTTCAGCGCGTCCTTGAGCGGCGTCTGCGGGTCGATGACGCGGTCGAGGATCGGCTTGCCATATTTATGCTCGCCGATCTGCAGGAACGGCGTGTCGCGGGTCGCCTCGATGAAATTGCCCGCGGCGTAGATCAGGAAGATGCGCGGTCGCCCGCCCTTGCGCTGGCCGGCGAGGATGCACGACGCCCCGGCCGCGACGCCCTGCGCCTTGATCGATTCGCCGTGGGTGACGGCCATGTAGCGCATCGCCTCCCCCACCAGCTCGGCCGATCGATAGAGCGACGGCGCGTTCATGATGGTTTCGATGTCATCGCCAAGCACGCTGCGGTCCAGCGCGGTCTGCAGCTTGGTCAGCACGCCCTGGGTGATCGACAGATTGCCCGACGTCATCAGGCTCAGCGCGCGTTCGCCGGGCTCTTCCCAGGTGAACATCTTGCGAAAGCGGCTGATATTGTCGACGCCCGCATTGGTGCGCGTGTCGGCGAGCATGATCAGCCCTTCCTCGACATTGATCGCGACGCAATAGGTCATCCTGTCTGCCCCTCCCGGTGGTGAGAAACCGCCATACTCCAATTCACCGACCCCCTCGAGCCCGTTTGCAGTGCCCCCTGCCCGCACGCCGGTGCGGGACGGGCGCCTGGCCGGGTCATTGTTGTTGCTGTTGTTGCTGCTGCTCCAGCTGGTGCGATCTCAACTGTGCCTCGAGTGCCGTCTCCGCCGCGCCCGCGCCCAGCGACGGGGCGATGCGGACATCGGCATGGACGCCCAGTGCACCGCCACCGACGGCATGGCCGCGGATCGGTGCCGCGTCGAAGGCGTCGAGGCCGGTCGACAGGCGGACGTAGCGCTGGGTAGCGCAGATCATCGACGTCGGGTCGAACGCCACCCAGCCCAGCCCCTCTACCCAGGCTTCCGCCCAGGCGTGGGTTTCATGCAGCAGGCCCTCCGCCCCGTCCCCCGTCAGCAGATAGCCGCAGACGTAGCGCGCCGGGATGCCATGCGCGCGGCAGGCGGCAATGAAGACATGGCTATGGTCCTGACAGACGCCGCTGCCCGCCTTCAGCGCCTCGATCGCCGTGGTCTCGATGGTGGTCGATCCCGAAACATAGGGCAGGCGGCGATGGATCACCTGCATCAGTTCGTGCAGTCAGGGAATCGGCGAATCGGCCGCAGGCGGCGCAGGCATCAACGCCGCAATCGCCTTGTCCGCGCGGGTGCGGTCCGTGGCGCGCAGGAAGATCGCCGGATTGGGACGCACGGTCAGTCCGGTGACGAGGCCAGCCCTGTCCTCCGCTTCGATGATGCCCATCGCCTCGATCACGATGTCGCCAGGGCTGGCCGCAGCAGACCACAGCGCCATGCGATCGCCATGCCCGGTGCGCGCGCCCGGCTTGACGCCCTGCCCGTTGACGCTGACCTGCCACTTGCGCACCACCTGCCCGGCGTGCGGTTCCGGCCACAGGCGCAGCAGCAGCAGCAGGCGCGCCGCGCCTTGCGGGAAATGATAGCTGGTCCGGTGCGAGACCAGCAGCCGCAGGCGGGCAGGAGACGGAGCGGCGTTAGAAATAGTAGGCCTCCCCTATCTCCTGGCTGACCCGGTCGAGTTCGGCCAGCGACTCCAGCACGAATTCGTGCAGGCCATATTGGAAGATATCGCCCTCGCCCATCCGCGCCAGCCGGTCGTCGAACAGTTCGACCGACCTGTGGCAGGCCATCTCGCGGTCATGCTCGCGGGCCAGCCGCCCCAGATGGTAGCGCAACTGCCCGACGCTGAATGCCAGACTGCGCGGAAAGACGCGGTTGGTCAGCAGGAAGTCGGCGATGTGCCAGGGCCGCACATTGTCACGATAGACATGATAATAGGCGCGCAGGCCGGACAGCGTCTGCAACAGCGCGTTCCAGCGATAATGGTCGCGGTGTCCGCCCACCCCATCGCCTTCGGGCAACAGCAGGTGGTAGTTGACGTCGAGCAGCCTCAGCGTGATCCCGGCCCGCTCGACCGCGCCGCCGATGCGCAGGAAATCATGCCCTTCGTTGCGCAGCATCGATGTCGAGACAGCCCCGCGGAACCGCGCGACATAGCCGCGCACCCAGTCGATCAGCGTCGGCAGCTCGCGCACCGCGCGGTCGACCGGCATTCGCTCGAGCCGGCGCCAGCCCTCGTTGAGCGCCTCCCACATCTCCAGCGTCAGCGCCGTGCGCACCGCCTTGCCATTGGCGCGCGCGCGATCGAGGCTGGCGCGGATCGAGGACGGATTGTCGGGGTCGAGCAGCAGCACGGCCACGGCGTCGCTCTCGGTTACCTCGCTGTGCGGCTCGACGAACCCCTCGGAACCCGCCACCCGCAACACCGAACGCCAGTCATCGCCCGACACGCCATCGGGCAGCATGGCGAGCCGGCGGCCAAGCATCAGCAACCGCCCGGTCGCGTCCGCACGCTCGGCATAGCGCGCCAGCCAGTAGAGCGATTCGGCAGTACGGCTCAGCACGCCGCGGTCCTCCCCGGAACGGGGAGGGGGACCATCCGAAGGATGGTGGATGGGCCGGTGCGGCAAAACGCAACGAACCGGGTTGGCGCGCCTGCCCCTTCACCAGCTTCGCTGGCCTCACTCCCCGTTTCGGGCAGGACCGCTTCGCTCACCCCCGTCATCCTTCCAGCACCCAACTGTCCTTCACGCCGCCGCCC
The DNA here is from genome assembly GCF_056931895.1 of Sphingomonas sp. jy18. NCBI lineage: Bacteria > Pseudomonadati > Pseudomonadota > Alphaproteobacteria > Sphingomonadales > Sphingomonadaceae > Sphingomonas > Sphingomonas sp. jy18. Next base: position 68,976 of record NZ_JBXPBT010000005.1, on the reverse strand, counting down.
TGGCTGGAGTTGACCACCAGCGATCCCGGCGTCAGCGCCACGCGGGTGAGACCGCCGGGCACCAGCCGCACTTCCTTGCCGACCAGGCAATAGGGGCGGAAATCGACGTGGCGCCCGGCCAGTTCGACGTCGGTCACGCCCTCGCCGCCCAGCGTCGGCGCGGTGGACAGCGCCAGCGTCGGCTGCGCGATGAAGTCGGCCGGATTGGCCTTGATGCGCCGGGCATAGGCGTCGATCTCGTCCTTCGTCGCCTTGGGGCCGATCAGCATGCCATAACCGCCCGATCCATGGACCTCCTTGGCGACCAGCTCGTGCAGATGATCGAGCACATAGGCGCGCTCATCGGGCAGCGCGCAGCGCCACGTCTGCACATTGGGCAGGATCGCCTCCTCGCCCAGGTAGAATTTGATCATCTGCGGCACGAACACGTAAATCGCCTTGTCGTCGGCGATGCCCGCGCCCGGTGCCGAAACGATGGTCACCTGCCCGGCGCGATAGGCGTGGAACAGCCCCGGCACGCCCAGCAGCGAATCGGGCCGGAAGGCCAGCGGATCGAGATAATCGTCGTCGACCCGGCGGTAGATGACATCGACCCGGCGCGGCCCCGCCGTGGTCTTCATCCACACGCCCTCGGCATCGACGAACAGATCCGCCGATTCGACCAGCTCGACACCCATCAGGTCGGCCAGATAGCTATGCTCGTAATAGGCCGAATTGAACGGCCCGGGCGTCAGCACCACCGCCATCGGCTCGCCCTTGGCGGCGGGCGGCGCGACCTCGCGCAGCGTATCGAACAGCATCTGCGGATAGGTCTCGACCGGGCGCACCATCCCGCCGGTGAACAGGCGCGGGAACATGCGCTGCATGATCGCCCGGTTCTCCAGCATGTAGGAAACGCCCGACGGCGTGCGGCAATTATCCTCCAGCACCGCGAATTCCCGCTCGCCGGTGCGGACGATGTCGATGCCGACGATGTGGCTGTACACCCCGCCCGGCGGATCGAACCCCAGCATCTGCGGCACGAAGGCAGCGTTGCCATAGACCAGCTCGGCGGGGACGATGCCGGCGCGGATGATTTCGCCGCGGTGGTAGACGTCGTGCAGAAAGGCGTTCAACGCCCGCGCCCGCTGGCGAATGCCGCGATCGAGCACGGCCCATTCGGGCGCTGAAAACACCCGCGGAATCAGATCGAACGGGATCAGCCGCTCTGGATCGCCACCCTCGCCATAGACCGCAAAGGTAATGCCGATGCGGCGGAAGATGGCCTCGGCCTCTTCCCGCCGCTGCGCCAGCGCGTCGAGCCCGTTGGCCTCGATCCAGCGGCCGACCTCGGCATAGGCGGCGCGGATCGTCCCGTCGGTATCGCGATATTCGTCGAAGGCCATGCCCGCTCCCGCTGCTCAGGCGGGTTATGGCAAGGGTTTTTGCTGCAGTGCAAGGGGAGCGTAACAAAAAGGCCACCGACGTGGCGTCGGTGGCCTTTTGGCAACATCGGAACCGCAGTAGCCTTGTCAGCGCGCAGCCACCCGGGTCGGGGTCTGGCGCGATGCCCAGCGCACCGGCTCGTTCGGCGCGACATTGCGCACGAAGCAATCGCTGCCCTGGCGGCGCATCGCGCTGCAGGTCGCCTGCGCATCGGCACGGCTGTCGAAACCGGTGGCGACCAGCCGATAGACGGTGCGCCCGCCCACCGTCGCCGAAACGCTGACGCCGTCATGACCGGCCAACTGGCTGTAGCGACGCGCATGGCTGGTCCAGCCGTTGCGGGCAACGCCGACGCTGTCGAATGCGCCGAGCTGGATCGCCCAGCCGGACGTGCGCACCGGGCCGCTCGGCGCGGCTGCCGGAGCGGGTGCAGCGGCAGGAGCGGTGGCTGCCTGACCAGCCGGGGCTGCCGGCGCAACGCTCGCGCGGCCGGCAACGCGCACCGGGCGGGGCGCAGGCGCAGGCGCTGCGGCGGCATTCGCCGAAGGCTCGGCCAGCGGCGCAACCATCGCCACCACGCCGCGCAAAGGCTGGATGATCGGATTGGAGACGAACAGGATGCCGTCGTGCATCACACCCTGCTGCGCGGCCGGGGCCGCGGCGGGAGCAGCGGTTTCGGCAGCCGCCACCGCGACGGCCGGGGTCGGCGCCGGCTGGGCTGCCGGTTCGGCCTCGTCGAGCAATTCGGCAACAAGCTGCGCCCCGCTTTCGAGCGGCGCGGGCGCAAATTCGGCGAGCGGGGCGGGATCGGCAACGGGTGCCGCTGCCATCTGCATCGCCGGGCTGCTGCCCAGCGCGAGCCGCACCGGCATGCCGGGATCTTCGACGATGTCCGCGCCGATCAGCCCGGCGATGCGATGCCGCGGATCGCCGGCTTGGGCCATCGCTGCCCACTGCTGCATGCGCTCCGCGATGCGGGCGGGGCCGATGTCCTGCGCGCCGATCAGCCGTGCTTCGAGCCAGCGACCGGCCAGCGCATAAGCCAGCGCCAGATTCTGGCGGTCACGCGGAGTCGAATCGCCGGCGCGGACCACGTCGGTCAGCACCAGCGCCCCGCGCTCGGCCTGTCCGGCCAGCGCCAGCGCCAGACCGAAGTCGGACGCGGGCAGCGTCCCGGCATTGGCATCGATCAGGTCGAGCGCCTGCTGGTTGCGGCCGGTGGCGATCAGCGCCAGCGCATGGCCGATGATGACACGCGGATGATCGGCGCCGAGCTGGCGCGCCGCATCGAAGCTTGCCTCGGCCGAGGCAAAGCGCCCGTCCGCCATATAGACCTGGCCCAGCAGCACCCGATATTCGGCGTTGACGGGCGCCGCGGCGACCGCCTCTTCCGCAAAGCGCACGGCGCGCTCATGCCGGCCGCGCTCCAGCGCTTCGCTGGCACGTTCGGCAGCGCGGGCAGCGCGCGCCGGGTTGCTCTGCTGGCTGGCGCCATCGTCGGCGATCGCGCCCGCCTGCGGCACGGCGATACCGGCCAGCATGGTCAGGCCGAAGGCAGCGAATTTGAACGAAACTGAGCGGGTCATGACAGTCTATTCCCTGTGGGCAGGCTCTGCATCAGCAACGGGCATTCGCCGGGAGCCGGGCGGCGAAGGCATCGATTTCAGGCTGGGTGGACAGAAACTCGTCGACCAGCGCGATCAGTATCTGCTGGGCGGAACGATTGGAGGTCGCGCTGGCGAGCCGCAGCCTGAGGTGGCGATCGGGGTCCAGACGCAGCGTGAAGGCATAGTTGCCGCGCGTGCCGGCCTGCGCACGCGCTGCGGGCTTGCGCTGCGGGCGGCGGGGCGCGGGCTCGGCCATCTCTTCGACCGCGGCGGCAATCATCGCCCGCTGGCGCACCACCAGCGGCGGTTCGCTGGCGGCCGGCAAGGGCGCGTCGGCCACGAAAGGGGCGACACTCGCCGAAACCGCAGGTTCGGGCTCGGGCATCGCCCGCTCGACGGCGTCGGCGAGCGCGTCGATGGCATCGACCTCATCGGCTGCCGGGTCGACAGAGCTCAGCATCGGCGAGAGGCCGTGGCTTGCTCCGCGCGGCGGCTCCACCGCCAGATGATGCGGATTGACGTCATAGCCCATGTCGTTCCAGCCAAGATCGTCATGGCCATGGAAACCCGCACCCACGCCCGGCGCCGTCTGACGGCGCATCGCGGGGCGGGCGCTGCCCTTGCGGGCGAGCAGACCGGCGGAAAGGGAAGCGAGCGGCTTGGATTCGGCCATGGTTGCGCCCTCCTCAGCCAGCCACGCGGCGGCCGAAGCCGCCACCGAGCGGACGGATGGCGCCAGGCATCGCGGCCTGCTGCATCGCCGGGGCGCTGAAGATGGTGCGGCGGAAATTCTTCTCGAGCCGGTCGGAGATATACTCCCACAGCCCTTCGACTTCCTGCGCCGAGCGACCGTTGGGGTCGACTTCCATCACCGTGCGGCCATCGATCATCGACGCGGCATAATCGGTGCGGTGGTGCAGCGTGACGGGAGCGACCGTGCCATGCTGGGAAAGCGCGACAGCGGCCTCGCTGGTGATCTTTGCCTTGGGCGTCGCGGCGTTGACGACAAAGATCAGCGGTTTGCCGGCGCGATCGCACAGATCGACAGTGGCGCCGACGGCACGCAGATCGTGCGGGCTCGGCCGAGTCGGAACGACGATAAGCTCGGCAACCGAGATGACGCTCTGGATCGCCATGGTGATCGCCGGCGGCGTATCGATGACCGCGAGCTTGAAGCCCTGCTGCCGCAGAACGTCGAGGTCGGAGGCCAGCCGCGCGACGGTGGTCTGGGCAAAGGCGGGATATTCGCTTTCGCGCTCGTTCCACCAGTCGGCCAGACTGCCCTGCGGGTCGATGTCGATCAGAACGACGGGGCCAGCCCCGGCGCGCTGGGCCTGAACGGCAAGATGGCCGGACAGGGTCGTCTTGCCCGATCCACCCTTTTGCGATGCCAATGCCAGAACGCGCAAACCCGGTCCCCTTGCGAAATGCAGTAATCCGGGAGCCTGTTTTTCATTTCCGCCCTAAAATCTGGTTAACAAGTTGCGACGGGGCGGAACAATGCGCACGACATTGCTAACATTGCATTCACCACTACACTGCTAGGAAAGCCGCTCCTTGTTCCAGCGACCGGACGACAAAATCTATGCCCCGTACCCGCCCTGCCCTGCTGCTGACCACGGCCTGCCTGATGCTGGGAGCGCTCGCGCCAGCCAGTCCGGCGATGGCCGATGTCCTTGCCGGCGTCACCGCTTGGGAAGCGGGGGATTTCGACCGTGCCGTGCGCGAATGGCGGCCGCTGGCGGTTGCCGGCGATGCCGACGCCCAGTTCAATCTGGGCCAGGCCTACAAGCTCGGGCGCGGCGTGCCGCAGGATCTGGCCCAGGCAGCCGACTGGTTCGGCCGCGCTGCCCGGCAGAACCATCTGCAGGCGCAGGACAATCTCGGCCTCGTGCTCTATGATATGGGCAACCGCGCCGACGCCTTGCCGTGGCTGCAGCAGTCCGCCGCGCGTGGCGAACCGCGCGCCCAGTTCGTGATGGGCGCGGAGCTGTTCAATGGCGAACGCATCTCGCGCGATTGGCCGCGCGCCTATGCCTTCATGAAGCGCGCCAGCGATGCCGGGCTGCAACGCGCTGCAGGCGCGCTGGTGCAGATGGATGGCATCATCCCGCTCGAGCAGCGGCAGCAGGGCCTGCAGATGGCGGCAGCGATGGAGGCAAGCGAACCGCAGGCGCGGCTAGCGGCCATGTCGAGCGCCGCCCCGCCGCGCGCCGCCGGCACGCCGACCATCCGCACCGCCGATCTGCCACCCTCGCAGCCGGGCACCAGCTACACCCCGCCGCCGATCGAGCCGCTGCCCGCGCCGGTCCACGTGGCGGAGGCGGCAACCGCCGTCGCCCCCGACCAGCGCCTCGGCCCGCCCCCGCCACCGGCACCCATTGTCGCTCCGCCAGCGGTTACCCGGAGCATGGATCCCCGCAGCGCTGCCACGGCGGCCGCTGCCGCGCCCTCCGATGACGGCCTGCGCCCCGGCCTCTCGGCCTCGCTCGGCAGCGGCACTGCGCCCGAAGCCGCACCTGCACCTGCGCCAGTGCCGCCGGTTCGTACCGCACGGGCGGCCCCGGCCGTCCCGCCAGCGGCGCGGCCCGCGCCCGCCAGCCCCGGCGCAGCGGAAAGCAGCGGCGGCAGCTGGCGCATCCAGCTCGGCGCCTTCAGCAACCGCCGCGGTGCCGAACAGCGCTGGGCCCGGGTGCAGGCCCGCCTCTCCGGCGCATCGCCCAGCTACACCAGCGTCGGCAATGTCGTCCGCCTGCAAGCCGGCGGCTACCCCAGCCGCGCCGCAGCCACGCAGGCCTGCGCCGCAGTGCGCGCAGATTCGCCGGATTGTTTCGTTGTTGCGCGGTGAAACCGCGCGCCTCTCGCCAGCGCCGCGCCGCGATTTTCAAGGTATCTGGAAGATGACCGTGCTGCTTGCTCCACCGCAGCCGGGGTCTCCGCCCGGACGATAGCTTTGCGTGTATCGCGCATCGCGTGCGACGCCCTCTGCGGCATCATTGAAGACGAACGGGGGATAGCTGATAACAGCCCGCTGGCGTTCGGTCCGGCCATCGGGACGAATATCATATTCTACCCGCGCCCAGCCTTCGAAGCCCCAGTTGAGGGCAGCTTGCGGATAATCGGCTGACGAGGCGCCCGTGCGCGTTCGGGTCGGCTGTGCGTCGACAAGCGAACATTGCTGCGCGTCGATCCCGGTTGCCGCGTAACTGGCGCGCGCTGCCTCGAGCGTGCCGGATGCTGCCTGAACATTCGCCAACCTGACCAAAGCAGCCACCCGCAATGGATGGTCTCGGGAAAGCCGGGCGTCATCGACGACCGCTTGCAATACCGGCAGCGCGTCGACGTTGCGCCGCCGCGCAATAAGCGCTTCTGCAATCTGGATCCGCAGGACCGAAGAGACCGTGGAATCGTTGGCAAACTCGGGGCGATCCAGCAGACTGCGGCTCTGGACGAGCAAGGCTCGGGCGTCGGTCGTATCGTAACGGGGTACAGCCAGCTCAAGACCCGCCAGGACCGTCGCAGGCGCCTGCGCCGCCCGCGCAAGGGCGATCGCCTCTTCCCCAGCGGCAATCGATTCTTCCGTCGTGGCAATTTTGTTGGTGGTGATGGCCATCAGCACCGGAATAAGGCCGATCCCTGTCTGTCCGGCCCTGCGACGGGCCAGTTCGGCACGCGCCTGCATCAGAACGCCGGCCTGTGAATCGCCGGCATCGAATGGCTCGATGGCCTGCGCATTGACCCAGGCACCAACCTCCGACCACAGAAATGCATCGATGGGCGGCGCGCCGCCCGCGGTCGAGCAACGCAACTCCACACGGACAAATGCTCGCAGCAGCGGCTGCATATTGACGACGTCCTCAGGTCGCCATGACCATAGCATTACTGCATCGGCAAATGTCCGCGCGGCGGCATCACCACCGCGCGAGACATAGACCGGCGTCGCATAACTGACGGCCCCCGTCTCGGCGATGCCGAATTCGACGACCGCCCTGTCGTCTGGCGCAAGACCTGTCGGGCCGCCGCACGGCGGGGGCGCCATGTCGGCAGCGCTGCCGAATACGCCATCTCCCAAACGCCCGGTACCGGTGAAGGCAAAATAGCGCCTGGCAGTATCCGTGTCGCCGGACAGCGTCGCTGCGATGGCCAAATCGGCTCGGGTCACAAGCTCACTCGCGGTTACCGACCGATCCAGCCCGCCTTGGTCCGCCACAGCTTGGCGCAACTCGACATTGGCGCCGCGATAATCCCCCTGGTTCAACAAGATTCGGGCGCGCGCCGCCCTCGCCGAGGCGATGTTGATCCGGTTGTCGCGTCCACCTGCCAAAGCAAGGGCCAGTGCCTCGTCAGCATATGCCAGACCCGCGGCCTGATCTTCAAAACTGCTTGCCCGTGCCAATCTCACCAAAGGTTCGAAACGGTTTTCCTGCGGTGCCAGCGCCAACGCCGCCCTGAACGCAACGCGCGCACGTGTGTAATCCAGCCGGCGTCCATACAGGCGGCCCAGTGCCAGATAGGCAGAATAGCGATCGGCTTGCGTGACGGAATTGTCTGCGGGAAGAATCGCCATGCCCTGCTCAAGGGAGGATATGGCCTCGCCGTCCCGAAACAGGGCCTCTTGGCAAATGCCTTTTCGAACGCCGATCGTCCCTCTGACCAGCGTGCTGCTGCGCGGGGTCAGGCGCGCTTCCAATGTTTCGAACATCGTCACGGCCTCGGCGCAACGGCCTTGCGCGGCGTCGGCCGAAGCTGCGTCAAACTGCTGCTGAACCGTCATCGATTCGACGGCTACTGGCGGAGCATCGGCGGCCCCCGACTGCAGGAGCAGAGCTGCGATCAACACCATTGATTCTCCGTCACCCAATATTCACATGACTGGCAGCCAGACCAATCTGTTGATAATGTCCATCAATAATTGAACCGGTAGGCGACGCAAGTATCGCGATGAAAACTTTCGATAAACTGTCTGTTGGACTGCGTTACATAGTGGTTGCCATGTTTGCGGCCACGGCGCTGCCATTCGGTCTGTCGCATACCACACCCGCACAGGCGGAAAGCGGCGTTCCGCTGCCACCATCGGCGGTCCTGCTTTTCTGGGCATCATGGTGTGCCCCTTGCCAAGCCGAAGTCAGGGATATCGCTGAGCTTGAGCGCGCCGCCGCACCGCTGCGCGTGGTCATTATTCCTATCGAGCCGCGCAGGCAGTGGCAGCCCCTGCTCCGCTCACTGCGACCCGATCAAATGTACCTCCCTCCCGAAGGTGGCATGACCATGCTGCAGCGGTTGACAGGGGGCCGCGCTGCGTTGCCGGTGTCGATCGCAGTCGATGCCGATGGCCGGATTTGCGCAATCCATTACGTCGGCGTGACGGCAGCCCTTCTCGAGCGATGGCGCACTATTTGCGGCAACTAGGGCCAGTCAGACCGACCGCTCACCGGACTTGAGCCCCAGCGCATAAAGCAGACTGCGGTGGTCGCCGACGCGCACCGCTGCATCGGCTGCTGCGACCGCCTTGGGGTGGCCGTGATAGGCGATGCCCAGCCCTGCTGCGGCGATCATCGGGATGTCGTTGGCACCATCGCCTATGGCGATGCAGTCTTCCATGCCGATGCCGAGCGCCGCGGCTTCGGCTTGCAGCACGCTCAGCTTGGTGGCGCTGTCGACGATCGGCGGCAGCACCCGGCCGCTCAGCTTGCCGTTTTCTATCGCCAGCACATTGGCCACCGCCCGGTGAAAGCCGATCAGCTCCGCCACCGGTTCGGCGAAGCGGGTGAAGCCGCCTGACACCAGCACGCAGCGGGTGCCATGCGCGGCCAGCGTGCGGATGAGCGCCTGTGCGCCCGGCATCGGGCGGACCCGCTCGGCCAGGCATCGGTCGATCACGCTCTCGTCGAGCCCGGCGAGGCACGCCACCCGCTCGGTCAGCGCCGCCGCAAAATCCAGCTCGCCCCGCATCGCGCGTTCGGTGATGGCGGCAATCTGCGGCTTGATCCCGGCATAGTCGGCCAGTTCGTCGATGCATTCGACAGTGATCATCGTCGAATCCATGTCGGCGACCAGCAGGCGCGGCAACGGCGCGTCGGCGGGACGGATGATGACATCGAGATGCGGCAAGGCCGCTTCCAGCCGCTCCCGCACATCGGCCGCCCCGCGGCCCGGTGGCGAGGCCGTGCGACCGAAGGCTATCTGGCAAGCCATGCCGTCGATTACCGGCCCCCCCGTCCCGCCGACAAGATCGCACGCTGCCGAAATATCTCCCGGACCCAGCCTCTGCGGTGCTACCAGCGTTGCGATGAATGCGGACACGAACACTCTCCCTGCGGTGGCGCTCATTGCAGGGCCGACCGCCAGCGGCAAGAGCGCAATGGCGATGGCGCTGGCGCGGAGCCTGCGCGCGGCCGGGCGCGAGGCGCTGATCGTCAATGCCGACGCGAGCGGTGTCTATCGCGATATCCCCGTCCTGTCGGCACAGCCCAGCCGCGCCGACCAGGCCGAAGTGCCGCACGCGCTGGTCGGGCACATCGATGCCGCCGACAGCTGCAATGCCGCCCGCTGGGTCGAAGAGGCACGCACCGCGATCGATTCCGCCACGGCGCACGGCGTCATCCCGATCATCGCCGGCGGGACCGGCCTTTATATCAAGACATTGCTGGAAGGCATCGCGCCGGTGCCGGACATTCCCGCCGAGGTCCGCGCCGCTGTGCGGGCGCTGTCCGCACGCGCTGCGCATGCGCGACTGTCGACCGTCGATCCTGCCTCTGCGGCACGGCTGCGCCCGACCGATACAACCCGCGTGCAGCGGGCGCTCGAAGTCATGCTGGGCACCGGGCGTCCGCTCGGTGCATGGCAGCAGCAGACCGTCGGCGGCATCGGCGACCGCATCGCACTCACGTCCCTCTTGCTGCTGCCGCCGCGCGACTGGCTGCGCGCGCGCTGCGATGCGCGGCTGGAGACGATGTTCGCGGGCGGGGCGGTGGAAGAAGTGCAGGCGCTGCTCGACCGGCGCCTCGACCCGACACTGCCGGCGATGAATGCCATCGGCGTGCCCCAGATTGCCGCCTGGCTGACCGGCGAATTCGCCCCGCAGGACGGCACCGCCTGGCCGCTCGCCGACAGCCAGCGTGCCACGCGCCAATATGCCAAGCGGCAGTATACTTTTTTCCGCGGCCAGTTCCCGTCAGCGTGGGATCGCGTGGAACACGCATTAAATAATCAAGACGTAGGTCATATTGTAACTAAATTACGCGATAAGCTGTTGACAGGATAGATTCTACCGCCTATCCGCCCCGCCCAACCGGTGCTAAGGCGCTCCCGCCACCGCCGCACATAGGTACAGTGTTTCTACGATGACCGCCCCTTTCCCCGCTCCCACCACCGATACGGCACCCCCGCGCGAACTGTCGGGTGCGGACATCGTCGTGCAGGCGCTGGTGGATCTGGGCGTCGACACCGTGTTCGGCTATCCAGGCGGCGCAGTGTTGCCGATCTATGATGCGCTGTTCGAGCATCCGCAGATCAAGCACATCCTCGTCCGCCACGAGCAGGCGGCGACCCATGCGGCAGAGGGTTATGCCCGTGCCACCGGCAAGCCCGGCGTGGTGCTGGTCACCTCCGGCCCCGGCGCGACCAATGCCGTCACCGGCATCACCGATGCACTGATGGATTCGATCCCGATGGTCGTGCTGACCGGGCAGGTGCCGACGACGCTGATCGGCACCGATGCCTTCCAGGAATGCGATACTGTCGGCATCACCCGGCACTGCACCAAGCATAACTATCTGGTGATGGACCCGGCCCGGCTCGGCCCGGTGATGCATGAGGCTTTCTACATCGCCACCAACGGCCGCCCCGGCCCGGTGGTGATCGACATCCCCAAGAATGTGCAGGTCGCCACAGCAGAATATGTCGTGCCCGAACAGATCGAGCACCGCAGCTACCGCCCGCAGGTCGAGCCGGATGCCACGGCCATCGCCGATGCGGTCGCGCTGATCGCGGCAGCCAAGCAGCCGGTATTCTACACCGGCGGCGGCGTCATCAATGCCGGCCCGGAGGCGAGCGAGCGCTTGCGCGAACTGGTGGCGCTGACCGGCGCACCGGTCACCTCGACGCTGATGGGCCTTGGCGCATTTCCCTCGACCGATGCCAACTGGCTCGGCATGCTGGGCATGCACGGCACCTATGAAGCCAATTTCGCGATGAACCGCGCCGACCTGATCATCGCGGTCGGCGCGCGCTTCGACGATCGCGTCACCGGGCGGCTTGATGCCTTTGCGCCGAACTCGAAGAAGATCCACATCGACATCGACCGCAGCTCGATCAACAAGATCGTGCCCGTCGACGTCGGCATCGTCGGCGACGCCAGCCGCGCGCTCGCAGCCATGATCGCCGAATGGAAGGCGCAGGGGCACAAGGCCAACGACCTCGGCGAATGGTGGCGGCGCATCGATGGCTGGCGCGCGACGCGCTGCCTCGACTTCCCGGAGAAGACGGACCCGTCGGCGGAAATCATGCCGCAGCGCGCGGTCAAGGCGCTCTATGACGCGACCCGCCATCTCGACCCGATCGTCACCACCGAAGTCGGACAGCACCAGATGTGGGCGGCACAGCATTTCGGATTCGACGGCCCCAACCGCTGGCTGACCAGCGGCGGGCTCGGCACCATGGGCTATGGCTTCCCCGCCGCCAATGGCGCGCAGGTCGCCTTCCCCGACCGGCTGGTGATCTGCATCGCGGGCGAAGCGAGCCTGCAGATGAACATCCAGGAGATGGGCACGGTCAGCCAGTATCGTCTGCCGGTGAAAATCTTCATCCTCAACAATGAATGGATGGGCATGGTCCGCCAATGGCAGGAGCTGACCTATGAAAGCCGCTATTCCAACAGCTACTCCGACAGCCTGCCCGATTTCGTCAAACTGGCTGAGGCCTATGGCTGGACCGGCATCCGCATCGACACGCTCGGCGAACTCGACGGCGCAATCCAGCGGATGATCGACACGCCGGGGCCGGTGATCGTCGACTGCCGCGTGTCGAAACAGGCCAACTGCTTCCCGATGATCCCCTCGGGCGCGGCGCATACCGAAATGCTGCTGCAGGCCGCCGAGGTCACCGGCACGATGGACGACGAAGCGAAGGCGCTGGTGTAAGCGACATGAAAATCACCCAAGCCAAGGCGGAACGCCACGTCCTCGCCGTCACCGTCGACAATGAAGCCGGCATCCTCGCCAAGATCACCGGGCTGTTTTCGGCGCGCGGCTACAATATCGAGAGCCTGACGGTGGCGGACATCAGCGCCGACCATGCACTCAGCCGCATCACCATCGTGACCAGCGGGCCACCCGCTGTGATCGACCAGATCATCGCCCAGCTCGACCGGCTGGTGCCCGTCCACAGCGTCACCGATCTCACAGAAACCGGCGCGCATGTCGAACGCGAGCTGGCGCTGGTCAAGGTGGCGGGCACGGGCGAGAAGCGCATCGAGGCGCTGCGGATGGCCGACGTGTTCCGCGCCAAGGTGGTCGATACCACGCTGACCAGCTTCATCTTCGAGATTACCGGTACGTCCGACAAGGTGGACAGCTTCATCACGCTGATGCGCGAGTGCGGGCTGGTCGAAGTGGGGCGTACCGGCGTGGTCGCCATCGGGCGGGGGGCCGAGGGGGCGTAACCTGTTCCCCTGCGCAGGCAGGGGCCCATCACCGAAGTCATCAGTTGGACCCCTGCCTTCGCAGGGGAACACGAACAGCAGGGCAGGAACTACCAATGCAAGTCTATTACGACGCCGACGCCGATCAGCAACTGATCAAGGACAAGAAGGTCGCCATCGTCGGCTACGGCAGCCAGGGCCACGCCCATGCGCAGAATCTGCGCGACAGCGGCGTCAAGGATGTCGCCATCGCGCTGCGACCCGGCTCCGCCACCGCGCAGAAGGCGGAAGGCGCTGGCTTCAAGGTGCTCAGCAACCGCGAAGCCGCCGAATGGGCCGACGTCATCATGGTCCTTGCGCCCGACGAGCATCAGGCCAAAATCTATGCCGACGATCTCGCCGCGCACATGAAGCCGGGCAGCGCGCTTGCCTTTGCCCATGGCCTCAACATCCACTTCGGCCTGATCGATCCGCGCAGCGACATCGACGTGTTCATGGTCGCGCCCAAGGGCCCCGGCCACACCGTGCGCAGCGAGTATCAGAAGGGCGGCGGCGTCCCCTGCCTGATTGCCGTTGCGCAGGAAGCCAGCGGCGAAGGCAGCGCGGCGCGCGGCAACGGCTATGCCAAGGCGCTCGCCCTGTCCTACGCCTCGGCTGTCGGCGGCGGCCGCTCAGGCATCATCGAAACCACCTTCCGCGAGGAATGCGAGACCGATCTGTTCGGCGAGCAGGCCGTGCTGTGCGGTGGCATCACCCATCTGATCCAGGCCGGCTTCGAAACGCTGGTCGAGGCCGGCTACGCGCCCGAAATGGCCTATTTCGAATGCCTGCACGAAACCAAGCTGATCGTCGACCTGCTCTATGAAGGCGGCATCGCCAACATGCGCTATTCGATCAGCAACACCGCCGAATATGGCGACATCAAGACCGGCCCGCGCATCATCACCGCCGAAACCAAGGCCGAAATGAAGCGCGTGCTGGCGGACATCCAGTCGGGCCGCTTCGTCAAGGACTTCGTCCTCGACAACCAGGCCGGCCAGCCCGAACTGAAGGCCAGCCGCAAGGCCGCCGCCGCACACCCGATCGAACAGACCGGCGCCCAGCTGCGCGCAATGATGCCGTGGATCGCCAAGAACAAGCTGGTGGATAAAGCGAAGAACTAGGTTTCATCCGTCATTGCGAGCGGAGCGAAGCAATCCAGAGTTGGCGCAAACCGCTCTGGATTGCTTCGCTCCGCTCGCAATGACGTTAATGTCTTGGCCTACCCTTTCCCCAGCAACAGCTTGTCCCCTGCCATGCGGATGATCCCTTCGACCATCGGCTGAACGAAGCCCATGCCCATCGGCAGTCTGTAGTCGATTTCCAGCACCCCCTCCTCCACCGTCGCCGTGGCCGGAATGCTGCGCCCCATCGCACTGATCTCGAACGCCAGCACATTCGCGCTGCGCCACTCATGCGTCACAGAACCGATCCCGCCGGGAATCAGCTTGACCAGATCGTCGGCCCGCGCCGCCATGCGGCGGCGGACCTCGTCGTCGGGCAGATCGTGGGGGATGCGGATGGTGGGCATGGTATCCTTAATGTCGGATTACAGCAGTAACAGAAAAACCGAGGTCAAAACCGCATAGAGTGCATAGCCAATAGGAATCGTGAGCAATGCCTCGCGCGATTTGCGCTTGTATCCTCGCATTCCCAATATAATTGCCCCTCCAATCGATATGGTGAGCAACGGAGAAACAATCAGAAAAAATATCCATTGGCCATTTGATAATTCAAGTTCCGACCTACCCTTCTCTCTTGTTATTTCAGAATTAATTTGACTTTCTATTCTTAAAAGCTCATCCGAATTGATGGAGCGTTGCGTGAGCTCTTCTTTCGCTGCTTCAATCGCTTCAATTTCAAATTCACTGGGTTCAGATTGTGCAATCCGGACAAGGTCCTCATTCGCAAGTGCAGCGAATTGAGTCTTAAATCTGTCCTCCGCCATCAATTGACTCCCCATGGCCAATGCCGCTCACGAAACCATTTCGTGATCACATATTTGCGCCCCTTGCGGACCTTCATCGCGTGATGCAGCGTCCAGGGGTTCACCGCGCCGTCAGGCGTCAGATTGCACCACGCAAGCAGCTTGCCCCGCTCCGGCTGCCAGATCTTGTCGATCGAGGAAAAGCGCGTCGCTCCGCCGGCGTCGACCGTGTTGAGATAGATCATCGCCGTCCAAGTTCGCTGGCCACCATGCTGGGTATGTTCGGCATAGTCGATGCCGGTCGGTTCGAAATAATCGGTGTGCCCCTTGAACTGTTGCCCGACATCGTAGCGCTGCCCCTGCAGCGGTTCACCGAACGGCGCGGCGATACCCATCAGGTCGCAGATGCGCGCATCGATGGCAGCAACGAACGGGTCCTTGTGGTCGAGATCGCCAGTGGTCGAGGTGCGGAACTCCGGGTCGCCGATATCGTCGGTGATGGTTGATGGACGCACCACCCCGTCGATGCGCTCGATCAGCCAGGCGCATTCTTCGACGGAGAGAAACTTCGGCAACGCGAACTGCTGCACCGTCGCCACCGGCACCTTGCGCACGCCAGGCGTGGCGGCCAGTCGCTCTGCCGTGCGATCGGCGTTGGACAAGGAAAGATCGTAGATCATGCGCGTCAGGCCATCATCGTCGCCCCGTCCGTAAGCCGGGGCCGCTGTCGCAAGCGCGCTACCCCGAGAGCGGTCCCGGCTCAAGGCTGAGGCGACCAGCCGAGGATTCCCCTTGCCCGCCGCACGGCACATCGCTATCGGGCTGCCTTCGACTTCGCAGCGCCGTTGAGCGCGTGCAGGTCCGTGGCGATCATAGCTCAGCTGGTTAGAGCGCCGGTTTGTGGTACCGGAGGTCGTGGGTTCGAGCCCCATTGGTCGCCCCATTTTTCCCAAGAGTGATAATGTCCCGCAGCGCTGCCCGCCTGCGCGAGGCTGGCACGCGTCCGATTTGCATCGTGACTCGCGAGCATTGTTTGATTATTGCATATGCGCGCAACAAATTTATCCACTGGAGCGATCGCCATGCCAGCCGTCTGGGACCTGCCCGATTTCGACGACCATGAGGGCGTCCACCTGTTCCGCGATTCCGCGGCCAGGCTGACCGCCGTGATTGCGGTCCATTCGACCCACCTCGGCCCGGCAGCAGGCGGTGCGCGCTACTGGCATTATGCCGAAAAGAACCAGGCGATCACCGACGCACTGCGCCTGTCGCGCGGCATGAGCTACAAGAATGCGATGGCAGGTCTGCCGATGGGCGGCGGCAAGGGCGTGATCATCGCCGACTCGCCGTCCGCGACCAAGAGCCCGGCGTTGCTCGCCGCCTTCGGCCGTGCGGTCGACTCGCTCGGCGGCAGCTATGTCACCGCTGAAGATGTGGGCATGTCGGATGCAGACATGGTCGCCATCTCGGGCCATACCCGCCACGTATCGGGCCTGCCGGTGGCGAGCGGGGAAGCGGGCGGCGACCCCGGCCCGCTGACCGCGCTCGGCGTCTATCTCGGCATCCGCGCTGCCATTCGCCGGGGGCTGGGACGGGATTCGGCCAAGGGTGTGCATGTCGCCATCCAGGGTGTCGGCAGCGTCGGCAGCGGCGTCGCCCGTCGCCTCGCTGCCGATGGCGCACGGCTGACGCTGGCCGACGTCAACCTCGCACGCGCCAAGGCGCTGGCCGATGAACTCGGTGCAGAGCTTGCCGACTCCGCTGCGATCATGAGCGTCGAGGCCGATGTCCTCAGCCCCAACGCGCTGGGCGCCATCCTGACCGAGGAAAGCATCGCGGCGCTGAAGGTGCCGGTGGTCGCAGGCGGCACCAACAACCAGCTCGCCACCGCCGCGCAGGGGCAGATGGTACATGACCGGGGCATCCTTTACGCGCCGGACTATGTCATCAACGCCGGCGGCATCATCAACGTCGCGCTGGAGTATCTGGGCCAGGGGTCCCGCGCCGAAGTGGAATCGCGCATCGCGCAGATCCCCGAACGGCTCGACGCCATCTGGAACGAAAGCGCGGCCAGCAACATCCCGGCGAGCGATGTCGCCGATGCAATGGCGCGCAAGCTGATCGGGCGCGGCTGAGCGGCACGAAGCACGTCTCGCTCAGCGTGAGTATGCTCCGCAGCCCTGAGCGTGTCGGTGCCGAAGGCGATGCGAAGCATCAACGGCGCTTGTCAGACAGGCGTGCTTCGACAAGCTTACCACGGCGGCCATTAGATCAGTACTAAATCGCGGGCCGGCCAGCGAGGTCGCCTTCAGCCGAGCCCTAACGTCCGCAAGGCATCGGCGATGCCTGCGCTGCGCACCTGCATGTCATCGGCGATGTGCGGGTGTGTCGGAATGTAGAACAGTCCGGCGTCCATGCCCGCCAGCGCCAGCGCCGCACATCGTTCCGGGGAGATCAGGTGGAAGCCGGGCGGTGCCGCCGACGGATCGGGCAATTGCGCCGCAATCGGCGGCGTCAGCACCCCGCCCGGGCACAGCGCATGCAGATCGATGGGCTTGCCCGCCGCCGCCGTCTCGTTGCGCAGCCATTCGAGCGCGATCAGCAGCCCGTGTTTGGTCGCGCCATAGAGCCCCAGTCCGAAACTCTTGACCGCGTCGGGTACGCTAAGCGCGTTTTCGCTGCAGGTCAGCATCATCCGCCCGCGCGATCCCGCTCCCTCGCACGCCGCAATATAGAGCTGCGCAAGCCTGAGCCCTGCGAACAGGTTGAGCTGGAACAGGCGCCATGCCTCATCGCCGAAGTCTTCCTTCAGCATTCGCCGATTGCGGCCGAGCCCTGCGTTCGAACAGACCAGCGCGGGCAGGCCATGGTCCGCGCACACCCTGTCCAGCAGCTGCCGGGGCGCGTCCGGATCGGAAAGGTCGCACATGATCGCGGCACCGCCGAGCGCCTCGGCCACCTTCGCTGCGCCGGCCGCATCGCGGTCTGCAACCACCAGCCGCGCCCCGCGCGCAGCCAGCGCTTCGGCAAGAGCCCGGCCGATCCCGGATGCGCCGCCCGTCACGAGCGCCACTTTGCCTTGGTAATCGATCATCGCCACCCCCTGCCGCGGGGGCAGGTTACCATTTCAGCAGGCGCGGGACCAGCAACCTTCCAGCCAGCGCACACAGCGCAATCGCTGTAGTGTACCACAGGCCGATGTAGGTGATCGTCGCGCTCGGGCAGTGCAACGAGAAGGCGAAGGTGCCGAACGCGCCGGCGGCAAGTCCCGTCAGCCAGCCGGTCCGCTCCAGCGCGGTGACCGCGCCGCGCCGCAGCCAGGTGACCACGCCGCCGCCGATCAGCAAGGCATTGACGCTGCTGATGATCAGGCAGGACAGCGCCGTCTCGGCCATCAGATCGTTCATCGGCAAGCCATTGGCCACGGATACGGCGACCGCGACTGCGGGAAACAGCATCGCGCAGGCTAGCGCCCACTTCCAACCCGAATTGGCCCGGCGCCCGACCCGCGGGCGGGCACTTTCGACCACCGCCGCCAGTGCGGCAAAACCGAGCAACAGCAGCGCACCGGCGCGCAGCAGCACGATGCCCTGCGGCTGGCCGGCCATAATGTCGTCGCGCAGGCCGAACAGGCTGGCGACGATCCCGACGCACAGCGCGACAGCGCCGAGCGCGAGCATCCACGCATTGCGCGGATCGACCCGGCGAACCGGCGTCAGATCGTCAACCAAAGAGTCGATGGAGAAAGGCTGCATCGAATTATCCACTCTCGATCATCGCGGCGAGCTTCTTGAGACCGCGATGAATATTGACCTTGACCAGCGATTCGGACTGTCCGGTCCGTTCCGCCGCTTCGGCCACCGCCAGCCCGTCGATCTTGACGAGCCTGATGACCATGGCTTGTCCTGCGGGCAGCTTGTCGAGCAGACGCTCCACCCCCAGTTGCGCGCCGACCGCCTCTTCGTGGCTGTCGATGCCTATGTCCTCGGGCAGTTCATCGCCTGCCTCGCGATAGCTTTTGCGCAGCCGATCCACCCAGCGAAACCGCGCTATGGCCGCGAGCCATGGCAGATAGGGCCGCTCAGGGTCGAATGTCGCGCGCTTGCGATGCACGGAAATCAGCGTTTCCTGCACCAGATCGTCGACTTCGGTCGGCGCGATACGGTTGGCGAAATAGCGCCGCAGCCACACTTGCGATGCATCGAGCACCGTCCGGTAGGCAGCGGCATCGCCATCCAGCGCACGCGCCATCAGCGCTCCGAGCATGGGGTCGCTGGCCTTCATGGCCGTTGCTCCCCGTCGGCATTCGCTGTCGAGCGTCGCTGTTGCATCCGTGCAGTCATGTTACCCTCTGTCACTGCCGCACCCCGTCCGTGTCAGCAATGACAGCCGGGTTTCGCCCCATGACGCCTAGTGGTTACAGCGTGGCCGCAGATACTCGCATATTGCGCAAAATTGCTTCCCGCGCCGCCGGTGCTCGGGTATCCGGAGCGCGCCATGCATCGCTTTGCCAATCCCACCCGCTTTCTGTCGATCGCCCGCCCGCTGACGCCGTGGCTGGCGATCATCGGCCTCGCCGCGATTCTGGCGGGCAGCTATGCCGGATTGGCCGTTGTCCCGCCGGAAGCGCGCCAGGGGGAGACCGCGCGCATCCTCTACATTCACGTCCCCGCAGCCTGGCTCGGCATGGGCGGCTGGGCCTCGCTCGCGATCGCAGCGCTGGTCCAGCTGGTCTGGCGCCATCCGCTGGCTGGCGTTTCGGCCCGCGCAATCGCCGTCCCCGGCGCGCTGTTCACCGCCATCTGCCTTTCCACCGGTTCAATCTGGGGCAAGCCGACGTGGGGCACCTGGTGGGAATGGGACGGACGGATGACCTCGATGCTCGTCCTGCTGTTCCTCTACGCGGGCTTCATCGCCTTCGTGAACAGCGATGACGAGCGCACCAGCATCAGTCGCGGTGCCGCCATCTACGCCGTGGTCGGGGCCATCAACCTCCCGATCATCAACCGTTCGGTGGTGTGGTGGAACAGCCTGCACCAACCGGCCAGCATCAGCGTTGGAAAAAGCGCCATCGCCAGCGAATTGCTCTGGCCGCTCGGCCTCACGCTCACCGGCTTCAGCCTGCTGTTCGGAGCAATCGTGCTGATGCGCATGCGCGCGATACTTGCCGACGCAAAGGTCGAAGCGCGCATGCGCCGCCTCGCTGCGGGCTGACTCCCGAAGGCACGCCTGACCCTCTCAGACCGTGATGCCGACAGCCAGCGGTGCTCCCCAGCGTCTGCCGATTACCGACTGCCACCGCGCGGCCGCTTTTCAGCCGCCTCGAGATGTCGGCATTTGCGCCTTGCCAACCTCTGCCGACTCATTTAGTTAGTCTCCGAACTAATTAAATGGAGCTACGATGATGCCCCGCCTCACCCGCCGCGCCCTCCTCATCACCGGCGGCGTGTCTGCGACCGTCGTTGCGGGGATGAGCTTTGCAGCCTGGGCGCCGGGCACCGCTTCGGCCACCGAGCCCTGGCGACGCGCCGGCGAGAGTCTTGGCGATCCCAGGCTCGATGCGCTTGCTTACGCGATCCTCGCCCCCAATCCGCATAATCGGCAACCGTGGACCTTCCGCCTCATCGGCACCGATCGCATCGACATCGGCTGCGATCTCTCGCGGCGGCTGCCATACACCGATCCTTTCGATCGACAGATTACGGTCGGTTTCGGGTGCATGCTGGAACTGCTGCGCATCGCCGCGGCGGAAAAGGGCTATGCCGCGACGATCGCCGTCTTTCCCGATGGAGAACCCTCCCCACGCCTGGACGGGCGGCGCGTAGCGAGCGTGCAATTCGCCCGCGAACCGGGCGTCGCGCGCGATCCGCTCGCCCGCCACATCCTTTCGCGCCGCTCGATCAAGACAGTCTATGCTGATCGCGCCGTGCCGCAGCGCAGTCTTGCCGCGATTACCGGCGCCGCCGGGCCCGGCGTCGTCGCTGGCGGAACCGTCGATCCAGCCCGCACCCGCGCGCTTGCGGCGCAGGCATGGGATGCCTGGCAAATCGAATATGCCATAGCGCGCACGCGGCGCGAGAGCATCGACCTGATGCGCATCGGCAATGCCGAGATCGCGGCCAACCCCGATGGCATAGAATTGGGCGGCATCCCGATGGGACTGATGCGGATGACCGGCATCATCAGCCGCGACGCGCTCGACACGCCGGGCAGCACCGCTTACCAGCAGGGGCTGGATATGTTCGATCCCATCATCCATTCGGCGCGCGGCTTTGCCTGGCTGATATCGCCTGCCAACCGCCGTGCGGACCAGATCGCCGCCGGTCGCGCCTGGGTGCGGATGAACCTTGCCGCGACAGCCGCTGGCGTCGCCATCCATCCGCTGAGCCAGGCGCTGCAGGAATTTCCCGAAATGCGCGCGCCCTATCGAGCCGTGCATCGGGCGTTGGGCGCCAGTGATGGGCGCACCGTGCAGATGCTCGGCCGCATCGGCTATGCCGACAGCGTCGATCCCACACCGCGCTGGCCGCTAGAAACGCATCTGGTCGGGGCATGACGGCTGACAATGCAACCGATCCGGAGGCAGCAGCGATCCTTCGACTGTTCACCGAGATCAGCATCATCCATCAGCTTTCGACCACCGCCGCGCGCGGCACGCTGGCGCCGATGCGGCTCAACCCGTCGGAGTTCGCGCTGCTCAGCCATTTCGCCAACCGGGGGGATGGCCAGACGCCGAGCGATCTGGCCCGGATCATGCAGATGGCCAAGCCGTCGATGTCCGCGATGCTGGCCAAGCTCGCCGCCAAGGGCTTGGTCACCCTGTCGGCGGATGCCGAGGACGCGCGTCGGCAACGGGTGCATGTGACGCCGCAGGGCAGCGAGATATTCCATGCGGCGGCAGCGGCCCTCGCGCAGCAAGTGTCGAAGGCGACGCTCGGCCTCGATCGCGCCGCGCTTGCCCGACTGACTCCTGGTCTTGCGACATTGCGGGCGCATCTCGACGCCCTGCGCGACTGAGCGGGTGTGCCGCTGGCCAGCTAACCTGCGAGGGTGGCGGCACGGCCCGCCAACCTCTGTACCACCGCATCATGAATGCCGGGCACACTGGCGATCACGCCAAAGGCCTGCGCACGGGGGGTGTTGAAGGCAAGCGGCTGTCCGAAAGCGTCGGTCACCACCGCTCCCGCTTCACTCGCGATGAGGGCCGCCGCCGCGATGTCCCACTCGAATCCCCAGCGCAGCGTCGCCACCAGATCGGCCTGGTCGGATGCGACCATCGCCATGCGCAAGGCAATGCTGTTGGGCTGGTGCACCAGTGTCAGGTCACTGTCGACACGCGGCAGGCTGGTCGCTGGAACGCGCGCGCCGGACAACGCCATCCGTTGCCCTGCGGCGATGCCCGCGCCGTTCATGCTCGCCCCGCGCCCGGCCTGTGCAACCCACAGCTCGTCACGGGCCGGCGCATAGAGCACACCGAACACCGGCCGGCCGGAATCGACCAGCGCAATCGACACGGCCCATCCGGGGCGGCCCCGCAGAAAGTCCCGCGTGCCGTCGATGGGGTCGACACACCAGATGCGCTGCCGGGCGAGTCGCGACGGGTCGTCGGCGGTCTCTTCGCTCAGCCAGCCGGCGTCTTCGTCAATCGCGCCGAGCATCGCCTTCAGGCGCCGGTCGGTTTCGATATCGACCTCGCACACCAGGCTTTCGTCGGCCTTGCTCCACTGATCGAGATCGCCGCCGCCCCTCAGATGCCGCCATTGGCCCAGTGCCGCGTCGCCGACTTCGCGCGCAGCGGAGATGACCGCTTCGGTGGGGATAGTCCGCTCAGTCACCCGCCACCGTCATGCTGTCGGTGCGCAGCGTCGGCACGTGCGTCGCGTGGCGCGTGTCGAGATCGCTCGCCGCGCGCAGGTCGGCAAACATGGCGAGCAGATTGCCGGCGATGGTGAAGCCGGCAACCGGCCCGGCAAGGCGCCCGCCGACGATCCGCCATCCGGACGCGCCACGACTGTAATCGCCGGTCAGCATGTCCGCCCCCTGCCCGATCAACTCGGTGACCAGAACACCTTCGACGATATCCGCCATCAGCGCGTCCCGGCTCTCTGAACCGGGCAACAGCGTCAGATTGCCGGTGCTGATCGCACCGCCTCCGCCGCCATTGCCGGTCGGCGCGCGGCCGAGCTGCCGGGCGGAAGCAAGGTCGCACAGCCATGGGCCGATCACCCCGCCATCGATCAGCCGCCGTGGCCGGGCCGGCAGGCCCTCGCCGTCGAACGCGTGGCTCTTGCTGCCGCGCGGCCGCAGCGGATCGTCGACGATGGCGATGCCGGACGGGAACAGTTGCTCCCCCTCATGGCCGATCAGATAGCTTTTGCCCCGCGCGATCGCAGGGCCGCTCATGCCGCTGACCAGATGGCCGATCAGGCTGCCTGCCACCCGCGGATCGAACAGCACCGGCATAGGGCCACTGCGCAGAGCTGCCGGGTCGAGGCGGGCAACAGCGCGCTCGCCGGCGCGGCGGCCGATGCTTTCCGGGCTGGCGAGATCGGCGAGATGCCGGGCATCGTGCCAGTCATAATCGCGCTGCATTCGCTCGCCTTCGCCGGCCAATACGCTTGCCGAGAGGCTGTAGCGGGTTCCGCTGCTGGTCCCGCAAAAGCCGTTGCTGGTGACATGCGCCTGATGGCTGATGCTGACGGAGGCATAGCCGCCTTCGCTGTTGCTGACGCCCGACACCGCACGCGCCGCATCCTCTGCCTCCAAGGCCAGCGCCTTGAGGCGATCGGGTGCAATCTCTCCGGCAGGGTCGACCAGATCGAGGTCAGGAACGGGCCCGCTGACCAGATACTCCGCTGGGGCAAGTCCGCACCAAGGATTGTCCGGCGCCAGCCGCGCCATCGCCACCGCGCGCTCGACCAGCGCGTCGAGTGCGTGGGGGTCGCTGTCCGCCGTGGAGACCGTTGCCGAGCGTTTGCCGACATAGACCTGAATCGAAAGATCCGCCTCTTCCGACCGCCCGACGTCTTCGAGCAGCCCCAGGCGCACGCCGATGCCGCTGGCAATGGCTGTGCGGGCCACCGCTTCGGCGCCGTCTGCGCCCGCGCGGCGCGCGCGCGCCACGGCATCGGCAGCGCGATCGGCTAGGTTGGCCAGCTGTGTCTTGGTGTCGCTCATCTGCCCGCGATAGAATCGCGAGGGGCAATGGTCAAAGCGGCAGTCGCATCAATGCGCCGCAGCCTGGGCTGCAACGGCAAACAAACCGATCCACGCGGTCGGCACGATGCATGCGAGCCGCCACAACCGCTCCCGGTCCTTGCGGAAACGCACGGTCAGGCCTGGGCCGGGCAAGGCGGTATCGGCCAGCCGCGACCAGCGCCGCTCCAGCCGACGCGAAAAGGGCACTGCGACGAGTACCAGCAGAGCGAGCGCGACAAAGGGCAGCATCTGGCCGCCTGGCATGCCGCTGAGCGCAATCACGCCGACGATCTGCAGCGCGGCAAACAGCAGCAGCGCCCCCGACGCATGCCAGCTCATGGCCCGCGCCAGCCGCGCCGCACCATGGCGGGAACAAAAGGATTCTGCCGTCCGGGACCCCGGAAATACACTGGCCATTGCGACCCCGCCTATTGTGATTGTTTGTTTGTCCGCAGAATCCACGGGGAGCACCCGGGGTCAATTTGACGCTACGGCGCGACTCACCGATTCGGCGCGGCAATAGAACGTTTGACCGCATTAGCCGTTTTTTTGTTACAATGCAGCGCGCCGCAGCGGTTGTTCAACGTCCCCCGCAGCACTCGATCGGTGCGAAGATTGCTGAAATCCGCAGGTTTGCGGAAGCAGGAAAAGGCCGATGTGGCTCCGAGTCGCGCCGTTCAGCCGAACAACATGCTCCCCAGCAATCGATTGAAGGGGAAGGTGAAGAAGCCAGCAATCAGCACCGCCCCGAGGACCATGCCATGCACTGCCCGGCGGTGGCGCACCGCGTCGTGCTGGCGCGCCCTGATCACGATCAGTGGCGCCTGAATTATCGTCCAGATGGACAATATGTGGATCGGGCTGAAATCGCCGCGGTTGATGACGCGTATGTCGAGGCTCACCAGCGCGGTCAGCAGCATGGCACTGACCCAGACATAGCCCAATCGCCGATGCAGCCTGTCCCCGCGCTTGCGCAGCAGCATCAGCGGGGTCAACGCCATGGCGACGACGATCAACGCGATATGGACCCAGATGTTGAGCGGGATACGTGGCCAGAAGGCGCTGCCGCGCAGCAAAGCGGCGATGGTGGCCGAGAGAATGATGGCGGCGCCGATCGCAAGCAACCTGTCGGCCGAACCGACCGCCGTCGGCCTTGCCGCAGCCGGAACAGTTGATACTGTCGCCATCCCATCGCCCCTTGGCGGCGCACCATCTCCATGCGCCGGTTGTCTGGAGTCTTAGCATGCACGCCATGGTCCGCAATTGCATCAGTGCGCTGATTTTGCTTGCCGTTTCCACCCCCGCGCTGGCTGGCCCGGCTGAGGATCTGGCAGCCGTGGAGCGCGATTACGAAGCCTGGCTGCTGCGTGAAAATCCGGAATATGCCACCGCCCTCGGGGTGCGGGACTATGACGATCGCGTCACCGATATCAGCCTTGCGGCGATGGACCGGCGCGCGGCCGACGCCCGCGCCTTTCTAGGCCGGCTCGATGCCATAACGGTCCCGGCGCTTTCCGCCGACGATCGTACCGACCACGCGATCATGCGCCGCCAGCTCTCCGATCTGGTCGAAGCGAACGGCTTCGGCCAGCGCATGATCCTGTTCACCACTTACGCCGGCTGGCATCAGCAATTCGCCGGGCTGGCCGACAGCCTGCCCTTCGACCGGCTCGCCGATTACCGCAGCTATGTGCACCGGCTGGCCCAATATCCCGCCGTCAACGACGAAGCGCTGCGGATCAGCCAGCAGGCGCTCGACGGCGGCTATGCGCTGCCCTGTGCCGTGCTGGGCGGCACCGAACGCGGCATCGCCGGCCTGATTGCCGAGGATGTGGCGCAGTCGCGCTATTTTGCGCCATTCACGCGCGCGCGCCCCGCCGATGCCAGCGAGGCTGAATGGGCCGCGCTGCAAGCCGAGGTGCGCCGCGTCATCGAACAGCAGATCTACCCGGCGCTGCGCCGGCACCGCGACTGGTTCGTCACCAGCTACCTGCCGCGCTGTGCGCAGGCCGTCGGCGTATCGGCGCAACCCGACGGCGCGCGCTATTACGCCTTCCGTATCCGCCAGGAAACCACCACCGATCTCACGGCGGACCAGATCCACAATCTCGGCCTGTCAGAGGTGGCCCGCATCCGGGCAGAGATGGAGCAGGTTGCGGCGCGCGCCGGTTTTGCCAGCCGTGAAGCCTTCATTGCCGATCTGCGCAGCAACCCGCGCTACTACGCGCAGACGCCCGAAGAACTGATGATGCGCACCGCGCGCATCACCCGCCGCATCGACGGCTTCATGCCGCGCCTGTTCGGCCGGCTGCCGCGCCTGCCCTACACCATCCGGGAAATCCCCGCGGAAACCGCCGAAGGCACAACCACGGCCTATTATTCGCAAGGCTCGGCGAGCGCCGGCATTGCCGGCACCTATTATGTCAACACCTCCAAGCTCGACCAACGCCCCTTGTGGGAGATACCCGCGCTGAGCCTGCATGAGGCCGTGCCCGGCCATCACAACCAGATCGCGCTGCAGCAGGAGCTGGACATGCCGCGCTGGCGGCGCGACTTCACCTACTTCACCGCCTATACCGAAGGCTGGGGGCTCTACTCGGAGCGTCTGGGCATCGAGATGGGCCTGTACGATTCGCCCGAGACCGACATGGGCCGTCTGTCATACGAAATGTGGCGCGCCTGCCGTCTGGTGGTCGACACCGGGCTGCACGCCAAGGGCTGGACCAAGGAGCAGGCGGTCGCCTTCATGCGCGACAACAGCGCCCTGTCCGATGCGAACATCGATGCAGAGGTCAATCGCTACATCAGCTGGCCCGGCCAGGCACTGGGTTACAAGATTGGCGAACTGCGCATCAGGGGCCTGCGCGAACGGGCCGAGCGCGAGCTGGGTGGCCGGTTCGACATCCGCGCCTTTCACGATGTCGTGCTGGCACAAGGCTCGGTGCCGATGGATGTGCTGGAGGCGCGCGTCGGCGAATGGATCGCCAGCCAGGGTCAATAATCGGGTGCTGACGGTGCCGCCGGATTATCGCGGCGGCGGCGCCGGCAACGGCTCGGCATCGACATTGGCAGCCGCTTCTTCCGCCGCCTGCTCACGCGCGATGCGCGCCCGTTCGTCGGCCAGCACCTGCTCCTCGACCGCCTGTGCCTCGGCATCGAAGCCGGCCATGCGCTGGCGGCGCTGCTCGGCAACCGCCTCGGTCCAGTCGGTGCTCGCCGCCTGCGCGCGTTCGGCATAGGCATTGTCGACCAGCTGGCTGACGCAGCCGGTAAAGCCGCCCAGCCCCGTCGGCGAACAGCTGTCGGTGCCGAAGCGGCCGACGCGCTCGATGCTGCGCACCCGCGATGTCCAGCTTTCGCGCGCCGGATCATTGGGGTTGCCGCGCAATTCGGGCGGGATGCGATAGCGCTCGCCCTCGTCCATCCGGCCGCACACGACGATCTCGTCTCCGGTAGCGGTCGGGCATGGGTCATCGCCATAGACGATCACCTGATTGACCCGCTCGCCACCGCCAGTCGGTGCCTCGCTCTGCGCCAATGCAGGCGACGCTGTGGCGAGCAGGAGAGCGGCAATGGTGAGTGCGCGGGTCATGATGGCGATACTGTCCTGTGCTTGCTTGCCCGCTGCTGAACGGACGGTCTTCAAATACGTTGCGACACGGCGATGGCGGCGCGGCAGCCCGCCCGGATCAGCGCCGACAACAGCGGATAGCCCGGCGCGCGTTCCGCCCCGGCCTCCAGCGCATGGTCGCGATGCTCCAGTTCCTCCGCCTGGAAATCACGGATGGCCTCCGCCAATTCGGGGTCGCTGCTGCCCAGTTCGTCGAGTTGCGCCGAATAGTGACGGTCTATCTCGGTTTCCACCGCCGCAGTGCACGCCATCGCCGCTTCCGGCCCGATTGCGGCGGTGACCGCACCCAGTGCGAAGCCGGCGGCATTCCACAGCGGATGCAGCAGCGTCGGCCGCACGCCGCGCTCGGCCATCACCCGGTCGAAGAAGTCGAGGTGCCGCTGCTCCTGCGCTGCCATATGCGCGATCGCGCTCGCGCCCGGGCCACTCTGTCCCAGTACCGCCAGTTGTCCGGCATAGATGCGCTTGGCCCCGAATTCGCCTGCCTGGTCGACGCGGATCATCGCCGCGCGCGCTCGCTGGCTCGGGGGGCGCCGGCTATGGGTCAGGGCAGCAGTCACGCAGCACTCCTATCGCGGCGGAGCAGCAGCAGGATAGCCGCTGCGCCGCCACCTGAGAATATGGCGTTGAAGCCCGCCAATGAAACCCCCCACAAGGTCCAGGGCGCGACATCGCAGCGCACCATAGCAATATTGTTGAGCAGATCGTCGAAATCGACATTGCCGCGCGTCGCACAGCTGGTCACGCCTTCCCACCAGCCATATTCGACCCCGGCGTGGAAGACGCCGATGGCACCGCTGATGGCGATCAGCAACGCAGCCACAAGGATCAGCCGTCGCTGCCATGGCGCAGGCACGACGAAAGCGCCAAGCGCCGGCACGAGCGCGGCATAATGCGGCCAGCGCTGCCAGTGGCACATCTCGCAGGGCGGCAAACCGAAACCGAGTTGGGCGATCCACGCGCCGCCAAGCAGCGCCGCGGGGGTGGCAAGGGCAAGCAGGCGGGCGGTGGCGGACGGGTTGGTCATCGGAGAGACTGCGGCCTTCTTCCTCATTATCGTTCCGGGCTCGACCCGGAACCGCTCGCGGAGCAGCGCAACACCGATAGCGGCCCGGGGTCAAGTCCGGGGCGATCGGAAACCCGTCGGTGTCGCCAATATCAGCGTTGCGCGCGGACCGGGCGCTGTGCTGCCGGACGACGCGCCAGCTCCGCTACCAGCCGCGGGTTGCGGGCGAGGCGGGCCATGGTCTGCGTTGCATAGTGCAGCTGGAAATCCTCGATGCCCTGCTCGCGCAATTGTTCAGGCGTCTGGCTGAAGCGCGGATCGGTGGTACCGTCATCCTCCAGCCCCTCGTCGCTGACGCGCGCGTCATTGACCAGGTGACGGCGCAGATCGGCCTCGCGGAACACCGGACGCGTGCGATAGTCGGGATCGGAAATCTGCGGCACGCGGATGTCGGGGATGATGCCGCCTTCCTGCACCGATCGGCCGGACGGCGTGAAATAGCGCGCCGTGGTCAGCCGCAGCGCCGTGGTATCGGACAGCGGCAGCACCGTCTGCACGGACCCCTTGCCGAAGCTGGTCTCACCCATGACCAGCGCCCGATGATGGTCCTGCAGCGCGCCGGCAACAATCTCGCTTGCCGACGCGGAGCCGGCATCGATCAGCACGATCACCGGCAGGCCACCGGCCGCATCGCCGGGTCGGGCGTTGAAACGTTCGATATCGCTCGCCCGCCGCCCGCGCTGCGAGACGATTTCGCCGCGCTCGAGGAACAGGTCGCTGACTGCCACGGCCTGGTCGAGCAGGCCGCCGGGGTTGGAGCGCAGATCGAGCACCCAGCCGGTCGGCTTGCGGCCCAGCGAGCGTTCCACCGCGATCATCGCGGCTCGCAATTCGCCAGCGGCATTTTCGGAGAAGCTGTTGAGGCTGAGCACGCCGACGGTGCCCTGCACTTCCCACGTCACCGGCTTCAGCACGATCACTTCACGCGTGATGGTAGCCTGGATCGGCTCGTCGCGACCGGGCCGGACCACGGTCAGGCGAATGGTGGTGCCCGGTTGGCCGCGCATCTTTTCCACCGCCTCGTCGAGGTTGAACCCGAGCAGCAGTTCGCCGTCGATATGGGTGATATAGTCGCCAGCCTTGATGCCAGCGCGGTCGGCCGGCGTGTCGGCCTGCGGCGCGATGACCTTCACCGCACCGTCTTCCATCGTCACCGACAGGCCAAGACCGCCATACTCGCCATCGGTCTGGGTGCGCAGGGTCGCGAAATCGCGGGCGTCGAGATAACCCGAATGCGGATCGAGCGAGGCCAGCATGCCTTCGATCGCGCCTTCGACCAACCGGCTGTCATCGACCGGCTCGACATAATTGGCCTTCACTTCCTGGAACACGTCCATGAACCGCGCCAGCTCGGTGCGCGTCGAGCTTTCCACGGCCGCCATCGCGCTCGCCGTCAGCGGCACGACCAGGACCATCGCCATCGCAGCGGCAGGGCGGGCATAGCGGAAAAGCGAAAGGCGCTGGGCGGGTCGGTTGGCCATAGTCGGTCGCACTCGTCAGTTGCTGTGCCTCCGCGCGCGAAGGCTGGAGGCACAATCTATGCCGGTTAAGCGGATATGCAAAGACCGCTTAACCATGAAACTGTCCCCTGACTTTCGCCGCGCGCCGCCCCCGGCGGTCGGGTCAAACCCGCATCGGCATCAGCACGTAGAGCGCCGGGCTCTTGTCATTTTCCTTGATGAGGGTCGGCGCGCTGGCATCCGCCAGGTGCAGTTCGACGGTATCGCCATCGATCTGCGCGATTATATCCTGCAGATAGCGTGCGTTGAAACCGATCTCCATCGGCGCGCTGGCATAATCGCCGCTGACCTCCTCGGTCGCCGTGCCATTCTCCGGGCTGGTCACCGACAGCGTGACGCGATCCGCATCGAGCGCCATCTTCACCGCCCGGGTCTTGTCGGTGGCGATGGTGGCGACGCGATCGACGCCCTGGCCGAAGCTCTTGGGATCGACCTTGAGCAGCTTGTCGTTGGCCGTCGGGATGACGCGGCTATAGTCCGGGAAGGTGCCGTCGATCAGCTTGCTGGTCAGCACCGCGCTGCCCAGGGTAAAGCGGATCTTGGACGGACTCAGTTCCACCTGCACCCGGCCCTCGCCGACTTCCTGGAGCAGCTTGTGCAGCTCGCCCACGCATTTGCGGGGCACGATCACGTCGGGCATCGATTCCGCACCGGCCGGACGCGGCAGCGTGTAGCGGGCCAGACGATGGCCGTCGGTGGCGGCGGCGCGCAGCAGGCCGGCGCCTTCGTCGGACACATGCAGGAAGATGCCGTTGAGATAATAGCGGGTCTCTTCGGTCGAAATTGCAAAGCGCGTCTTTTCGATGATGCGGACAATGTCCTTGGCATCGAGTTCGAAACTGGTGGGCAGCTCGCCCTCGGCAATGACCGGGAAATCGTCACGCGGCAGCGTCTTCAGCTTGGATTGGTAGCGGCCGGCGCGGACCACCATCTCGCCATCGGCAGCGGCCAGGCTGACCTCGCTGCCCTCAGGCAGCTTGCGGGCGATTTCGAACAGCAGGTGCGCGGAAACGGTGGTAGCGCCGGCCACTTCGACCCGCGCATCGACAGTCTCGACGATCTGCATGTCGAGGTCGGTCGCCATGACCCGGATCGCGCTGTCCCCAATGGCCTCGATCAGCACGTTGGACAGGATGGGGATGGTGTTGCGCCGTTCCACCACCGACTGGATGTGGCCCAGGCACCGCAACAATGTCGCCCGCTCGATTCTCGCCTGCATGACCGTCCTGTTCTTTCCTTCTTTGCCGCCGTGGCGGGTGCCAGCGACGTTCGGCGCTTGGCCGATTCCCCTGCGCCGTGGCACAGCCATCCTTAACGCGCTGTTCGCGAGTCGCAAGGACACGGGGGCGGCGATGTTTGGCCAGTCGCGGGCAAACAGGCAAGCTGGATGGGAAACAGGTGACGACAAACGGCAAATTCTACATCGCCCGCCATGGCGAGACGATATTCAACGCTGACAGGCGCATGCAGGGCGCGCTGGGCCATACACCCTTTACCCGCAACGGCTTCCGGCAGATCGATGCGATGGGCGCCGCGCTTGCCAAGCGGATCGACCCGGCAAGCACGCTCGACCTGTGGGTCTCGCCCACCGGCCGGACGCTGCAGACGCTGGCAATCCTGTGCGAGCATCTCGGCCGCGACTGGCATGGAGCTCATCGTGACGAGCGTCTGGTGGAAATCGGCATGGGGAGCTGGGACGGGCGCTTCTATGCCGATATCGTCGCAGAGCATGGGCCGATCTACAGCGAGAGCCATGCCGTCTTCACCCATGTCGCGCCGGGTGGCGGTGAGAGCTATGCCGATGTCCGCGCCCGGCTCGAGGACTGGCTCGCTTCGCTCGATGGCGATGCCGACCGGCTGGTCGTCACCCATGGCGTAACCGCCGCCGTGCTGCGCGGCCTGCTGACCGGCGGGGATCGCCGCCACCCGGTGTGCGGCACCGCGGTCGGCGCCCCGGTTCCGCAAGGATCGCTGGTAGTGATCGAAAACGGCGTCGAAGAACAGATATTGGTGTTGCCGTGACGCGCTGGCCGGCGCTTGCCCTGCTGCTGCTGGTTGCTGCGCCCGCAGCGGCCCGCGATTCGCTGGGCATATTCGGCGACTGGGCCGCCTTTCGCGACCCAGCCGCCCGAGGCGCGCCACTGCGCTGCTACGCCATCGCCGAGCCGGACGAGGCCAATGCGCGCGGCTTCTACGCGACCGTCGGTCACTGGCCGGCGAGCCGGGTGCGCGGGCAACTCTACATCCGCCTGCCGCAGGCCTTGCGCGGCACCGCCAGCCTGCAGGTCGGCAGTCGTCGTTTCATTCTCACCGCGCGTGGCACCGGCCTGTGGGCCGCCGATGCGCGCAGCGATGCCGCCATCGTGGCGGCGCTGCGCGGATCCAGCCGCATGCAACTCACTGCCGGCCGACTGCGCGCCACCTGGCGGCTGCGCGGTGCGGCGACGGCCATCGACGCGGCGGCGCTGGGCTGCGTATAAGCGGGCGCCTATCGCCGCAGCAGCAATCGCGACACCGCCGCATGGCTGGCCTCGCGTCCCTCTTCTGCTGCAATCGCCTCGCGCTCCAGCGCCGCACGGATCTTCTCGAGCTGTACGTCGGTCAGATGCTCGATACCGATGAATTCGTTGCGCGCCTCAGCCGTCGCGCGGATCAGCTCGTCGAGCTTGGCCTGCAGCGCTGCCGCATCGCGGTTCTGGCTGTTCTGGATTACGAAAACCATCAGGAAGGTGATGATGGTGGTCGAGGTGTTGATCACCAGCTGCCACGTGTCGGAATAGTCGAACAGCGGCCCGGTCACCGCCCAGATGACGATTACCGTCACCGCGACGATGAACGCCAGCGGCTGACCGGCAGCGGCGGAAACGCGCGAGGCGATGGCGGTGAAGATGCGGTCGATCATGGGGCGGCCTCCGGTGCGGGCAGCCTCTGCCCGCACCAGGACGCTACAGCCGCTCGGCGAACAGCGCCAGCATCCGGCCCCACGCCCGTTCGGCTTCCGCTTCGGCATAGACCGGCGAGTCGATCGTGCACCAGCCATGCTGGGCAGGATAGACCTCGATCTCGGCAAAGCGGCCGGCGGCATCGGCAGCGGTGCGCAGCGTATCCTTGTCCGTCGGCGCCCGGGCATCGTCATTCTGGGCGATGGCGATCAGCATGGCGGCGTTGAACCCTGCAATCAGCCGGTGCGGGCTGTCAGGCGCCTCGGTGACGAGACCGCCGCCGTGGAAGGAAGCAATTGCCCCGACCCTTGCCGGGCGCGCAGCCGCAGTGCGGAAGGTGAAGGGCCCGCCCATGCAATAGCCGATGCTGGCGATCTTCCTCGCGCCATCCACTTCGGCCTGCCCGTCCAGCCAGTCGGCGAACGCCCCGCCGTCGCTGGCGATACCGCCCGAGGATAAAGCCGCGATCATCGGCTGCAGCCGCGCGCGCCCCGCATCGGTGCGCCATTCCGCAAAGCTCGCCAGCACCGGCGCCGGCGACGAGCGGTAATATTGATTGACCACCAGCACGGCATAACCTGCCTGCGCCAGACGTGTCGCCATGGTGCGATAGGCATCGCGCAGTCCGGCTATGTCCGGCCACAGGATCACGGCCGGGTGGCGGCCGCTGGCCGGGTAGACGAAGAACCCGTCCATTCTGCCGTCGGGCGTCGTCACCTCGACAGCGCGTGACGCGGTGGCGGGCATGGCTGAACCCTGCTGCGCCTGGGCGCAGCCCGGCATCAGTGCCAGCGCACCGACGCCCGCGCCCAAGGCCGCGAATTCGCGCCGCCCCAGCCGCCGACCGAGCAGCCAATGGGCATTATCCTGTTCGGTGATGTCGTCGCACATGAAGCCTGTTCCTCGTCTGCTGGCATCCCCCGTCGCCGACGATACGCGGGCTTGCGGTAAGGGCAATGGCAAATGGCGAAGTCTTGGCCTATATGCCGGCCATGTCCTCCATCGCCACGCCTGCCATGCCGATTGCCGGCACCATCGACCCTGTGCCCGTAGCCCGCACCCTGCCGGTGCGCCCGGATGGCCGCATCGACCTGATCGGCCTGCCGCGCGAGGCGATCCGTGCCGCGCTCGAGGAGGCCGGACTCGACGTCCGTCAGGCGAAGCTTCGGGCCAAGCAGCTGTGGCACTGGATCTACCATCGCGGCGTCACCGATTTCGATGCGATGACCGATATCGCCAAGACGATGCGGCCATGGCTCGCCGAGCGTTTCTTCGTCGGCCGGCCGGAGGTGGTGACCGCGCAGACATCGAGCGACGGAACCCGCAAATGGCTGCTCGCCACTGCCGACGGCCATGAGTTCGAGATGGTGTTCATTCCAGACGCAGACCGGGGCACCCTGTGCATCTCCAGCCAGGTCGGATGCACGCTCAACTGCCGCTTCTGCCACACCGGCACGATGCGCCTGGTACGCAATCTGACCGCTGGCGAGATCGTCGGCCAGGTGCTGCTCGCACGCGACGCGCTCGGCGAATGGCCCAAGGGCTCGATGGCCTCGACCAACGATGACGAGGATGACGACGCGCCGCATTACACCGCCGACGGCCGCCTGCTCACCAACATCGTGCTGATGGGCATGGGCGAACCGCTCTACAATTTCGACGGCGTCAAGGGCGCGATGAAGATCGTCATGGACGGCGATGGGCTGGGCCTGTCCCGCCGCCGCATCACCCTCTCCACCTCGGGCGTGGTACCGATGATGGCACGCGCAGGCGAGGAAATCGGCGTCAACCTCGCCGTATCGCTGCATGCGGTGACCAAGGAAGTGCGCGACGAAATCGTGCCGATCAACCGCAAATACGGCATCGACGAGCTGCTGGCCGCCTGCGCCGCCTATCCCGGTGCCAACAATGCCCGACGCATCACCTTCGAATATGTGATGCTCAAGGACAAGAATGACAGCGACGAGGACGCGCGCGAGCTGGTGCGGCTGATCCGCCATTACCGGCTGCCGGCCAAGGTCAACCTCATCCCCTTCAATCCATGGCCAGGCGCGATCTACGAATGTTCGACGCCGGAGCGGATCAAGCGATTCTCCGACATCGTGTTCGAAGCCGGCATCTCGGCGCCGGTCCGCACGCCGCGCGGGCGCGACATCATGGCCGCCTGCGGCCAGCTCAAGAGCGCGGCCCAGAAGCTGAGCCGCGCCGAGCTCGACCGGCTGGCCGAAGAAAAGCAGGCCGCGCTCGGTTAAGCGGGTGGCGGCACATCCTCGGCACGCCACCACAAGGGGCCGGCGAGGATCAGCAGCACTGCCACGTTGAACAGCGCGTTGGAGGCGTTGCCGGAAGCGATCGACCCGGCGCTGTCGAGCACGAACCACGCACATAGCCCGCCGAGCACGCAGCGTCGCACACCATCGGGCGCGGCATCGAACAAGCGTGTCGTCATCAGCCAGACAGTGACGCCCCAACCGAGCAGGAAGCCGCCGGTCAGCGCTATCAGAAATTGCGCATCGGCATCGGCCAGCGTGGTGGCACCATCGAGCGGCCAGCTCAGCAGGTCGAGCGACCAGCGCGCGGGCTCGCGCGTCGCCGCCATCGTGCCAAGCGAGAAGATCGGGCCAAATCCGCCGATTCCGATGGCGGTGAACTTGAGCCACGACTTGTGAACCTGCGCACGCATAAGCCTTGCTCCCGTTGCCCAAGATTTGTAGCGATTGCTACATATCCGACTTTCCCGGGATTGCAAAGTCCACAGCCAAGGCTAGTCCATCGTCATGCGCCTTACCGATTGCCACAACATCGATGATTTCCGCACGCTGGCGAAGCGCCGCCTGCCCTGGCCGGTGTTCGACTATATCGACGGCGCGGGCGACGATGAGGTCACCCGCCGCCGCAACCGCGCCGCCTTCGATGACTGCGACCTGGTGCCCCGCGTGCTGGCCGGCGTCCAGGACGTCGATCTCTCGGTCGAGGTGATGGGGCGCCGCATGGCGATGCCGCTGTTCCTCTCTCCCACCGCCTTGCAGCGCCTGTTCCACTGGCAGGGGGAGCGGGCCGTGGTGCGTGCGGCGGAAAAGTTCGGCATCTACGCCGGGATCAGCAGCCTCTCGACGGTCGGCATCGACGAAATCGGGGCGATGACCGGCACGCCCAAGCTGTTCCAGCTCTATGTCCACAAGGATGAAGGGCTCAACCAGGCGATGATCCAGGCCTGCCAGGCAGCCCGCTTCGATGCGCTGGCGCTGACCGTCGACACCATCGTCGGCGGCAATCGCGAGCGCTGCCTGCGCTCGGGGTTCACCTCGCCGCCCCGCTTCACTGCGCGCAATCTGCTCTCCTACGCGATCAAGCCGGGCTGGGGCCTCAACTATGTGCTGCGCGAGCCCTTCTCGCTGCCCAATCTGGCGACGCATGTCGCAGAGGGCAGCAGCGTACCCAAATCGGTGGCCGACTATTTCTCGACTATGCTCGACCAGACGCTCGACTGGAAGCGGGCGGAGGCAATCCGCGCTGCATGGGGCGGCCCGTTCGTGCTCAAGGGCATCATGGCGGTGGAGGATGCGCGCCGCGCCGTCGATATCGGCGCCACCGCGATCATGGTCTCCAACCATGGCGGGCGACAGCTCGACGGCAGCCGTGCCCCATTCGATGCGCTGGCCGAGATCGTCGATGCCGTCGGCGACAAGATCGATGTGATTTGCGACGGCGGCATCACCCGTGGCACGCACGTGCTCAAGGCGCTGTCGGTGGGGGCAAAGGCCTGCTCGGGCGGGCGGCTCTATCTCTATGCGCTGGCGGCCGCGGGCCAGGATGGTGTCGAACGCGCGGTCGGGCTCCTTCAGGCGGAGCTGGTGCGCGGCATGAAGCTGATGGGCGCAAGGAGCATCGCCGATCTCGGCCGCGATAATCTGCGCTGGCGCAAATAACTCAGGGACAGCCCCCAAATTTCATAGAAATTGGGGGCTGTCCCTGAATCAAGCCGAGCGGCAGATCAGAACGCTACGCCGAGCGAGAACACCACGGTTTCGTCGTACAGCGTGTCCGCGGCCGGGATACCGGTCAACTGGTCGAGGTCGGTATCGACATATTTGACACCGGCGGTGAGCCCGCCGCCCAGCGCAAAGTCAGCGCCGACCGACCAGTCCCAGTAATTGCCGCCGGGCGCGAGGCTGCCGTCGGAGTAGCCGAGGTGCGCGTTCAGCGACACCGGCGTGTCCGGAATGCCGACGCCCAGATCGGTGTAGACATAGATGTTGTCGCCAGCCAGCGCCGACTGGTCGAACGCATAGGCCGCGCCAAGTTTGGCGGTGACCGGGCCGATGGTGGTCTTCACCGACGCATAGGGCTCGAAATAGTCGCTCGGGCCAAAATTGCCGTTCGGGTAATAATAGTAGAGCAGGCCGACATCGATCGAGGTGCCCGACGCCACTTCGGTGGTGTAGCCGGCATAGATGTCGAGCTCGGTATGGCCGAAGGTCGGCGTGTCATCGAGGCTCGATCCCCACACGCCGACATAGAGGCCCGACGAGTGGTTGACGTTGAACGTGCCCTGGATGGCAAAATCTTCTGCCGAGAAGCTGACGCCACGGAAGCGATAGTCGCTGACGACGGTGGCGCCACCGGTGACGGTGAAATCGCTGGGCGGATCGGCTTCGGTCGATTCGGCGTCCTGGGCGAAGGCCGGAACGGACACGGAGAGAAGGGCCAGAGCCATCAGGCTCCGCATGGACGTGCGCATTATTCTACCCCTTTACAGGTTGTTGCGTTCCGTCCCACCTGCGCGCGGCTACGCCTCTGTCGTGCACATGGGTCGGGCCCCGGCACCGGACATTGTCCCGCGTCAGGAGGGACTGTGGCTCGCAATGTTGCGCCGCACAAGGAAAAAGCGACAGCTTGTGTCCCAAGCGCCTGATGTTGTTGCATCGCTGCAACAGGGCACGGTATAGCGGTCCGAAACTCCCCCTTCTCGTCGAGCGAGGTTCCATGTCCATCCGCCCCTGGCGCGATATCACACGCCGCACGTCCCGCCAGATCATGGTCGGCAATGTCCCTGTCGGGGGCGATGCGCCGATCACCGTGCAGACGATGACCAACACGCCGACCGAAGATGCGCGCGCGACCATCGACCAGATCCGCCGTTGCGAGGAAGCAGGCGCCGATATCGTCCGCGTTTCCTGCCCCACCGAGGAAGCGACCGCAGCCTTCCGCCAGATCACGCGCGCCGCGCAGGTGCCGATCGTCGCCGACATCCATTTCCACTACAAGCGCGCGCTCGAGGCCGCAGACGCGGGCGCGGCCTGCCTGCGCATCAACCCCGGCAACATCGGCTC
Organism: Sphingomonas sp. jy18; assembly: GCF_056931895.1. NCBI lineage: Bacteria > Pseudomonadati > Pseudomonadota > Alphaproteobacteria > Sphingomonadales > Sphingomonadaceae > Sphingomonas > Sphingomonas sp. jy18. The sequence continues at coordinate 30,648 of NZ_JBXPBT010000005.1, read as the reverse complement.
GTCCGAGCGCGTGGCAGAGGTCGTGCGCGCCGCCAAGGCCAACGGCTGCGCGATCCGCATCGGCGTCAACGCCGGCAGTCTCGAAAAGGACCTGCTCGAAAAATATGGCGAGCCGTGCCCGGAGGCACTGGTCGAAAGCGCACTCGACCATATCAAGCTGCTGCAGGACCATGATTTCCACGAATATAAGGTGGCGGTGAAGGCCAGCGACGTGTTCCTTGCGGTCGCGGCCTATCAGCAGCTCGCTGAAGCGGTCGATTGTCCGTTGCACCTCGGCATTACCGAGGCCGGGGGACTGATCGGCGGCACCGTCAAATCCTCGATCGGGCTCGGCAGCCTGCTGTGGTTCGGCATCGGCGACACCATTCGCGTCTCGCTCTCCGCCGAACCCGAGCAGGAGGTGCGGGTCGGCTTTGAGATATTGAAGGCGCTCGGCCTGCGTACCCGCGGCGTGCGAATCGTCTCCTGCCCCAGTTGCGCGCGGCAGGGTTTCGACGTCATCCGCACTGTCGAACGGCTGGAGGAAGCCCTTGGCCACATCCGCACCCCGATGTCGCTGTCCGTCCTCGGCTGCGTCGTCAACGGCCCCGGTGAAGCCCGCGAGACCGACATCGGCATCACCGGCGGCGGCAACGGCAAGCACATGGTCTATCTGTCCGGCGTGACCGACCATCATGTCCAGAACGACGACATGATCGCGCACATCGTCGGCCTCGTCGAAGCCAAGGCGGCCGAGATCGACGCCGGCCGCGCGGTCAGCATGGACGTGACCCACGGCAAGCAGGCGAGTTGACCGTTTGGCGCCAGCGATGGCGCTGGATCGCGCCGGCATTGCTGATTGCGACCGGCATCGCCCTGTTCCTGTGGCGGGCCAGCAAGGCCGAATGCTGGGGGTTGAGCGGCGAAGTCATATGCCGTGTCGACACGGCTCAGCCGGTCGTGGCGCTGTCATTCGACGACGGACCCACGCCCGAAGGCGTCGATATTGCGTTGAGAGAGCTGCAACGCCGAAACCTTCGTGCCACCTTCTTCCTGATCGGCAACCGCATGGAACGCTGGCCCGGCCAGGCCGAGCGATTGGCGCAAGCCGGAATGGAACTGGGCAACCATAGCTTCAGTCACCAGCGCATGATCGGCAGCAGCGAGGGGCACTACGACCGCGAGATTGCCCGCACGGAAGCATTGCTTCGTGCTGCCGGAGCTCGGCCCTCCCGGCTCTTTCGTCCGCCGTTCGGCAAGAGGCTGATCGGCTTGCCGCGCTCGGTTAAGCGGGCCGGACTGCGGCTGGTGATGTGGGACGTCGCGGACGATGTCGCGCACCATCCCACCCCCCAGGCATATGCCGACGATATCGTCAGCCGCGCCCGGCCCGGGTCGATCATCCTGATCCATCCGATGTACCAGACAAACAGCGTCGAGCGCAGCGCCTTGCCGCTGGTGCTCGATGGCTTGGCCCGGCGCGGCTTCCGCATCGTCACCGTTGGCGAGCTTCTCCGGCGTGCGGACCAATCTTGACCGCCCACTCCAAGCACCGCCGAGGCGATGTCCCGGTCCGCACGCGACGCGCGGACCGGGATCGTCGCACGGCAGCCGGGCTTAGAGCCCGTCGGCGGCCTTGCTGGTCAGCACGCTCACCTGCACCCGGCGGTTCTGCGCGCGGCCTTCGGCTGTGCTGTTGTCGGCGGTCGGGTCGGTTTCGGACATGCCGCTCGGCATCAGCATGCGATAGGGCGCCCAGCGACAGCGCTGCTGCAGGAAATTGACCACACGGTTGGCGCGCCGCTCGCTCAGTTCCTGGTTGAAGTCTTCGCTACCCACTGCATCGGTGTACCCCACCACCAGCAGCAGCGCGTTGTCGATGCCTTGCGCCTGGTTGGTCGCGTCGCACAATTGCTGTTCGGCCTGCGGGGTCAACTGCCAGCGACCGCTGTCGAAATAGACGTTGGTGGTGTGGCGGATCACATATTGGTCGATGTCGGCGAAGCGACCGCGCAATGCGTTGGTCGCCTCGGTCTGCTCGGCAAAGCCTTGTTCTGTGCCGTCGCGGATCATCGTCGCGGTGCGCAAGTCGCCATTGCGCAGCGTAACGCGGCGGGCCACCAGTCCTTCGCCCCACTGTACCGTCTCGATCGTCACCGGCAGACCGTTGACCAGCGCCGCAGTTTCGAGGCTGCGGTTGTTGAGGCCCAGGAAACCCCCGCGCCCGCGCACCTCGGTGCCCTCACTGATCCACAGGCTGGTGCGCGCCGCATCGGCACTGGTGATCTGGATGCGTTCGCCGCGTCGGGCAGAGATCGTGCCTTCGATCCGCGGCCCTGCCTCCAGTGTGGTCAGGTCGGCAGGCGGCGTGCCCGTCACGGTAATGTCACCCGTCGCTGCGACCGGCGCTTCGGGCATCGCCTCTTGCGCCAGCACGGGTGCGGCCAGCGTCGCTGTCAGCAGCGCGCCGGTCGAACAGAAAAGACCCAGCAATTTTTTGCCCATCGCGATTCTCCATATGTCTTGGGGCGCCCGGCGGCTGGCCGGGTCGGGATGGGCGCAATCTCGCCCAGCCCGTCGCGCACAACACATGCACATCCGAAATGGCTCCCCGCTTGGCCGGGCGGACCGGCCCGGTTGACCCCGGTTCGGGCCCATCCGGTCCATCCGGGCGACGAACCGACGGATCGCCCCCGGGCTTCGCCGGCACGGCACGCAGATTGACAGAGAGGCCAGACATGGCATGGCAGGCTTCATGTCCCTCTCGATCCGCCCCGCCTCATCTGCAGACCTGCCGCTGATCGCGCAGTTCATCCGCGACCTCGCCGACTATGAGAAGCTCGCGCATGAAGTCCGCTTCGACGAGACTGTGCTGCACGACAAGCTGTTCAGCCCGCGCCCCTATGCAGAGGTGATCATCGGCGAGATCGACGGTGCGCCGCAGGGCTTTGCCCTGTTCTTCCACAATTTCTCGACCTTCGAGGGACGCCCCGGCGTCTATCTCGAGGATCTGTTCGTCCGCCCCGCCGCGCGCGGCTCCGGGCTCGGCAAGGCACTGCTGTCGCGGCTCGCGGCAATAGCGGTCGAGCGCGACTGCGCGCGGCTGGAATGGAGCGTGCTCGACTGGAACGAGCCGTCGATCGGCTTCTACAAGGCGCTGGGCGCGCGGATGATGGACGAATGGACGGTGATGCGCGTCGATGGCGCCGCGCTGTCCACCCTCGCTGCTGGCTGAGCCCGGGAGCCTTACCCGGCGGTTCCAGGCAACTTTCATGACGGTTGCGCATTGGTGCGGGGCAATCTCCCCTCCCCCCCAATGCAAAGGAGCGCCGCCATGGCCCGCATACTCATTCTTGCCACAAACGGCTTCGAACAAAGTGAACTGATGGTTCCGCGTGACCGGCTGAGCGCAGCCGGGCATGAGGTCGTCATCGCCTCCCCCGAAAGCGGATCGATCGGCGGCTGGAAGGGTGAAGACTGGGGCGAGAGCGTCGATGTCGACATCAGCCTGGATGCCGCCAGCGCCGACGAATATGATGCGCTGGTGCTGCCGGGCGGGCAGATCAATCCCGATCTGCTGCGCGTCGAACCTGCTGCGATCAGCCTGATCCAGGCCTTCCACCGCGCCGGCAAGCCCGTCGCCGCCGTCTGCCACGCGCCGTGGCTGCTGATCGAGGCCGGCCTCGCCAAGGGCTTGCGCGCGACAAGCTACGGGTCGATCAAGACCGACATGATCAATGCGGGCGTCGAATGGGTCGACCAGTCCGCGGTCGAGGATCGCGGCATCATCACCAGCCGCAATCCGGATGACCTGGAAGATTTCAGCGACGCCATCCTCCACGCGCTGGACAAGGTTGCCGCCTGACCCGCTTGGCGCGGCGCGACGCATCGGGTAGCGCTCCGGCATCTCATTGCCGGAGCGTTACCTCATGCACAGCCTCGTCCGCCTCCTCTTCTGCTCGGCCGCGCTCGCCACCGCATCGCCGCTGCTGGCCCAGGCGAGCGAAACCGGCGATCGGGTGAACGGCGAGGTGGTGATCGACCAGCTCGACGCCGCTGGCCTGCCGGCCGGCATCCACCGCTACTGGTTCCGCGCCGGGGACAATGGCATCGGCCAGCCGCTGCTGGTGCCGGTGATCGTCATTCGCGGCGAACAGGACGGGCCGCGCCTGCTGCTCACCGCAGGCATCCATGGTGACGAACTCAACGGCATCGACGTGCTGCAGCAGCTCGCCAACCGCATCGAGCCGGCGCGGCTCTCCGGCACGCTGACGCTGGTGCCCGGGCTCAACACCCCGGGGCTGATCAACAGCACCCGGCTGTTCACCCCGCATGGCGGCACCGATGGCGACAATCTCAACCGGGTGATGCCGGGCGAGGACGATCTGGCCAGCAGCCTGTCGCGCGCCTATGCCCACCGCCTTTGGCACCGGCTGATGATCCGCAATGCCGATCGCATGGTCGATCTCCACACCCAGTCGCGCGGCACTGCCTACAACATGTACAGCTTCGTCTCCTCGCCCGAGGCGCGGCAGATTGCCGAGGCGATTGCGCCCGACACCATCCGGCTCGACCCCGGCGAACGCGGCACGGTGGAAAACGAGATGGTGCCGCGCGGCGTGCCCGCCATCACCCTGGAACTTGGCGCCCCCGAGGCGTTCGATGCGCGGATGAACGCCCGCGCGGTCGAGGGACTGATGCGGCTGATGATGCGCACGGGCATGCTGCCCGCCGGTTCGGCCCCCGCCGCCACCGTCACCCCGTTTGTCGCCAATGATCAGGAGCAGGTGCGCGCCACCGAGGCCGGCTGGGCGCGACTGCTGGTCGGTCTCAACGACCGGGTGACCGAAGGCCAGCCGGTCGCCACCATCTCCGATGCCTTCGGCCGCATCCGCGTGACGTTGACCGCACCGGTCGCCGGGCAGGTCACCAGCATCGCCACCGACCCGCGTACCGAACAGGGCCAGATGCTGCTGCGCATCGGCTGGTGGAGCAGCGATCCCGCCTGCGCCGCCGGCTGCTGACCAGCGGCAGAGCGCGCTAGCGCTTCAGCGCATCCCTCGCCGCCTTGGTCTCCGCGCTCGGCCGGTAGACCGGGCCGAAGCCGAGCAGCGCCGCGCCGACCAGCGGCAGGGCGATCACCCACCAGCGGACCCCGGAGAGGCCTTCCGGACTGGCGATCGTCACCCCCGCAGTGGCGCCGAGGCCGATGCAGATCGCCAGCACGCCCAGCGCTGCGCGCAGTTTCGGGACAGTGCGGCCGCCACGGATGGGGCCGAAGCTGCGCTCGTGCCGCGCGAAGATGGCGATCATCGGCAGCAACGCGACGATGTAGACCGCCAGCCACAGCGGCCGCGTCGCCCACCATGCGCCGCTGCCCGGCACCGAATCAAGCCCGATGCCGCCCAGCCCCAGCCAGACGATGGTCATCACCAGCACGAAGGCGGTCAGGTGCCACAGATAGACGGTCATGATCATGCCGTTCATCAGCACGGTCGCTGTCCATAGCCTGAGATTGCCCAGCATCTTGCGTCCCAGCGGTTCGAGCGCGAGCACCAGCCCCACCTGCGCCATGCCCAGCGCAAACAACGCCAGCGTCGGCGGGAGGGAGTTGGAAAAGCCGCCGGGAGCGGAGACCATCGACACCGGATAGAAGCCGTAGACGGTGATCGAGACGAGGATCGCCAGCGACACGGCAAACCACGCCCCCGCGAACAGGCGATTGGCAAACCGCCCGTCGCGCCACGCAAAGCCGAGCTGATGGATCGCGAGGAACACCCACAGAAAGTTGGTGAAGTTCACATAGGGGACATGGACGGTGAAGGTCAGCCAGTCGGTCAGCATCGCCAGCGGCACATAGACGGCAAAGCTGAGCCAGCCGAAGCGTTGCCACGCGCGGTAGGCGAGCGGTGTGAAGGCCGTCACCAGCAGGTACACCGACAGGAACCAGACGGGGATCAGCGCCGCCTCGGTCGCCATGCGGATCTGCGCGCGCGGCAGGCCGACCTGCGTCATGATCACCGCGAGCGCCGCCCACAACAGCAGCACCGGAAAGGTCGGGGTGATCAGCCGCTGCACCCGGCTGGCCAGCCAGCCGCGATAGTTGCCCGCCTGCCCCAGCTCCGCCTTGCGCAGCGTCGCGTCCCAACTGACCCCGTTGGAATAGCCCCCGACCAGGAAGAACACCGGCATCACCTGGAACACCCAGGTCAGCCAGTGCGCCCAGGACGAGACGCTGAGCAAGTCCCCGCGCTGCAGCGTGCCGGCGAGATCGACATAGAGCCCGGCCATCAGCCAATGGCCGAACACCACCGCGAGGATCGAGACCGCGCGCAGGAAATCCACCCAGCGATTGCGCTCGGGCGGCGCCATCTCAGCCAGTTCGCGCGCCTTGCTCCAAATGGTCAGCATTGATCGCCCCTCTCGTGCCGGTTGGTCTGCCATGGCATGGTGATGGTTGCCGGCGACTGCAAGCCGATAGTGGAAATTGCTGACGGAAGTATTGCTGGAGTGCGAGGATGGTGGTGTAGGGGGGGGAGGGTGTTGTTGGGTGCACGCCGTTTATATGGTCTTTGTGGGATTTGCGCTGGAGGTGTTACGAGTGGGTTAAGAAAGATGTCGTTAGAATTTACAGCGGCGTCGAATTTCGCGCGGCGCTTGAGTGATTTATTAGAAGCTTATTACCAAATTCAAAATTATCAATCAATAAATTAACGATTTGCACATGATTTAACAATTGATATCAAGTTACCAATTTCAATCGATCTAGCCAGCGACTCTTCTCTCAATCTATCGCCATCGGCGGGAGTAACAAGCCCAAAGTGTGACGCAATTTCGCGTAACCTTGCGCTATCTCTCCTAATGTTATCATAAACCTGCTCAACCTTCTCAGATAGCTCTGTCTTTCGCACTGCAGCTCCATCAATCACACCAATTGCCCACTCAGTGCTGTAATAGCACAATGCATCTCGTTCAAATTCGTTGTCCGGAAGATTCGCGGGACGTTGATCGAACGCTATTGGAAAACGGTTAGCGCACGCATCCACAAGTCCGGTCAAATTTAAAGATGCATATTTGTCAGCAATTTTTTCGTCATTTGAGTGCTCGGCGTACCGCTCCAAGTCAGGCACCGACTCACCATTTCTTTCTATAACTGTTTGCATAGAAAAAAATACCGATACTAATATTTGACTGTCCGTAATATCTTCGAATTCTTCACCGACCGCAATACTCCTACTATAAGCAAAATAACAAAGCTCTGACGCATCAGCCACAGATTGTGGTAACGTCTTGATACTATCTGCGCTTGAGCATGAAGAGATTGCCAGTGCAAGGATAGAAATAATGACGAGTCTAAAATAGATCATTCGACATATCCATTTAGATTAAACAAGCAATCCTATTTATGGCTGAGGTCTCCGCCTCTCCCAGTCTGCTTGACTTTGGTACCATTGTTCCATCTGACAATTTTCATCGCATCCTTCGCCAGATCGCAGTGCTGATGACCCCTCACTTGGCCTAAGCAGATCAGCCAGCGCACTCCGCATAGCCTGCCCTTGCTCCGGAGTTCGCAGGCCACGACAGCCGACCACCGAATCCCAGAATCGGATGCAACTCAGATTTCGACCGTTCATTTCGGCGACAACCCAACCGGTCTGGGTTCCATTAAAAGTGTACTCGCCGCGCATCACATAAGTGCCCGATCCCGCTCGCCCAGCGATAATCTTCACATTGCGCATACTACCTGCAGAATAGCGGTTGAAGGCCCAGCCCCGTGAATCAATCTGGACCAATTCATCAAATCTTCTTGTGAGCGCAGGCCCAGCATCTGGTAATGCTGCATAGCGCGCAGCTGCCTCTGCAGCAGCAATGCGCGATCTTTCGGCATTCAATGCCCTCGCCCTGTCCTGCTCTGCAAAATCGACAAATCGCGTCTGCACAGTGGATACACGGATAGCTACTCGGTGTCCTTGCGGGTTGAACACGTCGTCATCGATCCATTCCCAGCGACCACGCCCGCAATAGGCTACGCCTGGAGCGCCTCCGGTTGCTCCGCCGACCGAGAATGTGCAGGTTGAGCCGTTGCGGGTGCCGACGATTGTGCCTCTCGGATCGATTGAAGCGCCGTTCGGCCCGGTGGCACTGCGTGTCACGAATGACCCAGAAATATTGGCACCGTCATACCGGATCGTGATCTCATACTCTCCACTCAAGGGAAGCGTCCGACTCGAAGTAACGGAACGTAGCGCCTCGCCAATGCTGATATTCCGCATGCGATCAGCGCGCGTTCTCACGCTGCCAGAATAAGTACCGCGATAGGTGACTTCCCCGCGGAAATCTGCAGGTAGGATGTCGGTCTGAAGGACTGTGGTCTGAGTTGTAGAGCCGCTGGGAGCTGCCCTTGAGCCGCCGAGAACACTGCTCGAACCGGTTGAACCGCTATCAGAGCGAGTCTGGGCATTTCCAGATTCAGTATGGAGTGACAGCAAGGCAGTCGCAACTAGCGCCGGTGTGAGCCAATTTCGCATTGCATGCCCCTCGATTCGCATCAAAGTAAAGCCTAAGTCTTTGAATTTATTTAGATATCAAAGCCAACCTTCGGCGGAGCTCATCTACCTATTAATAAAAATAATACGACAATGTTACAGTGAAGTTACAACATTTCTAGGAACACAATACGAAATTGAAGTTGAGGCTTCATCACATTCTCCGGTCCACTCCGCTGCCGGTCGCCCAATGCCCGACCCGAGACTTTATATGTTCATAAAACGATATATAATGTCGCAATCAGCCCGCGCTACGCATCATCGGACATGAACTTCTGTTCCTTTTTAACCATTGACCCACTCATCCCCCCCAACTTCGCCCACGCCAGCGCCGCAAACTCGCACAGCAACGGCCGCGTATCCCTCGGGTCGATGATGTCCTCCACCCCGAACCGCTCCGCCGTGCGGAACGGTGATCGCACCCTGTTGAGGCGCTCGCGGATCGCCTCCAGATGCGCGGCGGGGTCCGCCGCTGCCTCCAGCTCGCTCTTGTACGCAACCTCGACCCCGCCTTCGATCGGCAGGCTGCCCCAGTCGCCGCTGGGCCAGGCGAAGCGGTACTGGAAGCGTTCGGCGTTGCTCATCGCGCTGCCGGCGATGCCATAGGCCCGGCGAATGACGACGCTGGCGAGGGGGACGCGGGCGCGGTAGATGGCGTTCATCGCCTGCACGCCATAGCGGATGGTGCCGGTGCGCTCCGCCTCGCCGCCGATCATGAAGCCGGGATTGTCGACCAGATGGACGATGGGCAGGCGGAACTGGTCGGCCAGCTTGACGAAACGTTCCGCTTTCTCGCTGGTCTTGGCATCCCATGAACCGCCGAGATAGCTCGGGTCGCTGGCCAGCACCGCCACCGGCCAGCCATCCAGCCGGGCAAAGGCGGTGATCGCCGCGCGGCCCCAGCGGCGGCCCATTTCGAACAGGCTGCCCTTGTCGACGACATGGCCGAGCAGCTTGCGCATCGAATAGACCTGCCGCCCGTCGCGCGGCACGATGGAGAGCAGCGCCGGATCGCGCCGCTCGACCCGGTCGGTGGGCGCGGTGCGCGCGGCAAGGCTGTGGATCGACGACGGCAGATAGGAGAGGAAGCGGCGGGCGGCGGCAAAGGCCTCCACCTCCGATGCCACCTCGTCATCGACCACGCCGTTGCGGGTGTGCACCTCCACCCCGCCCAGCTCTTCGCGGTCGAGCGTGTCGCCGATCGCCGCGGCGACGGCGGGGCCGGCGGCGAACAATTGCGAGAGGCCACGCACCATCAGGCTGTAATGGCTGGCAACGGTGCGCGCCGCGCCCAGACCGGCGGTGGGGCCGAGCGCCAGTGCGACGACGGGCACGGTCTCGAGATTGGCGATAATCTCCCCCCAGCCCGGCACCATCGGGATATAGGTATAACCCGTCTCCTCGAGCGTCTTTACCGAGCCGCCGCCGCCGGTGCCGTCGATCATGCGGATCAGCGGCAGGCGATATTCATGCGCCATCGCCTCGCACTGCACGAACTTGCGGTGCAGCGCCGCATCCGCCGCGCCGCCCCGCACGGTGAAATCGTCGGCGGAGGCGACCACCGGGCGGCCATCGATGTCGGCGCGTCCGAAGATGAAGTTGGAGGCGGCAAGGTCGACCAGATTGCCGTCGGCATCATAGCGGCCGCGCCCGGCAATCTTGCCGATTTCGCGGAACGAGCCGGCATCGACCAGCGCCGCGATCCGCGCGCGCGCATCCATCTTGCCGCGGCTGTGCTGGCGCGCGACCTTTTCCGCGCCGCCCATCTGCTCCGCCATGGCGCGGCGGCGGGCCAGGTCTTCGATTTCGGGGGTCCAGTCGGTCATGCGACGGGAAGCTAATGGCGCAGCCAGCATAACGAAAGCGAAGTTTCAGCTGGAAAATCACGTGCCCCTGCCTTTGCAGGGGAGCCGCATCTATCGTGCTTGGCTCAGTGCGCCTTGCCGCGTGCTTTTTGCACCTGGTGGACGATGGCGGCGATGATCCCGCCGAGGATGAGGCCGAACACGCCGGACAGAGCGGCCTGCACGACCCAGGTGACCGCACCCGCAGCCGCGGGCACCAGCGCGCCGGCACCATGGCCGATGCCGTGGACCAGCTCTTCCGGCCCATGCAGGCCCATCAGCCCGGCACCGTGCAGCACGATCTGCCCGCCGACCCACAGCATTGCGGCGATGCCGATGACGGACAGGCCCGCCATCACCTTGGGCATGGCAATCAGCAGCCCGCGCCCGAATGCCTGCGACGCCTTGTCGGCGCGCTCGGCGAGGTGGAGGCCGATATCGTCCATCTTCACGATCAGGCCGACCGCGCCATAGACCAGCACGGTGATGCCGACAGCGACCACCGCCAGTGTCACGCCCTGCTGGACGATGCCGCTGTCCTTCACCGTATCGAGCGCGATCGCCATGATCTCTGCCGACAGGATGAAATCGGTGCGCACCGCGCCCGCCACGCGTTCCTTCTCGAACGTTTCGGGATCGGTGATGACATCCTCTACCGTCTCGCCATGCTTGGCGCCGCCGAATGCCTCGATCACCTTTTCCGCGCCTTCGAAACAGAGGAAGGCGCCGCCCAGCATCAGCAGCGGGGTGATCGCCCAGGGCAGGAAGGCGCTGAGCAGCATCGCCGCGGGCAGCAGGATCAGGAGCTTGTTCCTGAGCGATCCCTTGGCGATCGCCCAGATGATCGGCAGTTCGCGCGCCGGGGTAAAGCCGGTGACATAGCGCGGCGTGACCGCCGCATCGTCCACCACCACCCCGGCGGCCTTGCTCCCCGCCTTGGCCGCGGCAGCGCCGATGTCATCGACCGACGCGGCGGCCATCTTGGTGATGGCGGCGATATCGTCGAGTAGCGCGGCTAATCCGGAAGGCATGGCTCACCATCGATGAAGGGAGGAAGAGGGGGGCCGCCACGGCAAGTGACGCACTAGCGTGGACAGCGGCATACGGCGTTAATCCAGCGTCGTCCGTAATCGCTTCCATTTGTGGCAGCAACGCCAAAATAATCGCCCTGCTGCTCCGCCGCAAAAGCCCTTTGACTTGCACTGCAATTGCGTTTCCTATGCCGCGAAGGGGAGGCGTCTGGTGATCGGCAATGTCACACCGCAGGACAGGGCGTTACGATGACCGACATCCGTGTCGCTGCGCCCCCTGCGCCGCGCCCGCAATTTGCCATCTCGGTCACCGGCCACCGCCAGAGCCACGGCTGTTACGCTGAAGGCGCCGACCGGATCGAAGCCGCCCTGTCGGCCATAATGGACAGCATAGACAGCAGCATCGGCGAATTGCCCTCCTGTTCCGGCGATACGGGCCAGCCCGCTGTGCGCCTTGCGACGTTGTTGGCGGACGGCACCGACCAGTTGACGGCACGGATCGCCCTGGCGCGGGGATACAGGCTGCAGTGCCCGCTGCCATTCGGTCAGGCATTGAATGCGGCGATCAACAGCCATCCGACCAATCTGGACGATGCTCGTTCTATCTGCGCTGGTGGACCGGCCCGCCATCCGCAAACCGCGCTCAATCTGGCGGCCATCCAGTCGCTGGCTGCTGCGGCCGACCTGTTCGAACTGGCCGAACAGGATGTGCGCATCCGGCAGCTGTTTCTCGACGCCCTCGCCGCCCCCGGCGATGCCGCCAAGACCCAAATTTTTAGGGCAGAATCGGCAGCAAGGGTGGCGGTTGCAGGGCGTATCCTGATCGAACAATCGGATCTGATGATCGCGGTGTGGGATGGCGTTGCCACCGCCCTGCCCGGCGGGACCGGCGATACGGTCGTTCGCGCGCTCGAATGCGGCATGCCGGTGCTCTGGATCGACCCGGCCAGGCCCGATGCATGGATCATCCTGACCACCCCTGAAGCCATCGCCAGTCCAGCCGCGCAGGATGCCGGATCCCGGCAGGCACAACTGCGCGCCATCGTCCGCACCGCGCTGGAGGCGGATAGCGATGCCGCGACGGCCCGCCACAGCAGTGCTGCCGGCGTCCGGGCGCTGGAAAGCGAGCGCTGGCACAAGCAAAGCCGCCCCATGTGGCACAGTTATCGCCGGGTGGAGACGCTGTTCGGATCGCGCACATGGGCAGCGCGCTTTGCATCGCTGACCCAGACCTATGAGACACCGGAGACTATTGCGGCCGGCAGCGCGGCCCCGCTGTTGAACACCATTGCGACGCTTGACAGTCTGTCGGCCGATTTCGCAGCGCGGATCGATGCCCGGATCGTGCAGCGTTTTGCTTGGGCGGACGGAATATCGGCGTATCTGTCCGATTGTTACCGTAGCGGCATGACCGTCAACTTCCTGCTGTCGGCGCTCGCGATTTCGGGGGGGATTGCCTATCTGCCGCTGGTCGCACCCGAGCATAAATGGGCGTTCGCCCTATTCGAACTGGCGTTGCTGCTGCTCATTCTGGGCATCACCGCCATCGGGCAGAAACGGCAATGGCATGACCGATGGTTTGAAACCCGCCGTGTCGCCGAGTATCTCAGACACGCCCCCATCATGCTGGCAATCGGAGTGGCGAGGCCGCCGGGGCGATGGAGCGCGGGCTCGGCGACATCTTGGCCGGAACATTATGCACGCCGTGCGCTGCGCAGCGTTGGCCTGCCATCTGTCGCGGTGACCCCGGCCTATCTACGCAGCGCGCTGACCGGCCTGCTGGGTCAGCATGTCGAACGGCAGCGCGATTATCATGCTGCCAAGGCCGAACGGCTGGCTGCGGTGCACCATAATCTTGACCGGTTCTCGCTCCGGCTGTTCCAGCTCGCAGTCCTTTCGGTGTCGGTCTATTTGCTGCTGGTCGCGAGCGCGCAGCTGCGCATGATCGATCCCGAACTGGTCAATCATTCATCCAAGCTGTTCACGGTGCTGGGCGTGGTCCTGCCGACCTTTGGCGCGGCCATCGCCGGCATTCGCTTTTTTGGCGACTTCGAGCGATTTGCTGCAATTTCAAAGGTGGCGTCGGACAAGCTCGACGCCATCCACCGCCGCATTGCCGTGCTGGCCACATCCGCCGATGATGGGCTGACCTACGCACGGGTCGCAGACCTGGCCCACGCCGCCGACGATGTCGTCGTTGCCGAGATCGAAAGCTGGCAGGCGGTGTTTGCCGGCAAGCACATCACGGTACCGGTATGAGCGACCCGGCCGCCGCACCCGGCCCGGCCACCGACGGACCGCATTGCGCGGTCTTTGTCAGCTATACGCGCGACGACCAGAAGCGGGCGCTGCCGATCGTCAGCGCACTGAAGGCGGCAGGCTTTACCGTCTGGTGGGACAGCATGATCGGCGGCGGGGAGCGGTTTCTGCCGGCCACCGAAGCGGCGCTGGAAAATGCGCGTGCCGTGGTCGTGCTATGGTCGGCCAGATCGGTAAATTCGCACTGGGTGCGTGACGAGGCGACACGCGGTCGGGATCGCAACTGCATGGTGCCGCTATCGCTGGACGGGACCGAACCGCCGCTGGGGTTCCGGCAGTTCCAGACGATCGATTTCAGCAGCTGGCGCGGCCGCAGCACGGCCCCCGAATGCGCCCGCATGATAGACGCGGTGTCGCGCCTGTGCGGCCAGGACCCAGCCAGCCCTGCGTCAACCGCCACCGCGCCGCTGATCAGCCGCCGTGCCATCATGGTGGGTGGCGCAACGACGCTGGTCGCCGCCACCACCTTCGGCCTGTGGCAAAGCGGTCTGATCGGCCAGGCTGGTCCGACAACCAACAGCGTCGCTGTGCTGCCGTTCGAAAATCTGGGCGGCGATGACCGCAATTACTTCGCCGAAGGGCTGTCGGCCGAGTTGCGCGCCGAACTGTCGCGAAACGCGGCTCTCAAGGTCGCGGCACAGGCGTCATCGGCAGCCGCACGAGAGAGCGATACCGACGCACGTCGGATGGCATCCAGGCTGGGCGTTGCCTTTCTGCTCGATGGCAATGTGCGCATCAGTGAGACGATGGTGCGCATCGCCGCAGAGCTGATCGACGGCTCGACCGGTCTCGTCACATGGACCAAGAGCTTCGAACGCCCGATGGGTGATGTTCTGGAAGTGCAAAGCGAAATCGCCGCTGCGGTGACCGCTGCACTGACCAGCGTCATCGTCTCCGACACCGCAGCGTCAGCCGTGACAGTGGGCGGCACCGCCAACGTCGCAGCCTATGACGCCTATCTGCGCGGTCGGGACCTTTACGCCAACGCGGTCGACGAAGCCGGCGAACGCGCTGCACTCGACCGGTTCGACGCCGCGATCACGCTCGACCCCGGATTTGCAGCGGCGCATGCCGCCCGGGCACGATCGCTGACGGTCATCGCCAATCAATATGGCAGTCAGGAGGAGGCCAAGGCCTATTCCGATATGGCGGTGCGGTCCGCCGAACGCGCCGTCACCATCGCCCCCGACTTCGCCGATGCGCAATCGACGCTTGGCGCGGTGCTGTTCCAGGGACGGTTAGAAGTGGCGCGGGCGCGGATACCCTATGACCGATCCTATGCACTGGGCGGTGGCGATGCGAGCGTGATCGGCCGCTTCGCGCTCTATTGCGCCAACACCGGCCGCACTGCCGAGGCGCTGGCCGGCGCCTCGCGCGCGGTGGAGCTCGACCCGCTGAACCCGCTGACCCAGTTGGCGCTGGGCTTTGTCCATTATGCCGCGCGCCGTTATCGTCAGGCCATCGTGCCGATAGAGGCGGCGCTGGCGCAGAACCCGGAGCTGGGCAACAGCAACGCCAGCTTGGCGTCCGCCAGATATATGCTGGGGGACATGGCCGGCGCACGTGACGCTTTCGCCAAGGAGAGCAACCCTTTGTACCGGGAAACCGGGCTCGCCATCGTCGAACACCGGCTGGGCGGGACCGCCGCCGCGCAACAGGCGCGGGCACGGGTGATCGACGGGCTCGGCATCGGGCAGCTCACCTTGTACCAGCAGGCACAGATCGCTGCGCAATGGGACGAGGCGGACGAGGCAATGCGGCTTTTGCTGCTGGCCCATCGCGCCGTCGATTCGGGACTGATCTTCCTTAGGATTGACCCGTTGCTCGATCCGCTGCGGCAGCGGCCCGATTTTATTCGGTTGCTATCGGCGCTGGGCTTCAGTTAGTCTCCAGGCCGTAACGTCTTGGGGGAAATTACCATGCGCAAAGTGATGATATTGACTGCGGCAATCGGCTGCATGGCACTGGCCGGATGCGGGCAGAATGAAGCTGCGCCTGCTGAAGAAACGGCGACTGAAGCCGCACCGACTGAAGCAGCCCCGACCGATGCGGCACCAGCCGAAGCCGCGCCCGCCGAAGGTGCAGCAACCGATGGTGCGGCAGCGCCCGCCGATGCGGACACGGCACCGGCCGACGCTGGCGAATCGGGCGGCGGCAACAAGATCTGATGACGCGCCGGGCTGTCCGGTTGCGCGGTCAGGCACCTGGCGCTTGGCCAGTCACTGTGCCGCGGGACGGGGTAGCCCGGTAATCTTTATGATCCAGTTGTAATATTCGGCCGTTGCGACGCGCGTGTAGACGCCAGGCCGGTCTGCATCGCCGACGCATTCGGACAGGTTGAAGCTGACGATGCCGATCAGCCGCGGAGCACCGCGGACATTGACCAGCGGGCCGCCGCTGTCACCCTGACAGGTCTGGACATTTTCGCGGCCAGCGCAGACGACGCTGGGATTGCGGGCCATGCCCCACAGCCGGGCGCAGCGCTCCTCCGCAACGACATCCATCTTGACCAGCATCATCACCGCCGTCGGCCGTTGCCCCGCCATCACCCCCCAGCCGCTGGATTGCACGATCTCGCCATCGGCAGGATGCGGGCGGGTGTCGAGCGCGATCGGACGGACCAGATCGGGCGGAGGATCATCATCGCGCGTGGCCGCGTCGCGAGAGAAATGAACCAGCGCAATATCATAGCGGGTCCGCGGCGGCGCACCGGGGGCCGGGTCACGGTACGCCGGATAACGCACGACCCGGTCGATGACATAGGTCCAGCCATCCTCGCGTGAAAAATCGATCGCGCCCAGGCGGACACGATAGCCCGGGCGGCGCTCACCGTCGGCATTGTCGAGGCAATGGGCTGCGGTCAGCAGCCAGTCGCGGGCAATCAGCACGCCGCCACAGATATGCTGCAATTGCCATAGTGGCCGGCCATCGGCCATGCCGGCAGCGGCAAAGCGCTGCATCGACCATGGCTGATAGATCTGCGCCTGCCAGCGGGCTTCCCCGGCCAACGCCCGGCGACCACCCGTTGAGCGGCGCGACATCAGCCCGGGTACCGGCGGGCCGAGATCGGCGGATGCCGCCGCTGAGCCCGCCGCATCGGCCTGGTCTGCGGGTGCGCCAACTGCACCGGGCATAGCCGTGTCGACGGGCGGTCGAGGCGCCTGCCGGGCGTCAATCCTCAGGAAGCGTGGATCAATTGATGCATTGCCATCGGACGCTTCCGCATCGGGCGTTTCGGCGGGCGCGATGCCGACCGTCGGCAGACCGGCCGGCCGCTTGATCGCCTTGTCGATGACGATGCCGTCGACAGTCGGGTTGCACGCCGCATCACTGTCACCGCAGTCCTGCCCCAGCCCGCCATCGATAGCGATGACCTGTGCCGACGCGGGCGAGAGCAGCGCGCTGCCCAGCAGGCACAGCAATAGACTGCCCCTGGCCCGGGTCATTGGCCGCCGGTCCACGTCATCGGCGGGTCCGTGAACGGACGGTCTGCCTGATCCAGTTGGCATAGACCGGGTCGGCGACGCGGGTGTAAACGCCTGGACGACTGGCAAGGCCACGGCATTCGAACAGATTATAGCTGACGATGCCGATAAGCCGTGGCGGCCCGATGCGGTTGACCAAGGGCCCACCGCTATCACCTTGGCACGTCTGCCGCCCGGCTCCACCAGCACAGACCACGCTATTGTTGCGCACGGCACCCCACAATGTTGCGCAGTCCTGGCTGCCGACCACCTCAAGCAGTACCTTCATCATCACCGACGTCGGCGTCCGGCCGGCCATCAGTCCCCAGCCGGTGGCATAGACCGGATCGCCATTGATCGGCGCCGGGCGGGTGTCGAGGGGGATGGGCTGCACCATATCCGCGGGCCACGGATCGGGCCGGGTTTCGCCATCCGCTACGAAATGGACCAGCGCTATGTCGTAGAGGGTCCGCGGCGGCCCACCTTCCACGGGATCGCGATAGAGTGGATAGCGCACGACGCGGTCGATCATGTAAGTCCAGCCGCCTTCACGCGCGAAATCGACCACGCCGAGCCTGACCCGATAGCCGGGGCGGCGCGCGCCATCGGCATTGGTCAGGCAATGCGCTGCCGTCAGCAGCCAATCGCGTGCAATCAACACGCCACCGCAGATATGCTGGAGCTGCCATAGCGGACGGCCGGCAGGATTGACGCCACGGGAACGGAAATAAGCCATCGACCATGGCTGGTAGATTTGCGCCTGCCACCGCGCTTCACCCGGGGTCACCCGATCCCCGCCAACACCGCCACTGCTGCCGCCCGACGGGGCATTGCCGCTGATCGGATTGACCAGCACGCTGCGGGGGACAATCGCCACCTGCCCGGTCTCGGCCGTTGCCGGATCGGACGCGCTGATCGCCGGGTCCAGTTCCGCCAGCGCCCCCGGCTGTTTCACGCCGCCGGCACCGCCATCGATCCCGTCGACTTCGTCGCACGCAATCTCGCCATTCAAGTCAAAGCAGACACGCACCGTATCCGGACCGGCAGTCTGGGCAATGGCAAGACTCGCCAAGGTCACGGGTGCGATCAAACAGGCAAGAAACAGAAAGATCAACTGCCGTCTGGATGCTCGAGATGCTGGCTTGCCCATGGCACGCTCTCCCCGCCGCACAGAATGAAGGCGAACACGCCACTGTCAATAGCGGCGGCATTTGCGCGCGATCCAGAGCAGCGAATGTGCAGCTTGTTCCACGACTGTCCCCGGCCGACCATTCGGTTTTTTTGCGCAAAGTGGCCGGACCAGCAGGCGACCTTGATTCTGCACCGATGCGATCCGGCAACCTTTCGGTAATCATGTTTGCTCGCGATCTGCGTCGTGATGGGTGTCACGCAAGTTGCCTGGCCGTTCGTCTAGACAGTGGCCTCAACGAGTCGCCTTAGAGGGCGCATAGGCTGTCACGATACGTCGATACTCAAGCGGCGGCACCTGACCATCCTTTCCTTCGGATCGCACCAGATCTCAGCGCACCGGCCTCAGTCGGCTCAGAAGGACAAGGACTATGGAACTCAAGGGCAAACTCGTCGGTATCGACGGACAACGCATGCGTTTCGATGGCTTCACCGCCACGATGAGTTTCGCCCGAACTGGTGATGATGAGCTCGGGCTTAAATTGGCCCGACTTTCGTTCGAGGCAGCTGCCACCTCCGGCGGGCTTCTGACCTTCGATTTCCCCGAGCAAGCGATCGGCGCGCGCGCACCGAGCATGCTGACGGTGTTTACCGTTCGCGACGGCAAAGGTGCTGAGCGCGGCATTGCCCGGCTGGAACGCGACGAGCTTATTCCTCTGCTGCGCGCGCAGACACCAGTCGAAATCAACGTGACGGCCGCGGAGGAGCCGGCGCCGCGCCCGGTCCCCGACCCAGGGCCTGATCCTGAGCCTCGGCCGCGGGGGACCCCGGTCCAACTGCACGGCAAGATCGAGATCGAAGGTCAGCCTGGGGTCACAACCGGCTTCGATGGCTATCGTGTCGATGCCGCTTTCACGCGCAGCGATGATGTAGGGGAGGGCTCTGCGGCCGCAGAGCTCGCCGACGGCAACGCTTTTATTCTGGCTTTGCCTGACAGGGAAAAGCTTGCCGAGGCACCGGTCAAGCTGACGGCCCGCTATCCCGACGGTCGCATCGCCGGCACCGCGTCGGTGGCCTTTGCCAATCTGCCGAAGGAAGCTGTAGTCACCATCCCAGCCGCCAATGTCCCGACACTGACCACCGACCCTCGCGCCGATGCCGCGCGCCCCGAGAAATTGAAGGGCAAAGTCATTCAGTTCGACGGTGCGGCTGTTCGCAACCGCCAGGTCGCCTTCTGGGTGATCGCCGACGGCGAGCAGCCTTCGGTTTTTTTGGTGACGCAAACCGACTCGCTCGGCGGCTTTTCCGCCGAGCGTCCCAAGCAGATGTTCGGCGGCGTCATCGCGACGGTCAGCGGGACCGCCAACAGCCGCCCGGAAACCGCCGTCACCGTCGCGCTCGAAGGCGGCGCGGCGGATACCGGCGGTCGGCTGCCACCCTTCGTCTATCTGGTGGTCGACAGCACGGACGCCGCCACAGAGGAGGATGATTGCCATTGCGGCGTCGGCGCCCCGCGCCTTCCGGATCAGGACGAACTGGTTGCCGCCAATGGTGCCTATTCTCAGGACATTGGCGGCAGCTGCACCAATTTTACTATTCCCAACCGCACGCTCGAGGAATTCACCTATTCGATGGCAGTCCGGACATCGGAGCCTTTGGTAAAGGGCACCACCCTGTCGAATATCGAGCAGCGCGACCAACTCTGGCATAAGCGTGCGGCAGAACTGATCATTGGCGATGAAGCGACAAACCGATCCGGCAGCGGATCGATATCTGGCTTGCCGATGACGATGGTGCGAGAGACGAGCTTTTCGGCTTTGTCGGCATTCAAGTGGAATTTCGCCGAAGCCGTGCAGATCGATCCCAGCCTGTTCCAGATGTTCAATGGCCGTGGCCAGCTCAACGCCAGCAATGCTGTCGACTGGGACTCAGAACCGACATTCTACCAAGCGACAACCATCGCCCATGGCCATATCCTTTATTTCAAACAGGTGTGGAAGGCGGACGGCTATTCGCTCGGCGATCTCCTGTACAGCCTGCCGCTCGCGCCCGGACAGAAAAAGCAGATCGTCGTTTTCGACTGGGATCGCACCGAATTCGGTCGGCGCGATGAGGCAAGCCATGCCGATGAATCGCTCGATGCCTATCTCTCCCACAACCGCGACATCCTCGACATAACGCAGGGATCGGTCAGCGAGCAGATGCGCGGCGGCAGCCGGTCCAAGACCTCGGGCGAGGCCGGCGGGATCGGTGCCGGGGTCGGCGCGTTGCTTGGTCCTGTCTTTCTCGGCGTGGCCGGCGGCTATTCGGCATCGTCGGGCAGTTCCAGCGCCAGCGCCTGGCAGGACAGCAGCAGGAATACTTCGGCGACCGGGCTCAGCCAGCTGCGTGACAATATCCAGCAAGGTGCCTCCAGCGTGCGCAACCAGCGCGCCACGGTTGTTCAGACGGCAAGACAGGCCGAGCAGTTTCGCGTCGAGACCGAGGTAGTGGCCAATCACAACCACTGTCACGCCATCACCATCCAATATTTCGAGGTGCTGCGCCATTATGTGATCGAGCAAAAGCTGAGCCACGTGCAGGAATGCCTGTTCGTGCCGCTGTTGATGTCGCCCTTTACCGAGGAAAAGGTGATCCGCTGGATGGACATTCTGCGCGCCACCCTGCGCGATCCCGGAAGCCGCAGCGTCCACCGGCTCGCGACCGGGGGCATATCCTACCGCAAGAAACCGCTGGCGGAAGCATTCAGCGCGATCGAGCGGCGCCTGGCTCCGCCGGGCGCCCAGCAGCAGCCGGCCACCACGTTCGCAGCGGAAAAGGTGCTGGATTTGTCCGGCGATCTCTACATCGAACTCGAGCTCAACCGCCCCGAAGACAAGGAGGGCGATGAGGAGGAAGTCGACAAGCTGCTCGATGCGCAGCGCTGGAACATCTTCCTGATGTTCTTGCCCTATGGCATCAACGAGTTGCGCTCCAAACTCGAGAAGCGTGTGCGGGCCGAACGCGACAAAATCTTTCAGGAAGAGATCGCCCCGGAAATCGCCCAGCGTTTCGTGGCCGGGCTCAAGTTTGCCGCAATCGACCGGGACGGAAACCGGCATGATCTCGACCTCGATGCGACATTGGTCAGCCGTTATGCGCGGTCGGTGCCGCAATATGTCTCGATCCGCCCCAACATGGCGGAGCTGCCTGTCACCCGTGAACAGATCGCCAAGTTCGTCATTTTCTCGACGCACGACCTGACTCAAGCCGCCCGCTCGCGAGTGGTCGTACGGCGTGCCATGCTGCGCTACCGCACCCAGCATTACGACGGAACGCTGATCCGCAACGATGCGGTCAATAACGACCTCAAGAGCGCCACGATCGATTTCGGCGGCGGCAATCTGATCCCGTCGGACAATGTCGTCCTGTTCACGCCGCTGAGCAGCGACGAGATGCGCAATCCGAAAAAGGAAGACGAGGAACTGGTTCGTCGACTGCTGGTCCACCTCAACGGCAGTCTCGAATATTATCACCGCTCGATCTGGCAACGGATGGACCCGCAGCGCCGCTTCATGCTGCTCGATGGGTTCATCGCGCCGCATTCGGGCGGCAAGAGCGTCGCTTCAGTGGTCGAGAATCGCGTTATCGGTATCGCCGGCAATTCGCTGATCATGCCGGTGGCACCAGGATACAAGCTCGACCCGAGCTACCAGCCCGAGCCCGAACGCGACGATCAGGGCAATCCGGTGTTCGGAGCGGACGGCAAGCCGCTGATGAAACCTGTCGATCTGCTCGGTCATTATGAGCCGACAACACCGATTCCTCCCTATCGTATCAGCGTGCCGACCCGCGGCGTGTTTGCCGAGGCAGTGATGGGTGCGTGCAACAGTTGCGAGAAAAAGGACGACAGCCGCTTCTGGCGCTGGGAAGAATCGCCCAATCCCGATGAGCCGACAGCAATCAACCCGATCGGCACCAACCCGCCGCAGCGTAGCGACCCGGGCGCACTCAACCCTACGCCATTCCCGGCACCGATCATTGCCATGCAGAATGCGCCTGCTGCACCCAATCCTGGCGCAACGCTCGAAGCCACGATGGCCCTGCTCGGCAAGTCGGGACTGTTCCCCGACATCACCGGCCTTAGCGAAACACAAAAGAATTCGCTGCAGGCCATGCTGTCGAACCAGGAAAGCGCCAAACATTTCGCCGACAAGGCGGCAGAGCTCGCTACGCTTGCATCAGCACAGCGCGGCACCGACGGCACCATCGACACGATCAAGAAGGCCCAAGCCGACAATCTGCTCGACGAAGGCACCGCCAAGAAGCTTACCGAGGAGTCTATCCGGGCCAAGATCAACGGTAAGACGACGGCCGACGAGCCCGACAACACCGCCAAGGACAGCGAGATCGGCAAGGCGGCGGCCAAGGCGGTCGAAGAAGGTCGCCCTGTCAATGTTTCGCAAACCCATCCCGACGGGACATCGACGGTATTCGAGAGCATCGCGGCGGCACTTGGCTCGACACAGACAAGTGCGGGCGGCGGTAAGGCTTCGCCATGGAAACATCTCACCAAGGCCACCGTCCTGTCCGAGATCGAGGCGTTTGCCTTGGCGCCGGATTCGCTCGATCAGGGAGCGCTCGGGCTGTGCGGCGAAGCGGCTTTCCTGCGGCACGTCATCCAGCGCAAACCCGATGAATGGCGTTCCTTTGCCAAAGCACTCTACAGCGGCGGCACTGGCTTTATCGGTCAGCTCAAGGTCTCGCCTGACAGCGATCTGATGAACGCCGACTGGCCCGCGATCAAAGCGAAACATCCCGCTCTACCTGCTCAGGCGAGCTGGATGGCGATGTCGGCATTGCGCGACTCGGAAAACGATATACTCGATTTCGAAGGAACGCCGGAAGAAACAGTCGCGATCGGATCTTTCGAAGACGAACTGGAGAAATGGTATAATGGCACCAAATTCTGGTCGACTGTAGCGCTCGACAAGGACAAGACTCAGGCGCATGTCCTCGCCGTCGGGGCCAAGGCCGCCAATCAGGACATGGTCATGTGTCTGAAGGTTGAACTGATCGATCCTACCTTGACTGGCAACCATGCGATCGCGCTGGAGTCGCCGATCAGTTTCAACTCCGCCAACGGCACGGTCAGCTTCACATACTGGTCCTGGGCACGTGGCGGTCGGACGTACAGCGGGCCAATAGCGACCTTCCTCGACAAGTTGAACTACCTCATCATCGCTACAGTCTGAGATCCCGGCTATGCAGTACCTGACGCCGCACTCATCGTCCGTCGATGCGTGCGGCGTCGGCATATGCCAAAAAGGGGAATGCCGGGATTGGACGACTTGGCGGTACGCTATTCGCAGCCGCCGCCGGTCTAATCGACAACACCCGAACCGGCTAAGATCTTGCCGCGAATGATTGCCACACCGCAAGTGCCTTCGGGGCGATCGTTCCGAAGATTTTTCGACCGACAGAGTGGCTTCGATTTGCAACGTGATAGGCTGAGGCTCACACGATTGTAGTATGGTGCCACAGGAGCCTACGTCCAATTAGGTCGTAAACTCATAAAATGCGCGTTCGAGGTTCGAGGCCATTTTGTTCAGGGCAAAGAGGCAAGGCGCAGGAATATGTCGATATTTCAAGCTTTGCCGATGCAGCCCTGGACAAAATGGGTCGAACCCCGTCGGGGCGGCGAAATGGCTTCGATCTCGGCTCCAGACGGCCTTGCAGGTGGAACCACCACCCGCGGCGGCCGCCTGAACCCGATATCTTCGCCATTTTGCCGCCTCGAACGTGCATTTTATGAGTTTACGACCTAAAATTGTGCCTATGCGCTGGCGCACCCGCCGTGCCGTCTCGGGCTTCGACAGCCAGATCTCGGACAGCAAGTTGCGGATCATCGGGCCGGTGATCTCGTTGACCTTGACATCGCCAATGTGGGGGAAGGCATAGGCGGTCAGCGTCGCCATTCACTGGCCTTCATGCTTCTGGTTGCGCCAGGTCTTCTTGTGGGCTGCCAGCACCTTGGCCGCCCCTTCCCTGAATGTCGAGATACCGACCAGCTTCCTGCGATCGAACAGCGGGTCGAGCCCCATCTCCATCCAGATGCGAATCTCGCGTGAGCGCTCGCGCGCCAGGGCCAGCGACATCTTGCTGACGCTGCCCCGCTCAAAATCACGGCGGGTGCCATCTCACCCGCAAAGCCGCAGAAAAGCTGGGCTTTCGAGAATGAATCAGGCCATGTGGGGATAAGCCATTGGCGGAGACGGAGTCCGCCTAAATTCGTCGAATTTCGTTTTAATATCAAATGCTAAATGGCCTAAGATTAAATCTTACCCACACGGTTCCCCACCTAAACTATAGTTGGCATCCAAAACCTGCCCCGTAACTGTCAAAATCGGAAGGCTTTTTCTAGCTTCAATTCATAGCTTGGGGCCGCTGAAACTACAGCCAAGATGACATAGGTTTGGCCTACGACTCGATTCGGAAGCGAGATGGCGTTGGGTCTGGTGGACAGCTCATGTCGCAGTTACCAGCTGACCGACATCCGGCGAATAGCGATAGGCCGTGATCGACCTGTCACGGATCCGTTCGACAGCTTCATCAATCACCGGGAGCGGAACCACAAACCACTCGCGCGGCTTGACCATGTGGCCGAACCGGTCTGGGATCGTCAGGTCCAGCTGCGCGGCGGCGAACACCTTGTGCAGGAGACTTTCCAGCTTCTGACAATTGACGCCGTAGACCTTGTAGGTCGCCACAACATCAACGCCCGCGAGCAGGTACGTCGCACTTTTCTCCGCACCGGAAATCCGGGTCTCGACCGATCCACTGGTGACGCCGATCTTGTGCACCACCTCGCGGTGCTCGGTCACGAAGGGATGCTCTGACTTGCTGCGGAGGACGTAGATGGTGCCAGTCTCGGCTTCGCCATCGTCCGGTCGATCAGCAAACAAAGGGCCAGGCGAAGGGTCTGTGATCCGGCGCCCGGCATCATCCTCATGGAGCTGACGCTGGAGTGATCGCATCAGCATGCCGCTTTCGGTGCCGTTGTCGAAAATCACCCGCAGCCGGGCGTCAGTGCGGCCCTGCGCGTTGGTGAAGATGTCGTCCATTTCGGCAACGTAGCTGATGAGCCCGCCAACGATGAAGAAGGCCCCGGGCCGGATTTCCGCCTTCAGCTCAAAGGGCCGGGTCACCCGCGTGCCCGAGCCGAGGTCCTGCTTCACCTGCTCGAACAGTGGTTTGAACTTCTCAAAGTCCTGACACTTATCACGGCGGGCAATCTCTTCCGCAGCCCGCTTTTCCTCTGCCGACCGAACATGCCGGAGCCGGGTGATGTCAGAGCCGTCGTCAAGATCTGCCAACTCCGAGGCCAGATCGTCCACGCCGAGTTCCGCGTCGTCAGGGGCAATGGCGGCCGCCCCATCCAGCAGGCCATGCTGATCGAAGGTTGCCAAAAGGTCCCGGCAGTCCTGCTGCGCACGCAGGCGATCGAGGCGGACGGCATATAGCCGCTCGAAGATGTCGCGTCCCTCACCATGCTGCGGCACGCGGCCGTGCTCCTGATAGAAGCGTACGATATCCTCGAAGCCCGCGATGATCCGCTCTTGCTGCGGTGTGTAGGTTGCCTGCTTCTTCGCTGCGGGAGCGAAATCGGCAAGTTCGCCTGCGAGCTCGTCGAGATCGAATTCACTCATATCGGCCTTCCTCACGGAAGCGCATAAAGGCAGCCGCACCCTCTGCAAGGCGCTGTTCCCAGGCATCGCTCGACGTGATCGACGGAACGCGGCCACGCTCCTTCTTGAACTTGACGGCGGCGACGGCGAGCTCCTTGGCCTCGTCCGGCAGGATCTTGGTGCGCTTGGCCGAAATCGCAGCTTGGACCTGCTTGAGGGTGCTCTCAGTCATGGCCTTGGCCAGAACCGCGTAGGCGGCATGCCATGGGTTAATGCTGTCGATGAGGTCGATGTCGAGCTCGCGCACGTCCATTGCATATTGTCGGACCCCTTCAAGCAACGCGGTGTTGGCGCGCTGCTCGCCTTCGGTCACGTCAGCCGTCTCCATCGCCAGTGACTTTGCCTTCTGGGTCAGGTTCAGCGCCGCAATCGCATGCTGTCGGACCGCCTCCTGGTCCTCGGCACTAAGGTCGGGATAGCGATCACGGACGATCTTGCCCATGGCGACCTGGGTCATTTCCTGCGGCGCGGTGTTCTCGTCGAACAATCCGCGCTCGGCGACGCTCTTCTTCTGGACGAAGGCGGCGATCACCTCGTTGAGGTCCTGTTCGCAGATGCGGGCAGCTTCGGGGCTCTTGGGCGTCACAAGACCGGCGATCTCGAAGTGATACTGCCCGCGCTCCTCGTTGACGCCGACGTTAGCCTTGCCCTCTTGGTAGCCTTCCGGCCCGTAGTCGAAATCGGGCAGCGGGCCCGCGCTCTTGGGGCTGAAGGTGAACCGCGGGGCCAGCACCTGTTCCATAAGCAGGCTGGCGGCGATCGCCTTGAGGGTGTCGTTGATCGCATCAGCAACGGCGGCTTCCGAGGCATCAGGCTCGGCGATCAGGTTGGTGAAGGTTGCGACCGACTTGCCGGGCGCATCGCGGGTGGCGCGTCCAATGATCTGGATGATTTCGGTCAGGCTGGAGCGATAGCCCACTGTCAGCGCGTGCTCGCACCAGATCCAGTCGAAGCCTTCCTTCGCCATTCCCAGCGCAATGATGATATCGACGTGGTTGCGATCATTCTTGTGTGCCGGGTCCTTGAGCGCAGCCAGCACTTTCGCCCTGCGTGCCGGATCGCTGTCGTCGACCAGATCGGCGATCTTGAGCACCCGGCCATCGGGCAACGCCACCAACTCGAACCCCGTGACCGGATCGGCCCCCTGCCATTTGCCGAGGTAGTGGAGTATCTCGTTGACCTCGGCCACCTTGTCCTTGGTGCTTTCCCGAGCGTTGACCGACGGGATGTGCACGATCGTCTTGCGCGACGGATCGAGGCAGTGCTCGATCGCCTCCAGGTAGCGCCCGGTGTAGAAGAAATAGCCGATGTCGAGCTGCTTGAGGTGCTCATACCCGTTGAGCTGCTCGTAGTAGGTGTAGGTGACGGTCTCGAACTTCGCCTCGTCCTCGGGGGTCAAAACCGGCACCGCATCGCCGCGGAAATAACTGCCAGTCATCGCCACGATATGCACCTTGTCGCGGGCAATGAACTCCGTGAGCTGGTTGCCGAGGCGGTTGTCTTCGCCGGCCGAGACGTGGTGGAACTCATCCACGGCGATCAGGCGATCGTCGAACGCCTCCACGCCGAACCGCTCCACGGCGAAGCGGAAGGTGGCATGAGTGCAGACCAGCACCTGATCTTCGCTCTCGAGGAATTGGCCGACCGCCTTGATCTTGGACGGATCGGCCTTCTCGTCATCCGCGCCGGGCGTGTTGCACAGGTTCCACTTGGGCTTCACTGTCCAGTCTGCCCAGAACCCGTATTGTGACAGCGGTTCGTCACCGAAGCTGCCGCCGATGGACTTCTCCGGCACCACGATGATCGCTTGCCGCAGCCCCTGATTGTGAAGCTTGTCGAGCGCGATGAACATCAGCGCCCGGCTCTTTCCCGAGGCGGGAGGCGACTTGATCAGCAGGTATTGCTCGCCGCGCTTGTTGTAGGCGCGCTCCTGCATCGGGCGCATGCCGAGTTCGTTGGCATTGGTCGAGGCGCCGCTGCGGGCGGTCTGGAATGATACGGCGGGGACGGGGCGAGCGGAGGTCATTGCGGCGTCGCCCCCTCGCAAAGGCTGGTCATGTCCGCATGCATTAGCTCTGCTCGTGCCACAAGGAAGGCGTCATAGTCGTTTCCGACAAGCGCGTCGAAGGGCACGAGATGGCTTTCAAGCCGCTGACGCACGACATTTTCGCCCAATGATGCCTTGGCTGCTCTCTTTGAGATGTACTCGGACGGGGTTTGCGCGCCCACCTTGCGGTTGGTGGTCCAACTGATGAGGGCGCAATTGAGTGCGCGATTCACCTTTTCGTCGGCGCGGTCGCCGCTCAAGACCCCGACAGGGTAGAGATGATGGAACTCGCGCCCATGAAAATTGTCGGGCGTGATTGAGGCGCCGTCGGCAAAATCGAGGGCTCCGCGGCGTAGACCCGTTGCCAGCATGGCCCGCGGCAAGCGATCCTTGCGGCCTGGCCATCCAGCCAGAACCATCTCTTCCTTGGCAGGAAGGGGATTGAATATCTCGTCAAACAGCTCGCATGCCGTGTCGGTCTTGCCAGCGATGATGTCGCGCAAAGACTTGTAGTCCGCGAAGGCTCTGGTCGCCGAAGTCTTGCCATACCTATTCGTGTAGCAGGCGCGCCAAAGCGCTTTTCGGATCAGTGTCCGGGCGTTCCCACCTGCGTCGAACCCGTGTTCCGGAACATCCGCCCATAGCGCGCAAATCAGGTACACTGCGACGTCGCTGGGCAGGCACTGCTCATTGAGAATCGCTTCAGACCGCAAAAACGCGATCCCATGCTTAAAGCCGTGCTTCAGGCGATCCCAGACCGAAGCGAACTTGTTACCAAAGGAGGTATCAAGGTAGGTCTTCTTGAGTGGGGGACGTTCCATCAGCAGCGCGGCCACCGACAGGATGCTGTCCTCGATGCGACCAAAATCTCGCGCGGCAGGCACCGAGGCGACCAGTTCCCCGACCATGTCATGGAGGCTATCGCCGGTCGCGCTTTCAAGCTGCGCAACAACAATATCGAAATCCTTTAACGGGGTGGCAGACGTATTCATCTTGATGAACACGTCCAGCGCTGTGTCTCGACCTGTCGAGGATGTGAGCGACAGGAAGGGGATATTGTAGCCGCTGACACGCTGGCGCAGCGCCGATGCGCGCTTGGTCAACGCCTTCGTCAGAAGGCCCGCTTCATCCAGAGCATCTTCCCAGGCTTCAAGCGCTGCCTCGCCCTCGGCACCGGGGCATAGGATCGTGACAGGCAGGTAGCCTTGCTCGAACATCGTCACGGGGTTGTTCGCCCACACTGGCTGCAAGACACCCTTTCGATCCCAACGTTTGACGATTTCGACCTTGGGCGCGTCGATCGCCTCGTCGTCCTGGCCTGCCTCCTCGTCCTCATCGTCCGGGGCAAGTTTTACCAGAACGTCGATCCCGTCGCGGCGATAGTCCCCTGTCAGGCTGCGCCACAACGCGGTCATGCGCTGCTGCCCGTCGAGCAGGTGCAACATCACCTTCCCGGCGGGTTTGGGCGCTCCGACGATGGGGCGCGAATGGAACAATTCCTTGTCGCCAACCTCCAGAGTGAGCAGCGCGCCAATCGGCAAGGGAGGATCGCGCAGGATATTCTCAAGCGAACCCACCACCTGGGCCTGGCGCCATGCCTCGTGCCGCTGGAACCGGGGCAGCATGATCTGCCCCTGCTTGATCATGGCAAACCAGTCATCGATCTTCTTGTTGCGGGCTTCCATCTATTGCGACCCCTTCCAGCCTTGTGCGGCCTGCAATCCCATTGCCCAGACTTCTTCAATCACCTTTTCTGAGGCGAGGAAGAATTCGCCGCCGAGACTGTCCCCTCGGTCTACGAGCACTTCGATCATCTGCTGCTCACCGTATTTGGCCGCATGCGACGGTGCGAACGGCTCGCGGCCCTCGATCAGCGAAGACTTCAGCACCTTCCACGTGAACGCACCCCGGGGCAAGGCACTGTTATGGGCGCGGCATCGGCTATCGGGGCTGCGCGAGAATCCCACCTTGATGATCAGTTGGCCATCGATCGATCGACCGAGAAAATCATCGGCATTGCCGACCAACTGAAGGATGTAGAGGTGCTTTGGCCCCTCCGCCTCAGCCACGAAATAGCCGGATTGCGACACCGGGCCCGGCCTGCTCGGCTTGAGTGCCTCGCGGGCAGGGGCCAGCGCGCTTTCCACGACCTCGCTGCCCCAGAAGGTCGGTTCCGGGACGAGATCGAGCTCGAGGATCTTGCGCGCCTCTTCCGGCGCAAGCCATCTGCCATATCGGCTGATCGGAGTGCCAGCACTCGGATCGTAGGTTATCGGGGCGAAGTCAGCCACGAACGGGGCAACGTCAGGGGGAATGCTCCACGCCCTGATCGCCTCGATCGCATTGGCCCAGGAGGAGGTCTTCCGTTCAACAGCCCGCTTCCGCTGCAGACCAGCCGGAGACAGAAACTGGTCGGTCGGTCCTGCCCGATGAGAGCACTGGTAAATGCCCATGAGCTTGCCACGCTGGCTTTCCGGCGTCTCCTTGCTGTCCGTCGTCAGAACATTTGGCACAGGTCGCGGCGTAAATTAGCGGAGTGCGGGCCTCGTCTGTTGTTGGGTTT
>NZ_JBXPBT010000004.1:0-410790 GCF_056931895.1 Sphingomonas sp. jy18 | reverse complement strand
TCCGGAAAGCCTCTTTCAGTCCGGCACGTGACCGTTGGCGCACCCTTCAAGGGCGTTCGTACACGCGCCCGAGCATACCCGTTACCCGTCCACCCCTTGCGAGCGTCAAGGCTAGGACGCACCGGCCGTAAACCCTGTCAGGTTGAAGGCACCGAACGACCCCATCCCGCAGCGTGCCCCGCACGGCTGCGCTATCGGCGCATCCAGATCCTCCCCGGCACGGGGAGGGGAACCACCCGCTGCACTACCGCTTGCGGTAGGGGAAGCACAAAAGGAGCGGGTGGTGGAGGGGCAGGCGCAGCGTCATCCAGGTCCTCCCCGGCACGGGGAGGGGGACCACCCGCAGGGTGGGGGAGGGGCGGGCGCGGCGTTACGTGACGGCGAACCCCCGACCCCGTCATTGCGAGGAGCGAAGCGACGCGGCAATCCAGAGCGGCGCCGAACCCGGCAACCCCCAGCGCAGCAGCTTACCCTCCACGCCGGCTCCCGCCGCACCGACAGGCGATGGACCCCTGCCTTCGCAAGGGAACACGGGGCCGCAGCCCGCACGACGCCCAAAAACAGAAAGGCAGGCGGATCGCTCCGCCTGCCCTCTCATGTCATCCCGGCAAACCAGAGTTACTGGTTCAGCCCCTTCGCGCGCGGCAGATCGAAGCGGTCAGCATTCATCACCTTCACCCACGCCTTGACGAAATCGGCGACAAACTTCGCCTCATTGCCCTTCTCGGCATAGACTTCCGCGGTCGCGCGCAGGATCGAGTTGGAGCCGAACACCAGATCGGTGCGCGTCGCCTGCCACAGCTGCGTGCGGCCTTCGCGCTTCAGGCCGACGAACTCCTCGTCGCTCTCCGGATCGACCAGCGACCAGAAGGTGTCGTTGTCGAACAGATTAACGAAGAAGTCGTTGGTCAGCTGCCCCTTGCGATGGGTGAACACGCCATGCGGGCGGTCGCCATGATTGGCACCCAGCACGCGCAAGCCGCCGACCAGCACCGTCATTTCCGGCGCGGACAGGCCGAGCAGCGCGGCGCGATCGAGCAGCAGCTCCTCGGTCTTCACCGTCTGGCGGGTGGCCAGATAATTGCGGAAACCGTCTGCACGCGGTTCGAGCGGCTCGAAGCTCTCGACATCGGTCCAGTCCTGCGTCGCATCGCCGCGACCACCGGTGAACGGCACGGTCACGTCGAAGCCGGCGTCCTTGGCGGCCTTCTCGACCGCAGCGGAGCCCGCCAGCACGATCGCATCGGCCAAGCTCATCGATCCGCGCAGGCCGTTGAGCACGTCCAGCACCTTGGCGAGCTCGGCCGGTTCGTTGACGTCCCAGTCCTTCTGCGGCGCCAGCGCGATGCGCGCACCATTGGCACCGCCGCGATGGTCCGACTTGCGATAGGTGGACGCGCTCGCCCAGGCGGTCTTGACCAGCTGGCTGACGCTGAGGCCCGAGGCGAGCACCGCCGCCTTGAACGCCGCGACATCGGCGTCGGAAGGAGCGCTGCCAGCGGGAATCGGATCCTGCCAGATCAGGTCTTCGGCGGGGACCTCAGGCCCGAGGTAGCGGATCTTCGGCCCCATGTCGCGGTGGCACAGCTTGAACCAGGCGCGGGCAAAGGCATCGTCGAGCGCGGCCTGATCGTCACGGAAGCGTTCGGATATCTTGCGATAGGCCGGGTCCATCTTCAGCGCCATGTCCGCCGTGGTCATCATCGTCGGCACGCGCTTGCCGGGGTCGCGCGCGTCGGGTGCCAGATCTTCCGGATCGGGGTTGATCGGCTGCCACTGCTGCGCACCCGCCGGGCTGCGCACCAGCTCATAGTCATATTTGAACAGCAGGCGGAAATAGTCGCCGCCCCACTGCGTCGGGTTGTTCGACCAGCTGCCCTCGATGCCGGAGGTGGTGATATGGCCCTTGCCGATCTCCTCCTCGTCGGTCAGCCAGCCCAGACCCTGCATGTGGATGGCCTCGGACTCAGGGCTCTTGCCGAAGCTGGCCGATGGCTTGGCGCCATGCGCCTTGCCGAACGCATGGCCGCCGGCGGTCAGCGCCACGGTTTCCTCGTCGTTCATCGCCATCCGCTTGAACGTCTCGCGCATGTCGCGCGCCGACTGCAGCGGATCGGGATTGCCGCCCGGCCCTTCCGGATTGACGTAGATCAGACCCATCTGGATCGCCGCCAGCGGGTTCTCCAGGCTGGCTTCTTCATCGGGGCGAATGCGGGTCAGCGCGCCTTCGTCGACCCACTTTTCCTCTTCGCCCCAATAGATGTCGCGCTCCGGCTCGAACACGTCCTTGCGTCCGCCGCCGAAGCCGAACACCGGCCCGCCCATGCTCTCGATGGCAACATTGCCGGCGAGGATGAACAGGTCGGCCCAGCTGATATGCTTGCCGTATTTCTGCTTGATCGGCCACAGCAGGCGGCGCGCCTTGTCGAGATTGCCGTTATCCGGCCAGGAGTTGAGCGGGGCAAAGCGCTGCTGCCCCGAATTGGCGCCGCCGCGCCCGTCGGCGGTGCGATAGGTGCCCGCCGCGTGCCACGCCATGCGGATCATGAACGGGCCATAATGGCCATAGTCGGCCGGCCACCAGCTCTTGCTGTCGGTCATCAGCGCGGTCAGATCGGCCTTCAGCGCGACATAATCGAGCGTGTTGAAGGCTTCAGCATAGTCATAATCGGCGCCCATCGGGTCGGGCGACAGGCCGCCCTGATGCAGGATGTCGACCGGCAGCGCCTCGGGCCACCAGTCCTTGTTCTGGCGGCCGAGCAGAGAACGGGCCCTGAGATCGCTCTTGCCGCTCATAGGGCATTGGGATTCTGCGTTCATGTCACTCGCTCCTGTATGTTTGTGGCCGTCTGGGGGTACGGCTTATATTCAGCGTATGACATATGCGCGTCCCCGGACAATCGGTCCAATCGCTTAATCCTGTCATACTTATCGCCTCATCCGCTTTTGCGCAGGATCGTGCAAGGCGATCCGAAAAAGCACCCGGGGGCAGGCGCACAACATGGTAGGCAAGGCGAGGCGCGGCCCCTCGCATCGGCTTGCGGAAGGTGCCGTACCTGCCGCACAATGACCGGGATGACGCCTTCTTCGCCTCGCCCCAGCCGCGCCGACGGGCCACCAAGCGACCCGGAACTCGCCCGCTTCCTCCGCGACGATCTCGGCGTCGCCGATACGTCGGTCAATGCCGACAAACCCGCCTGGACCGCGACGGGCACTGTCTGGGTCTGGCGCGGCGGCGGCGCGGCAAGCAGCAACGACCCGCCGCCCAAGGCCGTCTGGTATTTCCTTACCATCGACGGAGATGTCGCCACATCGATCCGCGCCGCCACCCAAGCCACGCGTCGCGGCTTCGGCTCGGTCCGCGTCACCGCCACCATAGGAGCAACGAGCTGGCAGACCTCGCTGTTCCCGAGCAAGGACCATGGTGGCTATCTGCTCCCCCTGAAGGCCAGCGTGCGCAAGACAGAGGGGCTGGAGGAGAATGGCGAAGCTCATGTCAGCATCATCTGCGCGTGAGCGCCACCGGTAGGCGCTTGCCTGAAAGCAGGAAGCCGTGACACTTTCGGATGCGGGACCTTCGGCGGTGCCGCAGGGCCGGCCGGGTAAGGGGGGCAACAGACGATGCAACGCGCCAGGCGCGCAAGCGACACGCTGGTCTATCTTGGCACGATCGACGATGTTGTGCTGCGACACCCTTGGCCAGACATCGCCATCGGACCGGACTTTCTGACCGACACCATTATCGATCATGTCCTGTTCGGAGCGCCGCTGCTGATCAACGACGGGTATCTGGTCAATCATCCGCTTGCCCGTGCCGACCTGATGACCGGAGAGCGCAGCCTGCTGTTGGCGTTGGTGCGCAAGGGATTCATCAAGGTGCTCACCCGGGTCGATGATCTCGACGCCCTTGCCCGGATGCCGGGCCAGATGGCACGGCAGGGTATCCAAACATTCGGCGAACGCATCGCTTCGGACGAATGGCAACGCTTCGAACTGATTCTGCGTCGCCTCGGGGACGAACTGAGACCGCTCCACAACACGATGTTCTGGCCGCCGGTCGACATGGGCGACGGGTTCAGGCGCCTGCTTGAAAATGCCGATCACGGCGTTGCCAGCAAGGGCTTCGAATCGCTTGGCATGCGCACCCGCCACCGGACAGCCGTCCGCCGTCTGCTGTTCAACTCCGCGGCGCGCTTGGAAAAGGACAGCGCGGCAGCCCGCACCAGGTTCGAGGAGATGGCTGTCGAGGAAGCGAAGGCCTTGCCGACCGGGGACGACCGCGAATTCGTCTCAGACATGATGGGCTTCGCCAACGAAGTCTATCATTTCAACTTTGCCATCAATCTCGACTTTGCTGTTGCCAGCAACGGGCTGACCGTGCTGGCCGAAACCCGGATGTCGCGGGCGTTCGACGATTTGCTGCGCGTCGAAGAGCCGGTGCTCAATTTCGAGCGGGACGTGCAGCTGGTCGGTAGACCGGCGCTGGCGAAAAGCATCAGCCGCCGGGCACTGCTAGACATCGTCGATCAATCGACCGAGGTCGGCCGGGCCAAACTCCTGTTTCAGGCGCATATGCGCGACTTTGCCGCCGGCCTGCTCTCGATCGATGATGCGCGTCTGCATGCACGGGCCTACGAAGATGCACTCGTCAAGCATTTCAGCGCGTTCAATCAGGACATCGCCATGCCGCACATTGCCAGCATCGGCATGAACATCGCATCGGCGGTGGCCGGAGCCTATCTCGGACCAGCCAAGATCGCGGGCGAAATTGGCTCGAACGTCGGCATGGGCCTGCTTTCCACCTACGTGGGAGAGAAAGGCGTGCTGCGCATCGCAGAACGGTATCGCAAACGGCAGATCGAGGGGCAGTTTGCCGAGGCGCGAACAACCGTGCAGCCCCACGTCCGCGGCATGCTGAGCGCGCTGCATTTCGACGCGGCAGTGACACATCCCATCGCTGCGGCCGTCAGGAGCTTTTGAGAAATTTTTGCACCCCCCGTTCGTTCTCTTGCCATCCGCAAAAACCATGGACGCCCCGCGCGTCGCTGCGCTGCAGCATGATCGGACGTGCGACGAGACGACTCAAATCAGCGACGAATTGAGTCGCTAATCTGTCATTAAGCATCTTGCCTCTCTCCCGCGCTGTGGCACTATCGCTGGTGGGTCGGCCGGTGAGGGCACCCTACAGATTGTGTTTGATGCCGTGGCCGGCTATAAGGATCGGCCAAGGGAGTCGCGTTCAGATGGCGCTTCTCCCGGCGGTAAGGCGCGCCCCTCACCATCGCTGAAACGGCGAATTCAGGGGGGATTCCTGATTCGAACAAAAATGGAACAAAGGGGGTGGCGAATCGGCGCCGCACCCGGCAGACTGGTGTGGCCATGCGGCATGGCCAGCAAGGACATGGGGCGTGGTAATGGATTTTCGCGATACTCGGGCGCAGGAGAATGATCAGGTGGCAACGCAGCTGGACGACCGGCCAATGACCGAAGCAGGCGCCGTCGCGCCCGCTGCCGCCAAGGACGCAGCGGCAAAAGCCACGCCCGACTCCAGGGCCGTCCCCGATTCGAAAGCAATCGATGCGCGCGCCTTCGACATCGTCACCGATTCGTCGCGCGATGCCCTGCTGACCGCCTTCGGCAAGGACACGCTCAAGGACCGCTATCTTCTGCCCGGCGAATCCTACCAGGATCTCTTCGCCCGTGTCGCCTCCGCCTATGCCGACGACCAGGACCATGCGCAGCGCGTCTACGACTATATCTCTCGCCTTTGGTTCATGCCGGCGACGCCCGTATTGTCTAACGGTGGCACTGGGCGCGGTCTTCCCATTTCCTGCTATCTGAACTCGGTCGACGACAGTCTGGAGGGCATCGTCGGCACCTGGAACGAGAATGTCTGGCTCGCCTCGCGCGGCGGCGGCATTGGCACCTACTGGGGCGCGGTGCGCGGCATCGGTGAGCCGGTCGGCCTCAACGGCAAGACCAGCGGCATCATTCCGTTCGTGCGCGTCATGGATTCGCTGACGCTGGCGATCAGTCAGGGCTCGCTGCGCCGTGGCTCGGCCGCCTGCTATCTCGACATCAGCCACCCGGAGATCGAGGAGTTCCTCGAAATCCGCAAGCCATCGGGCGATTTCAACCGCAAGGCGCTCAATCTGCACCATGGTGTGCTCGTCACCGACGAATTCATGGAGGCAGTGCGCGACGGCAAGGAATTCAACCTGCGCAGCCCCAAGGACCAGAGCGTGCGCGGCACCGTCGATGCGCGCAGCCTGTTCCAGAAGCTCGTCGAAAACCGCCTGGCAACCGGCGAGCCCTACATCATCTTCATCGACCAGGTGAACCGGATGATGCCCAAGCATCACCGCGACCTCGGGCTCAAGGTGTCGACCTCCAATCTCTGCTCGGAAATCACCCTGCCCACCGGCAAGGACCATCTCGGCAATGACCGCACCGCCGTCTGCTGCCTCTCCAGCCTCAACATGGAGACATGGGACGAGTGGAACGGCGACAAGCGCTTCATCGAGGATGTCATGCGCTTCCTCGACAATGTGCTGCAGGATTATATCGACCGCGCGCCGGACGAGATGGCCCGCGCCAAATACAGCGCCGCGCGCGAACGCTCGGTCGGCCTCGGCGTCATGGGCTTCCACAGCTTCCTGCAGGCGCGCGGGCTTCCGTTCGAAGGCGCGATGGCCAAGGCGTGGAACCTCAAGATCTTCCGCCACATCCGCGAACAGGTCGATCAGGCCTCGATGATGCTGGCGCAGGAGCGCGGGCCCTGCCCCGACGCCGCCGACCAGGGCGTGATGGAGCGCTTCAGCTGCAAGATGGCGATCGCGCCGACCGCGTCGATCTCGATCATCGCCGGCGGCACCAGCGCCTGCATCGAGCCGATCCCTGCCAATATCTACACCCACAAGACGCTGTCGGGCAGCTTCTCGATCCGCAATCCGCACCTTGAGGCGCTGCTGATCGACAAGGCCAAGAACAGCGACAGCGTGTGGAACTCGATCCTCGAGCGCGGCGGCAGCGTGCAGCACCTCGACTTCCTGACCCAGGAGGAAAAGGACGTGTTCAAGACCAGCTTCGAGATCGACCAGCGCTGGCTGCTCGAGCTCGCCGCGGACCGCACGCCCTATATCGATCAGGCGCAGTCGCTGAACCTGTTCATCCCCGCCGATGTCGAGAAGTGGGATCTGATGATGCTCCACTATCGCGCGTGGGAACTGGGCATCAAATCGCTCTACTACCTCCGCTCGAAGAGCATCCAGCGCGCCGGTTTCGCCGGCGGGGTGGAGGCGGACAACACCGCCGAAGCGCCCAAGTTCGAGATCGGTGAAAGCACCGATTATGACGAATGCCTGGCCTGCCAGTGACCGCAGCCGATTGACCAGACCCAACGATTCTCAAGGTAACACCCATGTCCCTCACCGAAGCCCGCGCCCAGTACAAGCCGTTCCAATATCCTTGGGCCTATGAGTTCTGGAAGCGCCAGCAGCAGATCCACTGGCTGCCGGAGGAAGTGCCGCTGGGCGAGGATTGCCGGGATTGGGCGCAGAAGCTCTCCGACCACGAGCGCAACCTGCTCACCCAGATCTTCCGCTTCTTCACCCAGGCCGATGTCGAGGTGCAGAATTGCTACCACGAACATTATGGCCGCGTGTTCAAGCCGACCGAGATCAAGATGATGCTCACCGCCTTCTCCAACATGGAGACGGTGCACATCGCCGCCTACAGCCACCTGCTCGACACCATCGGCATGCCCGAGAGCGAATATGGCATGTTCCTCCAGTACAAGGAGATGAAGGACAAGCACGATTATCTCTCGACCTTCGGCGTCGACAACGATGAGGATATCGCCCGCACGCTCGCCATGTTCGGCGGCTTCACCGAAGGGCTGCAGCTGTTCGCGAGCTTCGCGATGCTGATGAACTTCCCGCGCTTCAACAAGATGAAGGGCATGGGCCAGATCGTCAGCTGGTCGGTGCGCGACGAGAGCCTGCATTGCGAGGGCATCACCCGCCTGTTCCACACCTTCGTCAAGGAGCGCGACTGCCTGACCAAGGCGGTCAAGGACGACATCCTCGATTGCTGCCAGAAGACGGTGCGGCTGGAAGACGCCTTCATCGATCTGGCGTTCGAACAGGGCCCCGTCCCCGGCATGACGCCCAAGGAGATCAAGCGCTACATCCGCTACATCGCCGACTGGCGGCTGGGCCAGCTCGGCTTCCAGCCGATGTACATGATCGAGGAACACCCCCTCCCCTGGCTCGCCCCGCTGCTCAACGGCGTCGAGCACGCCAACTTCTTCGAAACCCGCGCCACAGAATACGCCAAGGCCGCCACCCGCGGCGACTGGAACCAG
Source organism: Sphingomonas sp. jy18 (assembly GCF_056931895.1). NCBI lineage: Bacteria > Pseudomonadati > Pseudomonadota > Alphaproteobacteria > Sphingomonadales > Sphingomonadaceae > Sphingomonas > Sphingomonas sp. jy18. The sequence continues at coordinate 402,425 of NZ_JBXPBT010000004.1, read as the reverse complement.
GTCTGGGGCAGCTTCGACCAGCGCCAGAAGGCCAAGATGGGCGACGTAGCGGTGGCGGTGAACGATGGCGAGGAGGATATGTTCAAGGCAGCGGGGATCGCGGCGGAGTAAAATCATCTGTTGCAAGATATACTGACAGCGGTATATGACTGAGGTCAATCGCCGCTTCCGCCTTGTCGTAGACCAGTCGGTTGCGGCCGATTTGATTCGTGTTAAGCAGGAAGACGGCGATGCATTCGACGAAATTCAAGTTTTTTTTGAAGACTTGGAAAGTGATGAGTCTTGGTGTCAATTAATAGTCGACCCCGCTTACAGTGACAATCAAATCGAGAGTATAGAGCCTGTCTGGTTTTTGCAAAACGAAAAGAAAAATGTCTATCGCGTCAAGTTCTATGACATCCAAAATTGGAGAGTTATAACTGCCGCAGACTACCGACAGAAACTCGTTGCGATATTGGCAATAATGCGGCGGGATCAAGATTACCAAGCTGACGCAAAATTTGCGGATAGGTTACGGAGAAGCTATGAATCGCTCGGCCTTGCGGCGATCTAATCGCGGATTTGGTAGCTGGACCAGCAAGCCCGCGTTTTACGACGAACAAAAACTTCTTCAGCCACGCATGTCGTTTGCCGAATTTGAAGCCCTTCCCCCGGGTTTTGTTTCGCTGAAACAGTTTGTTGAAGATAATTTCGACGATAAAAATCGACCAGCGCTGAGCAGGATACGCGTGCGTCGTTCGGAGCAGGCGTTGGAATCAGGTCAGAAGCTAACTCCTAGCTTATTACGTACGGGCAAGGGCCTCAGCCAAGCGCAGTTGGCTGAAAAGATGGGGACTTCACAACCCTCAATTGCTCGACTGGAATCTGGAATTGAGCGCCCGTCATTCGAAAAGATAATTAAATTGCAGGAAGCGCTTGATGTCTCATTTAATGAGATAATGGAGGCTATCAAAAATGTCCCGATTGAAGGGTAGCTCATTCTTTTGTGAAGATATCCGAAAGGAGGACTCGGGGCAACCAATCTTAATTGGTCTTATTGCGCCAAAGTTCGCCCTTTCCGATCTCCCTGCAAAAATTAGATCGCTCTATTTTGTCTCTCTTTTTTACGTGAGTCAGGAACATAGAGATATATTAATAAACTTGAAAATTTCTGTATCAGGAGGTTCTCATGATAACTCGGCAATCAATGGTACGTACACAAGATCAATTGCTGATGAAATGACTCCTGAATCTGGCGATGAAGAAAATCTCGTCATAATAAGCTTGCCATTGCATGATATTTGGGCTGAGGATGGAACGATAATTCGGGCCAGTATGACATATGGCGACGTGATTGAAGATTATGTTTTGGAGTTTTGTGACTTTGCTAACGATTGAACTTTTTAAGGTTTCGATATCCGTGAACCATGACGATTTTAGTGAATCGTCACACATCTGGGATTAGCCGGATTACGGTGGCAGAATTACGAAATTACGGTGACGGTGCACTTAGCCCGCCGACTTACCCACTTAGGCAAGATCGAAACGTCCCAAACAGCCCGCACCGTCGCCAGTTAATCGCGCAGAGGACGCAGAGGGTATTCTGCTACCAACACGGCCCCTCTTGCCTCCACTCGGCCACCCCACGCCGATACCGCCAGCCGCCCCGCAGCCAAATCCCTCCGCGCCTCTGCGCCTCTGCGTGAACCCCTCTTCTGCCCCCGCCACCGGCGCACCGGTCGCGGCAAGGCATCACCCCAGCCACCACAACACCGCCCCGAACACCACCGCCATTATCAACTCCAGCGTCCGTGGCCGCGCCGGATCGCCGATGCGCCTCGCCCGCTCGCGCCGCCGGTTGGCCAGTCGCACCCGCGCCATTACCCCGTCGCCGCGCCAGGTGCGCCGCCGGGACCAGTCGTATCGCAGGATAGTCATGCCCGCGACAATTGCCCGTCAGGCCTGATAATCGGTAAAGGGTTCACGCAGAGGCGCAGAGGAAAAAACCGCAGAGACCGCAGAGGGCCGAAACGGCAAAGCCGCGTCTTATCGCACCGTCGCGCATGACGCATGGAGATCAAGACAAAGCGGCTCCGCCGCAAGAGCCACATCCTCTGCGATCCCTGCGCCTCTTCCTACCTCTGCGCCTCTGCGAGAAACCCTCCAACCCTCCAACCCTCCAACCCTCCAACCCTCCGCGCCTCCGCGCCTCCGCGTGAAACCCTTTCCACCCCCCGGGTCCGCGGCCCAACCCAGCCGCGGCAGACAAGCGCCGCACGCCCCCCACGCCTCTTCCCGCTAGGCTTCCCCCCGCCGCCATGCCACCATCGCGCCACGGCAACCGGGGGGATTCGGCCATGGACATATTCTATTGCTACAGCGTCGTGGATATCGACACCGGCGTCCGCAGCGGCAGCGTCTGGCACCCCACGCCGCTGGCCTGTCCCGCAGTCGGCAGCCAGTTCGAGTTCCTCAACGGGCCGACGGTGATCGCCGGCACCGTCGACAGCGTTGCCACGGTGGTGGAGGTGGTGCGTGATGCCACCGGCAGCGTGCGCATCCGCCAGAACATCACCCACATCGTCCGGGTCGGCCAGGCCGCGCCACTGCCGACCCCGACGGCGGATGTCGCCGCGAGCGATCCGTTCAGGGCCGCCTTTCCCGGTCGCGGCATTACCGATCTGTGGACCGAACGCTTCACCGCCCTTCGCCCGTCGGGCCGCAACGCCACGCTGCAGGCGCGCGCGCTGACCCGCTGGTCAGCCGACCCCGCCGATGCCTGCTTCGCGCTGGCGCCAGGCAGCAGTTGCAGCCCCGGCGCATCGGGCCTCGGCCACGCCTGGGCGCAGGTCGACATCGCGCAGGGTCAGGCCTTCCTCATCGACATCGAATCGCGCGATTACCCGTTGCAGACCGACATGTATTTCGGCTTCGGCCTCGATACCGGCGTCATGCTCGGCAGCGGCATCATCCAGCCCTATGCGCCCGGTCGCTGGACTGCGGTGTCGGGCCGTGCCGATCGGCCCGATCAGATCGGCCGTGGCTGGGCATTGTTCAGCCTGTTCAACAGCGACGTGCCGATCCACGCCTTCACCGTCCGCAGCGCGATCATCGCCGACTGACCGCGCGGGCGGCCGCGCCCTTGCCGCCACGCAACCATCCCGCCGCGCCGCGATTGTAACCGGCAGAGGATGGGAGAAGCGCGATGCCACGTGGAGACAAGGGCGCCTATACCGACAAGCAGAAGCGCAAGGCGGCGCATATCGAGCAAGGCTATGAGCAGCGCGGCGTGCCCGAGGATGAGGCGGAGCGCCGCGCCTGGGCGACGGTCAACAAGGAGTCGGGCGGCGGCAACAAGTCCGGCTCGGGTCGCGGCAAGCCGGACAGTATTGCTTCTGCCAGAAAGGGCGGGCGCAAGGGTGGCGCCGCCAGCGCCGCCCGTTCCGATGCGGACCGCAGCGCCGCCGCCAAGAAGGGCTGGGAAACCCGCCGCCGCCGCGCAGGCTGAGCGCCGCCGCGCCGGCTGATCACGCAGGGCAGCGCCTCTGGTGTGCCCGAGAGGATTCGAACCTCCGGCCCCCGGATTAGGAATCCGATGCTCTATCCTGCTGAGCTACGGGCACGCGCCAGATGCGCGGGGCGCGGTGTAGCGGGGCGGGGCTGCATGCGTCAATCGCGGGCACGCGCGGACGCGGTGCCTAGGCCTCAGTTGCGCGCTTCTGGCGGGACGACCGGCACCAGCAGCGGCAACACGCCGATGCCGTCCTCGGCCAGCGCTTCCGCCTCGTCGCGCGTTGCCTGGCCGTGGATGATGCGCTCTTCGCCGCGGGCGTGGATCGCCCGCGCTTCTTCTGCAAAGCGTTTGCCGACCCAGGTCGATTGCGGCAGCGCTTCGGCCTGCGCGCGCGCGACGGCGGCCATCACCGCCATCACCGCAGGCGGCACGTCGGGCAGGCCCGGCCCACGCAGCATCGGCGCGCCGGCGTCGGCAGCCGGCGCGGCGGCGGGGGCCGCCGGCGCAGGCAATGTCACGCTGCGGTTGGACTTGGCCGCGACATTGGGTGCCATCACCGCCTTGCGGATGCCGCCATCGCCGCACACCGGGCAGGCAATCAGCCCGCGCGTGCGCTGTTCCTCATAATCGCTGCTCGACCGGAACCACACCTCGAACACATGGGCATGGCTGCAGGCAAGATCGAAGGAAATCATGAAGCGTAGCGGCCCTCAGGCTGCGAGCATCGGGTCGAGCCGGCCAGCGGCATCGAGCGCGTGCAGATCGTCGCTGCCGCCGACATGCACCCCGTCGATGAAGATCTGCGGCACGGTGCGCCCGCCCTTGGCCCGCTCGGTCATCGCCGCGCGCGCCGGGGCGTTCATCGTCACGTCGATTTCCTCATAAGCCGCACCCTTGCTCTCCAGCAGCGCCTTGGCGCGGTGGCAATAGGGGCAGAACGCCTGCGTGTAGATTTCGATGCGTGCCATGTTTCACGATATTGTCATGGAGCCCGCCGCTGTCAATGCGCGTCGCCGCCGCCGCGCCCGTCGATCACCCGGGCAAAGGCCGCGATTTCCACCGCTGCCGCCCCGCCGCGCCGCAGCGCCTGCGCACAGGCGCGGGCCGTCGCGCCGCTGGTGAAGACATCGTCGACCAGCAGCACCGTCCGCCCCGCAATCCGCGCGCGCGCCGCTGCGGGCACCGCAAAGACCCCGCGCACCTCCTTGGCCCGCGCCGTGCGCCCCAGTCCGCGTAGCGGATCGGTGCGGCGGATGCGCTGCAGCGCATCGACATCGACACTCCAGCCGAACCGCCGGCCAAGCTGCGCCGCGATCAGCGCCGACTGGTTGAACCCGCGCGACCATATCCGCCAGCGGTGCAGCGGCACCGGCACCAGCAGCGGCTCGGGCCCGTCGCGCCCGCCAAGCCGCGTCGCCATCAGATCGGCCATCAGCCGCGCCGTGCCGATGCGCCGCCCATATTTCAGCCGCATCACCAGGCTGCGCGCCTGCTCCCCATAAGCCAGCGGCGCCCATGCCCGCTCGAACGGCGGCGGGTCGGCCATGCAAGCGCCGCAGGTCGCCTCGGGCCCCGCGTCCTGCAGCAATGGCAGATCGCAGCGTGCACAGCTGGGCGGGGCGATGAAGTCGAGCCCCTGCCAGCAATCGACGCAGAACCGGTCCTGCCCGGCGACGATCATCCCGCACCCTGGGCAACGCGGCGGCAGCAGCAGGTCGACCAGCCCGGCCGCCATGCGCCGCGCCGTCGCCACCGCCGCGCGCTGCGGCGGCGTGACGGCATCACCGGCCATGCTGTCGACATGGTTGCTCATCTCCCCACTTGTGATGCGGCAGTGGCCAAGGCACAAGCCCGCGCGTGACCGACGCCCGCCCCGACATTTTCGACCGCCGCCGCCGCATCGCCCGCCGCGCGCAACGCCGCGGCGACGGCTATCTCGACGCGATCATGGCCGAACAGCTGCTCGAACGGCTCGATGACGTGCAGCGCCCGTTCCGCGATGCGCTGCTGATCGGCGGCCGCAACCCCGCGCTGGCGCAAGGGCTGGCCGATCGCGGGCTGACGGTGCGGCAGCTCGAGCCCGGGGATGCCGCCAGCGCGCTCAACGAGGATGAGGACAGGCTGTCCGTCGAGCCCGCCAGCGTCGATCTCATCGTCTGGCCGGGCGGACTGGAGAGCATAAACGACGTGCCCGGCGCGCTGCTGCGCTGCCGCCACGCGCTGCGGCCGGACGGCCTGCTGCTCGGCTGCCTGTTCGGCGACGGCAGCTTCCCGGTGCTGCGGCGGGCGCTCGCCGCCGCCGACCGTCCGCTGGCGGTGGCGCGCATGCATCCGCAGATCGATCTTGCGTCGCTCGGCGGGCTGCTGTCGTCGGTCGGGCTGGCCTTGCCGGTGGTCGATGTCGAACGGATGACGCTGGCCTACCGCAGCCTCGATGCGCTGGTCCGGGATTTGCGCGACGCTGCGCTCACCTACCTGCTCGCTGGCGCGATACATCGGCTGACCCGGCAGCAGCGGGACGCAGCCCGGGCAGAATTTGCCGCGAATGCAAACGCCGCCGGCCGCACCGTCGAAACCGCGCGGCTGATGCATTTCAGCGGCTGGGCGCCGCATGCCTCGCAGCCGCAACCCGCGCGGCCCGGCAGCGCCACCGCTTCGCTGGCGGCAGCGCTCGGCCAGGGAACTGCTCAAAGGCCTGAGAGATAGCGGACCAGCCCTGCGGCGAGCGGCACATCGGCGGGCGGCATCGCATGGCCAGCCAGCGCATCAGCAGCCACCCAGCGCAATTCGCTCGCGGTAAGCGGCGCGGCCACGCCCCGCCAGCGGTGACAGGCAAATAGCAGCAGGATCAGCTCATCCCGCTCGCGCGGCTCGACGACAAAGCCGCACGGCATCAGGTCGTCCGGATCGACTGCGATGCCCAATTCCTCGTCCAGCTCGCGGACCAGGGCGGCACGGCTGCTCTCTCCGGCCTCCCTTTTGCCCCCCGGAAACTCCCACAGGCCGGCGAGCGCTCCGCCGTCGGGTCGTTTCTGTATCAAAATGGTCCGATTTGTCTCGATCAACGCGGCAGCAACAACAATCAGCGGCATTCGGCTGCTCCGGGGCGGGACCTTAAGCAATTCATTAACCGTCCGTCCCCAATAAGCCAAGCTACTGGAACCACAACCGCGCCTCTGACCAGGGTGACCAAATGCTCAATCTGCTTAGACTGCTGCTGAACAACAGGCGTGGCGCGACGGCCATCGAATATGGCTTGATCGTTGCCCTGATCGCGCTTGCTGCCAGCGCTGCGATTGCGCTGTTCGCGGATGCTGCCATTGCGATGTGGGAATATATCAAGACCAACGCGCTCGATAACCTCTGACGCCACGCCGTCAGATCGCGCGCTCGAAGGGGCCGGTCCGTTGCCGAGGCAGGACCGGCCCTTTTCGCATCCGCCATCGCTGTCGGTAGCGGCGGCCGACGCTCGCCGTGGCCGAGCCCCGGGGCGTCAATCACGCCCGGCCGGCAGATCGGCCCGCCAAGCCAACCTGTCCCATATCCGGAACAATGCGACAATAACGCACGCGCAATTAACTGTCTGAAAACTTTTGGGGCGTAATCCCCCAGTTGTCGGGACGGCTCAAGCCGGTTCGACCGGGTAAATGTGAGCTGAAACCAGGAGACTATCCATGAACATGATCAAGAAGCTGGTCCGCAATTCCAAGGGTGCGACCGCCATCGAATACGGCCTGATCGCCGCCCTCATCGCCGTCGCCGGCATCGCCGCGTTCAGCACCGTCGGCAGCGGCGTCAGCAAGACCTTCAACAACGCTGCTGCGAAGCTCTAAGCTGCGCTTGGCGTGATCGCCGCCACCGCGGCGAGAAGCGAAATCGGGCGGCATCCCCTGGGGATGCCGCCCTTTTCATATGCGCTTATCGCGGCGCGTAAATCACCAGTTTCACACGCTGGCCGGGCGTCAGCACCGCGTTGGCGGGCAGCGCGTTCAGCGTCAGGAACCGCTCCTGCTGGAAATTGTCATAGGCCATGCGCGACGACAGCGAGGCGACCGTATCTCCGCGCCGCACCGCAACAACATCGACGACGCGCGGGCGGATGGCGCCGGCTTCCGCTGCGGTAAGGCGACGCACGCTGGCGAACATCGGATCGAACACGCCAGCACCGCCGACCGGGGTGACCGTGACGAAATGATAGGCCTGATTGCGGCCGAATTCATAGGCAAACACCGTCACATCGACGCTCGAACGGCCCGATTGGGCGCGCGCACTGGCATAGGCCGCCGGCAGGCCATTGACGGTGGTGCGGGTGATTCGGCTGAGTGGCGGCAATTGCCCGCCATCGCGCGCCAGTGCGCGGAAGGCCCGGCCGACATAGTCGTCCAGATCGCCGCTATAGCTGCCCGCCGTGGTGAATTGCGCCTGCCCGCCATTGCCGCCCACGGTGACCGCGGTCGCCCCGTTCGACATGCCATAGCCCTGCGGAACGGTGAAACCCAGCCGCAGGTCGGGGTGGAGGAAGGCGCGCCCTTCGACCACGCCCTGACGCGGATCGTCGCCATAGAGCGTGTTGTCGAGCGCATTGAGGAACGCGTCGCGCTCCACCCGGGTGCTGCGATTGGGGATGCGCTGCGCCGCCGTCAGCGCCCGGCGCACGCGGGACGCAGGGTCAGGGTGGGTACTGGCCCATTCGGGGATGGAGCGCGCGTCCTGCCCGGTCACGCGCACGTCGAGGCTGTTCTGCGCGGCAAGGCTCGCCAGCATCGTCGACAGGGCGCCGGGATCATAACCCGCGCTGGCCAGGTAGCGGATGCCCAGATCGTCGGCCTGCGTTTCCTGGCTGCGTGAAAAGCCCAGTGTCGCAAGCTGGGCGGCGCGCTGCGAATTCTGCTGCAGCAGCCCGCCCAGCGAGCCCAGCAGCCCGCCATTGTCGCCGATCGCTCCGCCGAGCACGGTACCAAGGATGCCGAGGATCGAATTGCGCGTCGCCGCGCGTTGCCGCGCGCGCGAATGCCGAGCGGCCGTGTGGCCGACCTCATGGCCCAGCACACCGGCCAGTTCGGCCTCGTTGTTCATCAGCGCCATCAACTGGCGCGTCACATAGACATAGCCGCCCGGCAGGGCGAAGGCGTTGTTCACCGGCGAGTTGAGCAAGGTCACGGTGAAATCGGTCCGCGCCGTCGACAGGCCCGATTGCACGGCGATGCCCTGCCCGACCGTGCGGACATAGGCGGCCTGCGGCCCCTGATACTCACCGCCGAATTCCTGCAGTATTTGGCTATGCGATTGCGCGCCCTGATCCTTTTCTGCCTGACTGAACGGCTGCACCGGCCTCTGCGCCTGCGCCAGCGCGCCGGCCGACAGTCCCAATGCAACGGTCGCCGCGATCGTTTTCACCCTGGTCTTCATGCGCAATCCCTCCATGGCCTGCTTCGCCCTGCCCGGCGCTGCAACGCATTTCGCGCCGGAAAGTAGCAGAGAGAATGGAAGGACGTCGAGGCTGCGCCAAGCCTGCAGCCGCGCGATGGCTAGAGGCGCCCGATCGCCAGGAATTTTTCCTCGCGGGCGGCGCGCAGCGCGTCCCCCCGCTTCGCGCCGATGCTGACAAAGGCATCGCCGATGGCGCGCTTCAGCGTCTCGGCAGCGGCCACCGGGTCGCGATGCGCACCGCCGATCGGTTCCGGCACGATGGTGTCGATAACCCCGAGCGATTTCAGATCCTGCGCAGTGACGCGCATTGCCGACGCGGCATCCGCCGCCTTCTCGGCGGTGCGCCACAGGATCGAGGCACAGCCTTCCGGTGAAATCACCGAATAGACCGCATGCTCGAACATCAGCACCCGGTCGGCGGCCGCAAGTGCGATGGCGCCGCCCGATCCGCCCTCGCCGACCACCGCCGCTACCATCGGCACGCCGAGCGCGAGGCATTGTTCGGTGGAACGGGCGATGGCTTCAGCCTGACCGCGCTCCTCTGCTTCGATGCCGGGAAAGGCACCTGACGTGTCGACAATGGAAATGACGGGCAACCCGAACCGGTCGGCGAGCTGCATCAGGCGGATCGCCTTGCGATAGCCCTCCGGCTTGCCCATCCCGAAATTATGCTTGAGCCGGGTAAGGGTGTCGTGGCCCTTTTCGTGACCGATGACGACATAGCGCTGACCGTCCATGGTCGCGAGACCGCCGAGAATCGCCTGGTCATCGGCAAAGGCGCGGTCGCCAGACAGGGGCAGATAATCGTCGAACAGTGCAGCCACCAGCCGCAGGAAATGGGGCCGGTCTTGATGCCGGGCAACCTGCGTCTTCTGCCACGGAGTCAGCCGGGTATAGATGTCGGCCAACTGCTGGGCGGCCTTGGCTTCCAGTCGCGCGATTTCCGCGCCGACATCCAGATCTTGCTCGCTGGCGGCCTTGCGCAACTCGGCAATCTGCTCGTTGAGAGCAGCAACCGGCTTTTCGAAATCGAGATACATCATGTGACTGCGGCAGTTAGAGCCGAGGTTCCGCTACGTCAATCGCGGGCACCGGTCAGCCGGCCAGCGGGGTCAGCGACCGTGACTCCACCCAGCCCCAGCGGCATGGGCCCTGATACTCCCGCGGGCTGTCGACCGGGCTCGACACATAGCATTCGTCGAGTTCCTGTCCGAAGGCAGGGAAGACGATGCCGGTCCATTCGCCGACATCCTCGCACGCCGCGACATTGCCTTCGACTTCGGCCTTGGGCGGGCCGTCGGCAGAGGGCGACCAGCGTACCGGCGCTGCGCCGCCGCTTACCGCCATCACCGCACCGCATGCGTCCTCATTGTCGCCGTCCTTGCCGATCATCACCGGCCGGGAGGCAACCGGCTGCAACTGGCCGTCGACCGTCTGGCCCTTGAACGCGGCATCCCCCTTGGCGAGCGCCGCTTCGTCGGGTTTCGAACAACCGCCGACTGTCAAAACGGCGGCGAGGGCGAGGGGGACAAGGCTGCGTGCGGTCATGCGCTATGGATAAATCGCGCATGCTGCTCTGGCAAGCTGCAACCCCTGCCCCCCGGGACCGGCTCAACCGCTTTTCATTTCCGCCTTGAGGTGCAGGCTGGCGCGCCAGAAGAACAGCGCCGGGATAAGGCCCAGCCATGCGGCCCCATAGAGCACCCAGCGAACGCTCTCCGCGCCCGCAGCCGGCTGCAGCGCGTCGGACAGCACGCCGAACACGAACGGCCCCAGCCCCAGCCCGATCAGATTCTGGCCGAACAGCATGATCGATGCGGCCATCGCCCGTGCCTGCGGTCGCACCAGCCCCTGCACGCAGGCATAGGCCGGCCCATAATAAGCCGCGTTTAGGATGGTGGGCACGATCAGCAGCGCCACCGCCAGCCGCCAGTCGCCCGCCCAATAGCCCAGGAACAGGATCGGCGCGGCAATCGCCATGCCATAGGCCGGGAAGGTCAGCAGATGCTTCTTGTCCTGCTTGCCGAACACATCGGCCATCTTGCCACCGAGCCAGGTGCCGATCACCCCGGCGAGGCCCAGCGCCACCGCCATCGACAGGCCGGCCTCGGTTGTCGACAGCCCATGGCTGCGGATGAAGAAACTGATCGTCCACAACCCTTTGCCGTAACTCAGGAAGGCGGTGACCGACGCGGCGATGAAGATGTAGAGATAAGCCCTGGACCCGAAGATTTCGGTTATCGCCTCGCGCATCGGCAGCGCTGCAGCCTGCGGCGCGACCTTCTCCCCGGCGGCGAGGCCGAGCCGGCGCGGTTCCTTCATCAGCAAGGGCAACAAGGCTGCGAGCAGCAGACCTGGCAGGCCGACCAGCATCAGCGCGACGCGCCAGCCGTAGAGATCGTTGACGACGCCGCCAATGATCAGCCCGAGCAGCGATCCGATCGGCACCCCCATGCCATAAAAGGCGATCGCGGAGGCCCGTTTCTCCGGCGGCACCGTATCGGATATCAGCGAATGGGCGGCAGGCGTGCAGCCCGCTTCCCCGACACCGACGCCGATCCGCGCCAGCAGCAACTGCCAGAAATTCTGGGCAAGCCCGCAAACCGCAGTCATCGCCGACCATATCGCCAGCGAGACCGAGATCAGCCACGCGCGGTTGGTCGTCGTCCGGTCCGCGTAACGCGCGATCGGGATCCCCAGCACCGCATAGAAAACGGCAAAGGCCGGCCCGGCGAGCAGGCCGAGCAGCGTATCGCTGAGGCCCAGTTCCTGCTTGATCGGTTCGGCAAGGATATTGACGATCTGCCGGTCAAGAAAATTGAGAATGTAAACGACCAGCAGCGTCCAAAGCATTGCGCGGGTCGCCGTTGCGCTCATCGCGGTGGTCCCGCGCGGCGCAGCTTGTGCAGTTTCTACCACCTGTCTCTCCCGTGCCCCCCGGCCCATAGGAACAGGCTTGCCGGCCTTTGTCAAAAAATCGGTATGGGACAGGGCATTCGCCTGGGTTGACGGCTGAAAAGACTCTGCCATCCTGCGCGCCATGCACCGCCTGTCCATGCTGCTTGCAGCCATCGCCCTGCCGACCATGTCCTCTGCCCAAGGTACGGTTGCGCCCGGCTCCGCGTCCGCCGCCGCGCCCGAACACCGCGCCGCGGACGAGGCGCTGGTCGGTGCCGATGCCCAAGCGGTGCGCGCGCTGTTGGAGGCAGGCACCTACACCAGCGTCCAGATCACAAGCTGGTATCTGCAGCGGATCGAGCGCATGAACCGCGCCGGGCCGCAGGTGAACGCGGTCATCGCCACCTTCCCCGATGCACTGGATCAGGCACGCCTGCTCGACGCCGAACGGGCGGCCGGACAATTGCGTGGCCCGCTCCACGGCATTCCCATCCTGATCAAGGACAATATCGAAGTCACCGGTCCGCTGCCGACCACCGCCGGATCGCTGGCGCTGGCGGACAATATCACCAATCGTGACGCACCGCTGGTCGCCCGCCTGCGCGCAGCGGGCGCGATCATCCTCGGCAAGACCAACCTTAGCGAATGGGCCAATATCCGTTCGGGCGATTCGACCAGCGGCTGGAGCGCCATTGGCGGGCTGACGCGGAATCCGCATGACCTCTCGCGCACCGCCTGTGGTTCATCCTCGGGCAGCGGTGCCGCCGTCGCCGCGAATTTCGCCGCTGCTGCCATCGGCACGGAAACCGACGGCTCGATCGTCTGCCCCGCAGGAACTAATGGCATCGTCGGTTTCAAACCATCACTCGGCCTCGTGAGCCGCACCTACGTCGTGCCGATCAGCCACAGCCAGGACACCGCCGGGCCGATGACGCTCAGCGTCCGCGACGCCGCGCTGCTGCTCGACATGATGACGGGTCCCGATCCGGCCGACCCGACGACCGCCGAAGCTGATCTTCGCATGGCGACATTCGAAGGCCAGCTCTCGCCAGATGGCTTGCGCGGGGTCCGTATTGGCGTGATGCGCGACCGGCTCGGCAGCCGCGCCGATATCGCCGCCCTGTTCGAATCCGCGCTGGAGGTGATGCGCGCGCAGGGGGCGATCATCGTCGATATCGCCGACACCCGCACCGGCTTCGAGACATTGGGCGACTTGGAAGGCGAGATCCTATTCACCGAGCTCAAGGCCGATATGGCCGCCTATCTCGCCAGCCGCCCTGGCGATACGGGGCCGCAGTCGCTCGCCGACCTGATCGCTTTCAACACCGCCACACCCGCTGAGCTGCGTTGGTTCGGCCAGAATCTGTTCGAGCTGGCACAAAGCAAATCAGGGCTCGACGATCCGGCCTACATCACCGCCCGCGACACTGCGCGAAGGCTGGCGGGACCGGACGGCATCGACCGGCTTCTGCGCGAGCATGGAGTCGATCTGCTGGTCGGCATCACCAACGGCCCGGCGTGGAGCATCGATCTGGTCAACGGTGACAATTTCGCCGGCCCGTCGGCGAGCCAGCTGCCCGCCGTTGCCGGCTATCCGCACCTGACCGTGCCGATGGGCGCGGTGGAAGGCCTGCCCGTCGGCATCAGCTTCATCGGCACCGCCTGGGACGACGCAAGGGTGCTCGCCGCCGGCCATGTCTATGAGACTGCAAGCCGCCAGCGCGTGCGGCCCACCTATCGGGCGACGGTGGCGCCCTGAGCGGCCGGATGCGCAGACAGACGTGATTCGAGCCATGCCGCCGCCTGCGCCGGGGTGCGCTTGTCGGTCGGCCGGTCGACCTGGTAGTTGGCGGTGCGCATGTCTTCGACGCGGATGGCGCCGACCAGCGATTGCAGCTCGGCCATCAGCCGCGCATCGCCGATGCGCCGGGCATTGACCATCAACAGCGCGTCATAAGCGGGAATCGCCTGTTGCGGATCGGACAGGATCACCAGCCGGTCCGCCGCTACCCGCCCGTCGCTGGTATAGGCGGTGATGACATCCGCCTCTCCGCTGGCCAGCGCATTGTACATGAAGCTGGGGCTGAACGAGCGGCCGGCGCGGAACTCTATCCCATAGGTCCGCCGCACGCTGGCCCATTCGGGCCGCTCGAGAAATTCGGGATCGGTGCCCAGCACCAGTTGGGGCGCTGCGCGCGACAGGTCTGCCAGGCTGGCCAGCCGCAGACGATCCGCCGTTTCCTGCTTCACCGCAAAAGCATAGGCATTTTCGAACCCCAGGCTGCCCAGCACCCGCGCGCCGCTTGTCGCCTGTGCCCAGCGGGTGATCTCGGCGACCATCGGGGCGCGTGCGGGCGTGTCGCTGCGCTGCATCTCGTTGGTCCACAGCGTGCCGGCATAGTCGACCGAAATGTCGATGTCCCCGCTCGACAGCGCCCCGAACACCACCGCCGAGCCGAGACCGTCGCGATATTCGACATCGTATCCGGCGGCCTCCAGCCGCGCGCCGATCAGCCGTTGCAGGATATATTGTTCGGAAAAGCCCTTGCCGCCGATGACGATACGGTCGCCCTGGGGTATCGCCATCGGTGCCAGCACCGCGATCACCACCGCGGCGAAACCGCCGAGCGCGGTCGCCGCGGTCCAGCGCCAGCGGTTGTTGATGCCCCATTGCGCGAGCCCGATAGCGGCATCCACCGACAGCGCCAGCGCGGCAGAGACACCGCAGCCGACCAGCACCAGCGGCCAGTTCTGCGTCTGCAGGCCAGCGAAGATCAGATCGCCAAGGCTCGGCTGGCCCACCGTGGTGGCCAGCGTCGCCGCGCCGATGGTCCAGACCGCGGCGGTGCGAATGCCAGCGACGATGGTGGCCAGGGCCAGCGGCAGTTCCACCATCGACAGCTTCTGCAGCGCGGTCATGCCGAGGCCGTCGGCTGCCAGCCGCGCCGATGGGTCGACCGCCGCCAGCCCGGTGACGGTGTTGCGCAGGATCGGCAGTAGTGCATAGAGGGTCAAGGCCAGCAGGGCAGGCAGAAAACCCAATGGGCGCAGCCAATCCCCGAACAGCGTGCCGAGCCCGACCAGTATCGGGAAGAATAGCGCGAGCAGGGCCAGGCTGGGTATGGTCTGCACGAAGCTCGCGAAGCCCAATATGCCGCTCGCCAGCCAGCGGTTGCGGTGTGCGGCGACCGCCAGCGGCACGGACAAGGCGGTGCCGAGCGCCAGTGCCGAAAAGCTGATCTGCACATGGGCCAGCAGCAATTCCGGCACCCGCTCGAATGCCGCAGCCCAGGCGCTCATGCGCGCTGCTCCATCGCCGCAATCGCTGCTGCTTGGCTGCGCGGCACATCGACCAGCGCAGCAGCGACCGGATGCCCCGGATCGGCCAGCAGGCGTTCCGGTGTTGCATCGGCGACGATGCGCCCCGCATCGAGCACCACGATCCGGTCTGCGAGCAGCAGCGCTTCGGCCATGTCATGGGTGACCATCACCGTGGTCAGCCCCAGCCGGTCATGCAGCCCGCGTATCTGGCGGCCCAGCCCTTCCCGGGTCACCGGGTCCAGGGCGCCGAACGGCTCGTCCATCAGCAGCAGCGAAGCGCCGCCGGCCAGCGCGCGCGCCACCCCCACCCGCTGCGCCTGCCCGCCGGACAATTGCTCGGGATAGCGGGTGGCAAAGTCGCGCGGCAGCGCCACCAGATCGAGCAGCTCTTCGACCCGGCTGTGCGGCAGTCGTTCGCCAGAAATGCGCACCCCGATGCCGATATTGGTGGCCACGGTCATGTGCGGGAACAGCCCGACATGCTGGAACACATAGCCGATCCCTCGCCGCAGCGGCGCGAGCGCGAGGCCGGAGACATCCTCGCCGCCGACCCGCACCGTCCCGGCATCGGGCTCGACCAGCCGGTTGATCAGCTTGACCAGCGTCGATTTGCCCGAGCCCGACGCGCCAACCAGCGCGATGAACTGCCCGGCGGCGATGCTCAGCGATATCGAATCGAGCGCGACACCGGCACCGAACCGCTTGGTGACGGCGGCAAGATCCACCGTCGGGCCGCCGGGCCGGGCGTCGCTCATGCCGGTTGCACAGGTGCCGTGGCAGGCGGGATCAATTGTCCCACCGCGTCGGGGCGGGATCGATGACCGCCACGCCGCCCTGCCGTACTTCGCTGACCTCCAGCGCGCGCTGGGCGATGCCGCGGTTGTCGAAACGGAAAATCCCGTCGATGCCGCCGAAGCCATCGGAGGCGAACAACCGGTTCTGCGGAAAGGCCGTGCCGGGCCGCCAGTCGCGGGTCATGCGCACGGTCAGCAGCACGGCATCATAGCCCATGCTGGCGATGCGGTAGGGCGACTGGCCATAGCGTTCGCGGTAGCGCGCGGCCATTTGGCCGAACAGCGTGTCGGACACGCTGGCGTACCAGCTGCCGCGCATCGCCGCATTGCCGCCGAGGTTGGATTCGGTGTTCCACAATTCCGTGCCCAATATCCGCGCCGTGGTCGCGCCGCTTTCCCTGAGGATCGGCACTGCACGGATGGCGTTGGTGCCCGAATCGGCCACCAGGATCGCATCGAGACCAGCCGTGCGGCCTAGCCGGCGGGCGGCACCGCTAAGGCCGGCGGCCGAGCGGTCATAGGCTTCGAATGCCACCAGCGTACCGCCGGCTTCTTCGACCGCCGTCCGCATCGCTGCCAGCGCCCGCTCGCCATAGGTGCTGCGCGGCACCAGCGCGCCGAACCGGCCCAAGCCAGCGCTACGCGCATGCGCGACGACCCGCTCGACCGCCTGGCCAGGCTCGAAGCCGAGCAGATAGGTGCCGTTGCCAGCCACGCTCGAATCGTTGGAGAAGCTGAGCAGCGGGACATTGGCGGCGCGCGCGATGGGCTGCACGGCGCGCACGTCATCGGCGAGCAGCGGGCCCAGAATCAGCTTGTTGCCCTCGGCAATCGCCTGCTGCGCGGCAGCGGCTGCTCCGCCGGCGGTATCGTAGGTGGTGATGCGTACCCGGTCGCTGCGCGAATCGAGCAAGGCCAGGGTGACGGCGTTGGCGATCGAGGTGCCGGCCGGCGCGTCGGGCCCGGTCTGCGGCACCAGCAGCGCGACGCGATGCCGTTCGGTATCAACCGGCAGGCCCGGCGTGACCTGCGGCTGGGTGACGACCGGCGCCGTGGTCTGCGGCGCATCGCTGCGCGGCACGATGGTCTGGCAGGCCGCCAGCAGCGTGGCCATGCCCATCATCGCCAGCCAGCGCATCGTCTGCGACGCTTGCCGCCAGCCTGTGCGCTCTGCCATGAGTGCCGTCATGTCGTCGTCTCCCTCAACCCAACCCGGCCTTTACATTGTCGCGACGCCAATCGGCAACCTTGGCGACATCAGCGCGCGCGCCCGCGACATTTTTGCCGCAGCCGATCTCGTGGCCTGCGAGGATACGCGCGTTACCGGCAAATTGTTGCATTTGCTGGGCCTCAAGGCTCCGCTGCTGCGCCATGACGACCATGCCGACGATCGCGCCCGGCAGGCGCTGGTCGAACGCATGGCGAGCGAGGTGGTGGTTCTGGTCAGCGATGCCGGAACGCCGCTGATCTCCGATCCCGGCTATCGGCTCGTGCGCGACGCCCGCGCCGCCGGGCGGATGGTGACCACGGTACCGGGCGCGTGCGCTGCGATAGCGGCCCTCACCCTGTCGGGCTTGCCGACCGACCGCTTCCTGTTCGCCGGGTTCCTGCCGGCCAAGGCCAAGGCGCGGGCCGATGCCATCGCCGAGCTGGCGGCGATCAAGGCCACTTTGATCTTCTACGAAAGCGGCCCGCGGCTGCCTGCCAGCCTTGCCGCGCTTGCCGAGGGGCTAGGCGCACGGGAGGCCACGGTCGCGCGGGAACTGACCAAGCTGCACGAGGAGGCTGTCAGCGGTCCCCTTGCCGAGCTGGCAGCCCACTATGCCGAAGCCCCGCGGGGCGAGATCGTCATTGTCGTGGCGCCGCCGGGCGACGCCGTGCGGCCGGACGCCGACGACGCCAGCATCGACGCCGCGCTGCGCGACGCCTTGGCCGACGCGCCTGCAGCAAAGGCCGCCAAGCGCGTCGCGGCGGCGCTCGGTATCGCGCGCGAGGTCGCCTACGCCCGTGCGCTAGAGCTGACTGGCAAGCGGTGAACCGCGCGCGGGCCGAGCAACGCGGACGGCGGGGCGAGACGCTGGCTGCCTGGCTGCTGCGCCTGAAGGGCTGGCGGATCCTTGCCCGCCGGGTCAAGGCGCGGGGCGGCGAAGTCGACATCGTCGCGCGGCGCGGCGACACGCTGGCGTTCATCGAGGTGAAGTGGCGCGCGAGGGGCGAGGACCTCGACCATGCCATCGACCAGTATCGCCTGCGGCGGGTGGCAGCGGCGATGCACCAGCTCAGCCGGCGCTTTGCCAAACCGCAGGACTCGATCCGTATCGACGTGATCCTGCTTGCGCCCGGCCGCTGGCCGCACCATCTGGCGAACGTGTGGACCGGACAAGGATGATCAGATGACACTCTCCGTCGCTTTCCAGATGGACCCGATGGAGGGGCTGAACATTGCTGGCGATTCGAGTTTCGCATTGATGCTCGGCGCGCAGGCGCGTGGGCATCGCGTCTATCACTATACCGCGCCCGACCTGACCTGGGAGGATGGGCGGCTGTATGCGATGGCAACCCCGGTCATCGTCCGGCGCGAGCCGGGCAACCATTTTACGGCAGCCGAGCCCGTACTGCTCGATCTGGGCCGCGACACCGATGTCGTGTGGATGCGGCAGGACCCGCCGTTCGACCTTTCCTACATCACCGCGACCCACCTGCTCGAACGCATCCGGGGCGAAACACTGGTCGTCAACGATCCGGAAAGCGTGCGCAACGCGCCGGAAAAGCTGTTCGTGCTGGATTATGCGCGCTTCATGCCGCCGACGATGATCACCCGCTCGCTCGGCGCGACTCGCAAGTTTCTGGAAAAGCATGGCGCGATCGTCATCAAGCCGCTGCATGGCAACGGGGGCAAGGCGATCTTCAAGGTCGGCAGCGATGGTGCGAACCTTTCGGCCTTGCTCGAGGTATTCAACGCCGCCTATGTCGAGCCGCACATGGTGCAGGCCTTCCTGCCGTCGGTGGCGCAGGGCGACAAGCGCATCGTTCTGGTCGACGGTGAGGTCGCCGGCGCAATCAACCGCCTGCCGGGTGAAGGCGAGATCCGGTCCAACCTCGCTGTCGGCGGTCGCGCCGAAGCGACCACGCTGACCGCGCGCGAGCAGGAAATCTGCGCAGCGCTCGGCCCCGAGCTGAAGCGGCGCGGCTTGCTGTTCGTGGGCATCGACGTGATCGGCGGGGAATGGCTGACCGAAATAAATGTGACATCGCCGACCGGTATCGTCGCAATCGACAGGTTCAACGGCACCGACACCGCCGGGCTGATCTGGGACGCCATCGACCGCCGTCTTGCCGATCGCCGCTGAGCCCGGCGCAACTTCCCCCAGACTGAACGGTTCTCCCCCGTCATGACCGAATGGATCCTCAACATCATCGCTGCCGGCGGCTATGTCGGCATCTTCTTCCTGATGGCGCTGGAAAACATCTTCCCGCCCATCCCGTCGGAGCTGATCATGGGTCTCGGCGGCATCAATGTCGCCAACGGCCGGATGGAATTCTGGCCGCTGCTCGTCGCCGGTTCGCTCGGTTCGACTGCGGGCAACTATGTCTGGTACATGATCGGGCGCAGCTTCGGCTATCAGCGACTCCGCCCGTTCGTCGATCGCTGGGGCCGCTGGCTGACGCTCGAATGGGAAGATGTCGAGCAGATGAACGCCTTCTTCCGCCGCCATGGCCACTGGGTGGTGTTCGCCGTGCGTTTTTCGCCGCTGCTGCGCACCCTGATCTCTCTGCCCGCCGGTCTTGCCCACATGGGCCGGGTCAAGTTTCTGCTATACACGCTGGCCGGGACGACGATCTGGAACATCATGCTGATCGGCGCAGGCTATTATCTCGGCACCAATTTCGACGAGCTGGAGCGCTACACGGGGCCAGTCGCCGTGCTGACCGGTCTCGTCATCATTCTGGTCTATGTATGGCGCGTCTTCACCTGGAAGCCGCGCGGGGGAGCGTGAGGCGGCTCGCCTCTTCTTCCAGCAGCATGGTCAGCCGTATCAGCGCGGCCTGGCGGGCTGCGTCGATCTGGGCGGGTGGCCATCCAAGCACGGCCGCACTGCCCGATGGGCCGAGCTGCTCGCAATACAGAAGCTGCAGAGTCATCGCCAAGGCAGGCTCCAGCTTGCCGATGGCTTGCGCGAGGAAACCGCGGGCCCTGTGGCTGAGATCGGTCATCGACCCGGGCCACGACCGCAAAAGCTCCGCCGCCAGAGTCTGCGCATCGACCGGATAGCGGCCGATCGCCAATCGCCGGCGGACGAGCGCGATACGGTCCGCACCGACCGGACCCACAGGCGGGTCGGCAAGCATCGATGGGTCGACCGGCATGCCGCCTGGCAGAGGCAATCCCGACATATGCATTTTCCCATGCAGTGAATGGCAATGCAGGGATTTACGGCAGCGGCGCGGAAAACTTGCGCCAGACAACGCGTCCCAAGCGACAGCAGGCCCTGCCAAGGTCCGGCTCATGAACGGATTTTTTACCCCCTGCGGGCAAATATGCTGCCATGGACATGAGCTGGAAACATCCTGCGCCGGCGGCCGAGAGCGAAACGCGCGAGCCGCGCGTCGCCAAACTCGTGGCAATCGAGCTGTCCAGCAGCCGGTATCAGCGGGTGAAGATCGTCGTCCGCAACCTTTCGCCGCACGGCATCGGGGCGCGCGCCGACATCGAGCTGCTGCCGTGCGAACATGTCACCATCCATCTGCCCAACGGGCAGGATGTTGGCGCGATCGTCCGGTGGGTGCGCAAGAACACGTTCGGCCTATCGCTCGACGAGCGGATTGCCCCCGAGCAGCTCCAGCGCAGTGCCGACGGGGCGGCCGCCATAGTGCCGCGCGATGCCGAGCTCAGCTTCCACCGCCTGCGCCACACCGCAAGCACCTCCCGCACCGGTTTCCAGCGCAGCCACCGCGACGAAGTGCTGCGCAGCAGCAGCTGGACCGAGAACGGCTGATTCCGTCTGCGCCGGCCGCACGACCGGACCCTCGCCCGCCTCTGCCACCATCTGAATTCCGGTTGCAAAAAAGCCGATCGGCAGGACCGACCGGCTTTTTGCTTGGTCTTGATGATGGCGGAAAGCCGGGTCAGGCGACCTCGCGGACAACCTCGCCATTCTCGTCGAGATCGCGCAGCACATAACCGCGGCCCCAGACGGTCTCGATATAATTCTCGCCTTCGCAAGCCAGGCTGAGCTTCTTGCGCAGCTTGCAGATGAACACGTCGATGATCTTGAGTTCAGGCTCGTCCATGCCGCCATAGAGGTGGTTGAGGAACATTTCCTTGGTGAGCGTCGTGCCCTTGCGCAAGCTCAAGAGCTCGAGCATCTGATATTCCTTGCCGGTGAGATGGACGCGGTTGCCATCCACTTCGACCGTCTTCGCATCCAGATTCACCGCCAGCTTGCCGGTACGGATGATCGATTGCGAATGACCCTTCGAACGGCGCACCACTGCCTGGATGCGGGCGACCAGTTCTTCGCGGTGGAAGGGCTTGGTGACATAATCGTCCGCGCCGAAGCCGAACGAGCGCACCTTGCTGTCCATTTCCGAAATGCCCGAAAGGATGAGCACCGGGGTCGAGACCTTGGCGGTGCGCAGCTTCTTGAGCACGTCATAGCCGTGCATGTCGGGCAGGTTCAGGTCGAGCAGGATGATGTCGTAATCATAGAGCTTACCCAGATCGAGGCCTTCCTCGCCCAGATCGGTGGTGTAGACGTTGAAGCCTTCGACGGTCAGCATCGTTTCGATGGCCTTCGCCGTCGTCGGTTCGTCTTCGATCAAGAGCACGCGCATGCGGCTGTTCCCCTTGGATTGTTTCACCCCGTTCGCCGACCTGTACGGCAACCCGACATGAACCATTAACCTTATCGGGTATGAAGCGAAAAGGTTAATTTTTTACAAAGGATGATTAACGTCGTGCGCTGACAGCATTTGTCGGCCGCACCGGCCCGCTCGACAGGTGCGCGCTGAGCAGCGGATCGGCGCGCAGGGTCTGCACCAGATGCCGGGCCAGCGCCTGCACACGGGCCGGCCGCAAGCGTGATGGCGGTGTCACCAGGCTCAGCGACATCGCCGCCGGATGCCAGTCCTCCATCACCTTGACCAGCCGGCCATCCAGCAGCGCTTCCCCGCAGATGAAAACCGGCAGCATGGCCATGGCCTCCCCCGCCAACAGCAGCGGCAGCATCAATTCCCCATTGTTGACGAACAAGGGGCCGGTCGGCGGGACGGCGATCGTTTCCCCGTCCGGTCCGGTCAGGCGTATCGGCGCGGCACGGTTGGCATGGCCATAGCCAAGCAGCCGGTGCTGCTGGAGATCGCGGGGATGGCGCGGATCGCCATGACGGGCGACATAGCCGGGGCTGGCGACCATTGCGGCGGGGATGGGCGCGATCGCCTGCGCGATCAGGCTGGAATCGGCAAGCCCGGCGATCCGCAGCGCCAGATCGATACCGTCGGCGACCAGATCGCACTGGGCATCGGACAGGATGCAATCGACAGTGACCGCCGGGTGTGCTGCCAGGAACGCCGCCAGCGGGCCACCGAGGCACGACAGGCCTAGGCTGAGTGGCGCAGTGATGCGGATCGGCCCGGCCAATTGGCCGGCATCGGCGCGCGCAGCTTCCTCCGCCTCCAGCCCGCCGGCGACGATGGCCCGGGCATGCACCGCAAGCCCTTCTCCGGCAGCGGTCAGGGTGACGCGCCGGGAGGTGCGATGGAACAAAGCCACACCCAACTGCGCTTCCAGCCGCGATACCGCCTTGGACACGGTGGGGACGGACAGGCCGCTGGCTTGCGCAGCGGCACGAAAACTGCCGCTGTCTGCCACGGCTGCGAATAGGGCCCAGCCTTCGTAATCCGGCAATGCCATCGATCTATCCCGCCACTTTCAGAAAGAATGTCTTTCTATCGTTTCTGTTTTCAAAGACAACCCGGTGCTCCAGATAGGTGTCAACCAAACAGCTCCCGATGGAGAACGACATGATCGAAGTCCGCCCCTTTTCCTCGCTCGGCAAGGCCAACCACGGCTGGCTCGACGCCAATCATCATTTCAGCTTTGCCGGCTATCATGATCCGGCGCGGATGCACTGGGGTGCACTGCGCGTGTGGAACGACGACACGATCGCGGCACAGAGCGGCTTCCCTCCGCATCCGCACCGCGACATGGAAATCATCACCTACGTCCGCAGCGGCGCGATCACCCACCGCGACAGCTTGGGCAATGTCGGCCGCACCGAAGCGGGCGACGTGCAGGTGATGAGCGCCGGTACCGGCGTGACGCACAGCGAATATAATCTGGAAAGCGAAACGACCACGCTGTTCCAGATCTGGATCATCCCCGATGCCGCCGGTGGGGCACCCAATTGGGGGCAGCGCCAGTTCCCCAAGGCCGACCGCAGCGGCGCCTTCGCCACGCTGGCGAGCGGCATCGCCGGAGACGATGCGCTGCCGATCCGCGCCGATGCCCGGGTGGCCGGTGCGACCGTCAAAGCCGGCGAGCGGGTCAGCTACACGCTCGGCGAAGGCCGGAATGCCTATCTGGTCCCCGCCACCGGCCGGGTGCGCATTGGCGACGTCGAGGCCAATGCCCGTGACGGCGTCGCCATCCGGGATGTGACCGAGATCGTCATCGAGGCGATCGAGGATGCCGAGCTGGTGCTGGTCGACAGCAAATAGATCGAAAGATTCCGCCTCCCCGCGAAGGCGGGCGCCCATCACCTGACGATGTCCATGGCAAGGTCAGGCGATGGATTCCCGCCTTCGCGCGAATGGCGGAGTTGAAATGCCCAACCCGAAAGGAATGCAATCATGAGCAAGGTTCTGGTTCTCTATTATTCGTCTTACGGCCACCTCGCGACCATGGCCGAAGCCATTGCCGATGGCGCCCGCGCCGCCGGGGCAGAGGTGACCATCCGGCGCGTGCCCGAAACCGTGCCGGCGGAAGTGGCCGCGGGCGCCGGCTTCCGCGCCGATGAACGCCACGCGGTCGCCACCACCGCCGAACTACCCGACTATGACGCGATCATCGTCGGCTCGCCGACCCGTTTCGGACGCATCGCCGGACAGATGGCCGCCTTCTGGGACGCCGCCGGAGGGTTGTGGGCAAAGGGCGCGCTCAACGGCAAGGTAGGCGCAGCCTTCACCAGCTCGGCAACCCAGCATGGCGGACAGGAAACCACGCTTTTCAGCCTTATCACCAACATGCTGCATTTCGGCATGACCATCGTCGGCCTCGACTATGGCTTTGCCGGGCAGATGGGCGTCGATGAGGTCAAGGGCGGCGCGCCCTATGGCGCCACCACCGTCGCCGATGGAGACGGCTCGCGCCAGCCCGGCGAAGCCGATCTCGCCGGTGCCCGCTACCTCGGCGAAAAGGTCGCCCGGACTGCAGCGAAACTGGCTGCCTGACCGGCATGGACCGGCTTCCCAGCCTGTTCGTATCGCACGGGTCGCCGATGATGGCGCTCGAACCCAGCCCGGCGCGGGATTTCCTCGCCGGGCTGGGCGCGCGCCTGCCCCGTCCGCGCGCGGTGCTGGTGGTGTCTGCGCACCATGACGCGGCGCACGAAGGCGGGCATGTCGCGATCACGGCGAGCGCCAGCCCGCCGACCATCCATGACTTCGGCGGCTTTCCGCCCGAGCTTTATGCGATGCGCTACCCCGCGCCCGGTGACCCGCCGCTGGCGGACCGCATCGCCGCCCTGCTCGATGCCGCCGGCATCGATGCCCGATTGGACCGGGCGCGCGGGCTAGACCATGGTGCTTGGGTGCCGCTGTCGCTGGTCTATCCCGATGCCGACATAGCGGTGGTGCAACTCACCATCTTTTCCGGCGAGTCACCCGAATGGCATCTTGCGCTGGGCCGGGCGATTGCGCCCTTGCACGACGAAGGCGTGCTGATCGTGGGATCGGGCAGCATCACCCACAATCTGCGGGCTTTCTTCACCACGCGCCCGCCGATCGATGCGCCCCCGCTGCCGTGGGTCAGCCAGTTCTGCGATTGGATGGCGGAGCGGATGGCGCGCGGCGCGGTCGACGACATTCTCCACACGGTCGACCGCGCGCCGCACGGTCGCGACAATCACCCGACCATGGACCATATCCTGCCGCTGTTCGTCGCAATGGGGGCTGGGACTGCAACTGATGGCCCGTTCAAGGCCAGTCGCCTCCACGCCAGTACCACCTATGCGGTGCTGGGCATGGATGTTTACGCTTTCGGCTGAGCCCCTGACTGGCCTATGGCGCTACGATGCTTGCAGACCATGTCCTTTACCTCGACAGCGAAGCGTTGATCGTCGACAAGCCGCAGGGCTTGCCGGTCGACCCGCCGCGCGACGGCAGCCTCAGTGTCGAAAATCATCTGCAGTCGCTGATGCTCGGCTATCGCGAATGGCCCCGCCCCGTGCATCGTCTCGATCGGGACACCTCCGGCTGCCTGATGCTCGGACGCAGCGAAAAGGCGCACAAGCGGCTGGGGCAGGCGTTCGAGGCGGGGCTGGTCGAAAAGCGCTATCTCGCAATCCTCGATGGCGTTCCCGCCGAGGAGTCGGGCATCGTCGAGATGCTGCTGGTCAAGACATCGACCAAGGAAGACGGCTGGCGGATCGTGCCGGCAGCCGCGGGGACGCGGGATGCCAAGGCATCGCGCACCCACTGGGACGTGATGGGAACGGCCGACGGGCGCGCACTGGTGGCGTTCCGCCCGGAAACCGGCCGCACCCATCAATTGCGCGTCCACGCCGCCAGCGGCATCGGCTTTCCGATCAGCGGCGATGCACAATATGGAAGCACGACGGCAACCACGATGATGCTGCATGCGTCGCATCTGCGGCTGGAACGCCCGGGCAAGGCACTGATCGAGGCACATGCGCCGATGCCGCAGCGGTTCAAGGCGCTGGGCTTCACGGACCCTGACGCGGATTGATGCACCATGCCCCTGATTGCCGTCACCCGCAGCATCAGCATCGATAGCGAAGAACTGGTCGAGAGTTTCACTCGCTCGACCGGGGCAGGCGGACAGCATGTCAACACCACCGACAGCGCGGTGCAATTGCGCTTCGACGTCGCGGCCAGCCCTGGCCTGCCCGATGCCGTCAAGCAGCGGCTGCAGGACCTCGCCGGGCGGCGGATGACCAGCGACGGCATCCTTGTCCTGCGCTCCGAGGGCTCACGCTCGCAGGCACTCAATCGCGCCGAGGTGCGCGAGCGCCTGTTCGAGCTCATCCGTGCCGCCACCATCGTCCCCAAGAAGCGCCGGCCGACCAAACCGAGCAAGGCGGCCAAGGCGCGGCGGGTGGATGCCAAGAAGGCGCGCAGCGGAATCAAGGCCGGGCGCGGGCGGGTAACGGCGGAATAGGGTAGGGATTGCGCCATTCCCGTAAAGGCCGGGCGCCATTTCCGGCCGGACGATATGGCAGCATGATCAGCTGGATTCCCGCCTTCGCAGGCATGACGAATTGGGATAATGGAACCGGATGTACAGCTTCGACTTTGCCGCCACCGACCCCGTCACCCTGTGGGACGATCTTGCCTCCGCCGCCGATGCCATCACCGCCGGAGAGGCCGACGCGGTTGCCAACATGGCCAATGTCGCAGCGCTGATCTGGCAGGCGGTGCCCGATCTCAACTGGGCTGGCTTTTACCGTTTCGACGGGACCGAACTGGTGCTCGGGCCGTTCCAGGGCAAGTCCGCCTGCATCCGCATCGCGCTCGACCGCGGCGTGTGCGGCGCGGCGGCGCGGACCCGCACCACCCAGCGCATCGAGGATGTCCACGCCTTCCCCGGCCATATCGCCTGTGACGCGGCCAGCCGATCCGAACTGGTCGTGCCGATGGTTGTCGGGGACCGGCTGATCGGGGTGCTCGATCTTGACAGCCCCTTGCCTGGCCGGTTCGCGGCAGATGACGCTGCGGGCGCCGACAAGCTGATCGGCCGGATTGCCGCGCGCCTCGCCGAACCGCGCTGACGACAGTTAACCGCTGACCCGTATCGGGACAGGCGCCGACCGGCGCGGGCAGTCGCATGTCCGCTGCATATTTGCTAACGCTGTGGAAACCATATCCGGTTGCCATTCGGTAACCATAGCTGGAAAGCCATCGCCCATGCGCACCTTGCTCCTAGTCGGTATCGCCGCAGTCGCCGCCATTTCGGCCGACGCGGCCAAGGCGAATCACGACGGCGGCCAGCACACCGAACGGCGCGTCATCGTGGTGAGCGGTGCGAGCAGCGGCGACGAAGCGGTTTACCGCAGCGGCGATGACCGGGTGCTTGCCGAAAGCGACTATCGCGGTCGCTGGCAGGGCGAATGGTCGGGCAGCTGGGAAGACGCCGAAGGGCGGCGCTACAACGGCACCTACGAAGGCGCCTACGACGCCGGTCGCGGCGCGCGCTACGATGCGCCGCCGCCCGAAGCCGAGCGTCGCGACGACCGGCGCTACCAGCGGGAAGAGCGGCGGGAAATTCGCCGTGACTATTCCGATGCCGATCTGGCGCGCCTGTGCCGCCGCGATGACGGTGTCGGTGGTGCCGCCATCGGCGCGGTGGTCGGCGGGGTTGCCGGCAACCGCATCGCCGGCCGCGGCAACCGCACCGAAGGCACGCTGCTCGGCGCCGCTGGTGGCGCCATTGCCGGCGCGATCATCGACCGTGCCGAGGATGGCCGCTGCCAGGATTATTGGCGGCGCACCGATTCGCGCGATGGCCGCCATGGCGATTACCGGCACGACCGCTATCGGCATGAAGACCGTCGCTATGATGGTTACGGCTATCGAGGCGGCTATGCTTATGAAGCCGGCAGCAGCTACGGCTACGAAAGCGGCTACTATCAGGATGGCGGTTATTATGGCGGCGGGGTGACCACCATCGTCATTCCTGGTGCCCCGATCATCATCGAGGAAACCGAGACCACCTACGAGACCTCGACGGTCGTGTCGACGGCACAGCGCGCCCGCACCGCACCGCGCCGCGTACATCGTCGTGCGCCCGCGCCGCGCCCGCGTCCGCGCTGCGTCTGCCGCTGATCCTTGGCGAGGCGGGTCGCTGCCGCTACAGGCGACGGCCCGCCCACACCACGCGCCCGACAATCGTGATGGCAGCGACCGGCACGTCCGCCTCGCGCGGATAGGCCGGGTTGTCGCTGATGATGGTGACCCGCCCGCGCACCGCGCTGGTCGCCAGGCGCTTGACCAGCAACAGCCCGTCGCGCCGCAGCACATAGATGCCGTCACGCAACCGGTCGGCAGCATCGGCGGCGTCGACCATGATGTCATCGCCATGGCCTAGCGTCGGAACCATCGAATCGCCTTCGACGCGGATGATCGAGAGTCGGTCGGGCTGCCGCGTGAGCTGCCGCAGCCAGCGTTCGTCGAACGCGATGATCGAGGCAACCGCCTCATCCTCGGCAAGGCCCCCTGCCCCCGCCGCGGCACCGACATCGAGCGAGGGGACGGCGCGCATGGTCGACGCAGGTGCCATGGTCGCGCGCCGCGCCGGGCCGCCGAGCAGATGTTCGTCGACCCGGAAATAGGCTGCGAGAATGCCGCGCTCCCGCTCGCCCAGCCGGCGCGGCGAACCGCGCTTGATATATTGCTGGATATAGGCGGCGTTGCGCCCGACCAGCCGCGACAGGCCGGCGTAATCCTCGCCACGCTCCCGGATCAGGCGATCGAGCAGCGCGCGTGGCCCTTCGTCAGGCGCAGCGGAAGCGGCGGATGTCATGACGGGACAATAGCAATAGGAAATTTCCTAGACAAGTAGGAGATTGACGAGCAATCACCGAGTCAACGGGCGACTCGGCGCCTCAACCCGATCGAGCCAAAGGAGATCGACATGCCCCCCGAACGACCGCTGTTGATGATCGTCGAACGCTTCCTGCGCGAAACCGGGATGCCGGCCAGCAAACTGGGGCGACGCGCGCTCAACGATCCGAGCTTTGTTACGGACCTCAGGCGCGGACGCACACCCGGGACTCCCCTGCGGTGCCGTGTGGAACATTTCATGAACACAGTCCGATCGAAACAACAGGAGGTGCGCTGATGAACAGCCTTTCCGTCCCCAATCGCCACACGGTCGCGCATCGGCTGATCGGGCAGATCCTCGCGTTGTGCGGCGACCGTGCGGAGTTGGCTGCGGCGCAGCAGCGCAGCTGGGCCAGCGCCACCTTCAGCGGATCGCGTCACATCGTCGAAATCCTCGCGCCGGTGACCGCAGCGGTGCAGGCAAGCGCGCTGCTGCCCGAATATGACTTCGACCTGCATGGAGAGATAGTCGCCGACTGCAGCGCGCAGGTCGACCGGGGCGCGCCCGGCGAAACCGCCGCGCTGCGCGTCGAGCTACTGACCATTGTCGCCGATTGAACGGCGATCAGGCCGAGGCGCGGTTCATCTTGCGCAGTGTGGCCAGCGCGGCGGCGAGCGCGGGATCGTGCGGAAAGGCCGGGTCGGCTGGCGCGACAGGTTCCGCAATGTCGGCGGGGGCGGGGGCGAGCATGCTCTCCCCGCTGTCCGCATCGACCGGCATTGCTGCGCTGCTGCCAGCCGCCGAGCGCCGCGCCCAGCCGGATTCGAGGCGGGCGATCAGCTCGTCAAGCCGGGCCGCAGACAGATCGAGCGGTGGCGGCGGAGCAGCGACGCGCGTCGTCCAGCGCGGCGGAACCGTGGTGGCGGGCAGATCATCCTCATCAACAACGGCTGGCTCGGCCGATGCGGCCGCCGGCGTTTCCTCGACAGACACAGGTTCGGCTGGTGCGGCCGGGCCGGGGGCAGGCTCGACCCACGAAGGTTCGACCGGATCGAAGCGACCGCTTTCCCAGTCGTCGAGCGTCGGGGCGGGTACATCGAAGGGAATATCCGCAACTGGGGCCGGTGCCGCCGGCCGGTCGTTCGCGGCAACGAAAGGTGCCCGTTCCTGTGGCCGGATGACTGGCTCTGCATCGAAGCGGACCGCCGATGCGACAAAGGCCGGCCGCTCGTCGACGAGCGGTTCCATCATCGGGGCGTCCTCGGCGAGCGGCAGGTCGAGCAGCAGTTCGTCCTCGTCCTCGTCATGGATCAGCGGGCGGGCGTCGATAGTGGTGCCGGAGTAATCCTGCGGAATGTCGCGGGCCGCCGAGAAAGGGCGGCGTGCCGGCGCGTCGGGGTGGCGGTCTGCAGCGCGCAGCGGCGGCGCATCCTCTTCATCGGCAGCGGTATCGCCGCGCAGCCGCGCGAGCAGGTCGGCAAGGCCGAAGGACGCTGCGGTAACGCCCAGCAGGCGTGCCGCCAGCAAGGCAAAGCCGCCAACGACCAGCCCGGCGACTGCGGCCGCGATCAGCTGCGCGGTGAGGCCCAACGGCGCACGCGCCGAAGGAATGACGAGATCGAGATAGAGCTGGAACGCCGCCGCCTCCAGCCACGCGCGCGGCAGCAGCGCGACGACGAGCGCCGTCAGCAACCCGGCCGCGACCGCCACACCGGATGCGCCGAATGGCACTGCCCAGCGCGGCGTTTCCCTCGTCACTCGATAGCGTTCGCTCATATCGTCCCAGTCTTGCGGACCGTGCGGCCGACGTCGGCCATCCTGTCCACTTGTCCATGCCGTGCCAGCAAGCGCTGGTAAACAGGCTCGTAACGGCGAATGTTTGACGACCAGTTACGCTCGCGCTCGACAAAATCGCGGGCGACGGCACGGCGATGGTCCCAATCGGCACGCTCGGCGAACATTCCGGCGATCGCCGTCGCGAGCGCCATCGGCGAATCGGGTGCGAACAGCGTGCCGGTCACCCCGTCC
This sequence comes from Sphingomonas sp. jy18, assembly GCF_056931895.1. NCBI lineage: Bacteria > Pseudomonadati > Pseudomonadota > Alphaproteobacteria > Sphingomonadales > Sphingomonadaceae > Sphingomonas > Sphingomonas sp. jy18. The sequence continues at coordinate 371,680 of NZ_JBXPBT010000004.1, read as the reverse complement.
TCGATCAGCTCGCGATGGCCGCCGATGTCCGAGGCGGCCACCAGCTTGCGCTGCGCCATCGCCTCGAGCGGCTTGAGCGGGGTGACCAGCTCTGTCAGCCGCATAGCCTTGCGCGGATAGACCAGCACATCGATCAGGCTGTAATAGCGCTCGACCTCCTGGTGGGGGACGCGGCCGATGAAATGGATCGCGCCGCTGACCGGCGACGCCGCGGCCTGGGCGCGCAAGGCGGCATCCATCGGCCCGCCGCCGACCAGCAGCAATCGCAGCCTGGGATTCGCGCGCACCAGCTCGGGCATCGCCGCCAGCAGCACATCGAGCCCTTCATAATCGTAGAAGCTGCCGATGAACCCGATGACATCGGCATCGTCCATCCCCAGTTGTCCCGCCAGCGCCGTATCGCGCGGCGGCGGTTCACCGAACAGGTCGAGGTCGACGCCATTGGGGGATACCATGATCTTGGCGGGATCGATGCCGCGCGCCACCAAGTCGCGGCGCAAGCCATCGCAGATCACCGCCACCGCATCGGCACGCCGCACCGCCCGCGTCTCCAGCGCCCGGATCGCGCGATATTTGAGCGTGCCTTCGCGCCCGGTACCGTTGCCGACCGCCGCATCCTCCCAGAACGCGCGAATCTCGTAAATCAGCGGCAGCCGGTGGCGCCTGGCGACGCCATCCGCGGCGAGCGCAGTCAGCACCGGCGAATGGGCGTGCAGGATGTCAGGGCGGAAGCTGCGCACCACCGCGTCGATGCGCTGCGCCAGCGCACGAATCTCGCGCCATTCGCGCAGCGGGCTGGGGCCGTGCGCTTGGCCCGGCGTGCGGAAAAAGCGCAGGCCATCGACGATTTCCTCGTCCGGTCCGGGCAGCGGGTGGCGCTGGCTGCTGACGCCGGCAACCTCCCACCCCAGCGCCTGCTGCGCCTTGAGGATCGCGCGCGTGCGGAAGGTGTAACCGCTCTGCGCAGGCAGGCTGTGGTCGAGTATGTGCAGCACACGGGTCATGACTCGCTTGATTGGCAGGGAAAGTTTAAGCCGCCGTCAACCCCGTTCAGGCTAAGCGCCCTTTCCAGATGATCGACGCCTTCTCCATCTTCCTCACGCACACGCTGCTGCTGGTCGCCTTCTGGCGCCTGCGCAGCCGTGACGATCTCGATGATGAAGCCGCCCCCGGCCTCAAGCATGCCCCGCCCGGCTTCGGCTGGCAGGGCCGCCGCGACTGACGGCCGGGCCGCATGCGCGACGTCTTTTTCCTGCTGTTCCTGGTCGCCATCCTCGGGCTGGCGATCAAGCGGCCGTTCCTGTTCATCCTCACCTTTTGCTACGTCGACATCGTTGCGCCGCAACGGCTGAGCTATTCGTTGCTGGCGAGCGTGCCGCTTTCGCTGGTGGTGTTCAGTTGCGCCGTGCTGAGCTGGCTGGTGGCCGACAGCAAGAAGGGCATGCGCTTCGACCAGCTGCAGCTGGTGCTGGTCGCCCTGCTCGCCTATTGCGCGGTGACGACCCACTATGCCGACTTTCCGGTCGAAGCGCAGGAAAAATGGGAGTGGGTGTGGAAGGCGCTGGTCTGGTCGATCTTCCTGCCGCTCACCCTCACCACCCGCCTGCGCATCGAGGCGCTGGCGCTGACCATGGTGCTCGCCGCCGGCACGCTTGCCATCACCGGCGGCATCAAGACGGCTATGGGCGGATCGGGCTATGGCTCGCTGCAGTTGCTGCTCGACGACAACAGCGGTCTGTTCGAAGGATCGATCTTCTCGACCGTCGCCATCGCCATCATTCCGCTGATCCTGTGGCTGGCGCGCCACGGCACCATCTATCCGCCCAGTCGCTACGTCTGGGGCTTTGCACTGGCGCTGGTGTTTGCCTGCCTGCTTATTCCCGTCGGCACCCAGGCGCGCACCGGCCTGGTCTGTGCGGCGCTGCTTGCGGTGCTCGGCCTCAGGGACAGCAAGCATCGTATGGCCTATGTCGGGGGGGTGGCGGCGATCGGACTGATCGCGCTGCCGCTGGTGCCGGCGGCCTTTGCCGCGCGCATGGATACGATCACCAACTGGCAAAGCGACGAATCCGCCTCGACCCGCGTGGCCGTATGGCGCTGGACGTGGAATTACGCGCTGCACAATCCACTCGGCGGCGGCTTCGAAATGTACCGCGCCAACGAGCTGCAGGTGAACAAGGTGGTGGTCAGCGAGGCGGGCGGATCGACCAGTCGCGAGATCCTGCCCTACACCGACAGGGCCCGCGCCTTCCATAACAGCTATTTCGAGATGCTGGGGGAGCAGGGTTTCCCGGGGCTGGCACTATGGCTCTACCTGCAGATCGTCTGTCAGGTCCGCATGGAAAAGCTGCGCCGCCGCTATCGCAACACCTCGCCCGACAATGCCTGGGTGCGCCCGCTCGCAACCGCGCTGCAGGGCGGGCATATCGTCTATCTGCTCGGCGCGATGTTCGTCGGCATCGCCTTCCAGCCGTTCATCTACATGCTGCTGGCGATGCAGATGTCGCTGTGGACCTATCTGCGCCGGCGCGAGGCGGAGGCGAAATGGCGACCGATCGTCCACCAGCTCGGCGATGCGCCCGCAGGCCCGGCACCGCTGGCGGCGCGTAATCCGGAACTGGCTCCGGGCAGCATGTGGGGCGGCCGGGGATAGACGAACGGGAGCCGAATGCGGCATCAGGCGGTTATACCGCTGATATTCACCCCATAGGGAAACACCTGTTCGTCATGTCGCCACCCTCGCCTGCTGCCGCCCCGCCCGCAACGGCACGTCCGGTCGATCCCTTCGCCCAGCTTCAGGGCGACGTGACCTATGTCCAGAACTGGCTGGCGCTCCACTGGCTGGAGATAGTGCTCGCAGCAGGCGCCGGGCTGCTGCTCTACCTGGTGCTGCGCTACATCCGCCGTACCATCCGCAAGGCGGCGGCGCGTCAGCCCGAAACCGACAGCGTCTGGGCGACCACGCTGCGTGTGCTCGCCCGCACCCGCCATTTCTTCCTGATCATGGTGTCGCTGCGTCTGGTGGTCGGATTCGCCAACCCGCCAGACGTCATCTCCACTGTCGTGCGCTTCCTGTTCATCGTTGCCTTCGCCTTCCAGGCGGCGATCTGGACCCGCGAAGTGGTGATGGGCATCGTCCGCCATCGCGCGCGCAACGGCGGTCACGAGCTGCTGTCCAACGCCATGTCGCTGATCAACGTGCTGGTCAGCATCGCGCTGTTCGCGATCGCCAGCATCGTCGTGCTCGACAATCTCGGGGTCAATGTGACCGGTCTCGTCGCCGGTCTCGGCATCGGCGGCATCGCCATCGGCCTCGCGGCCAAGGGCATCTTCGAAGACCTGTTCGCCTCGCTGTCGATCATCTTCGACCGGCCGTTCCGGCGCGGCGAGACGATCGGCTTCGACGGGCGCTCCGCCACGGTCGAGCGCATCGGCCTCAAATCGACCCGCCTGCGCGCGCTCACCGGGGAGGAGCTGATCGTCTCCAACACCGCGCTGCTGGGCAAGGAGCTCGCCAATTTCGATCAGCTGCAACGCCGCCGGATGAGCCTGGTGCTCGGTGTCACCTACGAAACGCCGCTGGAGCGGCTGCGCCGCGTGCCCGACATCGCGCGCGAGCTGGTCGAGCGCGAAGGGCACAGCCTGGTTCGCTGCGGCATGACCGGCTTTGGCGCTTCGAGCATCGACTATGAGTTGCAGTTCGATGTGCACAGCCCGGACTATGCCGTCGCCTTCGAGGCACGCCACCGCATCGGCATGGCGCTGATCGAGCGGTTCGCCGCCGATGGCATCGCCTTCGCCTATCCCACTCAGGTGAGCTACGCGGCCGCTCCCGACGGCACGTTGGTCATGCCCTGGGCCCCGCCGGCGGGAGAGCAGGATTCCGGCAGATGACCAAACCGCAGATTTGATAATCGTCCCAGACCCTGCCAAGAGGCTGCCATTGCCAACGGACCGAATCCTGTTGAGGGGATTGCGCGGCCGCACTGGCAAAGGACAATTGGCAGGGAAGGGAACAGCCAATGGCAACCATCACAGCTCAGGACATGCAGGCCAAGGTCGGCGAAACGCTCGGCACGTCGGAATGGCTGCTGGTCGATCAGGAGATGATCAACAAGTTCGCCGACGCGACCGGCGATCACCAGTTCATCCACATCAACGAAGAGATGGCGAAGATGACGCCGTTCGGCGGCACCATTGCCCACGGGTTTCTCACCCTCTCGCTGTTTCCGGTGCTGATGGCCCAGTCGGATTGCCCGCGGGTCGAAGGCGTGAAGATGGGCGTCAACTATGGCGGCAACAAAGTCCGCTTCCTGACGCCGGTACGCTCGGGCAAGCGCGTTCGCGGCCACTTCAAGCTGCTCGATCTTGAGGAGAAGCGTCCCGGCCAGTGGCAGCAGACGCTCGAATTCAGCGTCGAGATCGAAGGCGAGGACAAGCCGGCGCTGATCGCGGAATGGATCAGCCAGTTCTTTGTCTGAAGCCGACCGACCGATGGCCCGTATCGAACCCCTCGCCCAGCCTTATCCGGAGGCTTTCGCCGCGCACATGAAAGTGCTGATGCGCGGGGCGGAGCCGTTGCGCCTGTTCACCACGCTCGCCAAGCATGATCGTGCCTGGAGCAAGTTCGGCGGCGGCTCGCTGCTCGACAAGCATAGCCCGCTGTCGATGCGCCAGCGCGAGATCGTCATCCTGCGCGTCACCGCGCGCAGCGGTTGCGAATATGAATGGGGTGTCCATGTCAGCGGCTTTGCCCGCCACGTCGGCCTCACGGACGATCAGGTCGCTGCAACCGTCCATGGCGCGGCAGACAATGGGCTATGGACCGACGATGAGCAGATCCTCATCGCCACGGTCGACGCCTTGCTCGACCACAAGCGGTTGAGCGACGTTGAATGGGCAAGTCTGCGTGCGCATGTCGATGAGGCGCAGGCTCTTGAAATCATCCAGTTGACCGCTTTCTATCATGGCGTGGCGCTGATCTGCGGCGCGCTCGATCTTCCACTCGAAGCCACTGCGGCCCGTTTTCCGGCTGCCAAGGAGTCAAATCATGCGTGACGCCGTCATTGTTTCCACAGCCCGCACCCCGCTCGTCAAGGCGGCGCGGGGCGCCTTCAACAACACCACCGGCGCGACGCTCGGTGCCTTCTCGATCCGGGCCGCAGTCGAGCGCGCCGGGCTCGAAGGTGGCGAGATCGACGATGTGATCATGGGCTGCGCTGTCCAGCAGGGGTCTACGGGAACCAACGTCGCCCGCCTCGCCGCGCTGCGCGCCGGCCTGCCCGTCACCGTCCCCGGCATGACCATCGATCGCCAGTGCTCGTCGGGTCTGATGACCATCGCCACGGCAGCCAAGCAGATCATCGTCGACAACATGGACATCTGCGTCGCCGGCGGCGTCGAGACCATTTCCAAGGGTGTCGGCAGCGGCAAGCTGTTCGTCGAGCCCGATCGCGAACTGCTCGAAATGCACCCGCACATCTACATGCCGATGATCGGCACCGCTGAGGTTGTTGCCAAGCGTTACAACATCAGCCGCGAAGCGCAGGACGAATATTCGCTGCAGTCGCAGCAGCGCACCGCCGCCGGCCAGGCAAGCGGCAAATTCGATGACGAGATCGTGCCCTGCACCGCTACCATGGCGGTCGTCGACAAAGAGACCAAGGAAGTCTCCTACAAGGAAGTCACCGCCACCCGCGACGACTGCAACCGCCCGGACACCACGCTCGAAGGGCTTGCCAGCCTGAAGCCGGTGATGGGGGAAGGCCATTGCATCACCGCCGGCAACGCCAGCCAGCTCAGCGACGGCTCGTCGTCGGCGGTGCTGATGGAAGCCAAGGTTGCCGAAAAGCGCGGCCTGACCCCGCTCGGCCGCTATGTCGGCATGGCCGTTGCCGGTACCGAGCCCGATGAAATGGGCATCGGCCCGGTCTTTGCCATTCCCAAGCTGCTCGAGCGCTTCAACCTCAAGATGGACGACATCGGGCTGTGGGAGCTCAATGAAGCGTTCGCCGTGCAGGTGCTCTATTGCCGCGACAAGCTCGGCATCCCCAACGAGCTGCTCAACGTCAACGGCGGCTCGATCTCGATCGGCCACCCCTTCGGCATGACCGGCGCGCGCTGCACCGGCCACGCGCTGATCGAGGGCAAGCGCCGCGGCGCCAAATATGTCGTGGTCACCATGTGCATCGGTGGCGGACAGGGCGCAGCGGGTCTGTTCGAAGTCCTCTGATGCGGCTGACCGCTCCGCGTATCGAGCCGGTCGGTCTCGACCGGCTCGATGCCGATCAGCAGGCTGCCCTCGATCCTTTCCTCTCCACTGGCGGGGGAAGGGTCGGCGGCGGCAGGATACTCAATATCTTCCGCACGCTCGCCCATGCGCCGAGCGCGCTGACCAGTTTCCTCGGCTGGGGAAACTATATCCTCTCCAAGCGCAACGCGCTCAGCCCGCGGGATCGCGAACTGGTCATCCTGCGCACCGGCTACAACTGCCGGTCAGGCTATGAATGGATGCAGCATCGCCGCATCGGGCTCGACTGCGGACTGAGCGAAGTCGAGATCGAACGCATCAAGCTCGGTCCGGATGCGCCCGAGTGGAGCAATCTCGATCGCGCCATGCTGCGCGCCACCGACGATCTTGTGCGCGATCATCATATTTCCGATGCCAACTGGGCTGCGCTCGTCGGCCTCGGTGACAAGGGGCGCATGGATCTGGTCTTCACCGTCGGCCAATATACCCAGGTGTCGATGATGCTGAACAGCTTCGGCGTCCAGTATGAGGATGGCGCGCCGGTCGATCCCGATCTGATCCGCCAGTAACGGATCAGGGCTCGCGCACGTCTCGAAGCGCGCGCCGCAACGGCCGCCCGTCGGCAGCGCCGGTGCTGCGGAGGATTCGACAGGCGAGGCAACCCTTCGCCCATCCGATCATTCTCCTGTCGTCCCCACAGGAGAGTTACGATGACCGACGATATCAAACATGATTTCTGGAAAAGCCTCGCCGCCAGCCCGTTCGTGATGGTCGGCCTCGAGGGCCAGCCGATGCACAACCTGCCAATGAACGCCCAGCTGGACAAGGACGCCCATGGCGCTTTCTGGTTCTTCACCGCGCGCGACAATCGCCTGGCACCGGGCGGTCCGGCGATGGTCCAGTTCGCCAGCAAGGGGCATGACCTGTTCGCCTGCGTCGCCGGCACGCTGAGCGAGGAACAAGATCGCGCCGTGCTCGACCGGCTGTGGAACAACAGCATCGAGGCCTGGTACGAAGGCGGCAAGAGCGACCCGAAGCTGCTGCTGCTGCGCTTCGATCTGGGCGACGCCGAGATCTGGACCGCTGACATGGGCATCAAGGGCCTGTTCAAGATGATGACCGGCATGACCATGAACGGCGACGAACTCGGCCGTCATGCCGAAGTCAGCCTCGCCAACGGCTGATCGAACGTCCCGGTCAGCAAACCGAAATCGGCCCGCCGTGTCACGCACGGCGGGCCGAATTTGTAGTGCTCAGTCCCTCTGGAGTATTTCGCTGGGCCCGCGCACGCGCGCCGGTCTCTTAGGCACTTGGCCACGCAATCGACGGACCAAAGAAAAAGGGCGGCGCCTTTCGGCACCGCCCTCAATCTTGTCAGTCGCGACGTCGCTTAGCGACCTGCACCCGGACCGTAGGTGATTTCCACACGACGGTTCTGGTCGTTGCGGACGCCATCCGGGGTCGGCACGAGGTTCTGCGTTTCGCCGAACGCGCGGGTGGTCATCGCACCAGCCGGGATACCGCGGGCCGCAAGATAGTTGCGGACGTTGGTCGCACGACGGTTCGACAGGCCCACGTTGTAGGTGGTCGCACCCGAACGGTCGGCGTGGCCGGCGATCATCACCGCAGCGTTGCCGCAGCTCGCGTAAGCCGACACGGCCGCGTTCAGGGTCTGGGCAGCATCGGCAGTGATGTTGTCCTTGTCCCAATCGAAGAACACGATGTGCGGACCGCTGTTGCACGGCGGCGGCGGAGGCGGCGGCGGCGGAGGCGGAGGCGGCGGGGGCGGAGGAGGCGGCGGCGGGGGCGGCGGCGGCGGGGGAGGCGGCGGAGCCGGCTCTTCGCCACCGAAGTTGTAGGTGAAGGTGCCCAGCAGCGAGTGCGAACGGAAGCGCGTGCTTATGTCGCGGCCGCGGATGTCGACCAGGTCGACATTGTCGGCGTTGAAGAAGCGATAGCGCAGGCCGACGTCGATGTTGTCGGTGATCGGCGCACGCACGCCGGCGATCGCCTGCCATGCGAAACCGGTGTCCGAATCATCGAGCCAAGCCGGGTTGGCGAAAACGTTTTCGACCGAAACGCGGGCAACACCGGCACCACCGCCGACATAACCCTGCAGGCCATCGTCCTCACCGAAGTCCAGCATGCCGTTCAGCATGAAGCTGAGCGCGCTCGCCTGACCATTGGTTGCGGTACGACCGAAGAACAGCGGGCCACCGGCACCGTCCGGAATGCCGCCAGCGGCAACCGTGATGCTCTCGGCATCGGCCTGACGGTAGCCGACTTCGACTTCCGCACGGAACCCACCGAAGTCATAGCCGACATAGCCGCCGAAATCATAACCATAATCCTGGTCGACGGTCGCAGCGTCGTTGTTGGCGCCGATATCGAGGCTCAGGTCCTCGACGATCATGACGCCGCCTTCGACTCCCACATACCATGCATCGTCAGCAGCCAGTGCGGGCGACGCGAGGGCAGTGGAAGCCAGTGCCATAGCTACGGCAAGCTTCCTCATTGGATAATCCCCTTCTCAAGTGAACGGTAAGAACGCTCGCTCAAAGCCTTACTCGGACAAAGGTTGCCGTGCAAGCCGGGTTTTTCGCGACTGTTGCCTTTGCGCAACACTAGTTGCGGCACCAAACTACTGTTTCTACAAGCTTGTCGTCACCCGCTCAAAAGACCTGCCGCCACCAGTGCCGCAATCACCGCGGCGAGTTGCGTGCGGCACTCAGAATCGATCACGCTGCCCCCGCTCGGCGCCGCCACGCTTGCCGGAGCGGTCCAGCCGTCGGCGGTCTGCCGCCACGTCCGCAGCCCGCTGCGCTCGGTCACCTGTGCCCCCGTCGGCAGCGCCACGAATCGCCAGCCGGCCCCGCTCCACCAGGCCAGGCTGCCGTCCTCGCCGCTCCACGCGCCCCCCGCAGCAGCACCGACGATCCACTGCTGCCCAGCGATCGGCTCGGTCGGCGGTACGGTCACCCCGACCGCTTCGACCAGCGGCGCAATACAGCCGTCGATCAGCGCCAGCGCCTGCCATGCAGCAGCAGATGCAGAGCCACCGTCTCCAGCAACGCCTGCCCGCCAGAGCGCGCGGTGACGAGCGCCACCGCTGCATCGCTCTCGCCGACCAACGGAGCCTCCACCAGACCCTGGCACACCAGCTTTACCGCCCGCTGCGCCAGCGGATTGACCTCATAGGCACTGCGCACCCGCTCGGCATAACTCACCGGCACCCGCTCCTCTTGCGGCCACCCTGTTACCCACCCGCGCGCCAGCACCGGCCGGGCCCCACGGCCCCAGCCCTTCCATCCGAATATGTTCATGAAGCACCATCCCAGCACCTCTCCCCTTGCGGGAGAGGAGTTAAGCCCTCACACCATCCGCACGCGCGGCCCCGTAGCCTCAGCCACCCGCATCAGCTCCGCCAGCGCCCACACGCACGCGTCCGCCCGGTCGGGGGAACGCCCCGGCCCCGCATAACCGCCGCCCGCCTGCATCCCGCACAATTGATCTTCCAGCGCCGCAAACACCCCGGCATGCGCCACCCGGCCACGCGCATAGGCCAGCGCCACCGGCTCGGCCCGCGCAGACTTGCCCACCGACGCGAACCGCAACTCCACCGGCAGAAACCGCCGCTCGGCTTCCAGCACGCGGCGCACCATCTCGCCGCCCTGGTTGGCTTCGGCGACGATGCGATCCGCACCCCATCGCATCGCCGCCTCGGCCACCGCCCGCGCCCAGCGCTCCGGCGAAGCCCGCTCGACACTGGCATCCGCCAGCACGACAAATTCGAAACCCTCGGGTTCAGGACAGGAAAGCACGCCCGCCACGACAATCCCGCACGCATCCCCGGTGCTGGACGCCGGCGGATCGACCCCGATCACCACCCGAGACAAGGCCAGGCCGTCTGCATTCACCTCATCCCTCCCCCCTTGAGGGGGAGGATAGCGAAGGTTGTCAGCTTGCTGACTAGCGACGCTTGGAGAGGGGGGCGGTACAGCACGAACGCTCGCCATCCTGCACCGCTCGATCATCCCGCGCGTCCACAACGCGCCAGGCACATCGGCAATCAGCTCACCGCCCAGTTCCTGCCGCCCCAGCGCCGTCTCACCATAAATTGCCTGCATCGCCTCAATGAACGAACCCGAAAGGTTATCCGCATTGTCCGCGCTCGCCCCGCGGCTCAGCGCCAGCCCGTCCATCGCCAGGATGCTGTGCAGCACCGGCACGTTGCGCGGCGTCGTCGTCGCCACCACGCGCGGCGCCGGGCCCAGCCGCAGCCCCAGCAGCAGATTGTCCCACGCCCGTTGTCCGCGCGTCCGCGCCGCCGGCCCGTCGCCCCGGGCGCCGCCGCCCGCGTCCCAGCGCGCCACCTCGTCGGCCCATGCCAGATGATGTGCCGGCCCGCGCAATGTTTCGGCCTCGGCCGCCGAATAGCAGATCGCCATCGCCCCGCCCGGCCATATCAGCCGCCTCAGCGACGGGTTCCAGATCGGCGCCGGGCGGGTCCGGGCGCAGGACAGCAAGCCGCTCTCCCCTTCGATCATCACCTGCCGCACATCGTCGATGGTCGCTCCGACCAGCGCGATGCGGCTGCGCGGCCGCGCCCTGGCTTCGGCGTCGATCCACTCGGCCGCGGCCCGCGTCTTGCCGAACCCGCGCCCGGCCATGATCAGCCACACCCGCCAGTCGCCCTCGGGCGGCGTCTGCGCCTTGCGCGCCGCGCTGGTCCAGCGTGACGCCATATGCGCCCAGTTGGCCTCGCCAAGCCGCTCGCGCACCGCGGTCACTTCCTCCGGATGGTCCGCCTCCCAGAGCGCGCGGTGGCTGGCGCGCCGCCGCTCACTCGCCGTCAGCCGGGTCATCCGCCATCTCCCTGATTCGCCGCAGCATGATGCGCTCCGCGGCATCGATCTGGATTTCGCGCTCCAGCGCCTCGGCCTCGGCGCGGTCCTCGGCATCGGACAGCGCCGCCCGCCCCGCCGCCTGCACCAGCGTGCGCAGCGCCGAATCCGCCACCTGCCGCGTGCGCCGCACATGCCGCACGCCGTCGGCATCGGTGCGGGTCGACACTTCGTCGATCGCACCGAACCGGCCCTGATGCGCCACCAGCATCTTCAGATCGGCAATCGCATCGGCCAGCGCCTTCTCCCACCCCCGGGCGAAGGCCGCATCGCGCCGTCGATGCTGGTACGCGGTCTCCGAGGTGATCCCCGCCGCCGCCGCAGCCGCTCTGACATTGCTGGTCTCGGACAGCACCGTCAGGAAGCGCGCCTTGCGCTTCGCAGTGAAGCTGTTGCTGCGCGCCTGCTCCAGCCGGATGATCTTTTCGGCCCCCTGCCCCCCGCCGATCAGGATCAGCGGCCGCCGCCGGTTCCGCCGCCTGCCCGCCCTCACCTTGCCCGTTCCCGTATTGCCCTTCCCGCCCGCACGCGCCGGTGCCGGGCGGGCACCATCGGCAGAAACAAACCGTCCCTTCGCGTCCCGCTGCTGTGCCATGCCGGCCTCCATTGTCCGCCCAGTCCGCCACCCGCGCACAAAAAAGGCGCGCTCCCCGACTGAGGGGGACCGCGCCGCTGCGGCGACTCGCATTTTTCGACTATGGACAGATAGTGCCATAACAGCGTGACGCTGTCAAGATATTTGTGCCTATCTGGTTATTTTATGGCCGCCGCTTTGCCACAGCGCGCAAATCCGCCATCATCCGCCGCATGTGCAATCTCTACCGGCTGGATCGTCCCGCGGCAGACATCGCCCGCCTGTTCGATGCCGATCCGGGGCGCGATGCCTGGACCGGCGATTATGTCGCGCCCGGCAAGTTTGCCCCCGTCATCATCTCCGGCCGGGAAGGGCGCCGCCTCGTCCCCCGCCTGTGGGGCGTGCCCCCGCCGCCGCGCATCGCGGCGGAGGGCGGCCGCCCGGTCACCAATGTCCGCAACCTCGCGTCGCCCTTCTGGGTCGGCACGCTGCGCCATCCGGAGCTGCGCTGCCTCGTCCCCGTCACCAGCTTCATGGAATGGGGCGGGGTCAAGGGTGCGCGCCGCCAGCACTGGTTCTCGCTCCCGGCAGAGCCCGTCTTCGCTTTCGCCGGCATCTGGCGCGACCATGAGGTGCCGAGCTTTGCTTTCCTGACCTGCGAACCCAACCCGCTGGTCGGCGCGGTCCACCCCAAGGCAATGCCGCTGATCCTGCACAGCTATGACCATGACCGCTGGCTGACCGCCGACTGGGCCGATGCGCAAAAGCTCGTCGAACCCTACCCCTCGCAGCTCATGGCCGAAACCAGCGAACCCCTCTCCTCCCGCCTGCTGTAAAACAGCCCCCGGCCAATAATGGTCCTTAGTGCCGGGCCCGTCGAAGCAAGCTCAGTGCTGCGGTCGTGATCCCGCATCCTCGCCCTGCGCCACTCCGCCCTCGTCTTCCGCCGCCGGCCGTTCGCTGCGCAACTGGCGCGCATAGAACCAGCCGATGCCGATCAGGCTGAAGCCCAGCGCGACGAACGAGGCGATCCGCGCCAGCCCTTCCAGCCCCGCGGCATCGAACAGGAAGACCTTGGCAACCGCGGCCAGCATCAGCAGCAGGGAGGCTATGCGCCAGTCGCGCCGCCGCATCCGCGCGCCCCACAGCAGGAAGCCGATGGCCAGCACGATGGCGAGCAGCGATCGCAGCACCTCCTCGCTCTGGCCGACCGGCGTCGCCATCAGCAACGTTCCTGAAAAAACCTGCCGCAGCAGCGAAAGGCCGAGCAGCGCGGTCAGCAGCATCGCGCCGACCTGCACCACCGGGTCGAGCGCTTTCGCCACGAAGCCATGCTCGCGCAAGGCAATCCATGCGGCGATGGCGGGCAACAGGTGCAGGGGGATCAGCCAGTTGAGCAGCGGCAACCCGCCCACCGCCTGCTCGGCCCACAGCGGATGGTGGATGATCAGCCCATGGCAGATGGCGTGCGCCAGCGCCGTTCCGGCAAGGCCGGTCACTGCGGCCTTGCGCCACGCTGCCGCGCCCGCAAGACGTCCCACGCCCCATGCCGCACCGATCAGCAACGCCGCCCACAGCAGCCGCTGCGGAATGCCGGTCAGGATGAAATCGCCCGGCCAGGCGGCGGCAAAGCCATGCCGGTACAGCCCGTGCAGCGCGACCAGCGCCAGCACCCCTGCGATCCCCGCCATCCCGCCCAGCAACGCCCGGCCCGCGCGCCCACCGAGCAGCCAGCAAGCCGCGCCGAGCAGGATGGCCGGCACCAGCAGGCGCTGCGCCAGCATGCTGGCGCTGGGGAAGAAGTCATCGACGATCAGCGGCTGCCCCGCCAGCGATTCGAGCGCCGGCACCGCCCATTGCGCGAACACCGGCAGGGCCCAGCCGATCAGCGCGGCCAGCATCACCGCAACGGCAGGGGCCAGACGCGGCCAGGCCGCCACGCGCGTCCACAGGGCCAGGCCGATCAACGCGAGCGCCGGGGCGAACTGCAAGGCCCGAACCGGCAAGATCTGCGCCAGCGCGCCATAGCCCGCCATCGCCGCGACGAGCTGCGCAATCGCGCCAAGTTGCGCCTGCTTCGCTCGCCAGCCGATTATCGCCAGCGCCACGCCGATGCCGCTCCAGCGCAGCAGCGCCAGCCAATCCGGGGCGCCATCGCCCTGCCCGAACAGCCGCCGCACCTCCTGCTCGGGAGCGACCCCACTCACCATCAGCGCCACGAAGCCGATGCAGCCAAATACTGTCGCTACCAGCTCGAACCGCGCATCCTCGGCCCATTCGCCGCCCAGCAGCAACAGCAGCGCGAGACCGGCAAAGACCAGCGGCAGCGCCCAACTTGCCAGACCCAGCGCCCCGGCGGCAGCGATCAGCGCGGCGCTGACGGTCGCCAGTTGCACATAGCGCATGTCGCCCTGCCGCTCCGCGCTCCTCCAGCCGGTAACCAGCCCGATTCCGCTGACCGCCGCCGCGCCCAGCGCGATCCAGGCGACCGGCCAGACGGCGTCCGGCGTCCCATCGGCAAAGACCGGCGCGGCATAATAGCGCCACCACGGCAGCAAGAATGTCGCCAGCGCCAGCGCGCTCACGTCCGCCGCCGCAGCCCGCCCGCCCTGCCGCCACACTCTGAGATGCGCGGGCAGCGCATGCACTGCCAGCATCGCCAGCCCGACCAGCGCATAGTCTCCTGCCGACGGCTCGGGCCACAGGAACAGCAAGGCTGCGGCGAGCCCTGCCGACAGACGCGGAATCAGCGCCAGCCCGGGCTCGCGCCACGCCAGCCACTGCCCGGCCACCGCCAGCAGCAGATAAAGCCCCCAGGTCGTCAGCGCATAGCCGCCGCTCGCGACCATAGCGCCAAGCTGCGCCAGCCCTGCGAGCAGCGCCAGCTGCCGCACCAGCCAGTCGCGCGTCCCCATATGGCCGAGCAACGGCACCGCTACGGCAAGAGCGATGACCAGCAGGCCAACGGACAAGGTAGAGGCGACATCGAGAGCGCCCGATGCGATGAGCGCCAAGGTCCAAAGGCCACCCCCCGCCAGCGTGGCGAGGCCCAGCCACGCCCAGCGCTGCCCGCGCCCGACCACTGTCAGTCCTGCTACAGTCAGCGCCAGATAGCCGGCGAGCAGCGGGATATTGGGCTCGGCGCTCCCGATCAGCGCCGGAGTGGCAAAGCCGCCCGCCAGCGCCAGCAGAGCGGTCGGCGCGCCAAATCGCCCGGCCAGCGCCAGCGCGCCAGCCGTCACCGCCGCCATCGCGGCAAAAGTCACCAACGGCCCGATCAGCCCATGCACATTGCCCGCCACGAAGGCTGCGGCATAGAGCGTCGCCAGCCCTGCCCCGGCCAGCGCCTGCGCGACGCGCGGGTCGCCGACGCGGATGGCATTGCGCGCCGCCGCTTCCGCCCCCGCCAGCAGCCCGAAACCGAACATCAGCGCGCCCGCCACCTGCACCCAGGGGGTCAGCAGTCCGGCAGCAAGGGCATAGTTTACGATCAGCACCCCGGCCACCGCCAGAGTGATGCCGCCGGCCCAGATCGGCAGACGCCGGCCGAAGAAATCCTCGAACGAGAAAGCCGGCCGCGGCGGCGATGTCGTCCTCGCCCTGCCCGGGCGCGCTGGCTCTGCATCGGCGCGGTCCTCGGCCAATGGCGCAGAGAGCGCGACCGGCTCCGCCTCCCCGGCGCTCGCCATCGCCGGCTGCGTTGCGACCTCCGGCAAAGCAGCCGGTTCGACATCGGGCGCTTGCCGCTCGGGCGGACCTGCATCTGCCGGCGGCTCGGGCGCAGGCGCGCTGGCCCGCTCGGGCACCGCGCTGTCCGGCGGCCGCGCGACAGTCGCTGGCGCAGCCGCATCGTTCGCAAACCCACCCTTGGCAGCCGCCTCGCGCGCTTCGAGCGCCGCCAGTCGCTGCTCGGCCAGCTTCAGCCGTCCCCGCACATTGCCGAGCACGGCGATGACCACCAGCAGGCACAGGAACAGCAGTTCGGTCATGCCGCCCTCAGCCCCCTGCCCCGCCTGCCCAATCGGTCAAATCAGGGATCCCGGAAGGCGCGACCCATCTGGTCGAACAGCGGCTTCAGCAGATAGGACAGCAAGGTCCGGTCGCCGGTGGTGATGAACAGCTCTGCCGGCATGCCGGGGGAGAGGTCGAGCCCGGTCTCGCGCTTCACCGCTGCCGCATCGATCGACACCCGCACCCGATAGAAGCTCTCGCCGGTACGTTCGTCCGTCGCCCGCTCTGCGGAAACGAAGGTCAGCCGCCCGTCGAACTCGGGCGTCGTCTGCATGTTGAAGGCGGTCAGGCGGATCCGCGCCGGCTGGCCGACGCGCAGCTGGTCGATGTCCGCCGGGCTCACCCGCGCCTCGATCTGCAGGTCGTCGCCGGTCGGCACGATCTGCATGATCGGCTGGCCAGGCGGCACGAAGCTGCCGACTGTCGAAAAGGCGATGCGGTCGATGATGCCAGCCTGCGGCGCGCGCAGCACGCTGCGGTCGAAGGAATCCTGCGCGCTGACGCTGCGCACCTCGGCATCGTTCAGCGCATTGATGATGTTGGCAAGCTCGGTCCCCGCCTCGGACCGGACATTGGTCTCGTTGGTCACCAGCTGCTGGCGGATTTCGGCGATCCGTGCGCGCGACTGGGCGATATTGGCCTCGAGCGAGGCTGCCGTGCCCTCCAGGCTCACCGCGGTCCGCTCGAGCTGGTTGAGCCGGTTCAGCGTCACCAGCTTGCGATCGTACAGTTCGCGCAAACCCTCCAGCTCGGGCGCGATCAGCCGCTCCTGCTCGCGCACCGCGGCGATCTGCGCCTGATAGCTGTCGATCTCGGCCAGCGATTGCTGCTCGCGCTCGCGCAGCAGCCGCGCCTGTGCCGACTGCTCGTTGCGGCGCAGGCTGAACAGGCGCTGCTCGCGCAGCATCGCCGCAGCGGCCGCCGGACTGTCGCTCCGCCGCAGCTCGTCGGGGAAGCGGATCGCCGCCGCCCCGTCGCGCTCGGCCTCCAGCCGCGCCCGGCGCGCGCGCAGCTCGTCGGTCGAGGCACCGGTCAATTCGGCGCCCATCGCACTGACATTGGTGTCGAACCGCATCAGCGGCTGGCCCGCCTCCACCCGCGCGCCATCGCGCACCAGCAGTTCGGAGAGGACACCGCCGGTCGGGTGGGTGATCACCTTGATCTGGGAGGTGACGCCGACGGCGCCGCCCGCCACCACCGCACCGGTGATGCGGATCAGCGTCGCGGCCAGCAGGAACAGGATGATCAGCGATCCACCGGCAATCGCCGCCCAGCGCAGGCGGCGGCCCAGCCGCTCTTCCAGCGGCTGCGGGATGACCATCGGCAGATTGGCATGCGCCAGCGTCAGCTCCTTGCCCGGCTCGGGCGCAGGATCGCCATCGACCGGCGGCGGCATCATCTGGTTCATTGGGTGGTCCCTGGTGCCGCTGCCCGGCGTATCTTGGAAAGCACATCGTCGCGCAGGCCGAAGTCGGCGGCCTTGCCATCGCGCACGAACAGCACATGGGTCGCAGCGTCGAGCACCGACTGGCGGTGCGTCGCCACCAGGATGATGGCGCCGCGCTGCCGCGCCGCCAGAATCGCCTGCACCAGCGCGCCCTCGCCTGCGGGGTCGAGGTTGCTGTTGGGCTCGTCGAGGACGATCAGGAACGGGTCGCCATAGAGCGCGCGGGCAAGGCCGATACGCTGGCGCTGGCCGGCAGACAGCCGCCCGCCTTCCTCACCCAGTTCGGTCTCATAGCCGTCGGGCAATGACAGGATCAGCTCGTGCACCCCGGCCAGCCGCGCCGCGTTGATGATTGCCCCGGCCTCGGCATCGGGCTGGAAGCGCGCGATATTCTGCGCCACCGTGCCGGCGAACAGGTCGATGCTCTGCGGCAGATAGCCGATATGGCGGCCCAGCACGTCGGGGGGAATCTGGTCGATGCTCGCGCCATCGACACGGATCGAGCCCCGCACGATCGGCCACACGCCGACGATCGCGCGCAGTAGCGTCGATTTTCCGCTGCCGCTCGGCCCGACGATGCCGACGACATGGCCCGCCCCCGCCGACATCGACAGTTCGGCAACCGCCAGCCGGTCGCTGCCCGGTGGCACGATGCCGATGCGGTCGACGGCAAGGCTGCGGCTCGGCGGCGGCAGCGCCATGCGCGGCCCTTCCGCGGGCAGCTTCTCGAAGGTGGTCTCCAGCCGGTTCCAGCTGTCGCGCGCGCTCGCAAAATTGCGCCACTGGCCGATGGCCTGGTCGATCGGCGCCAGCGCGCGGCCGGAGAGGATGGACGAAGCGAAGATGATGCCCGCCGTCGCCTGTCCGTCGAGCACCAGCAGCGCGCCGACGGTCAGGATCAGCGACTGCAGGAACATGCGGAACACGCGGCTGCCGCCCTGCATCGAGGACAGCTTCTCGGCAAAGGTCCGCTGCATCTCGGCCAGCTTCATGCTCAGCCCGCCATGCATGTTGGTCATCGCGCCGACCATGCCATTGGCCTGGATCAGTTCGGCATGCCGGCGCAACCGCTCGGTCGCCTGCGCGCGCTTCACCTGCATGCCGGTCAGCTCGCCGGTGTAATGCTGGGTAATCTTGTCGGACCGCCAGGTGGTGATCGCCAGCACCACCGCCCCCAGAAAGGTGACAAGGCCCAGCCAGACATGCATCAGGGTCAGCACGGCCAGGAACAGCACCACCCAGGGCAGATCGATCAGCGCGCCCGGGCCGGGGCCGGCGATGAACTGCTTGATCTGGTCGAGGTCGCGAATGGGGCTCTGCCCGCGCGCCGTATCGGGCGCCTTGATCGCCAGCCGGTGCGCGACGTCGAGCACGCGCGGCAGCATCCGGCTTTCCATCGCCCCGCCGATGTCGGACAGCAGCCAGGCGCGCAGCACGTCGAACCCTGCCTGGAACAGGAACAGCATGCAGGCCAGCACGAATAGCCCCCACAGGGTGGGCAGGCTGGCCGAGGGCAAGACCCGGTCATAGACCAGCATCATGTAGATGGAGCCGGTCAGCAGCAGGATGTTGAGCCCGGCGCTGAGCAGGCCGACGCCGATCAGGCCGCGCCGGCTTTGGCCCAGCGCGCGCCCCAATTCACCGGACCAGTTGACGTTGAGAAGTTTCAAGGCAGACAAGGTTCCGGTTGTTGTCGTCCCAGCGTCATAGCATGGAAAAGGGCCTGTCGCACAAGTCAAACCATCGGCGCGGCGCGCCGCCTCTATTGCGCGAGGGCGCGGCCCCGCTCCGCCGCAGCGGCAAGTGTCTCGGCAATCAGTCGCTCCAGCCGTCGATCGGCGTCGAGCACATCCAGCCCGGCGCGCGTCATCCCGCCCGGACTTGCCACCGCATCGGCCAGCGCGCGCCCGTTATCCGCGGAATTCAGCAGCGTCAGCGCCGCTCCGGCAACTGTCGCGCGCGCCAGCCGGTCGGCATCGCCGGCATCGAGCCCCATCCCCGCGCCGGCCGCCGCCAACGCATCGATGAAGCGATAGGCAAAGGCCGGGCCGCATCCCGCCAGCGCGGTGACATCGTCGAACCCGCGCTCGTCGCCGACCGGATAAACCAGCCCCAGCGTCGCCAGCAGCGAATCGAGCGCAGGCGTCTCGTCCGTCAATCCGGCACCGCGCGCCACCGCCACCACCCCCTGCCCGGTCTCGACCGGCAGATTGGGCATGGCGCGCACCACGCCCCGCGCACCCGCCCAGTCGGCAGACAATGTCGACAGCGGAATGCCGGCAAGGATGGAAACGACCAGCGTCTGCGGGCCCGCCAGCGGGGCGATGGCAGGCAGCAGGTCGCGATATTGCTGGGGCTTGATGCCGATCACCAAGAGGTCGGGCGGCGTCAGCCCTTCGGCATCGCGGCGCTGCGCCACGCCAGGCGCGACGGGCGCATCGCTGCGACGGATTGCCGTGACCAGCGCCGGGTCGAGCCCGCAGGCCAGCCAGCGGCGCAGCATCGCCCCCGCCATCGTGCCGCAGCCGAACATGGTGATGCGGCAGTCGAGCCCGGTCAGCGGCAGTGCGCCGGTCATGCTTCGCCGCGCGTCTCGATCAGCGCTGCGGCAATCGCCTCGGTCGGCGACTTGCCGCCCCACAGCACGAACTGAAACACCGGATAGAAGCGCTCGGCCTCGTCGATGGCGGTCCCGACCAGCGTCTCGGCCATGTCGAGCGGCAGGCTGCCGTCGACACCCAGCAAGGTCGCGTGGCGATAGAGGATCATCCCGCTCGCCGACCACAGCTCGAAATGGCCCATCCACAACTGCTCGTTGATCAGCGCCAGCGCCTCGAGCGCGGCGACGCGCCGCTCGTCGACGATCTTGATTTCAGGGAACAGCAGGATCTGCAGCACGCCATCCTCGGCGCGCCACACCCCGCGCAGCTCGTAGTTGGTCCAGCTGCCCTGCACCTGCATGACGATCTCGTCGTCGCCGATCAGCTCGTGCGGCCAGCCATGCGCATCGCAATAGCGTTCCAGCATCTCGATCGGCTCGCCGCCGTCCTCGTCGATATGGTCGTCGGGAGTCATGGGTCCGCTCTACGCGACGGCGATGGCGGCGCGCAATGCTGCCGCGCAGTTATACACAGAAAAGCGCCATTGCGAGCGAAGCGGAACGGGTACCCGCCGTTCCGCCGCACTGCGGCAGGCAGGCTCAGCCCTTGGGCTTCTTGGCCGCCTTGGGAGCAGCAGGCGCCTCGGACGCCGCAGCCGCACCGGTGCGTTCGATCACGTCGACGCGGGTCTTGAGCGCCGCAATCTCGGCGCGGGCAGCGGCCAGCATGTCCTTGACGACATCGAATTCCTCGCGCGTCACGAAGTCGCCACCGACAAAGTCGCGCGCCTTTTCCCGGGCATTGGCCTGCGCCTCGCGCGCCATCCCGGCAAAGGTGCCCGCCGCGCCGTTCAGCACCTTGGAAAGATCGTCGAAGAATTTGCCTTGGCTCTGCATGTTCGTCACTCCGGAAATCAGCGCGGCCGGCCCTCTGCCGTACCGCCTTATTCCCCTTGCCCGATGCTGATATTGGCGCTGGCAGCCGGTGGCACAAGGGTTTCCGCGTCAGGGTTGCGCACATCGAACTGATAATTGAGCACGGCGGCAAAGCTCAGCCACGCCAGATACGGCAGCATCAGCCACGCCGCCGCCCGGCGAATGCCCCAGAACAGCCATGTCGTCGCTGCCGCGGTCGTCAGGATGAACAGGATCAGCCAGAAGGCGGCGCTGATCTGGTGTATGCCGAAAAACAGCGGGCTCCACAGGAAATTGGCGATGAGCTGCAGCAGGAACAGCCCGATTGCCGCCCCGCGCCCGGCAGCGCCGCGCGCGTTAAGGATCATCGCCAAAGAGAGGCCGAGCAGGATGTAGAGGATCGGCCACACCACGCCGAACGCCCAGCCCGGCGGCATGATCGGCGGGATGTCGAGCGCGTCGAACCAGCCATTGCCGAAGCCGCTGTTGGACAAGCGCCCGACCAGCGATCCGATGGCAACGATCAGCGGCACGGTCACCAGCGCCCAGCGCAGATAGGACATGCGCAGCTGCCCGGGGGACGCGATTTCGGTCATCATGCACCTTGCATCGTTTCAGTGTCGGCTATTGCATCGCCGACGCGGGTGGCGGCAAGCAGAAACTCGACATTGCCTTCCGGGCCGGTGATCGGACTGGTCATCAGCGGCTCAACGCGCCACCCCTGCGCAACGATCCATGCCGCCGCTGCAGCGCATACCCGGGCGTGCACCGCCTCGTCGCGCACCACGCCCTTCTTGCCCACCTCGTGCCGCTCTGCCTCGAACTGCGGCTTGACCAGCGCCACCAGCCGCGTGCCCGCTCGGGCGAAGGACAAGGGCACCGGCAGCACCTTGGCCAGCGCGATGAAACTCGCGTCGCAGACGACGAGGTCGACTGGCTCGGGAATATGCTCAGCGGTCAGGATGCGGGCGCTGGTCTGTTCATGCACGATCACCCGCGCATCCTGCCGCAGCTTCCACGCCAGCTGGTTGGTGCCGCTGTCGACCGCATAGACCCGGGCCGCGCCCCGGCTCAGCAGCACGTCGGTAAAGCCGCCAGTCGAGCTCCCGACATCGATCGCTACAGCCCCGCTGACGTCCCAGCCCAGCGCGGCCAGGGCGTGATCGAGCTTGATCCCGCCGCGCGAAACCCACGGGTGGTCGCGCCCGCGCACATCGATCGACGCGTCGGCGGGCACTTGCTGCCCCGGCTTGTCGATCTTGCGATCGCCAAGGAAGGCGTGCCCCGCCATGATCAGCGCCTGCGCCCGCGCGCGGCTTTCGGCAAGGCCCAGGTCGACGATGCGCTGGTCGGCGCGCGTCTTCATGTTGGCAAGGCCATGCTATTCCCTCCGACCGTCTCCTGCCACGCTCAGGGCAGTCGCGGCGCGAAGTCAAGGTTGCGCGGCTAGCCCCGTCAGCAAACCAGGGGTCAGCACTTGCGGCAGGATCTGCGGCTCGCCCCCGCCGGCCGGATACCACAGGTACAGCGGCACGCTGTTGCGCTGGTGTGTCGCCAGCTCGCGGGTGATCTCGGGGTCGGCATTGGTCCAGTCGCCGACCAGCGTCTTCACCCCGGCCGCGCGGAAGGCCGCCGCCGTTTCCTCGCGCTCGATCGAGCTCGCCTCGTTGACCTTGCAGCTCACGCACCAGTCGGCGGTGAAATAGACGAACAGCGGACGCCCCTGGGCGCGCAGCGCCGCGACCCGGGCCGCGCTCCACGGTTCGGCCTCTAGCAGGCTCGCCTGAGCCAGCGCCGCGCCATCGCGGGTCACAGGCTGCGGCAGCAGCAGCGCGGCTGGCACGATAGCCGCAGCCATGGCGATGAAGACCGGCCCGGCATGCCGCCCGCCGCCCTGTTGCCGGCCCGCCAGCCACGCCAGCGCGAAGGTGACCAGCGCCATCGCCGCCCCGACCAGCCAGCCGTTGAGCCCGACCTGCCGCCCCAGCAGCCAGATCAGCGCAGCGACAGTCAGCACCATCGGGATGGCCAGCCAGCGCCGCATCCGTTCCATCCACGGCCCCGGCTTGGGCAGCCGCGTGCGCAGGCGCGGAATGAGGGCGAGCAGCAGGAAGGGCAGCGCGAGGCCGAGGCCCAGCCCGCCGAAGATCGGCAAGGCTGCCCAGGCCGGCAAAGCCAGCGTCGCGCCAAGCGCGGCCCCCAGAAACGGTCCGCTGCACGGCGTCGCGATGAAAGCCGCTAGCGCCCCGGTGCCGAATGCCTGCTTGGCCGGGCTCGCCGGCGTGCCGCCAGCGGTGGACGCCCGACCGAAGTTGAACGACAGCGATCCGATCTCGAACAGCCCGGCGAGATTGGCGGTAATGGCTGCGGTCAGCACGATCAGCAACAGCACCGAAGGCGGGCTCTGCAGCTGGAAGGCCCAACCGACCGCCTCGCCGCCCGCGCGCAGCAGCAGCAACACCGCGCCGAGTGCGAGACTGGTGAAGATGGTGCCTGCCGTATAGGCAAAACCCTCGATCCGCGCCTCGCGCGCTTCGCCCCCGGCACGCGCCAGTGCTAGCGCCTTCAGGCTCAGGATTGGAAAGACGCAGGGCATGATGTTGAGGATGAGACCGCCGATCACTGCTCCGGCGAGCGCAGTGAGGAACAGCCCCCAGTTGAACTGCGCCATCGCCTCCTGCACATCGGCCCCGACCGGCGCGCCCGGCGGCGGGACATTGCCGGGCTCTGCGGTGAAGCTGAAGCCGCGCCCGTCTCCCGTCGCGATCAGCGCGTCGAACGAGCGCAGATTGCCAAGGTCGGATCCGGCCTTGGTCTCGACGATCAACAGGTCGCCGCTGCGGCTGAACCCCTGCGCCGCCCCCGGCTGGTCGGCGCGTTGCGTTGCGACGAACAGGTGTGGCGCGCGGATCGCGAGCCCAGCCGGATAGGGGATGCCGAGGCGCAAGGAATCGCCTTCGCGTTGATAGGTCACCGGGCTGCCCAGCGGTTGCGGCAGCGCCATCCGCCAGCCATCGAACCGGGAGCGCGTGCCCGCGTCGATGCGGCCGTCACCGACGGTAAGGTCGAGGGTGAAAGTCCCGGTTTCCGGCACGCACACCTGATCGGTGCAGGCGAGCCACGTCGCCTCGCCGCGGATGGGTAGACGCGTTCCCGGCGCGACATTGCCGGCGATGCGCAGCGGCGCAATCAGCGCATAGGGATGCTCATAGACATGGTTCATCAGCCCGGCGATGACCAGCGTCTCGGGCACCGGATAGTTGAGCTCGCCGATGCTCACCCCCGGCGGCAGCGTCCATTCGATCTGCATGCCGAACCCGGCATCGCCGCCATTCTTCCAATAGCCGTGCCACCCTGCATCGGGCACCATCACCAGCGCGACGTCGACGCTGCTGCCCGGGGCCGGTGCGGCGCTCTCGGCAACGATGCTGTGGCGGATATGCGGTCCGGGACCGACCTGCGCCTGCACCGGGACGCCCATCGCGGTGAAAGCCAATGCCAGCACCAGCAGCAGGCGTGACCAGATGGTCATCGAACGGTCATTGCAAACGGGCACGGGCAATCCTCATCGGGCGCGCACCATCCAGGGCGCATGTCGGTTGGCACTTGCGATATAACCGCTTGTCGGCGCAGAGCGAGTCCATAGGCTTGTGCGCGGTAAGCGGCTGCCGCAAGAATGTTCAAAAGCAGGAGTGTCGCCATGCGTTCGTTGATTTCCGCCTTCGCGTTACTCGCGGCTACCGCGACTTCGGCGGCGGTTGCCCAGCAGGCGGCGCCGATGCCCGCCGCCGCCACGCCCGCGCCCGCTCCTGCCGAAGGCGCGCCGGCCACCCCGCCCAAGCTGATCATCGCCATCTCGGTCGATCAGTTTTCCGCGGATCTGTTCGCGCAATATCGCCAGTTGTTCACCGGTGGCCTCGCCCGCCTTGCTGGCGGCATCGTCTTCCCGTCGGGCTATCAGGCACATGCCGCGACCGAAACCTGCCCGGGCCATTCGACCATCCTCACCGGATCGCTCCCCAGCCGCACCGGCATCATTGCCAACAACTGGTTCGATCTCGGCCTCTCGCGCGATGACAAGCGCGTCTATTGTTCCGAAGACCCGACCGTCGAAGGCACCTCTTCGGCATCAGGCCGCTATGCACCCTCCAACCAGTATCTGCGCGTGCCCACGCTGGGTGACCGGATGAGCGCCGCCGATCCGCGCACGCAGGTCATCTCGGTCGCCGGCAAGGATCGCGCCGCAATCATGATGGGCGGACGCGAGGCGGACGAACTATGGTGGCTCGCCCCCACCGGCCTCGCCAGCTTCCGCGGTCGCGAGGCCGCGCCCGATGTCGCACGCATTTCCGGCGCGGTCGCGCAAGCCATCGCCACCCCGCGCCCGGCGCTCGAATTGCCACAGGCCTGCGCCGCGCGCGATTATCCGGTCGCGGTCGGCAATCGTACCGTCGGGACCGGTCGTTTTGCCCGGCCGGGCGGCACGGACTCGACCAACTTCCGCATGTTCCTCGCATCCCCCGAAGCTGACGGCACCGTGCTCGCCGCCGGTGCCGCGCTGCGCCAGTCGCGGCATCTGGGCGAAGGCCCGCAGACCGACCTGCTGATCCTCGGCCTGTCCGCCACCGATTATGTCGGCCACGCCACCGGTACCGAAGGCGCGGAAATGTGCATCCAGATGCTCGCGCTCGACCGGGAGCTCGGCGATTTCTTCGCGCGCATGGACGCGACCGGTATCGATTATGCCGTGGTGCTGACCGCCGATCATGGCGGACACGACACGCCCGAACGCAACCGGGAAAACGCCATTCCATCGGCCGAACGCGTCGACCCCGCGCTTGCCCCCGAAGCGCTCGGCAATGCGCTCAAGGCCGAGCTTGGCATCACCCTCGATGGGCCGCTGCTCTATGGCGACGCCCCGTTCGGCGATCTCTACGTCAGCCGCGCCCTCTCTCCCGAACAGCGCACCCGGGTTATCGACGCCGCCGTCCGCCGTCTCAGCGCGCATCGCCAAGTCGAGCATGTCTGGCGCGGCAGCGACATTGCCGCGATGTCGGTCTCGCGCCGGTCGCCCGAGCTGTGGACCATCGCCGAACGGCTGCGCGCCAACTATGATCCGGAACGCTCGGGCGATCTGCTGCTGGTGTTGAAAGATCGTGTTACGCCGATCCCCGAGACCGGCCTCGGCTACATCGCCACGCACGGTTCGGTCTGGGATTATGACCGGCGCGTGCCGATCCTGTTCTGGCGCGCCGGCCTGCGCCCGTTCGAACAGCCCAATCCGGTGATGGTGGTGGACATCCTGCCGACCCTCGCCGCGCTCATCGGCCTGCCGGTCGACAGCAGCAGCATCGACGGCCGCTGCCTCGATCTCGTCGCCGGCCAGGCCAGCAGCTGCCCGGCGCCCTGACCGCCGTTCATCTTCCCTACAGCCGGAAGCTGTGACACTGCAGCAGCCGAACAGGGGAGGAAATCATCATGTCACATTGGCGCAAGTGCTTGACACTGCTGCCCTTGACCGCGCTGGTCACGCTCGGCACTCCCGCGATGCTGCACGCGCAGACGGCGCGGAGCGAACGGGCGGCGGCCCAGCCGACGCTGGCGCTGACCGGCAATGTGCGCGGTGTCCGCTCGGACAGCACCACCAGCCGCCAGCTCGCGATAGAAGTGCTCGCGCTCGATGTGCGCATCCGTGGCGGCGTTGCCGAAACGCGGATGACCGCTACCTTCCGCAATGACAGCGCCGACGTGCTCGAAGGCGATTTCTCTTTCGACATGCCCGCCGGCTCGGTCATCACCGGCTATGCGCTCGATGTCGGGCCGGACCTGATCGATGGCGTCCTCGCCGGGCGCGATCAGGCGCGCGAGGCGTATCAGCGCCGCGTTGTCCAGCGCATCGACCCCGGTCTGGCCGAAGTGACGTGGAGCGACCGGTTCTCCACCCGCATCTTCCCCATCCCGGCGCGCGGCAGCCGCACCATCCGGCTGGTGATGACCTCACCGGTGGCCGACGGCGGCTATGTCCTGCCGCTGCGCCCGGCCGCCCGTGTCGGGCGGTTCACCCTTGCCATAGAGGCCGATGCCGGCACCCCGCCCCGGGTGGTGCTGCCCGATGGCGTCAGCGGCCGCTGGAGCGATGGCCGCTTCACGCTCGACCGCTGGGACGCCCGGCTTGGCGGCGAACTGCGTCTGGTCCCCGCCGTCCCCGCCGACCCGCTGGTGCTCAGCCGCCACGCCAATGGCGAAAGTTTCTTCGAAATCCTGCCGCGCCCCAGCCGTCTCGGCGCAGTGGCGGCACCCAGCAACGACCCGCTGCATATTTTCTGGGACCGCTCCACCAGCCGCGCCGACGACGATATCGATGCTGAGCTGCGGCTCGTGCGCGCTCTGGTCACCCATTATGGCGATGACGGCGTGATGCTGACGCTGTTCGACAGCAGCGGTGTAGAAACCGTCCGCGTCACCAGCGATGCCGATCTGGAAACGCGCATTCGCGGCATCCGCTATGGCGGAGCGACCAGCTATGCAGGCCTAGCCGCGGTTCCGGTCCACAGCGACGCGGTGTGCGTCCTCGTCAGCGACGGGCGCGCCACCATCGATTCGCGCGCCGGCTTCCGCCTGCCGTGCCGTACCCACACCGTCGCCTCCGATCGCGAGGTCGATCGCGGCTGGCTGGCTGCGGTGGCGGAGCAGGGCGACGGGACGTTCGTCGAACTCACGCGGATGTCGACCAGCGAAGCGCGCAATGCCATCGCCCGCGCCCAGCGCCGTACCGGCCGCATTGTCGATGACGAGGGCAACATCATCGACACGGTGGTGGTCGATGGCGGCAACGGCCAGTGGCGGATGATCGGCCGCATGCCCGACCGCGGCGGATTGCGCCGCATGGTCGGGAATCGCGTGGAGGGAACCTATCCGCGCCCCGCCACCGCTGCTCCGCTCTTCTCCGGCACCGGTGCGCTTTGGGCAAGCCGGACGATCGGGGCTGGCGCCAGCGACATGGCTACCGCAGCGCTGGTCGCACTGGCGCGCCGCTACTCGGTCGCCTCTCCCTACGCCTCGTTCATCGTGCTCGAAGCGCCCGCCGACTATGTCGAGGCCAACATCCCGCCGCCGGCCAATTATCCCAAGGCCCTGTTCGACCAATATGCCGCGCTACGCGCCGCAGCCGATAGGCAGATCGCCGCGCAGCAAGCCGGTCGACTGGATCAGGTGGCATCGGAATGGTCGGAAACGCGCAACTGGTGGACGCAGAAGTTCGATTCCGATCCGCGCACACGCAGCGCGCCCGTGGAAAGCTATGGTGGCGATGACACCGAAGTGGCAGCCATCCCGCTCAGTGTCCCGCCGCCGCCCGCGCCGCCACATCCTCCCCCTCCACCACCCCCGCCGCCCCCTCCTCCACCGCCGCCAGCCATGGCGCCGCCGGTCCCGGGCTCGGCCGATGAGGAGGCCGGGGACAACATCGTCGTGACAGCCACCCGCCTGAACGAGCCGCAATTCGACGCGCCGGTGGCGGTGTCGGTAGTCAGCGAGGAAAGTCTGGCAGGCAACGCACCCGCCCCGGCCGACGGGTCGTCTGCCAGCGCCCGCTCGAGCGACGATTCCGAACCCACGTCGGGGCGCATCCAGACCGTCGAATGGTCACCCGAACGCCCGTGGATTGTCGCCATCGACGCGGCCGGTGCGAACTGGGCGGAGGAAGCCGAACGGCAGCGCGCACGTCATGGTGCCCTGCCGCTGTTCTGGTTCGATCTCGCCGAATGGCACTGGCGCAACCAGCGCGCCGCCGAGGCCCGCCGCGCTGTCGAATCCGCTCTGGATCTCGAAGCGCGGGACAACCAGACGCTGGAAATCGTCGCCGGTCGGCTGGTCCGCTATGGCGATCTCGATCGCGCGCTCGCGCTCTATGCCCAGCTTGCCGATCGCGAGAGCGAACGCCCGCAGCCGCAGCGCCAACGCGCGCTGGTGCTGATGGCACGCGCCGAGGCGCACCGGGCAGCGGGTCACCGCGATGCCGCGCTGGCGGATCTGCGCAGCGCTATCGAACTGCTTGCCGATGCGGTGCTGACCGTACGCCGCGAGCATTATCGCGGTTTCGAGACACTGGCGCTGATGGACGCCAATCTCGCGGTGCAGCGCTATCGCGCGCTCGGCGGGTCGGAGCATGCCCTGCCCGCTCCGCTGGTGGCCATGCTCGATGTCGACATCCGCATCGTCGTCGAATGGAACACGCCGCGCACCGATCTCGATCTGTGGATCACGCAGCCGGATGGCGAGCGTGTCGGCTACTCCAACCGCCTGTCGCAGACCGGCGGCCGCCTGACGGCGGACGTCACCAACGGGTTCGGGCCGGAGGAGTTCATGCTGCGAGTGGCCCCGCGCGGCACCTACACCATAGAAATCGACAGCTTCGCCGCCGATCGCACCAACCCTAACGGTCCGTCGACCGTGCAGGCGCGTATCATCCGCAACTTCGGCCGGGCCGATCAGAGCGAGGAGCTGATCGACGTCGAGATGGACCCGACCGACGACGGCATGCGCCGGGTCGGCACGATTACCGTGCGCTGATCCAGGCGGACTGAGGGAGCAGGCTCGCCCCACGCGCAGTGCAGGCGAGTGACTGGTGACGCGATCGCACCCACAGCGCTGAGCGTGTCGAAGCACGCCTTGCCGTCGAAGACTGCGCCTGACCAGCGAAGCGCCCTTCGACTGGCGCAGGGCTCCGGCAAGGGTCTGCCTCAGGCTGCTGGCTTAGTGGTCAGGCCTGATCGACCGTCTCAATAGGACGGCGGGTCGCTTGCCGGAAAACTCTCGTCGACCGCTTGGTCGACCTTGTCCCAATCGCGGCGCGGTGTGTCCCGCATCGCATCGGGGCCGGCATTGCGCGTCTGGTCGAAATTGCCGTGGGCGCTCTCACCCTTCGCAAACGCCGCTGGCTCGGCTCGGGCCTCGCGGGACTGGGTCCAGCGCCACAGCGCATAGCCGCCACCGGCGACGGCAAGGAGGCGAAACAGGGACATGGCGGCAACTCCATCGAACGGGGAATACTGGCTCTTCCCCGTTCAACGGCCTTCACCGGCCAAGGATGCGCCGCCAGCGAGAAATATTCCCGCCGGCGCACGCGTCAGAAGCGATAGCCTGCCCGAATGCCCAGCGTGCGCGGCTGGGTGGGGACGATATAGGGCCGCTGGCCGCAGCTGCCGCACTGCTGATAGCGGGAAAGCTGGGCCCGCTCGTCGAACAGGTTGCTGGCAAAGGCTTGGAAGGTCCAGCTCTGCCAATCGAGCCCGAAGGACAGGCCAACCGTCGTCCAGCTCTCCAACCGCCCGAGTAGAGCCGCAGGATTGACGAAGTCGCCGGTGCCGACCTGCTGCACGTTGGTGCGGATGTCGGACGAGGCCGACCCCTGATGCGCCAGCACCCCTTGCACATAGGCATCCGCATCGCCGATGCCGAAACCATAGCGCATGGTGATGTTGCCCTTGAACTTGGGCGTGATCGGCAGCCGGGTCCCGCGCGGGGCAGTGATGAAATTGTCCGGACCCGTGCAAGTGTAGGTGGGGTCGGCAATCGCGCACAGATTCTGCCGCGTTTCGGCATCGGTATAGCTTGCCGCCGCCGTCAGGTTGAACCCGCCGGCGGTATAGCTCACGTCTGCCTCGATGCCCCTGATGCGAGCGTTCGGGCCGTTGTTGATGACGGTGAAGCTGTTCGGCCCGAGGAAGCTGAACTGGAACTCGTCCCAATCCTGCTGATAGATGGCGCCGTTCAGCCTCAGGCCGGGCGCCAGCGTCGTCTTCCAGCCGAATTCGTAATTGGTCAGATAGTCGGCATCATAGGGCGGCACGTCGGCGCGCCGATTGATGCCGCCCGGGCGGAAGCCGCGCGACCAGGTGACGTAGAGCAGAACATCTTCGGTCACGTCCCAGTTGAGGTTGAGGCGATGGGTGAAGCCATCGTCCTCCGCCTGCACCGGCACCACCTCGCCATTCTCGAACACGCCCAGATTGGTGCACGGCGTGCCGGGCACGCTGCCCGCAATCAGCGTGGTGTTGGCCTGCCCGGCCAGTTGCGCCTCGCGCAGCCGCACGCCGCTCTGCGTAAAGCATCCGGCAACGCCGGTACGGCTGCTGCCAGCGGCATTGGGCGGCGGGTTGCCCATCGCGCCCTGGATGAAGGCCGGGTTGCGGCCGAAGCCGAAGAAGCCGATCAGCGTATTGTCATATTTGAACACGCGCCCGCCTGCGGTCAGCGTCAGGCTGTCGGTAAGGTCGAAGCTGACCTCGCCGAAGGCGGCATAGTCACGGTCGATACGCTCCTGCCGGGTCAGCCACAGCGTACCGGGGCGACCGTTGACCGAGAGCAGCGGCGCGAGGTTGGCGACCTGATAGTCCTGGAAAATCTGGTTCGACTGCCGCTGGTAGAAGACGCCACCGACGAACCGCAGTCGCTCGTCCTGCGGGCTGGCGATGCGCAGTTCCTGGCTCAGCTTCCTGAAATGGTCGGAGCCGAGCACCTGCTGACGCGAGCTGATCGGGTTGCCCGCGGCGTCCGAGAAATAGAAATAGCCGGCGACACCACCGACCGATGAATAGAGCGAGTCATAAGCCTCGGCATAGTCGGTATAGTCGCTCGACTGGTTGACCTTGCGGTCGAGATAGGCGCCCGCATAGGTGATGTCCCAGTTGGAAATCTCACCCTCGATGGTCAGCGCCGCCTGCACGAACCGGTCGTTCCGGAACTCGGGCCCGAAGCGCTGCACCTCGAGATCGCCGACCTGCGGATCGAAGCCGAAGCTCCCGGTCGAGTGCATCTCCTGATAAAGCACTGTCGGCGTGACCGTCCAGCTCTCGTCGAGATCGATCTGCAGCGCGGCGCGCCCGCCATAGACCTCCAGATCGTTGTAATCCTCCTCGACGAAGGCATTGTTGTTGATGGTGAAGCCACCCGGCCGCGGCAGGAAGCTGCGCGTGCCGGGGACATTGTCGATGAAACCCGCATCGCGGCGATAGAAGCCGACCACGCGCAACGCCGCGGTTTCGCTGATCGGCGTATTGATCACGCCTTCGATCCGCCCGCCGATGCCGCCCTCGTTGACGGTATTGATCTCGCCATCGACCCGGCCGGAGAATTCGGAGGCATCGGGCTTGTTGGTGATGATGCGGATGGTGCCGGCCTGGCTCGACGCGCCATAGAGCGTGCCCTGCGGCCCGGCGAGGCTCTCGATCCGCGCAATGTCATAGACATGCACGTCGAGCGTGCCGCCGATGGTGGTCACCGGCTGCTCGTCGAGATAGACGCCGACGCTCGGCAGCGAGCCCGAGTGGTTGCCATCCCCGCCCGAGGCGACGCCGCGGAAATAGACGGTGGTCTGGCCGGGCTGCGACGACTGGAAGGCCACCGATGGCAGCAGCGCGGTGAACTGGTTGAAGTTGACGATGTTCAGCTGGTCGAGCCGGCGCGTTCCGAGCACCTGCACGCTGATCGGCACGTCCTGCAGATTCTCCTCGCGCTTCTGCGCGGTGACGATGATGTCGTCGCCATAATCGTCGGCCTCCGCCTGCGGAGCCTCCTGCGCCTGCACCACCGCCGTCGGCAAGGCAGTGGTCGCCAGCAAGCCGATGGCGATGGCGGAACGACGGAACGAAATCATAAGGCGCAGCCCCCCGGCATAAGCAATTTACCTGCGCCAGAGTGTCGCGCTGCATAATATGCGTCAAGCGGATGACACGCCCCGCGTCATTTCCAAGGAATTAAGTGACAATCTTGCCACGCCCGCATGCCCTGTGGCGCCCTTGTGCGAGCAAAGCGCCTTAGACGCTGACGGGCACCGCCGGGTAGCCCGTCAGCACGTCGCCCAGCGCCGCCTCGAGCGGTCCCAGCCAGGGCATGAACGTTTCGTGTGCTTCGGTGCCGCTGCGATAGATCGGCTGGCGCACCTGCTCCGAACTTGCCGTCCGCACCGCCCGCTCGGTGCGATGGAACTCGAGACAGGCCGGCTCGAAATCGAGTCCGCACGCCGCCAGCAGCGCGCGCACTTCGGCCTCGGTATCGTCGACCATCGTTTCGTAGATCACCCGGTGCACCCGCCCCGGTGCCTGCAGGTCGACATGCGCCATCAGCCGCACATAGTCGCGGTAATAGCGCCCCATGTCGGTCAGGTCATAACTGAACGCCTGCCCGCGCGCGAAATGCTGCTTGTAGTTGGAAAAGCAGCAGCCCAGCGGATGCCGCCGCGCATCGACGATCGTTGCTTTGGGCAGGATCGAGAGGATCAGCGGTACGTGCGCCCAGTTGTTGGGCAGTTTGTCGATGAAGAATGGCCGGTCGGTACGTCGCTGCACCCGGGTGCGCGCCAGATACTCCTCGCCCATCGCCCGCAGCCGCTCGGGCGGCACATTCGCCAGCCCATGCGGATAATTCTCCACCGTCCGTGCCAGCGCGGGAATGTCGGGCAGTTCGGACGTCCCTTCGACCAGGCTGTGGCTGGCGAGGATTTGCTCGACCAGCGTCGATCCCGCGCGCGGCATGCCGAGGATGAAGATCGGATCCGCCGCATCGCAGCCCTGGGCGGCGCGCGCGGTGAAGAACGCCGCGTCGAAGGCAGCGATCGACCGGTCGACAAAGGCCGCGGTCTCGTCGGCGTCATAGCTGAGCGCCTGCCGCCGCAGCGCATTGCCGGCGGCATAATGGCCGAATGCAATCGCCGCCTCGCGCCGATCCTCGAACGCCTTGCCCAGCGCGAAATCGAGGTGGAAGCGATCCTCGTCCGCAATGTCGTTGCGCGCCAGCTGCGCCTGCATCGCGGCGATATCCGCATCGTCGAACCGGACCGTCTTGAGATTGGCGAGGCTCCACCACACCTCGCCCAGTTCCGGTGTCAGCGCGATGGCGCGGCGATAGGCGGCGATACCATCGGCCTGCCGACCGACCGTCTTGAGCATATGGCCATAGCTCATCCACACCTTGGGCTGGTGCGGCGCCTTCTCCAGCACCGTCTCGTAGAGGGCAATCGCTTCATCGAATCCACCGACCCGCCCCAAGGCTGCGGCCTTGAGATTGGCATCGCCCAGATTGTCAGGCCGCTCGGCCATCACCCGGTCGAGCTCGGCAATCGCCTCCGCCGGGCGATTGAGCCGGTGCAGCACGATGGCGAGATTGGCGCGTGCGGCGGTGAAAGCGGGGGAAAGCTCGATGGCCCGGCGCAGCAGCGTCTCGGCATCCTTGTACCGGCCGATGCGCCCGGCCAGTTCGGCAAGCATGCGGATCGCCGCCACATCGAACGGCCGCTCCTTGAGATGCGCGCGCAGCACCGGCTCGGCTTCAGGCAGCCGGTTGTCAGCGAGGGCTAGCGCCGCTTCGATCAGCCGCGGATGGTAGCGGCCGCGTGTGGCGAGCCAATCGGTGCGGGGAGCGGTCGTCATCGTCGGTGCACTAGCCGGGATTCGCCACAGCAATCAAACCATGCTTATCTGCCACTCTGGCTCCAGGGTCAGGACCCTGGGGGGATAAGAGCATGACCGACACCGCAGAGCGCCCGTTCGGCTTCTGGACCGCCACCGCCCTGATCGTCGGCGGAATGATCGGGTCGGGCATATTCCTGCTGCCCGTCTCCATCGCGCCCTATGGCTGGACGGGGGTGCTGGCATGGGCGATCAGCATTGCCGGCGCGCTGTGCATCGCCTTTGCCATTGCCCGGCTGACACAGGCGATGCCGCAGGAAAGCGGCATCGTCGCCATCTGCGGCGCGATATTGGGCCCGATTCCCGGTCTGCTGGTCGGCTGGAGCTATTGGGTATCGGTGTGGGCCGCCGTCGCCGCCATTGCCATCGCGGCGGCGAGCTATCTCAGCGTTTTCTTCCCCGCGCTCGATGCCACCCCGCTGACCGGGGCGATGACCGCCGTCGCCATCCTCTGGTGCCTGACCGCGCTCAATCTGGCGGGCGCGGCGGCGGCAGGGCGCTTCCAGGTGCTGACCACCATCCTCAAACTGCTGCCGCTGATCGCCGTCGCCATCATCCTCGCCGTGATCGTCCCGACCGGACAGGCCCCGCTGCCGCCGCTACCCGCCGGCGATGGCTGGACTGCCGGACTGTTCGCTGCGGTCACCCTCACCCTGTTCCCGCTGCTCGGCTTCGAATGCGCGGGGATCGCCGCCGAGCGCGTCCGTGACCCCGCCCGCACCATCATGCGGGCGACGATGATCGGCACGACGCTGACCGGCCTGTTCTACATCATCGTCTGCTCCGGCATCGCGCTGACCCTGCCGGCAGACCAGCTTGCCGCGTCCAGCGCGCCGTTCGAGCTGTTCATCCGCACCTGGGCCGGGGCGAGCGCCGGCTATGCGGTTGCCGCCTTCGCCGCGATTGCCGCCATCGGCGCATTGAACGGCTGGGTGCTGCTGCAGGGCGAAGTCCCGCTCGGCATGGCCCGCGCCGGATTGCTGCCCGCGTGGCTGGCCAAGACCGGCGCACGCGACGTGCCGGTGCGCTTGCTCCTCGCCTCCTCCGTGCTGGCCAGCCTGCTGGTGCTCTCGACCAGCAGCCCGACATTGGGCGGCGTCTTCACCTTCGTTGCCCTGCTGACGACCTCGGCCTCGCTGTGGCTGTTCGCGGCCATCTGCATCGCCGCGCTGGTGCGGCGCGTGGCGGTGGTTGCGGCGGGGGCAGGGCTCGCTTTCTCGCTCGTCGCGATGGTCGGCGCGGGGATAGAGGTCAGCGCGCTGAGTCTGGGCTTGATGCTGACGGCGCTGCCACTCTATTGGTTGCGGGGCCAGTCGAGGACTCAGTCGCAATAAACTGAAGCTGCCGGGTCTTCATGAAATTGAGCGTTGTTGTCTGCGCACCAGGTCAGCAGTTCAGCCCGGAGCTGTACCCACTGATCGCGAGCCCAGATCGGTGCTGCCTCGGCCCACCGTCCCTCCGTCGGAAGATAGACCGAGAGGATGCCCATCGGTAGCTCCAGCACAAAAGCGCCTCCTTGGCCGGTCACGACCAATTCCTCTTTCCAACGTGGCTGAAAGGTAAATGGCTTTTCCTGCATCACCCAAACAACCGCCCTACGAAACTCCGATCCCGTAATATCTCCTGCGCCGCATTATGCCCCGGCGCGCCGGTCACGCCGCCGCCGGGATGCGTGCCCGATCCGCACATGTAGAGACCCGATATCGGCGCGCGATAATCGCCGTGGCCCAGCACCGGCCGCGCCGACCACATCTGGTCGAGCGTCAGATGGCCGTGCATGATGTCGCCATCGATCAGCCCGAATTTGCGCTCCAGATCCTTGGGCGAATGGATCTGCGTGGCGATGATCGACGAACGGAAATTGGGCGCGTGCTGCGTCACTGTGTCGATGATCACCTCCGCCGCCTTCTCGCGCTCGTCGTCCCATGAACGGCCATCGGGCAGCACCGGTGCGAACTGCTGGCAGAACAGGCTGGCGATATGCTGGCCCGGCGGGGCGAGGCTGTCATCGACGCTCGTCGGCAGCTTCATCTCGACGATCGGCGCGTCCGACCAGCCCTTGGCCCGCGCGTCGGTGAACGCCTTGTCCATATAATCGAGCGTGGGAGAAATGATGATGCCGCAGGTATGATGCTCGGCCATCGACTTGCCCGGCAGCACGGTGAAATCAGGCAGTTCGGACAGCGCGACATTCATGCGGAAGGTGCCGCTGCCGGTCTTGTAGCCGTCCATCCGCCGCGCGAAGGCTTCGGGCATGTCGCTGCGCTCGACCAGCTGGCGATAGAGCAAAGCCGGGCCGACATTGGCGGCGATCACCGGCGCGGCAATCTCCTCGCCACTCTCCAGTTTGACGCCGACTGCCCGCTTGCCATCGACCAGCACCTTGGCAACGGGGCTTTCGAGGCTGATCTCTACCCCCGCCTCGACGCACGCTTCGGCCATGTAGCGCGTGATGGCGCCCATGCCGCCGACGCTGTGGCCCCACATGCCCTTCTTGCCGTTGATCTCGCCGAACACATGGTGGAGCAGCACATAGGCGCTGCCCGGCGTGTCGGGGGACGCATAGTTGCCGACCACCGCGTCGAAGCCGAACGCCGCCTTGATGAAGTCATTCTCGTACCAGCGGTCGAGGAAACCGCGCGCCGATTTGACGAACAGGTCCATCACGTCGCGCTGCGCCTCGATGTCCATCGCCGCAAGGCGCTTGCCTTGCGCTGCCGCTGCGATGAGCGCCCGCAGGCCGCCGCCGACATTGGGCGGGGTCTTCAGCGCCATGTCGCGCAGCACCTCGGCGACGCGTTCCAGCGCCTCTTCATAAGCGGGGAAGATGTCCGCATCTTTTTGGCTGAAGCGCGCGAACTCGGCCTGCGTGCGCGCAGTGCCGCCGCCGAGCTTGAGATAGCCGTCCTCATGCGGGAAGAAATTGCTGATCGTCCGTTCGATGATCCGCCAGCCGCGCTCGTGCAGCCGCATGTCCCTGATCACCTTGGGCCTGAGCAGGCTGACCGTGTAGCTCGCGGTCGAGTTGCGGAAACCGGGGTGAAATTCCTCGGTCACGCAAGCGCCGCCGATCACGTCGCGCCGTTCGAGCACGCGCACCTTCATGCCGCTGCGCGCCAGGTAGAAAGCGCAGACGAGGCCGTTATGCCCCCCGCCGATGATCAGCGCGTCGTAGGATTTGGTCATGCCCGTCCCTTGCTCCACCCCGCCGCCGGCGCATGATGCAGCCGTGCTTCGGGGATCAAATTGCGTATCCGCCCCGCAAAATTGCGCAGGCACACCTCGCTGCGGCCGATCGGCCCGGCGCTATAGTGGCCGCCCTCCATGCCGCGCTGCACCCGCTCGATCAGCCAGGTGTCCTCGGCGTTGACCACACGGTTGATCCGGTCATTGGCGTAGCGCACCAGCTTCATCTCCCGCCGCGCATCCGGCAGCGCATAGGCCGCGACGCGCAGCAGACAGGTGGTCGGCGATGTCGGCACCCAGTGCATGAAATCGATCTGGTCGGCATAGATGTCGAACGCCATGTTCGGCCACAGCTTGAAATAGAGCCAGCGCCGCTGCGCTTCGGCCGGCAGATGGTCGACGTGCGGCAGATGCGCCTGGTAGAATCGCTCCCACAGATTGGCGGACACCCCGTCCTGCAATTCCCCCGACATCCGGTCGACCCAACCGTGCGCGGAGATGCGGTAGCTTTTGCCGAACAATCGCGTCAGCCCGTCATGCGCCACCGGAATGTGCAGATTGTCCGAATAATTGTCCCCCACATTCTTCCAGTTGACGCGGCGCGGCCGCGCCCAGGGGGTGCCGATCGGCTGCATCTCCGCAAAACGGTAGGGCGCGATTTCGGCTTCGGCCGGCGCCATCATCTCCGCGACCGATGGGCCGCCGTCGTTCGACAGGCGGACGAAGAGAAAGCCCTGCCACTGGTCGATGTCGATGGGGATGAGGCCGTTGGTGGCCATGTCGAGCGCCGGATAATCCGCCTTCATCGGCACGCCGGAAAGGCGCCCGTCGAGCTCATAGACCCAGGCATGATAGGAGCAGACCAGCTTCCTGGCGCAGCCCGCATCGCCATCCACGAGACGCATCGCCCGGTGGCGGCAGGTGTTGGCAAAGGCGCGGACAACGCCATCCGCGCCGCGCAGAACGATGATGCTCTCGCCCAGCAGCTCCAGTGTCCGCCAGTCGCCCGCCTTCGGAATATCGCTGTCATGGCAGACGATTTGCCACGCCGGGCGGATCACCCGCTCCATCTCGAGCGCATGATATTCCGCGTCATGATAGAGCCAGCCCGGAAGGCTCCAGTCGGCGTCGGGGTCGACTGCGGTGTCGGCGTGGAGATCGTCGCGCGCCATGGTCAGCGGCTCAGCGCCAGCGCGAGATCGTGGACATGATCGACCGCTGCGTAAAAGCTCGGCACGCGGATCTTTTCGTTGAGGCCATGGGCAAAGCCCTCGCTGCCTGCTGCGAAGATGCCCGAGGTGCCATAGGTGGGGATGCCCGCATTGGTATAGATCAGTGCATCGGTCGCGCCCGCGCTCATGCTGGGGGCGACAGGCACACCCGGGTAGCGCGCCTGCACCGATGCGGTGATGGCGGCGGCGACATCGTCGCGCAGCGGCGACATCTGCCCTTGCGGAAAATCGCCGATCAACTCGACCGACAGGCCATCGCCCGCCAGCCGCGCCAGCTCCGCCTGCACGCCATCGCGGGGCGCGCCGGGGAAAATGCGGCAATTGACCGTCGCCTCGGCGCGCTGCGGCAGCGCATTTTCGGCATGGCCGGCGCTGAGCATCGTCGCGACACAGGTGGTGGCGACCATGTTGGCATAATCGGGCGTCGCGCGGATTTCCGCCAGCGCCGCGGCATCGGCGGGATCGGCAGCAAAGCGGGTCAACGCGCCGGCTATGCTGCCGCTTTCCACCCGCCCGGAGGCGGCGAGGAAGCCGCGTGTCAGATCATTGACCTCGACCGGCCACTGATGCGCCTGGATGCGCAGCAAGGCCACCGCCAGATCGTAGATGGCATTGTCCGCGCGCGGCACGCTGCTGTGCCCGCCGGGGTTGCGCGCGGTGATGCGGAAGCTGGCGTAGCTCTTTTCCGCCACCTGCACGAAATAGGCGAGCGGCCGACCCTCGGCAGAGAGAGCGCCGCCGCCGGCATCGGTATTGATGGCATATTCCGCCCCGCGCACCCATGCGTGCCGGGCGATCAGAACAGTGCTCTCCTGCTCGGTCTCCTCGTCGCCGACAAAGGCGAAGACGAGCGTGCGGCGCGGCTGCTCGCCATCGCGCACCATCCGGGCGATGGTGGAGACGAGCGCGGTCACCCCGGTCTTGTTGTCCTCCACCCCGCGCCCGAAGAAATAGCCATTCTCCTCTACGAGCGTG
The DNA here is from genome assembly GCF_056931895.1 of Sphingomonas sp. jy18. Classification (NCBI taxonomy): domain Bacteria; kingdom Pseudomonadati; phylum Pseudomonadota; class Alphaproteobacteria; order Sphingomonadales; family Sphingomonadaceae; genus Sphingomonas; species Sphingomonas sp. jy18. The sequence goes on along the minus strand of NZ_JBXPBT010000004.1, from coordinate 332,121 downwards.
AACGGGCTGCGCTCCCAGTCCTCGGGCCGGGCATCGACCACGTCCATGTGCGCGGAAAACAGGATGGGCCGCGCGGCCGTATCGCTGCCTGGGATGCGCACCAGCATCGCGACAGTCTCGCCCGATGGGATGGTGACGATGTCGGCATCGGGCACGCCCGCGGCGCGCAGATAGTCGGCGATCCACGCCGCCATCGCCGGCACCTGCCCCTGCCCTTCGGCGCTGCGGAACGCCACCAGCCGCTCGAGGATCGCCCGCGCCTGTACCTGATGCGCCGCATCCTGAGCCTGCGCAGGCGCGAGCGAGCACAGCGCGGCGGCGGCGATGAGGCGTTTGAGCATGGCGTATCCCCCGAAACGATGCGCCTTCCATGCGGGGGGCTGGGCGGGGTTTCAAGCGGAAAGGTTGCGGTGTGGGCACGCGTTCCAAAGGGTTCGCGCCAAGCCGCCAAGATCGCCAAGGGGGAGCGCCGGAAACCATCTCGCTTTCTTCTTGGCGGCTTGGCGGCTTGGCGCGACCCGCCTTCTTCATCGCGTGAAGGTGGCAGGACAGTCCTTCGACAAGCTGAGGATGCACGGCTAGAGGACAGCAAGAACCAACGACCGGAGCCTTCCATGACCAGAACCGCCCTCATCACCGGAGCCACCGCAGGCATCGGCGCCGCGACCGCGCGGCTGCTCGCCTCACGGGGGTGGCGGGTTGTCGGCACCGGTCGGCGGCAGGAGCGGCTGGCGGCGCTGGCGGCGGAACTGGGCGCAGACATCTTCCACCCCCTCACCCTCGACATGCGCGATGCCGACAGTTTCGATGCGGCCATCTCCAGCCTGCCCGGGCCGTTCGACGCGGTCGACCTGCTGGTCAACAACGCCGGTCTGGCGCTGGGCACCGCGCCGGCGCAGAAGGCCGATCTCGACCAGTGGCGGCAGATGATCGACACCAACATCACCGGCCTGGTCGCGCTGACCCACCGGCTGCTGCCCGGCCTGGTCGAGCGGCGCGGCGCGATCATCAACCTCTCCTCGGTCGCCGCCACCTATCCCTATACCGGCGGCAACACCTATGGCGGCACCAAGGCCTTCGTCCGCCAGTTCAGTCTGGGCCTGCGCAGCGACCTGCACGGCACCGGCGTGCGCGTCTGCTCGATCGAGCCCGGCATGGTCGAAACCGAATTCACTGTCGTGCGAACCGGCGGCAACAAAGCCGCGTCAGACGCACTCTACGGCGGCGCCAACCCGATGACGGCAGAAGACATCGCCGAAACCATCCGCTGGGTCGCCGAAGCCCCGCCGCACCTCAACATCAACACGCTGGAGCTGATGCCGGTGAGCCAGAGCTTTGCGGGGTTTCAGGTGGCGCGGGAGGGGTGAGGGCAAATATATGGTAGAGCGTCCCCAAAATTCCTGATGTCGCGGCTTCAGAGTTCCCGAGATTCGGACCGAAATATCTTAGACCAAATTCGGCAAATGAAACTTAGCAACCACGCCGCCATCCTCCAACGGGGAATTTGTATCAATATTGTAATCTAAGTCATCTGTAACGATAAACGGCGCTCCAATGAAAGGCTCAGACGCTATCTGATCATCGGTAGGCATTTGCCCCCTAGGCGCCAGCCAACAATAAGGCACAAAAGCACCGGGCGATCGAAATGTAACAGGCAAGTCTCCGCTATAGCTGCCATCCGGGGCAGGTGTCACATAGGCATGGGGGAGATCGCCATCACCTAGTGCCTCAGCGTATGTACGAGGCGGTCCGTCCTGAACACGCCCTATACAAGTAAGAATGCTATATTCACCATACCTTACTCTTCGATCATTGATAATATCTGTTTTTATGTTGCTACTCATATTCATTATTGGAACGAAATCGAATTCGTTCACATTTGTTGATGGACTCGCCAAAAATGGTCTAGGTACCGAATAGTCCGCCGGTTTGGCGTGAATTATAGACCTAGTATTTACGAAAAGCTCAATCGCATTCTGAATATTGTCAGCAAAATCAACCAGATTATAGGCGTTTCTGCTGCGTAAAAAATTCGCCAAAATGCCCAATCCAATTCTTTTCGCTGCAACAGCCGCGAGTGGAAGCGCTAAAGGGGCAAGCGTTATGAAAACGCCACCGGCTATCCAGAGCGGTGATGCCACAATATCATCTAAGGCATCGCCATTGGCACCTGGATTGCTATTATTACACCCTACCGTGGTAGCTGCTAGACCGGCCGCAAGAGCAGTCCTACGCGTAATTGCTTGCTCACATGTCATCTAAAGTCTCCGCAGCTTTTTAGATGACTTCTAGGTTATCACAATCTTGCCCGATTCGCCACATAGGCGTTTAGAGAAACCCCCTCCCGCGCCGCGACGATCTTCAGCTTTTCGTGTAGCGAGCGGGGGACGCGCTGGCGCCATTGGCCGGGCGCCTGCGGGGCGGGGGCGGGGCGGGGCGGGGCAGTGCCTTAGCGGACTCTCCGCGCCTCTGCGTGAAATAGATTCGCACGAAGCCACGAAGCCACAAAACGAAGGTTGGGGTGGACGCCGTGTTGCTCCTTCACCGCTTCATCAATGCGGGGGCTTGCGCGCCGTTGCCCGTCTTTGTGTCTTCGTGGCTTTGTGCGAGCCCTTGTCTCGGGTGGAACCACGCAGGGCGATGCGATCCGGCGCGTGCACCCCTCCACCACCCTTCGGGTGGTCCCCCTCACCGTGCCGGGAGCGCGCTTGGCGTTTGCCGCTCCCATCCCCCGGCGCTACACCCCGCCGCATGACCGACATCACTTACGACCGCTACCTCAGCCTCGACGCCATTCTCGGCGCGCAGCATCCGCAGTCGGATTTGCATGACGAGCTGCTGTTCATCGTCATCCACCAGACCAAGGAATTGTGGCTGAAGCAGACCATCGCCGAGCTGACCCAGGCGCTGGAGATGGTGCGCGGGGACCGGCTGGTCGAAGCGTACAAGGGCCTCGCCCGCGTCAGCCGCATCCAGGCGGTGATGACGCTGAGCTGGGACGTGCTGACCACCATGACCCCGTCAGACTACACCCGCTTCCGCCATGTGCTGGGGACGAGCAGCGGCTTCCAGTCGGACCAGTTCCGCACGGTCGAGGTGATGCTGGGCGTGCGCGAGGGGCCGTATCTGGGCGAGCAGACGCTGGCCGCCGCCGCGCTGCCGAGTCTGTGGGACGAGGCCAATGCGGCGCTCGCGCGCGCGGGCTTTGCCGTGCCCCGGGCGGCGCTGGCACGCGACTGGCCGACGCCCTATCGGCCGAGCGGCGAGGTCGAGGCGGCGTGGGCGGCGGTCTATCGCGATCCCGAGACCCACTGGCCGCTCTACCAGCTCGCCGAGAAGCTGGTCGATATCGACGATGCCATGGCAAGCTGGCGGCACCGCCATGTGCTGACCGTCAGCCGCATCATCGGCGGCAAGCGCGGAACGGGCGGCACGGCGGGCGTGCCCTATTTGCAATCCACCCTCTCCAAGCGCGCCTTCCCCGAATTGTGGTCGCTGAGGACGATGCTGTGAGCGCCGGCGATTACAGGCATCTGTTCCAGCGCAGCCTCGCCGCCGCGCCGGACCGGCTGCACTTCGCCGCGCACAGCCATCATCTGTGGCCGGATGCGTCTTACGTCGGGCAGATCGCCGCCTGGCAGGATGCGGCGCGGCTCGCCGATCGCAAATGGGGGCGGGTGATGGACGAGCTGTGGCCGGCGGCGCAAGCCCATGTCGCCGCAGAGCTGCACCTGCCCGATCCGTCCACCATCGTCTTTGCGCCCAACACACATGATTTCCTGCTGCGCATTGCCTCCGCCATCCCCGGCCGCCCGTTGCGCATCCTCGCCAGCGATGGCGAGTTTCACAGCTTCCGCCGCCAGGCCGCGCGCTGGGTGGAGGCGGGGGAAGCGGTGGTCGAGACGGTGGCCGCCGGGCCGGGTCTGGCCGCGCGGATGGCGGAGGCGGCGCAGGGCTTCTCGCCGCATCTCATCGTTGCCAGTCAGGTCGGCTTTGCCAGCGGGGCGCTGCTGGGGGACCCGGCGCCGCTCGCCGCGCTGGCGCATCCCGACGGCCCATGGGTGCTGATCGACGGCTATCATGGCTTCATGGCGGTGGAGACCGACCTGTCGGCGCACGCATCGCGGCTGTTCTACACCGCCGGCGGCTATAAATATGCGATGGCGGGCGAAGGGGTGGCGTTCCTCCACTGCCCGCCGGGCTTTGCACCGCGCCCGGTGAATACGGGATGGTATGCCGAGTTCGACGACCTGGCGGCGCCGCCCGGCGCGGTCGGCTACGCGCCCGATGCGCGGCGGTTCCTCGGCTCGACCTTCGACCCTTCCGGCCTCTACCGCTTCGTCGCGGTGCGCGACATGCTGGCGGGCGAAGGGCTGGATACGGCGGCGATCAGCGCGCATGCCGATGCCTTGAAGGCGCAATTGCTGGGCGGCTTGCGCGGGCCGCTGGCAGAGGCGGAGCTGCTCAACCCCGCCGCGCCAGGCCAGCCGCAGGCGCGCTTCCTCGCCTTCCGCCACCCGGATGCCGCGCGCTGGCAGGTGGCGCTGCTGGCACGCGACATCGTTACCGACGTGCGCGGGGATGTGCTGCGTATCGGCTTCGGCCTCTACCAGACCGCGCGCGATGTGGAGGCACTGCTGCAGGAAATTGCGATTTTGTAACCGGTGCCTCCGCGATGCACGGCATGTTTAACCGGCTGTTTACCGCTTTTGCGCCATGGTCCCCGGGAGTAATAACGGGGCCACCGCCACATGGACACGCAGCGCAGCAGCTATGGCAATGACGACAGCGGGTCTGCCGACAGCCATGGCATAGAAACGCCGACTGTCGTCGGGCACGACGAGCGGCGCATGCATGTGCGCGCCTACAATCATTGGGCGCGGCTGCTCGATGGCCGGTCCTTTCCCTCGATCGAATCGCTCGATCTCGACGATCTCGGCGATTTCGGCCCCAACGCCGTGCTGCTCGATTTCACCTCGGGCATCGAAAATCCCGCGCTCGGCTTCGTCGGCCCAGCGCTGGCGCGCGAATGCAAGCTCGACGAGAGCGTGCATTATATCGCGGATGTACCGCGCCGCTCGCTGCTGTCGCGGCTGACCGACCATTATCTGCAGATCATCGCCAACCGCGCCCCGATCGGCTTCGAGGCCGAGTTCGTCGATGGCGACGGCGCGACCATCCTCTATCGCGGCGTACTGCTGCCCTTCTCGTCCGATGACGACACCATCGACTTCATCCTGGGCGTGATCAACTGGAAGCGCGCGGCCGAGCCGGCGCTGGTCGAAGCCATCGCCGAGGAAATGGCCGCCGCATCCGCTGCCGCACCGCACCAGCGCCCGACCCTGCCGGTCTGGAGCGACGATGCCGAGACGGTGGATGACAGCGATGCGGAATCGCTGATGCCGCTGCCCACCCCGTCGCTCGCCGCGCTGGTGCGCCCGCGGCTCGCCCCGATGGTCGAGGAAGACGTGCTCGACCTCGACGATACGCTGCAGCTCGATACGCTGGCCGCGCTGGAAGAGGAGCCGTCGAGCCTCGCCGACTGGCTGGCCGCCGCGCGGATGCTTGCAGACAACGCCCAGCAGGCCAATGCCCGCGGCCACAGCGCGCTCTATCAGGCAATCGGCCGCGCTTGGGGCTTTGCGCGCGCCGCCGCCGAAGCACCCGAGGATTATGCCGAACTGCTCGACGAGGCCGGCATCCAGACCAACCCGCGCGCGCCGCTGACCCCGGTGGTCAAGCTGGTGTTCGGGGTCAATCACGACAAGACGCGGCTCGCCGAATATGCGGCCGTGCTGGGCCATGCCCAGCGCGAGGACATCGCTCCGGCCGCGCTGCCCGGCTATCTGTCGGGCTATGCGGGTGGCCTGAAAGCACTGCTCAAGGATATTCGCGCCGCCCAACGCGCCGCCCGCCCGGTGGCGCCTGCGGTCGATCCGGTCTGCGTGCTCAGCGGGCTTGCCCCGCTCGGCACCGTCGACTGGCCCGATGCACCCGACGGCGCCTATCTGGCGCTGCTTGTCCGGCGCGAAGCGGACGGCTCGCTCGCCATTGTCGCGGCCGAGGCCGAAGGCAGTGTGCAGACCACCCGTCTGATGGCGCAGGTCGCCCGCCGCAGCGCGCAATAAAATTACAGCATCTTGGGTTTTCCGGCCGTCGCGGGGTTGAGCCGCACGGACGACAGGCGCATAGGCTGGCACCAGAGAGGCACGCGCTGGGGAGGAGCTGGGCTGCCGCGTCCGGACGCGGCGATGGGTCCTGTCCGTGCGTGCGCAGCAAACGGGTGCCCAATGTCCCAAGCCGATACTCCGACCACCGATCGCGCCGCTGTACCGCACGCGATCGTCACCGCCATTTGCGGCGCATTGAACAGCAGCGCACTGCCTGACGAAGCCATGGCCGATGCAGCGGAATCGCTGCAGGCCGCAGCTCAGTTCGTCGCGCAGACCGGTCTGGTCCGCGAGCCCGGCAAGCCGGTGATGGCGCTCGAACCGATGGGCACGAGCGGCTCTGCGCGGCGCATGCGACTGGCCATCGTCAACGACGACATGCCGTTCCTGGTCGATTCGGTCGCCGGCGCCGTCGCTGCCGCCGGCCTCGCCGTCGATTGCATCGTCCACCCCGTGCTCGCCGTCCGCCGCGATGGCGACGGCACATTGTCCGCCATCCTCGACCGCGACGCGAGCGGCGAGCGCCGCGAATCGATGATCTACATGGAGGTTGAGCGCGCCGATGCGCGCGGCCGCCGCGAGCTGCTCGCCAGCCTCGCCTCGGTGCTGGCCGACGTGCGCGCCGCGGTCAGCGACTGGCTCAAGCTGCAGGCGGCCATGCAGGCCGATGCCGACCGGCTCGGCGATGGCGAAGGCACCGCGCTGTTGCGCTGGTTCCTCGACCGCAACTTCACACTGCTCGGTCACGAACAGCGCGATCGCAGCGGTGCGCCGACCGCGCAGCTCGGCATCTGCCGCTCCGACACGACACCGCTGCTCGCCGACAGCACTGTCGCCACCGCCTTCGAATGGTTCGAGCGCGGCGGGCGCGTGCCGCTGATCGTCAAGTCGAACCGCATCGCCACCGTTCACCGGCGGGTTCTGATCGATGTCATCATCACCCCGATCCATGGCGACGGCGGTCTGACCGGCCTCTCCATCCACGGCGGCCTGTGGACCAGCGCCGCGCTGGCTACTGCGCCGGAGCGCGTGCCGATCCTGCGCACCGCGCTCGCCGAGCTTACCCGAAAGTTCGGTTTCGATCCCTCGGGCCATGCCGGCAAGGCCCTGGCACACGTGCTGACCCAGCTGCCACACGATCTGCTGATCGCCACCGATGGCGCGCAGCTCGAATCCATCGCGCTCGCAGCCATGTCGATCGCCGACCGGCCGCGCCCCAAATATGCGGCGATCCTCTCCCCGCTCAAACGCCACCTGTTCGCCTTCGTGTGGCTGCCGCGCGACGAGGTATCGACCAGCCGGCGCACCGCAGTCGAAACGCTGCTGCGCGAGCGCGCCCATGCGCGTCTGCTGAGCTGGAGCATTGCGATGGAAGAAGGCGGCGCTGCGGTGCTGCGTTTCACGCTCGACCTGCGCGACGGCGGCATCGTGCCTGAAGCCGATGCGATCGACGCCGAGCTCGAAGCCATGGTGCGCGGCTGGGCGCCGGGCATCGAAGCGGCGCTGGCCGCGCTCGGCGAGGAAGGCCGCGCCAACGCGCTGGCGCATCGCTATGCCCCCATCTTCCCGCAATCCTACCGGCTCGACCACACGCCGGACGATGCCGCGCGGGATATTCTGCGCCTGCGCGATCTCGACGAGGAACGGCGCGTCGATGTCCGCCTGGTCAGCGGCGCGGATGGCGCCGACGATGGCCTGCGGCTCAAGGTCTACAGCGCCGACGGCGCGCTGCCGCTGTCCCGGCTGGTGCCGACGCTCGAGAATTTCGGCTTCACCGTGCTCGAGGAGATGCCGACCGCGCTGACCGACGAACGCGGCGGCTATATCCACGATTTCCGCCTGTCCGATGGTGGCAGCGCGATCGACACCGCCCGCATCGCGACCGTCGAGGCCGCCATATCCGCGGTGCTGCGCGGCGTGGCCGAGAATGACCTGTTCAACCAGCTGGTCGTGCGTGCCGGGGTCGATCCGCAACAGGCCGACTGGCTGCGCGCCTGGTTCCGCTATCTGCGCCAGACCGGTGTCACCTATTCGATGGGTACCTTTGTCACCGCGCTGCGCAACGCGCCGTCGGTGACGCGCGGGCTGGTCGCGCTGTTCGCCGCCCTCCACACGCCGGGTCATGACGACGCCGAGGGCGCTGCCGCCGTGCGCGCGGACATCCTTGCCGGGCTCGACGCGGTGGCCGCCATCGACGAGGATCGCATCCTCAGGCTGATGCTCGCCGTCATCGAAGCGACCCTGCGCACCAACGCCTTTGCCCCTGCAGCAGCCGAGGCGCTGGCCTTCAAGATTGACAGCGCGAAGGTGCCCGGCCTGCCCAAGCCGCTGCCGTGGCGCGAAATCTTCGTTTACTCGCCGCGGGTCGAGGGCATTCACCTGCGCGCCGGACCGGTGGCGCGCGGCGGCCTGCGCTGGTCCGACCGACGCGACGACTTCCGCACCGAAATTCTCGGCCTGATGAAGGCGCAGCGGGTCAAGAATGCGGTGATCGTGCCGACGGGCGCGAAGGGGGGCTTCTACCCCAAGCAATTGCCCGATCCTGCGATGGACCGCGATGCGTGGCTGGCCGAGGGCACCGAATGTTACCGCATCTTCATCCGCACCCTGCTGTCGATCACCGACAATCGCGTCACCGGCCAGGTGGTGCATCCGGCATCGGTGGTGGTGCGTGACGGGCCTGACCCCTATTTCGTCGTCGCGGCGGACAAGGGCACGGCCACCTTCTCCGATGTCGCCAACGGCATCGCGCTGGAGCGCGATTTCTGGCTGGGCGATGCCTTCGCCAGCGGCGGCTCGAACGGCTATGACCACAAGGCGATGGGCATCACCGCCAAGGGCGCGTGGCTTTCGGTGCAGCGCCATTTCCGCGAACTCGGCATCGACGTTCAGAGCGACAGCATCAGCGTCGTCGGTGTGGGCGACATGTCCGGCGACGTGTTCGGCAACGGCATGCTGCTGTCGAAGACGCTCAAGATCGTCGCCGCCTTCGATCATCGCCACATCTTCATCGACCCCACGCCCGATCCGGCGGCAAGCTGGGCCGAGCGCGCGCGCCTGTTCGCCCTGCCCCGGTCGAGCTGGGCGGATTATGACGCATCGCTGATCAGCCCGGGTGGCGGCGTGTTCCCGCGCAGCCAGAAGGTCATCCCGCTCTCGCCCGAAGCGCAGGCCGCGCTCGGCGTGGCAGAGGACAGCATGGAGCCGGCCGCGCTGATGTCCGCCATCCTCAAGGCGCCGGCCGACCTGCTGTGGTTCGGCGGCATCGGCACCTATGTGAAGGCGGCGGCGGAAAACAACGCCGATGTCGGCGACCCCGCCAACGACCGGCTGCGTATCGATGCCGAGCAGTTGCGCGTCCGCGCCGTCGGAGAAGGGGCCAACCTGGGCATCACCCAGGCAGCGCGCATCGCCTTTTCGTTGCGCGGCGGCCGCATCAATACCGACTTCATCGACAACAGCGCCGGCGTCGATTGCTCGGACAATGAGGTCAACATCAAGATCGCGCTCAACAACGAGGTGCGCGAAGGCCGGCTGGGCGCGGAACCGCGCAATCAGCTGCTGGCGCGGATGACCGACGATGTCGCGCATCTGGTGCTGGAGGACAATCGCCTGCAGGCGCTGGGCCTCTCAATCGCCGAGCAGGGCGGCGCCACCGCCCTGCCCTCGATGATCCGGCTGATCGAGATGTTCGAAGGCGCGGGCCAGCTCGACCGGCGTGTCGAGGGCCTCGCCGCCAACGACATATTGGTGCGGCGCGGGCAGGAGCAGCGCGGGCTGACCCGGCCCGAGCTGGCGGTGATCCTGTCGACCGCCAAGCTCGGCATCCAGGCCGCAGCCGAAGAGTCCCGGCTTGGCGACGATCCGCTGATGGATGCAGAGCTGCTCGCGGCCTTCCCTGCGGAAATGGTCGAAACCCAGCGCGAGGCGATATTGGCGCACCAGTTGCGCCGTGAAATCGTCGCCACCAAGGTCGCCAACCGGCTGATCAACCGCATGGGCCTGATCCACCCGTTCGAGCTGGCGGAGGAGGAAGGGGTCGGCATCGCCGATGTCGCTGAAGCCTTCGTGGTCGCCGAGCGGCTGTTCGACCTGCCCGCGCTGTGGGCGCGCATCGACACCGAGGCGATGGACGAGGGCGTGCGCCTGTCTCTCTATGGCGAGGTCGCCATCGAGCTGCGCGCGCACATGGCCGATCTGATGCGCAACAGCGTGGCCGGGCGCAGCCTGGCGCAATGCGTCGCCGATCTCGCGCCCGGCATTGCCGAGCTCGACCGGCAGAGCGACCGGCTGCTGCGCTCGACTGCGCGCGAACAGGCCGGGGCCTTTGCCCGGCGGCTGGAGGAAAAAGGCACGCCGCCGTCGCTCGCGCAGGCGATCGTGCATCTGGCGGAGGTCGACGGGGCGGTCGGCATCGTGTCGCTGTCGCGTCGCTCGGGCGCGGATGCCACCAAGCTGACCGGGGCCTTCGGCATGCTGGGGCAGGTCACCGGGCTCGATTGGGCGCAGGGTGCGGCAATGCAGCTTTCGCCGAGCGACCCGTGGGAACGGCTGCTCGTCGCCGGCCTCGCCCGCGACTTCCAGCAGATGCGGCTCGACACCATCGCCCGGCTGGGCGGCGATCCGGAAGAGGCCGTCACCGAGTGGCTGGCGCGCAACGAGGGCCGGGTGCGGCAGTATCGCAACTTCATCGATCGCGCGCGGTTATCCCCGCAGCCGCTACCGGCGATGCTGGCGCAGCTTGCCGGGCAGGCGCGGACCCTGCTGGCGCGGGCTTAACCGGCACGCGTCGCCCCGGACTTGATCCGGGGCGACGGCATTTCGCATCGAAAAGGCCGGAGCATCGCTGCTCCGGCCCTTTCTCATTCAGCCATCCGGCTTAGCGGCAGCGGGCCGACCCACGGTCGATCTCGCGACCCAGCAATGCGCCGGCAACGCCGCCGAGGATGGTACCGGTGGTACGCTCGCCGCGGGTGTCGATCGCCCGGCCGGCCAAGGCACCGCCCGCCGCACCGATGATCAGACCAGTGGTGCCATTACCACGGCGGCAGCGATAGCGGCCCTGCTCGTCCTGCCAGATCCGCTCGTTGCGGCTCAGCACGCGCGGCTCATAATAGCGCCCCTGGCGGTCATAGTGCCCGCGGTGGCGACCGCGATCATGCTGCATGGTGGTGCCATAGTCGATGCGATAATCGCTGGCCGCCGGGGCGATGGGGCCGCCAGCGGCAATGGCGGGGACGGTCGGCACCAGCATTGCGGCGGCGGCGAACGTCAGGAATGTCTTCTTCATGGCTCAGTCCTTTCATCCGTGGAACCTGTGCCGCAAGAACGGGCCTTGCGGCTGCGGGTTGCATGAACAGTCGCCGACAGGCCGGTTCATCGGCGCGAAAGCCGCAGTTTCCTGTCGAAGATCGGCGGAAATGCGATGCTTTGCTGCGCCGACCGCCGCCAAAACACAGTTTTTGTTACGTAGCCGTATCGATGAAGCGTTGCGCTGTTGCGACGGGCGGGGTAGCCTTCGTGCCGGAGGGGCGTCTCGGGGAATGACAGATGACTGTGATAATGAAGGGTCTCGTGCTGCTTTGGGCGGCATTCTTCGCCTACACCGGGGTGATGGGGCTGATTGATCCGGCAAGCTACGCTGCCATCGGCCTGCCTGAACTGGCTGGGGCGGCCAAAAACACCGTCCGCGCCGATCTTTCGGCCTTTTTCCTGGTTTCGGCCGGGGCCGCCGCCGTCGGCGCGCTGGCGCCGGGCAAGGCCGAATGGTTGCATGTGCCCGCCGCGCTGTTCGCCATGGCGCTGGTCGGCCGCGCCATCGGCGTCCTGCTCGGGGACCCGATCGACGACATCGTCCGCACCTCGATGATCGCAGAGGGCGTGTCGGTGGTGCTGCTGCTGATCGCCGCGCGCATCATAGACCGAAGCTGAGCCGTCCGCGCCCGATTGACGCAACGCCGCGGCTTGCGCCATGGGCGCGGGGATGACCGATACGTCCACCGCCGCGCCCTTGCGCCTGTTCAACGGCCTGACCCGCACGGTCGAGCCGTTCGTCCCCGTCCATGCCGGGGAAGCGCGCGTCTATAGCTGCGGGCCGACGGTCTATAACTATCCGCATATCGGCAACATGCGGGCCTATATCTTCGCCGACACGCTGGGGCGGGTGCTGAGCTTCAAGGGCTTTCAGCTCAGGCACGTGATCAACATCACCGATGTCGGACATCTGACCGACGATGCCGACGCCGGTGAGGACAAGATGGAGAAGATGGCGGCGGAGCGTGCGCAGTCGATCTGGGACATCGCACGCCATTATACCGAGGCCTATTGGGCCGATTTCCGCGCGCTCAATTGCCGCGAGCCGGCGCACTGGTCGATCGCCACGGACTATGTCCCGGCGATGATTGCCTTCGCCGAATCGATTGCCGACAAGCATTGCTACCAGCTCGACAGCGGCCTCTATTTCGACACCTCGACCGTCGCCGATTATGGCCGGCTGGCGCGCGCGGTGACCGAGGAGGGCGAAGGCCGTATCGAGGCGGTCGACGGCAAGCGCCATGCCGCGGACTTCGCCATCTGGCGCACCACCCCGCCGGGCGAGACGCGGCAGATGGAGTGGGATTCGCCCTGGGGCCGCGGCGCGCCGGGCTGGCACCTCGAATGCTCGGTGATGAGCCGCGAACTGCTCGGCCTGCCGTTCGACATCCACACCGGCGGCATCGACCATCGCGAAATCCACCACCCCAACGAGATTGCACAGAACCAGGCGGTGACGGGGTGCGGGAGCCTCGATTGCGCGGAACACAGCGGCGCGCGCATCTGGATGCACAATAATTTCCTGGTCGAACGATCGGGGAAGATGTCGAAGTCGTCAGGCGAGTTCCTGCGGCTGCAACTGCTGATCGACAAGGGCTTCCACCCGCTCGCCTACCGGATGCTCTGCCTGCAGGCGCACTATCGCAGCGAACTGGAGTTTTCGTGGGAGGGGCTGGCGGCAGCATTCGTGCGGTTAAAGCGGTTGGTGATGGGGGTGGAGACGCTGCGCGACCGGACTGGTAACGAAATGGTCGAAGCGTCTGCGATCACAGCGTTGGACGATGCCGTCTCGAACGATCTCAATACAGCCGTTGTGCTTACGTCACTTGAAGCGATCCTCTCCATGAAGAAGGTCGACGCCAAGGAGCGACTTGGGACAATCGCCAAAGTTGACACCGTCCTCGGCCTCAATCTTCTCACCCTCACCCGCGCCGCTCTGCGCATCCGGCCCAAATCCGCCACCATCACCGAGGACGAGATCGAAGCCATCCTCGCCGAGCGCAAGGCCGCACGGGCCGACAAGGATTTCGCCCGCTCCGACGCCCTGCGCGACAGCCTTATCGCGCAGGGCGTCGAGGTGATGGATGGCGATCCGCTGGGGTGGGACTGGCGGCTGGATATATGACCAGTCGAGGGGCAGGCGCGGCACAGGGTGATGGACTTGGGCCGGGCCGCTGCGCCGAGGCCTGCCTTGACCAAGGCAGATCGGATCCGTAGCCCTGCGCCTGCCGAACGGCGCTTGTCCGCCAAGCGTGCTTCGACAGGCGCCGCACTACGGCCCAATCACAGCGGGACAGGCGCTGGCCTCCCGCCAATGGACGCAGGAGAAACCGCATGACCCCCGTCTCCACCATCAGCGGCAGCGCGATTCCCTGGGGGCAGAAGAATGTCGATACCGACGTCATCATTCCCGCGCGCTGGCTGAAGACGGTCAGCCGCGAGGGGCTGGGCAAGGGCGCGTTCGAGAGCGTGCGGGCGGATGCCGACAATGTCATCGATGCAGGCCTTGCGGCGGGGGCGACCATCCTGATCGCCGGCGACAATTTCGGCTGCGGATCGAGCCGCGAGCATGCCGCCTGGGCCATCCTCGACCTCGGCATCAAGGCTGTGATCGCGCCATCCTTTTCCGACATCTTCTCTGGCAACGCGTTCAAGAACGGATTGCTGACCGTGGTGCTGCCGCAAGAGGTGATCGACCGGCTGCAGGCGGTCGCCGGCGAAGGACAGCCCGTGACCATCGACCTTGAGAACCAGGTGGTGACGACACCATTCCAGGACCGGTTCAGCTTTGCCATCGATCCGTTCCGCAAAATGTGTCTGATGGAAGGACTCGACGAGATCGGGCTGACCCTTGCGGAGGATGCAGCAATCGCGGGCTATGAGGCGCGGCGGGTAGCGGCGGAACCATGGCTGGTGCCGGCTCAGGCGTGACTTGCAATTCTTGTCATTCCCGCGAAGGCGGGAATCCAGCTGACATGGAATCAGATGGGTTCCCGCCTTCGCGGGAATGACGACAATGTGAATGGGAGAAAGATCGATGCGCGCATTATTGTCGACCGCCACCGGCGGACCCGAGACGCTGACCCTCGGCGATCTGCCGGCTCCTGCGGCCGATGCGGGCACTATCGTGATCGACGTGCATGCCTGCGCGATCAACTTCCCCGACACGCTGATCATCGAGGATCGCTACCAGTTCAAGCCGCCGCGCCCGTTCGCGCCGGGCGGCGAGGTGGCGGGGATCGTCGCCGCTGTCGGAGAGGGCGTGACGCACCTCAAGGTGGGTGACCGGGTGATCGCCGGGTGCGGCAATGGCGGGCTGGCCGAGCAGGTCGCGACCCGCGCCTCCAACGCCTATTTGCTGCCCGAAAAGTTCGGCTTCGCCGAAGGATCGGCGCTGCTGATGACCTATGGCACCTCCATCCACGCGCTGGTCGATCGCGGCCGGCTGAAGGCAGGAGAGACGCTGCTGGTGCTGGGCGCAGCCGGCGGTGTCGGCCTAGCCGCGGTCGAAATCGGCAAGGCGATGGGCGCACGGGTGATCGGCGCGGTGTCGAGCGAGGAAAAGGCCGCGCTGGTGCGTGAGGCGGGCGCGGACGATTGCATCGTCTATCCGCATCAGCCGTTCGACAAGGACCAGTCCAAGGCGCTGGCCGAACAGTTCAAGGCTGCGGTCGGGCCCGGCGGCGCGGACGTGATCTATGACGCGGTCGGCGGCGACTATGCCGAACCGGCGCTGCGTTCGATCGCCTGGGAAGGCCGCTTCCTGGTGGTCGGTTTCCCCGCCGGCATCCCGCGCCTGCCGCTCAACCTCACCCTGCTGAAGAGCTGCGACGTGTGCGGCGTGTTCTGGGGTGCCTTCACCATGCGCGAGCCGGACCGCAACCGCGCGCATATCGCGCAGCTGTTCCACTGGTGGGACGAAGGCAAGATCGCGCCGCGCGTCACCGGTACCTATCCGCTCGAGCGCGGCGGCGAAGCCATTGCCGCACTGGGCGACCGCAAGGCCGTGGGCAAGCTGGTGGTGGAGGTTCGGTAGTCGCGTCGCCCCGGACGTGATCCGGGGCCGCTATCGGCGGGGTGCCCGTTTACAAGCGGCCCCGGGTCGAGCCCGGGGCGACGGCATCACTCGACCCCGAACCAGCGCACCACTTCATCGAGCGGCGCGCGGTCGACCGGGAAGGTGTTGACCGGCGCCTCGGCATCGCGCCAGCCGATCGCCAGACCCGAATAGATGATCTGCTCGTCATCGAGGCCGAGGTGGTCGCGGATGGTCTTGCCATAGACCGACCAGGCCTCCTGCGGGCAACTGTCCAGCCCGGCTTCGCGCAGCAGCAGCATCACCGATTGCAGCCAGATGCCCATGTCCGCCCATTGCGGCGGGCCCATGAATTTGGGGCAGTGGACGAACAGCGCCACCGGCGCGCCGAACCCTGAAAAGTTGAGTGCCATCGCCGCATCGCGCGCGGCGCGGTCCTGCCGCTCGATGCCCATCGCCGCATACATGGCGTGGGCGACGCCATGGCGACGGCTGGTCCACGGATCGGTCAGATCGGCCGGGTAGATGACATATTCGGGCTGAAGGCCGGTGAAGCCCATCGCCCGCCGCTCACCCACCTTGTCGATCAAGGCTGCGAGCGATTCCCCGCCGACGACGCTGACCATCCACGGCTGGACATTGCCGCCGGACGGCGCGCGCTGCGCCGTTTCCAGGATGCGGCGCAACAGGGCCGGGTCGACGGGCCGGTCGGCAAAAGCGCGGATCGAGCGGCGCGACAGCATCGCCTCGGTCACGCTGGCAGCGGCTGGAACGTCAGTCATGTCTAAACCTCATATTTGTTCTCCCGGCGTTTGCCGAACAAGAGGTCACGCTCCATGCGCGCCCGGGCCTGGCGGTAATAGGCCAGCAGAAACACGCGATCGTCCTCGATAATCGGCCGGCCGATCTTGGCGCGGATGGTATCGGCGACCACCATCATCGATTTCTGCTCGCCGCGCCGCAGCACCTTCTCCAGTTCCTGCAGCTCGAACACCCCATAGACCGAAAGCTCGGCAGCGGTGAACTGCGGCTCACCGGGCTGGACGCTGCTCTCCGCCAGATCCTGCGCCATCTTCTGCCGCCGCGCCACCACCACCCAGGTACCGCCGACCAGATCGCCCAGCCGCATCCTGTCCTTGTTGAACAGCAGGAACAGGCTCATCGCCAGCATCCACAGCAGACCGGCAACAACAAGGCCGGTGGTGACCAAATCCTCTATCGCCGCGCCGATCAGCATCTGGAGCGGCAAATATAGTTCGACCTCGCGCACCAAATTGCGCGCCACCACCGACGCAACGGTGAGCTGGCCGCCATCGCGGGCGACGACGCGGATGCCGACCACGCGCTTGCCCGGCGTCGCGGAGCGCGGACCCAATTCGAAACCGACGAACCAGAAATTGCGCAGCAGGAAAAAACCAAGCATCCAGACAATCAGCACGATGCTGGCGGCACCGTCATTCTGCTGGGCAAAGGCGGTATACGCGAGGATAATCCACGCGACGATCAGGATAATCAGCATCAGAAGCAGATCGAGCGCCAGCGCGCCGAACCTGAGTCCGGCGCTGGCGATCTCCAGCTGCAGATCGGTGCCTTCGGGGGTGATGAATGTACGCTTCTTGCTGCGGCGGGTAGCGGCAAATCGGGATGCGTGCGCGGCCGCGCTTTTGACGGGTGCGGGGCTGTTCATGCGGTCGCCCGCTTCCGGCGTGGTGCGTAGAAATAGGCCAACCAAAAGACGAGGAACGTCCCGCCAACGGCGAAGCGCAACTCAATCGATTGTATCAACTGTCGCCCGAATCCTTCGAGCAACCCGGCAAGCAACAGCATCAGGATGACGCCGATCATCGCTGCGCCGCTGGCCTTGCCCGCTTCGGATGCCGCCGCCATCCGCGATCGTGCGCCGGGGAAGGCACAGGCGAAGCCGACACGCAGACCAGCCGCACCGGACAGTACCGCTGCGAATAATTCGGTGGTGCCATGGATCGACAGCCAGGCGAGGAAGTCCACCCCCAGGCCCGCATCAAAAAATACCCACAACAGCGCACCGAGCGGGACGCCCTGATAAAATTCGAGGATCATCGTCGGGACGCCAAAGGCAAAGCCGAGCGCGTAGGACAGAATCGAGACGCGACTGTTGTTGGTGAACAAATAGGTGGCGAAAATATGCAGGCTGCTCTTCTCCTCGTCTTCCAGCCCGTAGATGGTGTCGCGCAGCGCCTCCGTACCGGCACCGGGCGTGCGCCCGCCGGCCAGCTCTTCAGGCATCAGCCGGTCGAACCAGACCGGATCGCTGGCGACCAGCGACCAGCTGGTGGCGACGCCGAGCAGCAGCAGGATGGCGATGACCAGCGTTTCCTTCCACAGGCTGCGCACCGCGGCGGGCCAGCCATAAGCGAAGAAGCCGACGATGCGGCGCAGCCGTGACTCTCGTATGCCGTAGAGCAGAAAATAGCCGCGCGTCGCCAAGCCTTCGAGATAGTCGACCAGGGCCGCGTCCAGATTGGTGGCGCGGGCGAGGCTGAGCGAGGACAGGGTGGCGCGATACAGGCGTGGCATCGCCACCAGCTCCTCGTCGGTGAGGCGGCTGATCGAACCTTTCTCGAGCCGCAGCACCAATGCTTCGAAGGCGTGCCAGTCGCTTTCCCGTTCCCTGCGGAAAGCAGCGGTCGAATAGCCGACGGCGGGCGCGGCAGAGGCGGTGGCGGGCATCAGATCATCCCCTGGCGCTTGATGCGGATGTAGGTGGCCAGCAAACCGGCGGCGAGGCCCTGCGGCGGCACCTCCAGCACATGCGCGCCCATGCGCCGCAGCCGGGCGAGCACGACGCGGCGGTCGCGCAGCAGCTCGGCGGCGATGGTGGCGCCAGCCACATCGTCCGCAGTGGCGGGTACGCGTGCCGAGATATTCTCCAGCTCGCTGTCGGTCATCACCACGAACAGCAGCAGATGCTTGGCCACCAGCCGTTCGGCGGCGCGGATCATCAACTCGGCGCTGGTCGCATCGGCGAATTCGGTGAAGAGCACGATCATTGCCCGGCGCTTGAGCGCGGCGCCGATGCTGGCGAGGCCGAGGGTGAAGTTGGTTTCCTCTGCGGCATAATCGATATCGGCAGCGGCGCGGCGCAGCTGCGCGAAATCGGCGAGGCGGACATATTCGCGCCCCGTGACCCTTGGCCGCGCGGCGAAGCTGGCGAGGCTGACGCGGTCTTCCAGCCTGAGCGCGACATAGCCCAGTGTCAGCGCGGCAGAGACTGCGCGGTCGAGCCGGGGCTCCGAAACGCCGTCCGGAGTCACCAGCGGATCGGACATCATCCGCCCGGAATCGATGGCAAGGACGATGCGGTTGTCGCGCTCGGTCTCGAACTGCTTGGCGAGCAGATCGGCGTGGCGGGCGGATTGCTTCCAGTCGATCGCGCGCCGGTCGAGCCCCGGCATGAAGCGAACCAGCGATTCGAACTCGCTGCCCTCGCCCAGCCGCGCGTTGAGCCGCTGGCCGATCTGCGCATCGCGCGCGAACAGCTTTGCACCGTCCTCACGCACCGCGCGGATAGAGGGGACGACACGCACCTCGCGATCGATGGCGATGCGGCGCTGCTTGCGGGCAAAGCCCAGCGGCCCCGTCCAGCCTACCCACGCAGCGACGATATGGGCCAGCCCCCGCTTTGCCGCGGTGAGCGTGAACGCCGAGCCGGCATTGGCACCGTCTGCCGCCAGCGGGGCATCGAGCCGCCCGCCGGGCGCGACCAGCAGGTCGGCATCGACAGAGATGCGCGCGGACGGCGGCACGCCGGCGCCTCGCGTATCGACCGCAAGCTCGAGCGGGAACGGCTCTCCCACGCCCACGGCGGGCGGAACCGACACCGCGAGCCGCACGCGGCCGAGCGGCGCGGCAGCGAGCGCGTCGAAGATGAACAGGCCCAAGCCCAGCCCCGCCCAGGCCGCCGCCGCCCACCACAGGTCCGGCCGGTACAGGCCGAGCGCCAGCGCCAGCGGCGCGCCGATGGCAATAAAGGCAATGACACGGGCGGTGGGCGCAATCACGGCGTCAGCTCTCCGCTATCCACCACAGGGCAACGCAAGCAGGCGGATGGGGTGCATCACCTCGGCGCTTCCACCGATGCGACGAGATCGGCAACGATGGCGTCGATCTGCCGTCCGTCGATCTCGGCCGATGGAGAGAGCAGCAGCCGATGGCGCAGCAGATCGGGCGCGAGGCTCTGGACGTCGTCGGGGATGACATAGCCCCGTCCCTGCAGCGCCGCCTGCGCTGCGGCTGCGCGCGCGAGCAGGGCACCGGCGCGCGGCGATGCGCCGCTCGCCAGATCGGGCGTTTCCCGGGTCGCGCGGATCAGCGAGACGACATAGGCGGAAATTTCGGGCGCCATGGTCACACCGGCCACGCTGGCGATGGCTGCCTCGAGCGCTGCGGCATCGGCGACGGCGGTCACGCCCATGCGGTCGGCATCGATCCGTTCGAACAGGCTGCCATGCGAGGCGACGATCTTCTCTTCCTCGGCCCGATCCGGATAGGGGATGGCGAGCTTGAACAGGAAGCGGTCGAGCTGCGCCTCGGGCAGCGGATAGACGCCCTGGCTCTCGATCGGGTTCTGCGTCGCGACCACGGTGAAGCGCTGGCTCAGGCTGTGCGTTTCTCCATCGAGCGTGACGCGCCGTTCCTGCATAGCCTGCAGCAGCGCCGCCTGCGTCTTGGGCGGGGTGCGGTTGATTTCGTCCGCCAGCAGCATTTCCGTGAACACCGGCCCGCGCGTGAGCGTGAAGGTCGAGGTCTGGAAATTGAACAGGTTGGAGCCGAGGATATCGCCCGGCATCAGATCGGGCGTGAACTGGATACGCCCGAATTGCAGGCCGGAGGCGCGCGCGAAGCTTTGGGCAAGCAGGGTCTTGGCGGTACCCGGGGGGCCTTCCAGCAGGACATGGCCGCCCGCCATCAGGGCGACCAACAGGCGATCGACGACCTTCTTCTGGCCGACCACCGCCTTACCGACCTCTGCGGTAATGCGCTGGCCGAGTTCGGCGACTTCAGTGACTGTCACGCAATATGTCCTTTCGCCAACGGCCGAGCGCCTGCGCGCCGGCCACGATGTCATTGACCGACCGTGCCCGTTCGAGCGCGGCGGCGAGTTCCGAAAAAGTGCGGCCCTGACTGTCGATGAAGCGATCGAGCCAGCGGTCGAGCGCAGCGCCGGCGAGCCCGGTCGGCGCGTGCAGCCGGTGTGCCGCCGCTTCGCGCACCATCGCCACATAGCGATCGGCAAAGCCGGGCAGGCGGCGCGCCTGGACGATCAGCAAGGCGCTGTTGGCCACCAGCGCCGCCTTGCCGAAGGCGATCGCGCGCAGTTCGCGCAGCGGCGGGCCGAAGCGCACGAACCCTTGCCAGAGGGCCAGCAGTCCGGCGATGACCAGGCACATGGTCAGGCCAAGAAAGGGCGGAGTGAGGGCCAGCCGCAGCAGCGAACGATCCGATGCGCCGAGCCCGTTCATCGTCACGTCGAAGGTCACGCCTTCGTCGGCGGTGCCCAGCGCATCGAGCAGCGCGACCGCGGCGGTGGCGCGGGCGGGATCGGCCATGCCGATATTGTTGAGGATGTCGGGATCGGACAGCACGTAAATGGTGCGCCCCGGCAGGGGACCTGTCGATTCCTCGTAAAGCCCGGTGTCGGGGTTGAAGCCGGACTCGCCATCGTCATCGGCGCTGTCTCCGACCGGCTGGTCCCAGATCGCCAGCAAGCTGCCATCGCCAAGCGGCAGCACCGGCGTAAAGCGATCCCCGGAAATGGCGCGGGGGCGGTGGCGGGCGACCGGCACCGTGATGCTGCGCCCGGCGACCAGCCCGCTGACTCGTGCCGGCGCGCTGGCGACAGGCAACAGCCGGTGCGGGCCGAGCGCCGCCCCGTTCGACATCGTCGGCATCACCGGCACATCGGCCATGGCGTCTTCGTCACCCCCTGCGGTGTCCGACGGAGTGGGCTGCAGCGGACCATCGTCACCCATGCCGGGAAAATGCTGCACCCAGCCGCGGCGCTGCTTGTGCGGGGCGACGAACCATTTCGGCACCACGATCAGCACATTGCGCTGCGGATAGCGCGACAGGGTGTCGGTGAGCGAAGCCGCGCCGAAGCCGCCATCGAGCGTCAGGACCAGCAGGCCCTGCTGGCTGCGCTGGACCGGAAATTCGGCGATGCGGCGGCCGATCTGCACATCGTCCCCGCGCTGCCGCACCACCTCGACCAGCGCAGAATAGCCGATGGCGCTGCGCGACAGGGCATGTGCGCGCCCATTCTGTCCATTCGACAATTCGGGCGAGAAAGCGGTGAGCAGCCAGTAGCCGATGAAGCCGAGGATGGCGGCGACGATGACCGCGCCGATCAGGCGCGGATCGAACGTGCGGCCGGACGCGGCGCCGCTCATGCCGCACGCGCCCGCCAATGCTCGCCGAAGGCGAAGGCTTCATAAGCGGCGCGGGCCTGCTGCCAGTCCGGCTCGGCCAGTGCCCGGCGCGCCCAGCGGCTGCGCTCCACGGCTTCGGCGATGCGGCCGAAAGCAGCGCGGGCGGCGTCGGGCAGATCGCGCATCGCAGCGATGGCGCGGGCGGTCAGCGCCGGCTTGAGCAGGCCGGGACGGCGCGAGTGGATGTCTTCAAGGCTGCGCCCGAGCAGCAGATGCACCGCCTCGTCGAACCGGCCGGAGGCGGCGAGCGCATCGGCCTCCGCCAGCAGATTGCGCGCGGCGGTATGATCGGGCTGCCAGGCATCGTCGGCGGAGTCTTCTCCCCCGCGCCGTCCGCGCAGTCTGGCGATGGCGTTGTCGACCGTCTCCCGCACCACCGGCACGAACAGATAGAGGAGGAACAGCAGGAAGGCGCCGATGAGAATCCAGCCCAGCACGGTCACGCCCTGCTTGCCGCCCTTGCCCAGCCACTCGAAAAAGTCGCCCAGCACGCGCGCCAGCCAGCCGGGCTTGGGGATCGGGGGCGCGGGCGCGATGGCGAACTGATGGCTGCCATCTGCCTTCAGCTCGGCGATGGTGTCGGCAATGCGCGGGTCGACCGCAGGCTGCGCCGGCGCAACAGCGGTCGCAGGCGGACGCGCAGCAACCGGTGAGGCCACCACCGCCGCGAACGCAAGGGCGAATGCCATTATTGATGCAGAGCCTCGCCCGGTCATTACACGATGAATGCCGTTGCCGGTGAACAATGGCAAGACGAGCCTAAGAATAATGTGTCCCGCTGCGTACCAGCGCAACTAGGGTCAGGACCCGTTAAATGCGTGTTTGACGCGGTGAAATGGATCCTGACCGTGGATGGCAGCGGCGCTATTCGGCGGCCAAAGCCATTTCTGCTGGCTGCGGCCCGCGGATGACACCGCCCGGCGTCGGCCCCTGCATCACGCCCTCGCGGAAGGTGATCTGCCCCGACTTGATCGTCGCGACATAACCTTCGGCCCTTTGCAGCAAGCGCTTGCCGCCCGCCGGCAGATCGAAAGCCAGCCACGGCTTGCCGAGCTTGAGCCGATCGAGATCGATGACATTGACGTCGGCAAGCAGGCCCGGCTGCAACAGCCCGCGGTCATGCAGGCCATAGAGCACCGCCGTATCGCGGCACTGGCGCCGGATCGCGTTTTCGAGGCTGATCCGCTTTTTCTTGCGGTCCCGCACCCAGTGCTGGAGCATGAAGGTGGGCGAGGCCGCATCGCAGATGGTACCGCAATGCGCACCGCCATCCGACAGCGAGTTGACGGTATCATCGCTTTCCTGAAGCGCTTCGAGGAAATCGAGATTGCCGTCGCGATAGTTTAGAATGGGGAAGTAGATGAAGCCCTTGCCCTCGTCCTTCATCAGCAGGTCATAGGCATATTCGGCGCCGGAAACACCGGCTGCGGCAGCGCGAGCGGCGATGCTTTCCGATGCGGTCGGTTCATAATTGAAGTCCGGATCCATCTCGAACTGGACCGGCCAGCCGCCCGCGACGACGTGGAGCAGATCGACGACGTCGGATTCGGGGAAGACATTGTCTTCCGCCAGCATCCGTGCCTTGAAGGCGGGGTCCTTGAGCCGGGCGAGCTGCTGCTCCCATGGCAGCGCCTCAATCTCGACCCAGGCGGGCTTGAAGCGGAAGGGATGCACTGTCCCCTGCCACGCCATGACAATGCCGTTGCCGCGCAGCGCGATCTGCGCGACGATGTTCGCGCCATTTGCGTTCTGTGCGCGCATCTCGCTGATCTGCTCTTCCAGCGGCATTTCCTTGGCGATGCTCTGCAGGGCGGCAAAGGTGACCGGCAGGCCGGTTTCGCGGCTCAATTGCCCCATCCAGCCGAATTCGCCCCAGTCGCGCTTCATGTCCGACGCCATTTCGAACACGCCATAGCCGACCCGGCCCATCGCCCGGCCGATGCCGATCAGTTCCTCCTTGGTGGCGGTGGTCCCGGGGACGACCTCTCCATCTATAGACTTGTGGAGAATGGTGCGGCTGGTCGAGAAGCCGAGCGCGCCGGCGCGCAACCCTTCCTCGACGATCTTCGACATCTGCGCGATGTCGGTTTCGGTCGGCACCGCGCCCGGCCGCTCGCGCTCGCCCAGCACATAGGCGCGCACCGCGCCGTGGGGCACATGCGTGCCAACGTCGACGGTGCGCGGCAGCTTTTCCAACGCGTCGAGATATTCGGGGAACGTCTCCCAGTCCCAGGTCATCCCTTCGGCCAGCGCGGTGCCGGGAATATCCTCGACCCCTTCCATCAGGCCGATCAGCCAGTCATGCTTGTCGGGCTTGGCCGGCGCGAAACCAACGCCGCAATTGCCCATGACCACGGTGGTGACGCCATGCCAGGACGACGGCGCCATCTCCGCATCCCAGGTCGCCTGGCCATCATAATGGGTGTGGATGTCGACAAAGCCGGGCGTGACGATCTTGCCGGTGGCGTCGATCTCCTCGCGCCCCCTGCCCTTGACCTCGCCCACCAGGCTGATGCGGTCCCCGTCTATGGCGACATCGCCGGCGAAGGGCTTGCCGCCGGTGCCATCGACGATGGTGCCACCGCGAATGACCAGATCATGGACTGTGTTCACAAGCCTCTCTCCTGCCTGACTTTGTTCTGGCAGTCATGCTGCCATAAACCTGCCCACAGGGAAAGCGCCGATGCCGCACGCCGTCAGGCGGAGACGGCGTGCGACATCGGCATCCCGGCCTTTAGAGCAGGGAATCGTCGGGCAGCGTTGCCGGCGGGTTGGCGACGAAGAAGGCGAGATCGTCGAAGCCGAAGTAATCGTTGGTCAGCGGGTTGTCGTCGTTCGAATCGAACTCGAGCCGACGCAGGCCGACCAGCTCGCCCTGCAGGAAGGTGAAATCCTGCGCAGTGAAACGATCGACGCTGATGGTGAATTCGCCCACCAGCTGGGTGCCGGCCTCATCGGCATAGCCCCGAATGACGATGTCGAGATCGTCGCGGAAGGCCGACGCGAAGGAGCCGCCGAGGAAGTCGAACGCGACGTCGTTGGTGATGACCACCGGCGCACCAGCGGCCTGCCCTTCGTAGCCCGACACTTCGTTGCCATTGGCTTCGGCTATGAACGCCAGATTGTCACCGGATGTGTTGGCATACCCGGGGATGGAGCCGTCGGGATCATAGACGCCGGTCTGCGAGAAGCTGAAGCCGTCATAGTCGAGCAAGACCGCTTCCGATCCATTGCCAAGATCGATGGCGTCGAAATCGAGCACGGTGTTGGCGGTGAGGCTGTAGGTGAGATCGTCGATGCCGAAATAGTCGAGCGTCGCGCCATTGCCGTCATTGCCGTCGAACTCGACCCGCAGCGCCCCCGCAAAGGTGCCGAAGTCGAGGCCATCGGCAAAGGATACCAGCGCTTGGTCACCGAGGCCGACGACCACGGTTTTCTGACCGATCAACACCTGGCCGGCCGCATCGGCATAGGCACGGATGACAATGGTCTGGGCGGTCTGGAAAGCAGACGACAGGCGCACCGATTCCAGCTCGAACGCCTGTTCGCGGATCAGCGTGAGCGGACTGCCGGGTGCGGCATCGTCATATCCGGCAATGTCCTGCCCGCCGGCTTCGGCAACGAACAGCAGGTTCTGCCCAGAAGTCGCGGCATAGCCGGGAATAGCGCCGTTGGGGTTGTAAACACCGGCTTGCAACCAGGTGAAACCGCCGAACCCGTCTGGGATGCGGGTCTCCGCGCCTTCGCTGAGCAGGATCTGTTCGAAGTTGAGGGTCGTGCGGCTGAGTTGGGCAATCTGCACCATGATTTCGCTCCTATTGCTGTGCGCAAAGCGCATTGCCCAATAGGTAAGGCCAGCCGGGATTATGAAGGAAAATCCGATGGTTATCGAATTCTTAAGATCGATTTCAGCAAAATGCGGCAAGCGGCGCGGGCCACGATTGCGTTAACCACGCAGAGCCGCTGCGAGCCAAGAATCGCTGCCCGGACGCTTTCAGTTTATTGCGCGCGTGACATAATCTGCCGCGCTTTCTGCGTTACACGTCGATGGGCACCACCCGCCGCTTGCCGCCGTCCACCAGCAAGGCGCTGTATTCCGGCACCTCCACCCAGGTCGACACGTCGCGCGTCAGCGGCTCGCTGGCGATGATCGTCGCCGGCCCGGAGCCGCCGGTCATCTTCCACTCGCCATCGGCATGGCCATAGCGCGCACCGAGCGTGTACCACAGGCTGAGAAACTCGATGCCGCCCTGGAACGGTGGCTTCTCGAATACTCCGAAATCAAAGGTGAAGCGCACACCGATGAGGTTGCGGCCATCGGCGATGGTGAGATTGACCGAGGACGAGCGGCGGATACCCAGCCGGTCGCGCACTTCCCGGATGATGGACAGCGCCCGGTCGATCGCACGCAGTATCTCATCGGCGGTGAAGGGGCCGGCGGGGTCGGACAGGCCGGACAAGATCAGCGCATGCAGCCAGGCGCTGTCAGTCATCGCCGGGATGGCGCGGCGGATGTCCGGCCGGATATGCTCGACCAGATCGTAGCGCATCGCCGCGAAATCGGCGAGATCGCCATTATGCGCCATCACTAGTGGCGAGCCCGGCATGCGGAAGGGATGCAGACTCTCCCGGTTGACCGCAACTTGGCCCGAATAGGGGATGCCGCGAAGGTGCGCGACCGCCATGCGGACGTTGAGCTTGGCCGCCAGGCTGCGCAGATTGGGATCGAAGATCGCCACCTCGGTCGAGCGGAACAGCAGCGGCTGAACGGGATCGGCCATGCCATCGTCCCACGCGGCAAGACCGAAGCCGGCAAGATTGAGCATGGCCAGCATTTTGGCATCGATCACCTGGTGCACCAGGCTTGAATCGGGCTGGACGATGAGTTGGTCGAGCAGCACCGGCGGACCGGCATAGGCCAGCATCCTGCACATCAGCCCTGCTCCCCGTGCAGGCGACCGAGGAGGCGCGACAGGCGCCGCAAATCGCGCACCAACTGGGCATCGATGGCGGCAAACAGCTTGCGGCCGATTGGGGTCGCACCGCCGCGCAGCGCTTCGAAGGCCGAACGGCCGAGGAGGAGCAGCACGGCATCCTCTCGCACGTCCCGGATCAGGTCCGAGCGCCGGTCGTCGAGCATCGCGGCCACGCCCGAGACACTGCCGGGCCCGTGCAGCAGAAGCTGCTCGATGCCGCCAGCGGCATGGGCGACGCCGACGCGGATCGCGCCGCGCGCGACGATCAGCATATGGCCCGCGGATTGGCCGGCCGGGCAGAGCAAAGTGCCGCGCGGAGCATGAACGATGCGTGCCATCGCCTCGATCTGCGGCCATTCCTCGGCACGCAGCTGGTCGAAGCCAGGAAAGCTGCCGAGCAAGGCCGAAAGATCGCGCGCGGCGACTGTTTCCGGCATCGGCGCTGTACCAAGTGCGCGGGCGGTGCCAGCGCCACGACCCAAGGCCAAGGCAATGTCGCCGACGGTCGCTCGCGTTCGCTCCGCGACCTCGCAGCGCAGCCGGTCGGTCACGGCGAGCGCTGCCGGATCGCCGCTGGC
Organism: Sphingomonas sp. jy18; assembly: GCF_056931895.1. Lineage (NCBI taxonomy): Bacteria > Pseudomonadati > Pseudomonadota > Alphaproteobacteria > Sphingomonadales > Sphingomonadaceae > Sphingomonas > Sphingomonas sp. jy18. Next base: position 304,581 of record NZ_JBXPBT010000004.1, on the reverse strand, counting down.
GGCAAGCGCGCTGAAATGCTCGCGGGCGATGCGGCGGACAACCAGCGGGCCGATCGCTGTCGCCGTCGCCGAGCGCGGCGCGGGATCGAGCAGGCTGAAGGCGCCGGCCATATCGCCCGGCCCCAGTCGCGCCAGTTCCACCATGCCGTCGCCCGGCGTGCGCCCCGTCAACCGCAGTTCCCCGCTCTCTATCAGGTAAAGCCCGGTCGGGGAGTCGCCCTGCCGGAACAACCTGTCCCCCGCCGCCAAAGTGAGCGCAGGCTGGTCGACGCCGAGCGCCGCAAGAGCGGCGCTGTCCAACCCGGCCAAGACAGGGAAGAGCGTCGGGATCATTGCGGTGTTTCGTCCCGGGTGCAGTCCGCACCTCGACCAAGCATCCACATCGTGCCGTACATATGGTGGGTCGGGCCATGATCGGCCCAGAAGCGATGGTCGAATGGTACTTCGACCATTGTTCCTTCCCCCGTTTCTCCCGGCAACGCCAGCCTGAAGCGACAGGTGGCGGTGCTCTCGTCGCTGTTGGTGTAGCGGCAGTCGAGGGCGGACACACGATAGTCCGGCAGGGGTAACCCGGCAGGCGCGCTGATCCGGTCCTGCACCGCGCAAGAGCGCGCCACCTCTTCCACCGTCGGCAGTGCGCAAGCGGGGGGCATCTGGCGATAGCGTGCGGGCCGCCCCGTCATCATCGCCAACTGCACGCCGCACTCGCGCGGGATACGCAGCGCGCTGGTATCGAGCGGCAGGAAGCCGGGCTGCATCCGGCTGCAGCCGACACACGACATCAATGTCAGGGCGGCGGCAAGCATCGTGCTGCCGCCCTTGTTCACGCGAACAGCGCCTTGCGCGGCCCGAGATAGCCGAACAGATAGGCCGCCACCTTGCGCATCTGGATCTCCTCCGCGCCCTCGGTGATACGATAGCGGCGGTGGTGGCGATAGATATGTTCGAACGGCTTGTGCCGTGAATAGCCGATGCCGCCGTGCACCTGCATCGCCCGGTCCGCCGCCTCGCACACCAGCCGGTTCGCCCAATAATTGCACATGCTGATCTTGTCGCTGAGCTCATGTTCGATGGCGCTGTGCTCCATATGGTCCATCTCCCACGCGGTCTTGTAGATCAGCATGCGCAGCATCTCGCACTGCGTCGCCAGCTCGACCAGCGGAAACTGGATCGCCTGATTGCGCGCCAGCTCCTCGCCGAACGGTTTGCGGGCTCGGGCATATTTCACGCTCTCCTCGACGCAGAAGGTCGCTGCGCCCAGCGAGGATGCTGCCTGGCGGATGCGGTTCTGGTGGACGAAGCTCTGCGCGAGGGAGAGGCCGCGCCCTTCGACACCCAGAATCGCGCTGTCCGGCACCCAGACGTTGTTGAAGCTCAGCCGGGGATGGTCCGTCGGCATGTTGAAGGTCCACAGATATTCCTCGATTCTAAGCCCCGGCGAGGGGTTGGGGACGAGGAAGCAAGTGATGCCGCGCGCATCGCCATCCTTGCCCGATGTGCGGGCGAAGGTGGCGCAGTGGGTCGCGACATGCATGCCGGTGATCCACATTTTCTCGCCATCGATGCGCCAGCCATCGACGCCGTCGCGCGTCTCGCGCACCGCCCGGGTTTCCATATGGGTGGCGTCGGAGCCGTGATGCGGCTCGGTCAGGCCGAAGGCGGTGCGCCGTTCACCGGCAAAGCCGCCGAGGATGAACTCCTGTTTCTGCTCCTCGGTGCCCCATTCCTCGAACATGGCGACGAAGGGGAAGTTGCCGACGATGCTGTGCTCGTTCTGCAGGTCGTTGTGCAGGCCCAGCCCCCTGGCTGCGAACCGGTCCCGGATCACCGCCATCCACAGATTGCTGCCATCCTTGCCACCATATTTCTTGGGCGCCGAGAAGCGCCAGTGCCCCGCCGCATCGGCCTTGCGGGTCGCGGCGCGGAGCAGTTGCTCCCAGTCATGGCGCGGCAGCCCGCCCTGCTCGAAGTCGGTGCGCGCCCATTCGCGGCGATGGTCGAAGAAGCGGATATTGTCGTCCGCCTGCTCCAGCGGTCTGATCTCGGCGGCGATGAAGGCGTCAAGCTCGTCCAGATAGGCGAGCAGATCCTGCGGCAGGCTGAAATCCATGTCTCTCTCCGATGTTTCCTATTGGTTTTGATTAGGATGAAGCGGCGATGCTTGTTCTCCACCCACGCTTTTCGATTATTCGAACATTCGCGACATTTTTGATTGATTCCAGATAGCGGGCGAGAAGCAGAAGTTCGTCATCATGGAGTTGCCCCTCATACTCGCTGGGATAAATGGCATTTCCGTAGTTGCAGGCGCACTTCTCCGGCGTGTCGTCGACAATCAACATGCGCTCGAGCGGCCAGCCGAAACGCTTCAGTTTGGCGAGCGGCTTGAGATAATGTCTGTGGTTCCAGGGGTCGAAGAATGACGAGCCATCGTCGCGGGATACTCGGCTGAAACTGGCCTTGCTTCTACCCCAAATGAACTGCAGCCTGTCTGTCTGGCGTATGACTTGTTCGACCACGGCCTGAACATAGGCGTCGGAAGCCGATGACCAGATACCGACCGCAAAACTGTCGAAGCACGCCTCCATAAATGCATCCAGATGCGGGCGACGATAGATGTGATAGTCATAGATGACATGATCTGCTGGGCGACGAAGCGGTTCCTCGCGGGCGTGAATCAGGGTCTCGTCGAGATCGAGGACCAGCAGAATATGCCGATCGCTTAGCCGCCCCACAGCGCCCTCGCCTTGGCCAGCGCAGCATATTTGGGAACGTCATTGACGAGCTTGTCGAGCGCCATGCGGCGCAGGCGCGACAGCAGGCCGGGGGTGGCGAGGGTGGCGCGGCCGGTGAGCAGGTCGTCGGCCAGCGCCTTGTCGGCGAAGGCGACAGGATGCTCCAGCTCGCGGCGGACCATGCCGAGCGCGTTGATGGCGACAGCGGCCATGAACTTGTCACGGCCCTCGGCGCGTGCCTTGACGTCGGTTGCCAGCCAGTCAGCGATGGCACCGAGGATTTCGCTGGCGGTAGTTTCTCCAGCGGGTGTCGGGGCCACCGTTAGCGGCGCTGGCTCAAGGCCGGGGCGACGGAGGGATTCGGGCAGTTCCTCCTCCAGCAGCAACAGCAGGTCCAGCTCATTCTCGCTGGTGCGCCGAGCGATCACCGCACGTTCCAGATTGGCGTCGACACCGCTGCGCCAGATCTGCCCCATCTGCAGGCAGCCGAGCGCCCACCAGGCTGTGCGATAGACCAGCCAGAAGCGGAAGCGGGCGCGATCCACAGGGCCACCGCCTGCGGCTTCATAGGCAGCGAAATAGCGGTCGAGATCGGCGAGGCCGAAGGCGGGCCGGTCGATCCGGCCGAAGCGCCACACGGTCATGCAGCCATAGGCGAGATCCTCATGCGCGTCGCCGATATGCGCCAGTTCCCAGTCGAGCACGGCGGCGAGACCATCGCGCGTCGCCATGATATTGCCCATGCGCAGGTCGCCATGCACCAGCGCAGGCGGCGCGGTTGCGGGCAGATGCTCCTCCAGCCAGCGCAGCGCGGCGGCGATGATCGGGCGATCGCCGCCGTAATCGAGGAAACGCGCCTTGAGTGCCGCGAGCGCCTCTGCGGTGTCCATCAGCGGGATGTCGGCGGGCAGACGGTCCAGCTGCAGCGCGTGGATGCGCGCCAGTTCGCGGGCGACATCCTCAATGAGCTGCGGCGCGGGATCGGCGAGGATCGCAGCGGGGCTGACCTCGGCCTCGACCCGCACCATCACATAGCCTTCGCCGAGCCCGTCGTCCGGTTTCAGCTCGGCCACCACATGTGGCGCGAGCACACCGCCTGCACGCGCGGCGCGGACCAGCGCGGCTTCGGTATCGAGCCCGAACGGCCGCCCGGCCATCCACTCGGCCGATGGCGCGCGCCTCAGGATCAAGCCGCGCACATCGCCCGGCTGACCCCAGTCGATCGACCAGCTTTCCATGTTCGCGCCGCCCGACAACCGGTTGAGCGCCAGAATGTGCCCCGGCGCGATGCGCGCCAGCACGGCGGCAAGGCGGGTCTGGAAATCGGCATCGGTGAGCATGGCGCCAAGTGTTGGCCAAGGTGACGCTTTCGTCAACGTCAACTTATCGCGGCCATCGTCATTCTCAAGAAGGCGGGAATCCAACCGTTACCTTTGCCCCATGACGGGTAGGAAGATGAATTCCCGCCTTTGCGGAAACAACGAGAATGAGGCTAACGAGTCACCCGCTTCATCCGCACCAGCATCGTGTCGAGCTCTGACAGGAAGCGCGACCGATCTGCCTTGCTGAACGGCGCAGGACCGCCGATGGGTGCGCCAACCGCGCCGGCCCGCAAATCGGCCATGATCGCGCGGACGGCGACCGCGCTACCGATACCGGAACCAGTAAACGGCTTGCCGTTGGGAGCGAGCACCGATGCGCCCGCCTTCAGGCATCGGTCGGCGAGCAAAATGTCGGCGGTGACCACCAGCGTCGCGGGGCCGGCTTGTCCGGCAATCCAGTCGTCGGCGGCGTCGAACGTGTCGCTCACCACCATGCGACTGACCAGTGGATGATCGGGGATGCGCAGGTGGCTGTTGGCGACGATCACCACCTCCACCGCATGCCGCCACGCGACCTTGTACACCTCGTCCTTGACCGGGCAGGCATCGGCATCGACGAGGATGCGGATGGGAGGGGCTGCATTCATGCCATCCCCATAACCTGACTATGCTGAGCTTGTCGAAGCACTGTACTTTCCTTCTACACGGGCAGACAAGTACAGCCCTTCGACAAGCTCAGGGAACTCGGTTGGTGGGGCGCCTCAGCCCTACCGCTTCGGCGGTTTGCCCTTGAACGGAGCACGGCCAGCCCCGGCCTGCGGCGGGAAATTGCCCGGCGTGCGCTTGGCACCCGGACGCCCCGCTCCTGGGCCACGCGGACCACGCGGCGGGCCGTCATGGCGCGGGCCATCGCCGCGTTCGCCATATTTGGGTGCCAGACGGCCCCTCGGCGGTGTGCCGCGCGGAGCAGCGCCACGCGGGCCATCGCCGCGGCCGCCGCGCTCTAGCTGCGGGCCATTCGGTGCGGGGGTGATGGCGATGCCGCTCTCATCCTCCGCATCCGGCCGGGCGGTGCGGCGCAGCGCATCGGCGAAGCGGTCGGCAATGGCGCGCGGGATTTCGACGAAGCTCTCGGTCTGGCCGATGCGGATCGCGCCGATTTCCCCCTTGGTGACATGGCCGCGACGGCAGATCAGCGGCAGCATCCAGCGCGGATCGGCATTCTGGCGGCGGCCGACGTCCATGCGGAACCAGACGGTGTCCTCGAACCCGGGGCGCGGACCACGGTCGGGGCGCTCGCCGCGTTCGCGCGGGGCCGGACCGGTATCGACTATCAGCTCCTCTGGCGCTGGCAGTCGCGCACGATGCGCATGAACCAGCGCCGCGGCAATTTCCTGCGCCGACTTCTGTTCCAGCAGTCGCTCGGCGAGCAGCGCGTCTTCTTCATCGGTCTCGACCGGAGCCATCAGCGTCTCGATCAGCCGGGCACGGTCCTGCTCGCGGATCTGTTCGGGCGTCGGGGCACCCAGCCATTCGGCCTGCACCTTGGCGTCGCGCAGCATCATCTCCACCCGGCGGCGGCGCGGATAGGGGACGATCAGCACCGCTGTGCCCTTCTTGCCCGCGCGGCCGGTGCGGCCCGAGCGGTGCTGCAGCGTTTCTGGATCGCGCGGAATCTCGACATGGATGACGAGGCTGAGCGTCGGCAGGTCGATGCCCCGCGCCGCGACATCGGTGGCGACGCAAACACGGGCGCGACGATCGCGCAGCGCCTGCAGCGCGTGGTTGCGCTCGCTCTGGCTATGCTCGCCCGACAGCGCCACCACGGCAAAGCCGCGCTCGGTCAAGCTGGCATGGAGGTGGCGGACATTGTCGCGCGTCGCGCAGAACAGCATTGCCGTCTCCGCCTCATGCAAGCGCAACAGGTTGACCACGGCATTTTCGATATCGGCGGGGGCGACAGTCACCGCCTGATAACTGATGTCGCCATGACCGCGATCCTGCCCCAGCGTTTCGATGCGCAGCGCGTCGCGCTGGTAGCGCCTGGCCAGCGCCACGATCGGCTTGGGCATGGTTGCCGAGAACAGCAGCGTGCGCCGGCTCTCCGGCGTTGCGTCGAGAATCTGTTCGAGATCGTCGCGAAAGCCCATGTCGAGCATTTCGTCGGCCTCATCGAGCACCGCGACCTTGAGCGCCGACAGGTCGAGCGCGCCACGTTCCAGGTGATCGCGCAGGCGACCCGGCGTGCCGACGACGATATGCGCGCCATGGCTGAGCATCCGGCGCTCACGCGAGGCATCCATGCCGCCGACGCAGGTGGCGATGCGGGTGCCGGAGGCGCGGTAGAGCCACAGCAATTCGCGGCTGACCTGCAAGGCGAGTTCGCGGGTCGGCGCGACGATCAGCGCTACGGGAGCGCGGGTGACAGCCAGAGTCGCGGCGTCCATCAGCAGTTCGTCGGCCATGGCGAGCCCGAATGCGACGGTCTTGCCCGAACCGGTTTGCGCCGAGACGATCAGGTCACGGCCATGCGCTTCGGGTTCGAGGACGGCAGCCTGCACCGGGGTGGGGGATTCGTAGCCCCGTTCGGAGAGCGCCTCCGCGAGGATCGGCGAGAGGGTAGAAAAAGACATGGGAGTTCCAATTAGAAGGTCCTCCCCGGCACGGGGAGGGGGACCATCCGAAGGATGGTGGAGGGGCAGGTGCGGCGTGGCGCGACGTCCGGAAACGCCGCATCTGTCCTTCCACCACTTCGTGGTCCCCCTCCCCCAAAGGGGGAGGATCAGGTGTCAGAGCGACTGGCCTGCGGCCCATCCGCTCGCCCACGCCCATTGAAAATTATAGCCACCGAGCCAGCCGGTGACGTCCACGGCTTCCCCGATGGCATGAAGCCCCGGCACGCGCCGCGATTCCATGTCTTTCGAGGACAGCTCGGCGGTGCTGATACCGCCAACGGTCACTTCCGCCTTGGCAAAACCTTCGCTGCCATTGGGGTGGAATTGCCAGCCGGAAATCCGAGCTTGCACCGCTCCTAGCACAGTATCGGTGATATTGGCGAGTGCTATGTCGCACTGCACAATATCCATGAGCTTGTCGGCCAGCGCATCGGCCAATCGTGCGGGGAGGTACGTGTCGAGCAGCTTGCGAACCGTGGTGCGCGGTTGCGTCCGCTTCTCGGCGATCAGCCAGCCAGATTCTGCGGCGGGGATGAAATCGATGCCGATCGCCTCGCCATGGCGCCAGTAAGAGGAGACCTGCAGGATGGCAGGACCCGACAGCCCCTTGTGGGTGAACAGCGCGGCTTCGCGAAAGGCGGCTTTGCCAGCCCTGGCCTCGACCGATGCGGCCACCCCGGCCAGTTCGCGGAACAATGTTTCGTCCCCGCCCAGCGTCAGCGGCACCAGCGCCGGCCGCGGTTCGACGACTTTCAACCCGAACCGGCGGGCGAGATCATAGGCAAAACCGGTGGCGCCCAGCTTGGGGATAGAAAGGCCGCCCGTGGCGATGACGAGGCGCGGAGCGGCTGCCGTGCGACCACCGACCGAAACCGAGAACAGGCCATCGGCGTGAGCCACGGCACCGATGCCTTCCCCGAACCAGTGAGTCACCCCGCCCTTGGCGCATTCCTCCATCAGCAAGGCGACGATCTGCTTGGCCGATCCATCGCAGAACAGCTGGCCGAGCGTCTTTTCGTGCCAGGCGATACCATAGGCATCGACCAGATCGATGAAATCCTGCGGCGCATAACGGCTGAGCGCGGACTTGGCGAAATGCGGATTGGCGGAGATGAAATTCTGTGCCGCGGCATGGATGTTGGTGAAATTGCAGCGTCCGCCGCCCGAGATCAGTATCTTCTTGCCCGGTTCGTCGGCATGATCGACCAGCAGCACCCGGCGCCCGCGTTGCCCGGCTTGGCCTGCGCAGAACAGCCCGGCCGCGCCGGCGCCGAGGACGATGGCGTCGAAACCATGCGTGGTCATAGGCTCGCCCCGGCGCAGCGCCAGCCAAACGATTGATGCTCGGCGCTACCGCGCCAGCTTGCCTGTAGATGCTCGGCGCTACCGCGCCAGCATTGGCCCCAGCGGCTGGCCGGCAAAGATGTGGACATGGAGATGGGGTACTTCCTGATGGCCATGCTTGCCGATGTTGGCGAGCAGCCGGTAGCCGGGCTCGACGAAGCCGGCAGCGCGGGCGACATGGCCGACCGCACGGATGAAGCCCGCGATTTCGCCTTCGGACGCGCGAGCGGAAAAATCGTCCAAGCTGACATAGGCGCCGGTGGGGATAACCAGGATGTGATGCGGAGCCTGCGGATTGATGTCGTGAAAGGCCAGCGCATGCTCGTCGCGATAGACTTCACGGCACGGTATCTCGCCGCGCAGGATGCGGGCGAAGATGTTGGTGTCGTCATAGGGCAGCGTCGGGTCGATGGGCATGGTGCATCCTTCATCCCGCCATTGCGCGCGCAGCGAAGCAATGACGGAGCCGTTCAATCATCACGTTCTGGCGGCCTTTTCGACCAGCCCCGAGGTGCCGTGACGGCGCGCCAGCTCGGCCGCGACATCGTCCAGACCAAGGCCGCGCAGCTTGAGCAGCAGGGTGAGGTGGAAGAGGAGATCGGCCGCTTCTCCGACCAGCGCCCCGTCACCTTCGCCCAGCGCGGCGATGACGGTTTCGACCGCTTCCTCACCCACCTTCTGCGCCACTTTGGACAGGCCCTTGGCAGCGAGGCTGGCGACATAGCTGGAAGCCGCATCGCCCGCGGCGAGACGGTCGGCGATCACCTGTTCCAATGCGGAGAAACGGTCGGTCATGCCGGTCTTGTCAGGCCGTGCGCACGGCAGAGTCAATGGGTCGCCGCACCGGCAAGCCCGCCGCAGCGAGCGCCGCGTGCGCGTCGGCGATGCTGGCTTCGCCGAAATGGAAAATCGAGGCGGCAAGAACCGCGCTCGCCCCGCCCAGGGTCACCCCCTCCACCAGATGCTGCAGGGTGCCGACGCCGCCCGAGGCGATGACGGGGACGCGGACCGCCTCGGCGATGGCGCGGACCAGGGCGAGGTCATAACCGTCGCGCGTGCCATCGCGGTCCATCGACGTGACCAGTAGTTCGCCCGCGCCGAGTTCCGCGAGCCGGATGGCGTGGGCCAGCGCGTCGATACCAGTGGGCGTGCGGCCACCGTGGGTGAAGATTTCCCACCGGCCGGATGCCACGCTGCGCGCGTCGATGCTGGCGACGCAGCACTGGCTGCCGAAGCGCTCCGCGATGTCGGCGACCAGCTCCGGCCGGGCGACAGCGGCGCTGTTGACTGCGACCTTGTCCGCGCCTGCCAGCAGCAGTGCCCGCGCGTCTTCGGCCGTGCGCACGCCGCCGCCGACGGTGAGCGGCATGAAACAGACTTCCGCCGTGCGCGCGACCATGTCGAGCAGCGTCCCGCGTCCTTCATGGCTGGCGGTGATGTCGAGGAAGCAAAGCTCGTCTGCCCCGGCGGCATCATAAGCGCGTGCGGCTTCTACCGGATCGCCGGCGTCGCGCAGATCGACGAAATTGATGCCCTTGACGACGCGGCCGTCCTTGACGTCGAGACAGGGGATGACGCGGGTGCGGACGGTCACCGGCTTGCCACCCGGATTGCCTCACCCAGGTCCAGCCGTCCGTCGTAGAGCGCGCGGCCGGTGATCACGCCTTCGATACCGTCCGCGACATGCGGCAGCAGCGCGTGAATATCGGCGATGCCGGCAACGCCACCCGATGCGATGACCGGGATCGAGACCGCGCGGGCCAGCGCCACGGTCGCGGGGACATTGCAGCCCTTGAGCAGGCCATCGCGCCCGACGTCGGTGAACAGCAGCGCGGCGACGCCGGCATCCTCGAAGCGGCGGGCGAGATCGGTGACCGCCACGTCGGAGACATCGGCCCAGCCTTCGGTCGCGACATAACCGTCGCGCGCATCGACGCCGACGACGATGCGTCCCGGCATGTCTCGCGCGGCGCTACGCACGAAGTCGGGGTCCTTGAGCGCGGCGGTGCCGATGATGACGCGATCCACGCCAAGCGCGAGCCAGCGGTCCACCCCGGCACGATCACGGATGCCGCCGCCGACCTGTACCTTGCCGGGGAAGGCGGCGATGATGCTCTCCACGGCCGTGCCGTTGATACTGGCACCGGCGAACGCACCGTCGAGATCGACAACGTGGAGGTGGGTCGCGCCTGCGTCTGCAAACGCCCGCGCCTGCGCGGCGGGATCGTCACCATAGACGGTGGCGCGGTCCATATCGCCCTCGGCAAGGCGCACGACCTGGCCGGACTTGAGATCGATGGCGGGGAAGATGGTCAGGGCCGCCATGCAAGGAACCTCTCCAAGAACGCGATGCCGTAACGCTGGCTTTTTTCCGGATGGAACTGGACACCCAGCGCGGTGTCGCGCTGTACTGCAGCGACGACGTCGTGCGTGCCGTGGCGGGTCACCGCGCAGATCGCCGGGTTAGCCTCGTCCGCCATCATCGCATAGCCGTGCAGAAAATAGGCCTCGCCCGGCTCGATAAGGGTCGGCGCGCCGCACGGGACGACATCGTTCCAGCCCATGTGCGGGACACGGGCGGCCGCAGACGGCTCCAGCGCCACCACCGAACCGGTCACCCAGCCCATGCCGGCATGCTCGCCATGTTCGACGCCATAGTCCGCCATCAGTTGCATGCCGACGCAAATGCCAAGGAAGGGGCGGCCATCGGCAAAAGTACGCGCCGCCATTGCCTCGATCATGCCGTCGATGGCGGACAGATTGTCCATGCAATGCTTGAACGCGCCGACCCCGGGCAGGACAATGCGATCCGCGTGCGCGACAACATCCGGATCCGCGGTCACCGCGACGCCCTCGGCCCCCGCCGCCTGCAGCGCGTTTGCCACCGAGCGCAGATTTCCCGCGCCATAATCGATGAGGGCGATAGTCGTGGACATTTACTCGGCGAGGCTGCCTTTGCCCAATATGCCCTTGGTCGAGGGCACGGCATCCGCCACGCGCAGATCGATGGCGACAGCGGCGCGCAAGGCCCGCGCCAGTGCCTTGAACAGGCTCTCGGCGATGTGGTGGTTATTCTCGCCGTACAGGGTCTCGAGATGGAGCGTGATCCCGGCGGTCTGCGCGAAGCTGGCGAACCAGTGGCTGAACAGCTCGGTGTCCATCTCCCCCAGCCGCGGTTGGCTGAAGCCCGATTTCCAGACGAAATGCGGGCGACCGGATATGTCGAGCGCGGCGCGGCTCAGCGTTTCGTCCATCGGCGCATAAGCATGGCCGTAGCGGACGATGCCTCGCCGGTCGCCCAGCGCATCCGATATCGCCTGCCCCAGCGCCAGCGCGCTGTCTTCCACGGTGTGGTGCTGGTCGATGTGCAGATCGCCCTCGACGTCCATGGTCACGTCGATCAGCGAGTGGCGCGAGAGCTGTTCGACCATATGATCGAGAAAGCCGATGCCGGTCGACACGGCATAGGCACCGGTCCCGTCGAGATTGACCTCGATACGGATGCGCGTCTCGCGCGTATCACGCTGGATGGTTCCGACCCGCGCTGCGCGGGAGTCTTCTGAGCTACGCATGCGCGCCCCTATAGGCCGCCCGCGCATCGCGACAAGCCTCTTGACCGTCACGCCGCTCCCCGCCACCAAGCGGCTTATGACTGACGAGACCCCGCCCGACAGCCTGATCCCCTATGACGAGATCGTGCAGGAAGCCCTGCGCGCCGTGGTGGGCCGCGTTCTCGGCCAGGTAGAAAAGGCTGGCGGCCATCTGCCTGGCGGGCACCATTTCTATATCACCTTCAAGACGCAGGCCCCCGGCGTCGACATCCCTGTCCACCTGATCCAGCGGTTTCCGGACGAGATGACCATCGTGCTGGAGAATCGCTTCTGGGACCTCAGCGTCCGGCCAGACGGCTTTTCGGTCGGCCTGTCGTTCAATCAGGTGGGATCGATGCTGCACATTCCGTTCAGCGCGATCACCGCCTTTGTCGATCCATCGGTCGAGTTCGGCCTGCAGTTCCAGGTCGATGTGACCGACGACGCACTGCCCGACCATGAACAGGCGGAAAACGACCCGGTGGTGCGCGAAGCCGACGACGGCTCCAATGTCGTGACGGTGGATTTCGGGCGGAAGAAGTAGCGCAGGCTACCGTCCGGTCAGCAAGAATAGGGTCGAAAACCAGATTTCGCGCAGCACAAAGCCGCCGCGCGCCTGCCATCCGCGATAGCGACTGGTCGGCGTCGCTGCCGGTTGCGCGCCTATGCCTGCGGCATCCGCCATCCAGCCGGCGCGCATCAGGTGAGCGGGATCGCTGACAATGAACGTGCTGGTCAGCTGGTGGCGGCGCATAAGGGCAGCCGCCTCGTCCAGATTCTGCCGTGTCGTGCGGGATCGGGTTTCGATGAGAATGGCCGATGCGGGCACGCCGCGCGCCATGGCATAGCGCCGCGCCACTTGCGATTCGGCAAAGCGTGCGCCGGTGCCGTAGCCGCCAGTGAGCAGCAAGCGCTCGACCCGGCCAGCGCGATAGAGCGCGATGCCATGGTCGATGCGCGCGGCGAACACCGGCGACGGGCGGCTATCATAAGCGGCAGCACCCAGCACGATGGCGACATCGGCCCTGCCTTGCGGCACGCTGCGCCCGACCGCGTCGATCCTGAGCGCGAGCCCGGCGCACCAGAAAAACAGGACGATCACGGTCCAGACAAGGATGCGGCGCAGGAGCGGCATGGCTGCGCTGTGTCCTGCGAGCGGCCTGCGCGCAAGCCCGGAGCGGTTGAGGCCGTCTCTGCGCCATGCGATAGCAGCGCGCATGACCAGCCGCACCGAAACCGACTCGCTCGGCCCCGTCGAGGTTCCTTCCTACGCTTATTGGGGGGCGCAGACCCAACGCAGCATCGGCAACTTTCCGTTCGGTGTGCGCGAACGGATGCCAATCGAGATCGTCCACGCCCTCGCCATGGTCAAACTGGCGGCAGCGCGGGTCAATCGGCGGCATGGATTGGATGCGACCATCGCCGATGCGATCGAGGCCGCTGCGCGTGAGGTGATCGACGGTCCGCTCGATGACCAGTTTCCGCTCGTCATCTGGCAGACCGGCAGCGGCACCCAGACCAATATGAACGTCAACGAGGTGATTGCGGGCCGCGCCAACGAAATGCTGACGGGAAAGCGTGGCGGCAAGACGCCAGTGCACCCCAATGATCATGTCAATCTAAGCCAATCGTCGAACGACAGTTTCCCGACGGCAATGCATGTCGCAGTGGCGCTGACGGTGCACAATCGCCTGTCTCCGGCATTGACCCGACTGCACGCCGCGCTGAACCTCAAGGCGCGGCAGTGGGCGGAGCTGGTCAAGATCGGCCGCACCCATATGCAAGATGCCACACCGGTCACGCTGGGGCAGGCCTTTTCCGGCTATGCCTGTCAGATTGCGATGGCGCAGCTGGGCATCGATACCTCGACCGAGGGCGGCATTCATGCGCTGGCGCAGGGTGGCACGGCGGTAGGAACCGGGCTCAACGCACCTGCCGGTTTCGACGTCGCGGTGGCTGCCGAGCTGAGCGCCATCGGTGGGCTGGCGTTTCGTGCAGCGGAAAACAAGTTTGAGGCGCTGGCGACGCACGATGCGCTGGTCGAACTCTCCGGCCAGCTCAACACGCTCGCTGTCGCGCTGACCAAGATCGCCAACGATATCCGCCTGCTCGGCTCCGGCCCGCGCGCCGGCTTTGGCGAGCTCATCCTGCCGGCCAACGAGCCGGGCAGCTCGATCATGCCGGGCAAGGTCAATCCGACGCAGTGCGAGATGCTGACGATGGTGGCGGCCCAGGTGATCGGCAATCATCAGGCAGTGACGGTGGGGGGGATGCAGGGGCATCTCGAGCTGAATGTGTTCAAGCCGCTGATCGCCGCCAATGTGCTGCGCTCGATCGATCTGCTCGCCACCGGCATGAACGGTTTTGCCGAGCATTGCATCGAGGGATTGCAGGCGGACGAGGCGCGGATCGCCGAACTGGTCGAGCGCTCGCTGATGCTGGTCACTGCGCTGACCCCGGCCATCGGCTATGACGCGGCAGCGGCGATTGCCAAGAAGGCACATGCGGAAGGCACGACGCTGCGCGAGGCGGCGCTGGCGCTGGGGGCGGTGGATGCGGAGACGTTCGACCGGCTTATGGATCCCAAGGCGATGGTGGGGCACTGACCCTCGCGATAACGGCTATGGACTTGCCCCCGCTCCTTCCCCGACCTAGCGTGTCAGCAACATCATACAGGAGCGCATCCATGGCCACCCCCCGCCCCATCGCCCATTTCGACCGCCGCCAGACCATGGCTGCGCTGCTGGGCGGAACCGTTCTGGCCGGCTCCGCAGCGGTCCCCTCGGTGACGCGCGCCGCGATGCAGTCCGGCCCTGCGGCACAGGCGGACGCGCTCTACGTGCGCCTGTTCGACCGGTTGCTGGTCAACAGCCCCGAAAGCGCGACCTCGCTGGGCCTCGATACCGGAGACCGCGCGGCATTGCGCGGCAAGCTGGGCAGCTCCGCAGCGGCCGACCGGTTCGGTTTTGCCAGTGTTCTGGTCGAGGAAAAGCCGGCCATCGACGCCATCGATGCCAGCGCGATGGACGCCACCCATCGGACCCGGCTGGAAGTGCTGCGCTGGTTCGCCGCGCGGGCGACCGAGATCGTCCGCACCCCCTATGGCGGGTTCGACGGCTATCCGATTCCCTACACGCTGACGCAGTTGACGGGCAGCTATCAGGGTGTGCCCGACTTCCTCGACAGCACCCACCCGATCGCCACCAGCGCCGATGCCGAGGCGGCGTTGCAGCGCATGGCGCAGATGGCGGTGGAGATCGACCATGAGGTCGAACGGTCCCGCGCCGAAGCGGCGATGGGCGTCATCCCGCCGGCCTTCATCATCGCCAAGACTTTGACCCAGACCCGGGCGCTGCGTGCGCAGCAGGGCGAGGCTTCAGGGCTGGCCACCAGCCTTGCGCGGCGTACGGCCGAGGCGAGTATAGCGGGCAATTGGGGCGCGCGTGCTGCGGCGCTGGTCGATGGTCCCATCGCTGCGGCCCTCGACCGGCAGATCGCCTTGCTGGAAGGGCTGGCACCGCGCGCGACCGACCAAGCCGGCGTCTCGCGCCTGCCCGGCGGCGAGGCTTTCTATGCGACCTGCCTGCGCCAGCACACCTCCACCGCGCTGACGCCGCAGGAGGCGCACCAGCGCGGGCTCGACGAAGTCGCCGACTATCAGGCGCGGCTGGAGCCGCTGCTGGCAGCGCAAGGGCTGACCACCGGCAGCACCGGCGCGCGGCTGACGGCGCTGGGCCAGCGCGCCGACCAGCTTTGGCCCAACACCGATGAAGGCCGCGCCGCGATGCTGGCCTATTGCAACGAGCGCAACGATGCCGTCCGGCCGCTGCTGGGGCAGATGTTCAACAACCCGCCCGCCGCGCGGCTTGAGATCCGCCGCGTGCCGCCCGCCATCGAGCTGGGCGCGCCACGCGGTTATGCGCAGCGCGGCAGCCTCGATGGTACCCGCCCCGGCGCTTTCTACATCAACCTGCGCAACACCACCGACTGGCCGCGTTTCGCCATCCCGACCTTCGTCTATCATGAAGGCATCCCCGGCCACGTCTTCCAGGGCGCGGTGCTGCTCGGCACCGATCTGCCGCTGCTGCACCGCAGCCTGGGCATCGCTGCCTATGGCGAGGGCTGGGGCCTCTATGCCGAGCAGATCGCCGACGAGCTCGGCCTTTATGCCGATGAGCCGCTGGGCCGCATCGGCTATCTGCAGGCCGCGCTCTACCGTGCGGTGCGCGTGGTGGTCGACACCGGCATGCATGCACTGGGCTGGAGCAAGGAGCGCGCACTGGCCTATATGATCGACATCAGCGGGCTGGCGCAGCGCGCGGCGGAGAATGAGATCGACCGCTATATCGTCTGGCCGGGTCAGGCGACCAGCTACAAGCTCGGCCATAGCGAGATCGTCCGTGCACGCGAAGCGGCCCGCCGCACGATGGGTGCGCGCTTCGACATCAAGGGTTTCCATGACATCGTGCTGCGCCAGGGATCGCAGCCGCTCGAACTGCTCAGCCGCAACGTCGCGACCTGGGCGGCGAGATGAGCAATGCCCGCCACTGCCGGCGCGGTGGCGGGACCTATGGAACAAGACACCACGGCTGTGCGTAGGGCGGGGAGACGGAAACAATGAAGGGGCCGGTGGCCGTGATCGGACAAATCGTTGGCGCAGCGCTGGGTGGCGCGATCAGCAAGGAACAGCGGGCGGACCCCGTCAAGGGCGCTGTCATCGGTGCCGCGACAATGTTCGTCGCACGGCGGTTCCTGCCGGCACGGGTTGCCACGCTAGGCGCTGCGATTGCCGCTGGCTATGTCACGCGCAAGCTGGCCCAGCGAGCCGAGCGGCGCGAAGCGGCGATGAAGCTGTTGCCATCTCCCGACCCCGCACCGGCCGCCGCGAACGCACCGGCCACGGTGCAGTCGTCGGCTACGCGCCCGCCTGCCACATCCTGATCCCCTCCACAGGGTAGAGCAGCATCAACACGTTGAGCGTCAGATTGTCGCGGATGACGAACAGGGTGAGCAGTTCGAACAGGATCGCGAACCCGACCGTCGCCCGCCACGGCAGCCTGTGCGCGGCATAGAAGCCGAGCAGCATCCAGCCGCAATCGGCCATCGAATTGAGCACGCTGTCACCCGAATAGCCCACCGCCAGCGTCGCCTGCCGGTAACGGTCGATCACCGACGGCGAATTTTCCAGCAGTTCCCACGCCAGCTCCAGCGCTGCCGCGAGGGCGAGGCGCGGGCCAAGTGCAAGATCGCCATAAGGCACAATGCCGATCGGGCGCGGGCCCGATTGCTTCCAGCGCATCAGCAGATGCGTCCACCAGTAGAAGATCGTGCCATGGATGATGTGGCTGGGGGTGTACCAGTCCGCGATATGCTGGCTGTTGCCCGGGCTATTGATGCCCGGTTCCCATAGCTTGATGTATCCGCAGGTGCAGATCGGCGGACGGCCCATCCACCACAGAATCAGCGCGGCACCGGCCATCAGGCCTGCGACGATGATCCACCATTTTCTGCCGATTGCCATGTCGTCACGCCCCTGCGCCTGATTGACGGGGCAGACGCTGCGTTGCAAGAGCGCGCATGGCCGCCAACGATTCCGCCCCGCCGCACCCTGACCATTTTCGCCGTCGCGGCATCCTGTTCGTGGTGTCCTCGCCGTCCGGCGCTGGCAAATCGACCATCTCGCGCATGCTGCTCAAGGCCGACAAGCAGCTGGCGATGTCGGTGTCCGCGACCACCCGGCCGCCGCGCCCGGGCGAGAAGGACGGGCGCGATTACCGCTTCGTCGATGTGGCGCGGTTCAAGGAGATGGCGTCCAAGGGCCAGTTCCTCGAATGGGCCCACGTCTTCGGCCACCGCTACGGCACGCCCCGCGCGCCGGTCGAGCGCGCGCTGAAGAACGGGCGCGATGTCCTGTTCGACATCGACTGGCAGGGCGCGCAGCAGCTGTATCAGCAGGCGGGTGGCGACGTTGTGCGCATCTTCATCTTCCCGCCGTCACTGGCCGAGCTGGAACGGCGACTACGCGATCGCGGGACCGACAGCGACGAGGTTATAACCCGCAGGATGAGCCGCGCCACCGCAGAAATCAGCCACTGGGACGGTTACGACTATGTGCTGCTCAACGACGATGTCGAGCGCTGCTACGCCGATGTGCAGAAGATCCTCGACGCCGAGCGGCTGAAGCGCAGCCGCCAGCAGGGCTTGATCGGATTCGTTCGTCGGCTGACCACCGAAGAGCAAAGCAACTGAGCTCGTCGTCGCCCGGATGACCTCCGGGGGGCGCTATCTTTCGATCAGCAGAGCTTCCAGCGCCTCGCGCAATTCGGTGCGCAGCGGCTTGGCCGCCTCGTCGGTGCGGCAGACGATGACGGTATCGCAGGTGGCGATGCAGCGACCATTCTGGTGCATTGCCTGGAGAAAGCTCCAGCTCGACGTGCCGATGTGGCCGACACCGCTGCCGATGGTGACGTCGCCCGGGAAACGCCCCTCGGCGAGATAGGTGATGGTCGCTTCCGCGACCATGGTGCGCTCATTCCGGGGCCGATCGGCCCACGGGCGCACCTTGCGGTTGAGCAATACCCTGCCGGTCTCGAACAATGCCGCAAAGGCGACATTGTTGAGATGGCCGTTGATGTCCATATCCTGAAAGCGGGTCTGGATCGTCTCATGCACCGGATAACGCGTTGCATCGAACCGCCAGGCTTCGGGCTTGGCCATGCTGTCAGAGCCCGGTCGGGAACAGGTCGATCTTGCCGAGCGGCACGCCCTTCGACCGGAAGATGGCGTAGATCATCGACAGGTGGAAATGGATGTTGGTGGTGGCGAAGCTGGCGATCCAGCGCTCGACCGGCAGCGTCGGCTGCATGCCATTGCCCAGCTCGACCGTCAGCGGCACCGTGTCTCGCCCCGCCAGTTGATTGGCGGAAATGGCGCTGACCGAGGCGCGTGATGCTGCCAGCGCCGCCTTGAAACCGGCAAGATCGGTCTCTGACCAACTGGTCCGTTCAGGCACCGGCAGGTCGGCCGCCCGCGCCGCCCAGCCGGCGGTGAAATCGGCGACCACGGCGATTTGGAAGGACAGCGGGTGCATGTCTTCCGCCAGCCGCCAGCCGAGCATCTCGGCCTCGCCGATGCCGCGCTCCTGCGCGAACGCCTCCGCCTTGCCAATGAGGTGGACGGCAGCGTCGATGGCGCGGGTGTAGATGTCGATGAAGCTGTGGAGGGTGACGGTCATGCGAGTACTCCAGTCATATCCCTCTCCCGCTGGCGGGAGGGGTCAGGGGTGGGGCGAGCGTAGCGAGCGTTTTCTCCCGCAAGTGCCCACCCCGCTGCGACTAGGCAGCAAGCTGCCAAGTCTCGCTGCCCCTCCCGCAGGCGGGAGGGGGCCGGCTTACCTCGGCGCCATGCGGATAGCGCCGTCCAGCCGCACGTCTTCGCCATTGAAATAAGCGTTCTCGATCATCGTCATGGCGAGATGCGCATATTCGACCGGATCGCCCAGCCGCTTGGGGAAGGGCACCGACGCGCCGAGTGCATCCTTGACCGGCTGCGGCGCGGCGGCGAGCAGCGGGGTGTTGAAAATGCCCGGCAGGATGGTGTTGACGCGGATGCCCTCGCCCGAAAGATCGCGCGCGATGGGCAGGGTCATGCCGACCACGCCGGCCTTCGATGCCGAGTAGGCAGCCTGACCGATCTGGCCATCTTCTGCCGCCACCGACGCGGTGTTGACGATCGCGCCGCGATCACCGTCTTCCTGCGGATCGAGGGTGAGCATGCCCGCCGCCGACTTGGCGATGCAGCGGAAAGTGCCGACCAGATTGATCTGGATGATCCAGTTGAACGCGTCGAGCGGGAAGCTCTTGATGCTGCCGTCCTGCTTCGAGCGGCTGGCGGTCTTGATCGCATTGCCGGTACCCGCGCAGTTGACGAGGATACGCTCCTGCCCATGCGCTTCGCGTGCCTTGGCAAAGGCAGCATCGACGCTCTCGTCGCTGGTGACATTGCATTCGCAGAAGATGCCACCGATTTCGGCGGCGACGGCAAGGCCCTTTTCTTCCTGCAGATCGAAGATCGCGACCTTGACCCCCTTGGCGGCGAGCGCGCGCGCGGTGGCGGCCCCGAGGCCGGAGGCGCCACCGGTGACGACAGCGGAGACGGTGGAATCGAGTTTCATGGATGGTTCCTTTCCAGTTCCCCTCTCCCGCCTGCGGAAGAGGAGCGAGATTTGAGAGAGAAGCGAGCCAGTCGCAGCGGTGAGGGTTCGCGGCACAGAACTTCGCTGCCTTCAGACACCCTCACCCTGCCGCTTTGCGGCTGTCCCTCTCCCGCAAGGCGGGAGAGGGTTCGATCAAAGCCGCTCGACGATGGTGACGTTGGCGACGCCGCCGCCTTCGCACATCGTCTGCAGACCGTATTTGCCGCCACGCGCCTTCAGCGCGCCGAGCAGCGTTGCCATCAGCTTGGTGCCCGAAGCGCCGAGCGGATGGCCGAGCGCGATCGCGCCGCCGTGGACATTGAGCTTGTCCGGGTCCGCGCCGGTGTGCTTGAGCCAGGCGAGCGGCACCGAAGCGAAGGCCTCGTTGACCTCGTAGAGATCGATGTCCGAAATCTTCATGCCCGCGCGCTGCAAGGCGCGGTCGGTCGCGAACAGCGGTTCTTCGAGCATGATCACCGGATCGCCGGCGGTGACCGTGAGGTTGTGGATGCGGGCGATCGGCGTCAGGCCGTGGCGCTTCAGCGCCTCTTCCGAGACGATCAGCACCGCGGATGCGCCATCGCAGATCTGGCTCGACGAAGCGGCGGTGATGCTGCCTTCGGGCATCAGCAGCTTGACCCCGGCGATCCCTTCCAGCGTCGCGTCGAAGCGGATGCCTTCATCGACGGTGTGCACCGCCGACCCCTCGGGGGTTTCGATGGTCAGGGGGACGATCTCGTCCTCGAACAGGCCAGCTTCGGTCGCAGCCTTGGCATTCTGGTGGCTGCGCAGCGCGAAGCGGTCGAGGTCATCCTTGGTGAAGCCATGCTTCTTGACGATCATCTCGGCGCCCATGAACTGCGACCACTGGATGCCTGGGTAGATTTCCTCGAGGCCCGGAGACTTATAATTGCCGAGGCCCTCCTTCATATGGAACATCGCGGTCGAGCCCATCGGCACGCGGGTCATGCTCTCGACGCCTGCGGCGATGACCATGTCCTGCGTGCCAGACATCACCGCCTGCGCGGCGAACTGCATCGCCTGCTGGCTGGAGCCGCACTGCCGGTCGATGGTGACAGCGGGCACGCTTTCGCCGAGCGTCTTGGCGGCGAGCACGGCATTGCGGCCGACCTGCATCGCCTGCTGCCCGCCCTGGCTGACGCAGCCCATGATGACATCGTCGATCGCCTTGCCATCGACACCGGAGCGGGTGACCAGCGCGTCGAGGGTGGCGGCGGCCATGTCGACCGGGTGCCAGCCGGCCAGCTTGCCGTTGCGCTTGCCGCCGGCAGTGCGGACGGCGTCTACGATATAGGCAGTGGGCATGAGTAAATTCCTCTCCTGAAACGTCGCCCCGGGCTCGACCCGGGGCCGCTATCGATGGTGCGCAAGGGTGCCAGCGGCCCCGGATCAAGTCCGGGGCGACGCCATGGTCACAGTTTCCGCCCGATCAGTTCCTTCATGATCTCGTTCGTGCCGCCGAAGATCCGTGTCACGCGTGCCGCGCGCCAGGCACGGGCGATGGGATATTCGTTCATATAGCCGGCACCGCCATGCAACTGCAGGCACTTGTCCATTACCTCCCACTGCAGCTCGGTGTGCCACAGCTTGGCGGCAGCACCTTCCTCTGCGGTCAGTTCCTTGCGAAGATGCCGGCCCAGCGCCCAGTCGAGGTGCGCCCAGCCGACCTGCAGCTTAGTCTTGAGATCGGCAAGGACGAAGCGGGTGTTCTGGAAATCGAGCACCGGTTTGCCGAACGCCTTGCGGTCGCGGGTGAATTCGACCGTGTCGTCGAACGCCCGCTGCGCGCTAGCCTGCGCCGAGACGGCGATGGAAAGGCGCTCCTGCGGCAGCTCGCTCATCAGATAGATGAAGCCCTTGCCCTCTTCGCCGAGGCAATTGGTGATCGGCACGCGCACGTCGTTGAAGAAGAGTTCCGACGTATCCGCCTCGTCCTGCCCGATCTTGTCGAGGTTGCGACCGCGCTGGAAGCCCTCGCGATTCGCCTCGACCAGCACGATCGAAACGCCCTTCCATTTGGGCTCGATCTCGGTGTCGGTCTTGACGCAGACCAGCACCAGATCGGCATTCTGGCCGTTGGTGATATAGGTCTTGCTGCCGTTGATGACGTAGTGGTTGCCGTCCTTTTTGGCGGTAGTGCGTATGCCCTGCAGGTCGGAACCGGTGCCCGGCTCGGTCATGGCGATGGCGGTGACGACTTCGCCCGAGACCATCTTGGGCAACCATTCGCGCTTCTGTTCTTCCGAACCGTAGCTGACCAGATAATTGACGACGATGTCCGACTGCAGCGAGAAGCCGGTGGTGGCGCGGCCATAATAGGCGCTCTCTTCATCGACGATGGCGTTGTAGCCGAAATCGAGGCCAAGCCCGCCATATTCCTCGGGCACAGTCGGGCACAGCATGCCGAGCGCGCCCGCCTTGGGCCAGATCGACTTGGGGACGATGCCGTCCTCCGCCCACTGCGCCGCGTTGGGGGCGACTTCGCTTTCGAGGAACTGCCGCACCGTGCGGCGGAACGCCTCATGATCCTCGCTGTAGGCAGAGCGCGGGATGATATCGAGGGACATATTCTCTCCTGATGCGGCTTTGTGCACTTCTGCGCGCGACTGAACCTTACCTTTACGCAAACGTCAAGTTGTGAATGCCCCTGACAGCGCGAATCACCCTGTGCTAGCAGCGCAGCATGACCGCACTGACCGCGCTTGGCGACACCCCGACTCTGCTGATCGACAGCGCCTGCACGCTGGGGGAAGGGCCACGCTGGCACAGCGGCGAACAGCGGCTCTACTGGGTCGATATCGACGCCTGTCAGCTATACCGCTGGAGCGCAGCCGATGGCAGGATCGAAGCCCGCCATTTCGACGCCCCCGTCGCCTGTTTCGCCTTCCGCGCGCGGGGCGGGCTGGTGCTGGGAATGAAGAACGGGTGCGCGCTGATCGACGCGTGGGAGGGTGCGCCGCAGCCGTTCGGCAAGCAGGTGCTTGGCGGCAAGCCGCGCCACAGGATGAACGATGGACGCACCGACAGCTTGGGGCGCTTCTGGGTCGGCAGCCTCAACGGCGCCAAGGATGTCGAGGATGCGACACTGTACCGGCTCGACCCCGACGGCGCCCTAGCCGGGATCGAAAGCGGGATGACCACGTGCAACGGCGCGGCGTTCAGCGCCGATGGGCGCCGCTTCGCACACAGCGACACGCCCAGCCACGCCGTGCGCCTCTACGATGTCGATCCGGCGGACGGCACGCTGCTCAACCGCCGCCTGTTCCATCAGTTCGAACGTGGTGTCGGCCCCGGCCTCGGGCGGCCCGACGGCGGCAGTTTCGATGCCGAGGGCTGCTATTGGGTGGCGCTGTTCGACGGCTGGCGCGTGGTGCGGCTGTCGCCCGATGGCACCCTGCTGCGCGAGGTACGGCTGCCGGTGCAGCGGCCGACCATGATTGCTTTTGGTGGCGAGGATTTGCGCACCGCCTTCGTCACCACCGCCCGCACCGGGCTCGATCCCGGGGCGCTGGCGGACCAACCCGGCGCGGGCGGTGTGTTCGCCTTTCGTGTCGATACGCCGGGGGTGGCGGAGCGCACCTTTGGCGGCTAGGTCCTCCGGCGCGTGGAATGAGGGAAGGCAATGCAGACTGACGAAGAGCGCAGCTTGCGCGACCGCGGAGCCGTGGTCTGGCTGGTCGAGGATGAGGCGCTGCTGGCCATGGCGGCCAGCGCCGCGCTCGATGATGCCGGCTATTGCGTCCGTGAGTTCGGATCAGCCGAAGAGGCGCTTGCGCGGCTGAAGGCGGGCGAGCGCCACGATCTGCTGATCACCGATTACAGCCTGCCGGGCATGACCGGGCAGCAACTGGCGCGCGCCGCACGCGACGATCATGCCATGTCCGCAATCCTGATGGCCACCGGCCACGCCGACGACGGAAGCTCCGATTTCCCGGTTCTGGCCAAGCCCTACAGCGACAGCGATCTGCTGGAGCGTGTCGCCGCCCTGCTGACCGCTACAGCCTGATCAACAATCGACTGGCACCGGTGCTGCGGCTCGGTTACCCATCGGCGATGGTCAGGCGCATATCCGGGCGGTGGAAAGCAGTGGCGGCAGTCGCGGCGATGGCGGCGCTGCTCGGCGGCTGCGGGCTGCTGGGCGACAGCGGCCCTATCCCGGTGGCGGCGATCGGCCAGCTCCACCGCAACCCTGACCGGGCGCCCTCCCCCATTTCCCTGCCCGACCGGCTGTTGCTCGACGCGACGGCACAGGGACTGGTCGGTTTCGCCGCCGATGGCCAGATCGAGGCCGGCCTCGCCGAGCGCTGGACGGTCATCGACGGCGGCCGATCCTACATTTTCCGGCTTCGCGAGGCGCGCTGGGCAAACGGATCGCCCGTGCGCGCCGTCGATGTGGCGACCATCGTCCGCCGCAAGATCAACTCGCCGCGGCTGCGCATGCTGCTGCGCGGCGAATTCCGCACCGTGCGGGACATCCGCGCGATGACATCGCGGGTCATCGAGATCCGCCTGACCCGTCCGCAACCCGACCTGCTCGATCTTCTGGCCCAGCCCGACATGGCCATCACCCGCAATGGCGAGGGTTGGGGCCCGTGGCGGCCGCTGTGGACGCGCAGTGTCGCCCGCCTGGTGCCACTACCACTGCCGGGATCGGCAGAGGAGGCTGCGGGGACGCCGCTAGCCGAGCTCGAACCGGCGGTTATCCTGTGGGGCACGACGGCTGCTGCCGCCATCGCCCAGTTCGAGGAAGGCGACGTTGCCGCCGTGTTCGGCGGCCGTTTCGAGGATTGGCCACTGGTCGTCGCCGCCGGCATACCGCAGGACCGCAGGCTGATCGATCCGGTCGAAGGCTTGTTCGGGCTGGCCGTTGTCGAGCCCGAAGGGCTGCTGGCTACCGAGACCGGACGATCGGCGGTGTCGATGCTGATCGACCGCGCCACGCTCGCTGACGCGATGGGCGGGGCGTGGACGCCGCGCCTGACGCTGCGGCGGGCCGCGCAGGGCGAGGTGCTGCCCGACAGCCTGTTCCCGGCCTGGGTCACTCTGTCGCCCGAGGAACGGCGCAGCACCGCCGCCACCATCGTGCGCAATTGGCGCAGCGGCCCGGGTCAGGGCGCGACGCCGCGTCTGCGGATTGCCCTGCCCGCTGGCCCCGGTGCGCGGATGCTGTTCGCGCGACTGCGAGCCGATCTGCTGCGCGGCGGCATAGAGACGCAACGCGTCGCGCTGGCCGCCAATGCCGACCTCAGGCTGATCGATGAAGTGGCACCCAGCAGCGACCCCGGCTGGTATGTCCGGCGGCTGACCTGCCGGCGCGGCATTGCCTGCAATCCCGACAGCGACACGCTCGTAAACGCCATCGACCTCGCCGACGATCCGCGCGCGCGCGCTGCGGCGCTGATCAATGCCGAAACGGCGATTGTCCGTCATGGCGCGTTCATGCCGATCGGCGGACCGCTGCGCTGGTCGCTGACCAGCCAGAGGACCACCGGCGTGCGCGGCAACGTCCGCGGGCGGCACAGCTTGATTCGTCTGCGACAATCCCCAGATTGAGGCGGCAAGGGTTTGGCCACGGGCCGTATCGATCCCGATACGGCGTCGATCGCAACAGGAGTGCCGCCTTACCATGCCCACCACCCAGGACCAGTTTACCCAGATTTTTGCCGCAGCGGGCATCGACGCGCGCGATCCAGCCGCGATCCGCCGCCGTATCGAGGCGATGGAAATGCTGCTGGAGCGCAGTTTCGTCATCCCCGGCGTCAACCGTGCCATCGGCCTCGATTCGATCGTCGGCCTGGTGCCGGTCGTCGGCGACGTCATCACCGCGGCGATGGGCGCCTATATCGTCTGGGAAGCCCGCAACCTCGGCATGCCGAAATGGCAGTTGTGGCGGATGGCCGGCAACATCGGCTTCGACGCGCTGGTCGGCGCGGTGCCGGTGGCCGGCGACCTGTTCGACCTGATGTTCCGTTCCAACAGCCGCAACCTCAGGATCATCCGGCGTCATCTCGACAAGCATCATCCCGCCACCGGCGTGATCGAGGGAAAGCTCGTCCGCTGACGGATGGCACCAAAAAAACGGGGGGCAGATGCCCCCCGTTTCCTGTTGTAACCAAAGATCGACGCCCGATCAGAACTTTGCGGCAATGCCCGAGTAGAAGTAGCGTCCGCGCACATCATAGATGCCGCTGCCGCCACCGATACCGGTCAGGCCGAGCGGTGGCTGACGGTTGGTGATGTTGTCGACGCCGACGTAGAAGTTGAAATCGCGCCCGGCATCGAAGCCGACCCGCAGATTGTGGTAGAACACCGCCGGGTAGAAGCGGCGATCCGCATAATCGGCATTCTCCGGGTCGCGGCCATCGACGCTGAAGAAGTCCTCATAGGCATTGAGAACCTGCTTGCCGATGTAGCGCATCCGGTAACCGACGGTGACATCGCCGATGTTCGCGTCGACATTCCAGGTGAACTCGTCCTGCGGCGTGCCGAGCTCCAGCAGCTGCTGGTCGGCAAAGCCGGGATCGTCCGGGTTCAGGAAATCGTCGCGCTGGAACACGTGGGTGTAGGTCACCCGCGTGTCGACCGAAGCGGATTCGCTGAAGCGGTAACGATAGGACAGTTCGGCATCGATCCCGCGAGCCCGCAGGCTGGCGAAGTTGAGGCTCGACTGGAGCAGCGACCCTTCCAGGATCTGGAACGGAATTTCACCGCGCGGCCCGACCGCACCCGTCGTGTTGCGCTGGAACAGGGCGCAATACTGGTTGTCGAGGCTCGCCGAGTCATAGCATTGATCGACGATCGTCTGCGCGCCGACCGCGGCGATGACATTCTTCACCTCGATATCGTAATAATCGACCGAGAGCGTCAGGCCGGGCACGAAGCTGGGCTGGAACACGCCGCCGATGGTGAAGCTGTTCGACGTTTCCTCGCGCAGCGCCGGGTTGCCGCCGCTGACGATTTCCAGGCTCTGCGAATAGACGAAGTCATAGCCGGTAGGCACGCCCGCCGCCGCGCAATTGGCGGCGCGGTTGGCCGAGCCGGTGCCGATGTTGCGCGCCGAGCAGGGATCGGCGATCGTCGCGAAATTCTGGCCCGGAGGGCTGAACAGCTCGACGAGGTTCGGCGCACGCACCGCACGCGAATAGTTTGCGCGCAGGCGCAGGCCTTCGACCGGCGCCCAGTCGATCCCGCCATTGTAGGAATAGACCGTGCCGGTCGCACCCTTGTAGTCGGCGATCCGGCCTGCGCCGCTGATCGTCAATTCCTGTGCGAAGGGCACGTTGGCGAGAATGGGGATACGCAATTCGCCGAACGCTTCCTTCACTTCGAACGCCGGCGGGTCGAAGGTCGGGATGACGTTGTAGAAAGTGTATCCAGCCTCGACCAGCGGATCCTGCTGGTAGAAGTTGCGCTCACGCCGGTATTCGGCGCCGAGGGCGAAGCCGATCGGACCGCCGGGCAGCTCGAACCAGTCGCTGCTGTCGCCGGAGACGAAGGCGCTGCCGACGAACTGCTTGATCCGGCCCGTAGAGACCGTGTCGGCGAGCAGATAATCGCGCTGTGCCTGGGTGAACTGGCCGCCGAACAGGTTGATCGGGGTGCAGGCTGCGACGTCGGCAGCGAAGATATCGCCTTCGTCGATATAGCCGATGCGCGCCGCCGGATCGAAGCTGGAGCGGCACTGGATCTGGCCCGTGGCCGGGTTGGTCGCCGCATCCGCCGCGAGCAGGAAGCGCTGGACGTTGAGGTTGCCGAGCACCTTGGTGCGTTCCTTGAACTCACCATAGTTGCCGGAAATTTCGTAGGTCCAGTCGTCGTTGAAGGTACCGCGCAGGCCGGCGACGATGCGATAGGTTTCGCGTGTCGCTTCTTCCGAACGCACCCCGAGCCCGAGCAGGTTTTCGCGCAGCGAGAAACGTGCGTTGGGTGCCGGAGCGACGCCATTCTGCTGGGTGAGCTGCTGGGTGATCAGCGCGCGGGCCTGGGCTGACAGATAGGGATTGTCGAGACGGGGCTGTTCGCGCGCATCGCCGAGCGTGGTGCCGGTGATGAAGGCCGGGCCGCTGCTGCCGCTGCCGAAGCTGTCGGTGCGGGCATATTTGGCTTCGACGAACGGCTCGAACGCTTCGCTGATGGCGAACCGGCCGATCAGATTGACATTGTAGCGCTCAAGCCGCGGCGACAGCTGGAACTGGCGACCGCCACGGAAATTCTCGCCATTGCCGCCAACGAAATTGCCGTTGGGACCGATGCCGATGCGCGTTCCGGTGACCGGCACCAGCGTGCCATCCGGCTGGAAGGTGAACGGGCAGTTGAAGAAGCTGCCGTTGGCCGCCGTCCCGCAATTATTGGCAGCGGTGCCGCCGAAGCGGACCAGCCCGGTGTTGGTCAGCGTCGCCGAGCGGATGTCGCGATAGAAGAGGCGATCCGGCGTACCGTCGCTGCCCGCCGGATCGGTGTCGACCACCACGAAGCCATCCTGGCGGCCGAGCGGGCGGCCATCGGCGAAATACTGGTTCTGGCGCGCATATTCCGCATTGATTGCGATGTTGCCGCGATCCTCGGCGAAGTTGGTGCCGGCGGTTATGCTGGCAAAATAGGCCGCAGCATCGCCATATTCGCTGACGCCGCCCTGCGCACGCGCGCTGATGCCGTCGAAATTGCGCTTGAGCACGAAGTTGACGACCCCGGCAATCGCGTCCGACCCGTAGATGGCCGAATTGCCGCCGGTCACCACGTCGACCCGCTCGATCAGATCGGTCGGGAAGGTGTTGACGTCAGGCGAGGTCGCGTTGTTGAGAATGTCCGAACCGACATGGCGGCGGCCGTTGACCAGCACCAGCGTACGCTGGGTGCCGAGGCCGCGCAGGTCGAGCAGGTTGAGGCCCGAGGTGCCGAGGAAGCGGGTCGAGTTCGACTGGCCGAAGGTGCTGCGCAGCGCCGGCAGTTCGTTGATGACGTCGCCGATCGCGACCTGGCCGGTCTGGAAGAATTCCTCGCCCTGCAGGGAGGTGATCGGCACCGTCGATTCGAGATTTGGGCGGGCGATGCGCGAGCCGGTGACGACGATGGGATCGCCGTTGTCGACTTCCTGATCGTCGCAGGTGCCGTTGCCATTGTCATCGAGGCAGTTGGCTTCGGCGGGATTGGTCTGCGCCGCCTCGCTGGCGGTCTGCTGCGCCAGCGACGGCTGGGAAAGGGCAACAGCGGTAACGAACAGCGTCGTTCCAGCCATCAGTCTGCTTTTGGTCATCGGGGGGTGTCTCCAGTGCAACCGGGGTTTCTCGTGTCAGGCGGGCGCATCTGCACCCCTGCCCTCACGCGATAAACCCGGCTTGCCCCGAGACGATCCATAGCCAAAATCGCTTGTACGGTAGTGTAGCATAAATGCATCAATTGCTATTGTTTGGAAACCGTAACAATGCTTACAATAGCTGACATGCAAGTGAAATTCACATCATTCGGTCTGACAAAAATAGGTCCTGTCGTTACGGTCATGAATATTACGCCACTGTAGCAATCTCGCGGCCGGCCGCGCTTGCGCGAGTAGACTCCCCATTCGAGGACTGTTTGTAGCGAGATCGAGGTCGCCCAGCTTGATCCACGGCCATGGAAGCGCGCGGACAGCGCAGCAGTTCCGATCCCGATTGGAAATTTCCCGCTGCCGCTCGGGCGTGGCGAGGCCTAGGTAGCGGGAGTGAAAATGGTGGACAGGGCTGGATTCGAACCAGCGTACGCTCTCGCGGGCAGATTTACAGTCTGCTGCCATTAACCACTCGGCCACCTGTCCCCGATTGCGGTGCGCGATGGCACCATCCGGTGCGGCCGGTTAGAGTGCCGCGCAACGGGAGAGGCGCGCCATGGCGAAAGGGCGCTTGCCTGTCAACGGCCAGCATGGAATGGGCGCAAAATGACCCGCAAGACCGATCGCCGCAACAGCACCGTCACCAAAGCCGTCCGCATGTGGGGCAAGCATGCCATCATCGCTGCGATGGCCAACCCCGAACGCACCCTGCTGCGCATGTGGGGAACGCACGAGGCGCTGAACGCGCTGGCGCTGCCACCGGTCCTGCCGATCACTCCGTCCGGTCCGGCCGACCTTGCCCGGCTGGTGCCGGCCAACGCGCCGCATCAGGGGCTGGTCGCAGAGTTCGAGCCGCTGCCCGATCGCTGGCTCGACGAGTTCCGCGATCCCGCCGACGAGGACAAGCGGCCGATCCTGCTGCTCGATCAGGTCACCGACCCGCAGAATGTCGGCGCGATCCTGCGCTCCGCCGCCGCTTTCGATGCGGTCGCCATTGTCACCCAGGATCGGCACAGCCCGCCGGAAAGCGGGACGATCGCCAAGGCTGCCTCGGGCGCGCTGGAGACCGTGCCGTGGGTGCGCGTGGTCAATCTGGCCCGTGCACTCGATGAGCTTGCCGAATCTGGCTATTGGCGAATCGGTCTGGCGGGAGAGGCGAGCGAGACGATCGGCAGCGCGCTTTCGGGCGGGGTGCGACCGGCGCTGGTGCTGGGCGCCGAAGGGCCGGGCATGCGCCACAATATCGGCGAGCATTGCGACCAGCTCGCCCGGCTGCCGATCAGCCCGCGCATGGAAAGCCTGAATGTGTCGAATGCGGCAGCGATTGCGCTCTATGCCGCTGCCGAGGCGCGCGGCTGAGCCGCACGCGTACCAAGCGCTGCGATCAATCTTCTGCGGCGATGGTCACCCGCAGACCGTCGAGCGATTCGCTGAACTGCAACTGGCAGGACAGGCGCGAAGTGGCGTCGCGGTGCGCGCTCGAATCGAGCAGGTCGTTTTCGTCCTCACCCATCTTGCCGACGGCATCTGCAAAGGCGGGGTCGACATGGACATGGCAGGTCGCGCACGAACAGCAGCCGCCACACAGCGCAAGCAGCTCGTCGAAGCCGGCATCGCGGATGATTTCCATCACGGACAGCTTCGGATCGCCTTCGATCTCATGTTCGGTGCCATCGCGCGTCACCACCACCAGCTTTGCCATGCCGCTCTTTCCCTTCCGCTGCTTTGCGCGCAAGAAACGGGACGGCCGCCCGCTGCGCGCTTGTGCCTATGCGCGGCGGGCAGAAGCGAATCAAGTCACAACACTGTCAGTAAGGATCAGCCCATGGGCCTGACGGCCGAGCAACTCACCACCGCTCTCGATGCCCTGGCCGGGCGCGATGCCGACATCGCCCGCTGTCTCGCCGCCGTGGGCTATCCTGAGCCACGCATCCGCGAGCGCGGCTACACCACCATGCTGCGGACGATCGTCGGTCAGCAGGTCAGCATCCATGCCGCGGCATCGGTGTGGCGCAAGCTGGAGGCGGAACTGGGCGAGGGCTGCGCCCCGACGGCGCTGTCGTCCGCCAGCGAAGAAGCGCTCCGCGCCTGTGGCCTGTCCCGCCAGAAGCAGGGCTATGCCCGCAGTCTCGCCGGACTGGTGCTGTCGGGGGAGGTCGATCTTTCGGCGTTGCCGGCCGACGACGAGGAGGCGATCGCGCTGCTCACCAAGATCAAGGGCATCGGCCGCTGGTCCGCCGAAATCTATCTGCTGTTTGCCGAAGGTCGGCCCGACATCTGGCCCGCCGGCGACCTGGCGGTGCAGGAGGCGGTGGGGCGGATCAAGCGGCTCGACGCGCGCCCGGCCGAGAAGGCGACGCGCGAAATGGCAGACGCCTGGCGACCGTACCGCGGCGCGGCGGCGATATTCGCCTGGCACGCCTACAGCAATCCCGCTCTCTGACCGGCCGTTGCCGCCCGCCGGTCACGGTTGAGGCATGTCTCCGCCGAAGAAACGCGCCACGACATCGCGCGCCAGCCGCGCCGGGCGCAGCGTATCGGCGCAGACACAGCACCAGCTCGACTTGACCTCGGCCAGCACATCCTCGCCGCGGCGAATGATGGTTTCGTAAAAGGCGCGGGCGCCCTGGACCCGTTCCAGCACCACGGTGGCGATCACCTCGTCATCGAGGAACGCGGGACGGCGGTAGGTGATCTCATGCTTGAGCGCGACCCACAAATGCTCGGCCACCGCCTGCGGCGGCGCGATGTGCCGCCAATGGGCAAGCACCGCTTCCTGCACCCAGGTCAGGTAGTTGGCATTGTTGACATGCCCCATGAAATCGATGTCGGTGGCAAGCACCCTGATGGGGTGGGAATGGGAAACGGCGACGGGCATCTGCTGACACTAGTGTCGATATATTGCTATTCCAAGTCGCCAGCGCAGATTTATCCGCGCCCGCGATAGCCCGGCACGCCCTGATCAGGCAGCCACAGCCCCGCCGGGGGTTCACCCGACTGCCAGAAGACATCGATCGGAATGCCGCCGCGCGGATACCAGTAGCCGCCGATCCGCAGCCAGCGCGGGCGCATCTCGTCGAACAGGCGCCGGCCGATGCCGACCGTGCAATCCTCGTGAAAGGCCTGGTGATTGCGGAAGCTGCCGAGAAACAGCTTCAGCGACTTGCTTTCGACGATGGTCTCGGCCGGGGCGTAATCGATGACGATATGGGCAAAGTCGGGCTGCGCGGTGACCGGGCAGAGCGAGGTGAATTCGGGCGAGACGAATCGTACGCAGAACAGTTCGCCGATGCGCGGGTTGGGCACATAATCCAGCACCGCCTGTTCCGGACTGTCCGGCAGGGCGCTCGTCTGGCCGAGATATTTGGGAGCGGGGGGGTTGACCATCGGCGCGCTTTAGCCACAGGCGCGGGGCTTGTCACGCGCACGCCCTGCCGCGCACCCCTGTATCGATGTCCAGCTCATGACGCCCAGAACCCTTCTCCTTTCGTCCGTGCTCCCGCTGTCGCTGGCAGGACTGGCGGCTGGCACTGCCGCGTCGGCCATCGCCCAGCCGGCGCCGACCCCGGCGCCCGCGCCAGCACCCGCTCCTGCCCCGCCTGCCGCGGGTGTTGCCGGCCCTCCCGACGGGCTGATCGCGCCGCCGCCGCCGCAGAACCAACGGCCTTTGCCCAATCTCACGCCCTTTCCGGTGCAGCCGCCGCCCAACGGCCAGGCGCAGCCACGGCAGAGTGCGCCAGCGACCGGGCGGACGGCGGTGCCGGCCGGTCCGTCGGCGCCGGCGACCCGTACCGCCCCACCGGCCGCGCGGCCTGCAGCCCCCGCTGCAACGCCCGCTCCGGAGCCAGAGCGTGCGCTTCCGCCCGAGGATGGCACCGCGCCGTCGGTCGATGCGCCCGCAGCGACACTGCCCGCCACAGTCGAGCCGCAGGCGGCCGCTCCTGTCGAGCCGAGCGCACCTCCGGCTGCCGCGCCCGACGCGACCCCCGAATGGCTGCCACTGGCGGCTGTCGTCGGCGCAGTCCTGCTGCTGCTGGCCGGCTGGTTCGGCTGGCGTCGCCGTCGTCGGCCGCTGGCGCTACCGAAACCGGCCGTCGAGCCGCCCAAGGCCGCCCCTCCGCCCGGACCCAAGCCCGTGCCGCCTGCGCCCGCACATCCGCAGCCGACCGCGACGGCGGTGCCTGCTCCGCCCGCTTCGCCGGCCACGGCGCTGGGCCGCCGCGCCGATCTGGACATCGCGTTCGAGGCGCTTTCGGCGCAGTCGACGCTGCTCAATCTGCGGATCCGCTATGCGGTAACCGTGCGCAACCGAGGGGCCATCGCCGCCGAACCGGTGACGGTCAGGATCGGGCTGTTCGCGGGATCGCAGGTGCACCCGCAGGGCATTGCCCAATGGTTCGCTCTGGCCGAACAGCCGGTGCATCACGGCGTCGTGTCATTGCCGGCAGGGACCGAGCATCGCTTCGAAGGGGAGCTTGCGGCCCCGCTCGACGCGCTCAATCCGGTGACGATCGAGGGCCGCGTGCTGGCGATACCGCTGGTCGCGGTCGATACCCGCTATGGCCATGGCGCAGGCGAAGCGCCGATCGATGGCCAGAGCGCCCGCGCATTCGTGATCGGGCGCGAACCCGGCCGGGAAGGGGCGAAGCTCGCACCCTTCCGGCTCGACCAGGGGCCGACCAGCTTCGCGCCGCTCGGCCAGCGCGACACCGGAATCGGCAAGGTGGCCTGAGGCCGGTATTGCCCCTCCGGTCGCTGCCGCTAACCCGCAGCCTTTGACGCGCATCGCGGACGGGAACGGCAGAGTTGGTAAAAACCCTCATCCCCATATTGGGCGACCAGCTATCGCCCACCCTGTCTTCGCTGGCGGATGCCGACCCTTCTTCCAGCGTGCTGTTGCTGATGGAGGTGGCCGAAGAGACACTCTATGTCCGGCACCACAAGGCCAAGATCGCGCTGATCCT
This sequence comes from Sphingomonas sp. jy18, assembly GCF_056931895.1. Taxonomy (NCBI): domain Bacteria; kingdom Pseudomonadati; phylum Pseudomonadota; class Alphaproteobacteria; order Sphingomonadales; family Sphingomonadaceae; genus Sphingomonas; species Sphingomonas sp. jy18. Next base: position 270,435 of record NZ_JBXPBT010000004.1, on the reverse strand, counting down.
GTCGGCCATGCGCCATCATGCCGAGGCGCTGCGCGGTGCCGGCTGGACGGTCGACTACATCCGGCTCGACGATGCCGGGAACAGCGGCAGCTTTACCGGGGAGGTCGCGCGCGCCATCGATCGGCACAGCCCCGACCGCATCGTGATCACCGAGCCCGGCGAATGGCGGGTGATGGCGGCGATCGAAAGCTGGGAAACGCTGTTCGGCATGCCGGTCGACATTCGCGAGGACCGCCGCTTCATTGCCGGCCATGCGCTGTTCAACGACTGGGCGGGCGACGGCCGCAAGCAACTGCGCATGGAATATTTCTATCGCGTCATGCGCCGCACGACCGGCCTGCTGATGGACGGTGACGATCCGGCAGGCGGACAGTGGAATTTCGATGGCGACAACCGCAAGCCGGGCAAGCAGGCACCGGTGCCGCCAGCCATGCCGCGCTATGCGCCCGATGCGATCACCCGGGAGGTACTGGCGCTGGTCGAGCACCGCTTTGCCGACCATCCCGGCAGCCTGGCGCACTTCGCTTTCCCGGTGACGGCCGCGGATGCCGCTGCACAGCAACGCTGGTTCCTTTCCCACGCCCTGCCCCGCTTCGGCGACTGGCAGGATGCGATGGTGACGGGCGAGCCATTCCTGTTCCATTCGCTGCTCAGTCCCGCGCTCAACCTTGGACTGCTCGACCCGCTGGCGCTTTGCCATGCGGTCGAGGCCGAATATCGTGCCGGCCGGGTGCCGCTGAACGCCGCAGAGGGGTTCATCCGCCAGATCATCGGCTGGCGCGAATATGTGCGCGGCATCTATTGGCGCGAGGGGCCCGACTATGTTCGCCGCAACCATCTGGGGGCCAGCCGCCCGCTGCCGGACTTTTACTGGACGGGCGAAACCGACCTCAACTGCCTGCGCCAGGCGATTCGTCAGACGCTCGATCATGGCTATGCGCACCACATCCAGCGACTGATGGTGACCGGCAATTTCGCGCTGATTGCGGGATTGGACCCGCACGCGCTGCACCAATGGTATCTCGAAATCTATGTCGACGCCTATGAATGGGTGGAGGCGCCCAACACCATCGGTATGAGCCAGTTCGCCGATGGCGGCTTGCTGGGCTCGAAACCCTATGCGGCGGGCGGGGCCTATATCGACCGGATGAGCGATTACTGCCGCGACTGCCGCTATGATGTGAAGCAGCGCACCGGGCCGACCGCCTGCCCGCTCAACGCCCTCTACTGGGATTTTCTGGTGCGCAATCGTGACGCGCTGGGCAGCAACCCGCGGCTGGCGATGCCGTTTCGCAGCTGGGACAAATTCGATGTTGCAACGCAACAGAAAATCCGCGACTCCGCCGCGAGCTTCCTTGCCAAGCTCGATGCTGCGGCATAGGTTGCCGCAGGTTTGATTGGAAATACCCCCTCCCCGGGACAAAAAAGCGAAACAGCAACAGCGCCAACATCTCGCAGGAACGGCGCAACAAGGGAGCAGGACATGGACTCGCTGGTAACCACCGAATGGCTCGCAAAGGAATTGGGCGCGAGCGATTTGAGGGTCGTCGATGCGACGCGCTTCATGAGCGGGTCTGACCGCGATGCCCGTGCCGAATATGAGGCGGGGCACATCCCGGGTGCGGTGTTCATGGATCTGGCCGACATGGTCGACCCGACCGACCCGATCGAGAATATGGCGCCGAAGGCCGAGAAGTTTGCCAGCCGCATGCAGAGCCTTGGCTTGGGCGATGGCAGCCGCATCGTCCTTTATGACGACAGCCCGCTGGCCAGCGCGACCCGCGCCTGGTGGCTGCTCAAGCTGTTCGGCGCGCATGACGTGGCGCTGCTCGATGGCGGTCTCGCCAAATGGAAGGCCGAGGGCCGCCCGCTCGAAATGGGTGTGCAGAAGCTGCGTCACCGCCACTTCACCGTGTGGCGCGATGCCAACGTCGTCCGCACCAAGGCGCAGATGCTGACCAATGTCGACAGCGGCACCGAACAGGTGCTCGACGCCCGCCCGGCCAAGCGCTTCACCGGCGAAGAGCGCGATCCGCGCCCGGGCATGGCGCCGGGCCATATTCCGGGTTCCAAGAACCTGCCGCACAGCCAGTTGTTCAATGCCGATGGCACCTGGAAGCAGGGCGAAGACCTGCGCGCTGCCTTCGCCGGCGCCGGCATCGACCTCGAGAAGCCGCTGGTCACCACCTGCGGCAGCGGCATGACCGCCAGCGCACTGGCCTTTGCCGCGCATTTGCTCGGCAAGGAAGATGTCGCCGTCTATGACGGCAGCTGGACCGAATGGGGTGCCGACCCGGCCACGCCCAAGGCCACCGGCTCGGCTTGAGCAAAACCCCGGATCATCCCCAGTCACCCGCCACCCGCCTGGTCACGGGCGGGCGGCGTCCCGAATGGACCGGCGATCCCCGCCTCGGCGGCGGCATCGTCAACCCGCCGGTGTGGCGTGCGTCGACCATCCTTTACGACAGCGTCGCCGACCTCGAATCGCGCGGGCGCAACACGCACGACAAGCTGTTCTACGGGCGCCGTGGCACGCCGACGACATGGGCGCTCGCCGACGCGCTGACCCAGCTGGAACCGGGCGCGGCGGGCACATTGCTCTATCCATCCGGGGTGGCGGCGATTGCCGCTGGCCTCATCGCCCTGCTCTCCCCCGGCGATCATCTGCTGATGGTCGATTCAGTCTATGACCCGACGCGCAGCCTGTGCGACGGGCTGCTCAAGCGGATGGGCATCGCCACCACCTATTACGATCCGCTGATCGGCAGCGGCATCGCCGCGCTGGTCCGCCCGGAAACGCGGGCGATCTTCCTCGAAAGCCCGGGCAGCCTGACCTTCGAGGTGCAGGACATTCCTGCCATTGTCGCGGTGGCCAGAGCGCATGGCATTGCCACCATGCTCGACAATACCTGGGCGACGCCGTTGCTGTTCGGCGCGATGGCGCATGGCGTCGACATCAGCATGATGAGCCTCACCAAATATGTCGGCGGGCATAGCGACGCGATGATGGGATCGCTCACCGTCGCACCAGCGCTGTGGGAGCGGCTGCGCGCCTCCGCCTATCAGCTCGGCCAAGCGGTCGGGCCAGACGATTGCGCGCTGATGCTGCGCGGGCTGAGGACACTCGATGTCAGGATGCAGCGGCATGGCGAAAATGGCCTGGTTGTGGCGCGCTGGCTCGCCGCGCAGCCGGCGGTGGGGACGATGCTGCACCCCGCGCTGCCCGGTTGCCCTGGCCATGCGCATTGGGCGCGCGACTTTGCCGGCACCAGCGGCCTGTTCGGCTTCACGCTCAAGGGCGCGTCGAAGCCGCAGCGCGATGCGTTCATCGACGCGCTGAGCCTGTTCGGGCTGGGTTACAGCTGGGGCGGCTTCGAAAGCCTGGCCGTCCCATCCAACCCGCCGCGCAGCGCAGTCAAATGGCGCGGCGACGGTCCGCTGATCCGGCTGTCGATCGGTCTGGAAGACCCGGCCGACCTGATCGCCGATCTCGAGAGGGCGCTGGCGGCAGCGGGGCTGGCGTGACCACGCTCGACCGCATTACCGAGGCAGCCCGCACCATCGGTGTCGATGTCGGCGCCTATCGGCTGTCGTTATACGGCCTCGTCTCGGCGATCATCGTCGCCGTCCTGCTGTATTTCGGGGTCCGGCTGACGCTGCGGGCGATCAAATGGGTGCTGCGCCGCAACCCCGGCATCGACGATACCCAGCGTATCCTGACCGAAAAGCTGCTGGGCGTGGCGCTGTTCACGCTCGCGGCCTTCATCGGCATCGATCTGCTCGGCATCGATCTCACCGCGCTCGCGGTCTTCTCCGGCGCGCTCGGCCTCGCCATCGGCTTCGGCCTGCAAAAGACGGTGGGCAACCTGATCGCCGGCATCATCCTGCTGATGGACCGGTCGATCAAGCCGGGCGATGTCATCGTCGTCGGCGATGGCAACAGCATGGGCGGATCGCCCTCGCCCAACGCGACCATGCCGAATGTCGGGCGGGTGGTGAAGATCGGCGTGCGCGCCGTCAGCGTCGTCACCCGCGACGGGCGCAAGCATCTGATTCCCAACGAGCTGCTGATGACGCAGCCGGTCGAAAACTGGAGCTATTCCAACCCCGACGTGCGCGTGCGAATGCGCATTCCCGTGCCCTATGATGCCGACCTGCGGCAGGCGCAGCGGCTGATCGTCGACGCTGCAAGCGCCAATCCGCGGGTGCTGGACAGCCCCGCCCCGCTGGTATGGATCACCGGCTTCGGCGAACGCGCGGTCGACCATGAGCTGCGCATCTGGATTGCAGACCCTGAAAGCGGTCTCGGCAATATCCAGGGCGAAGTGTTTCTCGCCATCTGGGACGCGTTCAAGGCCGCGGGCATCGCACTGCCCCGGCCGCGGATCGAGATCGAGACGATCTCATCCTCAGCCTGACGTCGCCCCGGACTTGATCCGCTGCCGCCTCGGCGTGGCACCACGCTGCCGGCGGCCCCAGGTCGAGCCCGGGACGATGTGACTATTCGGCCTTGCTATTGGCCAGCGCGATCGACTGCAGCACCACCGCGCGCGCTTCATCGGCATTGCCCCAGCGACCGACACGGACCCACTTTTCCGGTTCCAGATCCTTATAGTGGGTGAAGAAATGCTCAATCTGCGCGAACACGATGTCGGGCAGATCCTCCTTCTCGCGGACGTTGGTGTAATAAGGGAAGGTCTTGGTGTCGGGCACGCACACCAGCTTCTCGTCACCGCCATGCTCGTCTTCGAGATAGAGCACCGCAATCGGCCGGGCGCGGACCACGCAGCCGGCGAGGAACGGCGAGCGCGCCACCACCAGCGCGTCGAGCGGGTCGCCGTCACCGCACAGCGTGTGCGGAATGAAGCCGTAATTGGCCGGATAGCGCATCGGCGTGTGCAGGATGCGGTCGACGAACAGCGCGCCCGATGCCTTGTCGAATTCATACTTCACCGGCTCGCCGCCCGCAGGCACTTCGATGATGACATTGACGTTGTTGGGCGGGTTGCCGCCGGTCGGGATGACGGAAATGTCCATGGACTATCGTCCTTTCTTGGCTGGGGAGAGAGAGGCAGTGTTACCCGTCATTGCAAGCGCAGCGAAGCAATCCAGGGCGGCGCCGCGCAACACTGGATTGCTTCGCTGCGCTCGCAATGACGGGACTCGGATTATGTGCCCGCGCGCCTAGGCTCGAACAGCCGGTCAAGCAAGGCCGGACCGTCGCCGATCCGCTCCAGATGCGGATAGCGCAGGCCGCCGGTCCATTCCGGCGTGATCGTACGGATGCGGTCGCCGCGCTGCACCAGCAGCTCGATCGGCGTGCGCCCGTTCGCCGCAGCGGTGATCGCCGCCTTCAGCCGTTCCTCGCTATAGGCCATGCCGCCCACCGCCAGGATCTTGGTGCCGTTGGTAATGCCAGCTGCAAACATCGGGCTGTCGACTTGCACCGCCGTCACCTCCCCCTTGCTGTCGAGGGTGATCCCCAGCGAGAAGGTGAGATCGAGCGTCTTGCCCTCCTTCATCCGCTCGGCATCGAAGGCATTGGCTGTGTCGCGGAACACCAGCCGGTATCCGCCCCGCTCGATGCCGCCCAGCGGCGCCGGCTGGCCCGGCTGGTTGATGCGGGTGTCGAGGAAGGTCGCCCAATCGTGCGGCGCAACCGCGTTCAGCGCAGCGACGACATCGTCGAAGCTGTAGGTCACCGTGCCATAATCGCCATCGCGCCCGCCGAAGAAGCGGCGCGCAAAATCGTCGAGGCTGCGTTGCCCGCCGGTCATCTGGCGGATCATCATGTCGGCTTCGAGCCAGACCAGCGCGCCCTCGTTGTAATAATCCTCGGTGCGGGTGGCAGAGGCATAGGGGCGTGGACGACGTGCCGCGATCACCGGATCGAGCGTCGTATCCTCGACACTGCGCCAGGCGCGCCCGGGCTGCACCTGATATGTTGCGGCGTGGCGCGCCATCTCCCCCAGCAGCATTTCAGGCGATTGCATGCCCGACCGGCCGGCCAGCAACAGGTCCCAATAGCTGGTCTGGCCTTCATAGACCCACAGCAGGCGGCCATCCATCGGCACATCATAATCCGGCGTCCACAGCCGCTCGGGCCGGCGATATTTGCCGTTCCAGCTATGCGTCAGTTCGTGCGGCAGCAGACCGCGTTCGGAGCCGTTGCTGTCCCAGTCGACGAAGTAATCGGTCTCGCGACTGTTTTCGGAGCTGCGGTGATGCTCCAGCCCGATGCCGCCCAGCTCCTCGGTCAGCGCCAGCAGGAATTCATAGCGATCGAACGGGCGACTGCCGAAAAGGGCGATCGCCTCCTCGACCAGCGCACGATGCGCGGCGATATGGTCGGGTTGCGCCTCGAGAAAGCGCGCCTCGTCCGCCACGACATTGAGCGTGACATTGTTGCCCAAGTCCCAGCGGCGGAAATGCGCGCCGGCAAACATCGGCGAATCGATCAGCGTCTCATAATCTGTGACACCATAACGGATGCGATTGCCGCTGACCTGCGCCCCGTCCAGCGCCGCAACCCCCGTCCAGCCTTCGGGCAGGATGACGGTCGGCTGCACCGGAATCGCGCGGGTCGCATAGCCGGCGGGGTAGAGCGAAACCTGTTCGAACTGCAGGTTGAGCATCGCCGGGGTGATGACGATACGCCCCTCAGCGGGTCGGGTGGCCGACAGGAACTGGAAGCGCGCTTCGATGCTGCGCACGCCTGTGGGCACCTCGACGTTAAAGGCATAGACATTGCCCGGATCGCGCCGCCATTCGAGCGCGCGGCCATTGGCGGTGAAGGTCAGCCCGGCGATGGCGGAAATCTCCCCGCGCGGGGCATGCTTGCCGGGCAGCCATTCGGGGTAGCGCAGCGTCAGCCGCCCGGACTGGGCCACGGGAATCGTCTGCCGCACCAAATAGATGGCGCGCGCGACATCGGTGGCATCGACTTCCAGCAGCATCGTGCCCGGATAGGGCGTATCGAGAAGCGGCGCAGGCACCGGCGGCGCGCTGTTCTGCGCGGGCGCAGTGGCAGGCGCGATCAGGGCGAGCGCGGTGGCAGCAAGGAGCAGGCGGGGGCTGGGCATCAGGCGACCTCGGTACAGCGGTGTTGACCAGCGTCTTGCCCGCCAACCCCCGTCCTTGTCCAGCAGTCCCCGCCACTGGCAAAAGCGCCCCACATCCGCTAGCGGCGCGGCCATGGCCAAGGTTCAGACCCCTCATCCCGTGCGCGGCACGCAAGACATGCTCGGCGACAGCGCGGATCGCTTTCAGCATGTCGTCGATACGTTCGAGCGGGTGCGCAAGCTCTACGGCTTCAAGCGCATCGAAACCCCGGTGATCGAGCCGACCGCGGTCTTCGCCCGCTCGCTGGGCGAGACCACCGATGTCGTTTCCAAGGAAATGTACAGCTTCGAGGATCGCGGCGGCGACAGCATCACCCTGCGCCCCGAATTCACCGCCGGCATCGCCCGCGCCTATATTACCAACGGCTGGCAGCAGCATGCGCCGCTGAAGGTCGCGACGCACGGGCCCTTGTTCCGCTACGAGCGCCCGCAAAAGGGCCGCTACCGGCAGTTCCACCAGCTCGACGCCGAGGTGCTCGGTGCGGGCGAACCTGCCGCCGATGTCGAGCTGCTGTGCTTTGCCGACCAGCTGCTGCGCGAGCTCGGCATCAGCGAGGGCGTGACTTGCACGCTCAACACGCTGGGCGATGCGCCCAGCCGCGAGGCGTGGCGCGCCGGGCTGATCGACCATTTCGAGGCGCATCGCGCGGAGTTGAGCGAGGACAGCCTGACCCGGCTGGAGCGCAACCCGATGCGCATCCTCGACAGCAAAGACCCGCGCGACCGCCCGGCGGCGGACAGCGCGCCGGATATCGACGCATTCCTGACCAGCGAGGCGCAGGATTTCTTCGGTGCAGTCACGGCAGGGCTGGATGCGGCGGGCGTCACCTGGACCCGCAATGCCCGATTGGTGCGCGGCCTCGACTACTACCGCCACACGGCATTCGAGTTCGTCACTGACCGGCTGGGTGCGCAAGGCACCGTGCTCGGCGGCGGACGTTATGACGGGCTGATCGAGGCGCTGGGCGGGCCTGTGACGCCTGCGGTCGGCTGGGCTGCGGGGATCGAGCGGCTAGCGATGTTGTTGGAGGAGCCCAAGGCACCGTTGATCGACGTCGCTATCATCCCAATCGGTAGTCGTGCCGAACAAGCCTCGGTCAAGATGGTAGCTGAGCTACGCTCAGTTCAATGGCGGTGCGACGTCGCGTATAAGGGCAATGTCAAAAAGCGCATGCAGCGCGCTAATGCAATCAAGGCAGAAGTTGCGCTCATATTCGGCGATGAAGAGCTTGATGCAGGCGTTGTCCAGATCAAGCATCTGCCTACTGGAAGGAGCTACTCTGCTCCCCTGCATGGCGACTTGGGCGAAGCGGTGGCTGCGCTGACCGATGTGTCACCCTCCAACCTTCCGCCCGACGGATCGCCGCTGATCGCACCGCAATGACCCGCATTTCCGACGAACGCATCGGCCAGATCGCCAACCGGCGCGATGAGATTGCCGCGCGCATGGCGTCGGGCGCGCTGGAGGGCGCGGCGTTTGTGCAAGCGTCGAAGGATTATGCGGAGATCGAGCCGGTCGCCAAGGCCGCGGAAGAGGTGGCGCGCCTGCGCGCCGAGCTGGCGGCGTTGCAAGAGATGCTTGCCGACGCCGAGATGAAGGCGATGGCGGAGGAGGAAATTCCCGCCGTCGAGGAGGCGCTCGCCGCCGCCGAACATGCGCTTGCGATCGCCCTGCTGCCGCGCGACGCCGCTGACGAACGCTCCGCCATGCTCGAAATCCGCGCCGGGGTCGGCGGGGACGAGAGCGCGCTGTTCGCGGGCGATCTCTTGCGCATGTATTCGCGATATGCCGAAGGCCAGGGCTGGCGGGTCGAGCTGGTTTCCGCTGCCTCCGCCGATGTCGGCGGCTACAAGGAAGTCGTCGCCAGCGTCACCGGCAGCGGCGTCTTTGCCAAGCTCAAGTTCGAGAGCGGAGTCCACCGCGTCCAGCGCGTACCGGCGACCGAGGCGCAGGGGCGCATCCACACCAGCGCCGCCACTGTTGCCGTGCTGCCCGAGGCGACCGAGGTCGATGTCCAGATCAACGACAATGACCTGAAGATCGACGTCTATCGGGCGTCCGGCGCGGGCGGTCAGCATGTCAACACCACCGATTCGGCGGTGCGCATCACCCATTTGCCGACCGGCACCGTCGTCACCTGTCAGGACGGACGCAGCCAGCACAAGAACAAGGAAAAGGCGATGCAGGTGCTGCGCGCGCGCCTCTATGAGGTGCAGCGCGACAGCATCGCCAGCGAGCGCGCGGGCGAGCGCAAGGCGATGGTCGGCTCGGGCGACCGGTCCGAGCGCATCCGCACCTATAACTTTCCGCAAGGCCGCGTCACCGACCATCGCATCAACCTGACCCTGCACCGTCTGCCGGAGATCATGGAAGGCGCGCTCGACGAACTGGTGGACGCGCTGATCGCCGAAGATGAGGCGGAGCGCATGGCGGCAATGGGCGATGGGTAGCGCCGCATCTCGAGTTGGCCGTCATTGCGAGCGGAGCGAAGCAATCCAGGGCGGCGCTGCACGACACTGGACTGCTTCGCTCCGCTCGCAATGATGAAGGGGAGGTGCCGTTGTCAGCTATCAGCCCTGCCCTCGCCGCTGCCGCCGCGCACCTCACCCCGGTCAGCGATACCCCGCGCCTCGACGCCGAACTGCTCATGGCGCATGCGCTGGGCGTCGAGCGCGAGGCTCTGCTGCTCGATCCTGCGCGCTTCGCCGTCCCCGCCGGTTTCGACGCGCTGGTCGACCGCCGCCTGACGCATGAGCCCATTGCCTATATCCTCGGCTATCGCGATTTCTGGACCATCCGGCTGAGCGTCGGCCCCGGCGTCCTGATTCCTCGCAGCGACAGCGAAACGCTGATCGAAGCGGCGCTGGAGCATTTCCCCGACCGTCAGGCACCCTTGCGTATCCTCGATCTCGGCACCGGCCCGGGCACGCTACTGCTCGCGGCGCTGAGCGAGTATCCGCAAGCGCATGGGCTCGGTATCGATGATTTTGAAAAGGCCATAACCTACGCCGAAGATAACGCCGTGGATTTGAACCTTGAGGGCCGTGCTCGATTTCGGCTGGGTGATTGGACAACCGGGCTCCAAGGCCAATTCGACCTCATACTTTGCAATCCTCCCTACATCGCGGAGGCCGAAGCGCTGATGCCAAGCGTGGTCGATCACGAACCTCATGTCGCGCTCTTCGCCGGGCCCGACGGTCTCGACGACTACCGCCGCATCATCCCCGCGCTGCCCGCACTGCTGGCGGCAGAGGGGATCGCCATCCTCGAAATCGGCTGGTCCCAGCGCGCGGCCGTCACCCAACTGGCTGAAGCTGCGGGGTTCGCAGTGGCGTGCAGGCAGGATCTGGCGGGGCGTGACCGGGCGCTGCTCCTGTCGCGCGGCTGACGTTTTTGCTTGCTTTGTCGTGCGCAATGGCTAGGGCTGGAGGGGTAATCGCTGGCTGAAGCATCCATCTGGGGTCCATTAGCCGCCTTACAGCTCCCAAGCGGCAAGTCGCGCATCGCCCCGGTCCCAAGGTCTGGCGCGAGAGAGAGGGCCACAAAGCCCGCGCGCCTGTGCAAATGAAAGCGGCATACGGGATACCGATACTCTCTCTTCGAGGATAGCCAAAGTCGATGAACAATCGCCAGGGTGGTGGCCGCCGTCGCGGTCGCAACAATAACAATGGTCAGCGCCCCCAGGGTAACGGGCGCGGTGGCGACCAGGGCAACCGGATCGATAGCCGCGCCCGCGGCAACGCCGCCCAGCTTCTGGAAAAATACAAGAACATGGCCCGCGACGCGCAAATGTCCGGCGACCGGGTGATGACCGAATATTATCTGCAGTTCGCGGACCATTACTACCGCGTGCTCGCCGATACCCGCTCCCGCCAGGACGAGCAGCGCTCGCGCATGGATGAGCGCGACGATGACCGCGAACCGCAGTCGGCCGAAACCGGCGACGAGAGCGAAGACATCGACGATTTCGACCATATCGACATGATCGGCCGCGCCACCCGCAACCGCGACGGACGTCGCGATGGCAATGGAAATGGCAATCGCGACGCCCGGCGCGACGAGCGCGGCAGCGAAGAGCGCAACCGCGATGAGCGCCCGCGCGAGGACCGCAATCGCGATGATCGTCCCCGCGACGACCGGCCCCGTGAGGACCGTCCCCGTGACGAACGTCCGCGTGAAGACCGTCAGCGCGACAATCGGGTTGAGGCGCAGCCGCGTCGCGACCGGGGCAATCGCGACGATGCCGGACAGGGCGAGCGCCTGTCGCGCCGGGAACGTCCGGCGCGGCGCGATCGCGAAGAGAGCGGCGGCGACGATCTGCCGATGGGTATCGATCTGGCGGTATTGCCGCCCGCCATCGGCATCGAGCCGGCGCGCAGCGATACCGCCGCCGAGGTGCCCGCCGCACCGGCTGCCAATGATGTCGACGGCGAGGCGCCCGCGCCCAAGCGTCGCGGCCGCCCGCGCAAGGTAGCGAGCGAAGGCGAAGACGCCGCCGCCTGAGCACAAGATCATAACCTGAAATCGGACGGGGTGGCGGTGATCGCTACCCCGCCAGCCGCATCCTGAAAAAATCCAGTATCTCGTCGCGCGCCATGCGGGTCGGCTGGCCTTCCTCATCGATCAGGTGATGGGTCACCACGCAGTGCGGGTTCTTCATGATCGCATCGGGGTTGGCTGCGCTGTCGGGCAGGGTCCGCCCGACAAACCGATCCCCTAGCGCCGCAGCAAAGGCATCGAACCGGGCAGCGCGGCACAGCCGGTCCCCGTCGAAGCGATAGGCCAGCACCGTCAGATCCTCGTCTTCGAGCCGCTGCCTGACCGTGGCCAGTTCGTCGGGCGCGATATGCATGCCGGCGGGGTTGCCGAGCGGCAGGCTGGGCTGCGCCATTACCGGCGCGATGACGCTGGATTCGAGCATCATCGACAGGGCAAAATTGCCGGTAAAACACATGCCGATCGCGCCGACGCCCTTGCCGCCGGCCTCGGCATGGGCGTGCGCCGCCAGGGCGCGCAGCCAGCGGGTCACCGGGCTCGACGCATTGCTGGCGAAGGCACGGAATTCCCGGCTGATGCAGCCGCGGATCAAGGTCGGTATGCCCCGCAGCGTGCCCGCCACCGCCCCGTCCTTGCCGAACAGGTGCGGCATGTAGACGGTGAAGCCGGCATCGCGCACCCAGCGCGCGAAGCGGGCGACCTGCGGGCTGATGCCCGTCATCTCGGTCATCACGATCACGGCCGGGCCGCTGCCCGCGACATAGACGCGGCGGGTCTCTCCCAGCAGCGTGATCATGCGCCGCTCGAAATCCTCCAGCGCATCGTCCCGGTCCATCGCTCGATCGGCCATCGCCGCCCCTTTCCCCATGTCGTTGCGCCAGCATGACGCACCGATGCCTTCCGTCAAGCGCGGCGACGCGTTAGGGAGCGTCATGACCCAAGCCACCCCCACGCCGCGCACCGGCGGCCGCATCCTCGTCGACCAGCTGCTGATTCAGGGATGCGACCGCATCTTCACCGTGCCCGGGGAAAGTTTCCTTGCGGTGCTCGATGCGTTGCACGACGTCCCGGCGATCGAGACGGTGGTCTGCCGGCAGGAAGGCGGGGTCGCCTACATGGCCTGCGCCGATGGGGCGATGACCGGGCGGCCGGGCGTGGCCTTCGTCACCCGCGGGCCGGGCGCGACCAATGCCAGCATCGGCGTCCATGTAGCCATGCAGGACAGCCAGCCGATGATCCTGTTCATCGGTGACGTCGACCGGTCGATGCGCGACCGGGAGGGTTTTCAGGAGGTCGATTTTCAGGCGATGTTTGCGCCGCTAGCCAAATGGGCGGCGCGCATCGACAGCGCGGAGCGGATCCCCGAATATGTCGCGCGCGCCTATGCCACCGCGATGGCCGGGCGGCCCGGCCCGGTGGTGCTGGCATTGCCTGAGGACATGCTGCTCGACGTGGCGGTTGCCCGCGACCGGCCGCGCGTTGCCCCGCCCGAGCAGGACCCCGACGGCGAGGCCATGGCCGTGTTCATGAATCTGCTCAAGGATGCGACCGACCCGATCGCGATCGTCGGCGGGGCTGGCTGGACGGCTGGCGCCGCGCATTATTGGGGGCTGTTTGCGACCCGCGTCGGCCTGCCCACCGCTGCCGCGTTCCGCCGCCAGGACGCGCTCGACAACCGCTGCCCCATCTATGCCGGCAACCTGGGCTATGGCCCCAACCCCAAGCTGCTGGAGCGCATCCGCAAGGCCGATCTGATCGTCGCCGTTGGCGCGCGGCTTGGGGAGGCGACCACCGATGGCTACAGCCTGATCACCCCCGATCATCCCGACCAGTTGCTGGTGCATGTCCACCCCGACCCCAATGAGCTCAACCGGGTCTACCGCACCGACCTGCCGATCTGCGCCTATCCGCACGAATTTGCCGAGATGGCGGCACTGTGGCCGGATGACGACATCATCCCCTTCGATGCCGGCGCCATCGCCCATGAGGAGTGGCAGGCGTGGAACCGGGTCACGCCCTTCGACACGCCGCTCGACCTCGGCCAGTGCGTGGAGGCAATGCGCGAGGCGCTGCCTGAGGATAGCATCCTGTGCAACGGTGCCGGCAATTATTCGGGCTGGTGGCACCGTCATTGGGTCTATGGGCCGATGACCACCCAGCTTGCGCCGACCGCCGGAGCGATGGGTTATGGCCTGCCGGCCGCGGTCGCGGCGGCCAAGCGCTACCCGAACCGCATGGTGGTGGCCCTGGCCGGCGATGGCGACTTCCTGATGAACGGACAGGAACTGGCGACGGCGGTGCAATATGGCTGCGACATGCTGGTGATTGTCGTCGACAACAGCAGCTACGGCACCATTCGCATGCATCAGGAACGCGAGTTCCCCGGGCGTCTGTCCGCCACCACGCTGCACAATCCCGACTTTGCGGTGCTGGCGCGGGCGTTCGGCGGGTGGGCGGCGACGGTCGAGACGACCGCAGCTTTCGCGCCTGCACTCGCCGAGGCCATGCAGCAACGCGGCGTCAGGCTGCTCCACCTCAAGACCGATGTCGAGCGCATCAGTGCGGGGACGACCATTTCCACCCTGCGCGGCGCGCGCGGCTGAGACTGGCTCTTAACCGCTCCTTACCCCCTGCTGGCGCAAGGAGCCGGTGATGGAGCAGGACAGCGGCATGACCCGGCAGCGCCACTTCGGCCTGGACTGGCTGCGGATCGGCGCGTTCGCGCTGCTGATCGGCTATCATGTCGCCATGGCCTATTCCCCGCATGCGTGGGTGATCAACAGCCACCATCGCTTCGGCTGGCTGGCCCATGCGATGGAGGCCATCGCGCCATGGCGGCTGATGCTGCTGTTTTTGGTGTCAGGCTATGCATCGGCCATGCTGCTCGCCCGGCTCGATGGCATTGCCGCGTTCATGGCGCAGCGCAGCCGCCGCTTGCTGATCCCGCTGATCTTTGCCGTCGCGGTCATCGTGCCGCCGCAAAGCTGGGTGCGGCAGGTGGCGGGGCACGGCTATGCCGACAGCTACCTCCATTTCTGGCTGGGCGACTATTTCCGCTTCGGCCAACGCGCCGGGGAGACGCTGCCGCACTGGGAGCATCTGTGGTTCGTCGGCTATCTGTGGCTGTATACCGCCGGGCTGGTCGCACTGCTGGCGCTCGGTGCCAAGTTGCAGCTGCCGGACTGGCTGCGTCGGCCTGCGCTGCTGCTTGCCCTGCCGATAGCGGGACTGGCCGGCGGAAGGCTGTTGCTCGATGCAACCATCGGCACCGACCATGGACTGTTCGACGACTGGCTGGGACATCTGCATTATATCCCGCCCTTCATGCTGGGCTTCGTGCTGGCGCGCGACCGCAGCCTGTGGACGACGCTGCATGCGTGCCTGCCGATCGCCGCCGCGATGGCCGCAGTGCTGTTCGCTACCGTGCTGGCCATCGAGATCGACACGCCGGACAAGCGGCTGTGGTCGGATGCGCAAATGATCCTGTTCGAAAGCGCCGACAGCGGCTTTGCCTGGGCGATGCTGCTGATCCTGCCGGTGCTGGCCGACCGGTTCCTGAACCATGACCATCGTTGGCGCCGGCCGCTGTCGCAGGCAGTGTTCCCCGCCTATATCATCCACCAGACCGCCATAGTGATGCTGGTATACACCCTGCGCGATCGGGGACTGCCGGCTGCCGCCGAAGCCATGCTGGTTCTGGCGGGCACGGTCGCCGCCTGCGGGGCGACCTGGGCGTTGGCCCGAAGCAACAGGTGGGCCGGAATGGTCCTGGGCTATGAGGCGGCGGGCGTACATAAGCCTTCGGCGCTACCGCTCACCGCATGAAGCGCCACAAGGGGACTTGAGGCTACAACATATTGTGCCCTGCCCTGCGCAATCCCCCTTGACGTCATGATTCCCGATGCGCTGTAAAGAGGCTGTCACAGCGGCGTGGCACTCCCGCCGCAAGAGGACGCACCTGGGAGGCAGCGCGCGCGACGGCCATGTTCCATCCTGACCTCATCCGACATCCCGAACAATGCCCGGCGCTGGTCCTCAATGCAGACTATACGCCGCTCTCTTACTACCCGCTGAGCCTCTGGCCCTGGCAGACCGCCGTAAAGGCGGTCTTTTTGGATCGGGTGGACATCGTCGACACCTATCAGCGCGAGATTCATTCGCCGACGCAGACCATGAAGATCCCGTCGGTGATCGCGCTGAGGCAGTATGTGAAACCGTCCGAATATCCGGCCTTCACCCGCTTCAACCTGTTCCTGCGTGACCGCTTCCAGTGCCAATATTGCGGCAGCCACAAGGATCTGACGTTCGACCATGTCGTGCCCCGCCGCCTCAACGGCCGGACCACTTGGGAAAACGTCACCACGGCCTGCTCGCCCTGCAATCTCAAGAAGGGCGGCCGCACGCCCAAGCAGGCGCATATGCATCTGCACGAGACGCCCTACCGGCCGACCAGCTGGCAGTTGCAGGACCATGGACGGCGCTTCCCGCCCAACTATCTGCACGATAGCTGGGTCGACTGGCTCTACTGGGACGTCGAATTGCAGGCCTGAGCACCGGGGGGGGGACTGCCCTCTTTTCATTTGGCGCTGGCCGCGCCATTCTGGGGATCTTTCCTACGTGATTGTCCTCAGGAGCCATTGTCATGCGCACGCTGATTTTCGTCGACGAAGCCAATTTCCAGAAAGGCGCGAGGGCCGCAGGCTACCGCCCAGACATCGTCGCATTGCGCAACTGGCTGCGCGACGGCGGGCGGCGGCAGATTGTCGAGATGGTCGTCTATCTGGGCCTCCCTCCCGAACGGCGACCTGACGACATGCCCGAGAACTGGGCCCGCGCCTATGACAGCAAGCACCGCTTGCGGATGGCGCTGGAGAACCATGGCATCATGGTCATCGCCTGGCGCGGCAAGCAGCTGTTCGGCTACGAGCCGCCGCGCTTCGGCGCCAACATCGACATGCTGATGGCAATGGACGCGCTGGAATTTTCCATCGAGGCGCGGCCGGACGTGGTCGTGCTCGTCACCGGGGACGGCGATTTCTCCTACCTCGCCACCAAATTGCGCCGCCGCGGCATCCGCGTCGAGGCCGCCGCCCTTCCCGGGACGATGTCCGCCGAACTCAAGCGCGCGGTCAACCAGGCAATCGACCTCAAGCCCTTCTTCCGCGAGCTGGAACCCGACGTCACCGAAGGCCAGCGTCACATCGACGATGATGACGACGACGATGATTGGGACGACGAAGACGACGACTGGGACGACGACGAGGATTGAGGCTCGTCGCCCTGGCGTTGGCGGGGAGGATTTGTGCTGGCGCAATTCCGGCGTATAGCCCCGGTACCTGACCAATCCCGGTCAGGGCCCCGCCGCTGACGCTACAGTCAGCCAAGGGCGAACATACCAGCCGCCAGCGCCTGCGCTGGGGGAAGGTCAGAGGAAAACTGCCGCCAGCGCCTGCGCTGGGGGAAGGTCAGAGGGAAAAATGTCCGACGAATTCTACCGCATGAAGCGCCTGCCGCCCTATGTCATCGCTGAAGTCAATGCGATGCGGGCCGCCGCGCGGGCTGCGGGAGAGGACATCATCGATCTGGGCATGGGCAATCCCGATCTGCCCCCGCCGCCGCACGTCATCGAGAAGCTGTGCGAAGTGGCGATGAAACCCGATGCGCATGGCTATTCCGCGTCCAAGGGCATTCCCGGCATCCGCAAGGCGCAGGCGGCCTATTACCAGCGCCGCTTCGGGGTCGATCTCGACCCCGACAGCGAGGTGGTGATGACCATGGGATCGAAGGAGGGCCTTGCCAGCCTGGCCACTGCGATCACCGCGCCGGGCGACGTGGTGCTGGCACCCAACCCCAGCTATCCCATCCACACCTTCGGCTTCATCATCGCCGGGGCCACCATCCGCAGCGTGCCCACCACACCCAATGAGGACTATTGGCGCAGCCTCGAGCGGGCGATGGCCTACACCGTGCCGCGCCCGTCGATCCTGATCGTCAACTATCCCTCCAACCCCACCGCCGAGACCGTCGACCTCGCCTTCTACGAGCGGCTGGTCGCCTGGGCGCGGGAGAACAAGGTGTGGGTGCTGTCCGATCTGGCCTATTCCGAGCTTTATTTCGACGGCAACCCGACCCCGTCGATCCTGCAGGTGCCGGGCGCCAAGGATGTCGCGGTCGAGTTCACCTCGCTCAGCAAGACCTTTTCGATGGCCGGCTGGCGGGTCGGCTTCGCGGTCGGCAACCGTCAACTGATCGCCGCGCTGACGCGGGTCAAAAGCTATCTCGACTATGGTGCGTTCACGCCGATCCAGGCCGCGGCCTGCGCCGCGCTCAACGGGCCGCAGGATATCGTCGAGGCCAACCGGTTGCTCTACCACAAGCGCCGCGATGTGCTGGTCGAAAGCTTCGGCCGCGCCGGCTGGGATATTCCGGCACCCAAGGCATCGATGTTCGCCTGGGCCCCGCTACCGCCCGCCTTCAAGGACATGGGCAGCCTTGAGTTCTCCAAGCAGTTGCTGACCGAAGCCGGCGTCGCGGTAGCGGCGGGTGTCGGCTATGGCGAAGAAGGCGAAGGCCATGTCCGCATCGCCATGGTCGAGAATGAGCAGCGCATCCGGCAGGCCGCGCGCAACATCAAGCGCTGGTTCCAGTCGCGCGGGGTGAACAGCGCGGGCGCGAGGGATGCGGCCTAAGGCGCAGCGGAAATGGCGCGGCTCATGACTGACATGACGCAACTCGCCGTCTACGGCACCCTGCGCCCGGGCGGGCGCGCATACGCCGCCTTTCGCCTGGCCGAGCGTACGCGCCATGTCGGCCCGTGCCGCATTGCCGGGCGCATCGTCGACCTGGGTGGCTACCCCGGGCTGGTCGCCGGAGAGGACGCGGTGGCCGGCGATCTGCTCGCCTTCGACGATCCGGCGCTGCTCGACGAGCTCGATGCCTATGAAGGCGACGGCTATGCCCGTGCCACCGTGCGGCTGATCGAACCGGCCGGCGAGGCGCTGGTGTGGCTGTGGCAAGGCAGCATCGACGGCGCGGCACCGGTGCCGGGCAATGACTGGAGCCTGCGCGTCAGCGAGGAAATCGACCCCGGCACACCGGCGGATCGGCGATGATCGCGGAAACCATCCAGCTCAGCCTCGCCCCGGCCTTCCTGCTGGTGGCGACCGGCAGCATCCTCAACGTCATCACCGGGCGCCTCGCCCGCGTCATCGACCGCGCGCGCACCCTGCAGCAGCGCCATGCCGAGACCGAGGGGCTGGAGCATGAACGGGTGGTCACCGAACTGCGTCGGCTCGACCGGCGGATGACAGTGATCAACTGGTCGATCGCGCTGTGCGTCGCCTGCGGAATCGTGGTGTGCGTACTGGTAGCGATGATCTTCTTTGCCGGCAGCGGACGCGACGGACTGGGCGTGCCGATTGCCGCCGCCTTCATCATCGCCATGCTGCTGCTGATGGCCGGGCTGGTCGCCTTCCT
Organism: Sphingomonas sp. jy18; assembly: GCF_056931895.1. Lineage (NCBI taxonomy): Bacteria > Pseudomonadati > Pseudomonadota > Alphaproteobacteria > Sphingomonadales > Sphingomonadaceae > Sphingomonas > Sphingomonas sp. jy18. The sequence continues at coordinate 251,340 of NZ_JBXPBT010000004.1, read as the reverse complement.
CCTCGAGGTGCGGCTCGCCATCAAGACCATCCACGTGCCGATGGAACTGCTCGAACGCGAGGATGCCGAACGCAAGCGGCGCGGGCTGCTCGGGCTCTGACACCACCCTGCGCCAAAGCAGCCGATCAGTTGCCGTGATTGAGCGTGCCGTCCTTCCTGATGCGCACCAGCTTCATGCCGATGTTCCCGGTGACCCCGGACAGATCGAGCGTCACGTTGGTGGTTTTCGACAAACCGAGACTGGCACCGACGGTCAGGAATTGCTTGATGGCACTGCCCTTGCCGCTGAACTCGAAGTTTCTGCTGGCCTTGTCGGTGCCGATGAAGCTCCAGTCTTCGGCGCCCAGACTCTGCTCGACAATGAAATACTTATCGTGCTTCCAGCGGGAGTCGCCTGCCAACTGGGCGGCGATGGCGATCATGTTCTGGATTGAGTCGCCGGTTAGTTTCGGCGTCTTGGCAATGAATTCGGTTTCGCCATTGAATTCATATTTCACCTTGGCCTCGATATCCTCGGCAATTGCCTCGATATTGGTCACTTCCGCACCGAGCTGAAATATCGACTGTCGCGTTTTGGTCGAGCGCAGATTGACTCCGTTGATCGGCGCATGGGCGGCAATCCGGGGCTCGATGCCGAAATCGGCCAGCGACCCGCCTTCGCTGAAGCCACCATCGCGGCGGACCAGGATATCCCCGACGGTGATCGGAGAGCCCGGCAACCAGACCGCCCTTGCTCCGATGGCATTCCTCAAGGCGCTATCGAATTTCTTTTGCAGCGACATGGCCACCTCCCTCGCTCACTCGAGCCTACGCATAGACGATGCACCAGCAATCGGACGTGATGTTTGTCACGTTGCCGGAAACGGCCGGTCAGTCGTCGGCGATGGCGATCGGATCGGCCAGAGTCAGCCGGTCGAGCACCGCTGCGGTTTCGTCGCGCACCAGCAGCATCAGCGACCGCAGCCGGCATTCTTCTTCGGGCAGGCAGTTCTTGCAGGTTTCGCTGGCAAAGCGGCTGGCGCAGGGCACCAGGGCCAGCGATCCACGCGTCAAACGGACAATGTCGCCATAGCGCACATCGACCGGCGGCACGCCGAGCCAATACCCGCCATCGCGCCCGCGCATCGACGCGACGATGCCCGCGCGCGCCATCTCGGAGAGAATGACGGTCAGGAACTTGGCCGGGATATTCTGCTTTTCTGCTATCGCGGTAAGCTGGATCGGCCCCTCGCCATAATGATCGGCGAGATGCTGGAGCGCGCGGATCGTGTAGCGGGTTTTCTGCGACAGCATTGTCTACCTATGGGCGCGACATTGTGTCAGTGCAACGTCACGTGGACGAAAAACCGGTCACTGTGGCATCGTCGCAACCCAGCACCGGCGCAGCGCGCCCTTCGGCCAGCGTCGCGTCGGAAAAACGGATCGGTGCGCGCATACCGGGGAAGCGGCGGCCATCGGCAGCGATGCTTTCCACCACCATGCCACGCGCCACCAGATGCGGATCGGCCAGCGCCTGGTTGACCGTGTTGATGGGACCGGCGGGCACATTGGCCGCCTCCAGCGCGGCAAGCAGCTCGTCGCGCTTCCACTGGCGGGTGGCAGCGGCGATGGCGTCCGTCAGCGACGCCCGATGCTCGATGCGCCCGCCGTTGGTGGCATAGCGCGGATCGTCCCGCTCTGCCGCGAGCCCCAGCACGTCGCAGCAGCTTCGGAACTGGCTGTCGTTGCCGACGGCGAGAATGAACCAGCCGTCGCTGACCGGGAACACCGCATAAGGCGCTACATTGGGGTGGGCATTGCCCATCCGCGTCGGATGCGCACCGAACAGCGCGTTCATCGCCTGGTTGGCGAGCACCCCGGTCATCACGTCGAGCAGCGCCATGTCGATATGCTGGCCGGTGCCGGTGCGGGTGCGCATCAGCAGCGCAGCCTGGATAGCCACCGTCGCATACATGCCGGTGAAGACGTCGGCAAAGGCAACGCCAACCTTCTGCGGCTCGCCTGATGGGTCGCCGGTCAGGTCCATAAGGCCGGACATGCCCTGCACGACAAAGTCGTAGCCAGGGCGCGGGGCATAGGGGCCATCCTGCCCGAAGCCGGTGATCGAGCAATAGATGAGGCCCGGGTTGCGCGCGGACAGGCTCGCATAATCGAGGCCATATTTGGCAAGCCCGCCGAGCTTGAAATTCTCGATGAGGACATCGGCGTCGGCCGCCAGCGCCGTGACGCGGGCGATGTCGTCAGCATTGGTGAAATCGGCGATGATGGTTTTCTTGCCGCGGTTGCAGCCATGAAAATAGGCGCTGTCGCGGCTGCCGTCCGGATTGTCGACAAAGGGCGGCCCCCAGGTGCGGGTATCGTCCCCCGCCGGGCTTTCGACCTTGATGACTTCCGCGCCCAGATCGGCCAGCAGCTGCCCCGCCCAGGGTCCGGCGAGGATACGGGCGAGTTCGAGCACCTTGATACCGGCGAGCGGGGTGCGGGGGTCGGTCATGCCAGTGGTGCCTCGATGGCATAGACCAGATGGTCGCGCACCACGCCGGCCATCGCAAAGCGCTCGATGCGACCTTCGATCAGCCGTCCGCCGATCTTTTCCATCGCACGCCGCGAGCGCAGATTGTCCTCGCCGATGTAGAAGACCACCCGGTCGAAATGCGCGAGCGCGTGCGCGATCATCAGCGTCTTGACCTCGCGGTTGGTGGCGCCGCCCCAGTGGCTGCGGGCAAGGAAGGTCCCGCCGATCTCTATCTCTCCGGGCTCGACCTTGCGCGCATCGAAGCGGCTGTGGCCGATCACCCGGCCGCCATCGTTGGTGCGGATGGTGAGCGCACCGCCGCTCGACAAATTATCCTCGAAATAGGCGCGGAAAACCGGCTCCTGCCAGCGGTCCGAAGCGGGGTGCCCGGCCCACAGTTCGCGGTCGGCAGCGACCGCGAACTGTTCGGGCCAGTCGGCTTCGACGGTCGGCGACAGCGTCACCGTCGGGCCGACCAAAGTCGGCTGCATGTCGAAAGACACCCTCATTGCTCCCTCGTCATTGCGAGCGCAGCGAGACAATTCAGGGCGGTTTGCGCCGACCCTGGATTGTCTCGCTGCGCTCGCAATGACGGAGTGAAGCATGGATTCAGCATCAGAACGCGGCAATCCCGGTCACCGCCCGACCGAGGATCAGTGCGTGGACATCATGCGCGCCCTCATAGGTGTTGACCGTTTCCAGATTCACCATGTGGCGGATCACCTGATATTCTTCCGAAATGCCGTTACCGCCATGCATGTCGCGCGCGGCACGGGCGATATCTAGCGCCTTGCCGACATTGTTGCGCTTGACGATCGAGATCATGTCCGGATGGAAGCGGCCTTCATCCATCAACCGGCCGACGCGCAGCGACGCTTGCAGGCCGAGCGCGATGTCGGTCAGCATGTCCGCCAGCTTTTTCTGGTAAAGCTGGTTGGCAGCGAGCGGCTTGCCGAACTGGTGGCGGTCGAGCCCATATTGCCGCGCCGCGTGCATGCAGAATTCCGCCGCACCCAGCGCACCCCAGCTGATGCCGTAGCGCGCGCGGTTGAGGCAGCCGAACGGGCCCTTTAGCCCCTGCACATCCGGCAGCAGCGCCTCTTCACCCACTTCGACATCGTCCATCACGATCATGCCGGTGGTCGAAGCGCGCAGGCTCAGCTTGCCCTCGATCTTGGGTGCGGACAGCCCCTTCATCCCCTTTTCCAGCACAAAGCCGCGAATGCCGCCGCCGTGCGCCTCGCTCTTGGCCCAGACAACGAAGACGTCTGCGAAGGGCGCATTGGAAATCCAGGTCTTGCTGCCATTGAGCACATAGCCGCCCTCGACCCGCCGCGCGACGGTGCGCATGCCGGCGGGATCGCTGCCCGCATCGGGCTCGGTCAGGCCGAAGCAGCCGATCAGCGTGCCGGCGGCGAGGCCGGGCAGATATTTGCGGCGCTGTTCCTCCGAGCCATAGGCATGGATGGGATACATGACGAGGCTGGACTGCACCGAGGCCATTGACCGATAACCCGAATCGACGCGCTCGATCTCGCGCGCGATCAGGCCATAGGCGACATAGCTGGCGCCGGCACCGCCATAGCTTTCAGGAATGGTGGCACCGAGCAGCCCGGCCTGGCCCATCAGCGGGAACAGTTCGGGCGCGTCGACTTCCTCCCGGAACGCCTTGATCACACGCGGTTGCAATTCCTCCTGCGCAAAACCGTGCGCGGCATCGCGGATCATCCGCTCCTCTTCGCTCAGCTGGTCCTCCAGCAGAAAGGGATCCGCCCAGTCGAAACTGCCCATGCCCGCCATTTCCATGTTCCTTGCGTGTGCCGGGGTCTCTCTCGCCCCTGAAATGCGGTGCCTGTTGCCAGCCTGTAGCGCGGGCGTCTAGCCCCAGCACACCACGGGAAAATCCCGTAGCCCTGAGCTTGTCGAAGGGCGTCAGGCAGTTACGCGAAACGCCCTTCGACAAGCTCAGGGCTACGAGTTATGACCGCGCCAAAAGGGAGATCATTGTCATGGCCCGCTTCACTGCTGCTCTTCTGGCCGCAATCCTCATTGCCAGCCCCGCGACGGCCCAGGACGATGACGACGCCCCGCGCCGGGTGCCGCTGATCCAGCAGCTTTACGACTGCCGCAGCATCACCGACCCCAACGAGCGGCTTGCCTGTTACGACCGGCAGGTCGCCGCCATGGAAACCGCCGAGGGCGCGCGGGACATCCGGATCGTCGACCGCGAGGCGGTGCGCGAGACACGGCGTGGTCTGTTCGGCTTCAGCCTGGGCAACCTCAACATCTTCGGTGGCGGCGACGACGATGAGGAAGAGGCAGAGGCGGTCACCCAGATCGATTCGACGATCACCGGCATCGCCACCAACAGCGAGGGCAAGTTCGTCTTCACCCTCGCCAACGAGCAGCGCTGGCTGCAGACCGACCCCCCGCGCGGGCGGCGGCCGCAGGTGGGGATGACGATCACCATCCGGCGCGGCACGCTGGGCAGCTATCTGGCCAACATCAACGACCGACCGGCCGTTCGCGTGCTGCGCCAACAATAGTGCATCACGCTTTTGGCGGTGCCGCGATACTTTCAGTCGTCAGCCCCGCGAAGGCGGGGATCCATCGCCCGTCGGTGCAATCTGGCACCACCAACAGCTGGATTCCCGCCTGCGCGGAAGTGACGAAGGGTTAGAGACCATGGCCTCTTCGATTCACGCTTCGCAGCCGTTCGTGCTGCTCGACGATGCGCGGGTGGAGGGTGCCGTCGATGCGCGGCTGTTGTGCGATCCGCTCGACATCGCTGTCGCATTGCAGCCCGACGAACTGCCCGCGTTGCTCGCCACGCTCGACCGGTGGCAGGCGGACGGTGCGCACGCCGCCGGCTTTCTTGCCTATGAGGCCGGCCATGCGCTCGATGCCAAGCTGGCCCCGCTGGCGGCACCGCTGCCCGATGGCTGGCCGCTGGCCTGGTTCGCACGCTTTGCCCGGTGCGAGCGGCTGCCATCGGATGCCGTGCCTCGATTGCTGCCCGACCCTGCCGGTGCATGGGTCGGCATGCCCGAACCGCACATCGGTTTTGCCGACTATGCCGGGATGATCGAGGAGGTGCTGGAGCATATCCGCGCTGGCGACATCTATCAGGCCAATGTCACCTTTGCCGCATCGGTGGCTATCGCCGGCGATCCGCTCGCCGTCTACCGGCGGCTGCGCACCTCCGCCCGGGCGGGCTATGGCGGAGTGGTGTGGACGGGAACGCACTGGCTGCTGTCGCTGTCCCCCGAGCTGTTCTTTTCCCTGCGTGAAGGGCATATCGTCGCCCGGCCGATGAAGGGCACCGCCGCCCGGCTGCCCGATCCCGTCGCCGACACGGCCGCGCAGGCCGGCCTCGCCGGCGACCCCAAGCAACGCGCCGAGAATCTGATGATCGTCGATCTGATCCGCAACGATCTGTCGCGCGTCGCCGCACCCGGCAGCGTGGCGGTGCCGGCACTGTTCCGGGTCGAGAGCTATCCGACCATCCACCAGATGGTGTCCGACATTTCGGCGACGATCCCCGAAGGAACCGGCATCGGCACAATCCTGTCGGCCATCTTCCCGTGCGGATCGATCACCGGCGCGCCGAAACTGAGCGCGATGGCGATCATCGACCGGCTGGAGCAGGCACGGCGCGGCGCTTATACCGGGTCGATCGGCTTCATCGCACCGGGCGGTGAAGCGGCGTTCAACGTCGCCATTCGCACGCTGGCGTTGCGCGACGGCGCGGGTTGCGCCACCGTGGGGCTGGGCTCAGGCATCGTCGCGGACAGCAATGCGGCGGCGGAATGGCAGGAATGCCTGGCCAAGGGGGAATATATCCGCGTGGGCCGCGACAGCTTCGACCTCATCGAGACGATGCGCTTCGATCCGCTCGATGGCGTCATACGGCTCGACCACCATCTCGAACGGCTGGGGACGAGCGCCCGCACCTTCGGGTTCGCCTTCGACCGCCATTTGATCCGCAACCGGCTGCAACAGGCGAGCTTCCGGCAGAAGACCCCGGCGCGCATTCGCCTGCGCCTCTCGCCCGCCGGCAACATCGCCGTCGCGCTTGACCCGCTGCCGCCGATGCCGGACGCGCCGGTACCGGTCGCAATCGTGCGCCTGCCGGTCACTTCGGCCGATTTCCGGCTGCGCCACAAGACCAGCGACCGCGCCTTTTACGATAGCGCGCGCATCCGATCGGCCGCGTTCGAGACTCTATTCGAGGATAGCGACGGCTTCCTGACCGAGGGCAGTTTCACCACCCTGTTCGTCGAGCGCGATGGCATGCTGCTGACGCCGCCGCTGGCGCGCGGCTTGCAGGCAGGGGTGCTTCGCGCCGAGTTGATCGCGCAAGGCCGCGCGGTCGAGCACGAGGTGCGGCGCGAGGATCTGGCGGGCGGCTTCCTGATCGGCAATTCCCTGCGCGACCTGATTCCCGCAACTTTGTTGTGAGAATGGCCCCGCTCACGCTTGCTGCATTGCATCATCGCCGGTAAGGCCCGCCGCGTTGCAGCGCCCGGCCTGTGCTTGCGGGCGCGCCCCTGAGGACCTTTGCCGATGACCCGCCTGTCGACCGCCGTGAACCGCATCCAGCCCTCTGCCACGCTGGCGATGACCCAGCGCGTCGGCGAACTGAAGCGGGCGGGCATCGACATCATCGGCCTGTCGGCGGGCGAGCCCGATTTCGACACCCCCGATTTCGTCAAGGAAGCGGCGATTGCCGCCATCCGTTCCGGCAAGACCAAATATACCGATGTCGGTGGCACCCCGGAGCTGCGCGCAGCCGTTGCGGCGAAGTTCCTGCGCGACAACCGGCTGACCTATTCGACCGATCAGGTGATCGTCAGCGTCGGCGGCAAGCACACGCTGTTCAATGCGCTGTGCGCCACCGTCGATGCCGGTGACGAGGTGATCATCCCCGCGCCTTACTGGGTAAGCTATCCCGATATCGTCGCTTATGCAGGCGGCACGCCGGTGTTCATCGCGGCCGGCGCGCGTCAGGGTTACAAGATCAGCCCGGAACAGCTCGAGGCCGCGATCACGCCGGCGACGCGCTGGCTGGTCCTCAACTCGCCCTCGAACCCGACCGGGGCCGCCTACAGCGCCAGCGAGCTTGCCGCGCTGGGCGAGGTGCTGCGCCGTCACCCCCAGGTGCTGATCCTGACCGACGACATGTACGAGCATGTCTGGTACGCCGACACGCCCTTTGCCACCATCGCCGAGGTGTGCCCCGACCTTTACGAGCGCACGCTGACGGTCAACGGCTGCTCAAAGGCCTTTGCCATGACCGGCTGGCGCATCGGCTTTGCCGGCGGCCCGCAGTGGATCATCAAGGCAATGGCCAAGCTGCAGTCGCAGTCGACCTCCAACCCCTGCTCGATCGCGCAGGCGGCGGCCACTGCGGCGCTCAACGGTCCGCAGGATTTTCTGGAAGAGCGCAACATCGCCTTCCAGCAGCGGCGCGACACGGTGGTGGCGATGCTCAACGACGCGCCGGGGCTCGATTGCCCGACGCCGGAAGGCGCCTTTTATGTCTATCCCGATGCGTCGGGCTGCATGGGCAAGACCACACCCGATGGCACGCTGATCGACAGCGATTCGGCGCTGATCGACTATTTCGTGGACAGCGCCCGCGTCGCAGCGGTGCCCGGCCATGCCTTCGGCCTCTCGCCCGCGTTCCGCATCAGCTATGCGACCTCGCTCGACATTCTCGAGGAAGCCTGCCGGCGCATCCAGCGCGCGTGTGCCGCGCTGAAGGGCTGACGGCGGCGCCATTCACGCCTCGCTCAGCTTGAACGGTCGAAAAAAGAAAAATGCTCCTGCTGCTGTGCGACCTGTCACTGACAGGCGCGCGGCAGCGAATAGAGCGGCATGACCAAGCCAATCGATCAGGACACCCCCCATGTTCCGTCTCTTCCGTTCCGAACCGACGCTGCTGATTCTGGCCGGCTTCATGCTGGGCTCGGTGGCAATCGGCTTGACCAATATCGTTTCGCACGATGGCACGGCGCAGGCCGCCGAGGTGTCGCGATGATGCGGCGACTGCTGTCGGTGGTTGCTGCCGGCGGTCTCGCCACGGCGGTGATCGGGACGATGTTCACCGTCACACCGGTGATGGTTGCCGCCGAAGAGCCGGTCCGCCTGCCCGCGCCGACGCTCGATCCGGCCGATGGGCGCACCAGCGCCACGGCCATCTTTGCGGGCGGCTGTTTCTGGGGCATCGAAGGCGTGTTCAGCCGCGTCCGCGGCGTGACGCGGGTCGAATCCGGCTACCATGGCGGAACGGCGGCGACCGCCACTTACAGCCAGATCGGCACCGGTACCACCGGCCATGCCGAATCGGTGCGCGTCACCTACGATCCGCGCGTCGTCAGCTACGGCACCTTGCTGCGCGTCCTGTTCTCGGTCGGCATGGACCCGACCACGCTCAACTATCAGGGTCCCGATCATGGCACCCAGTATCGCAGCGCCATCGTGCCGGTGAACGCGAACCAGCGCCGGGTCGCCAGCGCCTACATCGCCCAACTGACACGCGGCCGCCATTTCGACGCGCCGATCGTCACCCGCATCGAAGAACCGCGCACCTTCTATCCGGCCGAGGCCTATCACCAGGATTTCATGCGGCTGAACCCCAACCATGGCTATATCCGCGCATGGGACGCGCCGAAGCTGGCGGCGCTGCAGCGCTTCTATCCGCAGCTGGTGAGCAACCGCTGGGCGCCATGAGCGCCGCGCACGCCCCGCCGCATTGTCGACGAACGAAAACACCCAGGGAGGAAGCCCCCCCTGGGTGTTTGTCTGTCCTTGCGATGACGACGCTTATTTGGGCGCGATGACCATCAGCATCTGACGGCCCTCGGTGCGCGGGTGCGCCTCGATCTTGGCGATGGTTTCGGTCTGCTCGGCGACGCGCTTGAGCACGGCAAGGCCGAGCTCCAAGTGGGACATCTCTCGCCCGCGGAAACGCATGGTCAGCTTGACCTTGTCGCCTTCCTCCAGAAAATCGATGACCTTCTTCATCTTGGTGTCGAAGTCGTGATCATCGATGTTGGGACGCATCTTGATCTCCTTGATCTCCTGCGTCTTCTGGGTCTTGCGGGCGATGTTCGCCTTTTTCTGGGCTTCGTACTTGTATTTGCCGATATCGAGGAATTTGCACACCGGCGGATCGGCGTTGGGAGACACTTCCACCAGATCCAGTCCGACGTCGGCAGCCGCCTCGATAGCTTCGGCGGTCAGCATCACGCCCAGATTCTCGCCTTCATCGTCGATGACGCGGACCTTGGGGACGGTGATGAAATGGTTGAAACGCGGGCCGCCACGGGGCGGGGCGGACATCATCGGACGGCGAACGGGTGGCGGTGGTATAGGAGTGACTCCTGCATGGTTGAACTCTGGGCGATCTCATCGCTTACATAATGCAATATGGGGAAAGGGCAAAGCTTGTGCGAGGGGGCCCGCCGCAAATCGCGCCGCCCCTGTTGCGCTGCCGCCACGCCTGTGGCCCTGCGCGTAGCTGGAACCGGTGCCGCAGTGGCCGCAGCCCTAATGGCCCATCGCCTTGTGATCGACCGCACCAGCATCGCTCGCAGGAGCAGGCGCCGCCTCGTCCTTGCGATCCAGCCAGGCCTCCATCTCGGCAATCTCGGCTTCCTGCGCCGCGATCACCCGCTCGGCCAGCGCCTTGGCTTCGGGATCGTCGCCATGCTCCAGCACCACCCGCGCCATATCGACCGCGCCCTGATGGTGCGGGATCATGCCGCGCATGAAGGCGACGTCGGGATCAACCGGAATGTCCGCGCCCATGCCGGCGTGCATCCGGTCATTGGCGGCAGCATAAGCGGCCTGCGCGGGCGTATAGGCCGCACGCTTGGCATCGGCCGCTGCCTGCGCCTCCATCTCCTCGCCCACCGCATTGAAGCTGTCTGCCGCCGCGCCGCAGGCGGTCAGCGCCAGAAGCATCGGCAATCCGGCAATGATGATGGTGCGCATCTTTCTCTCCGTCTACTGTCGGCGAGAGGGATTAGCGCCGACAGGCCCCAAAGTCACCAGCCACACATCGGGCGGCGCACAGAATTGCATGTTTGCGTCGAACCGGGTTCTTCCCCTCGCGGACCCAGAATGCCGGGCGACGGTGCGCAACATCGCGTGCACCTCTTCGCCCGATATGCCCTGTTCTCTGCCGCTAACGCACGACGTCTCTAATACTGCCGTCGGCGTGGCGCGCCTGGATCGTGCTCAGCGGCAGATCGATGGTGCCGTCATAATAGCTATCGGCTCGGGCATCGCCGTTTCGAATGTCTTCGCTCGTCCCGCGCATCCGGCTATATACCATGCGCGGCAGCGCCAATGTTACTGTCCCGCCGCTCACGCGTTCGACGCGTACAACGCCATAGTCCGATCCGACGCTCTGGCTTTCCGCACCCGGCAGGAAACGGTCGACCGCCACCTCGTAGAGATCGCCCCGTTGCGGGTTCGCAACCAACTCGGCCTCTTCCGCCTTGTCCTGATTGCTGGCGATGGCGCCCAGGCCGATGAGCAATGCCAGACCGCCCAGCGCGAATGCCCACCCCCAGCGGTCAAAGGCCGGGATAGGACTCTTGCGCTTGGCGGGTTCGCCGGACAGCAGATCGGTAGCCGTCGGCGGATCCATGTCGAACATATTGTGACAGGTACCGCACCGCCGATGCCAGCGCAGGCCGGTAGACCAGCGGATCAGATACCAGATATGCCGCACCGTATAGCTGACAAAATAGGTGAAGCTCCGCCGTTCCTTGCACAGGTCGCAATAGGCTGTTGCGCTCTCACCGGTGGCAACGATCTTGCCGCCCGAACCCCAGATCAACATGCCTCTTACCCCCCATTTTCGTTGTAATGACCTCGCTCCGTCACCAGAAAGCGATGCTCACCCCCGCAGATCCGGCGGCGTCGCCTCTGCGCGCAGCATCGCCAGCGCTTCGTCGACCGACATGATGCGTTGCCCCTCGCTGCCCAGCGTGCGGATGGCCACCTTGCCTTCCTCGGCCTCGCGCTTGCCCACCACCAGCAGGTGGGGGACCTTTTGCAGCGAATGTTCGCGCACCTTGTAGTTGATCTTCTCGTTCCTGAGATCGGCCTCGACGCGGATGCCGGCGGCTTCCAGCTTTGCAGCCACCTCGCGCGCATAATCGTCGGCGTCGGAGACGATGGTCGCCACCACCGCCTGCACGGGTGCGAGCCAGGTCGGGAAGCGACCGGCATATTCCTCGATCAGGATGCCGATGAAGCGTTCATAGGTGCCGAAGATCGCGCGATGTAGCATCACCGGGCGGTGGCGTGCGCCATCCTCTCCGACATAGCTGGCGTCGAGCCGTTCGGGCAGCACCCGGTCCGATTGCAGCGTGCCGACCTGCCAGGTGCGGCCGATCGCGTCGGTCAGATGCCATTCCAGCTTGGGCGCATAGAAAGCGCCTTCGCCGGGCAGTTCCTCCCAGCCGAATTCGGACGTGGCAAGCCCGGCGGCGGTCACCGCGTCGCGCAGCTCGCTCTCCGCCTTGTCCCAGTCGGCATCGCTGCCGAAACGCTTTTCGGGGCGCAGCGCCAGCTTGATCGCATAGGTAAAGCCGAAGTCCCTGTAGATGCGGTCGACCAGCGCGCAGAAGGCCCGCACCTCGTCGACGATCTGGTCTTCGCGGCAGAAGATGTGCGCATCATCCTGAGTAAACTGACGTACGCGCATGATGCCGTGCAGCGCGCCATGCGCCTCGTTGCGGTGGCAGCAGCCATTTTCGTAGAAACGCAGCGGCAGGTCGCGGTAGGATTTGATGCCCTGGCGGAACACCATGATGTGCGCCGGGCAGTTCATCGGCTTCATCGCCATCCAGTCGGCGTCGGCGGCGACTGAGGGCGCGCCCTCGCCATCGGGGACGATGTCGGGCACCGCAAACATATTCTCGGCATATTTGCCCCAGTGGCCCGATTGCTCCCACTGGCGCACGTCCATCAACTGCGGGGTCTTGATCTCGTCATAGCCCGCGGCCTTGATCGCCCGGCGCATATAGTCCTCGAGCGCGCGGTAGATGACATAGCCCTTGGGATGCCAGAACACCGAGCCTTGTGCTTCGGACTGGAGGTGGAACAGGTCCATCTCCTGCCCCAGCCGGCGATGGTCGCGCTTGGCCGCTTCCTCCAGCCGGGTAAGATGTGCGTCGAGCTGTTTCTTGTTGAGCCAGCCGGTGCCGTAGATGCGGGAAAGCTGCGCATTCTTCTGGTCGCCGCGCCAATAGGCGCCGGAGACGCGCATCAGCTTGAACGCCGCAGGATCGAGCTTGCCGGTCGAGGCGAGGTGCGGGCCGCGGCACATGTCCATCCACTGGTCACCGGACCAATAGACACTCAGCTCCTCGCCCTCGGGCAGTTCGGCGGCCCACTCCGCCTTGAACGATTCGCCCTGCGCCTGCCAGCGCGCGATCAGGTCGGCGCGGCTCCACACCTCGCGGCGCAGCGGCTGGTCTGCGGCGATGATGCGGCGCATTTCCGCCTCGATTGCGGGCAGATCCTCGTCGGTGAACGGGCCGCGATCGGGTGCCGGGGCGAAGTCATAGTAGAAACCGTCGTCGGTGGACGGACCGAAGGTGATCTGCGTGCCCGGATAGAGCGACTGCACCGCCTCGGCCATGATGTGCGCGAAATCGTGCCGCGCCAGATCCAGCGCATCCGCCTCGTCGCGCGCCGTTACCAGCGAGAGCGATGCATCGGCCTCCAACGGACGGAAGATATCGACCAGCTCGCCGTCCACCCGCGCCGCAATCGCCGCCTTGGCAAGGCCGGGCCCGATCGCCGCCGCAATATCCCCCGGGGTAGTCCCGCTTGGCACTTCGCGGACGGAACCATCGGGCAGGGTGATGCGAATATGTGCAGGTGCGTTCATGCGCGAGCGCATGGCGGGGGGAGGGGCGTTTAGTCAAGTCAGAGGGTCGAATATTGCCACCCTTCCCCGCCCCGTCACCCCCTGCTATCCCGCCCGCATGGCGCGCAACCACCTCTACCTCGTCGACGGCTCCAGCTATATCTTCCGGGCCTATCACCGCCTCCCGCCGCTCACCAACCCGCAGGGCACCCCGGTCGGGGCGGTCTATGGCTATACGGCGATGTTGTGGAAGCTGGCGGACGGGCTCGACAAGGCGGAGGGGCCGACGCATCTGGCGGTGATCCTCGATCATTCGTCGCAGTCGTTCCGCAACGCGTTGTACGACCAGTACAAGGCCAACCGGCCCGAGCCGCCGGAGGACCTGCGCCCGCAATTCCCGCTGATCCGGGATGCCACCCGCGCCTTCTCGCTGCCGTGCATCGAGATGGAAGGCTATGAGGCCGACGATCTGATCGCGAGCTACGCCGTCGCCGCGACCGCGCAGGGGTGGGATGTCACCATCGTCAGTTCCGACAAGGATCTGATGCAGCTCGTCACCCCCGACGGCGTCGCCCCCAAGGTCGACATGCTCGACACGATGAAGAATGTGCGGCTGGGGCCGGAGGCGGTGTTCGAGAAATTCGGGGTCGGGCCGGAACTGGTCGGTGACGTGCTGGCGCTGATGGGCGATGCGGTCGACAATGTCCCCGGCATCCGCGGCATCGGCCCCAAGACTGCGACCAAGCTGATCGTCGAGCATGGCAGCCTGGAAGGCGCGCTCGCCGCCGCGCCGGAGATGAAGGCCGGCAAGCTGCGCGACAGCCTGATCGAGCAGGCGGAAATGGCGCGCCTGTCGCGCCAGCTGGTCGAACTGTGCCGCGATTGCCCGCTGCCCGACACGCTGGATTCGCTCAAGCTCGATGGCATCCCGCCCGAGCCGCTGCACGCCTTCCTGATGGAGCATGGCTTCAAGAGCATGGCCGCGCGGGTCGGCGGTGGTAGCGCTGCGCCAGCCAATCGCTCCGCCGCACAGTCGGGCGGGGTGCTGGGCGAGGCATGGCAGCCCAAGGCAACGGCCATCGCTCCGGCTGCGCCGGCCCTGCCCAGCCACCCGCCGATCGACCGCAGCGTCTATGAGACGGTGACGACGATGGCCGCGCTCGAACGCTGGATCGCCGAGGCATACCGGGTCGGGGTCCTCGCGGTCGATACCGAGACCGATTGCCTCGATTGCATCACCGGCGCGCTGGTCGGCGTGTCGCTGTGCACTGCGCCGGGCAATGGCTGCTACATCCCGCTCGGCCATGGCGGACACGATTTGCTCTCCGAACGCCCGCAGCAGCTCGACATGACGCAGGCGCTCGACGCGCTGCGCCCGCTGCTCGCCGACGATGCGGTGCTCAAGATCGGCCACAATCTCAAATATGACATGGCGGTGCTGGCGCAGCATGGCGTCCACATCGCGCCGTTCGACGACACGCTGGTGATGAGCTTTGCGCTCGATGCCGGCGCACATGGCCATGGCATGGACGAACTCGCCAAGCTGCACCTCGACCATGACTGCATCGCGTTCAAGGACGTGTGCGGCACCGGCAGGGCGCAGATCAGCTTCGCCGAAGTGCCGCTCGATCTCGCCACCCACTATGCTGCCGAAGATGCCGAGGTGACGCTGCGCTTGTGGCAATTGCTCAAGCACCGGCTGTGGCAGGAGGGCGGCACGCGCGTCTACGAGATGGTCGACCGCCCGGTCGTCGCCGCGATCTGCCGCATGGAACGGTGCGGCATCATGGTCGACCGCGATGTTCTGTCGCGCCTGTCCGGCACGTTCGCGCAGGACATGGCGCGGCTGGAGGCGGAGATCCATGCCGAAGCGGGCGGGCCCTTCACCATCGGCAGCCCCAAGCAGCTCGGCGAGGTGCTGTTCGACAAGCTCGGCCTGAAGGGCGGGCGCAAGGGCAAGTCGGGCGACTGGTCGACCGACCAGAGCGAGCTCGAACGGCTCGAGCGCGATGGCGTCCCGATCGCACGGATGATCGTCGAGTGGCGACAGGTGGCCAAGCTGAAGTCCACCTATACCGATGCGCTGCAGCAGCAGATCAACAAGGTGACCGGGCGGGTGCACACCAGCTACAGTCTGGTCGGCGCGCAGACCGGGCGCCTGTCCTCGACCGATCCCAATCTGCAGAACATCCCGATCCGCACCGAAACCGGCCGACAGATCCGCGAGGCGTTCGTTGCCGCGCCGGGCAATGTGCTGATCGCTGCCGACTACAGCCAGATCGAGCTGCGCCTGGCGGCACACATGGCCGATGTGCCGCAGCTCAAGGACGCCTTTGCCGAAGGCGCGGACATCCACAGCCGCACCGCGATCGAACTGTTCGGAGAGGTCAATCGTGACACGCGCGGCAAGGCCAAGACCGTCAATTTCGCAATTCTCTACGGCATCTCGCGCTACGGCCTAGCCAGCCGGCTCGAAATCCCCTCGGACGAGGCGCAGGCGATCATCAGCCGCTATTTCGAACGCTTCCCCGGTATCAGCGACTATATGCAGCGCACGCTCGAGGATGCGCGCAGCAAGGGCTATACCGAGACCCTGTTCGGCCGGAAGACCTGGTTCCCGCGTATCAATTCCAAGAACCAGAACGAACGTGCCGGTTCCGAGCGCGCCGCGATCAACGCCCCGATCCAGGGGACCAGCGCCGACATCATCAAGCGGGCCATGGCGCGGATGGACGCGGCGCTGGCCGACGCCGGGCTGGAACAGGTGCGCATGCTGCTGCAGGTGCATGACGAGCTGGTCTTCGAAGCGCCCGAAGGCCTGGCCGAGGCGGCGATGCCGGTGATCCGGTCGGTCATGATGTCGGCCGCCACGCCTGCGGTGCAACTGTCCGTGCCGCTCGACGTTGAGATCGGCATGGGCGCAAGCTGGGGCAGCGCCCACTGACCGTGCGCCGCCCCTTCGGCTGTGCCGAAGCGACAAGGGGCGACAATGCAGGCGAGACGCGACGCCGAACCGGTCGGCGGTATTGCCGACACGCTGGTGACGTCCGAGGGCGGCCGCTTCCTCGAGACCCATTATGTCGAGGCGCTGGGCCTGATCGGCCTGCTGATCCTGCTGATCGCATGGCTGCCGCTGATCCTCAAACGCCTGCCCTTGTCGGTGCCGATCGTCTGCGTCGGGCTGGGCTGGGCGCTGTTCGAATGGACGGCGCTGTCGCGGTTTTCGCTGCACCCGCTGCGCTCGCCGGTGATGATCGAGCGCGCCGCCGAACTGATCGTCATCGTCTCGCTGTTCGGCGCTGGCCTGAAGATCGATCGCGCCTTTACCTGGGCCAATTGGGGCATAGCGGTGCGGCTGCTGGCCATTGCCATGCCGCTGACGATCCTCGCCGCGATGGCGCTGGGCGTCGGCCTGCTCGCTCTGTCGCTACCCGCAGCGCTGCTGCTGGCTGCGGCACTGGCGCCGACCGACCCGGTGCTGGCCTCCGACATCCAGGTCGAGCGACCCGACAGCGAATATGACGACGAGGCACGCTTTGCCTTGACCAAGGAGGCAGGCCTCAACGATGCACTCGCCTTTCCCTTCGTCCACCTCGCCATCGCCGCCAGTCTTTCGGGATGGAGCGTGGCGATGTGGAGCGAATGGGCGCTCGATGCGGTGCTGCTACGCCTGACGGTCGGCAGCCTGGTCGGGATCGCCGCCGGCAAGCTGCTCGGCACCGTCATTTACCGCCTGCCCTCGCACAGCCGGCTTGCCAGGTCCGGCGCCGGCTTCGTCGCGGTGGGTGCAACCCTCGCGGTCTATGCCGGCACGGAGCTGCTGCACGGCTATGGCTTCCTCGCCGTATTCGTGGCCGGCCTGATGCTGCGCCGCGCGGCGCCCGACGATGGCTACAACCATCGCATGCATGACTTTGCCGACGAATCCGAGCGACTGCTGATGCTGCTTTTGCTCATCCTGTTCGGTGGCATGCTGGCATCCGACGATATCTTCGCAGGGCTGGGGCCCGGCCATGTCGCCTTTGCCATTGCCTTGTTGCTGGTCGTGCGTCCGTTCGCCGCGCTGATCGGCATGGCCGGGGTGGACCGTCCCCGGCTCGAAAAGGGCATCATCGCCTTCTTCGGCATTCGCGGGCTGGGATCGGTCTATTACCTCGCCTACGGGCTCAACCACGCCGATTTTGCCGGCGCTGAGAGCATGTGGGCGACACTGGCGCTGGTGATCCTCGCCTCGATCCTGCTGCACGGCATCCTCGTCACCCCGGCGATGCGGCGGCTGGACCGGATGCATGGCGCTGCGACGAACCGCTCCCCGCCGGATTGAACCTTGCGGCCCGAGCGGCTAACGGCTGGCAGGACAGGGAATTTGAAAAGGACGCACGGTGAGCAACGACAATCATGGCCAGGGCAAGGCTGCAACCCCGCTGGCCATGGGCAGCGTCATCGGTCGCCGTCAGGCGCTGACCTTTCTGACCGCCGCCAGCACCGCGGCGCTGCTGTCTGCCTGCGGCGGCAATGGCGGCGGCACCCCGACACCGACACCGACGCCAACCCCTACCCCGACGCCGACTCCCACGCCGACCCCGACGCCGACGCCGACTTGCGTCACCACGCCGGGTGAGGCCGCCGGTCCCTTCCCGGCCAATGGCACCAACACCGCGCCGGGCGCCACATCCAACGTTTTGACCCAGACCGGCGTGACCCGCACCGACGTCCGCGCGAGCTTCATCGGATCGACCACGGCGACGCCGGGCATCCCGGTCGCGCTGACGCTGGCGCTGCAGAACAACAACGCCAACTGCGCGGCGCTGGTGGGCTATGCGGTCTATATCTGGTCGGCAAACGCGCAAGGCCAGTATTCGCTGTACGACGTGCCGGCCGAAAGCTGGCTGCGCGGGGTGCAGGTGACCAACAGCAGCGGGCAGGTGACCTTCACCACCATCATCCCCGGAGTCGAAACCAACCGTTTCCCGCATTTCCACATCCAGGTCTTCCGGACCGCAGCCGAAGCAACGTCGGGTGCGCAGGCCATCCTCACCACCCAGCTGATCGTGCCGCTGAGCGTCGCGCAGGCTTCCTACACCGATCCGACCAACTATGGCGGTCAGGCGACGCGCCTGGCGGCTGTGTCGCTGGCGGCGGATCCGGTATTCGGAGACAATAGCAGCGCGCAGAACGCATTGCTGACGCCGAGCTTCAACGGTGGGACCGGCAGCGGCTTTACCGCAAGCCTGGTCATCGGCATTCCCGGCCCCGCTGCTACCTGAGCGGCGGCGAGGGGCGCCCTCGACCGGACAGGCGCCTCAGCCGCGCTTGCGGGCCTGCGGATAGCTGCCCAGCAGGCGTACGCTGTTGCAGTGGAAGCGCAATTCCTCGAGCGCGCGGTCGACACCGAGATCGCCGGGCGCGCCTTCGATGTCGGCGTAGAATTCGGTCGCGGCAAAGCTGCCGCCGGTCTGGTAGCTTTCGAGCTTGGTCATGTTGACGCCGTTGGTGGCAAAGCCGCCCATCGCCTTGTAGAGCGCAGCGGGCACATTCTTCACCTGGAACACCAATGTGGTCATCACCGGGGCCGGTGGTACGGGCTGCAGTGGCTCGCGCGCCAGCACCACGAAGCGGGTCATGTTGTGATCGGCATCCTCGATGCCGTCGGCATGGACGGTCAGGCCATAGATGTCGGCGGCGAGCGGCGGGGCGATGGCGGCCAGCCCGGGCTCGTCCGAGTCAGCCACCAGCGCCGCGGCCCCGGCGGTGTCGGCATAGGCGAGCGGCGCGATATTCTGCGCCCTGAGCCAGCGCCGGCACTGGCCGAGCGCCTGCGCGTGGCTCATGGCCCGGGTCGGCGCGGCCAGATTGCGGCTCATCAGCGCAAAACGGATGCGCAGGAAATGCTCGCCGACGATCGACAGGCCCGATTCGGGCAGCAGGAAATGGATATCCGCCACCCGGCCATGCAGGCTGTTTTCGATGGGGATCATCGCCCGCGCCGCAGCACCGCCACGCACCGCATCGATCGCATCTTCGAAGCTGTAGCAGGGCAGCGGCAGCGCATCGGCATCATATTGCCGCACGGCGATGTCGCTGTTGGCCCCCGGCGCGCCCTGGAACGCCATGGCCCGGGCCGGCGCCGCCTGGGCCGCAGCGACCATGGTGTCGACCAGTTTCTGCGCGGAAGGGGAATAGCTGCCCATGGGCTGGCGCGCTTACGCGTCACGGCGCGGGCAGGCAAGGCTTGATGCTTGCACCCATGCGGTGGTGCCATTAAGGGAGCCGCAGATTCCACCGGGCGCAGCGGTCCAGACCCTGCGCCTTCTTATCGCAAAGAGATGGCAACGGGCATGGACGACCGGAACAACACGATCATGGGATGGGTACTGGGTGCGGGCATCGTCGCCCTGGGTCTCGGCAGCCTGACCGGTCATCTGTGGAAAGCCCATGAACCGGAAACACCGGGCTATGCCGTCGCCGGTGAAGCCGAAGGCGGCAGCGCCGCTGCTGCGGTCGATCCGATTGCGGTGCGCATGCAGTCTGCGGCCGTCGCCGCTGGCGAGCAGGTGTTCAAGAAGTGCGCCGCCTGCCACACCATCAACCAGGGTGGCGCCAACGGCATCGGCCCCAACCTCTATGCCGTCATGGGTGAATCGATCGCCACCGGCCGCGGCGGCTACGCCTTCTCCGACGCACTCAAGGCGGTCGGCGGCACCTGGACCTTCGAACAGATGGATGCCTGGCTCGCCAGCCCGCGCCGCTTTGCCGACGGCACAAAAATGTCGTTCGCCGGCCTTTCCGATCCGATGGATCGCGCCAACCTGATCGCCTATCTGAACGCGCAGGGGTCCAACCTGCCGCTGCCGGCCGCGCCCGCCGCTGCCGCTCCGGCCGAAGGTGCCCCAGCTGCCGAAGGCGCCGCGCCGCCGGCTGACGCCGCTGCGGCCGCCGACGCGACCAGCGGTGCCGCCACGCAGACCAACCAGCCCGCCACCACCAACTGAACGGTCCGGACTCCCCGGGCCTAGCCGGGGAATTGCGTCAGGCTGAGGTTGTTGCCCTCGGGATCGTGAAACCAGGCGATGCGGGTGCCGCTCCCCGGATCGGTCCAGATGCCGCGCGCATCCTGCCCGAAGCCTTCGTAGATGGCGCAGCTGACCCCCTTGGTCGCCAGCGCATCGATCGCCGCCGCGATATCGGGAACGGCCCAGCCGAGCACGGTGTGCGGCCCCGGCTGATGCCCGTCGACCTGCGTCAGCCGCAGCCGCGTGCCGGCAAGATCGTAGCTGATCGCAAACGGATCCTCACCGGTTTCGGTCAGGCCCAGGATATCGGAATAGAAATGCCGCGCCTTGGCCATGTCGGCTGACAGGACAAAGCATATCGGAGCTGCAGTGCCGAGCATGACCGGCCCTCCCTGCGCGTTTCGCGGATGCGAGTCGCGGGACGCAGGCTACACGCTGCGGTAATCCGCGACCAGTCGCCCGGCAGCGAGCAGTTCTGCCTCGTGGCTCTCCTCCCGCCAGCTTTCGGCGAGGGCCTGCTGTTCCCAGTCGCGCATCGCCGGGTGAGCCAGTATCTGCTCGACCCACGCCTGCCCCGCACCGACGTCCAGACCATAGGTGCGGATGCGGAAGGCGACCGGCGCATAGAAGGCATCGACCGCGCTGAATGCCGTCCCCGCCAGCCACGGCCCGCCGAACCGTGCCAGTCCCTGTTCGAAAATCTCGCGGATGCGCGTCACATCGGCCTCGAGCGCGGCCGTCATCGGCTTGGGCGCGACGCGCACCCCGACATTCATCGTGCACTGGTTGCGCAGGGCGGAAAAGCCGCTGTGCATTTCGGCGGTAACGCATTGCGCCCAGGCGCGGGCATCGCCGTCCTGCGGCCAGACCGCGGGGTAGCGGTCCGCCAGATACAGCACGATCCCCAGCGAATCATGGATGGTGCGGCCATCGTGCAGCAGCACCGGCACCTGCCCGGTGGGAGAAAAAGCCCGGAACTCGGCATAGTTGCTCGGCTTGGTGAAGGGCTCGATGCGGTCCTCGAACGCTATGCCGAGCGCGCGCATCAGCAGCCAGGGCCGCAGCGACCAGCTCGAATAATTGCGATTGGCGGTGATCAATATGGTCTGCATGCGCGCGGCATAGCGTGAGCCGATCATGGATTGCAAAGCTGCAAACATTGCCGTATATTCTGTCATGACAGAAATGACGGAATGATTGAAATCAGACCCGCCTAGCCGACGCAGTCTGCGTTCATCGGACGCGCAATGCTGCACCTGCCTGACGTGGCCATCCAGGAGGCGACGCAATGCGACTGGACATCGAGCGGCTGTTCGACAGACCCCTGCATCCGCCGGAAGCCCCGCGCGATCACCGATATCGGCGGCTGTTGCCACGCGCTGCGTGGGATCGGCTGGCTCCGGCCATCCGCCAGCGCTTCAGCGGACATTTGGGAGACTCCGCGCCGATCGTCTATTGCGGCAGGATCGTCAGCACGCGCACCAGCGTCATCGGCTGGCTGCTGTGCCAGCTATGCCGCCTGATCGGCGGCCCCCTGCCGCTGCACGGCGACACGGGCGTGCCCGCGACCGTCGTCGTCAGCCGCGATGCAGGTGGCGAAGGCCAATGCTGGACGCGCATCTACCAGCGCCATCGCGGCCCGCCGCAGGTCATCGTCACCGCCAAGGTCTTCGCCGGTCCGACCGGGATCGAGGAGCATGTCGGCGGCGGCATGATCATGGCGCTGCGGATCGATGCGACGCCCACCGAGCTGCGCTTCACAAGCGACCATTATGCCTGGCGAGTCGGGCGCTGGCGGCTGAGGCTGCCCCGCTGGCTGGCGCCCGGCAGAACCCTCGTCATCCACCGCGACCTCGGCGATGGCCGGTTCGCCTTCGACCTCACCCTGACCCATGCCTGGCTGGGCGAACTGGTCCATCAGCGCGCCGAATTCAGCGACCGGCCCTGACCCGCGATCAGATGAGGTAATGCGCCGTCGTCTTCGCCGCGATGTCTTCCGCGCTGACGCCAGGCGCCAATTCGATCAGCCGGAACGGGCTGTCGTGATCGGGGCGCTGGAACACGGCGAGATCGGTGATGATCATATCCACCACATTGCGCCCGGTGAGCGGCAGAGTGCAGGCGGGGATGAACTTGGGGCTGCCGTCCTTGGCGATATGTTCCATGACGACGATGATCTTCTTCACCCCGGCGACCAGGTCCATCGCGCCGCCCATCCCCTTGATCATCTTGCCGGGCACCATCCAGTTGGCGATGTCGCCATTTTCCGCGACCTCCATCGCGCCGAGCACCGTCAGGTCGATGTGGCCACCGCGGATCATCGCGAAGCTGGCAGCGCTGTCGAAATAGGCGCTGTGCGGCAGCTCGCTGATCGTCTGCTTGCCGGCGTTGATCAGGTCCGGGTCCTCTTCCCCGGCGTAGGGGAAGGGGCCGATACCCAGCATGCCGTTTTCCGACTGGAGCGTGACGGTGATGTCGGCCGGTACATGGTTGGCGACCAGGGTCGGTATGCCGATGCCAAGATTGACATAATAGCCGTCCTGCAGCTCCTTGGCCGCACGCGCGGCCATGTCGTCACGGGTCCAGGGCATGATTTACCTCTCAGCGTTGGGGAGCGGGGGTCTGCGCCGGCGCGGGCGGATCGACGGCAAGCGTGCGTAGCGGCAGCGGCAGGATGAACCAGCCATTGTCCCACAGCGATTCCAGCGGCGCGGCAAGCTCGGGCCGCACCAGATAGTCATAGGCTTCCTCGGCATCGCCGCGCTTGTCGCCCGCGATGGCAAGGACACAGTAGCGCGAGGCGATTTCCTGCCGCCGCCCCTGCTTGCGATCGTCGGGCACCATCTGGGCATAAAGCGGGTCACGGCCGTCCGCATCGAGACCGCTGGTCTGGAGATTGGCATAGACCGCGTGGTCGACCTCGAACCCCTGATCGGACAGCCACAACACCGCAATACCCGCCGCACGCAGCCGCGCCAGCTCGGCGGCGAGGCCGGGCTCGGCGCGCAGGCGCTCGGCCGACTGGTTGGTCGCCAGCGCGGGATCGAGCCCGGCATTGGCATCGTCGAGATCGATCACCACCGCAGGCGGCAGGTTGCCGCAGGGGATGAAGGCAGGACGGGTAATGTCGAAATTTTCGACCGTGACCACGGAGGTCAGCGCTTCTCCGGCATTGCGCCGCGCCAGCCGGTCGAGCGCGAAGCGGGTGAGCTCGCCATAGCGGCTGGGCCCGCCCATCGCCTCCAGCGCGGCGAGACCGGGCGAAGAACCGGCAGGCGCAGGCGTGAGCGGCCTTGCCAGCGCCGCTTCTCCATTCGCGGCTTCCTCCCGCGCCTCGCGCGCCAGCCGTTCGGCAAAGCGCTGCTCGCGGCTTTCGCGGATCTGGTTGCGGCTGGTGGCCGTCACCGTGCCCATCGCCGCCAGGGGGATCAGCGCGGCGACGCAGCCCGACAGGCTCAGCGCGATGCCGAGCGAGGCGGCAATCACGGCCGACCGGCGCATCATGCCGCTTCCCGCTCACGCACCGTGCGGAACTCGATCTTCTTGTCGTAGGGCGCGCCAACGATCATCCGCTGCACATAGACACCGGGCAGGTGGATACTGTCCGGATCGAGCGCGCCGACCGGCACCACCTCCTCGACCTCGACCACGCAGACCTTGCCGCAAGTCGCAGCAGGCAGGTTGAAATTGCGTGCGGTCTTGCGGAACACCAGATTGCCGGTGGCATCGGCCTTCCATGCCTTGACGATGGCGAGATCGGCGAAAATGCCGCGCTCAAGGATATAGTCCTGCCCGTCGAAGGTCTTCACCTCCTTGCCCTCTGCCACCAGCGTGCCGACGCCGGTGCGGGTGTAGAAACCGGGAATGCCTGCGCCGCCGGCACGCATCCGCTCCGCCAGCGTGCCCTGCGGGCAGAATTCCACGTCCAGCTCGCCGGCCAGATACTGCCGCTCGAATTCCTTGTTCTCGCCGACGTAGCTGGAAATCATCTTGGCGATCTGCCGCGTGCGCAGCAGCTTGCCGAGCCCCTCGCCATCGATGCCGGCATTGTTGCTGGCGACGGTGAGGCCGGTCACGCCGGATGCAACGATCGCATCGATCAGCCGTTCGGGAATCCCGCACAAGCCAAAGCCTCCGGCAGCGATCAGCATGTTGTCGCTGAGCAGCCCGTCGAGGGCGGCGGCGGCATCGGGGAAGAGCTTGTTCATCGGCTGCCTCTTTCGGTCGGTCCATGTCCGGCAGCGCTGTCCATAGGCCCGGCGGGCTGGCGCGGCAACGTGTGCTTTTGATCTGGGTCATGGACGGCACAGCCGCATCGGCGCAGCATCCGGCCATCAACCCGAGGAGAGAAGCCCATGCGTTCGATCTTGATCCATGCCGACACCGGTCCGGCCTTCGAAGCCCGGCTGCAGGCGGGGCTCGACCTCGCACGCACGGCCAGCGGCCATGTCACCTTGCACATCAACACGCCCTTCCAGCGCTTCGTCGCAATGGATCCGTTCGGCGGCGCCTATCTGGCCGAAGCCGCCCTGCGCGCTGCCACCGAACAGGACGCGGCGCTGACCGACCGGCTGAGCGAGCGGATGGGCGGTGAAGACGTGCCCTGGTCGATCGAATCGAGCAGTGCCGAACCGGTCGACGCACTATCCAGTGCGGCGCGGCTGGCCGATGTCGTGATCGTGAGCATGCCGGCACCGCTCCTGCCAGACGCAGTGGCGGCGCGGATGGATGTCGGCGGACTGGTCGTCAACTGCCGGTCGCCGGTGCTGGCGCTGCCATCGGACCTTCAGCGCTTCACGCTCGGCGGCGTGGCGATGGTCGCCTGGGACGGCAGCCACGAATCGGCCCACGCCCTGCGCGCCGCAGTGCCGATACTGGCCTGTGCCGAGCAGGTGCATCTGGTGACGATCACGGAAAAGCAGACCCGCTTTCCCGCAACCGAAGCGCTGCGCTATCTCGGCCACTATGGCCTGCGTCCCGAACTTCATGAGCGGCCGCGCACCCACCCGACCATCGAGGAAACGCTCGACGCGGTCGCGGCGGAGTTGCGCGCCGATCTGGTGGTGATGGGCGCCTATGGCCACAGCCGCCTGCGCGAGACGATGTTCGGCGGGGTCACCCGCTATTTCATCGATGGCGCCCGATACCCGCTGCTGCTGGTGCATTGACACGGGCAGGCCGCCGCCGTCAGCGCGCGGCGGCGACCAGGTCGGCCGGCAGCGTCGGCTCGCTCAATATCGCCTCCATCCGGCGCCAGCGAGTCGCCCGGTCGGGATTGCCGGCCTCTATGGCGGCACGGACCAGATCCTTGCCCCAGCCATAGTTGAGCACATAGCTGCGGTAATGGTCGGTGAAGCGTACCGATTGCTCGGCGCGCGCTGGGCTGAGCAGCAGATAGCGCTGGGTCAGCTCGACCGCGCGGGCGCGATCGATCTCTCCGTCGAGATACAGCTTGGCGATGGTCAGCCGGGCTCCGCCCAGCGCCTCGGTCGCGGCCTGCACCCGCGCGTAATCGGCGGCGGTCGCGGGATCCAGACCGGCCAGCGGGTAGAGCACGTCGCGTTCGAAGGCGAGCTTCTCCTCCCCCGGAAAGGCGAGATCGATGCCGTAGTTGGCGCTGCCTTCGGAGATCACGCTGGTCGGCGAATAGAGCGGGTTGACCTCATATTCGCGCCAGCCGCGCCCGCGCACCAGATTTTGTTCGATCATCAGGTTGAGCACATGATGACCGGGATAGCCCTCGTGACAGCCCAGATCGACCGCGCGGGAAATGCGGATCGGCAGATCGGTGTTGATCTGGATCAGGCTGCGGAAATTGCCTTGGTAATAATTATATCCCGACCATGGCTTGTTGGTGACGAATTCCATCGTGAAGCTCTCGCCCACAGGCAGCGCGATATATTGCGCAGTCCGCCGACGGCATTCGGCGATGGCGGCATCGAACACCGGGCGCAGCCGGTCGGCGGGGATGGTGTAGCGTTCGTTGAAGGCGTCGACCCGGGCGGCAAGCGGGCCGGTACCGGGGATCAGCGTCTCGAGATCGGCGAGGATCGCATCATAATGCCCCAGCGGGTGCAGCGTGGGCACGGTGGCGAACTGCCCTTGCGCCTCGGCATCGAAGGCAAAGCGCGTCCCGCCGATCATCTGCAGCCTGGTATCGGCGGCAACCAGCATGCCGCGCAGCGCGAGCAGGCGCTGCCGCTGGTCCGGGCCACCGGCCATCGCAGCGGCAGCGAAGGCCGGCCGTCCGAGATGATGGTCGATGGCCGCGACCATCGCCCGCGCCTCCGCGATCAGCGCTTCCCGGCTGCGCGGCGATGCCGTCGCCTCGTCGCGTAGCTCGGCGGGACCATAATAGGCGTCGACATATTCCGCCTCATAGGTGCCCGCTTCGAGCGTGAGCCGCACATAGGCGGCCGCCAGCGCGTCGGCGGTCTGCCGGGCCGAAGGCCAGGCGTCCGACTGCGCAGCGAGGCGGGCGACATCGGCGTCGGTGGCATTGCGCGGCGCGGCGCAGGCCGCCAGCGCGACGAGGGCAACCAGCGGCAACGCCAGCGGGGTCAAGCGGGTCATCGGGCCATCTCTCCTTGGGCGCCATCGTCGCAGATATCCTCGACATCCCCGTCGCGCGCAATCTCTTCGGCCTGCTCGGCTTCCTCCCGGTCATGATCCGCAGCGAGCGGGGCGACCCGCAGCAGGGCGTAGCCGAGCAGCGCCGCAACCACCGATCCGGCCAGCGTGCCGAGCTTCGCCTCTTCGATCAGCAACGGATCGGGAAAGGCGAGGCCGCCGATGAACAGGCTCATCGTGAAGCCGATGCCGCACAGCACCGCAACCGCGTACATCTGCAGCCAGGTCGCGCCGCGCGGTTTGGCCGCGAAGCCGCTCTTCACGGCCAGCCACACCGCCGTGAATATGCCCAGCTGCTTGCCGATGAACAGCCCGGCGGCGATGCCCAGCGGCAGCGGCGAGAGCGCATCGTCGACCGTCATGCCCGCCAGGCTGACGCCGGCGTTGGCAAATCCGAACAGCGGCACGATCAGAAAGGCGACCGGCGCATCGAGCGCATGTTCCAGCTTGTGCAACGGCGAGTCGGGCGAATCGGGGCTGCCCGGCGTGCGGACGATGGGCACCGCAAAGGCGGCCAGCACGCCTGCGATGGTCGCATGCACGCCCGACAGCAGCGTGGCGTACCACAGCAGCGCGAAACCGATCAGATAGAAGGCGAGTTGCCGTACGCCCATGCGATTGGCGACCAGCATGGCGGCGAGGATCGCCGCCGCAGCCAGCAGGGCCGGGATCTTGAGGCCGGCGGTATAGAATAGCGCGATAATCGCCACAGCCCCCATGTCGTCGACGATGGCGACCGTGACCAGGAACAGCTTGAGCGAGGTCGGCGCGCGCGGGCCGAGCAGCGCCAGCACGCCGATGGCAAAGGCGATGTCGGTCGCCGCCGGGATGGCCCAGCCGTTGGCCAGCGCCGGATCGCCCGAGGTGATGACCAGATAGATCAGCGCCGGAACCGCCATGCCGGCGGCGGCCGCCAGCACCGGCAGCCGCCGCTGGCTCCAGGTCGACAGCCGCCCGTCGACCAGCTCGCGCTTGATCTCCAGCCCGACGAACAGGAAGAAAATCGCCATCAGCCCGTCGTTGATCCACAGATGCGCGGTCATCGGCCCAAGCTTGTCGGTCAGCGCCGGACTGACCGGCGTATGCAGCAGGCTGTGGTAGCCATCGGCCAGCGGCGAGTTGGCGACGATCATCGCAAGGGCGGCAGCAAGCATCAGCACGATGCCGCCAGCGGCTTCGCTCGAAAGGAAGGCGCGGAGCACCGAACGGGGTTGGGCCATGGCAGTCATTGCAACCGCTTAGCCGGTTCGGACAGTCGAGGGTAGACCGGCAACAGCCCGCCCGAACCGGGACAGGTCGATCTTTCTATGCTTGAATTGTCCGTTCGCCGATGAAATAGTCTTCGTATCGGTGCCAACTCGGTGGACCGCCCTCGTATCATGATTCGGGGACCGGCATGGATCTATTGGTACTGACGGCGGGCTTTGCTGCCCATGAGCTGGCTCTGTTGGCCGGTGTTATCTTCCTGATATTCGGGCTTGACGATCTGTTGGTCGATATCTTGTGGATTTCCGGCGTCGGCCGGGGCGATGTTGCTGTCGATAGCCTAGCCGTTACGCCACCGATCCGTTTTGCCATAGCCATCCCGGCGTGGGATGAGGCCGCGGTGGTGGGCGCCATGCTGAGCATCGCGCGGGAGCGCTGGGCGGGGGCGGACTGCCGATTCTATGTCGGCGTCTATCCCAATGACCTGCCGACCTTGCGGGCGGTGGCCAGTCACGTCCACCATGATCCCCGGGTGCGCATCGTGATCAACGATCGCCCGGGGCCGACCACCAAGGGCGACTGCCTCAATGCGATCTGGCACAGCCTGCAACAGGACATGGCCGATGGCAGCTTCAACGCGCACGCACTGTTGCTGCACGACGCCGAAGACATGGTCGACCGCGACGAGTTGCGCGTGCTGGCCGATGCACTGGCCACGGCCGACTATGCGCAACTGCCGGTCCTGCCGCTGGTCGTGGCGGACGGGCCATGGATAAGTGGCCATTATTGCGACGAATTTGCCGAATCGCACGGCAAGGACATGCCCTTGCGCTCCGCACTCCGGGCACCGTTGCCGACGGCGGGGGTCGGCTGCGCCTTCAGGATCGACAGGCTGGCGAGGATTGCCGGCGTGGCAGGGCCGTTTCACGCCGATTCGCTGACCGAAGATTATGAGCTGGGCGTGCGCCTGTCTGCGAGCGGGGCGCGGGGCCGCTTCGTCCGGGCGCGACGGACCGATGGATCGCTGGTCGCGGTGCGCGCCTATTTCCCCCACCGCATAGACCAGAGCGTACGGCAGAAGACACGCTGGCTGCGGGGCATTGCCATCGAGGCTTGGGAACGGCTGGGCTGGAGCAAGCGCCCCGACGGCGGGCCGACCGATACGCTGATCGGCTGGTGGATGCTGTGGCGCGACCGGCGGGCACTGATGTCGGCAATGGCCGTCCTGGCAGCCTATACCGCCATCCTGAGCGGCCTGACCGGTTGGGCGGGCACCGGGCACCTGCCCGGCGGCGACACCGCCATGGCCGGATTGCTGCAAGCCAATCTGCTGCTGCTGGCGTGGCGGCTGGCAATGCGCGCGATCCAGACCGGGACGCATTATGGCTGGCGAGAGGCGGCGCGAGCGCTGCTGCGCCAGCCGGTCAGCAACATCATATTGGTGATGACCGCATGGCGCGCGCTGCGCGATCACATCCTGGGTCTGCTTGGCCGGCCGCTGGTCTGGGACGAGACGGTGCACCGCTTCCCGCTGGTGTGACCTGGCATGGCCCGGCCGTCCGCCCCGCTGCTGTTTCTGGGTTCAGCCATCCTGCTCTGGATCGGCGGGCGCAGCGCGGACTTGTGGATCACGGCCCGCGACCAGTCGCCCGCTTCACCCCCGCCCCGTGCTGACCCACCCACTCGTCAGACCGATCCTGCGGTGTGGCTGTCGAACGCGCCGCTCGCACCCCACCGTGACCAGCAACCGCGGGCGGGTCGTCTCGCCATGCTGCCGACCGGGCCATGGCCAGAAATGGCACCACGTCCTTTGCACGCCGTGGCCGACATGTCGGCCCGACCACCGGCGGCCGGCAGCATATTGCCCCAGACTGGCAGGCCAGACACGGAGCTGGCTCCGGCCGCACCCGGCAATCCGTCGATGCCGCCCGCCACCGTGCCGCAACCGGGCGCAGACCGGCAGCGCTGGACACTGACATCATGGCTCTTTGTCCGCCCCGACGCGCTCGCCACGGGGCTCCCGTCCGCGCTCGCGCCTGGCCAAGCACAACTCGGCGGTACGCAGGGCGGCCTGCGCGCCGCTCTGCGGCTCGACCGGAGCGGGCGGCTGGAACTGCATGCGCGCCTCGTGACCAGCGGCAGCAACCTGTCCGGCGCGGAAGCGGCCGCCGGCCTCACCTGGCAACCGCGGGCGCGCCTGCCGGTGCATCTCTCGGTCGAACGGCGCGAGCCGGTCGTGGGCGACGGGGGCCGCTCGGCTTTCGCGGCTTTCGCCTCGGGCGGCGTCAGCGATGTCGCCCTGCCGGGCCGGTTCCGCCTCAACGGCTATGGCGCGGCGGGGGTGGTGGGCGCGCGCAGGCGGGACCTGTTTGCTGAAGGATCGGCGACCGCGCACCGCCACGTCAGCGAGGCAGGGCCGGTCAGTGTCGAGGCGGGCGGCGGTATCTGGGCCGCGGCCCAGCCGGGCGCGACGCGGGTGGATGCCGGGCCCAGCCTGCGGCTACGGCTCGCGACAGGCACGGTGCAGCCGGTCCTGTCGATCGACTGGCGGCAACGGCTGGCGGGCGATGCAACGCCGGCGTCGGGCGTCGCCATCACGCTGGCAAGCGACTTTTGACCTCTGCCCGGCTAGGCCGGAATTGCATCGAACTGCAGCGCCGCCAGCCGGGCGTAGAGACCGCCCTCGGCGACGAGGCTGTCGTGATTGCCCTGCTCGACGATCCGGCCCTCGTCCATGACGATGATGCGGTCGGCCGCACGGACGGTGGCGAGGCGGTGGGCGATGACGATGGTGGTCCGGTCGGTCATCAGCCGATCGAGCGCATCCTGCACCAGCCGCTCGCTCTCGGCATCGAGCGCGCTGGTGGCTTCATCGAGCAGCAGCAGCGGCGCATTGCGGATCAGTGCGCGGGCGATGGCGATGCGCTGGCGCTGCCCGCCGGACAGGCGGGTGCCGGCCTCGCCGAGGAAGGTATCCAGCCCGTCGGGCAGTTTTTTCAGGAATTCCGCCGCATTGGCTGCATCGGCCGCCGCCCAGATCTGCTCGTCGCTGGCCGCCCAGTTGCCGTAGCGCAGATTGTCCCGCGCGCTGGCCGCGAACACCACCGTCTCCTGCGGGACGACCGCGATGCGCGCGCGGATATCGGCCGGATCGGCGTCGCGGATGTCGATGCCGTCGAGGGTGATGCGTCCGCCCTGCGGATCGTAGAAGCGCTGCGCGAGCTGGAAGATCGTCGATTTGCCCGCGCCCGACGGGCCGACCACGGCGACCGTCTCGTTGGGCTGCACCGCCAGGCTGAAATCGTGCAGGGCCGGGGCGTCGGGCCGGGTGGGATAATGGAATTCGACGCTCTCGAAGGCCAGCGCGCCGCTCGATGGCGCGGGCAGCGCCACCGGCTTGGCCGGCGCCGCGATCTGCGGCTGGGCATTGAGTAACTCGTTGAGCCGGCTCGCTGCGCCCGCACCGCGCACCAGATCGCCATAGACTTCGGTCAACGCCCCGAACGCCCCGGCGACAAGCCCGCCGGTCAGCACGAAGGCGGCAATGGTGCCGCCGGTGATCTTGCCGGCGGCAACCTGCGATGCGCCGTACCACAGCAGGGCGACGATCGCGCCGAACAGCAGCGCGATGACCGTGGACGTCATCACCGAGCGGATGGCAATCCGCCGCTTGGCAGTGGCAAAGGTACGCTCGACCGCCCCGGCAAAGCGATCCGCCTCGCGCCCTTCCTGTCCGAAGCCTTGGACGATCTTCATCGCGCCGAGCACTTCGGTGGTCATCGCGCCGACATCGGCAACACGATCCTGACTGGCACGGCTGATGTTCTGCAGGCGGCGGCCAAGCAGGACGATGGGCATGATGATGACGGGGATGCCAAGCAGCATGATACCGGTCAGGCCGGGGGCGAGGGTGAACAGATAGACGGTGCCGCCGACGCCCATCACCACATTGCGCAGCGCGACGGAGACGGTGGTGCCGACGATCTGTTCGATCACCGCCGTATCGCTGGTCATGCGACTGGCGATTTCCGACGGCCGGTTTTCCTCGAAAAAGGCGGGTGCCTGACGCAGCAGATTGCGCTGCACCGCGCGGCGGATGTCCGCGACCGTGCGCTCGCCCAGCCAGGAGACGAAATAGAAGCGCAGCGCGGTCGCGAGCGCCAGCACGCCGACGATCATGAACAGATAATAGAAATAGCGGTCGATATCTCCGCTGCCTCCGGCACCGAAGCCCTCGTCGATCATCCGCTGGAACCCGGCCGGGATGGCGAGCGTCGCCGCCGCGGCAAAGGCAAGACCGACGATGGCGGCAGCAATCTGCAACGGATACCGGCTGGCATAGCCCCACACCATGCGCAGGCTGCCGATGGATTTGCGGGGCGGGGCGGCAGGCGCAGGGGCCGCGGCGGTGGGTTCGCTCATGCTGCGGCCTCTAGCATTGCCCGGTCCGTCATGGCTAGGGTCAGCAATATCCCGCTTGCTTGTTGCGGTGCAGCATGCCAGCATCGCCTGACGCGGAACGCTGCGCCGACAGATGCGCGGTGCGCGCGGCAGGATGAACAGGGGCGACCCCGACCATGATCTACCAGATTTACGATGTGCAGCGCGGCTGGATGGCCGGCGCGGGCAAGATGGCCAGCGCGACGGCGCGCATGCTCGATGCCTTTCCCACCCCGTTTGCAGGCGCCAACCCCGCGCCGGTGATGGCGTCCGCGCTGGACGTCTTTGCGCATGCGGTCGAGGTGCGCGGCAAGCCGGCGTTCGGCCTCTCCACCACCATTGTCGACGGGCGCGAAGTGCCGGTGCGTGAGGTCAACGAGGCGCGCAAGCCGTTCGGCCAGCTCAAGCATTTCGTCCACGCCGGCAGCGAAGGCGCGCCCAAGCTGCTGATCGTCGCTCCGATGTCCGGCCATTTCGCCACGCTGCTGCGCGGGACGGTCGAACGGATGCTGCCGGGGCATGACGTGTGGATCACCGACTGGAAGGACGCGCGCGACGTGCCGCTGACCGGCGGCGGCTTCGACCTCGAATCCTATATCGATTACGTCATCGAGTGGCTGGAGCATATCGGTGAAGGCGCACATGTCCTTGCCGTCTGCCAGCCGTCCGTCCCCTGCTTCGCCGCCACCGCGATCATGGGCGCGAACGACCATCCTTGCCGGCCGAAAACGCTGACGATGATGGGCGGCCCCATCGACACCCGCGAATGCCCGACCGCAGTCAACGATCATGCGACGACCAAGCCGCACGACTGGTTCGTCCACAATGTCATCGCCACCGTGCCGCCTTATTACAAGGGCGCCGGGCGGCGGGTTTACCCCGGATTCCTGCAGCTTTCCGGCTTCATGTCGATGAACCTCGGCAACCATATGGTCAGCCATTGGGCCATGTTCTCCGATCTGGTCGCCGGCGATGGCGACGGGGCGGACAAGCACAAGGAATTCTACGACGAATATCGTGCGGTGTGCGACATGACCGCAGAATTCTATCTGCAGACCGTCGACACCGTGTTCCAGCGCCACCT
This sequence comes from Sphingomonas sp. jy18, assembly GCF_056931895.1. Classification (NCBI taxonomy): domain Bacteria; kingdom Pseudomonadati; phylum Pseudomonadota; class Alphaproteobacteria; order Sphingomonadales; family Sphingomonadaceae; genus Sphingomonas; species Sphingomonas sp. jy18. The sequence goes on along the minus strand of NZ_JBXPBT010000004.1, from coordinate 217,555 downwards.
CTTGCCCAAGGGCGAGTTCAATTATCGCGGACGCCTCGTCGATCTCGGCACCATCACCGATACCGCGCTGCTGGCGATCGAAGGCGAGCGCGACGACATCTCGGGCATCGGCCAGACCAAGGCCGCACTCAAGCTGGCCACCGGGCTGGCGGACGACAGGAAGCGCTATTTCCTCGCCGAGACGGTCGGCCACTATGGCATCTTCAACGGCAGCAAGTGGCGCGAGCGGATTGCCCCGGTGGTCGAGGAGTGGATCAGGGCGCACGGGTAGCGGTTTGCTTCCTCCCCTCCAGGGGAGGTGGCGCGTAGCGACGGAGGGGCCGGTGCGTCGTTGGGTGCCGCTGCTGGTCAATCGACGTCACGGAACGACGCACCCGCCCCTCCGAGCCCTTCGGGCCCACCTCCCCTGAAGGGGAGGAAACCGAACTACGCCACCGCTTCTTCGACCTGCACCGGCTGCGGCTTGGCGCGGGCGGCGATGAGACAGCCTGAGACGATCAGCACCGTGCCGCCGACCACCGGCCAGGTCAGCGCCTCATCGAAGAACAGCCAGCCGCAGATCGCTGCCCAGACGAAGGCGGTATATTCCACCGGAATCAGGATCTGCGCTTCGGCGCGGGCATAGGCCCAGCTCAGCAGGTGCAGCGAGGTGACCGCCAGCGCCGCGGAGCCGACGATCAGCGGCAGATGATCGACATCCGGCACCACCGCAAACCAGGGCGCGGCGAGTGCGAGGCAGGCCAGCACGGTCAGCGTCTGGAAAAAGGCGATCTCGGCGGGCTTGGCGACCTGCGCCTGCTGCCGCGCCAGCACCAGATTATAGGCGAACAGCGCGGCGGACCCGAACACCGCGGCAACGCCCCAGATCGACTGCGCGCTGTGGCCCGCTCCGCCGAAGCGCCCGGCCATGATCACGCCGACGCCGGCAAGGCCGAGCAGCGAGGCAATGATCGCGGCCCGCCCGATCCGCTCGCCGAGCAGCACCGCCGCCAGATACAGCGCGATCAGCGGCGCGATGAAGGACAGGGCGATGGCCTCGGCAAGCGGCAGGACGGTGATCGACCAGAAGAACAGCATTGCCATTCCGGCAACGATCACCCCGCGCCAGATGTGCAGCCGCATCACCGCGCGCGACGGCCAGCCGGTCGGTTGCAGTGCATAGGCGACGCCGCTGATCGCCGTCCCCGCCATGTTGCGCCACAGTAGCGCGTTATAGGCACCGATGGCGAGCGCCAGCGCCTTCATCGCGGCATCCATGAAGGAAAACAGCATCACGCCTGCGCAGGCGACAAGGAAGGCGGCAAGCGTGGCGGAGCGCGGCGTCATGCGGGCGGCTGTGCCGCACCCGCTCGACCACGTCCACCCCTTCGCGCCCTCGCCAACTCATGATAGCCTTGCCACAAAACAGAGGGGAGACGGGTCGATGCGTCTTGGATTACCCGCGCTTTTCGCGCTGACATTACTGACCGGCGGAGCCTCCGCGCAGACGCCGCACACCGCGCGTCCATCAGCCGAGGCTGACGCTATCCCACCCGTCCATGCAGACCCGCTGCTCGATCCGCTGACCGCCGACCGGCTCGAACCCTTCGCCAGCCAGGACGCCTTCGCCGCCTATGCGCGTGACGTCGCAGCTTATGAGGCGGCGCGGCGCCAGCGGATCAACCGCGAATGGCAGCGCCGCCGCCAGCAGAGCGCGGTGCCCGCGCGACGACGGATGGGCCTTGTGCAGGATGGCGGCTATGAGGAAATCTGTACCGACCCGGAGTGCCTGGGCCAGGAAGCGAGCGACGGCTCTGATATCATTGTAACGGGCAGCCGTGTCGGTGGCTCGCGCAATTCTGCGCCTGCACGCGCAGCCAGTCGCACATCGCGTGCCAGCAACTCTCCCAACATCACCAATGTGCAGACAGCAGGCGTCGACGAAGGCGATATCGTCAAGCAGATCGGCGATTATCTGATCATGCTGCAGGACGGTCGGCTGTTCGTCGTCGACACCAGCGAGCGGCAGCTGCGGCTGACAGACCGCACCGACGTCTATGTCCACAAGACCGACGGGGCCTGGTATGACGAGATGCTGGTCGAGGGCGAGCGGATCATCGTCACCGCCTATAGCTATGGCAATCAGGCAACAGAAATCACCATCTTCCGGCTCGACCAGACGAGCGGCGGGCTGACGCGCGAAGGCCGCTTCTTCCTCAACAGCTACGATTATTACAGCGGCGAAAATTACGCGAGCCGGATCATCGGCGACAATCTGGTGCTCTACACGGTCTATGCCGTGAACCAGCTTTCCGGGACGAACATGCAGCCGCGCCTGTGGCGTTGGACCGAGGCTGGGGAGGCGCAACGGCGGCGCGGCCGCCCCGCGCCGGAAACGACGCGGGAAGGCAGGCCGCTTGTCGACCCCTCGACCATTTACCGGCCCCTGCTGCGGACATCCTCGCCGTTTGTGCATGTCGTCACGGTGTGCCCGCTTGGCACCTATCTTCCGGGTGGCGTGCCCGAGTGCCGGGTGCAGTCCTTCGTCGGCCCAGCCCAGCGCGAGTTCTTCGTTTCGACCGAAGCGATTTACCTGTGGGTCGGCCAGCAACAATGGGGCTGGGACGTGCCTGCCCCAGCCGGAAGCAAAAGGTGCGAGGCTTCTCCCTCGCCAGCCAATATGCCCCCGGCCTTGGTCTATCGCGTACCGGTCGATGGCGGTGCGCCGGGCGTGGTCAGCCTGTACGGCCAGCCGGTCGATCAATTCTCGATGGACATGACTCGGGACATGTTCCGCATTTTCACCCGCTGGGCGCAGCCGGGGTGCAGCGCGGCGGGGACGCGGGTCGGCTATCGCTTCACCAACGTGCCGCTGAGCGACTTCACCGCCACACTTGCAACTGTTCCCGCGGACCGGCAGGTCGCGGTGCCGCCACCCGGGCCGGGCGTGACCGAGAACCGCTTCGCCGACGACTGGTTCGTCTATGGCGGGCGGACGCAGGCGTGGGGCGCTGCGGCCGACCCGAGCAATCCCGGCCGCCCGTTGATGGTCCTGCCAGTCGACAATCCGGCCGCGCCACAGCGTGTCGAGCTGCCGCACAATATCATCCGGCTCGAGCGGGTCGGCAGCGACCGTATTGCCGCCAGCGGCTACCGTCACAATGGCGGGCTCGACCTCAGTCTGGTGCAGTTGGGCGCGCCAAGCTGGCGCACCGATACCGCCTACCTCGACAACAGGTTCGAAAGCGAAGGCCGCAGCCATGCGTTCAACAGCCTGATCGATGACGACGGCAATGGCATGGTCGGTATCCCCACCGTGCTGCGGCGCGGCGGCGCGGCACGTTACGTCTGGAACAGCCAAGGGTCCGACGTCAGCTTCCTGACGGTCACGGCTGCGGGCCGGCTGACGGATGCCGGCGTCTTGTCGCAGGGGCTGAAAATCCCGGTGCACGGCTACCGCTGCGAAGTGTCCTGTGTGGACTGGTATGGCAATTCGCGGCCGATCTTCACTGGCGACCGCATCTTTGCCCTGATGGCGACCGAAATTGCCGAGGGACGAATGGTGCGCGGAGAGATCGAGGAAATCGGCCGGCTCAACCTGACCGGGCCAGTGGCGCGGCGACGGGTGCGATAGCCCGCCCGGCCTTAGGCTCGCACGCTCCGGTCTTCAGGCCAATGTCGCACTCGCCTTCACGCATTCCGCCCCGCCCGGTCCGAGCGCGGCGAGCGTGATGTCGCTCCCCTCCTGCCGCGCCACCAGCGTCAGCAGTTGCCCCGCAAAGGCAGGGGAAACCGCGCGGAAGGTGAAGCGGCGGATCGGGCCGAACAGGTCAGCGGCCCAATTGAGCAGCAATGTAGCGGTCAGCGGGCCGTGGACGACCAGGCCCTGATAGCCCTCGACCTCGCGCGCATAGGGCGCGTCATAATGGATGCGGTGGGTGTTGAAGGTGAGCGCGGAAAAGCGGAACAGCAGCGACTCGCTCGGGGTCAGCGTCCGGTAGTGCGGCCACGCGTCCAAGCCCCGCCCTGTCGGGGGAGGGGTTGGGGTGGGGGGTGCCGGCAAAGCGGACACGGGGGGGCCACTCCCCATCCCCAACCCGTCCCCTGACGGGGAGGGGCTTTGCACCGCCTCCCGATAGACCAACGTCTGCCTCTCGCGCACCGCCGCCACGCCATCCGCCTCGATCACATGATCGAGCGTCACGAAGCCCAGTCGCCCGCTGCTGCCGCTCTTTTCGACAATATCGGCAATCCGGCTGGTGCGAACCACTGTCGCCCCGACCGGAATGGCGCTCAGGAATTCCGTCTCGCTCGCGGCCCACATGCGGCGGGGCAGATCGATGGGGGGCAGGAAGCTGCCCGCAATGTCGCGGCGCGGGTGCCCGTCGTCGCCAAGCTGGGCCGTCGCCGCCTCGGGCAGGTTCAGCACCCAATGGATGCCTGGCAGCGGGGCGGGATGGCCGGGATTAAGATCGAGCGTGGCGCGATGGCGCTGCACCAGCGCCGGGGTCAGCACATCCTGCTGCCGGTGGCTGCGGCCGATCCAGTCCTGCCAGTCGCCCGCCATGGTCAGGCGGCGCGTTCGAAGATCGCAGCGATGCCCTGCCCGCCGCCGATGCACATCGTCTCCAGCCCGTAGCGCCCGTCGCGTCGCACCAGCTCGCGCGTCAGATTGGCGAGGATGCGCCCGCCGGTCGCGCCGATCGGGTGGCCCAGCGAGATGCCGGAGCCGTTGACGTTGAGCATCGCCATGCGGCTGTCGTCCTCGCTCCAGCCCCAGCCCTTGAGCACCGCCAGCACCTGCGGCGCGAATGCCTCGTTGAGCTCGACCAGATCGATATCGCTCCAGCCGAGCCCGGTGCGGGCGAACAGCCGTTCCACCGCCGGCACCGGGCCGATGCCCATGCGCGCCGGATCGCAGCCCGCCGCCGCCCAGCTATGGAACCAGGCAATCGGCTCCAGCCCCAGCGCATCGAGCTTGTCTTCCGCAACCACCAGACAGGCGGCGGCGGCATCATTCTGCTGGCTGGCATTGCCTGCGGTCACCACCCCGCCCTCGATCGGACGCAGCTTGCCCAGCGTCTCCATCGAGGCATCGGCGCGATAGCCCTCGTCATGATCGAAGATCAGCGGCTCGCCCTTTTTCTGTGGCACGGCCACCGGCACCAGCTCGTCGGCGAACAGCCCGTCGGCCCAGGCGCGGGTGGCGTTGCCGTGGCTGCGCACCGCATAGGCATCGCAGGCCTCACGGCTGATGCCATAATCCCTCGCCAGATTTTCCGCCGTCTCGATCATCCCGCTGATCACGCCGAAGCGCTCGATCGGCTGGCTCATCACCCGGCCACGGGTCAGCCGGTCATGCAGCGTCAGATTGCCGGCGCGAACGCCCTTGCGGATGTCGATGCTGTAATGCTCGACATTGGACATGCTCTCGACCCCGCCGGCAACCACCACGTCGGACGTGCCGGTCTGCACCATCATCGCCGCATTGACGATGGCCTGCAGCCCCGAACCGCAGCGCCGGTCGAGCTGATAGCCCGGCACCTCCAGCGGCAGGCCGGCGGCGAGCCAGGACCAGTGGGCGATGCACGGCGCCTCGCCATTGCCATAGCCTTGCGCGAAAATGACATCGTCGACCCGGACCGGATCGAGACCGGTGCGGTCGATCAGCGCTTTCAGGATGACGGCCCCCAGATCGCCTGCGGTCATGGAGGACAGCGCCCCGCCGAACTTGCCGACGGCGGTGCGGATGGGGGCGACGATGGCGGCGCGACGCATGATCTTCTCCTTCAATTGCTGCGGGCGAGGCGGCCGCGGGCGATGACCTGCGCCTGGATTTCCGCTGCCCCTTCGAAGATGTTGAGGATGCGGGCATCGCAGAGGACGCGGCTGATCTCATATTCCAGCGCATAGCCGTTGCCGCCGTGAATCTGCAGCGACGCATCGGCATTGGTCCATGCGGCGCGCGCCGCCAGCAGCTTGGCCATGCCCGCCTCTATGTCGCAGCGCTTGCCCGAATCCTTGGCCCGTGCCGCCGCATAGGTCAGCTCGCGCGCCATCACCATGTCGACCGCCATCATCGCCAGCTTGTCGGCGACGCGCGGGAAATGGGCGAGTGGCTGGCCGAACTGCTTGCGGCCGCAGGCGTAGTCGAGACCCAGCTCGAGCGCGCGCCGCGCAACGCCGACAGCGCGGGCCGCGGTCTGGATGCGCGCGCCTTCGAAGGTGCGCATCAACTGCTTGAAGCCCTGCCCCTCCTCCCCGCCGAGCAGGGCATCGGCCGGGGCCATCATCCCGTCGAACTGCAGCGCATATTCGCGCATGCCGCGATAGCCGAGCACCTCTATCTCGCTGCCGCTCATGCCGGGCGCGGGAAAGGGATTGTCCTCGGTGCCGCGCGGCTTGGGAACCAGCAGCATCGAAAGGCCGGCATAGCCTTTGGCATCGGGCAACGTGCGCACCAGCATCGTCATCAGGTCGGTACGCACGGCGTGGGTGATCCAGGTCTTGGCGCCATCGATGCGCCAGCCGCCTCCCGTCCGCGTGGCGCGGGTGGCGAGGCTGGCCATGTCCGATCCGGTATCCGGCTCGGTAAACACCGCGGTCGGCAGTATTTCCCCGCTGGCGATACGCGGCAGCCAATAAGCCTGCTGTTCCGCCGTGCCGCCGAGCAGGATCAGCTCACCCGCGATTTCGGACCGGGTGCCGAGCGAGCCGGTACCGATCCAGCCCCGCGACAGCTCTTCCGAGACGATGCACATCACCAGCTTGCCAAGGCCGAGCCCGCCATGCGCCTCCGGGATGCAGACGCCGAAGGTGCCCATGTCCGCCAGCGCGGCGACCGTCGCGTCCGGGATCAGCGCATTGGCGAGGTGCCAGCGGTGGGCGTGCGGCAGGATGTGCGCATCGGTGAAGCGGCGATATTGCGCGCGGATGCTGTCGAGCAGTTCGTCGTCGAACGCCTCGGGGATCGGCGCGCCGTCGCGCAGCAGCGCTGCAAGCTCGGCGCGGGCGGCGGCAGTATTGCCCGTGGCGTGGACCAGCAGCGCCGCGACATGATCGGACAGGTCGAAGTCATGCGGCCGGACCACCTCATTCTGGCCCATCGCCAGCCCGCCGCCGAGCTGGGCGCAGATATCGGCCGTGCCGATGGACACAATTAGCCGCGCCACATCGCCCTGCTGCCGCGCGCCCCACGCCGCCAGCGCGACCATCGCCTCGACCAGCGTTTCGATCCAGGCATAGCCGTGCGCGAGCGATTGCTGGGCATCGAGCGACGAGCCGGCGACACGCTCCGCCACCACCGCGCGGGCGGCGGCAGCATAGCTGCGGGCCGTGTCGAGCGCGGCTGTCATCCCTATGCGACCACATCCCTGTCGGCGACGCCGATCACCCCGCGGTCGATCAGTGCGCCGACCGCGCCCGAAGACAAGCCAAGCAACCGCTCCAGCACCTCGGCGCTGTGCTCGCCCAGGCGCGGCGCAGGCAGCGGATCGCCCGGGTCGCGGTCGGGCAGATGCGCGAAGCTGCGCGTCGCCGGATAGGCAAAGCCGCTGGGGTTGGCGGGCGACGGCCCGAACAGGGGGTTGTTGGTGACGAGCTCTGGGTCGGTCGCCGCTTCATGCATTGTCCGATAGCGTTCGAAGGTCGCACCGGCGCGGGCAAGCTTGTCGGCCAGCGTCGCATAGTCGATGCGATCGGCGGCGCGCTGGAACAGCGCGAACAATGTCTCGCGGTGCACGAAGCGATTGTGATCGCTGTCGGCAAAGGAAACGCCGGTATCGCGCTCGACAGCAGCGACATCCCCGGCAACGCCGAACGCCTCGACCAGCGCCGCCCATTGCTTGGCGGTGAGCGCGGCGACCATGAAGCGCTGACCATCGGCCGAGCGGAAATCGCGGCCGAACGCCCCCCAGATGGCGTTGCCCAGTCGCTCGCGGTCGCTGCCGCGATAGAGCATCTCGGCCATCGCCCCGCTGTTGGCGACCGTGCCGATGGCGACATCGCCCAGCGGCACGCGCAGTTCGCTGCCCTCGCCGGTCGCGTCGCGATGGCGCAGCCCTGCGAGCAGCGCGAAGGCGCTGTAGGCTCCGGTGATGAAGTCCCAGGCGGGCAGCGGCTGGTTGATCGGGGGTGCATCGGCCGGGTCCCAGTCCTCCGGCCCGGTCATCAACGGATAGCCGCTGGCGGCGTTGACGGTGAAGTCCATCGCCTGCCGCCCGTCATGCCATCCCATGATCCGCACCGACACGAGGTCGGCGCGCTTGGCGGCGACGGCGGCATGGCTGAAAAAGCTGCCCGCGGGCAGATTGGTGATCATCTGCCCGGCCGCCGCAGCCAGCGCGACCGCCAGCTCCCGCCCCTCGCCGCTGGCGAGGTCCAGCGCGACGCTGCGCTTGGTGCGGTTGAGATTCTCCCACGCCAGCGAATGGCCCTCGCGCGTCAGCAGGTAGCGCCGATAATCGAGCCCGCCTGCCAGATGATCGATGCGGATCACCTCCGCCCCGAACTGCCCGCAGTAGAGGCCAGCCGTGGGGGAAGCGACGAAGGAGGAGATTTCGACGATGCTGAGGCCGGAAAGGAGCGGGTACATCTAGATCCTCCCCGGCACGGGGAGGGGGACCATCCACAGGATGGTGGAGGGGCATGGCAGGCGTTCGGCGACGCCGCGTAACAACCGCGTGCCCCTCCACCACTTCGTGGTCCCCCTCCCCGTGCCGGGGAGGACCGCATTGCTCACCACACCGCCCCTTCGCTCTGGAACTCGCGCAGCATGTGCTTGGCGATCTGCAACTGCATGATCTGGGTGGTGCCTTCGTAGATGCGCAGGATACGCGCGTCGCGGAAGAAGCGTTCGGCCTCATATTCGGCGAGGTAACCTGCTCCGCCGTAGATCTGCACGCAGCGGTCGGCAACGCGGCCGCAGGTTTCGGTTGCGAACATCTTGGCGGCCGCCGCCTTGCGCACGATCTGCTCGCCGCGATCGGCACGCGCGCAGGCATCGGCGATCATGCATTCGGCGGCGTAAAGCTCGGCATCGCTGTCCGCCAGCATCGCCTGGATCAGCTGGAAATTGGCAATCGGTTCACCGAACGCCTTGCGCTCGGTGGCGTAACGCACCGCCGTATCGAGGATGCGTCGACCCATGCCAACGCCCATCCCCGCCACCGACAGGCGACCGTTGTCGAGGCTCTGCATCGCGATCTGGAAGCCCTTGCCCTCCTCCCCGCCGACCAGCGCGTCGCCGGGCAGATAGACATCCTCCATGATGACGTCGGCGATATGCGCGCCCGCCTGGCCCATCTTCTTGTCCGGGCTGCCGATGCTGATGCCCGCTGAGTCCATGTCGACGATGAAGGCGGAGACATGGGCATTCTTGGGCAGCGCCTCCTTGGAGGTGCGCGCCATGATCAGGCCGATCTTCGCATGGGGTGAGTTGGTGATATAGCGCTTGGTGCCGGTGACGCGGTAGCCGTTGCCGTCACGCACCGCCATCGTCGCCATCGCCGCGCTGTCGGAGCCGCTGCCCGGCTCGGTCAGGCCGAAGCAGGCGATCTCACCCGATGCGATGCGTGGCAGCCAATGCGCCTTCTGCTCGGGCGTGCCGAACTTGCGGATGGCGCTGCCGGTCATGCCGACATTGATCGACATGGTCGAACGATAGGCGGGCGCCGCGTAGGAAAGCTGTTTCACCGTCTCGATATACTGGCTGATGTTCATGCCAGCCCCGCCATATTCCTCCGGGATGGTGATGCCGAACAGGCCCATCTCGCGCATCTCGTTCAATATGTCGTCGGGGATGCGATCCTGCGCGATGACGTCCGCCTCGGCCGGGATCAGCCGTTCCCGCACATAGCGCTTCAGTTGGTCGATGAAGGCCTCGAAGACGTCGGCGTCCATGCCGGGGTTCTGCATCATCCTGTCTCCCGCTTGCGATTGCTTTTGGCTGATAGTGGCCATAGCCTTCCGTTTACGCAAAGGGAAAGTGGAGGTTTCGATGAGCGTGCTGGAGATAGAGACACGCGGCGAAGTGGAAATCGCCACGCTCAACCGCCCCGATGCCCTCAATGCTCTGGACCCGGAGCTGACCGACGCGCTGAACGCGTATTTCGGCGGTCTGGCCGAACGCCCGGAGGTACGGGTGGTGCTGTTGCGCGGCGCCGGACGCGGCTTTTGCGCCGGGCTCGACATCAAGGCCGCGCGGGGTGAGAGCGACGACACGCCGGTGCTGCGCACGCTCAAGACGCAGACCGCGATCGGCAACATCTACCGCAAGATGCGCGCCTGCCCGCAGCCGATCATCGCGCTTGCCCATGGCGCAGCCTGCGGCGGCGGTCTCTCGTTGCTGCTCGCCAGCGACGTGCGCATCGGCGCGCCATCGCTCAGGATGAACGCCGCCTACATCAAGATCGGGCTGGGCGGATGCGACATGGCGTCGAGCTATTTCCTGCCGCGGCTGGTGGGCGCGAGCCTCGCGGCAGAGATGATCCTGACCGGACGCTTCATCGGTGCTGACCGCGCGCTGTCGAGCGGGCTCGTCAGCCAATTGGTGGCCGAGGAGGAATTGCTGGATGCCGGGATGGCGCTTGCCGGCGAGATGCTGCTGACCGCGCCATGGGGATTGCGCCTGTCCAAACAGGCGCTCGGCCTTGCCATCGACGCACCCAGTCTGGAGGCGGCGATGGCCATCGAGGACCGGCAGCAGGTGATCCTGTCGGCCACCGAGGATCATCGCGAGGCGATGACGGCGTTCGTCGAGAAGCGGGTGCCGGAGTACAAGGGTCGCTAAGCGTCCCGAGCTTGTCGAACGACTGTCCTGCCCCTGCGACAGTGCCAAAACGGGCAGCCCTTCGACAAGCTCGGGGTAGCCGGAGTTCAGGAGTCCAGACCATGACCCTCGTAAACACCACCCGCGACGGACCCGTCGCCATTGTCACCCTCAACCGGCCGGAGGCGATGAACGCGCTGTCGACGGCGCTGCGGCACGAGCTTGCCAGCGCCATGCGCGATGTGGAGGCCGACGACAGCATCCGCGCAGTGGTACTGACCGGTGCCGGTGAACGCGCCTTCACCGCCGGGCTCGACCTCAAGGAACTGGGGGCGGACACCGCCAATCTCGGGGCCGCCAATGCGGACAATGCCGATGACAATCCGGTCAAGGCCATCGAACTGTGCAGCAGGCCGGTGATTGGGGCGATCAACGGCGTGGCAATTACCGGCGGTTTCGAGCTGGCGCTCGCCTGCGACGTGCTGATTGCCTCTGCCAACGCGCGCTTCGCCGATACCCATGCCCGGGTCGGCATCATGCCCGGCTGGGGCCTGTCGCAGAAACTCTCCCGCATGATCGGCATTTCCCGGGCCAAGGAACTGTCCTTCACCGGCAATTTCCTCGATGCCGCGACCGCCGAGCGCTGGGGCTTGGTCAATCGCGTGGTCGCGCCCGATGCACTGCTGCCCACCGCCATCGCGCTGGCGCATGACATGGCGAGCATCGATCCGGTGATGCTCAAGACGTACAAGGCGTTGATCGACGAAGGCTATGGGCTGAGCTTCAGCGAGGGCATGGCAACCGAGCAGGCCCGGTCGAGCGCCGCCAATCGCCAGGTCGCCGCAAGCGACGTCGAAGCGCGCCGCAAGGCAGTGATGGAGCGCGGACGGGGGCAGTAAGGCGTCCTCCCCGGAACGGGGAGGGGGACCATCCGAAGGATGGTGGAGGGGCACGCGGTTGTTACAGAAACGACCGCAACACGCCCATGAACCGGTCATATTGGTCGTGGTGCAACCAGTGGCCGGCATTTTCGAACTCGATGACCCGGGCGGTCTTGAAATGCCGCATGCGGCCGTCCTTTTCCGGGTTGGTCGCCCAACTGTCGGCGCCATACAGCAGCAGCGTCGGGCAGGTGATGGCTTCCCACAAGGACGCGAGCTGCTCTGCCGAAATGTCGAAGATCGGCCAGACGTTGAGATAATTGTCGAATTTCCAGCTCCAGCTGCCATCCTCGTTGCGGCTGATGCCGTGCAGCGTCAGGTGACGGGCCTGGTCTTCGGTAAGGTAGCTGTTCTCCTCGATCATCCGGGCATAGGCCGCCTCGATCGTCGGGTAGCGCTTGATCTGGCGGCCAGCGGCCTTGCGCCGGTCCTCGATCCACTGGCGGAAGCGCACGGCAACCCCGGCCGCCTCCCGCTCGGCGCGGCGCTCGGGCGACGGGCCAAGCCCTTCGATGCACACCAGCTTGCGAACATTTTCGGGGTAGAGGCCGGTGTAGCGGGTCGCCACATTGCCGCCCAGCGAATGGGCGACGATGGTCACCGGGCCGGCGTCGAGCGTGTGCACCAGCTGCGCGAAATCATAGACCAGCGCTTCCATGTCGTAATTGCCGTCGGGGGCCCATTGGCTGTCGCCATGGCCGCGCATGTCCGGGCAGATGACGTGCCAGTCCTGGCGCAATTCCTGCGCCACCCAGTCCCAGCTCCGGCAATGGTCGCGCCCGCCGTGCTGCAGGATCAGCAGGGGCGCGTCTTCATTGCCCCAGTCGGCGTAATGCAGGCGCAGGCGCTGCGAGATATAGCTGCGGGAAGATGGGCCGGTGGGGCAGGAAAGGCTGGTCATGCCCTTACCCTTACGCCGACAGCGATGGCGGGCAAGGCCCAAACGCAAGCCGGTGCGGGCTCGCCCGGCCAGTGCGGATCGTTGCGTTCAGACAAGGTAAATTGTTCCGCGCGGAAACGGCGCTCGTTCCGGTGTCGGACCGGAACGATCACCACCTATCGGGGGAAATTGAATGAACAAGGTGATTGCGGCCTCGGCTCTGGCCGCCCTGCTGGTCGGCCCGGCCGTTGCCCAGAATGCCGGCCTCGCGCCGAATTATGGCACGCTCTCGCTGAACGCCGGGTTCACGCCGGACCCCCGCAGCGTCACTGTTTCGGCCGGCGGCAGCATCGATGGCAGCGCCCTGCCTGGCGCCTGCGTCGGCATGATCAGCGACGCGCCCGATGTTCGCGTCAACTACACTGCGGGCGGCCTGCCGCTGGCCTTCCGCACGCGCTCTGCCGGGGATACCACGCTGATCATCAACGGTCCTGACGGCAGCTGGTATTGCGATGACGACAGCGGCGGCGGCACCAACGCCCAGGTGCTGTTCCGCAACCCGTCGAGCGGCCAGTATGATGTCTGGGTGGGGCACCTCAGCGGCAGCACGTCGGCGACGCTGCAGGTCACCGAAACACCCTGACCATTGCCGCCGGCACGTGCGTGCCATAGCATCGGGCAGGGGCGGCGGCGGTGCAGTCGCAGCGCCGCCGCCTTCGACAGGAGGGACCCATGATCAACAGGATAGTCATCGCCGCGCTGGCCACGCTCGCCGTGCCCGCCTTGGCACAGAATACCAGCCAGCCCGCCAATTTCGGCGAGGTGACGCTGGAAGCAGGCTTCGTGCCCGATCCGCATCAGGTGCGCATCACCGCGGGCGGCACGATCGATGCCAGCACCATCAGCGGCGCCAATTGCGTCGGCAAGATCAGCAACGCGCCCGATTACAAGGTGCATTACACTGGCGGCGGCTTTCCGCTGGTGTTCCGCAGCTATGGCGCGTCCGACACGACGCTGGTGATCAACGATGCGCAGGGCAACTGGCATTGCGACGATGACAGCGGCACCGGCCTCAATGCGCAAGTCGTTTTCTACGACCCGCCGAGCGGCACCTATGACGTGTGGGTCGGCACATTCGGCGACGAGGTTGCGCCGTCGAAGCTCACTGTCAGCGAGCTGCTCGACGCCGGGATCGAACAGCCCGCCGGCTGACCAATGCCTGCCGCGCCGGGGTTGCTCCGGCGCGGCTGCACCTCATGCAGCCCAGGGGCCGGTAATCGCCAGCGTCTTGGCAGGTGCATAGAGATTGACGAACATCGTGCGGCCGTCGGGGGAGAAGCAGAGTCCTGCCGGCTCGGTATCGACGCGCACGCGGGCAAAGGGATAGACCTCTCCAGCGGGCGTCACGCCGCGCAGATGATTGGTCTTGCCCGCGCCTGAGCGATCCTCGCAGATCATCAGATGACCGTTGGCGGCAATCGTCAGATTGTCGGCATAATCCATGACGTCAGCGGCGGCGGATTCGACGAACAGCTGCAGCCGCCCCGGGGCATCGCGCTCGGCCTGCCGCCCTTCCGCACGCGACGGGCGATAGCGCATCACCTGGCCGAAGCGACCGGGTCCGCCGCTGGTGCAGGTGAAGTAAAGTTCGTCCCTGCCCCACCAGATGCCCTCGCCGCGCGCGAACAGCGCTGCGCCCTGCTGATGCCCGCGCAGGCGCAGGTCATCCTCTCCCGGCGCGTCCACGCCATCGAGATCGATCCAGCGCACCTCGAGCGTATCGCCGCTGCGCCAGGCCACCGCCGTCCAGTTGCGGCTGTCACGGCGGGCGGTGTCGACGAAGGCCAGCGCCTGCAGCTTGCCGCCCTCGGCCAACCGACCGGGCCGGTTGGGCAGGAAGCGATAGAATAATGAATCTTCGCGATCCTCGGTAAGATAGACGATACCGCTGCGCGGATCGACGCAGGCGGCCTCATGGTTGAACCGCCCCAGCGCCTTCAAGGGCACCGGATCGGCAAGGCCGCTGTGCATGGCGGGGACTTCGAACACCCAGCCATGATCCTTGCCGGCACTCGCGCCCGGCAGGGTCACATCCTCCTCGCACGACAGCCAGCTTCCCCACGGGGTGATGCCGCCCGCGCAGTTGCGGATGGTGCCGGTCAGGCTGACATGCTGCGTCTCAACCCGGCCGCTGCGCTGGTTGTAGACCAGCGTCGTCGTCCCGCCCGGCAACACGGCACCATTGTCTCCGCGCCGGTCATACGCCGTTATGTCAGTAGGGCCGGCCCCGCCGAATGGTCCGCGATCCTGATGGCCCGTGCCCAGCTCATGGTTGCGGACCAGCGCCATGCGATCGGCATCGATGCGGAAACAGCCCATGCCGTCGGCGCGATCGGGCACGCGATGCCCGTCCGCCATCATCTCGCCCATCGCGGAAATCACGCGGTAGGAAAAGCCTCGCGGCAGATCGAGCAGTGCAGCCGGATCCTCGACCAGCGGGCCGTAAAACGTGGCGGCATCCGCGCCACCGGCCGCCAGCGCGGAACGGGTAGAACAGGCAGCGGCCAAGCCGCCGAAGGCAAGCGCGGCAAGGCTGCGGTGGAACTGGCGGCGATCGACGGTCATCGGCGCGGATTATGCCGCCGATGTTGCGCTTTGACGACTCCGTTGCACCGCATGCGCCACCCCCGCAACCAGCAGCAGGCCGCCGAACAGCCAGTGCGCATGCGCGGCAACCGCATCGATGCTGCCGGCCAGCGGATTGTCCACTCCGCCGACGCGCTCGACGATCCAGGCAGCCGCCGCGACCGCGGCGAACAGCGCGCCGATTACCCGCACCACCGGATAAAGCGCGGTGCGGGCCAGCAGCAGCAGCGGGATCATGGCCAGCAGGGCCACGCCGAGCTGAATCGCCTCGATGCCCAGATTGAAGCCGAGGATGGCGATCAGCCGGCCACTCCCGGCCAGCCCGGCATCGCCGACCAGCGTTGCGAAGGCAAGGCCGTGGACCAGCCCGAAGCCCGCCGCCACCCAGCCCTCGCGCCCGGGAAAGATCGGGCGGATCGCATGGATGGCTGCGACCAGGATCGACACCGCGATCAGCGTTTCGACCGGCTGCGGCGGCAACTGCCATTCGAACAATGCCGACAGCAGCAAGGTCAGCGAATGGCCGATGGTAAAGGCGGTGATCGTCGCGGCCAGCTTGACCAGCGTGCCGCGCACCGTGCGCGGCGTCGCCCAGCGGTGCGCTGCGGCGATGAACGGTGCCGGCAGCAGCAGCGCCAGCAGGAACAGCAAATGGTCGGTGCCTTCGGCGATATGCTTCATGCCCAGCCGGAAGGCCGCTGAAAAGCCGCCCCACGCTGTCGGCGCGCCGCGATCGATGGCGATTGTCTGCCGGTCCCCGCGCACCGCGCCAATCAGCTTGCGGTCCGATCGCAAGACCCCGCCATCATGATCCGCGCCGATCAGCAGCAGGGCGAAATGGTCCCGGTTCTGCGCCACCACCGCCGACCAGCGCAGCGTGAAGCGGCGCGGGTCGGCGCCCGCTGGCGGGGTCATGCGGACGATGGCATGCAGATCCGGCGGGCCGGCGCGCTGGACGAATTCGGCGCGCTCCACCACGACTGTCCACGGACGCCCGTCGACGGCACGCGCGCCCACCTGCCCCGCCAGCCAGCGCGCCGCGCGCAGTGTATCCCGATCATTGGCGACACCGGCGGCCGCGACATAATCGCCCTCGGGGATGATGACGTCGAGCCGCACCCCCTGATCATCGAAATCGACCACCACTTCGCTGTTGGGGGTGAGGTGCGCCGCGACCGGGGTGGCGGCCAGCAATGCCAGCAGCAGGATCAGCAGCCGGCGCATCAGTGCAGGCCGAACCGGATCAATGCCATGGCGGGATCGAAGGCACGCGGATTGCGGGCGAGCGCGGCGGCGCGCGCGGCTTCGCCGGCCTCGGCATCGCCGTCGAGCGCAGCCAGCTCGAAGGCCAGCCGGTCGCTTTCCACCGTCCGCCAGCCGCTTGCCGTAAGGCGGGCGAGCGTGCGGCGCGCCGCAGCGACATCGCCATTGGCCGACTGCGCCGTCGCCAGCAGCAGCGCGGCATCGCCATAGGGACGGTTGGCAAAATTGGCGCGGGCGTGCCGCAGCGCGGTGGCGCTGTCTCCCGCCTGCAGGGCATGTTCGGCGGCATGGGCATAGGCCGCTTCGGGATAGCGAGCGAGCCAGACCCGCCAGCCGGCGGCCGCGCGCTCGGTCGATTGCGCTGCCGCTGCGCTCTCCCCCGCCGCCCGCTGCCATGCCGCGAGCGCATCCCACAGTTGCGGCAGATCGTGCCGCTCGGCGAGACGGCGCATACCGGCAATCGCGCCGGACAGATCGCCCTCCAGCGCGTGCATCTGCAACCGCAGCGAGACGATGCGCCAATCGCCGGGCAAGGTCCGGTCGGCGCGCGCATACCAGCGGGCCGCATCGTCCCAGTGCCCGCGTGCCAGCTCGACATTGCCGATCCGCGCCGCCGCCAGCGCGAGCAGCGGACGGGTCGGCTGATCGGTGGCATGGGTCGCGGCGATGATCGCGGCGATCGCGGCATCCGCATCCCCGGTGCGTTCGACGATCAGCGCCCGCCGCAGCCCGAGCGAGGGGTCATTGCCCAGCGCCTGCGCCTCGGCATAGAGCCGGTCGGCCTGCCGCCAGTTGCCGCCATACAGGGCGACATCGCCGCGCAGCATGCGTGCTTCGGCCTGCGCCGGGGCGAGCGCGAACTGCCGGTCGGCACGCGCCGATTCAAGCAGCGGTTCGATATCGCGCTGGCGGTGCAGGGTCAGCGCCAGCCGCGCGGCCAGCAGCCACGGCCGTGTCGCTGGCTCGGCGCGCTGCATCGACAAGGCCAGGCTGCGCTCGGCTGCTGCGATATCCTGCCAGCGCCCCGTGAACTGCGCCCGGTCGAGCCAGGCCCCGGCCTCGGCCGACGGACTCAGCCAGTCGGTCGGCTCCTGCGCCGCGCGCATCCGGTGTGTCTCCATGGCCAGGTCGATGGCGGCAACATGCGCGTCCCAGCTGGCATAAGGGGTAGGGAACAGCGCCGGCAGATCGCGCTGCGCGTCCGGCCACAGCAGGCCCTGCTGCCACGCGGTCATGCCGCCGAGCAGCAGCGCGGGCGCGACCACATAGAGCGGCCAGCGCCACCAGCGCGACGGCAGGCGCAAAGCCGGCACCGAAGGGTCAGCAGCGCTGGCCGCGATCATGGATGCGCCAATCGCCTGCGGTCAGGCTCTCGGCACAGCGCAGGGCACTAGCCCGCGTGCCCGGATATCGTCCTGCAAAGGTTGGGCAAAGACGCGCAGTCCCTCGAGCAGATCGAAGGTGAAGACATTGGCGGTATCGGCCTGGGCATTGGCATCGTTATAAGCATTCTTGCGCGGGCCCAGAATCAGTGCGGTTGCCACCGCCGGCATGCCCGCTCGGTCGACCTGCACATATTGCGAGATCGGCGACAGGTCGAAGCGGAAGTTTGTGCCGGTACCAGGATCCAGCGTCGGGTTGCCGTGCGGCAAAGCGGCGAATGGGAAATTCGCGCGAGGCGGCCGCTCGCTCGCCGCTGGATTGAGCGGGATAGCTGCAAAGCTGGCAGCATTCTGGCCGGGAGCATCGATATCGAGCAACGCGATACCCAATGTTATGTCGATCACCGGGTCGCTCAGCAGTCGCCCATTGGGGAAACCGATCGTCCGGTCAGGCCAGATGGTCACGGTATCGGGAACAATCAGGTCGATGACCCGTGTCCCGGGTGGCGTGCGGTTGAGATTGTCCGGCAGCACTTGCTGCACGCAGGGCAGCACATCGATGTTCGCTGTGGTCGGCGTCGGTGTGGGGGTGGGTGTCGGGGTAGGGGTGGGAGTCCCGCCGCCGCCGGTCGGGGGGCCGGGTGTGCCGTTGCCGCCGCTCGAGCAGGCCGAAACCGCAAGCAGGGTCGCAGTGGCAAGCAACGCAATGCGCGATGCACGGATACGCACAGGTTTCGTCACAGCTGGCCTCCCTTGCGGTGCGTGTCGACCCAGACATCTATGCGCGAATCGAACCGCCCGTCGCCGTTGGTGTCGCGCGTCACGCGATTGAGCGGTATCTGGATTCCGATCATCGTGTCATTCTGGTTGGTGAAGAAGTCGCGTGTATTGAGGATCGACAATGTGCCGGTGCTGTTGGTCGCACGGAACCCTAGGGTGTCGAAGAAGAAGGGATCGTCCACCACGCCTGCGAATACCCTGAGGCCGTCTTGCTCAAGAATTCGCTCGACGGGGCCGATAATCGGTGCGGTCTGCCCTGGAGCACCGACCAGACGGATACCGTTGCCGCCATCGCCCGGCCCGAAACGCGCTTCGATTAGGAACTCATCGTCATCTGGCCGACCGGCAGTCGACAGGTGAAACTGATAAATCACCGCTGGATCGTAGAACCCTCCGCGCTCGCCCGGCACCGGTCCTGCAAAAGTGTAGACCAGGTTGAGATAGGTCGAATCCGGCCAGGCATAGATGTCGGCAATATCGCCGGGCAAATCGATGGTGGGATCGAAGCGGATGTCGGTCCGGCTGGGTGGATCGAGGTGGTCCGCAGCAACGCTGCGGTCCTGCACCAGCACAGCGCTTGCCCCCGCTGCTGCTAGCCCTGCGGCAGCGATGACCAACATGTCAGTTAAGCGGGCCATTGTCGTTCCTCCTCGGATGTCATCATCGCCGCACGGCGCAGGATACCAGCCCGCGGGCCTGCAGATCGTCCTGCAACGGCTCGGCAAACCGGCGCAGGCCCTCGATCAGGTCGAAGCTGAACTGGCTGGCACTGTCAGCCAGCACGTTGGCATCATTGTAGGCATCCTTGCGCGGGCTCAGCACCAGCGCCGTGGCGACAGCCGGCATGCCCATGCGATCGACTTGGACATAGGCCGACAGCGGCGCATCGTCGAAGACGAAACCTGTGCCGGTGCCGGGGTCCAAGGTCGGGTTGCCGTTCGGCAGCGGCGCGAAGGGGAAATCGGCGATCGGCGGCTTTGTTGCACGCGGCGCATTGAGCGGAATCGCAGCAATGCTGGCGACATTCTGCCCGGGTCGATTGATATCAATCAGGATCGCTGCAAGGGTTATGTCCACGACCGGGTCGGTGAGCAGCCGACCATTCGGAAAACCCATCGTCCGGTCGGGATAAATGGTCAGCGTGTCAGGAATAACCAGATCAAGCACACGCGTACCCGGCGGAACGCGATCGATCCCATTGAGCGTCTGGTTGAGGCAGGGCAGCACATCCAGTGACGAAGCGGTCGGCGTCGGCGTCGGCGCCGGCGAGACCGGCGGCGCGCTCGGCGTACGCGTGCCGCCGCCCCCGCAAGCCGCCAGCGTCGCCATTGCCGCAATCAGCGCGAGACGGGGAAGCGCTTCAAGTGCGTTGCGCATTACAGCTGTCCTCCCTTGCGATAGGTGTCGACCCAGACATCGATCCGATTGTCGGCGCGCCCATCTCCATTGCTGTCGGTGCCGACCAGCGCGATCGGGATTTGCACCGCGATGCTCGTGTCGTTCTGATTGAAGAAGAAATCGCGATCGTTGCGTATCGATAGCGTGCCGGTGGAATTTGTTTCGCGGAAACCCAGCACATCGAAAAAGAAGGGGTCCGACCGCACGCCGGAGTAAATGTTGATGCCGTTGGCTGTTGAAAGAATGCGCTCGACCGGCCCGACCACCGGCGCTGCTACGCCGGGCAAGCCCTGCACCCGGATACCGTTGCCACCGGTGCCACGACCGAACTGCGCCACAATCAGAAACTCGTCCTCGTCCGGACGTCCCGCGTTGGAAATATGGAAGCGGTAACGGACGTTGGGATCGTAGAAGCCGCCACGCTCGCCAGGAACAGGCCCTGCAAATGTGTAGAGAAGATTGAGGTGGGTGGCAGTCGTCCAAGCGTAGATGTCGGCAATGTCGGCCGGTAGGTCGATGGTCGGATCGAACCGGATATCGGTGCGATTGGGCGGATCGAGATGGTCCGCTGCCGTTGCACTGTCCCGCACCAGCAGAGCGCTTGCACCCGCCGATGCGACGCCGAACGCGCCAATCAACATCGCAGACAGGAAACGGCTCATCACGTTTGCTCCAGCATATGGTGCCAGAGCCGGCTTCACCCCATGTCGACCGCGGTCACGACCCGTTATTTTCTGCCCCGCCGGGCACATACGTGAAAACGGCACTGCAGAGACGCGAGCTGTTGCTTCGCCTCCCCCTCGATTCGCAACCTATATCAAGCTTGGCGGCAAGGGAATGACCTAAGTCACACTCCTGTCGCGTGGGTATCAGCCATGGGCGCCGAACTGGTTGGCAATCGCGGTGCCGATGCGCAGGATGAGCTGATGGGCGCGGGCGATGGGGTCGATATAGGCCGCCTGGATGCCGGCATAGGCCTGGGCCTCCCCATCCGGATAGTCGCTGGGTTCGGCGACGTCGAAATCGGCGATGGCCGGGCTGGCGACCGGATAGGCCCGGCGCAACTGCGCCACGGCCTCGTCGATGCGCAGCGACAAGATCATCGCCAGCACATCGTCGCGGCTGATGTCGTTGGAGCGGCTGAAGGCGGGGATCTGCACCGCGCGCAGGAACATGTGCTGCATCAGCGCCAGCCGCAGCGCGTGGAGCACGCCCAGAGTCCGGCGGCGTTCCTCCCGCTCGGGGTCGGCCATGTCATTGTCGAGCCGGGCGAGCAGACGGTGCAGTTTCAACCCGTCGATGCGCAAACGGCTGGCGAGACGGCGATAGGCCCCGGTGCGGTCGTCGCCCACCAGATGCTCGGCCAGCGCAAGACAGGCGTCGGCAATCGCGCCCTCGTCGCCACGATAGGGGCGGCTGGCCCAATAGGCCGAATTGAACAGCTCGCCATAGGCCGCGACCGATTTGATGCTGGCAAGATTGTTGGAGGCGCGGACGAGGCGCATGAGCTGGCGGGCGCGGGGGCTGGAGGCGATCAGCTCGGCCACCGCTTCCGGCTCCTCGCTCGCCGCCGTGCCGGTGCCGGCGATGATGTTGACCGGATAACCGAGCTGCTGGAGCACGGCATTGTGCGGGATGGCGCGGATCTGGCGCAGGCTCATCTCGCGGTCGGCGGCAAGATCGGACTGGCGGCGCGATTTGCGGCTGCCGGTTTCGTTGAGCAGGCCGAGGCCGAAGGCGGTAATGGCGCGCGCGTAACTGCGCGAGGCGAGGAAATCGCGCTGCATGCGGCGGATGCCGCGATAGAAATCGAGGCTGAGGTCGGTGCGGCTGTAAAAGGGGTCGGCTTCCTGCGGCAGCGGCGCGCATTCGACCTCGGCGATGCGGGCGAGGGTCGCCAGCGCCAGCGCATCGGTGCGGAAGGGCAGGAAGCCGTCGCCGCCCTGGAAGCTGATCTCGGGCTCGAGGGCTATCCCGGCGTCTGCAAACCGCTGCCTCGCCCACACGCTCATCGGATAGGTCAGCCGGTCGGTCATGCTCGCCGGGTGCGCACCACGGCCCATCGACTCGCCATGGGTGTTGAATACCAGGGCAGCGGCATCGGACAGGCCGTGCGCCGCCATCGCCTCGGCAAGGCGGCCATGCAGCCGTTCGATGGCGAGGGCCGCGGGGATCTGGCCGGTAAAGCGGCCGGCATCGGAAAAGCCGGTCTGGATGGCGACACGGCCGCGGGCGCGCGCATAATCCCGATAGGCAGGCTCGCGCAGCAGCGCGTCGAGGAAGCGGCCGCCATGCTCCATCGCGCTTTCGGTCTCGAACAGCGGCGAGACGTCGACCTTGCCCTCTATGCCGAACAGCCGGGCGAAATAGAGCGCGGCGAGCACGGTCTGCGGCTCCTCGCACTCGGCGATCAGCATGCGGATCGGCGCGTCGCCATCGATATGCGCGAGGATCTGCGCCATCGCGAGGAACTGGCGGATCGCGGTGGTGCTCTCGATCGCGAGCGCGGCAAAGTTGCTGCGCAGCGGCCTGACCGCCGCGAACAGGTCGCGCAGCCGGTTGAGGGCGGTGCCACTGGCCAGATCGAGGCTGTTGTCCGGGTCGATGCGGCGGCGGATGGCGTTGAGCAATTGCGCGCTGTTCACCCGGAAATGGATCCAGCCCATGCCGAGGCCGTCGGCACGCATTGCCGCGGCAATGGTCAGCAGGCGGATGGCATCGTCCTGCCCCGCTGCCGAAGCCAGCGCTTCGATGGCGGCGACCGGCCCGGCCAGGCTGGTCAGCCGGTCGGGATGCTCGGCGGTAAGGCTGTTGGCGGCGGCAGAGAGCGCGGCGGGATCGTCGGGCGATGTCGCGAACAGCGCGCTATGGTCCGACGCCAGCACGGCCGCCGCGCGCAGGCGGGCGGCGATGTCTCCGGTGCCGTCGAGCGGGTCCAGCGCGGCCGCATAGCTTTCCAGCCGCGCCGCCTTCTCGATCAGCCGGTGGCGGATGCTGGTCCACCAGCCGATGTCGGTGCGCCCATCCATGTCGTAGCCGACCCAGGTCGCAAAGCGGAACGGCATGGGCCTGACGGTCCGCCAACGCGTCGGCCACGTGCGCGCCGCAACCGACAGGATGATGCCGACCAGCTTGTCACGGGCAGCCTGCGCGCGCGCCATCGCGGCCAGCACGTCGCCATGTTCCGACGCGAGCGTGACCGGCGCGCGCACCGCGTTGATCACGCACATCGCCGGGCCGACATCCTCGGCGCTTGCGGCCAGTGCGACCGCGTCGGATTCGGCAGGGGTCAGCAGGAAGGTCGGGTGACCGGTGAAGACGATATGCTGGAGCGGGCGCGCCCAGCGCGCGGCAAAGGCGGCAAGATCGCCATCTTCCGCGCTCTGTTCGACCAGCGCTTCGAAGCGGGCCAGATTGTCCGCCTCGGCCATCGGGGCGAGCAGCGCGTGCAGGCGGCGGGCGCGGCTCTGCAATGCCTCGCACCCCAGCTCCTCGACCAGCGCGGCGACCTGATCGAGGTCGAGCTGGCCGGATTCGATCTCGCGGCTGAGATCGAGTCCGAGCTGGAACACCGGGTTGAACAACGGTGTCTGCGCGGTGAGCTTGTGCAGCTCGTTGAGACGGTCACGCAGGCGCTGGGTCATGATCGGTGCGCGCCTGCGTAAATCGGGGACTGTCCCCGATTAACGTCATGGTGCGTGAGCAACTGCATCATTCGCCCTCCGTTAATCGGGGACTGTCCCCGATTTATGCCAACCCCGCCGCGGCGCTGGCCGCCGCCTCGATTGCCGCCAGGTCAGGCGCGCCCTTGGACACCATCCAGCTCCCGCCGACACACAGGACAGGTTCCAGCGCCAGCCATTCGGGCGCGCTCGCCAGGGTGATGCCGCCAGTGGGGCAGAAGCGCACCTGACCGAACGGCCCCGCCAGCGCCTTGAGCGCCGGTCGGCCGCCGCTGGTTTCGGCAGGGAAGAATTTGAACTCCGCAAGACCCAGATCGAGCCCGCGCATGATGTCGCCCGCATTGGCAACGCCAGGCAGGAACGGGATGCCGCTCGCCACCGCTGCCTTGCCGAGCATATCGGTGAGACCCGGCGAGACGATGAATTCGGACCCCGCCGAAATAGCCGCCGCCAGATCCTGCGGATTGAGCACCGTGCCTGCACCGACGATGGCGCCGGGCACGCGCTTCATCGCGGCAATCGCGTCGAGCGCGCAAGGCGTGCGCAGCGTCACCTCCAGCACCTTGAGCCCGCCCGCCACCAGCGCGCGCGCCACCGGCTCGGCATGCGCGACATCCTCTATCACCAGCACCGGTATGACCGGCGAGGTGCGCATGATCTGCTGGATGGCGCTGGTCATGCGTGACTCCGGGCAAAGGCAGCAGCCGCGCCGAACAGGCCGGGCTGCGGGTGGGTGATCAGCTTGACGGGGAGCGAGGCCATCAGCCCTTCGAACCGGCCCTTGGCACGGAACCGCTCGGCAAAGCCCGATGTCAGCAGCGTGTCCTTGATCCTGAGGCCGAGGCCGCCGGCGATGACCACGCCGCTGCCGCCCTGCGCCAGCGCAATGTCCCCCGCCACCGCGCCAAGCGCGAGGCAGAAGCGGTCGACCGCGGCCGCGGCCAGGCTGTCCTCGCCGGACATGCCAAGCGCCCACAGGCTCTTGTCGTCGATGGCATGCACGGCGCGTCCCTCGAGCGCGGCGAGCGCGGTGTAGATGTCGACGATGCCGGGGCCGGAAACGACCCGCTCGACCGAGACGCGGCGGAACTTCTGGCGCAGCGATTTGAGGATCGCATCCTCTATGGCATCGAGCGGCGCATAATCGATGTGCCCGCCTTCGGTCGGCTGGACATGATAGCCAGTGGCATTGCGCCAGACATGCGCGACGCCAAGGCCGGTGCCGGGGCCGATGATGCTGATCGTGCCCTCGGCCGGCAGCGGCGTGTCCGGGCCGGTCAGGTGGATGAAATGCTCCGCCCCCGCCTGCGCCACGGCGTGGCCGACCGCCTCGAAATCATTGACCAACGCGAACGCATCGACACCGAGCTTTTCCTCGATCAGTGCCGGTCGGATGATCCACGGATTGTTGGTCAGCTTTATCACATCGCCGCGGATCGGGCTGGCGACGGCGATGGCGGCTGCCCGCGGCAGGGAGCCGCCCTGGCGTGCAGCGAAATCCTCCCACGCGGTCTGCAGGCTGGCATGTTCGGCGGTCTTGAGCGTGGTCGCCTCGCCGAGCGATGTCACGCGGCCATTGGCGATGTGCGCAATGGCAAAGCGGGCGTGGGTGCCGCCGATGTCGACCGCGACGATGGGGGTCATAGTGGATGCCCTCCCCGGAAAGGGGAGGGGGACCATCCGAAGGATGGTGGAGGGGCGGGCGCGTCATTACCTGAGGTTGGAGCGCAGCCACCCGCCCCTCCACCAGCTTCGCTGGTCCCCCTCCCCCGTTGGGGGAGGACCTTGACGCCCTCACTCATGCCAGCTCACCCCGTCCCGTTCCGCCAGCGCCACCGCAGCGCTCGGGCCCCAGCTGCCGGCCGTATAGGTCCTGGGCGTCAGTCCGCTCGCTTCCCAGCCGGCGCGGATGGCGTCGATCCAGCGCCATTGCGCCTCCACCTCGTCGCGGCGCACGAACAAGGTCTGGTCGCCCTCGATCAGGTCGAGCAGCAGCCGTTCATAGGCGATACGCTTCTTGGGTCCGGCGAAGGCATCGGGCATCGAGATGTCGAGCGGCACCTCGCGCAGGCGGATCCCGCCGCGGTCGAGTCCCGGCACCTTGGCCATGACGCTCAGACGGATATTCTCACGCGGCTGGATGCCGATGATCAGCCGGTTGGGCTGGCTGGTCGCGCCGGAGGCGGCAAAGATCGAATGCGGCACGCAGCGGAACTGGATGACGATCTCGGTCTTGCGTTCGGGCAGCCTTTTGCCCGTGCGCAGGAAGAAGGGCACGCCCTTCCAGCGCCAGTTATCGATATGCGCCTTGATCGCAACGAAGGTCTCGGTCGCGCTGTCCTTGCCCAGTTCCTCGTCATAGCCGGGCACCGCAGCGCCGCCGATGGCGCCGGCACGATATTGGCCGGTGACGCTGTCACCCACCATGGCCGGGCGCAGGGAGCGCAATACCTTGACCTTCTCGCCGCGAATCGCGGTCGCGTCGAAGCGCGACGGCGGCTCCATCGCCACCAGCGCGAGCAGTTGCAGCATGTGATTCTGCACCATGTCGCGCAGCGCACCGGCGCCATCGTAGAAGCCGACGCGCCCTTCCAGCCCGACCGTCTCGGCGACGGTGATCTGGACATGCTCGATATGCTGGGCATTCCACAGCGGCTCGAACAGGATGTTGGCGAAGCGCAGCGCCAGCAGATTCTGCACCGTCTCCTTGCCGAGATAATGGTCGATGCGGAAGATGCGCTCCTCGGGAAAGGCGGCGGCCACGGCATCGTTGATGGTCTGCGACGAGGCGAGATCGGTACCGAGCGGCTTTTCGAGCCCGATGCGGACATTGTCTCCGGCCAGCCCGGCCGAAGCGAGCCCGGCAATCGTCGCCTCGAACAGCGACGGCGCGGTCGACAGGAAGATGGACAGCCCGCCGCTGACATCCCCCACCTTCTCGGCCAAAGCACCAAAACCCTCGGGCTTGGAGGCGTCGAGCGGCTGGTAGGACAAGCGTTCGAGAAAACTGTCGATGGTGGCAGCATCGACCCGCTCGGCGGGCAGGAATTCGGTCAGCGCTTCGCGGGCAAAGGCACGATAGCTGGCGTCGTCATGCGCCGAGCGGGCGGTGCCGACGATCTTCAGGTCATCGGCGACCAACTGGTCGGCATGCAGCGCGGCGAGGCTGGGCAGCAGCATGCGCCGCGCCAGATCTCCGGTCGCGCCGAACAGAATCAGGCGGTTGGAAACAAATGGCATGTTGTGAGGCACTCCGCTGCGCGGCGATTGTTAGCGCAAAGCTGTTGCGGTGCAACAATCTTGCAGCGCGATTATTCGTATGCCCGGCTCAGCAACGGCGCAGCAGGAAGCCGAGCGGTGTCTCCACCCGCGCCCGCCACGCCGCCTCGTTATGGGCGGTTCCGGTGTAGACCCGCTCCTGCCCCCGGCAGCCCGGATACCAGCCGTGCGCCACCATCACGGGGCGGAAGCGGTCGGCATAGGGCGCATAGAATGCGTCCAGCGTCTCGGTGCCGGTATCGACATACAGGCGGTTGTAGCGCGGATCGATGCGGCTGGTGGCCAGCCATTGGCCGACCGCGTCGATCATCGCACGCGGCTCGTCCGGGGCCGCTTCGGCAGGGTTGGCGAGCGGCCAGTGGATCGACAGCGCAGCCGCCTGGCCGAATACCTCCGGATATTCGCCAAGCGCATAAAAGGAGATCAGCCCGCCCATGCTCGACCCCATGATCGCAGTGTCACGCCGGCCCGGGCGGGTGCGGAAGTCGCGGTCGATGCGCGGCTTCAGCTCCTCGACCAGGAAGCGCAGATAGGCGTCGGCGAGACTTGGGCCGGCATGAAAGCTCTCGATGCGAGCACGGGTCTCTGCTGGCAGAAGCGGCAGCCACTTGGCGGGCAGATATTCGCGGCCGCGCAAGTTGGTGTTCCACACGCCGACCACGATGGCACCGCGCGTCTGGCCCGCCGCGATCATCCGCGACAGCGCTTCGTCGACACCCCATTCCTCCCCGCCGAACGCGCGGCCGGGCACGAAGATATTCTGCCCGTCATGCATGTAGATGACCGGATAGCGCCGGTTGCCCCGGTCATAGCCCGGCGGCAGCCAGATCGTGACATTGCGCGGCTGGACGTAGGCGGAGGCCACACCCTCCCAGTCGACCAGCCGCCCGTCTGCCTGCGCCGCCGCGGGTACGGCGACGAAGAGGGCGAGCAGGGCGAGCAGGCGGATCACGGTCAGCTTACTCCTAGACAGGATTGCGATGCGCCCACCAGCCGAAGGCAGCGATAATCGCATAGCAAACCATTGGCACGATGAACGCAAGATGGAGTCCCACGGCGTCGGCGATGCCGCCCAGCAGCAACGGTACGAGCGCTCCGCCGACGATGGCCGTGCACAAAATGCCCGACGCCTTGGGCGCTTCGACGGTCAGCCCTTCGCAGGCGATAGAGAAGATGCAGGCAAACATCAGGCTGTTGCAAAAGCCGACCAGCACCAGTGACCACCCGGCAATAGACCCAGTGGTGGCCAGCGATAGCAGGATCAGGGAGATGGCAGCAGCGGCATAGGCCATCAAAACCTTGCCCGGCGCAAAGGCGCGCAGCACAAAGCCGCCGATCAGCCGCCCTACCATTGCGCCGCCCCAGTAAAAGGCAACCATGCGGGCACCCTCCAACGCGGTGAGGCCCATCACGCCCGGTTCCTGAAGATAGGCCACCATATTGCTGGCGATGGCGACTTCCGCACCAACATAGACGAAGATGCCGAGCGCGCCGAAGCGGACGCGCGCGTTTCTGAGGAACAGATCGAATGTGCCCGCAGCCTCGACTTTTTCGGCCTTCACACCATCGAGCGCGCTGCGCCAAAACCAGAACAGAAGGGCGATCAGCCCCATGGCGATGGCGACACCCAGATAGGATTGGCCGATCACAGCCGATTCGGTGATGCGATATTCGGTCAGCGCCGCGCCGGACAACGTAGCAGGATCGATACCGCTTTCCTTGCCGAGCAGAATCTCAGCACCGCCATAGACCATGATGAACACGCCGATCGAATTGAACAACTGTGCAAAGGTGAGTCGACTGTGCGCGGTCTCTGGCTTGCCTAGCGCGATGGCCACGGGGTTCATGCCCACTTGCAACAGCGTTATGCCGCCACCGATGACGAACAATGCAGCCAGAAAGCTGATATATTGCCCGGAGCTTGCCGCCGGAATGAACAGCAGCGCGCCCGCTGCCACCACTAGAAAACCAACGACGAACCCGCGAATATAGCCCAGCCGTGCCATCAGCAGGCCCGCAGGGATCGAGAAGAGCGCGTAGCTCATGAAGAAGGCGAACTGGACCAAATTGCCCTCAAAATTATTGAGCTGGAACAGCCCGCGCAGCTTGGGGATCAGCACGTCGTTGATGTTGGTCACCCCGCCAAGAATGAAGAACACCGCGAAAATCAGGATCAGCACGCCCATGACATTGCCGCGCGGCGCTGCGCCCGCTGTGCTGGTCGGCGAAACGCCTGGAACAGGTGCGGCCATCTATACTCTCCCCTTGGTCGTCCGTCCCGTCGCTGCGGGTGGAATGCCACTCTTGTGAACGTTCACAGACTCAATTTCAACAGCGCATCGGCATGGTCGCCGAAGTTGCGCGCGCAACGGTCTATGAAGTCGTCGATCCTGCCCATGTCCGCCAGCGGCAGTCCCGCCTCGGGCGGACGAAGCTTGGCGTCCTCGGGGAAGGTGCCATAGCCTGCCAGCAGGCAATGCCAGCTCAGCGACGGATAATAGCCGCCGATCCCCAGCCGCGCGATCTCCGCCTCCAGATCGGCCCCGGTGAACCAGGCGGTCATCACCGCCTTCAGATTGTCGGACAGCGCCTCGACCGCCGCCGCGTCGCGCCAATAGGCGCTGTCGGTGCGGCGGTTCACCCGGTAATGGCAGACGATGTAATCGCGAATGCCCTCGTAGCGCGCGTTGAGCGTGGCGTTGAAGGCCCTCCGCGCCTCGTCCGTCCCTGTATCATGTGCAGCCACAAAGCCTTCGACGGTGGCCTGCACGATATGCAGCGCGGTCGCTTCGAGCGGCTCGATGAACCCCTGGCTCAGGCCGACCGCCAGGCAATTGCCGACCCAGCTGTTGGCAACCCGGCCGACCTTCATGGAGAGGTGGCGTGCTTCGACCTCCGGCTCCGCCCCGATATGCGCGCGCAGCTCGGCCTCGGCGGCCTCGGGCGTCAGATAGCGTGAGGAATAGACATAGCCATTGCCGTAGCGGTTGGTCAGCGGGATCTTCCACGCCCAGCCCGCGGACAGCGCGGTTGCCTGCGTCTCGCACGACAGGCTGTCGCTCTCCCGCGCGGTCGGCATGGCGACGGCGCGGTCGTTGAACAGATTGTCGGCAAAGGGCAGGAACGGCTCTTCCAGCGCCTGCTGGATCAGCAGCGCCCTGAAACCGCTGGCATCGACGAACAGGTCCGCGGCCAGGCGCTCGCCCGTGGTGCAGTGGACCGCGGCGATGCTCCGCCCCTCCCCGGCCTCGACATGGCTGACGGTGCGTTCCAGATGGGTGACGCCCAATTTCTGCGTGGCATGCCGGCGCAGGAACTGGCCGACCAGCACCGCGTCGAAATGATAGCCATAGCCGACGGTGAACGGGAAATTCTCTGCCGGCACAGGGCACAGGCGCCGTCGGGCGATGGTCTCCGACAGGAAAAAGCGGTCGGGATGCGCATGCACGTCGCGCCCCGTCCGCCGCGCGCGGGTGTGGAACTGGAACTGACCGAGCGTGTGGACGTCGAGTTCGGTGACGAACGGGTGGAAATAGCTGTCATGGCCCGCCCGCTCCGACCAGCCGGCAAAGCGAATGCCCGACTTGTAGGTGGCGTTGCAGGCCGGCATCCATTCCGCCTCGGCGATACCGAGCCGGTCGAAAAAGGCCTTCAACTGCGGTGTCGACCCTTCGCCGACGCCGATAATGCCGATCTCCGGCGATTCGACCACGGTGACCGCTGCGCGACCACGCCAATGGTGCGCCATCAGGCAAGCCGCCATCCACCCGGCCGTGCCGCCACCGACGATGAGAACTTCCTTCATTCAACGTCGCCCCGGACTTGATCCGGGGCCGCTAGCAATGGTGCGACGCGGAGAGCGGCCCCGGATCAAGTCCGGGGCGACGTGCAGATTTGCGCCAGCAAGTGTCATCGCCGCCCCCGCCGCAGCGGCGTCAACCGGATCGCGGTGCCGCCGCCGGGTGCCATGCGGAACGCCAGCCGATCAGCGCTGGTGACTACCCGCTCCTCGATGACGATCTGGCTCCGCGCCGCGGTGCGATAGTCGGCATCGGGGCCGTCGCGATAAATGGTCGCGGTGTACCGCTGGCCTGGTTCCAGAAAATCGAGCGCAACGTCGAAACTGCGCGCTTCGCCGTTGGTGATGCCGCCGACATACCAATCCGCACTGTCGCGGTCCTTGCGGCGGAACAGCGCGTACTCGCCGACCGCACCGTCGATCAACCGGCTGTCTTCCCAGTTGGTCGGCACCGCGGCGATGAAATCGAGCTCGCGCGGGAAGCGCTCCAGATTCTCGATGCGGTCTGCGGCCATCTGGATCGGCGAATAAAGCGACAGGTAGAGCGCCAGTTGCCGGGCGAGCGTGGAGGCCATCGGCCGGCCGCCGCGTCCTTCGAGGCTGAGCACACCGGGCGTGTAATCCATCGGACCAGACAGCATCCGCGTGTAGATCAGCGTCGGCTCATGATCGACACCGTTCCCCGGCTCGCCCCAGGCATTATACTCCATGCCCCGCGCCGCTTCGCGGCTGACCCAATTGGGGTAGGTACGCCTCAGGCCGGTGTCCTTGATCGGCTCGTGCGGGTTGACCGCGATATGGTAGCGCGCCGCGGTTTCGACGACGCGCAGATGATGGCGCGACTGGACCTGCCCGTCGTGCCATTCCATCTGCAACCGGCCATCCTCGCCGCGTCCGGCAACGACGCCGCCGGCGTCGGCGACATAGCCGGTCTTGACGCTGTCGATGCCGAGCCGGCCGTACAGCGCCATCGCGTCTTCAAGTTGCGCTTCATAATTGGCGATGTTGCCGCCGGTCTCATGATGGCCGATCAGCCGCACCCCGCGCTGGCGGGCGTAGGCGGCGAGCCCCTCGATATCGAAATCGGGCGTCGCCTGGGTGAAGCTGAACTCGTCGCCGGTGCCGAACCAGTTGCCGTCCCAGCCCATGTTCCAGCCTTCGACGAGCACGCCGCGAAAGCCGTGGCGGGCCGCGAAATCGATGTAGCGGCGGGTGTGCTCGGTTGTCGCACCATGGCGCGGCCCCTGGGCCCACGTCCAGTTGTCGAGGTGCATGTCCCACCAGATGCCAATATATTTGTACGGCACGACCCAGCTGACATCGCCAAGCTTGTTGGGCTCGTTGAGGTTGAGTTCGAGATCGCTCTCGACCAGCCCTGCCGCATTGCCGGCAATGCGGACGGTGCGCCAAGGCGTCGGGAAGGGGGCTGCGCGGGTCACCCGCGGACCGCTGCCCGATGGCGAGAGCGTGCCACGGAAACGCAGGCCCTCGGCACGGCGCAGCCACATGCCCGAATAATCGACCAGCGCCGCTTCGTGGATCGACAGATGGGTGCCGTCGGCCAGCCGCATGGTGATGGGCGTGTGCGCGGTCGACACCGCATCGATGGCGGAGCGCTGATAGGTCTGCTCATAGCGGTTCCAGTCGCCGCCCATGATCCACCAGGCCGTGCCCCCGGCCGCTGCATTGCTGGCCAGCGTGAATTCGGTCAGCTCGTCCTGGATGTTGACGGTGCCCCAGCCGGGGCCGAATTCGTAGCGGAAGCCGATGCCGTCATCGAACACCCGGAAGCGCACGACGATCTCGCGCGCCGCCGGGATCAGGCGGCTGCCTGCGAGCGGTTGCTGGCGGAACGTGACGGCCAGCTCATTATGATGATCGCGCACGAACCGCCGTTCGCCCCACGGCAGTTCCCAGCGGCTGTCGGCGCTGCTGCGTTCGTGCGCGGCAATGGCGACATTGCGATCGAACGCCAGCGCATCGGTGAACAGAAAGCCGAGGCGGCTCTCCGCGATCAGCGGGCGCCCGTTGCGGGTCACCGAATAGACCATGCGCCCCTCTCCGGTTGTACCGGTGGTCAGGACGATGCTGCCGTCAGGGGACGCCACGCTGAGCGTTGGCGAGGATTGCGCGGAGGCAGGGACGGCGAGAACCAGCGCGACGAGGGCCAGCAGCAGCCGGATCATGACAGTCTCTCCGCGATGATGGCACTATAGGGGGGCAGCTCGCCGAGGCTGGCGCCACCGGTGCCATCCAGCACCGACCAGCGCCCGCTGGGCGGACTCCATGCTGCCGGCGCGGCCCCCAGGTTGAACGCACACACCACCGTCTGCGCCGGGTCGCTGCGGGTGAACACCAGCAGATCGCCCGCCGTGTCGATAAAATCGATGCTGCCCCAGCTCAGCGCCGGACTGCCCTTGCGCAATCCGATGAAGCGACGCGTGGTCTCGAGCATCGATGCCGGATCGCCATTCTGGCGTGCCACCGCCAGCGGGCCATGGTCTTCGCCCACCGGCAACCACGGTTCGCCATGGCTGAAGCCGCCATTGGGCGCATTGTCGCTCCACACCATCGGCGTGCGGGTGCCATCGCGCGACAGGGTCAGCGGCCAATTGGCGATCGCTTCCGGATCCTGCAGCTTGTCGAAGGGAATGTCGACCTGCGTCAGCCCCAGCTCTTCGCCCTGCCAGACGATGATGTTGCCGCGCAGCGCACAGAACAGCAGCATCGCCATGCGGGCGTAGGCCGCTTCGTTGCCCTTTGGCGCCCAACGGCTGATCCAGCGCGGCGCGTCATGGTTGGAGAAAGCCCAGCTCGGCCAGCCGGTCGCCGGCGTATCGGGCCACTGGTCGGACGCCGCCTTGACCAGGGCCGGGGTCAGCGCGTCGGCATAGAGGAAATTGAATCCATAGGCCGACGAGAAATGATCGTCGCCATGCGTGAAGGCGCGCATCTCGCTCTCTGCATCCTCGCCGCCGATCTCCGCGACCGTGAAGATCGCCCCATAGCGGTCCATTTCGGTGCGCAGCGCGCGCACGAACTGGGGAATATCGCGATGGCTCTGGTTGTGCAGCTTGAGCTGGAAATCGAACGGCCGGCTGCGCGGCTTGCCGGTGCAGGGCGCGGGCGGATTGTCGGTCAGCGCCGGGTCATGCATCATGAAATTGATGGCATCGACGCGGAACCCGTCGACGCCGCGATCGAGCCAGAATCTGGCAACGCCGATCAGCGCTTCCTGCACCTCCGGATTGTGCCCGTTGAGCTGCGGCTGCTCCTTGAGGAAATTGTGCATGTAATATTGGCCACGCCGCGCGTCCCACGTCCACGCCGGCCCGCCGAACACCGATTGCCAGTTGCTCGGCGGCGACCCGTCCGGCTTGGCATCGGCCCACACATACCAGTCGGCATGGCGCCCGGTGCGGCTGGTGCGGCTTTCCATGAACCAGGGGTGCAGGTCCGACGTATGGGCATAGACCTGATCGATCAGCACCTTCAGCCCCAGCGCATGCGCGCGCGCGACCAGCGCATCGAAATCCGCCAGCGTGCCGAAGATCGGATCGACGTCGCAATAGTCCGCCACATCATAGCCGAAATCGCGCATCGGGCTGGTGAAGAAGGGGGACAGCCAGACGGCGTCGACCCCCAGGCTGGCGACATAGTCGAGCCGTGCGGTAATGCCCGGCAGATCGCCGATGCCATCGTCGTTGGAATCGGCAAAGCTGCGCGGATAGATCTGGTAGATGGTCGCGCCCTTCCACCAGGGGTGTGCGGTCCGGGTGCGGGATTCGGAACGCAGGGCGGCTTGCGGTAGGCTCATCATTCCCCCTGTGCGGCGCAGATCATGTAACCAAAGGCGGGGAGTGCCACGGCCAGACTGCCCGGCACACGATGCGTGGCGGGGCATGGCCCGGTCAAGGCGGTAAAGCGGCTGGACGCGCGGTCGATGATGACATTGCCGCTAACAGGTGTGGCAGAGGTGTTGAAGACCGCGACCACTTCACGCCCCGTATCCGGGTCGAAGCGGGAGAAAGCGACCAGACCGGCCTCACGCCCGTAATGGCGCATCACCTGCCGTCCGCGCCGCAGCGCCGGCGTTGCCGATCGGATGCGCGCCAGTTCGGCAATCTGGCGGTAGAGCGGGTGGGCGGTATCGAAATTGCTCTGGGCTGTGGTCGCGTCGGTGCCGACCAGATCATTGTCGTTGTAACTGGCCACTTGGCTCGGGAACATGTCCTCGCGCGCCGCCTGGTCATTGCCGTCGCCGACAAAGCCCTGCTCGTCGCCATAATAGACGGTCGGCACCCCGCGCAGCGCGAACATCATGGCGTTGGAGAGCTTGATGCGCGCCAGCATTTCGGCGTCGTCGGCCTGCGGGTTGGCTTGGCGCACGAAGGTGGCAAAGCGTCCCATGTCATGGTTGCCGGTAAAGGTCGGCAGCGTGCGCGCCATCGCCTCGCCGCCCTCATACAAGGCATCGCCGGCATAGAGCCTGTCGAACAATGCCGGGCTTTCGCTGCCCGCCACCGTGGCGCGCACCGTCGCCTGGAAAGCGAAATCGAGCACGGCGGGATAGCGGTCGACCCGGGTGAAGCGGGCGATGCTGCCGGGATCGGGATCCTCGATCGCCACTTCGCCGAAGATGGTGAAATTGGGAATGCCCCGCGCCCGCGCGCGTTCGAGCATCGCCGGATTGAACTGCTGCCAGAATTCCGGGTTCACATGGCGCGCGGTATCGATGCGGAAACCGTCGATGCCGAAGCGGTCGATCCAGCTGCCATAAATGGCGATCATCCCGTCGATGACGCGCTGGTCGCCGGTCGCCAGATCGTCGAGCCCGACGAAATCGCCCATCACGCTGTCTTCGCCGAAGAAGGTCGTGTTGCCGCGATTGTGGTAATATTGGGGGTCGTTGAGCCAGGCGGGACGCTTGACGTCGCGCTCCGCCGCCGGGACCACCGGCGTATAGGCCTGATCCGGATAATCGGCGATGCTGCGGTAGGGGAAGTTCCGATCCGCCCCTTCGGTATAGCTGATGACGTCCGCCGTGTGATTGGCGATGATGTCCATATAGACCTTCATGCCCCGCGCGTGCGCCGCGTCGACAAATTCGCGAAACTCGGCCTCGGTGCCGAAATGCGGGTCGAGCGTCGTGAAATCGGTCACCCAATAGCCGTGATAGCCCGCACTCTCCTCACCCGCGCCACCCTGCACCGGCTTGTTCTTGAAAATGGGCGTGAACCAGATGGCGGTGACACCCAGTCCCTGGATATAGTCGAGCCGGTTGATCAGCCCGCGCAGATCGCCGCCGTGGAAGAAGCCCTTGTGGGTCGGGTCGAAGCCGTGACCCAGCCGCCCGCCGGGAAATCCGCCGGTGTCGTTGCGCGGATCGCCGTTTTCGAACCGGTCGGGCATGACGAAATAGATGATCTCGTCCTCCGCCAGGCGCGCGCGCACCTGATCGAGCGGCACGGCGGCGGCACGGGCAGCCGGCGCGGCGGTCTGGGCGGTGGCGCAGGCCGGGAGCATGAGCGAGGTAGCGGCGAGCATCAATGCGGTGCGGGCAAGGCGGGGGGTCATGCGGGCACTCCTTCGGGGGATGGCTGACGGGCGGGGCAGTTCTGCGCGATGAATGCGGCATGGTCCGGCATGGCGGCCACCGCCCCGGCCACGGCGCGGCGGCAGGTGTCGAGAAAGCCGGCGAGATCGTCGGGAGAAAGCTGGTCGGCGAGCGGATGATGGCCCTGCGGCAGGATGCCCTGCCCGATCAGCACCTGCTGCCAGGCCGCCTCGGTGAACAGCTCGCCCTTTTCCTGCACGATCCGCCCCTGTTCGCGCCACAGTGCGATGCGTTCCGCCAGACTGTCGGGCAGCGGCGTTTCGCGCCGCTCGCGCCAGAAGGGCTCATCGCGGCCGTTGGCCCAATAATGCAGGATGATGAAGTCGCGGATCAGTTCGATCTCCCGGGCAGCGTCGGCGTTGAAAGCGGCGCGCTCGCGCTCGCCCGGCAGGGTCGCAGGCAACCTCTGCAGCAGCCGCTCGATGCCGGTCTGGATCAGGTGGATGCTGGTCGATTCGAGCGGCTCGAGGAACCCCGAGGACAGGCCGATGGCGACCACATTATGCACCCATACCGCCTTGCGCCGCCCGGCGGTGAGGCGCAGCGGGCGCGGATCGGCGAGCGCGTCACCGGGCAGATTGGCGAGCAGCATCGCGGCAGCCTCGTCATCCGAGAGGAAGCGGCTGCAATAGACATGGCCGTTGCCGGTGCGATGCTGCAGCGGAATCTGCCACTGCCAGCCGGCACTGCGGGCAATCGCGCGGGTGTAGGGGCGCATCGGACCATCGTTGCGGCTCGGCACCGCCAGCGCCCGGTCGCACGGCAGCCACTGCTGCCAGCTTTCGAAGCCCGCGCCGAGCTCGCGCTCGATCAGCAAGCCGATGAAGCCGGAGCAGTCGACGAACAGGTCGCCGGCGATGCGACGGCCATCGTCCAGCGTGACGGCGGAGACATCGCCGCTGAGTGCATGGCGCTCGACACCGGTGATGCGCCCTTCATGGCGGACCACGCCGCGTGCTTCCGCAAAGCGGCGGAGGAAGGCGGCATAGAGGCCAGCGTCGAACTGGAAGGCATAGCTGTGCCCGCCGGCCGGGGCGGGGCGCGCGGGATCGGGGCGGCCGAAGCGGTTGGCATAGCCGGCCTCGGCGGCGATGGCGAAGGAATCGAGCGACTCTTCCTGCGTCAGCTCCTGCTGCCGGGCTGCCAGCCAGTAATGATAGAAGGGCAACAGGCCGAGGCTGCGGCCCGGCTGGCCAAAGGCATGGCTGTAGCGGTGCCCGGCGCTACGCCAGCCTTCGAAGGCGATGCCCAGCTTGAACGAGCCCTGCGTCGCCGCAACGAACGCATTCTCGTCGATGCCGAGCGCGGCGTTGAAATGATGGATTTGCGGGATCGTTGCCTCGCCCACGCCGACGGTGCCGATCGCGTCGGATTCGACGAGCTGGATGTGCCAGCCGTGCTGGAGAAAGCGGGCTAGCGCCGCCGCCGTCATCCACCCGGCGGTGCCGCCGCCGACGATGACCAGCGTTCGTGGAGCGGTGGAGCGGGGGGCAGCTTCACTCATGATACTGTGTTAACCTGAAAAAACGCCCCTGCCAGCGGGAGTTGCCGGCAGGGGCGTTTCCGCGACCCGAGATCAGAAGCGGTAGGTGAAACCGGCCAGGAAACGACGGCCGTAGATCTGGTAATCGATCACCTGCAGCGGACGGTCCGTATTGGCGACCGATGCGAAGCGCTCATCGGTCAGGTTCTGGCCCTGCAGATAGAGCGACAGACCTTCGAGCGCGCTTCCTTCCTGGAAGTCATAGCCGATCTGCGCGTCGATGATCGTTTCTGCCAGCGCCTGACGCCGCGTCGGCGAGCCGCCGAAGCCGGTGAAATCGCCGAGGAAGCTCGACCGGTGACGGACACTGGCGCGCGCGTTGAAGCCCCACTTTTCGAAGTAGGCGGTGCCGTTCACAACCCACTTGGAATAGCCGGGGATGGTCGTGCGGTTGCCGCCGGCATCCTCGACATTGGTTTCGGTAACGCTGACGCCGCCAGTGATGCCGAAGCCGTCGAGTGCCTCGGTGAGGTTGACGAACGGCATCGTAACCGCGAGTTCCGCACCGTACAGCTCACCGCCACCGGTGTTGACCGGCGCATCGAGCGTGCCGAGAGTGGGCAGGCGCGGGAAGCCTGCGGCACCGGTCGGGGGCGGGAAGCCCGAATAGTCGAAGGCGAACCGGCCATTGAAGACGTAGCTCTTGATGTCCTTGTAGAACAGCTGCAGCGCCACGACCCCGCCGCGACCGAAATATTGTTCGAAGTTCAGGTCAACAGCATTGGCACGATAGGGGCGGAGGAACGGGTTGCCGCCACCGCCGCGAATGATGCCGTTAGGCACCGACGCGTCGATGCCGTAGCCGATCGAGATGCGCGTGTCGTCGAGACGGCTGCGCATGATTTCACGGGCCGCCGCGAAGCGGATGACGGTATCGCTGTTGAGGCGCAGCGTCAGGTTGAGGCTCGGCAGCACATCCCAGTAGTTATCGCCCAGGCTGAGGCGCTGCGGACCACCGGGCGCGTTGATGAAGCCGCTCGATTGCTGGTCGGCGTTGATCGCCTGGACACCGATGTTGCCGGTCAGCGTGCCGAAATCAAACTCGTTTTCGACATTGAACTGCACATAGGCGGTGAGCAGGTCTTCCTTGACCGTATAGCCCTTGCTCAGCACGTCGAAGGCGGCGTTCGGCCCGGTCGCAACGCGGGGCTCCAGCACCAAGACGCCCGCCGCGATCAATTCGCGGGCATCGTAGCTGACGATCGGCCCGAGGCCGAGATAGGACAGGTTGGTCGAGTCCAGCAGGAACTGCGACGGGATGGTCGCGGTAGTCGCGGTACCAGGCAGACGGACGAATGCCTCATCTGGGGTCAGGCCCTTTTCGCGACTGGTGTAGTTCAGGCCGAACTGGATGGAGCGCAGGAAGCTGTCTTCGAATTCCTTCTCCACTTCGGTGCGGAACTGCCACAGCTCGTCTTCGACGATGCGGTTGTTGTAGTAGCCGGCCTGCGGAACGGTGCCGCCGCCCCAGCCGAGCGGGTCGGTCAGGAAGATACGGGTCGGATCCGAATAGTTGAGGTTCGGCGAGAAGATGGTGCCAGTCGGCGTCGAGCGGAAACCGATGGTAGCAGCCGCGCCATTGCCGGTATCGTCACCGTTGAAGCCGGTGCCGGCATAGCTTTCCAGGCTCAGCTCGTTACGGTCGGTCCGCGAATAGCCGATGTCGCCCATGAAGTTCCAGCCGTCGTCGCCTTCATAGTCGGCGTTGAAGCCGAAGCTGTAGAGGTTGGCCTGACGCTGGAAGATGTCGTTGCGGACAACGCCGCGGACATTGTTGAATGTGCCAGCGATGACCTGTCCGTCCTGAACGGTAGTGCCGGTCGGGCTGACGGTGGTGCCGAAGGCGCCGAAGCCGAGCGGAAGCTCGATGCCGCGCTTGTACTGGTCATCATCGAAATCCGAATAGAAGCCGTCGAGGGTCAGCGTGACCTCAGGCGCCGGCTCCCACTGCAGCGTGCCGTTGATGCCGAGCCGCTTGAGCTGGGTCGAGGTGACGAACGACTTGGACCCGCCGATGATGGCGTTGCCGTTGAAGCCGCCATAGCCCCAGGCGTTGAATTCCTGAACCTGATAGGGCTCGTCGACATAGGATGCGGCAAGCGCCAGGCCGATGGTGTCATCGGCGAACTGATCGACATAGGTGGCGTTGACGCGATAGCCGAGGTCTTCCGAACCGGCATTCAGCGCGCCGAGGTCGGCATAGCTGCCGCGCGCACCGATGGCGAGGATGCGGTCGCTGGCTTCCAGCGGGCGGATGGTGCGGATGTCGACCGTGCCGACCAGACCCTGCCCGACGAGGCTCGCGGTCGGCGACTTGAACACGTCGACGCGGCTGACGATTTCCGACGGATACTGGTCGAGTTCGACCGAGCGGTTGTCGCTGGTGGTGGTCTGCTCGCGGCCGTTGAGCAGCGTCTGCGAGAAGTCAGGGCCGAAGCCGCGGATGGCGATGACGTTGGCGCGGCCGTTGGTGCGCTGCGAGGTCAGGCCCGGCAGACGGGCGATGGCTTCACCGATCGACGCGTCGGGGAGGCGGCCGATGTCTTCGGCGGACAGCGATTCGACCACCTGGTCGGCATCGCGCTTGACGCTGACAGCGGTTTCCAGCGCATTGGCAAAACCGGTGACGATGATGTCTTCGCACACCGTCGCTTCGTCATTGTCGGTGCAGGGGTCTGCAGCGGCGGCATCCTGCGCGAAGGCAGGGGCGGCAAACAGCGTGGCGACGGCCAGCGCGGCGACGCTCGCGGTGCGCGAAAGACGCGAATATCCGGTGGACTTGATCATAATCTCTCCCCTTGGACCCATCCTCCGTCGCGTATGCGCGATCGCGCCAGTCTGGCGACGGCGGGCTCAATTCGCCACATGCGGCGCTTGCTCTTGCAAGGGAAGCTTGGCACATACGTATTCAGGGAAGAGCGCCCGGGGGAGGGGCGGAGCAAGCGCCCGCAAAGAGGCGAACGGAGATGACAGCGAAGGCCACATCCTTCGACATTGCCCAGCTTGCGGGGGTCTCGCAGCCGACAGTGTCGCGCGCGTTGCGTGGAAGCCCCACCGTCAGCGAACCGACCCGCTTGCGCATCGAGGAAATCGCGCGACGGCTGAACTACAAGGTCGACAAGAATGCGTCGAACCTCAGGAGCCGGCACAGCAACACGCTGGCGCTGCTGCTGTTCGAGGATCCCACGCCCGACGCCAGCATGATAAACCCCTTCTTCCTGTCGATGCTGGGCTCCATCACCCGCAGCTGTGCGATGCGCGGCTATGACCTGCTGGTGTCGTTCCAGCAGCTCTCCGCCGATTGGCACACCGATTATGAGGACAGCCGAAAGGCCGATGGCATCATCCTCTTGGGCTATGGCGATTATCGCGATTATGCGCAGCGCCTCGGCCAACTGGCCGAGCAGGGCACCCATTTCGTGCGCTGGGGCGCGGTGCAGCCCGGCCAGCCGGAAGTGGTCGTGGGGTGCGACAATTTCGAAGGGGGGCGCGCCGTCACCCGCCACCTGATCGACAGGGGCCGCAGCCGCATCGCCTTCATCGGTCAGGCGGGCAAGGGCAGCCCCGAATTTCTCGATCGCTATCGCGGCCACAAGGCAGCGCTGAAGGACGCCGGCCTCGGCGCGCTGCCAGGGCGCCATGTCGATGCGATCAGCACCGAGGAATCGGGGCATGATGCGGCGGTGCGGCTGATGCGCCGCGACATCGGCTTCGACGCCATCGTCTGCGCCAGCGACCTTATCGCCATCGGCGCGATCCGCGCCCTGGCCGAAGCGGGGCTGCGCGTGCCGCACGATGTCGCGGTCACCGGCTTCGATGACATCCTCGCCGCGCGCTTCACCAATCCGCCGCTGACCACCGTTGCGCAGGATGCCGTGGCGGCCGGCGAAGGGCTGGTCGATACCTTGCTGCAGCTGGTCCGGGCAGAACCCGCCAAAAGCGTGGTGCTGCCCGCCCGCGTGGTGGTGCGGGCCAGCAGCGGATAGCCGTCACACCAGCCGAGCCGTAGCGCCGTTACTGGCCGACCAGCACCCGGTGGCCCCACGCCGGTATGGTCAGCCGCGTATCCGCATCCACCGTGACCGCGCTGCCATCGCGATAATCGGTGTATCGCCCGGCGAACGGCCCGTCGGTGAAGCCGACCTCCTGCGCCTCGCCGGAAAAATTGAAGATGCCGAAAATCTTGTTGCCGTCTCTCTCGCGCACGAAAGTGAAGACGCGCGGATGGGCGGTGTTGACCACGGGAACCATCGGTGCGCCCCATTGGCCATTGTGCAGCGCGGGGTTGGCATCGCGGAAAGCGATCAGGCGGCGGTACATGGCGGCATTGGGATGTTCGGTGGCGAGCCAGACTATGGGATCGCGCTCGAAGAATTGCAGCCGCCGCGCATTGCCCGCTTCCTGCCCATTGTAGATCAGGGGGATGCCATCCGAGACGAAGGTCAGCACGGTGACATTTTCCAGCGCCGGACCGAAGCGCTCATATTCGGTGCCTTCCCAGCTGTTCTTGTCATGGTTGGAGGTGAACAGCATCCGCATCGCCCCGTGCGGCC
The DNA here is from genome assembly GCF_056931895.1 of Sphingomonas sp. jy18. Taxonomy (NCBI): domain Bacteria; kingdom Pseudomonadati; phylum Pseudomonadota; class Alphaproteobacteria; order Sphingomonadales; family Sphingomonadaceae; genus Sphingomonas; species Sphingomonas sp. jy18. The sequence continues at coordinate 175,044 of NZ_JBXPBT010000004.1, read as the reverse complement.
AGGCGCCGTCGTCCCAGCTGTGCCAGCCGAACAGCGCGCCGACGTCTGCGCGGCCCATACCGATGTCGTGCATCGCGCTCTCCCAACCCCAGGCATAGCTGGCGTCGAACGCCCGGCGGTGCAGCTCGGGCCATTCCCATTCGGCGAGCATGAAGACCGGGCGGATCGCATCGAGATCGCTGCGAACACGGTTCCAGAAATCGACGGGGACCATGCCGGCGACGTCCGCGCGATAGCCGTCGACGCCATATTCGCGCACCCAATAGGCCATCGCGCCGGCCATATAGTCGCGCACCTCGGGCTTCGAATAATCGAGGTCGATGATGTCCGACCAGTCGAACCAGGTGGTCGGGCGGAAATGGCCGTTCCAGCTGCGCTCATACCAGTCGGGATGCTGGGTCCGCAGCGGATTGTCCCACGCCGTATGGTTGGCCACCCAGTCGAGGATGACATGAAACCCCTGCGCATGCGCGGCATCGACGAACGCGCGGAAATCCTCCTTGGTGCCGAACTCCGGGTTCACGTCATAATAGTCGCGTACCGAATAGGGGCTGCCGAGCGTGCCCTTGCGGTTCTCGATGCCGATCGGGTGGATCGGCATCAGCCACAGGATATCGACACCCAGTTGCTTGAGGCGTGGCAGCTCGCGGATCGCCGCACGGAAAGTCCCCTCAGGCGTGAACTGGCGGGTGTTGATCTGGTACAGCACCGCATCGCGCGTCCATTCGGCATTGGTCAGCTGGATATAGGGGGCGACTGTCGCAGCGGGCGCGGGGCTATTCTGAGCGAACGCCGGAGTGGCGAACGCCAGCGCCAGCAAGGCGGCAAAGGCGGATAATCTCACTCTGTCTCTCCCATCGATGTCATTCCCGCGAAAGCGGGAATCCAGGGGCGGCAAGTGCTGCGCTTGGCTGCTCTGGATTCCCGCTTTCGCGGGAATGACAGTGTGTTTGTGCGCGAAGCTGCCGACGGGGCCGGGCCAAAGCAACAGGCTGGCCCAGTGTATTCGTATGTTGTCCGGTTGCCCGCACCGTCTTGCTCCGCCACTGTTGCCCGATAGACAGGCGCGAAAGACGCCGGTGCCAGGGAGAGCGAAGGATGGATGCAGCCACACGGCCCGAGAAGCCGCGCCAGTCATGGGCGGGGCTGGCGCTGATCAGTCTCGGCTTCTTCGGCATCCAGATCGGCTTCGCGCTGCAGAACGCCAATATGAGCCGCATCTTCCAGACGCTGGGCACCAGCTTGGACGACCTCCCTGCCCTGTGGGTTGCGGCGCCGCTGACCGGACTGCTCGTTCAGCCCATCATCGGCCACTATTCGGACCGCACCTGGACCAGGCTGGGGCGGCGACGGCCCTATTTCCTCGCCGGGGCGATCCTGGCGGCGGCATCACTGCTCTACATGCCGCTGGCACCAATTCTGTTTGCCGCTGCGCTGGCCCTGTGGATTCTGGACGCCAGCCTCAACATTTCGATGGAGCCATTCCGCGCGTTCGTCGGCGATATGCTCGGAAAGGACCAGCATACCGCAGGCTATGCCGTGCAGACCGCGTTCATCGGCGCCGGTGCGGTCGTCGGGTCGATCTTCCCCTGGGCGCTCGACCATCTCGGCGTGGCGAACGAGGCCGCGCCCGGCATCATTCCCGACACGGTGAAATACAGCTTCTGGTTCGGCGCAGCCGCGCTGCTGCTGGCCGTGCTGGGCACCGTGTTCAGCACCAAGGAATATAGCCCCGCCGAGATGGCGGCCTTCGACGGCGAGGAAGAAAGCCATGACGACCCGACCATCCGGGCGCTGGCAGCGCGCACTTATCTGGGCAGCGGATTGTGGATCGCGGCCGGCGCTGCCGTGATGCTGGGCGTCTATGAGTTCGCCCTGGAAAAGGAAGTCTATCTGCTCGGAGCCCTGCTGGCTGCCTACGGGCTTGCGTCGATACTGGCCATTGCCATGGCCAAGGCAGGCGGCGGCCGGAACCTGCTCGGCCACATCGTCGGCGATTTCGCGGGCATGCCCCCGGTCATGAAGCAGCTGGCGGTAGCGCAATTCTTCAGCTGGTCTGCGCTGTTCATCATGTGGATCAACACCACGCCGGTGGTCGCACAATATTATTTCGGATCGTCGGATCCGGCGAGCGCAGCCTATCAGGAAGGCGGCAACTGGGTCGGCATCATGTTTGCCGTGTACAATGGCGTCGCAGCCGTTGCCGCGCTGACACTGCTGCCGGCGCTCGCGACACGCATCGGCAAGGCCAGAACCCACCTCGTTTGTCTGCTGGCCGGCGCGGCTGGCTACGCCAGCTTCTTCCTGATCCATGATCCGCAATGGCTGCTGCTCAGCGAAATCGGCGTCGGCATCGCCTGGGCGTCGATCCTCGCCATGCCCTATGCGATCCTCGCCAGCAGCCTGCCGCAGCGCAAGCTCGGCATCTACATGGGGCTGTTCAACATCTTCATCGTCGTGCCGCAATTGCTGGTCGCGACGGTGATGGGGTCGATTGTGAAGGCCTTTTTCCCGACCGAACCCATCTACACCATGGCCTTTGCGGCAGGCGTCATGGTCCTCGCCGCGCTGGCGATGCTGCGTGTGCGGGAGGGGTGATGGGTCCTCCCCGGCACGGGGAGGGGGACCAGCGAAGCTGGTGGAGGGGCACGCGGTTATCCCGTGACCTCGCGATACGCCGCGCCTGCCCCTCCACCATCCTTCGGATGGTCCCCCTCCCCCGTTGGGGGAGGACCGCTACCCCGCCAGGCTCTTACTCGCCTGCTCGGTCGTATCCCGCGACAGCCCCGGAGTTGCCAGCACCCGCTCCAGCCCCGCGCGCATCCTGGCGGCGCGGCCCTCATCGAAGCGTTTCCACCGGCCGAGCGGCGGGATCATGCGGGCTGCGGTGGCGGGGTTTTTCGGGTCGAGCGCGATGATCAGATCGACCAGCAACTCGTAACCCGCCCCGTCGGCGCGGTGGAAGCTGCCCTGGTTGCCGGCGAACGCGCCATAGAGAGAGCGGACGCGGTTGGGGTTGGCAAGGGTGAAATCGGGGTGCTGCGCCAGTGCCCTGACTGCCTCGACCGTATCGTCTCGCAAAGAGAAGGCCTGGGTCGAAAACCATTTGTCGAGCACCAGCGCGTCATGGTGGTAGCGCGCGTAGAAGGCAGCGAGCGCCGCGTCCCGCTCGGGCGCATTCATGTGGCTGAGCACGCCGAGCGCGCCTTGCCGGTCGGTCATGCCGCCAGCCGCCTCGAACTGCGCGAGCGCGATGGCCGGGGCATCCGCCGCATCGCTGGCCCACAGCAGCATCAGTGCCAGCGTGCGCAGCTTGCGCATCGCCTTGGTTTCGGGGGTGATGATCGTCGCGTCGGTGGCGGTGCCTGCATGGATCGCGCGCAGCAACCCCTCATGCGTCCGTCCGATGGCGCGTTGCAGCGCGCGGCGCTCGCGGCGGATGGCATCGGGATCGACCACCAGCATCTGGTCGCCGACGAAGCTCTCGCTGGGCAGCATCGACGCCTCGGCGACGAAAGCCGGATCGCTGCGCCAGTCGGTCAGCATGTTGCCGACCGCTTCGACGACAGCGTCGAACGACACCGCATTTCCGGAAACACGCGCGACCAGCGTTTCGAGCATCAGCGCCTGCAGCGCCTCGTACCGGGCAAACGGGTCGTCATCATGCGCGGCAAGCCAGGCCAGTTCACCCGGCGCACGCTGCACATCGGTGGTGATCGGCGCGGAAAAACCGCGATTGAACGAGAGCATCGGTGCAGCGGAGAATTGTCCAAGCGGAACGCTGGCCTCGGCGCTGTTCAGCACGACCAACTGCTCGTCTCCCGGCCCATTCCTGGCGGGATCATGCGCGGCGATGCGCAGCGGCAGCACCATCGGCTGCTTGACCGGCTGGCCTGGGGTCGGCGGCACGGTCTGCGCCAGATGCAGCACCGCCTCACCGCTCGCGGCATCATGATCGACGCGTGCCGACACCCGCGGGGTTCCGGCATGCGAATACCACAGGCGGAACTGCGCCAGATCGACGTCGGCGCCATCCTCGATCGCACGGACAAAATCCTCGCAGGTTGCCGCTTCGCCGTCATGCCGGTCGAAATAGAGGTCGGTGCCTGCGCGGAACCGCTCCGCCCCCACCATCGTCGCCATCATGCGGATGACTTCGGCACCCTTGTTGTAAACGGTGGCGGTGTAGAAATTGCCGATTTCCTGATAGCTGTCCGGCCGGATCGGATGGGCGAGCGGCCCGGCGTCCTCAGGGAACTGCGCGGCGCGCAGCAGGCGGACGTCCTCGATGCGCTTGACCGCTGCCGACCCCATGTCGGCGGAGAAGCATTGGTCGCGATAGACGGTGAAGCCCTCTTTCAGGCTGAGCTGGAACCAGTCGCGGCAGGTGACGCGGTTGCCCGACCAGTTGTGGAAATATTCATGCGCCACCACACCCTCGACCCCGTCGAAATCGAGGTCGGTGGCGGTGTCGGCATCCGCCAATATGTACCGCGTGTTGAAGATGTTGAGGCCCTTGTTCTCCATCGCGCCCGCGTTGAAATCCGCCACCGCGACAATGTTGAACACCGACAGGTCATACTCGCGGCCATAGACACGCTCATCCCACGCCATCGAATGTTTGAGCGCGGCCATCGCATGTGCGGTGCGCGGCACATCGCCATCACGGACATAGATGGCGAGGTCGACGGTCTTGCCACTCATGGTCGTGAACACATCGCGATTGGCGACCAGATCGCCCGCGACCAGCGCGAACAGGTAACTCGGCTTGGGCCAAGGGTCGTGCCAGATGGCGTAATGGCGACCATCGGTCAGATCGCCCTGCCCGGTCAGTTCGCCATTGGCCAGCAGCACCGGGAACGCCGCCTTGTCCGCCTCCAGCCGCACCGTGTACACGCTCATATTGTCGGGCCGGTCGACGAAGGGGATAATCCGCCGGAACCCTTCCGCCTCACACTGCGTGCACAGCAGCCCGTTGGAGGCGTAGAGACCCGACAGCTTGCTGTTGGCCGCCGGATCGATGCGGGTCGTGAAGGTGACCGTCGCGGCATCGCCGGGCACCGCAATCGCAATCTGCCGGTCGCGGCGCTCAAACGATGTCGGCACCCCGTCGACCGCCAGCCCTTGGGGCAGCGCGCCGTCCTCGTCGAGCAGCAAGGGGCGATCGTGTGCGCCGTTGCGCTTGATCGACAGGGTCGCGGAGACGACGGTCTCGCTCAGCCCCAGCGCGCAATCAAGGTGGACAGTCTCGACCAGCCAATCTGGCACGCGATAATCGCCGCGATGGATGGTGGTGACGGCGATGGGGGCTGGGGAGTCGAGCATGGCGGAGAGGGTAGGACAGGGGGCAGCGGGGTGCAATCGTCAACGTCGCCCCGGCCTTGAGCCGGGACCGCTATCGACGTAGCGCAATGCTGCCAGCGGCCCCGGCTCGGGGGCCGAGGCGACGGAGAATTTTGTGACCACTCTTCTCATCTTCGGCCTCGGCTACACCAGCAGCCACCTCGCCCGCCGCCTCGAAGCGCGCGGGTGGGACGTGACCGGCACCACGCGCGACGGGCGCGGCGGCACGATCCGGTTCGACGACGAAGCGGCGGTGCTCGCGGCACTGCGCCGGGCGAGCCATGTCCTGTCGTCGGTGCCGCCGTCGGGCGAAGGGCGCGATCCGGTGCTCGATTGCTACGGGCAGGCCATCGCGCTCGCGCCGCTCGACTGGGTCAGCTACCTCTCCTCGACCGGGGTCTACGGCGATGCCGGCGGGGCGTGGGTCGATGAAAGCGCGCCGATATTGGGGCGGCGGGCAGCGCGCAATCTGGCGGATGCGGCATGGCTGGGGTTGCGGGCCGAGGTGCGGGTATTCCGCTTGCCGGGCATCTACGGGCCGGGGCGCAGCGCGCTGGAGCGCGTGCGCGCGGGACAGGCGCATCGGGTCGATCTGGCCGATCAGGTGTTCAGCCGCGTGCATGTCGATGACATCGCGGGCGCGATCATCGCCTCATTCTCTAGCAACGCCACGGGTGCGTTCAACATCGCCGACGACTGGCCGTGCAGCCAGAACCGGGTCATCGAAGCCGCCGCCGCCATGCTGGGCATGCCCCACCCGCCGCTGATCGGTATCGACGATCCGTCGCTCAGCTCGATGGCCCGGGCCTTCTATGCCGAGAACCGTCGGGTCGCGAACGGGCGGGCCAAGCGGTTGCTGGGATGGGAGCCCCGGTTTGCGGACTATCGGGTTGGGTTGGCCGACTGTAACCGTCTAGCGTCGCCCCGGACGTGATCCGAGGCCGATTGCACCGCTGCACGAGGTCGAGAACGGCCCCGGATCACGTCCGGGGCGACGGCTGTTCGTCAGCTACCCCAGCGCAATATCCGGTGCGTCTTCCTGCTTCATGCCGACCGTGTGATAGCCCGCATCGACATGGTGCGTTTCCCCGGTGACACCGGCTGACAGGTCCGACATCAGGTACAGCGCCGAGCCGCCGACATCGTCGATGGTGACGTTGCGGCGCAGCGGGCTGTTATATTCGTTCCATTTGAGGATGTAGCGGAAGTCGCCGATGCCGCTCGCCGCCAGCGTCTTGATCGGGCCGGCGGAGATGGCGTTGACGCGGATGCCGGCAGGGCCGAAGTCGTTGGCCAGATATTTGACGCTGGTCTCCAGCGCCGATTTGGCGACGCCCATGACGTTATAGTGCGGCACGACCTTTTCCGCGCCATAGTAGCTCAGCGTCAGCATCGATCCGCCCGCGCTCATCATGGGCGCGGCGCGCGCGGCGACGGCGGTGAAGCTGTAGACGCTGATGTTCATCGTCATCAGGAAATCGTCGAGCCCGATGGCGCTATATTTGCCGCGCAGCGCCTCCTTGTTGGTATAGCCGATGGCGTGGACGATGAAATCGATGGTCGGCCAGCGCGCGGCCAGCGTCGCGAAGGCGGCGTCGAGATTGTCCATCTCCGCCACATCGCAGTCGATCAGGAAATCGCAGCCGAGCTGGTCGGCCAGCGGCTTGACCCGCTTGAGCATGACATCGCCCTGATAGCTGATCGCCAGCTCCGCACCCTGCGCATGCAGTGCCTTGGCAATGCCCCAGGCCAGCGACTTGTCATTGGCGAGGCCCATGATCAGGCCACGCTTGCCAGCCATCAATCCGCTCATTCACATGCTCCTCTGGCTTTGGCTGCGAGCGCGGTCGTCGGACTGGCCAATCCGGTTGGCCGCCTCCTCCGGGCTTTCCGCAAGCGCCGCATTCAATTCCGCCCCGATAACGACCCCGAGCCCGATCAGATAGAAGAAAAACAGCGCGACCATCACGCCGGCCAGGCTGCCATAGGTGGCGTCATAGCTCATCAGGCCGGCCAGCAGCGGCGGCAGTGCCAGCGTCACGCCGATCCACCACAGGGTGGTCGCCAGTGCCCCCGGCCACTTGGGCGCGTGCGATCCGCGGTAGCTGTGCGGGGTCAGCGAATAGAACAGGATGTACAGTGACAGAAACAGCCCGCCACCGGAAATCAGGCGCGACAGGGCAATGCCGCCCAGCCCCGAAAATTCGGCGGGCAGGACGCGATCGATGAACTGTTCGATGCCGACGGTGATCACCTGCAGGCTGAACGAGAGCAGCAGCAGCAGCACCGCACCGATGATCAGCCCGATCGAATAAAGCCGATACTGCCAGAAGCTCTTGCGCGCCTGCGTGCCATACGCGCGCCGCAATATGTCCCGCACCGTCTCGATCAGGCTGCCGACCGTCCACAGCCCGACCAGCCCGCCGAGCCACAGGAACAAGCCGCTGCGCGCCGACAGCACGTCGCGGATCGGCCCGGCCAGCGTCTTGGCAACTTCGGGCGGCATCACGCTCAGCACGACCTCCAGCGCGTGGACACCTTCGTCGGTCTGGCCGAACGCGCTCATCACCGCCGTCGCGGTTATGAAAAAGGGAAACAGCGCGATCAGCGCCAGATAGGCAAGGTTGCCGGCATGGATGAAGCCATCGAAATAGGTGCCCACCGCCACCCGCCGCGCGACATTGTAGATGCGCGTGCCCGGGCCCACCGAACGCCAGGAACGATCCAGTGCGCCGCGCATCTTGCCCAGCCGGTTGATGCGGCGCGCGCGTTCGCGCCGTGCCTCCGGCGAGTGCGGGCTGCGGCCGACGGCTTCGAATTCGGCTGCCACCTCGGCCACCGTGTCGCGCACGGACTGGTCTTCGCTGGCAGGCAGATCACCGGGCATCCGGTTCAAACGCCCAGGGTCGCCCGAATGTTGCGCTCGTCGCGCCACTGGCGGGCAAAGGCCGCCAGCGCTTCATCGTCGGCGGGCAGATCGACCTGCAGCATGATCAGCTGGTCGCCGCGCGTGCCGTCCTTGCGACTGAACCCCTTGCCCTTGAGGCGAAGCACCTTGCCCGAGCTCGAGCCGGCGGGAATCGCCAGCATAACCGGGCCGTCGACGGTCGGCACCTTGACCTTGGCGCCGCCCACTGCCTCGATCAGGCTGATCGGCAGGTCGAGACGGATGTCGCTGCCATCGCGGCGGAAGAAGGCGTGGGGCTTGACCTCGATGGTGACGGTAGCATCGCCCGTGCCGCCGGGCCCACGCTCGCCCTTGCCGGCGAGGCGCATCTGGGTGCCGGATTCGACACCGGCAGGCAGCTTCAGATCGATGGTCGTTCCGTCGCGCAGGGTGATGCGCTGGGTGGCGCGGGTGGCGGCATCGACGAAGCCGACCGCCAGGCGGTAGTTGACATTGGCCCCGCGCGGCGGCGGTGCGCGGCGGGAGGAGCCGCCGAACAGATCGTCGAAGATGCTGCCGAAATCGGATCCTCCGGCAAAGTCCGCACCCGGGCGCTGCTGGGCGCCCCAGGGGCCCGCGCCAGGGCCGGGACGCCGCGGATCGCCACGATAGCCGCCATAGCTGCCCGACGCGCCGAACGGGCTGGTCGGATTGCCGTCGCCATCGATCTCCCCCCGGTCGAACCGGCCGCGCTTGTCCTTGTCCGAAAGCAGGTCATAGGCGTTGGTCACGGCCGAGAAGCGTTCGGACGCCTTGGGGTTGTCCTGATTGCGGTCAGGATGCAGTTCCTTGGCAAGCTTGCGATAGGCTTTCTTGATATCGTCATCGCTGGCGGAACGCGCCACGCCGAGCAGGGTGTAAGGATCACTGGCCATGCGCTCTAGCTAGGCAATACAGTAGCGCACGGCAAGGAGAGGTTGACCGTTTGACCGATGGGGATAGAGCCGCGACGGACTCTTCCTTCGTTATTGCGAGCGAAGCGAAGCAAACCAGGGTGGTGCTGCGCAACACTGGATTGCTTCGCTTCGCTCGCAATGACGGGTAAGGTTTGACCCGAGGCAACAGTAAATGACCGACTCTCCTATCGAAATATTCTCCGCATGGCTGGCCGAGGCCGAAGCCAGCGAGCCCAATGACCCCAACGCGATGGCGCTCGCCACGGTGGACGCGGACGGCAGCCCGGCGGTGCGGATGGTGCTGCTCAAGGGGCATGATGCCGACGGCTTTGTGTTCTACACCAATCTGGAGAGCCGCAAGGGACAGGCGCTGGCGGTGCACCCGCAGGCCGCGCTGCTGTTCCACTGGAAGTCGCTGCGCCGTCAGGTACGCGTCGAAGGGCCGGTGCATCCGGTGAGCGATGCCGAGGCAGACGCCTATTTCGCCAGCCGCAGCCGGGTCAGCCGGATCGGTGCCGCCGCATCGGACCAGTCGCGCCCGCTCGACAGCATGGCAACGCTGATGGCGCGCGTCGCCAAAATCGGTGCCCGCCATGCCGTGGGCGAGGTGCCGCGCCCGGCCCACTGGTCCGGCTTCAGGGTAGCGCCGCAGCGCATCGAGCTTTGGGAAGATGGCGAGTTCCGGCTGCATCGCCGCAGGCTGTATGTGGCCGACGGCAAGGGCGGCTGGAGCCAGTCGATGCTCTACCCGTGACGGCGGCGACGCCCGACACCGCATCGCATTTCGCCGAACGCAGCGCACTGGTGCGCCGCGCGGCGCTGGCCAGCGTCCTCGTCGCGCTCATTCTGGCGTTGCTCAAAGCGTGGGCGGCGTGGGTCACCGGATCGACCGCCCTGCTCGGCAGCCTTGCCGATACCGCGCTCGACCTCGCCGCCAGCCTGGTGACGCTGGTTGGCGTCCGTCTGGCCGCGATGCCGGCCGACAATGAGCATCGCTTCGGCCATGGCAAGGTCGAGGCGCTGGTGGCGATGGCCCAGCTTGCCCTGGTTTTTACGTCCGCTTTGTGGATCGGGTGGCGCTCGATCGATCGCTGGCTGAATGGCGCCACTACCAGTCACCCCGAATATGGCATCGGCGTCTCGCTCGTCGCCATAGTGCTGACCCTGCTGCTGCTCAACGTGCAGCGGCGGGTAGTGGCGCGCACCGGATCGGTCGCCATCTCCACCGACAGCCTCCATTACCAGTCGGACCTCGCCCTCAACATCGCGGTGATTGCCGCGCTGCTGCTCGATGGCATGCTGGGCCTGCGCGGCGCCGATGCGCTGTTCGGCGCGGCAATCGCGCTGTGGCTGCTGTGGGGCGCCTGGAACAGCGCGCGCCATGTCGTCGACCAGTTGCTCGACCGGGAATGGCCGGACGAGCGCAAGCGCGCACTGCTCGCCGCACTCGCCGATTTTCCCGAAGCCCGCACCATCCACCTGCTCAAGACGCGTACCAGCGGCGCGCAGGAATTCGTGCAGTTCCATCTGTGGTTTCCGCCAGCGACCAGCGTCGCCGCAGCGCATCAGGTGATGCATGACATGGAGCAGCGCATCGCCGCGCTGGTGCCCGGGGCGGACGTGATGATCCATGCCGAGCCGGAGGGCGATGCCCTCGAACCCACAGGCTATCTGCCCAGCGAAACGCTGCCCGGAGAGGGGAGTCCCTAGGTCGTAAACTCATTAAATGCGCGTTCGAGGCGATGAAATGGCGGAGCCGAAGGCCAGCGCAGCTGAACATATCGGGTTCAGGCGGCCGCCGCGGGTGGTGGTTCCACCTGCAAGGCCGTCTGGAGCCGAGATCGAAGCCATTTCACCGCCCCGCAGGGGTTCGACCCATTTTGTCCAGAGCCGCGTTGGCAAGGCTGGAGATAGAACCACTATCCCTGCGCCTTGCCGCCTTGCCCTGAACAAAATGGCCTCGAACCTCGAACGCGCATTTAATGAGTTTACGACCTAGCATCCGGACCAGCGGTGAGTGGAACCGTTTGCAGGACATGACGTTATGAGGCAGCCCAACTCGGACGCGCAAGGAAGCAGACACAGGTCATGGCGGTCAAGGTTCTGATTGTAGAAGACGAATTTCTCGTGGCGGCGAATTTGCAGGCGCTGATCGAGGATCTCGGCTATACATCGGTCGGCATCGCAGCCGACGCGCCTTCCGCTTACTCGCTGGCCGAGGAGCATCCCGACGTGGCGCTGGTCGACCTCAATCTTCGCGACGGCCCGACCGGCCCGCAGATCGGCGCGGCATTGTCCCGTCAGGGCATCAGCGTCCTTTATGTTACCGCCAATCCGCGGATGCTTGGGGATGGTGTGCCCGGCACGCTGGGCGTGATGACCAAGCCGTGCGAGGCTGGCACGATGCGCGACGGGCTCACTTATGCGGTCAATCGCCGGATGGGTGTGCCGGCACCCGCGCCGCGCGGCGTCATCCCCTTTCGGGATCGCCCCGAAAGCGCCTGATCGGCGTAGCAAGTGCCAGAGCCTTGCCCTGTTCTCTTTGAACCGTAGTGCTGAGCTTGTCGAAGCACGCCTCGCAAACAAACATCATTGATACTGCGCATCGCCGCAGGAACCGATACGCTCGCAGCCTGCAATTCCAATGCAACCCGAACCGAGTCAGGCTCTAAATCGCTGGGTGTCTGACCGCTCAGATCTCGCTGTCTTTCGCGGCCCTCACCAGATGGCCGGGGTTGAGCATCAACACCACTTCCAGTCCGTCGCGGTTCCAGTGCCGCTCAATCGTACCGCCAAGCTGTTGGCGGATGCTGAGCTCCGACAGGCGGCTGCCGAAGCCGCTATGGGCGGGCGTGCTTTCGATGGCCGGTCCGCCATGCTCGCGCCAGCGGATTTCCAGAAGCTCGTCGACGGTGGCGAGATCGATGGTGACGCTGCCCTCTTCGGTCGACAGCGCGCCATATTTGGCCGCATTGGTCGCGAGCTCATGGAACACCAGCGCGATCGGCGTCGCTGCCTGATCGTCGACCGGCAAGTCCCCGCCGCTGATGCGCACGCGCTGCTGGTCGGTAATCTGATAGGGCTGCATCAGATCGGCCAGCATGGCCGCGAGCGAGGTGGTGACGAATTCGGGGCGCGACAGGTCACTATGCGGCCGTGCGAACTCATGCGCCCGACTCAGCGCCAGGATGCGGTTGGTCAGCCGGCTGGCAAAATCGCTGGCGGCCGGCTCGTGCCGCGCCGAAAGGCCGATCAGCCCGGTAATGACCGCGAAGATGTTCTTGATGCGGTGCGCCAGCTCGCGGCTCAATATCTCGTTCTGCTGCGCCGCCTGCTTGGCATCATGAATGTCGGTGCAGGTGCCGATCCAGCGGATGATCGCGCCTTTGCCGTCGCGCACCGGCAGGGCACGGCCGAGCGTCCATCGATAGGCGCCGCTGTGGTGCCGCAAGCGATATTCGATCTCATAGGGTTCGCCGGTGTCAAGGCTGTGCTGCCAGCGTGCCCATGCCCGGTCCTGATCGTCGGGATGGAACATGTCGTTCCAGCCCTCACCATCTGTCGACCCGTAAGGCACACCGGTGAAGCGGTACCATTGCTCGTTGTAATAGTCGTGATGGCCATCCGGCAGGGTGGACCACACCATCTGCGGCATCGCCTCCGTCAGCACATCGTAGCGCGCCTTGGTGTCGCTGAGCGCGGCTTCGGCGCGCAACTGCGCGCTGATTTCCATGTTGACGCCATACCAGCGCGCGATCGACCCGTCGGGTGCGTGCAGCGGCACGATGCGGGTCAGGAATGGCCGCAGCTGCCCATCGGCCCCGCGCAGCGGAAACACCATCTCGAACGGCTCGCCGCTCTCGATGCTGTCTGCCCAGCGCTCCTTGACCAGCGCCAGACGGTTCGGGTCGTGCACTGCTTCCCAGCCCCAGCCGCGCATTTCGTCCGGGGTAGTGCCGCAATAGTCGTGCCAGCGCCGGTTGTACCAGACGATGAAGCCGTCGGCGCGCGCGATCCAGCACAGCATCGGCAGATGCTCTGCCACCAGCCGGAATTCACGGTCGTCGAGCGAGACGATCTCGTCGAGCTTGGGAAGCGCGATCTCCGCCTGTCCGGCGTGACGCCAGAAGGCTTGGCCATGATCGTTGCGGTCCACATCGACCGCGTTCAGACTGTAAGGCAAAAAAGGCATCCTCCCGACGCGCCCACCGCCCGGCAGGGGCGGGGCGCGCGCATCCGTTTCGGGAAACTCCTTGCTTGGTAGATAGTTCCCCCCATGTCATGAGCGGGCTTTCTCGAGCCCCATCGTCACCAAATCGCGAGCCAGGCAGGAACCAGACGCGCCATGACCTTCGAAACCCTCTCCGTTGCCCGGGCCCATGGCGGGCAGCAGGGCGTCTATCGCCACGCCTCGACTGCGACCGGGACGCCGATGACCTTTTCGCTGTTTATGCCAGATGCAGCGCAGCACCCGCGGCCGCCGCTGGTCTGGTATCTGTCGGGCCTGACCTGCACCCATGCCAATGTCACCGACAAGGGCGAGTATCGCCGCGCCTGCGCCGATCTCGGCCTCGCCTTCATCGCGCCGGACACCTCGCCGCGCGGCGAGGATGTGCCGGACGATCCCGAGGGAGCGTGGGATTTCGGCCTGGGCGCGGGCTTCTACGTCGATGCCACCCAAGCCCCGTTCGACCGCCACTATCGTATGTGGGGCTATGTCACCGAAGAGCTGCCCGCGCTGGTCGCAACGCATTTCCAAGTCGACATGGCGCGGCAATCGATCCTAGGGCATTCGATGGGCGGCCATGGCGCGCTGACCGCCGCGCTGCGCCTGCCCGGTCGCTACCGGGCCGCCAGCGCCTTCGCCCCGATCGTCAATCCGGGGGCGGTGCCGTGGGGCCAGAAGGCGCTGTCAGCCTATCTCGGCACCGACAGGACTGCGTGGCGGCGGCATGACACGGTGGCGCTGATCGAGGACGGCGCGCGCATCGATGCGCTGCTTGTCGATCAGGGCGATGCCGACAATTTCCTGGGCCCGCAACTGCAGCCGGAAACATTGGTGCGCGCCTGTGCCGACGCCGGCATCGCTCTCGATTACCGCCTGCAGCCCGGTTACGACCACAGCTATCATTTTGTCTCGACCTTCATGGCAGACCATTTGCACTGGCACGCTGCCCGCCTCGGCCAGACCGGAGACTGAGCCCGATCGGCCCTAGCGACAAATGCAAAACGCCGCCTCCACCCGGCAGGGCAGAGACGGCGTTGCAACATATCAGCGACTGAACGGGCCGATCAGCCCTGACGGGTGCCGTTCATCGCCATCTTGCCGAACGCGCCGGTGTCGATGGTGCCGGTCAGCGTGTCGCCATCGACCGTGGCGGTGCACTTCAGCGTCATCGGCATCGGCACCTTCATGTCCATCGTCCAGGTCAGCGTGTTGCCGTCGACCTTGCCGTTCTGCACGTCGAGGCTGCCCATCGCGCCTGCATTCTGGCCGGTGAAGGTGTCGCCGTCGACCTTGACGGTGAAGACGGACTTCTGGTCACCCATCGGCGACTTGGTAATGCAATCGTAGCTGCCTTCGACGGACATGGTCTCTTCCTTCCTGTGATGCGGATGCTGGCGGCTTATTGGCCGCCGAGCGTTGCGGGATCGACGGTTTCCACGGGCAGACCGAGTCCGTCAAGCTGCGGCGCAACGATAGAGGCATCGCCCACGACAATATAGGTGAATTTGGCCGGATCGACCTGCGCCCGCAGCGCCGCATTCATCTCTTCCGCCGTCATCGCGCGGTAGCGCGCCGCCAGATCCTCGTAGAAGCTGTCGGGGCGACCCAGTTCGATGATGTTCTGGATGCCATCCAGCACCGCGCCCGAGGTTTCGAACTCGCCGGGCAGGCCACGGATCGATTCGTTGCTGGTGCGCGCCAGTTCCTCCGGCGTCACCCCCGACGCGCCGATGAAGCGCCCGACCTCGGCCTGAACCTCACGGATGGCGTCCGCGGTCTTGTCTGCCTGCACCGGGGCGATCACGCGGAACAGCACCTGCTCCTCCTGCCCGCCCAGCACCGAGCGCGAGCCATAGGACCAACCCTTGGTTTCGCGCAGATTGGTATTGATGCGGCTGAGGAAGCTGCCGCCGAGCACATCGTTGGCCTGGCGCAGCGTCAGCAGGTCGTCGCGCCCGCGGGCGGACAGCACCTGTGCCGCAACGATCACCGACTGCGGCGAGTTGGGCCGGTTGACCAGCAGGATACGCGGGCTCGGCGCGGGAATCGCGACCGAGAAGTCCTTGACCCCCTTGGGCGTCGATGGCGCGCGCCAGTCGCCGAAGGCACGGTTGAGCTCGGCCACCACGGTGCGCAGGTCGGTATCGCCGACCACATAGATGCTGGCGTTGTCCGGGCGCACCCAGCGGCTGTAGAAGCCGGTCAGGTCGTCGCGGGTGATCGCCCGCACCGAGCCGACCGTGCCGTTGCCCGATACCGCGCCATAAGGATGGCCGGCGCCGTAGAGCGCCGGGTTGGTCGCCCGGGCGGCCAGCGCGTTGGGGTTGTTGAGCTCCGCAGTGATCCCGGTCAGCTGCTGCGTGCGCAGCCGCTCGATCTCGTCCGGAGCAAAGGCCGGATTGCGCACCACGTCCGCCCACAGGGCAAAGGAAGCGCGCATGTTGGGAGCGAGGGCATAGATGCTCACCCCGGTGCGGTCGGTGTCGAACCCGGTCGAAAGGCCCATGCCGAGCCGCTCCTGCGCTTCGGCGAGCGCGGTCGAATCGAGCGTGGTGGTGCCTTCGTCCATGAGGTTGAGCATCAGCGCCTGCGTGCCGAGCCGGTCACGCGGGTCGGCCGCAGCCCCGGCGTCGAAATTGATCGTCGCCCGCACCGTCGGCACCGCCCAGCGGCGCGCAAAATAGACCGGAATGCCGTTGCGCAGCCGGCCGCGTTCGATGGCGGGGAAATCGAGATCGCCGATCTGGCCGAGCGCCGGCGGCTGGATGGTGGGCGCCGGCGGAGCGGCGGGCGCAGCGGCAGGCGTCCCGGCGGCTGGTGCATCCTGCGCCGACATTGCGGCAACACCGGTGCGGCCGAGCGCCCGCTCGTTCGCCGACTGCGGCGTGCGATAGAAGTTGGCGGCGAAGGCGGCATCGACTGCGGCCTGCGGATCGGCGATCGCGCCGCCGCGGCCATCGCCGGTGTCGGTGCGCGGACCGGGGCGATAGGTCAGCGAGAACACCGGCCGCGACAGCCAGCGGTTGGTCACCTCGCGCACCTGTTCCGGCGTCGCACTGGCGTAGCGGCGGATCTGCGTGCGGTAGAAGGCCGGATCGCCCATGTAGAGCTCGCCCTGCGCCAGCTGGGTTGCCTTGCCGCCGAAGCCACCGACCGACTCCAGCCCGTCGAGCTGGCCCGACAGGCCGGACATGACCGCACGCTGGACCTCATCGGCGGTGGGGCCTTCGCGCAGAAACTGAGCGGTGATTTCATCGAGCCGGCGCGCCACCAGCTCCGGATCGACCCCGGGCTTCACGTCGGCCGAGATCAGGAAGATACCCAGATCCTCGAACGCCTGGGCCCCGGCGGATACGCTGACCGCCAACTGCTCGCCGCGCACCAGCGCGTTATCGAGGCGGCTCGAATTGAGCCCGCCCAGCACGCTGCCGGCGATCTGCAATGCCGGCGTATCCTCGGCGCCCCAGCCGGGCACGGTCCACATGCGATAGATGCGGGTGGTGGCGATCTGGTCGGTCACCTCGCGCGCCAGCGGCGCAGGCAGGGTGGGAATCTCGACTGCCGGGTGGACCACCTCGGGCCCACGCGGGAAACCGCCGAACCAGCGCTCGACCAGCGGGCGGGCGGTGGCGGCATCGATATCCCCGGCCAGCACCAGCACGGCATTATTGGGGCCATAGTTGGTGCGGAACCAGTTCTGCACCGTGTCGAGGCTGGCAGCATTGAGATCTGCCATCGAGCCGATGGTCGAATGATAATAGGGGTGGCCGCGCGGCACGAGATTTTCGAAGATGTAATAGCGCAGCAGGCCGAACGGCTGGTTGTCGCCCTGACGCTTCTCGTTCTGGACGACACCGCGCTGGTTATCGAGCTTTTCCTGCGTCACCGCGCCAAGCAGATGGCCCATGCGGTCGGCCTCGAGGAACAGCGCGCGCTCCAGCGCGCCGGTCGGCACGGTCTGGAAATAGTTGGTGCGATCGGGGTTGGTGGTGCCATTCTGGTCGGTCGCGCCGATTTCTGCCGTATATTGGAAAAAGTCGTTGGGCGCATTTTCCGATCCGTTGAACATCAGATGCTCGAACAGATGGGCAAAGCCGGTGCTGCCGGCGGGCTCATGCTTGGAGCCGACATCGTACCAGATCGAGGTGGCCACGACCGGCGCCTTGCGGTCGGTGTGGACGATGACGGTCAGCCCGTTGTCGAGCACGAAACGCTCGTAGGGAATGTCGATCCGGTCGACCAGAGCCTGCACCGGAGCAGCAGCGGGTGCCTCGCTGCGCTGTTGCGCCAGGCTGGAGGTCATCGGCGTCAGAACGGTCGCAGCCGAAAGGGCAGCCAGCAACGGCAGGCGGAGAGCGGTAAAGCGCATGTCAGTCTCGTCCCTGTTTATCGCGCCCATGGACTAAGGGGGGGCGGGCGCGTGTGCCAGTGAGTTATGACAGCGCGCATGGCAAAGGCAAGAGGGCAACTACAAGCGTAGTTAAATCATCCTAGGGCCGGTAGAATCGCGGATTGGTCGCCAGAAAGGCAGCCCTGTCGAACAGTACCGGCTTGAGCTGGTGGCGCACGAACAGGGGCGCCTGATCGCTGTGGTGCGGCGAGTCCGGCCGCGTCGTCGCAGCGCCGAAGGGCTGTATTGATTCGGATCGAACATTGCCCGCCCGGTCCCAGGCGATGAACATCAGGAAACTGTCGCCATGGCGTACGCGCAACCGGCCGTCGGGGTCCTCATCCCACAGCGTCGAGGCGCGCAGCGTGTCGTTGCCGCCGTCGAGCGGCAGGTCGACAGCGGTCGCGCCCTCCCCGTGCCGCAGCCTGAGCACCGTACCCAACGCGGGGTTGAGCGACCCGAAATGGGTCTGCAGATGCGTCACGGCATCGGACAATATGCTTCGTGCATCGGGCCGTTCGCCGGTGCGCAGATAATGGATGCGGTTGGCCGGGCGCAGAACCATCAGCGCCAGCGCATCGCCATCGCCGCGTCCGTCGAGCCGCCAATCCCAGCGCCCGAGCAGCCGCTGCGCCTCGGCAAGGCGGGCGTCGCCGGACAGGTCGAGCGCCGCAATCGCCTGCATGAATGCCCCGGCATAGCCGCTGCGCTCATAGCCGGTGTCATATTTGATCCGCTTCAGCCCTGCCTCGTCGATCTGCCCCGCCGCCTCGAACAGCGCGATGGCGCGTAATGACCGATTGGTCTCGTCCAGCTCCACGCCCAGCCGCGGGTCGATGGTCGCGGGATCGATCTCGTCGCCGGGGCCAGCGGCGGTGAACGGCGTGTTGTTGGCGTTCATGACATAGCCCGAGGCCGGATTGACCAGCCGCGGCACCCGGTCGAACGCCAGCGTGCGCGTCCACAGCGCGCGGCTGGTGTCACCCGGCAGAATCGCGCGCCAGTCGAACCCGGCGGGGCGATCGGGGAACATCGCGTTGTAGAACAGGCCGATATTGCCCTCTCGGTCGGCGTAGATGAAATTGGTGGCCGGCACCCCCTGCCCCGCCATCGCCGCCTGCCACTCGCTGAAATTCCGAGCCTTCTGGATGCGGTAATATTGGGTGACCATGTCGAGGCTGTCGATGCCGGCATAGCGCATGGCAAAGGCACCGGACTCGTTGATGATCACCGGCCCATGTACCGATCGGTAGATGGTGCGCGGCACCGGCAGCACGAACGGTCCCCATTTGACGCGCAGCCAGACCCGCTTCGATTCGAGCGGCCGCCACCCGCCGTCATAGCGGTAGCGCGTGCCGCTTTCGTCGAGTGTCAGGCGATAGACATCCACCAGATCGGGGCGGTTGACGGTGTTGGTCCAGCCAAGGTCGCGGTTGTGCCCCAGGAAGGGATAGGGCGAGCCGGGGAAGTTGGCGCCGGCAAAATCCCAGCCCTCATCCGAATGCACCACCATCTCGTACCAGGCGACGCCGCCGGTCCATGGCTGGTGCGAATTGGATACCAGCCAGGTGGTGCCATCGGTCGACCGCGCCGGGGCCACGGCAAAGGCATTGGAGCCATTCTGCCCCTCGCCCGCGCCGAACAGGGTGTTCGAGAAATATGTGGCACCGCCCTCCATATCCGCAGTTTCGCGGGGACGGTTCACCCCCGGAATTGGCGGCCCACCCTCGCGGTTGAGCGGCTTGCCCTCGACCAGATTGCCCAGCACCGAATCGAGCCCGAAGAAGAACGGCGAGCGCACGACGAACCCGGTCACCACATCCTGCGGCGTCACCGGAAACAGGTTGGAAAGCTTGACCTCATCGGGGTGCCGCTCGGCATAGCGGTTGAGGCCCGCCGCATAGGCCGTCAAGATCAGCTTCACGTCATCGGGCAGCCTATCATACTGCCGGTCGACCGTCCCGCGCCCGTCGATGACATAGGCGGCGAAATCGACCTTCGCCCCATCCGCCCCGATGATCGCGCCGAGACGGCCGCGGGTCATCGCCAGCACCTCCTGCAGCGTCGAGAAATCGTCCTCGGCATGCGCGTAGCCGACGCCATAGGCGACATCGGCATCGGTGCGGCCGAAGATATGCGGCACGCCATAGCTGTCGCGCGCGATGCGGATATCGGTGGGGGTATAGGCCACCGCAGCCGGAGCGCGGGCGGTGAGCGGCTCCCACACGGCAAGTCCGATGGCGGTTACGACGACCAGCGCGAGCAGGACCAAGCCCAGACGTTTGAACCAGCGCATACACTCTCCCCGCCGCCCGCTCGGGTGCGGGTCATCGCGGTTGGCTAAGCGCTTGGCCGGGCAGGTGCAAGCCTGACCGCTGGGCGGCACCACGCGGCGGACGAGGCCTTGGCATCCCAAAAGCGACTGGCTGGACCTTGCGTGTTACCCGCATATATCGGCACCCCTTGTGTTGCACGATTGCAACACTAACTTGAGCCCATCGCTCAACGGGGACGTGCCATGAATCTCGAAAAACTGACCGACCGCGCCAAGGGTTTTCTGCAGGCCGCACAGACGATTGCGATTCGCCTGAATCACCAGCGGATCGGCAACGACCATTTGCTGAAAGCGCTGCTCGACGATGAGCAGGGCATGGCGGCCGGGCTGATCGGCCGCGCGGGCGGCGATGCCAAGCGCGCTCTGTCCAGCGTCGACGCGGCGCTGGCCAAGGTGCCGGCCGTCACCGGCAGCGGGGCACAAAGCGCGCCGGGCATCGACAATGATCTGGTGCGCACGCTCGATTCCGCGGAGCAGATCGCCACCAAGGCCGGCGACAGCTTCGTCACGGTCGAACGCCTGCTGCTGGCGCTGGCGATGTCCGGCGGCACGCCCGCCGGCAAGACATTGGCCGAGGCCGGCGTCACCGCCGAGGCGCTCAATCGCGCGATCAACGAGCTGCGCCAGGGCCGCACTGCAGACACCGCCGGCGCAGAGGACCGCTATGATGCTCTCAAAAAGTTCGCCCGCGACCTCACCGAGGCAGCGGAGTCGGGCAAGCTCGACCCGGTCATCGGCCGCGACGAGGAGATCCGCCGCACCATCCAGATTCTCGCCCGCCGCACCAAGAACAATCCCGTCCTGATCGGCGAGCCCGGGGTCGGCAAGACGGCGATTGCCGAAGGGCTGGCGCTACGCATCACCAACGGCGACGTCCCCGACACGCTCAAGAACCGCCGCCTGATGTCGCTCGACATGGGCGCGCTGATCGCCGGCGCAAAATATCGCGGCGAGTTCGAGGAACGGCTGAAAGGCGTGCTCGACGAGGTCAAGGCCGCCGAGGGCGACGTCATCCTGTTCATCGACGAGATGCACACGCTGATCGGTGCCGGCAAGGGCGAGGGCGCGATGGACGCCGGCAACCTGCTCAAGCCCGCGCTGGCGCGCGGCGAGCTGCACTGCATCGGCGCTACCACCCTCGACGAATATCGCAAGCATGTCGAAAAGGACGCCGCACTGCAGCGGCGCTTCCAGCCGGTGTTCGTCGGCGAACCGACCGTGGAAGACACGATCAGCATCCTGCGCGGCCTTAAAGAGAAATATGAGCTGCACCATGGCGTGCGCATCACCGATGGTGCGCTGGTGGCGTCGGCCACCCTTTCCAACCGCTACATCACCGACCGCTTCCTGCCCGACAAGGCCATCGACCTGATGGATGAGGCCGCCAGCCGCATCCGCATGGAGGTCGAATCCAAGCCCGAAGAAATCGAGACGCTCGACCGCCGCATCATCCAGTTGAAGATCGAGCGCGAAGCGCTGGGGCGTGAGAGCGATACGGCGTCAAAGGACCGTCTTGCGAAGTTGCAGGAGGATCTTGCAAATCTGGAACAGCAGTCAGCCGAGCTGACCCAGCGCTGGCAGGCGGAGAAGGACAAGATCCAGGCCGAGGCCAAGCTCAAGGAACAGCTCGATGCCGCGCGGCTCGAGCTGGAACAGGCACAGCGGTCGGGTGACCTCGCCAAGGCGGGTGAGCTGCAATACGGCCGCATCCCCGAGCTCGAACGGCAATTGGCCGACGCCGCCGGTGCCGCTGCGGGCGCGATGCTGCGAGAGGAAGTCACCGCCGACGATATCGCTGCGGTGGTCGCCAAATGGACCGGCATTCCGACGGAACGGATGCTGGCCGGCGAGCGCGAGAAGCTGATGGCGATGGAAACCATCATCGGCAAGCGCGTCATCGGTCAGGCGCAGGCGGTCGAAGCCGTCGCCAAGGCGGTGCGCCGTTCACGCGCCGGTCTGCAGGACCCAAACCGTCCGCTCGGTTCCTTCCTGTTCCTGGGGCCGACCGGCGTCGGCAAGACCGAACTGACCAAGGCACTGGCCGGCTATCTGTTCGACGACGACAGCGCGATGGTACGCATCGACATGTCGGAGTTCATGGAAAAGCACAGCGTCGCCCGGCTGATCGGCGCGCCTCCCGGCTATGTCGGCTATGAGGAAGGCGGGGTGTTGACCGAGGCAGTGCGTCGCCGCCCCTATCAGGTGGTGCTGTTCGACGAGGTCGAGAAGGCGCATGGCGACGTCTTCAACATCCTGCTGCAGGTGCTCGATGACGGACGCCTGACCGACGGGCAGGGCCGCACGGTCGATTTCACCAATACCATCATCGTGCTGACCAGCAATCTCGGCAGCGCCGCCATCGCCGCGATGCCGGACGGGGCAGATGTGTCCAGTGTCGAGGATCAGGTGATGGACGTGGTGCGTGCTCACTTCCGCCCCGAATTCCTCAACCGGCTCGACGAGATCATCCTGTTCCACCGGCTGGCGCAGGAGCATATGGGCGGCATCGTCGACATCCAGGTCGCGCGGGTCGGCAAGCTGCTGGCGGATCGCAAGATCGACCTGGTGCTCACCGACGCGGCGCGCGCCTGGCTCGGCCGGGTCGGCTATGATCCGGTCTATGGCGCACGCCCGCTGAAGCGCGCGGTGCAGCGCTATCTGCAGGATCCGCTGGCCGACCTGATCCTGAAAGGCGACGTGCCCGATGGCGCGACGGTGCAGGCCGACGAAGGCGACGGCGGGCTGAGGCTCACCGTCGCCTGAGCGGGTCGCGCGTTAGTTGCCGCCCTGCTTGCTGGTCGAATCTTCGACCATCTTGCGGGCGTTGTAGTTGCCATTCTCCGCAATCGTGCGCCATTCTCGGACGGTGCGGCACACGCGGCCGCGCTTGACCAGCGAGCCGGTGACTTCGACCTGACGACAGCGCACGCGGTTGTCCGGATCGGCCGGGTCGTCGGACGCCTTTGCCTGATCGGCCGGCACCGTCGCCGGCGCTTCTGCCTGAGTGAAAGCGAGCGCCGGCACGGTGGCCAGCGCGGCAACGGTGATGAGTGCAAGGACGCGCATGTTTATTCCTGTATTGCAACGATAAGACAGCGTAACATCTATTGCCCAGCCCCGCAATTGCCTGAACGATGGGGACTTACCCCATGCCGGCGGCATCGGCTGCGGCATAATAGCGCACGATCATCGCCTGTTCGGCTTCGCTGAGGTGCGGGTTCCACACGTCGAAGATCAGCACCGCGCGCAGTGAGTCGCTATCATTCCAGGCCTCATGTTCGATGGTGTCGTCGAATGCGAACGGCACCCCCTCGATCCATGCTCGGGTCTCCGCGCCGACGCGGAACCCGCAGCCCTGCGGTACGATCAGCGGCAGATGGATGATGGCGCGGCTGTTGGTAACCCCGGTGTGCGGCGGGATGCGCGTGTGCGGCCGCAGCAGGGAGAAAAAGGCCGACGGCGACCGACCGGGAATGTGCGCCGATGGGATCGCCGCCAGCGCCGCCGCCGTGGCCGGGCAACGCTCCAGCACTGGCGGGTTCGGCTCGCCATATTCCCACAGAAAACAGGCCCCCCAATCGAGGCTGTGATCCAGCGTCGACCATTTGTTATGCGGCGAGCCTTCATCGAGCCGGACATAGGGCCGCAACGCGGCGTCACCATCGGCCAGCAGCGCCGTCAATTCCGCCCGGATGGTATCGGTCTGCTGCGCGAGCGCGTCGAACCAGGGGAAATGCGCCTCATCGAAGAATTCGTCGGCGGGCAGAAAGGGATAATGAAGCCCGTCACACTCATTCTGGTAGACGCGTCGCCCCCGCAGTGCGCGATCTAGAAAAGCACGGACGCGGCGCTGCTCGCCCGGATCGAGCACCGCCAGACTGTCGGCGAGCTGTGCTTCCACGGCACTGCCGATCTGCGTTGTCCGGTCTGCGATCCAGGCCCGCGCACGGTCGAGCACCGGCACCAGCCCCGGCGGAACCGGATCGAGCCGCGCCGCCATCTGCAACACCCCGTTCCATGCAAGCAGGGCATCCCCATGCTCGTCCAGCCGCTGGTGTAGTTCGGCCTTGCGCAGCCACGCCATGAAATCGGTGCGGTCGATACGCAACGCCGCTTCCAGTGCGTCTCGTTCGCCTTCGGAATCGCCCAATTCGCGGCGCGCATGCGCCAGATTGCGCCACAATGGCCCGGCCTGCGGATCGGCCGCGACCGCATCGGCGAAGGCCGCAGCCGCGCCGGCAAAGTCGCGCCGCACCAGCGCTTCCATGCCACGGCGGTTGGCTTCGTGCGGATCGACGGCGGACGATGTCATTTCCGCTGCGTAGCGACAGCGGCCCGGCCACTCAAGCACAGCTTGCCAGCGCGGACGGACGCGGGCAGGGTCGCCGTGATGGCCAGCACTGCCGATATTCTGCCGAGCGACGCCTCGTGGCTGGCACACCGATACGAAGCGCGGCAGGATGTCGTGCAGTTCCGGCTGGTGCGCCGCGCCGAGCACGCCGACTTTCCGTTCCTGACCGACGAGTATGTGGGCAACCACCCGCTGCGGGTGCAGCCGAGGATGGCAGCGGTAGCCGCCGCGAACGAAACGCAGGCACCGCTGCGGCTGATTTTTCACTCGGCCTTCTGTGCCTCGACTCTGCTGTGCCGTGCCTTTGACCGTCCGGGGTTGGCGATGGGCCTGTCTGAACCGGCCATCCTCAACGACATTGTGGGAATCCGTCGGCGGCGCGAGGCCGAACCGAAGCGCGTGGCGCAACTGCTCGACGAGGCGATGCGGCTGCTGGCGCGCCCTTGGGGCGTTGGTGAGGCGGTGGTCGTCAAACCATCCAATATCCTCAACCCGCTCGCTGCCGCCATGCTCGCGCTGCGCCCCGAGGCGAAGGCAGTGCTGCTGTATGCGCCGCTGCCGGTGTTCCTGGCGTCAGTCGCGCGCAAGGGGATGTGGTGCCGGTTGTGGGCACGCGAGCTGCTCGAAGGTTTGCTGGCCGATGGCGTCGTCGATCTCGGTTTTGGGCCAGCGGACTATTTCCGGTTGACCGATCTGCAGGTGGCGGCGGTGGGCTGGTTGGCGCAGCATCAGCTGTTCGCTGCGCTGGGTACGCGATTCGGGGACCGGGTGCTTCGCGTCGAGAGCGAGGGTTTGCTGGGGGCACCTGCGCGGGAGGTGCAACGTATCGCCGCGCATTTTGCTTTGGACGTTGACCCGGCGATCGCCGCAGACATTGCGTCCGGACCCGCCTTTTCGCGGCACAGCAAATTCGGTCAGTCGTTCGATGCGTCGGCGCGGGAGGCTGAAAGAGCGGCAGCCCGGCTGGCGCATGGCGACGAGATCGACAAGGTGACGACATGGGCGCGCGCCGTAGCCGACAATGCGGGCATTGCCTTGGACTGATGCGGCTGGCGAGACCTGCGCCGGACGCCGGATAAGCGCGTTGCCGTCTGCCACTCTCGAATTGACATGCGGGGCCAGGCCCTGGCCGCAGCCAGCGCCGACTTGGGCGCTTCTGTCGCATGGATCGGCTGCGGTCGCGATCCACCTCCGTCAGATCGCTCCGGGAGCTCCGTAGGCGCCAAGGCGCGGCGGTGCTGGTCCGGCGTTCGTCACAAATGAAAAGGGGCAGGTCTTGCGACCCGCCCCTCTCATCAGACTGCGTTGTTCGATCAGAACTTCAGCTTGACCGCGACAGCATAGCTGCGACCCAGCGCGTCGTAGGTCGACGGATAGGTGTTGCCGCTGTTGAACGAGGTCGAACCAACGTCCGCGCCGACCAGCGGCGGGGCCTTGTCGAACAGATTCTCGACAGTCAGCGTCATGGTCAGATTGTCGCCAATGTTGAAACGACCGGTCAGGTCGAAATAATCATAGGCGCCGATGCGGTTGAAGTTGACCGAACGACCGGCCAGCGAACCCACGCCGGTTGCCGGCAGGTTGCCGACGAACGCATCGCCATCTTCATAGCGGACGCTGTCGATGTGCCGCCACAGCAGCGAGACGTCGATGTTCTCGAAGCTGAGGGTGGTGCGGAAGGTGGTCTGCCATTCCGGCTGGATCGACGCGCAGTTGGCCGAATAGAGACCGACGCACTCACGGTTGACCGCGCTCGGATCAAGCACGTTCGAGTTGAAGGTCGAGCTATCCGTCCAGTTGCCCGACAGAGCCAGCGACAGGTCGGCAAAGCCGATGTCACGACGATAGTTCAGCGAGAAGTCGATACCGTTGGTAGCAAGTGCACCGAGGTTCGACAGCGCGAGGAACAGGCCGGGGGTGGTTGCCGGGTCGCCGTTGAGACCGCCGGTCAGCGGGTCACGACGGATGACAAGGCAGGCCGGGTTGGTGGTCGACAGGTTGGCACCGGCAAAGCAGGCGTCGATCGCCGCGCCCGGATCAGGCGTGGTGATGGCACCGCTGATTTCGATGTCATAATAATCGACCGTCAGGCTGAGACCCGGAATGAATTCCGGATCGAACACGAAGCCCAGCGTCCAGCTGTTCGAGGTTTCCGGCCCGAGCAGCAGGTTACCACCCGAGGTCGCATTGGCCTGGCTGGCAATCGGCTGAGCGATCGCGTTGATGTTGCCGGTGGTGGCGCCCTGCGCAAGGCAGACATCGCGCAGCGTACCGGTCGGGTTCGGCCGGATGCGGACACCGGCGTCGTTGAACACGGCGCAGGGGTCGTTGGCGAGGCTGGTCAGACCGGTGTTCTGCGGCGAGAACAGTTCCGAGATGTTCGGCGCACGAACAGCGCGAGCGTACGAACCACGGATCTTGAAGTCTTCGACCGGGCTCCAGCTACCACCGACCTTCCAGGTCGTGGTGTTGTACGACGGGCTGCCAGCCGCATCGACCGAATAGGCCGAATAGCGGATACCGGCTTCGAGCGTCAGATCGTGGAAGAACGGACGATCCTGAACCAGCGGCACGACGATTTCGCCAATGGCTTCGTAAACGTCATACCCGCCGTTGATGTTCGGATCGGCACCGCCGGCACCGCCCAGATCACCGGCGCTGGCCAGCGTGTCCGACTGCTGCGACGCACGATACTTGCGATACTCGCCACCGACGGCGAAGGCGATCGGGTTCGATGCCCACGGAATGGTGACGCCCACATCGCCGCTGACGGTACCGCGGGCCTGGGCCAGCGTGGTGACCGTGCGGACGGTCGAGTCGGCGGTCAGGAACGCGGCCTGTGCAGGGGTGATGCCACCGATCTGCGGCGAGAACACGTTGACCGGAACGCATCCGTTCGACGGATCGATACAGGTGGTGGTGTTGGTCGCCCGCAGCGCCTGACGGAAGCGCGAGTTCAGCGTGTAGTTCTGGATGACTTCCAGATTTTCCGACTCGCCGTACGAACCCCAGATATCCCAGCTGATCGAGTCGGTGATGCCGCCGCGGGCGCCGACGCGATAGTCGAAGATGGTGGTGGTATATTCGGAAATACGCGGACCGACTTCTTCCGCACGACGGAACAGGGCGGTGGTGATTTCGCGATAGTTCGGGTCGGTCGGGCTGGTGGCCACCGCAGCCGCGGCGCACTGTGCCGGGGTCAGCGTCTGTACGCCGGCGAGAGCAGGGTTGCTGTCGTTGTTGGCGCAGAAGCGGTCACGAATGCCAGCCGGCAGATAGGGGTTCGAAAGCGGGATCTGCACAGCGATACCGAACGAACCCGAAGGCGCGATGATGGTCGACACGGTGTTCTTGGAGAACAGGCCGCGGGTGTACACTTCCACGCTGTCCGACACTTCGTAACGACCGGCGCCATAGATGTTGAAGCGCTCGAACGGAGTCTGGAAGATGTTGAACGGGTTGAAGTTATAGGGCGCATAGGTCGGCACCAGGCTGTTGCCATCGCGCGAGACCTGCAGCGTGCCCGAACCGGGTACCGAGAAACGCGACGGAATCGAGGTACCTGAACCCGACGGCGCACCCGAGAAAGAGCCGATGTTGAAGCGCGAAACAGCGCGGGCGCCCTGATAGACAGGGTCAGCTTCCTGATAGCCGATTCCGAGCACAACGTTACCACGACCATCGTCGAAGTTGGCACCGGTGGTCACGTCGACGCGGAAGGTACCGCCATCGCCTTCTTCGGTGATCTGGTAGCCGGCATTGACTTCAAGGCCGGCAAAGTCCTGACGGGTGATGAAGTTGACGACACCGGAGATGGCGTCTGCACCATAGGTGGTCGATGCACCGCCGGTCAGCACGTCAACGCGCTCGACAAGCGCGAGCGGCACGTTGTTAAGGTCGAAGCGGCCGTTCAGTTCGGCCGGGACGATGCGCACGCCATCCAGCAGCACGACGTTGCGGTTCGAACCGAGGCCGCGCAGGTTGACGAACGACGCGCCGCCGTTGCCGTTGTTGACCGCAGAACCGATCGACGGGACGACGCCCGGAATTTCGCGAAGGATTTCTTCTGCGACGTTGGACTGCAGCAGCTCGATTTCATCGGCGCTGGTCGCATTGACCGGGGTCGAACGCTCAAGATTCGGATTTTCGATGAGCGAGCCGGTGACGACGATGTCCTGGCCGGTGTCTTCGCCCTCATCGGCGGTGGCGTCCTGTGCGAACGCCGGCGAGGCGATCAGCGCCAGGCCGAGCACGAGCGGGGCCGAGCCCGCCTTGAATTGCGCGATTCGTGATGTCTTCACGGTCCAGTTCCCTTTCACTGGTAGATGTGTCTTTGCTTCCCCCAGGCGCCCAAATGCGTGCGCATATGCCGCCGGATGGTGCAACGACTGGCGCTAAGTCGCCAAACAGGCAAGCAAAAGCGCGTAACGAACCCGCCATTTTCCGACGCTGTGGCGATTTTGCCACAGCTGGGCGCGGCGCAATTGCACTCCATGTCGCGATAGTGCGCATTCTGGACATATTGTTGCGCGCGGCAGGTCAGCGCGGCATCGGTCCTGCCACTTGCGCCGCGTCGACCTTGGCGCCGTTCCAGCGCATCGCCCAATGCATGTGCGGCCCGGTTGCCCGGCCGGTGGCACCCACTGCCCCCAGAATCTGCCCCTGCCGCACCACGTCGCCGGTGCGCACGTCGAGCCGGCTGCTGTGCAGAAACACGCTCGACAGGCCGTGGCCGTGGTCGATCATCAGGATATAGCCTTCGAGCGTGAACGGCTCGGTCGCGGCGAGGATGACGACGCCGTCGGCGGGCGCGACATAGGGCGTGCCGGTGGGCACCGCCACGTCGACGCCGTTGTGGAAGCTGCCCGGTTCGCCGCGATAGACGCGCTGGGACCCGAACACGCCCGAGACCCGCCCGGTCACCGGCCAGATGAAGCGCTGCCGCCAGCCTTCGCTGCTGACCACCGTCTGCCGGGCAGCCGCCATCTGCGCGATCTCTCCGGGCCGACGCGCCTCGAACTCGGCATCGCTGCGCGCGGCACCGCGGGCGGGTGCGTCGATATTCTGGATCGCCCAGTTGCCCGGCGTCACCGCCAGACTCTGCTCGCTGCGCCCACCGGGCGCGCTGGCGACCAGCAGCGCAGCGGCCGGCGCATCGCGATCGAAGCCGATGATGAACTGCCCGTCAGCGGCAACGCTGACCGGCACGCCATCGAGCGTCAGGGTGGCGTCCGCCGGCGTCACCCGCCCGCGCAGCAACGCGCCCTGCCGGGCATCGATGCTGTCGAGCATGATGGCGGGCGGCTGCGGCACCGGCGGGACCAGCAAGGTCGGTGCCGCCGCAGCGGCAGGTGCCGGAACCGGCGTGGCAGGGGCGGGCTGTGCCATCGCCGGCGGGATGCAGCTGCCCAGCATCACCATCAGCGGCGCCAGTGCGAGCCTTTGTGCCAGCAATGCCGTGCCCCCGGCCATCGTTCAGCCCGCTGCGGGCCGGCCGCCGGTGATCGCCTCGACCGCCAGCGCGCAGCTGGCATAGGCCTCCTGGCGGTCGACCGACCAGTAGCGCAGCTCGTCGAGCGGAATGCGCACGCCGCTTTTGGCGCACAGCACATGATCGCCCTGCGCGAGCATGCGAAACCCGTTGGGGCCATAATGCAGGCGGGCCTGCCGGCTGTTGGATGACATCAACATATTGCCAAGGGTGGCGTGGCTCGGCGATGATTGCAAGTCAGTCGAACAATCCTGCCTGGCCCGGCAGAGGCGGACGCGGCTTGCGTGGCGCGGGCGCCGGGGCGGGAGCAGGGGGCGGAGCCGGGGCATCGCCGCTGGTTACGGTCAGCTCGCCATCGGCAAAGCCCAGCCGCAATGTTCCGGCGGCGCGCGCGGCCGCGGCGCTGGTCAGCACCTGCCCGCGCGAATCGCGCACCATCGCATAGCCGCGCGCCAGCATGCGGCGCGGATCGAGCGACTGTGCCAGCCGCCACAGCGCCTCGCTGCGTTCGCGGGCGGTGGCGATGCGCTGGTCGATCAGCGCCGGACGCAGCGCCGCAGTCGTGCCGGCATGCGCCTGGCGCGCCCGCTCCAGCCGATATCCGAGTGCCTGCGGCAGCCGTTCCGCCCAGTCGTCGAGCCGCTGGCGCTGCGGCGCGACCAGCCGGTCGAGCCCGGGCAGGCGCGCCGCTGTCGCCTCGAAGCGTTCGTGCAGTTGCCCGGCGATGCGCGCCCAGGCGCGCCGCGTGCGCGCGCCATGCTCGGCGAGAGCGGCGGCGAGCTCGGCGCGCACCGGCACCGCCATTTCGGCGGCGGCGGTCGGCGTCGGCGCGCGCCGGTCCGCCGCGAAATCGATCAGCGTAGTGTCGGTCTCATGGCCGACGGCGGAGATCAGCGGAATGCGGCAGTCGGCGGCGGCGCGCACCACCACCTCCTCGTTGAACGCCCACAGATCCTCGATCGAGCCGCCGCCGCGCGCGACGATGACAAGGTCCGGGCGCGGCACCGGGCCATCGGCCGCCAGCGCGTCGAACCCGCGGATGGCGGCGGCTATCTGCCCCGCCGCGCCCTGCCCCTGCACCAGCACCGGCCAGACGATGACACGGGTCGGAAACCGATCCTCCAGCCGGTGCAATATATCGCGGATCACCGCGCCGGTGGGCGAGGTGACCACGCCGATGATGCGCGGCAGATGCGGTAGCCGCTGCTTGCGCCGCTCGTCGAACAGCCCTTCGGCGGCGAGCCGCGCCTTGGTCTTTTCCAGCAGCGCCAGCAGCGCGCCCTCGCCTGCCAGTTCCAGGCTGTCGATGACGATCTGATATTTGGAGCGGCCCGGATAAGTGGTCAGCTTGCCCGTGGCGATGACGTCGAGGCCATCTTCGGGGCGGAACGGCACGCGCAGCGCATTGCCCTTCCACATCACCCCGTCGATCACCGCATCGGCATCCTTGAGGCAGAGATAGAGGTGGCCGGAGGCAGCGCGCTTGAAGCCCGAGATCTCCCCGCGCACCCGGACATGGCCGAACCTGTCCTCGACGATCCGTTTCAGCGCTTGCGACAGCTCGCCAACCGAGAGCGGCGCGGCATTGTCTCCCGCGACGCTGCGGGCTACCAGCGCGCCATCGTCGAAACCGCTGCTGATCGGAAGGCCTGAGCCCTGCAATGAACATACTCCTGATCGGGTCGGGCGGGCGCGAACATGCCCTCGCCTGGCGTCTGGCGCAATCGGCCAGCACAGGCAAGCTGCTCGCCGCGCCCGGCAATCCCGGCATCGCCCAATGCGCGACGCTGGTCGAGCTCGACGTGGCCGACCATGCCGCCGTGCTGGCCCTGTGCGTCGGCGAGGCGATCGATCTGGTGGTGATCGGGCCGGAAGCGCCGCTGTGCGACGGGCTGGGCGACAGCCTGCGCAGCGGCGGCTTTGCGGTGTTCGGACCGGACGCTGCAGCAGCGCGGCTGGAAGGGAGCAAGGGGTTCACCAAGGCGCTGTGCGCGCGCGCCAACATCCCCACCGCCGCCTGGGTACGATGCGCCTCCCCCGACAAGGCGCTGGCAGCGCTCGACCGCTTCTCGATCCCGGTGGTGATCAAGGCGGACGGCCTTGCCGCCGGCAAGGGCGTGGTCATCGCCGAAACCCGCGCCGATGCGCAAAGCGCGGTGCGGGAGATGACGCAGGGCGGCGCGCCGATCGTCATCGAGGAGTTCATGACCGGCGAGGAAGCGAGCCTGTTCGCCCTGTCAGACGGCACCAGCGTGGTGCCCTTCGGCAGCGCGCAGGATCACAAGCGGGTCGGCGATGGCGATACCGGTCCGAACACCGGCGGCATGGGCGCCTACAGCCCGGCCCGCGTGCTCACCCCGGCACTTGAGGCGCGCGCCATGGCGGAGATCGTCGAGCCGACCGTCGCCGCGCTGGCCGCTGCGGGCACACCCTATGTCGGCGTGCTCTACGCCGGCCTGATGCTGACGGCCGAAGGGCCCAAGCTGGTCGAATATAACTGCCGCTTCGGCGATCCCGAATGCCAGGTGCTGATGCACCGCTTCACCGGCGATCTCGCCAGGCTGCTGCACGCGGTGGCGACCGGGCGTCTGGCCGAGCATGGCAGAATCGCCTTTGCCGACAGCGTCGCGCTGACGGTGGTGATGGCGGCGCGCGGCTACCCCGGTACACCGGCAAAGGGCGGGTCGATCGGCGGCATCGCGGCGGCCGAAGCGGATGGCGCAACCGTGTTCCATGCCGGAACCGCGCTGGCCGACGGGCAGTTGATCGCCAGCGGCGGCCGCGTGCTGGCGGTCACCGCCAGCGGCGGCACGGTCAGCGAGGCACAGGCCCGCGCCTACGCCGCCGTCGACGCCCTCGCCTTCCCTGACGGCTTCTGTCGCCGCGACATCGGCTGGCGCGAAGTCGAGCGCGAACAGGCCGCATAAATCCCCATCGCCATGGTCGGAGAGGTTGCCATGACCAGTATCGATACCACCACCTTCATTCTGATTGCCCTCGGCGTCGTTGCCGTGGCCGTGCTGCTATGGCTGATGCTGCGCGCACGCGGCGGCAAGGTGCCGCCGATTGCGCCGACCGCGCCGCGCCCCCCGCTCGAGCCGGTCAAGCCGAAGATCGATCTCGCCACACCGGTGGCGTTCGACATGCCCGCGCCGGAACCCGTCGCGGTCGCTGCCAGCGATGGCGAGCGACCGGCCATCGCGGCGGCGGTCGGCGCGCCCGACGATCTCAAGCGGATCAAGGGCCTCGGCCCCAAGCTTGCCACGCTGCTGGCGTCGCTCGGCGTCACCCGCTTCGACCAGATCGCCGCCTGGACCGAGGCCGATATCGCCGAGGTCGATCGCTTCCTGGGGACGTTCCAGGGCCGCATCGTCCGCGACAACTGGGTAGAGCAGGCCGGCTATCTGGCGCGTGGCGACGAAGCAGGCTTCGCGGCGCGGTTCGGTTCGCTGGGGTAGTCCGGCAATCGTCAACCGGCCTCGATCTCGGCGCTGACCAGCAGCTTGTCGATCTTGCGGCCGTCCATGTCGACGATCTCGAAGCGCCAGCCCTGGTCGGTGAACACCTCTCCCACCCCCGGCAGATGGCGCAGCACCGCGAGCGCATAGCCCGCAACGGTGGCATAATCGCGTTCTTCGGGCAGGGTCAGGCCGAGACGGTCGGCCAGCGCGTCTGCCGGCATCGATCCCGACACCAGCAGGCTTCCGTCCTCGCGCTCGACCAGCTGCGGGTCGGTGCCGATGTCGGCGTCCGAGGCGAATTCGCCGGCGATCGCCGACATCAGGTCGGATGGCGTCACCAGCCCCTCGAAATGGCCATATTCGTCATGCACGAACAGCATCGGCACCTCGGCCTGGCGCAGCGCGGTCAGCGCGTCCATGGCATCGAGCGTCTCGGGCACCACCGCCGCCTTGCGCATCAGCTTGCGCAGGTCGATGGGCTCGCCGCGAAACAGGGCGGCGGCAATGTCGCGTGCCTGCACCACGCCGACCGGGCGCTCGACCGCGCCCTCGGCCACCGGAATGCGGGTGTGCGGCGTGGCCAGCAGCCGCTCGCGGATGGCATCGCCGTCGGCATCGGCATCCAGCCAGTCGACCTCGGTCCGCGGGGTCATCACTTCGCGCACCGGCCGGTCGGCAAGGCGCACCACGCCGGAGATGATGGCGCGCTCATGCTCCTCGATCACCCCGGATTTGGAGGCTTCGGCGACGACCAGATGCAGCTCTTCGGCGGTGACCTTGCTTTCGCTTTCGCGGTCCAGCCGCAGCAGCCAGAAGACCAGCGCGCTCGACCGGTCGAGCAGCCACACCAGCGGCGCGGTCAGGCGTGCGATCCACTGCATCGGCACCGCCGCCAGCGCGGCAATCGGCTCGGGCTTGCGCAGCGCGAACTGCTTGGGCACCAGCTCGCCGACGATCAGCGACAGATAGGTGGTCAGCGAGATGACCACGGCGAAACCCAGCGTTTCGGAAAGCTCGGCCTCCAGACCGAACCAGGCCTGCAGACGCATCGCCACCGGCTCGCCCAGGCTCGCGCCCGAATAGGCGCCGGCGATGATCCCGACCAGCGTGATCCCGATCTGCACGGTGGAAAGGAAGCGGCCCGGCTCCGCGCCAAGGTCTATCGCCGCCTGCGCGCCGAACTTGCCCTGCCGCACCATCGCCTCCAGCCGCGGCTTGCGCGCCGAGACAATCGCCAGCTCCGACATGGCGAGCAGCCCGTTGATCACCACCAGCAGGAGGATGATCAGCACGTCGCCCCACGGAAAAGCAGTCAAATCCTTGTGCCTGTCGTCGTTGATGCCGGGCAGAAAGGCCCGATTGCTGGCACCGCCATAGCGCGCCAGCCGCCGGTTCGACAAGGTGAACCGCGTCTGGCACCCCCGTTCAGCTTCGGTTCGGTGGCGCAACGGAACAATGGCGGACGCGGGGCATTGAACCGTCGCACCCGTATCGACAGGCTGGAGGGCCGCGACACGGGCACGGATTTGCAAGACAAGGCAGGGAAGGAACTAGCCGATGACCAGAATGAAACTCGCCGCTATCGCCGCGACAGCCGCCGCCATGGGGCTAGCCACGGCCGGCTGCATTACCGATCCCAACACCGGCGAACAGCGCATCAGCCGCGCCGCCATCGGCGGCGTGCTGGGCGCGGGCGGCGGCTATCTGCTCGGCGATCTGATCGGCGGGCGCAACGACCGCACCGAGCGGATTATCGGCACCGGAATCGGCGCGATCGCCGGCGCCGGCGTCGGCGCCTACATGGATCGTCAGGAGCAGGAGCTGCGCCGCCGCACCGCGGGTACCGGAATCGGCGTTGACCGCCAGGGCGACCAGCTGGTGCTCAACCTGCCCGGCGACATCACCTTCGATTATGACAGCGCGACCGTGAAGCCGCAGTTCCAGGCGACGCTCGACCAGGTCGCGACCACGCTGCGCGACTATCCGTCGACCGCCATCGACATCTATGGCCACACCGATTCGCGTGGCTCGGAAGTCTATAACCAGGGCCTGTCGGAACGGCGCGCCAACGCGGTGCAGAGCTATCTGTCGAGCCGCGGCGTGCAGTATGAGCGCCTCGCGACCCGCGGCTATGGCGAGACCGCGCTCAAATGCCCTGAGACCAGCGATGACGGCTATCGCTGCAACCGCCGCGTCGAAATCCGCATCGCGCCGGTGACGCAGAACTGATCCCATCGGATCAAGCGTCGCCCCGGGCTTGACCCGGGGCCGCCATCGACCTTGCGCAAGGTTGCCAGCGGCCCAGGATCAGGTCCGGGGCGATGTACATCTACCCCAGGCTCGGGAAACTCGCCTTCAGCCCGTCGATCACGAACTGCGCGGCGAGCGCGGCCAGCAGCACGCCGAGCAGGCGGGTGATCACCGCTTCGGCCTTCTGGCCCATCACCCGCATCAGCGGCCCTGCCGCGAGCAAGGCGGCCATGGTCAGCAACAGCACCGACAGGAGCGCCGCGAAGATGACGCCGGCGCGGTCCAGCCCCTCGTTCTGCGAGACCAGCAGCATTACCGAGGCGATCGATCCGGGTCCGGCGATCATTGGCATCGCCATCGGGAACACCGAAACGTCCTCGACCTCCGGCGTCGCCTTGACCTTTTCGGCGCGCTGCTCGCGGCGCTCGGTCCGCTTCTCGAACACCATGTCGACGGCGATGATGAACAGCATGATACCGCCGGCGATGCGGAAACTGTCGAGATCGATGTGGAGGAAGGCGAGCAGCGCCTCCCCCAGCAGCGCGAAGAAGATCAGAATCGCCCCGGCGATCAGCACCGCGCGGATCGCCATGCTCCGGCGCTGCGCGGCATTGGCCCCGCTGGTCAGGCTGGCGTAGATCGGGGCGCAACCCGGCGGGTCGATCACCACGAACAGCGTGACGAAAGCGGAGATGAACAGGTCGATCATCGCGCCGCCTTACGCGCCGCCGGCGCCATCGTCCATCACGCGGGTGATGCAGCCGTCCTGCCGGACATCGACGACGAAGCGCAGCGCGCCATTGGGGCGCACCACCCACGCCCAGCGCAGGCTGCCGTCGCGCGAGGCACCGCCGCCTGTCGCATCGCCCTGGTCGCTGCGCAAGGGCGGCGGCTCGCTCGAAACGCCATCGTCGCAATCGGCACGGATCTGGATCACCTCGTCGGGCGGAGAGAGCGGCGTCGTCACCGGTCCGCCATGATCGGCAACCCACTTCCATTCCCCATCGGCCTGCTTCTGCCAGATGGTGGTGAACATGCCATGGCTGCCTCCCGGCCACTGTGCCGCGCCGGTGGTCGCCGCCGTCTTGCCGTCGCAGGAGACGTAGACACGGTGCGGCTGCCACGCGACGCTGCGCGGCGGATCCGCACGCCCGGCCAGCCAGCTTTGTGCATTGACCGGCTGCGGCACGAACATCAGCGCCTCGGGCGCGGCGGTGGCGCGAAAGGCGGTCCATTGGCCTGAAGTCTGCGCCAGCAGCGCAAAGTCCCGCTCGGCCTGCACCGCCTGCCGCAGCGGATCGGCCTCCCGCTCGGCATAGCGGATCGCGCTGACGCCAGCGGAGATGCAGCCAGTCAGCGAGAAGGGGAGGAAAAGCAGCAGGAGGGCGCGTAGAGCACCTCCCCGGAACGCGGAGGGGGACCGACCGAAGGGTGGTGGGGTGGCGAGCGCAGCGAGCAACGGGGCTGTCGGCAAGGGCAGGCGCTCGCTTTGCTCGCTACTCCGCCACCGCTTCGCGATTCCCCTCCCCGTTCCGGAGGGGTGCTGGAACAGCCCCCGCATCACAGCCCCTCCGGTTCCGCCAGCCCGGCGCGGCGATGCGCCGCCACCAGCGTATTCCTGAGCAGGCAGGCGATGGTCATCGGGCCGACCCCGCCGGGCACCGGCGTGATCGCGCCGGCGACCGCCAGCGCTTCGGCAAAATGCATATCGCCAACAAGTCGCGTCTTGCCTTCGCCCTTCTCGGGCGCGGCGATGCGGTTGATGCCGACGTCGATGACAGTCGCGCCCGGCTTGATCCAGTCGCCGCGCACCATCTCCGGCCGCCCGACAGCCGCGACCAGGATGTCGGCGCGCCGCGTCACCTCAGGCAAGTCCCGCGTACGGCTGTGCGCGATCGTCACCGTGCAGCTCTCCCCCAGCAGCAGCTGCGCCATCGGCTTGCCGACAATGTTCGAGCGCCCGATCACCACGGCGTCCGCGCCTGACAGGTCGCCGAGCGTGTCGCGCAGCAACATCAGGCCGCCTAGCGGCGTGCAGGGCACCAGCGCGTCCTGCCCGGTCGCCAGCCGCCCGGCATTGATGACATGGAAGCCGTCGACATCCTTGGCGGGATCGATGCTCGCCAGCACCAGCCGTTCGTCGATATGCGATGGCAGCGGCAGCTGGACGAGGATGCCGTCGACCGCCGGATCGGCATTGAGCGCGGCCACCAGCGCCAGCAGCTCGGCCTCGGGCGTCGCGGCATCGAGCCTGTGCTCGACGCTCGCCATCCCTGCCTCTACGGTCTGCCGGCCCTTGTTGCGGACATAGACCTGGCTCGCCGGATCGTCGCCGACCAGCACAACGGCGAGGCCGGGCGCGCGACCGACACTTTCGGCAAAGGCGGCGACCCGGGCTGCCACCCGCGCCCGCAGCCCCTCGGCAAACCCTTTGCCGTCGATGATCCGCGCACTCACCGGCCGCTCACATGCTGCTGGCGATCGAGGCGTAAATGGTCGGCAGTATCCGCTGGAGAATGATGAGGATGACGATCACCACCATCGGCGACAGATCGAGCGCGCCAAAATCGGGCATGATCCGGCGGATCGGGCGATACAGCGGGTCGGTCAGCTTCTCGAGCGACGACCAGATGCCGCGCACCACATCATTGTGCAGGCTGATCACATTGAAGGCGAGCAGCCAGGACATCACCGCCTGGACGAGGATGACCATCAAGGTCACCTGAATCAGCACGTCGAGGATTTGGAAGAGGATAGTTACGGCAGTCATTGGGGGAGGGTCCTCGACTGATTGGGAGAAGGGATCAGCGGCGCAGCGCCGGCCGGCGCACCAGCGTGCCGGCCCCTGCGGTTGTGAAGATTTCCAGCAGCATGGCATGCGGCACGCGGCCGTCGAGGATGACCGCCGCCTCCGCCCCGCCATTGACCGCGGTCAGGCAGGTGTCGATCTTGGGCAGCATGCCGCCCGAAATCGTGCCGTCGCCCTTCAGCCGGGCGATGCCGTCGGGATCGAGCTCGGGGACCAGCGCCCCCTGCTTGTCGAGCACGCCGGGCACGTCGGTCATCAGGAACAGCCGGGTCGCGCCCAGCGCCGCGGCAATCGCGCCGGCCATGGTGTCTGCGTTGACATTGTAGGTCGCGCCATCCTGACCGATGGCGATCGGTGCGATCACCGGGATGAAGCCGGCGGCGACCTGCGTGTCGATGACGGTGCGGTCGACATGCGCGGGATCGCCGACGAAGCCGAGATCGATCACGCTTTCGATATTGCTGCCTGGATCGCGCCGCGTACGCTTGAGCCGGGTGGCGGTGACGAGATTGCCGTCCTTGCCCGACAGGCCGATCGCACGCCCCCCGGCCTGGCCGATCCAGCCGACGATTTCCTTGTTGATGGCGCCGGACAGCACCATCTCGGCGACCTTGGCGGTTTCCGCGTCGGTCACGCGCAGGCCGTCGACGAAGCTCGACTGGACGCCCAGCTTCTCCAGCATCGCACCGATCTGAGGGCCCCCGCCGTGCACCACCACCGGGTTGATCCCGACCTGCTTCATCAGCACGACATCGCGCGCGAAATCCCGCGCCGCTTCGGCATCGCCCATGGCATGGCCGCCATATTTGATGACGAAAGTCTTGCCGGCATAGCGCTGCATGAACGGCAGCGCCTCGGTCAGCGTCTCTGCCTTGGCGAGCATGGCGGGGTCTGGCGCGATGGCGTTCACAGCGTTTCCTTGGCGTTGAGCGAGCGGCCGAGCGCAACGAGGCCGGTGATCACCACCGGGATGACAAGGATCGACAACGTCACCTTGGCCAGCATCTGCCCGGCCATCAGCGTGCCAATGGGGAAGACGCCGTAAAAGGCGATGGTCACGAACAGCAGGGTATCGACGATCTGGCTCAGCGCGCTGGCAATTGCGCCGCGGATCGCCAGCCAGCCGGTGCGGGTCACGCCGTCATCCTTGCCCCTGAGGGCGGCAAAGATGGTCACGTTGAGAAACTGCGAGGTGCCGTAGGCAACAATGCCTGCCGCCATAAGCCGCGGCGATGAGCCCAAAATGGTCTCGAACGCGCTCAGCCGCGCGGCGTCCATTTCCGGCGCCGGTGGCAGAACCAGCACCAGCAAGGTCAGCAGGATCGACATGACGAGGGGCACGAAGCCCCACAGGACCAGGCGGTTGGCCGCTTTCTGCCCGGCAAGCTCGGCCACCGCGCTGGACAGGGCGACCAGCAACAGGAACGGGAAAATGCCCGCTTCGACCGCCAGCGGCCCCAGCGCCACTTGCTTGTTGCCCAGCACCCCGGCCAGCAC
Source organism: Sphingomonas sp. jy18 (assembly GCF_056931895.1). Classification (NCBI taxonomy): domain Bacteria; kingdom Pseudomonadati; phylum Pseudomonadota; class Alphaproteobacteria; order Sphingomonadales; family Sphingomonadaceae; genus Sphingomonas; species Sphingomonas sp. jy18. The sequence goes on along the minus strand of NZ_JBXPBT010000004.1, from coordinate 135,046 downwards.
GACCATGCCGCCGTAGACGATAGTGAACAGGAACAGCGCCGGGCTGATCCCTGCGCCGCTTGCTCCGGAAGGTGTCGCTGCTGTGTGTTGGTCCGCCATGACAGGCGGTTAGCGGTTTTTGTGCGCGGGGGGAAGGTGGTGCGGCGGCTTTGGCCTCACTCCTTCGCATCGTCCTTCTTTTCGGGCGTCACTTCGGCACTGGCCTTCTCCGCCGGCTTGCGGCGTTCGAAGACGCGGCGGATGTGCTGGACGTCCTCCTCGCTCAGCTCCTCGGCGAATTCGGGAAAATGCTCTTCCTCCTCTTCGTCGATATGGTGCGTGTAGCGATGGGCGAAGTCGCGGAATTTGGCCAGCCAGGCGCCGCTCGCCATGTCCGTGGCCGCCAGATCGTTGAGCGCCTCTTCTATCTCATGATGCTCGGCGACCGAATGGCGGGCCGAATCGGTGAGGTCGGGCTTGCGCATGACGGTCGAATAGAGCGCCTGCTCCTCGGCCGCGGCATGCGCCTTGAGTTCGAGCGTCAGTTCCTCGAACAGGGCCTCGCGATCCGCGCTCTTGCCCTGGGTGTCCGCGACCGCCGCCAGCAGCGCGCGATGGCGGTCATGGTCGGTCTTGAGCACATCGAAGATATCGGCATGCTTGGCCATCGCGGTTCTCCTCCATAAGCTGGGCAGCAGGTTTGTTGCCGAACGCGAACGACCCGTGCCGGTTCCCTGCAGCAGCGGAAACATGGATGGGATCGGCAGCACCGCTGCCCTTTGACCTGTCCCGGCAACCAGCTATGAGGCGCAAGGGCGCCCGGAGCGGCGCGATGCGGGGAAGACAGACCAACTATATGGTGCAGAAACTGCTGATCGGCCTGGCCGGTATCGCCATCATCCTCGGGTTGGCCGTGCTGCTGTCGTCCAACCGCAAATGGATCCGGCTGCGCGTCGTCGGCGCCGCCTTTGCGCTGCAGGTCGCCATCGCCGTGTTCGTGCTGGCAACGCCGTTCGGCAAGGCGGTGCTCGGCTTCCTGTCGGCCGGGGTGTCCAACCTGCTCGGCTATTCCAAGGCGGGCACCGATTTCATCTTCGGTCCCATCGCCTCGCCGGAGATCGGCGCGAACAGCTTCGCGATCGCCGCGCTGCCGGTGATCATCTTCTTCGCCAGCCTGATTTCGGTGCTCTACTATCTCGGCATCATGCAGTTCATCATCAAATATGTCGGCGGCGGCATCAAATGGGTGACCGGCATTACCCGCATCGAGAGCCTCGGCGCGGCGGCCAACATCTTCGTCGGCCAGAGCGAGAGCCCGCTGGTCATCCGCCCCTATCTCGCCGGGCTCACCCCCGCGCAGCTGTTCACGGTGATGACCGTCGGCATGGCCGGGGTCGCTGGCACGATCCTGGGCGCCTATGCCTCGATGCTCGGTGCGGCGCTGCTGCCCTATCTGCTGGCTGCCAGCTTCATGTCGGCACCCGGCGGCATCCTGATGGCCAAGATCATCATGCCCGACGATCCCAAGGACATCGGCATCGAACCGGTCGAGATGGCGGTCGCCAGCCACGATGAGGAGGCGCCGGCCAACATCATCATGGCCGCCGCGCAGGGCGCGCAGACCGGGGTAAAGCTGGCTGTCGCAGTCGGCGCGATGGTGCTCGCCTTCGTCGCGCTGGTCGCGCTGGCGAACGGCATCCTGGGGGGCATCGGCAGCTGGTTCGGCTATCCCGAGCTCAGCTTCCAGCAGATTCTCGGCTATGTGTTCCAGCCGGTGATGTACATGCTCAACGTGCCATGGGCCGAAGCCGATACCGCCGGCGGGCTGTTCGGCACCAAGATGGTGCTCAACGAATTCGTCGCCTTCATCGAACTCAGCCAGACGCAGGGCACCCTCTCGCCGATCACCGTCGCGGTCGTCACCTTCGCGCTGTGCGGCTTTGCCAATTTCAGCTCGATCGCCATCCAGATGGCGGTGACCGGCAACCTCGCCCCCAACCAGCGCCCGATGATCGCCCGGCTGGGGATCAAGGCGCTGATCGCCGGCAGCCTCGCCAATCTGATGTCGGCGGCGCTCGCCGGGCTGATCAAGAGCATGGGCTTTTAAGGGAGCCGGGGCGCCGATGCAGCTGACCTTCACCAAAGGCAGCGGCAAGACGGACACGCTGCACGTCCGCCGCGCCGACGGCTCTGAGGCGCGGATCGACTGCCCGAAACAGGGCATCATCCCGCACGACATGGTCCATTTCGCGGTCGAGGACGTGCTGCAGGCGCACGGCTTCATCCACCGCGTCGCCGGGGGCGAATCGGCCAGCTTCCGCATGGCAGCGGAGCAGGAGAGCGACAGCGTCGAACGGCTGGTCGAGGTGTTTCAGGGCGATGGCTGGTCGGGTGGGGCAACCCCTGCCGCGGACATGCTGGCCCTCTACGCCACCACGTGCGAAGCGCGCGACTGCCCGCCGCTGCCTGTGTCCGCGCAGGAGATAGAGGCGGTACGCGCGCGCATCGCCGAGCTTACCGCGGCCTGGGCGGAAGTGCCGATCGGCGGGGCGTTGGTGCTCGCGCTGGCTGCGCCGTAGCTCGCTGGCCGGTTGGTCAGCGGCTGCTGGTCCGACGCGCTGCCGGATCAGCCGCATAGGGTGGCATCTCGATCAGGTCTTCCCGGTCTGCAACTGCGCGGGGCCGACCGACATCATGCACAAGACCCATGCGCTCCAACAGCGCGATCAGCCACCAGCCTGGATCTGTCTGGCCACGCTCGAGCCCGATGCGCGCCGATTCGGGGAAGGCGTGGTGATTATTGTGCCAGCATTCGCCGTATGTCAGCAGGCCCATGCCGCCAAGATTGGACGCCTGCACCGCAGCATCCCGCACGAACCAGCGTCCCGCACCGGGATTGTGGCAAAAATAGGTGATCGTCCAATGGCCCGCGCTGCTGACGATCACGCGAACGCAGATTCCCCAGACCACCCAGGCCCAGCCGCCGGCCAGATAGAAGAGGACGGCGATCGGCAATTGCTGCCAGCGCCATGTGCGCTCCAGCATGATGTGGAACCGGTCATTGGCGAAATGCGGTTCGATGTTCAGCGTGGGCGGGGACTCGAATTCGAAGCGGTGGGTAAGCTGCCACCACAGGTCGACGGCCAAGGATCGCCGATGCGCGAAGAATGGATGGCATTGCGGTTGCCGCTGGGCCCAATCGCGCATGTCGTGGACACGGATGATGCCATGCGGCCCGGCGACGCCAACCAATGTGCCGATGTAGATCAAGGCATATTCGACAGGCTTGCTGCATTTGAAGGTGCGGTGGATCATCAACCGATGCATCCCGACACTGTGACCGATCAGCAGTGAGAAATAGGTCGTGATCGCAAACAACGCCAAAGCGCTCCACGAAAACATCGGGATGGCGAACAGCAAGGCCACCAGCAGCATTCCGCCATTCCAGGCGAGTTTCGCACCATCGACCACCGGCCGCCCCGACATCGGGCAGGCACCCGTGCCGTCAACACGCAAAACCGGTTTCATCATGGCGTGCCCTCCGATGCCGGACCTGGGACACCGGCTGCATCCCCGGCGGTCGCAGCTGCCCCGACGACCGGCTGGCGCAACAGCGCCCGCAATTGGCGCGCCCGGCAGGATTCGAACCTGCGACCACCCGCTTAGAAGGCGGGTGCTCTATCCAGCTGAGCTACGGGCGCTTCGGCAGCGCCCTTAGCGCGGATTGCGATGGGACGAAACATCGATAAGGATGCGGGCATGACCAGCCAGCCCGACCAGCCCGCCCATCTCTCCGCCTCCGCCATCGCTGGGCGGCCGCTGCGCTATTATGATTTCGTCATGGCGGCGTTCGTCGCGGTGCTGCTGCTGTCCAACATCATCGGTGCGGCCAAGCTGAGTCAGGTCGAGGGCTTCGTCTTCGGGGCAGGAATATTGTTCTTCCCGATCAGCTATGTGCTGGGTGACGTGCTGACCGAAGTCTATGGCTATGCCCGGGCGCGGCGGGTGATCTGGGCGGGGTTTGCCGGCCTTTTGTTCATGGCCTTCATGAGCTGGGCCGTCGTCTCGATGCCGCCCGCACCCGGCTGGAGCGGGCAGGCGGCCTATGAGGAGGTGTTCGGCCAGGTGCCGCGCATCGTCCTCGCCTCGATCACCGCGTTCTGGGCGGGCGAATTCGTCAATTCCTATGTGCTGGCACGGATGAAGCTGTGGACCAAAGGCAGGATGCTGTGGACACGCACCATCGGCTCGACCGTGGTCGGACAGGGCGTCGACAGCCTGATCTTCTATCCGGTCGCCTTCTACGGCATCTGGTCGAATGACCAGCTCGTCACCGTGATGCTGACCAACTGGGCGCTGAAAGTGGCGTGGGAGGCGCTGCTGACGCCAGTGACCTATGTCGTGGTCGGCACGCTCAAGCGGCGCGAGGGCATGGACCTGTTCGACGAGGATACCGATTTCACCCCGTTCCGCGCCCGCGTCTGAGCGCGGTGATGGATTGGCTGGGCGTCAAGCATGCGATCATCGCGGCCACCGACGTCTCGGCCGATGCGCTGCATCTGCTCGGCGGGATCCTGATCTATCTGCCGCTGGCCGTGTTGCTCGACCGGCGGTTGCGCAGCCTGCGCGCGCTGGCACTGACCGCGCTGCTGGTCTGCGCGGGCGAGGCGGGGGACTGGTATGCCTACCGTCTCGATGGCGAACAGCTGCCGATGATCGGTATCTGGCCGGACCTGATCGGCGGGCTGACCTGGCCGGTGCTGCTGTTCATCGCCGGGCCGTGGCTACAGCCGCGCAAGCCAGAGTCGCCGGCGCGCGACCATGGGTGAGCTCGGCGCCCTGTCCGACAGCGCCAAGCATCTGCTGACCGATCTGCTCGGGCTGGGCCGCGACGGATCGCATGTGCAGATCGGGATGATGCTGTTCGTCGGCGCGCTGCTGCTGCTGCGGGGACGCGGCATCGCCTGGGTGTGGGGCGGGCTGCTGGCGCTCGAACTGGTCAATGAATGGATCGACTGGGGTTTTCCGTCGACGACGCTGGCGGGGAGCGTCAAGGACGTCATCACCACCATGCTGGGGCCGACGCTGCTGTGGCTGGCGATCGCCCGGACCAGCCGCCGCGCTGTGCGACAGCGTTCAGGCGATGAGGGCGAGCAGGCCTTCGAACAGGGCTAGGCCGTCGCGATTGCCATGCGCATCTTCGACCGCGCGCTCAGGGTGCGGCATCATGCCGAGGACATTGCCGCCCGCATTGAGCACGCCGGCGATATCGCGTGCCGAACCGTTGACAGGACTTGCATAGCGGAAGGCGACGCGCCCCTCGCCCTCCAGCCGGTCCAGCGTGTCGGCATCGGCGATATAATTGCCGTCATGGTGCGCCACCGGCACGGTGATGCGTTGCCCCGCCTGATAGCGGCTGGTGAACAGGCTCTGGCTGTTCTCGACAGTCAGAGGCACATCGCGGCAGACGAAATTGAGGCCGGCGTTGCGCATCAGCGCACCGGGCAGCAACCCTGCCTCGGTCAGCACCTGAAAGCCGTTGCAGACCCCGAGCACCGGCACGCCGCGGCCCGCCGCATCGACGACGCTGCGCATGATCGGGCTGCGCGCCGCCATCGCACCCGAGCGCAGATAGTCGCCGTAGGAAAAGCCGCCGGGCAGCGCGATGAAATCGACGCCATCCGGCAGCGCGCTATCCCCATGCCAGACCATCGCCGGCGCGCGGCCGCTGACCAGCTCGATCGCGCACGCCATGTCGCGGTCGCAGTTGGAGCCGGGAAAGACGATGACAGCGGCGGACATCAGTCGAGACCGACGATGCGGAAGTTTTCGATCACGGTGTTGGCCAGCAGCGTGTCGCACATGCGGCGGACGTCGTCGCGGCTGGTGCCTTCTGCCACGTCGAGCTCGATATAACGGCCGGCGCGGACATCGTTGACCCCGGCAAAGCCGAGGCCGGCCAACGCGTGCTGGATCGCACGGCCCTGGGGATCGAGGACGCCGGGCTTGAGCGTGACGAACACTTCGACCTTCATCTGCATCACCCCTTGGCTGTGCGCTGGCGCGCCTATGGCGGCAATCGGCACTAGCGTCAAATAGGGTCGGGACCAACGTCACTTTCTTGTTGCGAATAATTCTTAGTTGCGACAAAATGGCGACCAGTCACAGGAGAAGCCGCCGATGTCCGCCTTTCTCGATCGCCTGATCCAGCCGCAGCGCATGGCCGCGCTCGAGCCCTTTGCCCGCGAAACGATCATGGTAACGCGGCTAGCGGTGCTGGCGGCGCGTCGCGATGTGGCGCCCTTGCCAGTGCTGCAACGGCGACTGGGCGACGCGCATCAGGCCGCACGATTCATGCACCTGACCGAAGTGGTCGCCGCCGCGTGGCCGGAACGATTCGCCCTCGCCCCGCCCTGCTGCCCGACGCTGACACCGGACGAATTGTTGCTCGCCGGGCTGGCCGATGCGGTGGCGGACGGCGATGCGCCCCGGTTCGAGCGGATGGCGCGCGAGATGCTGGGCGAGGATGCGCGACGCATCCTCTGGCAGGAGCTGGCGGCGGTCGCCGTCGGGCGCGCGCAGTGCGTCAGGCCGCCAGTGCAGCCCTGACGAAATCCGCCGCACGCTCGCCGATCATGATGCTCGGCGCATTGGTGTTGCCCGAGACGAGGCGCGGCATGATGCTGGCGTCGGCGATCCACAGTCCCTCGACATGGCGGGACTTCAGCGTCGGATCGACCACTGCGGCATCGTCGCTGCCCATGCGGCAGGTGCCGACCGGGTGGTAGACGGTGTCGGCCCGGCTGCGGATTTCGGCGGCGAGCGCCTCATCGTCGGCCATGTCGACAGGGTGGCGGTTGACGCCCTTATAGTCGCTGAGCGGCGGGGAATTGAGGATGCGGTCCATCATCCTGACGCCGGCGCGCATCACGTCCATGTCGCGCTCGTCGCTGAAGAAGCGCGGGTCGATCACGGGCGCGGCGGCGGCGTCGGGCGAAGCGAGGCGCACCGTGCCGCGGCTTTCCGGCCTGAGCACGCAGGTGTGGCAGGAAAAGCCATGGCCCTTGACCTTCTCCCGCCCATGATCCTCGAGCACGGCTGGGACGAAATGATATTGCACGTCGGGCGCGGGCGCGTCGGGGTGGGTGCGCCAGAAGCCGCCGCCCTCGGCAAAGCAGGTGGTGAGGATGCCGGTGCGGCGCAGGCGATGCTCTAAAAACGCCTTGGCCATGCGCCACGTGCCGGCAAGGCTGTCCCCGAAGGTATCGGTCGATTCGGTCTGATAGCCGGCAACATAATCGATATGGTCCTGCAGGTCCGATCCGACCGCCGGAATGTCGCGCAGCGGCGAGATGCCGACATCGGCCAGATGCGCCGCCGGGCCCAGCCCTGAGAGCATCATGATCTGCGGGCTGTTGAACGCGCCTGCAGACAGCACCACGCCGCCACGCGCGCGCAGCACCTCTGTCTCCCGCCCGCGCTTGATGACCACGCCGGTGACGCGCCCGTCCTCGATCAGCAGGCGCTGCACGAGGGCGTTGGTGCGGACTGTGAAATTGGCACGGCCGCGCGCCGGTTCGACATAGGCACGCGCCGCCGACCAGCGTTCGCCCGCCTTCTGCGTCACCTGATAGAGGCCGAAGCCGTCCTGGCTGGCGCCGTTGAAATCGGCATTGCGCGGGAGCTGCAGCGATGCCGCACTCTCGACGAACTTGACGCTGGCGGGGTTGGGCCAGCGCTGGTCCATGACGTTGAGCGGGCCATCGGACCCGTGAAAATCATCGCCGCCGCGTTCATTGCCCTCGGCGCGCTTGAAATAGGGCAGGCAGTCTTCATAGCGCCAGCCGGTCGCGCCGAGCGACGCCCATTGGTCATAATCGAAGCGATGCCCCCGGATGTAGACCATGGCATTGATCGCCGAGGAACCGCCCAGCCCCTTCCCGCGCGGCTGATAGCCGGTGCGGCCGTTGAGGCCCGGCTGCGGCACGGTTTCGTAGCGATAGTTCGACTTGTCCCCGATGAACGGCATGAAGCCGGGGGTCTTGACCGTCACCTTGTCGTTGGTGCCGCCGGCTTCGAGCAGGCAGACCGAAAGACGGGGATCCTCCGACAAACGCCCCGCAACCGCACTTCCCGCCGAGCCGCCGCCGATGACGATGATGTCGAACTGGTCCATGTGCGTCGCTCTCCGGTCTGACCACCCGTCTTGCGCGGGGCGCCGCTTACATGAATGTCATTAACAGTGGTGGCAAGTGCTAAAGACAGTTGCCCTGCATGCAGCTCACCAGCAACATAGCCGACGGAAGAAGCGCAAGCGCAGCAATGGCCATCACGGCGAGCAACGGCCAGCGAGACCCTTTCCGCCAAGCCATAATCGACGCGCCGATTCCGATCAGTACTGACAGCCAGAAGCCGATGAGAAAGCCCGAGCCTGCCGAACCAAGCGGCACCATTACCCCACCATAGCCGATATCGAGCGCACCGGGGACGACCATGGAAACTATGCTCAACAGTGCAGCGCACAGTGCTGTCGCGCCCCATTGATCACTAGTCATCGGTCTGTACCGACTGTCTCGCGGCCCACCGCGCCTTGATGCTGTCGCTGGTGTCGCGGCTGCCGTCGTGGGTCCAGCCAGGGGGCATGACGATATAGCCGAGCTTGGCGCGCCACGGCGCATGCCAGACATCCCGGGCGATGCCGATCCATTCGTGCGTGGCGGCCCACAGGATGTTGAAGCTGCCTAACTGGCGCACCAGCCCGTAACGCACCGGCTCTTCATCCACCTCCGGCGTGAAGCTGCCGAACATCCGGTCCCAGACGATGAACACGCCGGCATAATTGGCGTCGAGATAGCGCGGGTTGGTGCCGTGGTGGACCCGGTGGTGCGACGGGGTGTTCATCACCGCCTCGAACCAGCGCGGCATCCGCCCGATCGCCTCGGTGTGGATCCAGAACTGGTAGACGAGATTGAGACCGGCGCAGAAGAACACCATCGCCGGTTCGAAGCCGATCAGGAACAGCGGCAGGCGGAAGATGAAGCCGAGGCTGATGAAGCCGGTCCAGGTCTGCCGGAGCGCGGTGCTGAGATTGTAATGCTGGCTGCTGTGATGGATGACATGGCTGGCCCAGAACCAGCGCACACGGTGCGCGGTACGGTGGAACCAGTAATAGGCCAGATCGTCGAGCACGAAGCACAGCGGCCACGCCCACCAGGCCCAGCCGATGTCGAGCAGGGCGAACTGGTGGAGGTAAAGCGCCAGCGCGATGACCAGCCCGCCGGTGAGCAGCCCGGCGATGGTGCTGCCGAAGCCGAGCATCAGCGAGGTCAGCGTGTCGCGCGGCTCATAGCGATGGCGGGCATGGTGGCGGGCGATCCACATTTCGGCGAGGACCAGCACGACGAAGGCGGGGATAGCGAGGCTGACGGGATCGGGGAGGGTGGGCATGACGTGCCTTACCCTATCCGCTCGACATGAGCGGGAAAGAGAGAAGGTGCTCACAATACCTCCCGCAACCGGCTGGCGATGGCGGCGGCGCGGGGGCCGAAGTCCAGTTCCACGCCACCGAAGGTCCGCTCCCCGCTTTGCAGCCACAGCCGGTTGCGATCGAGGCGGGCAGAGAAGCTCTTGTCGATGCGACGCGCGGCGAAGCGGTTGCCATGCGCGCGGACCAGCATGACCGCGCCATCGGCATTGCGGACCAGCGCGGCGAAGCCTGCGGCATCGACGTCAGCCGAGACACCGTCAAACCCGCATTCGGCCTCTTCCGCCAGCTGGATGGCGTGCACCTCGTCGCGGATGCGCTCATGCGTCGCGCCCAGCCCCATCCATCGCGCGACCTGCGCGAGCAGCAGTACCGCAACCAGCGAGCCGATCAGCGGCGCGACGACGGGAATGGCAGCGCTCAGCCAGCCGGGCATCAGGCGGCTCCGCTGGCCCCGGCATGAAGCGCGTCGAGCGTGGGGCGCAGGCCCGACAGGTCATAGCCCTGCGCCGCCGCCTTGTCGCACAGCGTCTGCGGATCGTCCCCCAGTCGCGCGCGGGTCAGCGCCCACAGGTTGGTCGAGCGGGTGCCCGAGCGGCAATAGGCGAGGATAGGACCGCTGCTCGCGGCGATGGCGGCGGCGAGCGCGTCGATCTGGGGATGGCTGAAGCCCGAATGAGTGACGGGAATTGCGACATAGGCGATCCCGTGCGCGGCGCAGGCGGCGGCGATCTCCGCCCCCTGCGGCGCGGCGGGTTCCTCCCCGTCGGGGCGGTTGTTGACGATGGTGGTCACCCCGTGCGCGGCGGCGGCGGCGACATCCTCCACGGCGATCTGCGGGGCGGCGAGGAAACTGGGGTCGATGGTCCTGAACATGGCTGGCGTTCAAGGACGGTGGGCGCGGTTTTGCAAGAGGGAAAAGGGAGTAAGGGTTCGCGCCAAGACGCCAAGTCGCCAAGATGTTGGCTCTTGCGGCGTAGCCTCGCCTCCACTCAAGCGTTGCGCCTAAAGCTGACCGAACCATCAAGAGTCGCTTCGAGGCCTCATCCAATATCTTGGCGGCTTGGCGACTTGGCGCGAATCTCTCGGGATCGGCAGCTCTCAACGCTAGTGCTGGCGGATCACCGCCAGAAAGGCATCGCCATAGGCTTCCAGCTTGCGCGCGCCGATGCCGGGAAGTTCGCCGAGCGCGGTCAGCGATTGCGGGCGGAAGCCCGCCATGTCCCGCAAGACGCTGTCGTGGAAGATGACATAGGGCGGCACCCCCGCCTCGCTGGCAAGGTCGCGGCGCAGGCTGCGCAAGGCCTCGAACAGCGGATCGCCGACCGGATTGGCGCCGGCCGCGCCACGCTCGCGCCGCTCGCCCCGCGCACGGCGCTCGCGTCGGGGGGGGAGGACCAGCGCGACATCCTCCTCGCCCTTGAGGATGGGCCGCGCAGCGGGGCCGAGCATCAGCCCGCCATGCTCGGTCTCGGCCAGCGCCTCGCGCGCCATCAGGCTGCGCGCCAGCGGCTTGAGCAAAGGCGCTTCCTCCGCACCAACGATGCCGAACACCGAGAGACGATCATGCCCGCGATCCCGCACGCGGTCGTTGTCCGCGCCGGTCAGCACCGCGCTGACATGGCCGAGCCCGAAGCTCTGCCCGGTGCGATACACGGCCGAGAGCAGCTTGCGCGCCAGTTCGGTGGCGTCGGTCGATTGCGGGGCGGACAGGCAGTTGTCGCAATTGCCGCAGCTCGGCGGCGGATCCTCGCCGAAATGGCGCAGCAGGATGGCGCGGCGGCAGCCGGGCGCCTCGACCAGAGCGGCGAGCGCGTTCAGCCGGGCGCGATCTCCAGCGCGGCGGTCCTCCGGCACTTCGGCGAGACGGGCGCGCGCTTTCGAAAAATCGGCTGCGCCCCAGAACAGATGCGCTTCGGATGGGTCACCGTCGCGCCCGGCGCGGCCGGTTTCCTGATAATAGGCCTCGATCGACTTGGGCAGGCCGGCGTGGATGACGAAGCGAACGTCGGGCTTGTCGATGCCCATGCCGAAAGCGATGGTGGCGACCATCACCATATCCTCGGACTTGACGAACGCCGCCTGATGCGCGGCGCGCGTCTCGGGCGGCAGACCGGCGTGGTAGATGCGCGCGGGGCGGCCGGTGGCGGCGATGGCGGCGGCGAGCGCCTCCGTGCCGTCCCGCGTCTGCGCATAGACGATGCCGGGGCCGGAGATGGCGCGGACGGTTTCGACCACCTGGCTCTTCAGGCTGGCGCGCGGGTGGATGCTGTAGCGGATATTGGGTCGGTCGAAGCCGGCGACGATCAACCCGTCCGCCGGGATGCCGAGCTGGGCCAGAATATCGGCGCGGGTGTGCGCGTCCGCCGTGGCGGTGAGCGCGAGGCGGGGGGTGTCTCCGAAGGCGTCGAGCAGCGGGCGCAGCAGGCGGTAATCGGGGCGGAAATCATGCCCCCATTCGGAAACGCAATGCGCCTCATCGATGGCGAACAGCGCGATCCGGACCTGGCGCAGCAGATCGAGGAACTGCGGCTGAGAGGCGCGCTCAGGCGCGACGTAGAGCAGGTCGAGATCGCCGGCGAGCAGCCGCTGGATGGTCTCCGCACGATTGGCATCGGCGCTGGTCAGCGTGCCCGCGCGGATGCCGACCGCCTCGGCGCTGCGCAACTGATCGTGCATCAGCGCGATCAGGGGCGAGACGACGACGGTCGTGCCCTGGAACAGCACCGAGGGCAGCTGGTAGGTCAGCGACTTGCCCGCGCCGGTCGGCATCACCGCCAGCGTATGCTGCCCGGCAAGGACCCGGGCGACGACACGCTCCTGCATCCCGCGAAAGGCAGGGAAGCCGAAGACGCGGTGGAGTGTGTCGAGAGGGTCGGCGAGCGGTGCCGGGGCGGTGGGCATGGCAGCGCCATAGACCACAGCCGCGACTGTTCACCACCCCGATTGTCAGAGGCCCAGCGATGGAATTGGCGTAACGTCGATCAATTGCTCTGGCTGGTCGCGAGGCCGCCGGTCGCCGCCGGGCCGGATCGGGCGGTGACGCGGTCGAAGGTTTCCGCATAGCGCGGATGCTCGGTGCCCATGAGCTTGTCCCAGAAGGTGAAGTATAGCCCGTAATTGTGGGCGAAGCTGCCATTATGGTGCAGATCATGATGGGTGGTGGTGTTGATCCACCGGGTCAGCGGAAACGCCAGCCACCAGCGCGGAAACAGCTCCACCCCCGAATGGCCCATGACGTTGCGGATGATCTGCCAGTTCAGAAAAGCGAACAATACCCAGCCCGGCGTCGCGACAAACAGCTGCCAAAGCGGCACAAAGGCGGCCATCACCACGGCTTCGGGTACTGCGAAGCTGTATGCTGCAAATGGTGTCGGCGTGACCGAGCGGTGATGGTGACGGTGAAAAAACTTGAACAGGCGGCGATGGTGCATCGTCCGGTGTGCCCAGTAGAAATAGGCATCGTGCGCGACGACGATGCCGATCAGGATCGCGAGATCGACAGCCAGGCCGCGGCTGCCCTCGATCCGCTGGAAGATGCCGATGCTGAGCCCCCAGATCATGACGATGGTGACGCCGAAATAGACGATACAGGTCTGGAAGGACGCAATGAATTCGCGGCGGACATCGGCCGCGGTGGCGTGTCGTTGCTGGATCTTGCGGTTGCGCCCCCAAGGCAGGCGCATCACGCCCCAGACAATGGCCGCCATGGCGATCGTCGCGATCAGATAGCGCCCGAAATCGAAGGTGAAGGCGGCAATGGCATGATCGCGGAACACCGCGACGATGTCGAATGTCTTGGGCATGGCAGACTCCTGCGGTTGCAATGACTACGCCATGCATCCGCTGACCCTTCGTTACCTGCCGCATTCCAAGACGGGCTAGCCGATTCCGGAATCGGCCAGTTGTTGCTGGCGATAGTGGCTGGGCGTTACCCCCTCTGCCTCCCGGAATGCGCGGTTGAACGGTCCGAGAGAGCCAAAGCCCGCATCGAGTGCAATGGTCAGGATGGGCACGTCGCGCTGCGACGGATCGGCCAGCGCAGCCTTCACCTCACGGAGGCGGTGACTGCTGAGGAAAGCAGCGAAATTGCGATGGCCCATCTGCTGATTGATGGCACGGCGGACCCGATACTCCTGCTCGCCCAGTTGTGCAGCCAGTCGGGCGATGGTCAATCGATCATCCCGCCATGCCTTATGCGCGTGCATGTACTCGGAGATCCTGTCTGCCAGCGCCGACAGGCCGGGGTCGGCCAACGGGCCATCCTGAGGCGGCTGGCCCCGACCGTCCACGAAGAATTCGGCGCGGCGCGTACCCAGCAGCGCCGCGCAGAGGGCCGCTGTGAGCAGCGGAATGCCGAGGTTGATCACCTGGAACATCGGCACTGCCCCACGATTCCAGTTGGACCAGAAGCCGGCCGTAGTCACCAGCAGGAAGTAGATGCCCACCGACCAGACGAAGCGCATGCGCAGTCGGCGCCGCTCCTCGACCAGATCCTCCCGGCGGCCGCGGTAGGCAATGGCAAGACCCACTGCAATGAAGCCCAGCCACATCGCCCGCTGCGCGATATCGAGCCAGATAGCCCTGGATGGCAGAGCGACAAAACCGATCAACAACAGGCCGCCAAGCGCACAGGATGCGCCGACCAGCGCCCAGCTGCGCCAGCTGATCCGGGCCTCGTCATTGAACCAGGTGCGCGCGAACAACCAGAAAGCGGCAGGTGCAGCCGACTGACCGAGCTTGAGCAGAAACGGGCCGAGGCCCTGCGCGCCAGGCTGCCACGGCGAAAGGTCTGCCAGCACGTGGCAAGCAACGGTGCCGAGCAGCAGCATGGCGACACGCGCCGCCAGCACCGGGCGGTGATCGCGAAACAAGATCCAGGCCCACAGCCCGAGCAACGACAGCGTCGCTCCGCGTGCCATCAAATCCAGCGCGGCCAGGCTCATGCCGGGCTGCCCGCTTCCACCTCTGCCATCTCCACCGCCTGCCGCGCCCACATCTGCGCATAGAGCCCGCCTGCGGCCAGCAGATCCTCATGCCGCCCGAGCTCGCGCACCTCGCCAGCCTCCAGCACCAATATCTGGTCGGCGTGGGCGATGGTGGAGAGGCGGTGGGCGATGGTGATGGTGGTGCGGGTTTCGGCGATGGCCTCGAGCGTCGCCAGAATCTCGGACTCGGTGCGGCTGTCGAGCGCGCTGGTCGCTTCGTCGAGGATCAGCAGCGGCGGGTTCTTGAGCAGGGTGCGGGCGATGGCGACGCGCTGCTTTTCCCCGCCGGAGAGCTTCAGGCCGCGTTCGCCGACTTCGGTATCAAAACCCTGCGGCAGGCTTTCGATGAACTGGCCAACCGCGGCACCATGCGCGGCTGCGCGGATTGCGGCATCGTCCGCCCCTTCGCGGCCATAGGCAATATTGTAGCCGATCGTATCGTTGAACAGCACCGTGTCCTGCGGAACGATGCCGATCGCCGCGCGCAGGCTGGCCTGCGTCACCTGGCGCACATCCTGCCCGTCGATGGTGATGCGCCCACCGGTCACATCGAAGAAACGGAAGAGCAGGCGGGCGATGGTCGATTTGCCCGAGCCCGACGGTCCGACGATGGCGAGCGTACCGCCGGCGGGCACCGTGAAGCTGACGCCCTTGAGGATCGCGCGGTCGGCATCATAGTGGAAGCGGACATCCTCGAAGCGGATTTCCCCGCCGGCAACCTCAAGCGGCCGCGCGTCGGGCGCGTCGGCGATCTCCGCCGCGGTATCGGTCAGGCGGAACATCGCATCCATGTCGATCAAGCCCTGGCGGATCGTGCGATAGACCATGCCGAGCAGGTCGAGCGGGCGGAACAGCTGCGCGAGCAGCGTGTTGACCAGCACCACATCCCCGGTCGAGAACATGCCGCGCGACCAGCCCCAGACGGTGAAGCCCATCGCGCCAGCCATCATCGCGTTGGTGATCAGCGACTGGCCGATGTTGAGCCAGGCGAGGCTGTTTTCCGACGTGACCGCGGCATCGGCATATTGCCGGGCGACCGCGGAATAGCGCGCGACCTCCCGCTGCTCCGCCGCAAAATATTTGACGGTTTCATAGTTCAGCAGGCTGTCGACCGACCGGCCGATGGTCAGCGTGTCGAGATCGTTCATCCGGGCACGCAGGGCATTGCGCCAGTCGGTGACGCGGCGAGTGAAGGCCAGATAGGCGGCGACCATCGCCAGCGTCGCCAAGGCCAGCCACAGGCTGAACTTGACCCAGAAAATGACGAGCACCGCGATCAGCTCGATCAGCGTCGGCGCGATGTTGAACAGCAGGAAATAGAGCATGACGTCGATGCTCTTGGTGCCGCGCTCGATGATCTTGGTGACCTCGCCGGTGCGCCGCGACAGATGAAAGCGCAGCGACAGCCGGTGCAGATGATCGAACACCGCCACCGCCAGCGTGCGGGTCGCGTCCTGCCCGACGCGCTCGAACAGCGTGTTTCTGAGATTGTCGAACACCACCCCGGCGAAGCGGGCACCGGCGTAGGCGACGACCAGCCCGATGGCGAGCGCCACCGCCGGCTCCATGCCAGGCTGCATGCGGTTGATGGCCGCAGCATAGATGAAGCCCATCGACAATTGTACGGTCTTCGACAGCAGCACCAGCACACCGGCGCCGACGATGCGCAATTGCTGGCCGCGATTGCCGCGTGGCCACAGGTAGGGGATGAACCGCCCCAGCGTCTTGAGCGCGGCGGGTTCTCCGGTGGAGGAATCGGTGGGCGACTGGGGAGGCATTGCTGCCACAGGTAGGCGCAGGCGGCGCGGCTGCCAACCTGCCCGTATCCGTCAGGGCAGATCGTAGACGATCATCCGGCAAGGGGGCGCATCGGGCCGGGCCGGGGGGTCGCAGGAGCGGATGCTGGACCGCACCTGCTGAGCGAGCAGTCGTCGATGGTCACCGGCCTCCACAATCTGCACCGCACCCTGCTGAAGCCGGGCCGATGAAGGCAGGATGGTGGCGCGGGCGGTGGCGGTAGCCGTCACACGCACGGCATCCGGCGAGGCCCCGCCGACCTCAGCCCTCGCGTCGTTGGGATGGGTGACAAACAGCAGCGCCACCAGCGCGGGGACCAGCGGCGCGATGCCGGCGCGCCTCAGTATCTGCCGTGCGACCGATTTTGCCCGCAACAGGTCGGCGTCTGACACGTGCGCGGGATCGGTCACGGCGGGAACCGAGGCCCGGACCGGCGCCTGGCGACAGGGGAGCGAAGCGCGAGGATCGCGCACGAGACAAGCCTTTCTCCCGAGAAAGGACCAAACGTCCGAAAGGAGAAAACGACCCGTCATGGGGGCGCTTTAGGAAGAAATTTTTTATGGTTGCCAGTTGGTTAACTAAGCTGATCCGTGGCGGGACAAATTGATCGCGCATTAACCATGTTTGCGCAGATGCTGGCGCACAGGCGCGCAGCAACGTCGCATGGGTGCCTTTCTGCCCCGTGCTGCGCTAGGGCAGCATGCACCGATGATCGCGACCCGCTTTGCCCCGTCTCCCACCGGCCTGCTGCATCTGGGCCATGGCTATAGCGCGCTCGTCGCGCACGATCTGGCGCGGGCGCTGGGTGGCGCGTTTCTGTTGCGGCTGGACGATCTCGATACCGGGCGAGTGCGTTCGGGCTTCCGCCACGCGATAGAGGAGGATCTGGCGTGGCTGGGGCTGCTGCCCGATGCCCCGCTCGTGGCGCAATCCGATCGGCTTGCTGCCTATGCGGACGCGCTGGAGGCCCTGCAAAGGGATGGCTTTGCCTATCCCTGCTTCTGCACGCGCAGCGAGATCGCGGCCAGCGTCGCGGCACCGCACGGGCCAGACGGGGCCGTCTATCCCGGTACTTGCCGATCCCTGCCGGCGGACAGGGCAATGGCGCGGCTTGCCGCTGGCGATGCCCACGCCT
This sequence comes from Sphingomonas sp. jy18, assembly GCF_056931895.1. Taxonomy (NCBI): domain Bacteria; kingdom Pseudomonadati; phylum Pseudomonadota; class Alphaproteobacteria; order Sphingomonadales; family Sphingomonadaceae; genus Sphingomonas; species Sphingomonas sp. jy18. Next base: position 117,663 of record NZ_JBXPBT010000004.1, on the reverse strand, counting down.
GGCGGCTGGATATGGACAAGGCGCTGGCGCACGTCCGCAGCCGATTGGGCGCCTTGCCGGTTTGGCATGACCGTGACGCCGGGACTGTGCCCTGCGCGGCCGACTGCTTTGGCGATGTGGTGCTGGCCCGGCGCGACGGCGCTTTTGCCTATCACCTGGCCTCGACGATCGACGATGCGGCCATGGGCATCAGCCATGTGGTGCGCGGCGCCGACCTGTTCGCCGCAACGCACATCCACCGGCTGCTGCAGGCGCTGCTCGACCTGCCGACCCCCGCCTATGTCCACCACCGCCTGATCGGCGACGCGAATGGCAGGCGCCTCGCCAAGCGCGACGATGCGGCGAGCCTCGCGTCGTTGCGAGACAGCGGCGTCGACCCGCAAAGGCTGTTCGAGGACCTGCGGCGCGACCTGCTGCCCCTTGGCTATCGCTGGATCGGGTCTTAAATAGGGGGCAGGCGGGTGCGCGCCTCTGCCGCTATGGTGCGGCCATCTGATGATCGGATCCGACAAGCCATGAATTATGCCATCATAATCGCCATCGTTGCCGCTGCTGCCCTCGTGCTGTTCAGCCTCGCGCGCGGACTGGTGTATTTCGCACAGACCAGCGACGATATCGCCAAGGGCAATGTCGATGCCGCCGGCGTCGCGCGCGGGCATGCCATGCAGAATAAGATGATGTTCGCCCGCGTCAAATGGCAGGCCATCACCATTTTGCTCTTGGTGGTGCTGGGCTTCGTTGCCGCCGGCAACTGACCCGACGGCGCATCGGGCTTGCGCCTGCCAATCGGCCCTGACGTACCGGAATGATGAAGGAGCCGTGCAGGAACAATGGTCAAGCTCAACAAAATCTACACGCGCACCGGCGATGACGGTAGCAGCGGCCTCGTCGACGGGTCGCGGCTGCCAAAGCATGATCCCCTGTTTGCCGCCATCGGCGACGTCGACGAACTGAACAGCCAGATCGGTGTGGCGCTGGGCACGCTTGCACCGGGCTCGCGCATGGCGAAGCAGCTTTTTGTAATCCAGAATGATCTGTTCGATCTAGGAGCGGATCTGGCAACGCCGGCGGGTGCCGGCAACGATCCGTTCGCGCCTGGCGAGATGGCGCTGCGGATTGTGCCGGAACAGGTGGCCCGTCTGGAAGTTGAAATAGACGACATGAATGCCGCGCTCGCGCCTCTGACCAGTTTCATCCTGCCCGGTGGCAGCACGGCATCGGCGCATCTGCATATCGCGCGCACCGTGGCGCGACGTGCCGAGCGCAGCGCGGTCGCGGCTGCGGAGACGCGCGCGCTCAACCCTTCGGCACTGGCCTATGTCAACCGCCTGTCCGACTGGCTGTTCGTTGCCGCGCGCGTCGCCAACGGCAACGGCGTGGACGATGTGCTGTGGGTGCCGGGGGCATCGCGCAGCGCGTGAGGGGTGCCGACGATCTGTTGCAGCGCTTCCGGGCGACCCGCGACCTGACCGTGGCTTTGGCAGCACCGCTGTCCGATGCCGACGCCAGCGTCCAGTCGATGCCCGACGCCAGCCCCACCAAGTGGCATCTGGCGCACACCACATGGTTTTTCGAAACCTTCCTGCTGCGCGATCATGTGCCCGGATACCGGCTTCACGATCCGCGCTGGCCGTTCCTGTTCAACAGCTATTATGAGGCGGAAGGCGCCCGCCATGCCCGCCATGCCCGCGGCCTGCTGACCCGCCCGTCGCTGGCCGAGGTGATCGGCTGGCGCGCTGCGGTCGACGCCGCCGTAGAAGATGCCCTGCCGCTGCTGGCCGAGCAGATTCCGGCGCTGATCGAGCTTGGCATCGCGCACGAGCAACAGCATCAGGAATTGCTGCTGACCGATCTGCTGCACCTGTTTGCGCAAAACCCGCTGGGGCCGGTCGCCTATCCGCTGATCGACCATCGCGACCGTGCGGAGAGCAGCCGCGAGATGCGCTGGATCGACGGGGCGAACGGCTTGGTCGACATCGGCCACGATGGCCAGGGCTTTGGCTTCGATTGCGAAGGACCCCGGCACCAGGCGCTGCTGACACGACACCAGATCGCCGACCGGCCGGTCAGCAATGGCGAATGGGCGGCCTTCATTGCCGATGGGGGCTATGGTGACCCGCGGTTGTGGCTGGCGGACGGCTGGGCCTGGGTGCAGGGCGAAGCGATCGGCGCGCCGCTGTACTGGCGGCAGGGCGAGCATGGCTGGGAGCAGTTCAGCCTGCACGGCTGGCAAGCGCTCGATCCGGCGGCACCCGTCACCCACATCAGCCTCTATGAAGCGGACGCCTTCGCCAGCTGGGCCGGGGCACGCCTGCCGACCGAGGCCGAGTGGGAAAGCGCGGGTTCGGGCGAGGATGCCGACGGCGGACAGCAGCTCGATGGCACAACTGCGCTCATCGCGCGTTCGGCAGCGAATGCCGGCCGCCTTTCCCAGATGTTCGGCAGCGTCTGGGAATGGACCGGCAGCGCTTATCGACCCTATCCGGGCTTTCGCCCTGTTGCCGGCGCGGTGGGCGAATATAACGGCAAGTTCATGAGCGGGCAGTTCGTACTGCGGGGCGGCAGTCTGGCAACGCCAAGGGGACATATGCGTGCATCCTATCGCAACTTCTTCTATCCGCACCAGCGCTGGCAATTCACCGGCGTCAGGCTGGCCCGCGATGTCTGACAGGCCCGACCTTCCCGGCGGCAGCGCCTTCCTGACCGACGTCATCGACGGCCTGTCGCAACGGCAGAAAGCGATCCCGGCGCGCTGGCTCTACGATCATCGCGGATCGGAGCTGTTCGAGGACATCACCCGGCTGCCCGAATATTATCCGACGCGCACCGAAACGGCGATGCTAGACGCCGCGGCGGCCGACTTCGCACGGCTGGCCAGCGACCGGGTGGTGGTGGAATTCGGATCGGGCAGCTCGGCGAAAACGCCGCTGCTGCTGTCGGCGGTCAAGCCGCGCGCCTATGTGCCGATCGACATTTCGGGCGACTTCCTGCGCGAATCGGCGAGTGCGCTGGCGGACCGTTTCCCGGGCCTGCCGATCCATGCGGTCGAGGCGGATTTCATGCATCCGGTAAAATTGCCGATGGCGCTCGCCGATCAGCCGCGGCTTGGCTTCTTTCCGGGATCGACCATCGGCAACATGGTCGCGCGCACGGCGGTCGACCTGCTGCGTTCGATGCGGATGACCTTGGGGGCGGACGGGCTGCTGCTGATCGGTGTCGACCGCATCAAGCCGGTCGATGTCCTCATTCCCGCCTATGACGATGCCGCAGGGGTCACCGCCGCCTTCAACCTCAATCTGCTGAGCCGCATCAACCGTGAACTGGCCGGCACCATCCCGGTCGATGCCTTTGTGCACCGCGCCATCTGGAACGATGCCTTCGCCCGCATCGAAATGCATCTGGAGGCGCAGCGCGACGTGGCCTTCACCATCGGCAGCCGCGCTTTCACCATGGCCGCCGGGGAGACGATCCACACCGAAAACAGCCATAAATACGGCCCCCGCGATGCCAGCCTGCTGCTCCGCGCCGGTGGCTGGACACCGCTGGAGACGTGGAGCGATCCGCAGGACTGGTTCAACCTGATCCTTGCCGAAGCGACCGAATATCGCAGCGCACCATGAAGTTTTCGCATCGCTGAACTTGTTTCGCACACATAGTCACGGCATGGCGCGGCCAGCCACGATGGTGGCGCGATAGCCGACAGGGCTCCGGCGACAGCCAGGGTAGCGGCGTTGCGAAAAGCAGGGGCAGGACATGCAGACAGTCGGGGTTATTGGAGCGGGGCAGATGGGCGCCGGCATCGCGCAGGTCTCCGCGCAAGCCGGCTATCGCACCTTATTGTCCGACATTTCTCTGGCCCAAGCCGAAAAGGGCAAGGCCGGCATTGCGCGCCAGCTCGCCAAGGCGGTCGAGAAAGGCAAGCTGGCCGCAGCCGACGCCGATGCCGCGCTGTCCCGGATCGAGCCGGTGGCGGACCATGGCGCCTTCGCTCCCTGCGATCTGGTCATCGAGGCGGCGACCGAGCGGGAGGAGGTCAAGCGCGCGATCTTTGCCAGTGTCGGCGCGCATCTTTCGTCCGCGGCCATTCTCGCCAGCAACACCAGCTCGATCCCGATCACCCGGCTGGCCCAGGCGGCGCCCGACGCGAGCCGCTTCATCGGCGTGCATTTCTTCAATCCCGTGCCGGTGATGGGGCTGATCGAGCTGATCCGCGGGCTCGCCACCAGCGACGCAACGCTCGGCGCGGTCGAAGCCTATGGCCGCAGCCTCGACAAGCAGATCGTTCATGCAGAGGACCGCCCCGGCTTCATCGTCAACCGCGTGCTGATGCCGATGATCAACGAGGCGATTTTCGCGCTCGGCGAGGGCGTGGCGACGATGCGGGACATCGACACCGCCTGCCGCCTCGGCCTCAACCATCCGATGGGCCCGCTGACGCTCGCCGACTTCATCGGTCTCGACACCTGTCTCGAGATCATCCGCGTGCTGCACACTGGCACCGGCGATCCCAAGTTCCGCCCTGCCCCGCTGCTGGTCAGCTATGTCGAGGCGGGCTGGGTCGGCAAGAAGGCCGGGCGGGGCTTCTACGACTGGACGGGCGCGGAGCCGGTGCCTACCAGATAGGCGCGCCCGCGAACCAAGGACGGGTGTCGGGAGGAAAACGCATGATCGTCGGCCAGCCTCGCCCCTTCACCATCGACATCCCCGAGGCGCAGATCGACGACCTAAGGGCGCGTCTCGCCCTTACCCGCTGGCCGGAAAAGGAGACGGTCGATGACTGGGACCAGGGGGTGCCGCTGGCCTATGCGAGGGAACTCGCCACCTATTGGGCCGATGGCTATGACTGGCGACGCTGCGAGGCGCGCCTGAATGCGCTGCCCAACTATCTGGTCGGTATCGACGGGGTGGATATCCACGTCATCCATGTGCGGTCCGCCAATCCGGAAGCGCGTCCGCTGCTGCTGACGCACGGCTGGCCGGGATCGGTGCTCGAGTTTCTCGACTGCATCGCGCCGCTGGCCCGCGACTATCACCTCGTCATCCCGGCGCTGCCCGGTTACGGATTTTCGGGCAAGCCGGCCAGCGCAGGCTGGGACGTGGACAAGATCGCGGCCGCCTGGGACGCGCTGATGCTGGCGCTGGGTTATGACCGCTATTTCGCGCAAGGGGGCGACTGGGGCAGCGCGGTCACCACTGCGATCGGTGCGCAGAATCTCGGCCATTGCGCCGGCATCCACGTCAACATGGTGGTGGCGATGCCGACGCCGGAGATGCTGGCCGACGCAACCCCGGCCGAACAGGCATCGCTGGCGCGGATGCAATGGTATCAGACCAAGGACAATGGCTATTCGACCCAGCAGGCCACCCGGCCACAGACGCTGGGCTATGGGCTGACCGATTCGCCGGTCGGGCAGATGGCGTGGATCGTCGAGAAGTTTCACGGCTGGACCGATTGCGGCCATGCGCCCGGCGGGCATTCGGTGGGCGGGCACCCCGAGCAGGCCGTGTCGCGCGACCATATGCTCGACACGGTGATGCTCTACTGGCTGACGGCGAGCGCGGCATCTTCGGCGCGGCTCTACTGGCACAGCTTCCGGAATTTCAGCGGCGGACAGGTGACGCTACCGGCGGGGTGCAGCATCTTCCCCAACGAGATATTCAAGGCCTCCCGCCGCTGGGCCGAACAGCGCTACACCAATATCGTCTACTGGAACGAGGCGGCCAGGGGCGGACATTTCGCGGCGTTCGAGCAGCCGGCACTGTTCGTCGATGAGGTGCGTGCGGCGTTCGGATCGATGCGCCTTTGACCGCCGCCCCGGGATCGACCCGGGGCCACTGACAACCCGGCGGCACGCCGATGAAGACCCCGGATCTGGTCCGTGGCGACGGTGATCGGAAAGGCCGCGCTACTCGGGCCGGGTCCACAGCCAGCCGAGCGTGACCACGGCCACCGCTGGCGGCAGCAGCAGCCACGGCCAGGCCAGCAGCCATGCGCCGAGCAGGATGCTCACCGCGAAGGTGGCGGTTGCGGCAATCTTGCCATGCCGGCTGACCGCCCCCCGCTCGCGCCAGGCAATCAGGTGCGGACCATAGCGCGGATGCGCGAGCAGCCGCGCCTCCCACGCCGGATTGCCACGCGCGAAACAGAAGGCGGCGAGGATGTAGAGCGGCACCGTAGGCAGGAGCGGGACGGCGATGCCGATGGTGCCGAGCGCGAGCGAGGCGAGGCCAGCCAGATTCCAGAGGCGCACTTTCAGGGTCATGTAAAGTCGATGCCGAGCCGGACCGTGTTGCAATGCAGGCAGGCGAATTTGTAGAGCGCGACGTCGCTCTTGCCTTCGGCATAGGCCGCCTTCAGCGCGCTCCAATCGGCGAGCCAGTCATTCTCTTCGAGAAACAGCGCCTCGACCGGCTCTGGCAGGCATGCCGCCTCTTCGGCGGGGAGATCGCCCAAAAAGGCGCAGGCGTCTCCGCAATGGGTCAGCCACAGTTCGCCCTGCCAGCTTATGTAGCCGGGTGTGCGACGGCTGAGTTCGTCCCATACCGCTGGCGGCAGCGCCGTGTCGCTATCCTGCACGAACGAGGCGCCGAGCCGTCGCGCTGCCCGGCCATCGGCGACGCACCAGGGGCAGATGCAGTCGAACCGCGTCCTGCCATAGTGGCTAGCGACGCGATAGCCGCGGGCGTAGCCACAGCAGGCGCACAATAGATCGGTGGCGAGGATCGCCTTGGTCGAGAGGGGATCGGGATGATAGCGAAACACCGGCATGGCCGCATCCACTGGCGACCGACGCAGCAGACGGCCGACGGTTTCTGAAATGCGGTCGAATATGCTCACGCCACATGCACGCCCTTGGTCACGCAATAGCTTTCCAGGCCCTCGCGCCCGCCTTCGCTGCCATAGCCGGACTGCTTGACCCCGCCGAACGGTGCATCGGCGCCCGAGATGGCGAAGGTGTTGATGCCGACCATCCCCGCCTCCAGCGCATCGCCAAGCAGGTTGGCGCGGCGCACGTCCGAGGTGAAGGCGAAGGCGGCGAGGCCGAAGGGGGTGGCGTTGGCGGCGGCGATCGCCTCGTCATAGCTGTCGAACGCGCGGGTGACGGCAACCGGGCCGAAGGGTTCGACCTGCATGATATCCGCTTCCGCCGGCACGGCAGCAAGCAGCGTCGGGCGGAAGAAATTGCCGGGGCCATTCTCCCGCGTGCCACCGGCCGCGACGGTCGCGCCCTTGGCGACGGCATCGTCGATCAGCGCACCGACGGCATCGGGGCGGCGCGGATTGGCGAGCGGGCCCATTTTGGTACCCGCGTCCATGCCGTTGCCGATGGTGACGCTGGCCGTCCGCTCGGCAAAACCCCGCACGAAAGCGTCATGAATCGACGCTTCGACAAAGAAGCGGGTGGGCGACACGCACACCTGGCCCGCGTTGCGGAACTTCTGCGGCACGACCATGTCGAGCGTCTTGTCGAGGTCGCAGTCGGCGAACACCAGCACCGGCGCGTGGCCGCCCAGCTCCATGGTCGATTGCGTCACATTGTCCGCGCACAGCCGCATCAGTTGCTTGCCGACCGCGGTCGATCCGGTGAAGCTGATCTTGCGGATGACCGGAGAGGCGATCAGCGTCGAAGAGATCATCGCCGGATCGCCGAACACCAGTTGCGCCACGCCAGACGGCAGACCGGCATCGGCCAGCGCGCGCATCAGCTCGCTGGTGCAGCCGGGCGTTTCCTCCGCAGGCTTGGCGATCACCGAGCAGCCGACCGCCAGCGCCGCCGCCATTTTCTTGGCCATCAGGTACAGCGGGAAATTCCATGGCGTGAAGATGGCGACCGGGCCGACCGGCTGTTGCAGCACCATCGAGCGCTGGCCCGAGGGGCGAACCAGCGTGCGGCCATACATGCGGCGGGCATCCTCCGCGCACCAGTCGAACATCTGCGCGCTGCCCAGCACTTCGCTGCGCGATTCGGCGAGCGGCTTGCCCTGCTCCATCGTCATCAGCGTGGCGATATGCTCGACGCGGTCGCGCAGCAGCTGCGCGGTCTTGCGCAGGACGGTAGCGCGGGTGTCGACATCGGTGCCGCGCCACAGCGGGAAGGCGCGTTCTGCCGCGGCGAGCGCGGCCTCGAGATCGGCGGCGCTCGCCTTGGGCAGCTCGGCCATCGCCTGCGCGGTCGCGGGGTTGAGCACGGGCAGCGCATCGCGCCCCTCCCCCGATTGCCAGGCACCGTCGATGAACAGGGCGAGATCGGCGGCGTAGGCGGTCATGACGCAAGGCTCCTTGATGCGATTGCCCCGAGCTTGTCGAAGCACTGTCCTTCACTTAGGCTCCCTCGACAGAAGAAAAAAGGCAGCGCGGGTTCGAGCGCGGTGCCAGCGGGAAGGAAGAGAGACATGGCCGAGATACGCATCATCACCGATGGACTGCGGTTCCCCGAAGGACCGGTGGCCATGCCCGACGGCAGCGTGATCCTGACCGAAATCGAGCGCGGCCAGATCACCCGTGTCGCACCCGACGGCAGCAAGAGCGTGGTGGCCGTGACCGGCGGCGGGCCCAACGGCCTCGCCATCGGGCCCGACGGCAAGCTCTATTGCTGCAACAACGGCGGGTTCGAATATGTCGAGGCCAACGGCTATCTGGCGCCGCACGGCATTGCCAAGGATTACAGCGGCGGGCGGATCGAGCGGATCGACATCGCCACCGGCGAGGTGGAGGTCCTCTACAAGTCAGGCGACTTCGGCTGCAGCTTGCGCGGGCCGAACGACATCGTTTTCGACGACCATGGCGGCTTCTGGTTCACCGACCATGGCAAGGTCGATTACCAGGCGCGCTGCCACGACATCGTCGGCATCTTCTATGCGAAGGCCGATGGCAGCTTTCTGGAAGAGGTCATCTTCCCCAGCTACAACCCCAACGGCATCGGCCTCTCCCCCGACGGCAAGAGCCTCTACGCGGCCGAGACCTACACCTGCCGCCTGACCAAGTTCAACATCGTCGCCCCGGGCAAGGTCGACGATGCGGCCGGGCCGGGCGGACCGGGCATCCCGCTCTATCGTCCGGCGGGCTACAAATTCTTCGATTCGCTCGGCGTCGAGGAGTGCGGCAACATCTGCGTCGCCACCATCGGCGAATGCGGCATCAGCGTCATTTCTCCGACGGGCGAGCTGGTCGAATTCGTCGAGACAGATGACATCTTCACCACCAACATCTGCTGGGGCGGGGAAGACCGCAGGACCGCCTATGTCACCCTGTCGGGCAGCGGGCGTCTGGCGGCCATCGACTGGGCGCGGCCCGGGCTCAAGCTGCGATATTGAGCGCGCGCATGCATGATCGTTTCAGGGCCGTCATCTGGGATTTCGGCGGCGTCATCACTTCCTCTCCGTTCGAGGCGTTCAACCGGCTGGAGGCGGAGCGCGGGCTGCCACGGGATTTCGTGCGACAGGTCAATGCCATCAACCCGGACGGCAATGCCTGGGCGCTGTTCGAACGCGCCGAGATCGATGCGGCCCGCTTCGACGCGCTGTTCGCCGCGGAGGCAGAGGCGCTGGGCCACCCGCTGGAAGGCAGCGCCGTGCTGGCGGTGCTGGCAGGCGCGGTGCGGCCGCGCATGGTGCGTGCGCTCGACCGGCTGAAGGCGGCGGGCTACCGGCTCGGCTGCATCACCAACAACGTACCGTCCGGCCACGGCGCCGGCATGGCACGCAGCAGCGACGGGCGCGAAGAACTGGAACAGATTTTCGCGCGCTTCGAACATGTCATCGAATCGAGCAAGGCCGGTGTGCGCAAGCCCGACCCGCGTATCTACATGATGATGTGCGAGGCGCTGGACCTCGCGCCGGCGCAGTGCATCTATCTCGACGATCTGGGCATCAACTGCAAACCCGCAGCCATGCTGGGCATGCGTGCGATCAAGGTGATCGGCGAGGCGCAGGCGCTGGCCGATCTGGCCGGCGCGCTCGGCGAGGGCCCGGACTGGCCCTGACCACCGGCGTCAGTCGAGCAGGAACAGCGCGAAGCCAATTGCCGAGACCAGGCTGGCAAGCGTGGCGCCCAACACCGGCATCAGCGCCCGCCAGCCCATCTGCAGGATGAGATCCATGCGGCTGCGCATTGCCGTCGCGGTGACCGCGAGCAGCAGCAGCGCCTTGGAGGCGGTCAGGCTGGTGGTGGTGACGATGTCCGGCACGTCGATCAGGCTGTTGAGCAGCACGGTAGCGAGGAAGGCGGTGATGAACCATGGCATCGCCAGCCGCCGCCAGATCGGCAGCCGCTCGCCGCCGGTGCCGCGGCGCATGTAGAACAGGCTGACCAGCGCCACGATCGGCGCGAGCAGGGCGACGCGGGCGAGCTTGACGATGGTGGCATAGGCACCCGCCGCGTCCGAATAGGCATAGCCGCCACCGATCGCCTGGGCGACATCGTGGATCGACGCGCCGATCAGGAAGCCGGCCTGCCGGTCGGTCAGCGACAGATAGTCGGCGAGGATGGGATAGACGGTCATTGCCAGCGCGGAGGCGAGGCTGATGCCGACGAGGGTGAGCGCGAACTGCGCCTGGCTCAGGCGTTCCTTGCCGATGACGCTGTACAGCGCGAGCGCGGCGGAGGCGCCGCAGATGGCGGTGGCGCCACCCGACAGCACGCCGTTCGCCGATGGCTGGCCGGCGAGGCGCGCGCCGAGCAGGCCGCCGCCGAACGCCAGCGCCATCACCACCAGCAGCGCCGCGAAGGGGACGAGACCGAGCGCACCGATCTGGGCGATAGTCACCTGCGTGCCGAGGATGACGATGCCGATGCGCAGGAAGGTGCGGCTGGCATAATCGAGGCCGCGATGGGTGCGCGGGTCGGCGGCGACGAAATTGAGGGCGAGGCCGATGAGCAGGCCCATCAGGATGATCGGCATGCCATAATGTTCGGACAGCCAGGCGGCGGCGATGCTGGCGATGCCGCAGACGGCAAGGCCGGGAAAGACGGGCGCGCGGGGGGCTTTCTGGCCCTCATCGGCGATCGTCAGTTCGCCGTAGAGGTCTCCGGCATAGGTCTCGAACTTATCCATCATCACGCATATTGCGGTTGGGGAAGGGCATGTCCAGCGGTGTCATACAGGCTGAACGGGTCAGTCATGCGCCGAGACGAGCGCGCCCTCGTCGCGGCGGATGACGGGGAGGAGGAGGTGGAGCCAGGCGAGCGCGAGGAGGTAGGAGGCGCTGGCGAAAATGAACAGCGGCGCGAAACCGAAGCCCGCGTCGAGCACGCGGCCAGCGACCAGCGCGATCAGCACCCCGCCCATATTGCCCATGAACGCGCCGAAGGCGGTGACGCGCGCGACCTTGGCATTGGGCACGACATCGGTGATCGTCGAGAAGATCGACAGCGAGAAGCCCTGGTGGCCGGCCATAACCACGCCCATCATCACCGCCACCGGCCAGAAACTGTCGAGGCTGACGACCAGCGGCAACGGCACGACAATCAGCGCCGAAACGAGCATGACGGTCTTGCGCACCCGGTTGACCGACCAGCCCCAGCCCAGCAGCCGGGTCGAGGCCCAGCCGGCGAGCAGCGCGCCGAGGCCCGAGCCGGCAAAAGCGATGCCCAGCGGCACCGCGAGGTCGAGCGTCGAGAGGCCGAACTGCTTGCGATAATAATCGGCGAGCCAGAAGTTGATGAACCACCAGGTCATGTCCGACAGCGCCTTGGCGATGACGATCGCCCAGGTGCGGCGGTTGGTGAGGATCGGGCCGTAAGCGCCATGGTCGATTGCCGGATCGGTCGAGGGATCGCCGGACACGGCAGAGGCCGGTGCATCCTCTTGCGACGACACCGCGAAACTCACCCCGCGCGCGAGGATGATCCACAGCAGCAGCGACACCAGCCCGCCGATGCCCCCGGCGACCAGCGCGCCGCGCCAGCCGAACGCCTCCGCGAGAAACGGTATGGCGAAGGGGATGCCGATGGTGCCGGCGCTGGCGATGAAGGTGGCGATGCCGAAGGCGAGGCTGCGCCGGTCGGGTTCGAACAGGGTGGCGACGGTCTTGATGGTCAGCGGGGTTTGCATCGCTTCGGTCACGCCGAGGCCGACGCGCGCGGCCACCACCTGCCACATCGTCGTCGCCCAGCCATGGGCAATGGCCGCCGCGCTCCACGCGCTCGCGCCCAAGTGCATCGAGCGGTTGACGCCGATGCGGTCGACAATCCAGCCGGTGAACAGGAAGGCGATGGCTGCGGAGAACTGGGTCACCGCCGCCAGATCGCCGAAGTTCTTCTCGGTCCAGCCGAAATCGGCCATCATGTTGGGTTTGAGGATGGCGATGATCGGCCGATCCATCGCGTTGAACACGCCAGCCAGACAGAGAATGGCGAACAGCGCCCAGCGCAGACGAGGGGTCAGGTGATGCATCGTTGCATGTTGTGCACGGGTGGGGGCGGTGAGGCAATGGCTGTATGTCTCGCGCTTGACAATTGGCCGCGCAGACGGGCTCAACCGGCGCTGACAAACGCGGATCGATGCAGTATGCGGCCGCCGTGAACCCGATCCGCGCCCTTATTATTCGCTACCGCACTCTGGCGATGCTGCTGTTCGCGCTCGCGCTGGCGATGAAGGCGCTGGTGCCCGCCGGGTTCATGATCGTCAGCCACGACCTCAGCATCGATGTGGTGCTGTGCTCGGGCATGGGCGAGCAGCGGATGGTGTCCATCCCGGTCGAACGCGAGGGCAAGGCCGATGTCGTCGGCGACAAGCAGGTCTGCCATGGCAGCGCGCTCGACAAGGCTGTCGACAGCGGTGCCGACGCGGCGCTGATCGCCGACGCGCTGGCCTTCATCCTGGCGCTGGGCTTTGCCGCGGCGTGCCTGCCGCTGCTGCGCAGCCCGCGCTTCCTCAGCCCGCCGTTACGCGGACCGCCCGCCACCATCTGATCCATTGCGCAGCAGCACAGCGCGGCAGCGGCCGACTTGATCGGCCGGCGTCGGGCCGTGCGCATGACCAGGCATCGCCCGCACCACCGCCGTGCGCCAGCGACCAGATCAGGTGAATTTCCATGTCCGTTTCCCGTTTCGCGCTCGCCGCAGCGCTATGCCTTGCCGCCTCCCCCGCCTTTGCCGAGGACGATCCCGAGCGCGGACCCGACATCATCGTCACCGGCGACAAGATCGATGCCGATTTCGGCGAGAAGTCCGGAATCCCGCTCGAGCGGGTGCCCCAATCGGTGCAGATCATCACCGATGAGGATATCGTCGAACGCGGCGCCAGCAGCGTCGGGGACCTGCTGCGCGCGGCGCCATCGGCCAACATCGGCAACAGCCGCGTGTCCCGCTACCAGAGCTTCAGCCTGACGGTGCGCGGCTTCCTGGTCGACCAGATGCGCAACGGCATTCGCCAGCGCTATTATGAGGATGTCGATGCATCGGCCCTGTCGAACATCGAGCGGATCGAACTGCTCAAGGGGCCGTCAGCGGTGCTCTATGGCCAGTCGGCGGTCGGCGGCATCGTCAGCATCATCACCCGCCAGCCAACCGACCGTTTCGCGGCATCGGCGGCGCTGACGGTCGGCAGCTACGACCAGTTGGCCGGGACCATCGACATCGGCGGGCCGATCAGCGATACGCTGGGCATCCGGCTGACCGGCGAGATCGAACGGTCGGGCACCTTCGTCGATTTCCAGGACATCGACCGCGACAATATTGCGCTGACCCTGCACTGGCAGCCGGCGCCGGGCATCGACGCGCATTTCGTCGGCGAATATGTCGAACGGCGAACGCTGAGCAATCCCGGCCTGCCGGTGGTCGGCACGATCGTCGCCGCACCGGGCGGGCCGATCCGCCGCGATCGCTATCTGGGCGAGCCCGCTTTCAATCCACTCAAGGCCAATTCGCCACTGTTACAGGCCTGGGTGAGCATCGATCTGGGCGGTGGCTGGACGCTGACGCCGCGCGCGCAATATTCCGAGCTCAATACCCCGTTCACCCAGCTCCGCGTGCTGGGCATCGACCCCGCCAATCCCGCGCTGGTCCGCCGCAATGGCCGGATCGGCAGCGAAGACGACAGCTACACGATCGGCCAGCTCGATCTTTCAGGCAGCGTTACCACCGGGCCGCTCAGCCACAAGCTGCTGATCGGTTACGAATATGACCGCGAGCGCAGCATCTTCATCCAGTCGAACTTCGTCGCGGTGCCGTCGATCGACCCCCGCAGTCCGGTGTATCTGGACGCAGCGCAGCGCCCGGCGCTGACATTCGCCTTCAACTTCCGCCAGCGGCTCGACAGCCACGCGCTCTATCTGCAGGACCAGATTGCGATCGGCGAGCGGTTGGGGATCGTCGCCGGCGTGCGGCATGCCTGGCTGGAGAATGACGGTTTCTTCAGCAGCGATCCGACAAGCTTCGGCACACCGGATGTCGAGAATGTCACTCAGACCAGCATCCAGATCGGCGCGACCTACCGGCTCGATGGCGGCTTCAGCCTGTTTGGCGGTTACAATAGCGGCTACGATGTCGAAAACAGCTTCGGTGGCGCGCCGACCGTCGACGGCGACCGGCTGTCGCCCGAGACGTCCGAGCAATATGAAATCGGCTTGCGCTACCGCTCTGACACCGCGTCGCTGAGCCTGGCCGGGTTCGAGATCAGACGCCGCGATGTTGCCGGAGACGATCCCGACAATCCCGGCTTCTCGCGCAATTTCGGGGCCTTCCGGGTGCGGGGCATCGAACTGGAAGGGACGGTGCAGCCGGTGCCTGGCCTCAGCCTGACCGGCGGCTATGCCTATCTGGACGACAGCATCACCCGCAGCCCGACACCGGGCGAGGCGGGTGGCCGCATCGTCGATGTCGCGCGCCATTCGGGCAGCCTGCGCGTCAGCTATGCCATCCCGGGCACGCCCGTGGAGCTGCGCGGCGGCGGCGTCTATCGCGGATCGCGTGCCATCGCCAACGCCAGCCCGACACTGCTACCCGACGTCTTTCTGGCAGACCTCGGCATCGGCGCGGTGTTCGGGCGGGTGCGCATCGATGTGACCGCCAACAATCTGTTCGACCGCCGCTATTTCACCGCGAGCAACAGCAATGCGGTCTACCCCGGCGATCCCCGGACGGTGAGCGCAAGGGTAGGGGTGCGATTCTGATGGAAGGCGGGACCGCTCCGGACAGGCCGGACAATCAGCGGATGGCGACGCCGGCCTATCGGGCGATCTGGCGCTGGCATTTCATCGCCGGGCTATTTGTTGCGCCGGTTCTGATCCTGATGGCGGTCAGCGGATCGCTGTATCTGTTCGACCGGGAAATCGAGGGATGGTGGAACCGCGACATCCGGACCGTCGCACCGGGAGCGACACCGCTGCCGCTCGCCGCGCAGCAGGCGGCGGTGCTCGCCGCCTGGCCGGGGGCAGAGGTGCAGCGGGTGCGCCTGCCCCACCGCGCCGACGAAGCGGCGATCTGGTCGGTTCGGACGGCATGCGGCGTGCGGCGCGACGTCTATCTCGACCCCTATCGCGGCACCGTGACCGGCGCGGTCGATCCGGCGACACAGCCGATGGACATCGTCCGCCGCATCCATGGCACGCTGCTGGCGGGGGATGCCGGCAGCTATGTCGTCGAGCTGGTCGCCTGCTGGACTTTGGTGATGCTGGCCACCGGACTGATGCTGTGGTGGCCCAGGCGATGGAAGGCGCGCGGGGTGGTGGTACCGCGCTGGTCGGCGGGCGGGCGGCGGTTGCTGCGCGACCTGCATGCCATCCCGTCTGCCCTCAACATGGTGTTCATCGCGCTGCTGATCCTGACCGGGTTGCCCTGGTCGGTGTTCTGGGGCAGCCAGTTCGCGCGGCTGGGCGAGCATGTGCCGTTCATCGCGCCCACGCCCAATTTTTCGTCGCATCTGCCCGCCGCATCTGCTGCAGCGCATGAAGGGCATGCGCAGCACCAGCCGGACATGGTCGATACCCGCCCATGGGTGGTGCAGAACAGCCCGCAACCGGCGATGGCGGGGCATGGCGCGGCACATGCGCATGCGCCTTCCGGGATTGCCGCGGTGGAGCCGCTGCTGGTGCGGCTCGAGCGGGCGCGCTTCGGCGAGGGGGTACGCATCATCTATCCCGACACGCCGGGCGGCCTGTTCACGATCAATTACATCCCCGACCAGGCCGAGGGGCAGCGGACCATCTATGCGACCGGCGATGGCCGGGTGCAGGCCGATATCGGCTGGGCAGAGTATAGTCCGTTCGGCAAGGCGATCGAATGGGGGACCATGACCCACATGGGCCGCCAATATGGGCTGGCCAACCAGCTCGCCAATCTGGCGGTATGTTTGGCGCTGATCGGCAGCATCGTCGCCGGACTCAGCCTGTGGTGGCGGCGGCGACCGGCGGGCCGGCTAGGCGTGCCTCAGGCCAGCGGCGAGGCGCGGCTGCCGCGCGGCGTGACGTTCCTGCTGGCGGGTATGGGCATGCTGTTCCCGCTGGTCGGGCTGACCATGCTGCTGGCCATCGGCCTCGGCCGGCTGCGGCGGGCATGGGGCTGAAAAAGCAACACCCCCCTCGTTGCCGAGGGGGGTGTGCCGACACCGCCTGTGTCCGGGATCAGCGCAGCTTGACGCGCAGGCCGACGCCGAAATAGCGGTCCGCATCGCGCGGGATGTGGAGGCGCTGGCCGGCGCTGGTGTTGAGCAGCACGTAGCTGGTGTCGCCGATGTTGCGGACCATGAAGGTCAGCCGGTAATTGTCATCGGCGTCGGAGATGCCGACCTGCGCGTTCCAGATGCCGTAACTGTCGATCGGGCCGGAATTGCCGAGATCCGAGAACTGGTCGTCGGTCCAGGCATATTGCGTGCCGAGATACAGGCGGAAGTCGTTGCCGACCGCGGTCTCATAATCGGCGCTGAGGTTGTAGCTCCATTCCGGCGCGAGCGGCAGACGGGTGCCGTTGCGCGCGTCGGGCGCGTTGGTCAGCGGGTTGGGGTTGAAGCGGCGCACCTTGGCATCGGCATAGGCCAGGCTGCCGCGGAAGGTGAGGCCGTCCATCGGCTCGATGGTGGTATCCACCTCGAAGCCGGTGGTGCGCACGGTGCCGGCGTTGGTCAGGTTGGTGACCACCGCGCCGTTGAGCAGCACGAAGTTGTTGGCCTGGAACCCGTCATAGGTCGCCTGGAAGGCGGTGGCGTTGAACGTCACGATATCCGCGAACTGGCTGCGCAGGCCGAGCTCGAAGCTGTCGCTGGTTTCCTCGTCGATCGGCACCGCGTTGGTCGGTGCGGTGTGGTTGAAGAAGACGTTGAACGCCGGGCCTTTGTAGCCACGGGTGTAGCTGGCGTAGAGCAGCACATCGTCGTTCGGCTCGAACTGGACGCTGACGCGGCCCGAGACATTGCTATTGTTGCTGTCCCCCGCCGAGGTGTTGGTGCCATTGCCACCCGAAGCGATGGTGCCGCCCGCGGGATTGCCCGAAACGCCGGCGCCGGTCGCCGGCAGGCCGGTGCGCGCATCGACACCCGGAGCGCGGGTGTGGGTGTAGCTCAGCTCGTCCTTGGTCCAGCGGATGCCGCCGGTGATGCTGAACTGATCGCTGAAGCGATAGGTGGCCTGGGTGAACAGCGCATAGTTGGTCGAATCGACGTCGCTGGCGCTGGTCGCGGTGGGGAAGGTGGTATTGTTGGCCGCATCGAACACATTGGTGTTGCAGGGCACCGCGCCACCCGGGAGCGCCGGCAGCGACGAAAGGGTGCAGCGGATGTTGCGGCGGGTGAAGTCCTGGATATTGTGCGAATACCAGATGAAGGCGCCTGCCTGATAGGAGAAGGGCTGGGTCTGGTCCGAGGCGATGCGCGCTTCGAAGCTGTACTGGTCGGTTTCGACATAGCCGCGGTCATGCAATTGTTCGCCGCCGATGACCGCGCGCGGCAGGAAGTCGCCTTCGCGGATTTCGGTGTTCTGCCAGTTGCGGTAGCCGGCGATCAGGCTGAGCGTGTGGGTATCGGTAATGTCGAAATCGCCCGACAGAGTCAGGCTCCACTGCTGATCCTCGGTCTGGGTGACCAGATTGTGATTGATGATACGCTGGTTCTCGCCGCGCGCATTGCCGCCGGGAATGGCAAGCAAAGCATCGAGGCTGGCGCCGCGCGAAACGCCGGTGACTTCGGCGCAGCAATCGTCTTCGCCGGTAAAATAGTCGGCGATGAAGCGGATGCGCGACGGGCCGTTGTCGTAATCGAGAATGCCGCGCACGCCATAATGCTCGTAACCGTTGACGTCGCCGTTCACCGCCGGATTGATGTTGCGGATATTGCCGTCATAGGTGCCGAAAAAGCCGGTGATGCGCCCCGACAGATTTTCGCTGAGCGGGCCAGCGACCGATGCGCGCAGGCGATATTCGTCGCCTTCGTACAGTTCGGCATTGGCATCGAATTCGAACTCGTCCGATCCGCCGCGGCTGATGATGTTGACGAGGCCGGCCGAGGCGTTCTTGCCGAACAGCGTGCCCTGCGGACCGCGCAGCACCTCGATCCGCTCGATGTCGACCAGATCGATGAACGACTGGCCCGAGCGGCTGAGGACGATGCCGTCGACCACGGTCGAGACGCTGGGCTCAGCCGCGATCGAGAAGGTGATGGTGCCGACGCCGCGCAGGAAGATGGCGCTGTTGGCGCTGGTCGTGCCCTTGCGGAAGGTGACCGACGGGACGAGGTCGCCGATATTCTCGAGGCTGGTGGTGCCGGTGTCGAGCAGACGGTCGCCCGAGACGGCGCTGACCGCGATCGGCACATCCTGCAGATTCTGCTCGACGCGGTTGGCGGTGACGATGATGTCGCCCGAGTCTTCCTCGGCCGCGGTGTCGGCGTCCTGCGCGAGGGCTGGCGTGGTCAGCGCGAGCGTCGAGACGCTGGCGGCGATGACGGCGCGACGGAAAATGGCACTGCGGATCATGTTCGAACCTCCCCTGCGGCGCGGGCAACGGGGCCGGGCGCCAAGACAATCGGTGACCCTCGCGTTCGTGCGCGTGGGGTCTTGAGGGTGAGGGTTGAAACGCGCCGGTCAATATGTCAAGCGGTGTCATACGGCCCGCGAGAGGCCGCGCAGACAGTGCGACTTTCCTGCAACAGCGCAGGACAGAGGGAGATGGCGGCCAAGTGACGGCGCGGTTCGTGGAGATTGGTCCGGAAGACGGCGGCGGCGGTTTCGACCTGCTGCTGGGCGACCGCGTGATCCTGCGCCACCGTGTCGACGCGCCCGCGTTCCGCATCGCCAAGGGCAATCCGACGGTGACGATGGTGCGGGGCAATTTCCGCATGGAGGATGCGCCGAGCGATGAACGGGTGTTGCGGCATCTCGTTTTGCCTGCCCCAGCGATGACGCATGTAGGGTGGCTGGACCGGATCAGGGGCAAGCGACCCGGACCGATGTGGGCCGGCACGATTGGCGAGAATCTGGAAGATGGCTTCATTTTTCTGTCGGACTCGCCCGATGGGCCGCCTCTGCTCGACTTGTTCTTCACGCTCGACATGCCGCTGTTGAACGCCAACAGCAGAGACCCTTCCTTTGACCGGATCTGCGTCGACTGGCTGGTCGCACCGGACGAAATTGTGTGGGGTGGTGGCGAACAGATGAGCCAACTGACCCTCAACAACCGCCATTTTCCTATATGGACGAGCGAACCGGGGGTCGGCCGCGAACCCGGCACGCGATTGACCGATCTGATGAGCGCCGACGGCTCCTTTGCCGGCGGCGATTATTGGACAACCAACTATCCGCAGCCGACAATGCTGTTTTCACGCGGCCATGCCGTGATGGTCGAGAACAGCTGCTACAGTGAAGTTGACCTGACCGTGGCGGGCACGGCGACAACGCGTCTCTGGACCAGTTATTCCGATTTCGCTCTTTTCGGCGGGTCAACCATGGCCGGTATTGTCCAGCAACTGGCGGACAATACCGGTTCGCGAAGCAGTCTCCCCGACTGGTCGATCGGCGGGGCAATTGTCGGCCTGAAGGATGGCGCAAACAGCTTCGAGCGGCTGGAGAAGATCATCGCGGCAGGTGCGGCGGTATCTGGCCTGTGGTGCGAGGATTGGGTCGGGGTTCGACAGACGAGCTTCGGACGGCGCTTGTTCTGGGACTGGCAGTGGAATGCGGCGCGCTATCCCGATTTGCCCGCAAAGATCGCAGAGCTGAAAGCCCGGGGCATCCGCTTTCTGGGCTATGTGAACCCCTATCTGGCGGTGGACGGGCCGCAATATGCCGAGGCGGCGCGGCTGGGCTATCTGGCGAAGCGGCTGGACAGCGACACGCCTTATGCCGTCGATTTCGGCGAGTTCGATGCGGGCGTGGTCGATTTCACCAATGAGGCGGCCGCTGCCTGGTTCTCCGAAGAGATTATCGGCAAGCAGATGCTCGATTTCGGGCTGGATGGCTGGATGGCCGATTTCGGAGAATATCTGCCGGTCGATTTGCGGCTGCATCGCGGCGATCCGATGGAGGAGCATAACCGCTGGCCTGTGCATTGGGCCAAGGTCAATGCCGATGCCGTTGCGTCCCGCGGGCGGACGGGCGACGCGCTGTTCTTCATGCGGGCAGGCTTCACCGGCGTCCAGCAATATTGCCCCCTGCTCTGGGCCGGCGACCAGTCGGTCGACTTCTCCCGCCATGACGGCATCGGCACGGTCATCACCGCCGCGCTTTCGGCGGGGCTCGTCGGCAATGCCTACAGCCACTCCGATGTCGGCGGCTACACCAGCCTGCATGGCAATGTGCGCACCGAGGAGCTGCTGTACCGCTGGTACGAGCTGGGCGCGTTCACGCCGGTGATGCGCACGCATGAGGGCAACCGGCCGGACGACAATCTGCAGATCGATTCGACGCCTGAGCTGCTGCGCGGCTTTGCGCGGTGGAGCCGCGTTCATGCCGCGCTGGCGCCGTGGGTGCGGCGGCTGTGCGCGGAGGCGAGCGCGACCGGGCTGCCGGCGCAGCGCGCGCTGTTCCTGCACTATCCGGACGACCGCGAGACCTTCACTATCCAGGACCAGTATCTCTATGGTGCCGAGCTGATGGTGGCTCCGGTGATCGAGGAGGGAGCGGTGGCGCGACGGGTGTATCTGCCGGGGGATGCGGCGACGGTGTGGCGGCATGTCTGGTCGGGGGCCGATTTCGCCGCCGGCTGGCACGAGATCGACGCGCCGATCGGATCGCCGCCGGTCTTCTATCGTCCCGCGAGCGACTTTGCCGACCTGTTCGCCAGCCTGCCGTCGGTGAGGGATTCGCTATGAGCGCCAAGACCCCGCACGAGCGCGCCAACATCCGCGATGTCGCTGCCCGCGCCGGCGTGGCGGTGAAGACGGTCAGCCGCGTCCTCAACGCCCACCCCTATGTCAAGGCGGCGACGCGCGAGAAGGTGGAGGCGGCGATGCGCGAGCTGGGTTTCAAGCCCAATATCGCCGCGCGCATCCTGGCCGGCACCAAGTCCAACCAGATCGCGCTGATCTATGACAACCACAGCCCCTATTACATGCACCAGATCCAGTCCGGCTGCTGGGGTCGCTGCCATGACGAAGGGGTGCGGCTGCTCGCCCAGCCGGTCGATGTCGACGATCCCGCCGTCGGCGAACAGATCATGGGGCTGATCACCGAGACGCATGTCGAGGGCGTCATCCTGTCCTCCCCCGTCACCGATTGCGATGCGGTGCTGCGCGCGCTGGAGGCGATGAATGTGCCGTTCGTGCGCATTTCCCCCGGCACCAACCATGCGCTGACGTCGAGCGTGTTCATGGACGATGTGCAGGCTGCGGACGACATGACCACGCACCTGCTCAACGCCGGGCACCGCCGCATCGGCTTCATCAAGGGCCACCCCAGCCACATGGCCTCAGACGAGCGGCTGTTCGGCTATCGGCGGGCGCTGGGTCGCGCGGGTATCGCGCTCGACGAGCGGCTGGTGACGCATGGCCTGTTCGATTTCGACAGCGGGGTGGCGGCGGCCCGGCATTTCCTGGCGATGGACACGCCGCCCACCGCCATCTTTGCCGCCAATGACGACATGGCTGCCGGCGTGCTGGCGGTGGCGCACGACCTGGGCATCGATGTGCCCGGCCAGCTTTCGGTCGCCGGGTTCGACGATACCACGCTGGCGCGCACCGTCTGGCCGCCGCTGACCACCATCCGCCAGCCCGTGTTCGAACTGGCCTATGCCGCCGCCGAGCTGCTGCTGGCGGGCGGCGACGGCATCATCCACCGCCGCCTGGCCCATGCGCTGGTCGAACGGGCGACGGTGGGCCCGCCCGCACCCAAACAATCCCCCTCCCGCAAGTCCAAGGAAATTCGATGAGCCAGCTACCCGCACCCCCCGCCACCCGCATGCTCGGCAAGAGCGGGATCGAGGTGACCAGCCTGGCCTGGGGCATGTGGCGCTTTGCCGGCGATGCGGCCGAGGCGGCAGCGCTGGTACATGCGGTGCTCGATGCCGGCATCACCTTCTTCGACACCGCCGACATCTATGGCTTCAACGGCAAGACCGGCTTCGGCGATGCCGAGGCGCTGCTGGGGCAGGTGATGGCTGCGGACCGCAGCATCCGCGCGCGCATCGTGCTGGCGACCAAGGGCGGCATCATGCCGCCGCTGCCTTATGACCAGAGCGCCGCCTATCTGCGCGGGGCGCTCGATGCCTCGCTGACGCGGCTGGGCGTCGAGCGGGTCGAGCTGTATCAGGTGCACCGGCCGGACATATTGACCCACCCCGAGGAGCTGGCGCGGACGCTGGCCGATGCGCATGCGGCAGGCAAGATCGGCAGCATCGGCGTGTCCAACATGACGCCAGCGCAGATTGCCGCACTGGCCCATTATCTGGGCGATGTGCCGATCGTCGCCACCCAGCCCGAAATCTCCCCGTTGCGCATCGACTGCTTCGAGAATGGCGAGCTCGACCAGGCGATGATGCTGGGGATGACCCCGCTGGCCTGGTCTCCGCTGGGCGGCGGGCGGATCGCCGACCCGGTTTCGGGCCGCGAGCAGGCGGTGGCGGCCGCGCTCGATGCCGTCGCCAAGCCGGCCGGGGTCAGCCGCACGGCGGCGGCCTATAGCTGGCTGATGGCGCATCCGGCGGGGATCATCCCCATCGTCGGCACGCAGAATGCGGGCCGGGTGGCGGAGGCGACGGACGCGTTCAAGCTGAGCTGGACGCGGACCGACTGGTATGCGGTGCTGGTGGCGGCGCGCGGGGTGCCGTTGCCGTGAGAGCGGACGCTCAAATTTTTTGTTCGAGGCGGAGTGCGTCATGACCCAACAATGCGAAGTCAGCTGGTTCTCGGCACTGTGCGACGACGACTATGAGTTCCTCGGCGTGCCCGACCCGATGCTGCAATCATCATGGGAGCATTGCCGCAACATCGTGCTGGCGGCCGAAAAGGGCGGGTTCGATAATATCCTGCTGCCGTCGGGCTATGCGCTGGGGGTGGATACCACTGTCTTCGCTGCCGCGATCGCGACGATGGTGCAGCGGATCAAGCTGCTGATGGCGGTGCGGATCGGCGAGGATTGGCCGCCGCAACTGGCGCGGCGCATCGCGACGCTGGACCGCATCCTCGGCCCCGATGCGGCGGGCACCGGCGGGCGGCTCAACGTCAACATCATCTCTTCCGATATTCCGGGCGAGACGATGGAGGGCGGCCCGCGCTACCAGCGCACGGTCGAGGCGATGAAGATATTGAAGACGATGCTCGACGGCGAGCATGTCAGCTTCAAGGGCGATTTCTACAATCTCGAGCTCGACCCGCCACGGATGACGACGCTGTCGGGCAAATGCCCGCCCTTCTATTTTGGCGGCCTCTCCCCCGTCGCGCGCGAGGTGGCGGCGGAGGCGGCCGACGTCTATCTGATGTGGCCCGACACGATGGACAAGGTGGTCGAGGTGGTCACCGACATGAAGGCGCGGGCAGCGGCCAAGGGGCGGACATTGAAGTTCGGCTATCGCGCGCATGTCATCGTCCGCGAGACCGAGGATGAGGCGCGCGCCTATGCCGACCGGCTGCTGTCGAAACTCGATGCCGCGACCGGCGATGCCATCCGCAACAAAAGCCTCGATGCGCAGAATTTCGGCGTGCAGCGGCAGGCGGAATTGCGCAGTGCGGCGGATGGCGACGGGTTCGTCGAGGAGCATCTGTGGACCGGCATCGGCCGGGCGCGCTCGGGCTGCGGCGCGGCGATCGTCGGCGATCCCGACCAGGTGCTGGCCAAGCTGCGCGCTTACCAGGCGGTGGGGATGGAGGCGTTCATCCTGTCCGGCTATCCGCACGCCACCGAATGCGACCTGTTCGCGCGGCACGTGCTGCCGCGGCTGGAGCATGGGCCGCTGAACCTCTGATCAACCACCATTGTCATTCCCGCGAAAGCGGGAATCCAGAGCGATATAGCATGGCCCTAGCCACCCCTGGATTCCCGCTTTCGCGGGAATGACATATATTGGGCAGTCAGCGGGATCTCACGGAATCGCGTAGGTCACCGTCGCCTGCCCGACCGGCCGGGCGGCATCGTCGGTCCACAGGCGGATGTCTGTGACCGCCAGCCTTCGCCCCAGCTTGATCAGCGTGGCATCCGCAGTGATCGGCACCGGCTGGCAGGCGCGCAGGAACTGGTAGGTGAGCGAGGAGGTGACCGCCATCGCCACTTCCCCGATGTGCGCGAGGATGACGGCATAGGCGGCGGTGTCGGAGAGCGCCATCAGCGTCGGGCCGGAGACGATGCCGCCGGGGCGGAGATGCTCCGCGGTAGGAGTCAGCCGCAGTTGCGCGGCGCCGGGGGAGACCGAGAGGACAGTGGCGAGATTGTCCGTGCGCCGGTCCGGAAAGGCGCTGCGCAGAAAGGCATTCAACTGGGCGGCATCGAGGATCGGGGAAAGTGGTTGGGGCATGGTTCATCTCTGCCTTTCTACCCCGCCCATGTCGAGCGGAGTCGAGCCCTCGTCATGCTGGCCAGATGGTGTCTCGACTTCGCGCGACAGGAGCGGGATAATGGACGCGGCAATATGCGCTTGGCAGTAGCCGTCCTATTGGGATAATACAGTCGTTCGATGAGCAGCAACTCCCCCTTCGATCTGCCCGACGGCTATGGCGGCACGGGCGGCGGTACCGGCGGCGGCACAGGCGATGGCCCCGGCAGCAGTGGGGCGCCGCGGCGGCGCAAGACGCTGGCCGAGCTGGAAGCCGAGCTGCGCGGGATTGTCGATTCGTCCCCGCCACCCAGCAGCCCATCGATGGCTGCAACGAGCCCGGCGATGCTGCAGAGCGGTGGCGGGGCTGCCCCGCCGCCCCCGCCGCAGACCGGTGGCATGGCGCCGGGCACCAACCTGCCCGCGCTGCCGCCGTCGAAATGGCGGCGGCGCTGGAAGTGGGCCAAACGCGGCATGCAGGCGTTTGCCGCGCTGTTCGTCCTCGCCGTCGTATGGCTGGCGTGGACCGCGCCGCTCTCCAAATCGCTGGAGCCGATAGCGCCGCCGCAACTGACTTTGGTGTCCTCCGACGGGCGGCCGATTGCGCGCAATGGCGCGATCGTCGACGAGCCGGTCGAGGTCAGCAAGCTGCCGCCGCACGTCATCGAGGCGTTTCTGGCGACCGAGGACCGGCGTTTCTATTCGCACTGGGGGGTCGACCCCATCGGCATCGCCCGCGCTGCCTGGACGAACGCCACCAGCGATTCGCGGCAGGGCGGCAGCACCATCACCCAGCAGCTCGCCAAGATCACCTTTCTGAACGCCGACCAGACGCTGAGCCGCAAGGGCCGCGAACTGCTGATCGCCTGGTGGATGGAAGCGTGGCTGACCAAGGACGAGATCCTCTCCCGCTATCTCTCCAACGCCTATTTCGGCGACAATGTGTATGGCTTGCGCGCCGCATCGCTGCATTATTTCTATCGCCAGCCCGAGCGGCTGACCCTGTCCCAGGCGACGATGCTGGCCGGGCTGGTCAAGGCGCCGTCGCGGCTGGCGCCGACCCGCAACCTGCGCGCCGCGCGCGAGCGGCAGCAGGTGGTGATCGCGGCCATGGTCGATGCCGGCTATCTGACCCGCGCCGAGGCCGAGCGCATCCGCCCGGCCAGCCTCGACACGCGCGCGCGGCCGTCGCTGCCGACCGGCACCTATTTTGCCGACTGGGCGATGCCGCAGGCGCGCGCCACGATCCGCCCCGGCTATGGCGAGAATGAGGTGGTGACCACGCTCGACGCGCGGTTGCAGGATATCGCCCGGCGTGTCACCGCCGGCGCGGGGCCGCGCGGCAGCCAGGTGGCGCTGGTGGCAATGCGCCCCAATGGCGAGGTGGTGGCGATGATCGGCGGGCGCGATTACCGCGCCTCCCCCTTCAACCGCGCGACGCAGGCGCGGCGGCAGCCGGGATCGACCTTCAAGCTGGTGGTGTATCTGGCCGCGCTGCGCAGCGGCATGCGGCCCGACGACATGGTCGACGACAGCGCGATCACCGAAGGCGACTATCGGCCGGCCAATTATGGCGGACGCTATCGCGGGCAGATCACGCTGCGCGAGGCCTTTGCCCGGTCGAGCAACGTCGTCGCGGTGCGCCTGTACCAGCAACTGGGATCGGCACGGGTGCAGGATGCAGCCCGCGATCTGGGCATCAGCGTCGACCTGCCCGAAAATGCCAGCGTCGCGCTGGGCAGCCACGGCATGACCCTGCTCGAGCTGACCGCCGCCTATGCCGCGATTGCCGGCAACTACGGCCCGGTCGAACCGCACGCGCTGCGCGAGCCGGAAGCCGATTTCGTCGACCGGCTGTTCGACGGGCGCAGCGCCTTTCCGAGCCGGGTCCGCGAGGACATGCTCGAGCTGCTGTCCGCCGCGGTCAACGAAGGCACCGGCCGCGCGGCGCGGCTGGGCATCCCCGCCTATGGCAAGACCGGGACGACACAGGACGGGCGCGATGCGCTGTTCGTCGGCTTCGCGGGCGATCTGGTGGTCGGGGTGTGGATCGGCAAGGACGATAACTCCCCGATTCGCGGCGCGACCGGCGGCGGCACCCCGGCGCAGATCTGGCGCGATTTCATGAGCCGGGCGATCCCGGGTGCGGCCCCCCGCGCCGCGCCGCCGCCCGAGCCCGAACCGGCACTGCCCGAGATTTTCGACGATCTGGGCAGCATCATCGGCGACCCCGAGGTGCGGATCGACCCCGAGAGCGGGGTGACCATCGGCGGGCGGATCGGCGACGCCGATGTGCGCATCGGTGGCGACGGCATCGCCATCGAGCCCGGCCAGCCCGATCCGCCCGATCCGCCGCCACCCTAAGGAGCGGGCAGCGATACGGCCCCGTTGCGGTATGGCGCGGCCATTCACCGCCGTTAGATCGGGGCGCATCGATTTGAGCTTCTCCGTCATTGCGAGCGAAGCGAAGCAATCCAGGGTCGGCACAAACCGCCCTGGATTGCTTCGCTTCGCTCGCAATGACGGACGGAGAGTTTGTCCCGAACACAGGCGAATGACGGTAGTGCTGGATTTCCCTTCCACTCGCGCTGCGGCGCTCGAGCGGCTCGAGCAATTCGTGCCCCTCGCCGGACGCGCCTATGCCGAGCGCCGCAATTTCGAGGAAGGACCGGGCGGCCATCGCCATGTCTCCCGCCTGTCCGCCGCCCTGCGGCAGCGGCTGGTGAGCGAGGAAGAGGTCATCGCCGCAGTGCTGGCCGCACACCCGCTGGCCGAGGCGGAGAAGTTCATCGCCGAGGTCTGCTGGCGGACCTATTGGAAAGGCTGGCTGGAACAGCGCCCGGCGCTGTGGGCGGCCCATCTGGCCGAGCTGGACGCAGCGCGGGACAGGCTGGCGAACGACCGCCTGCTCGCCGATCGGCATGCCGCCGCCATCGATGGCCGCACCGGCATTGCCGCCTTCGATGCCTGGGCGCAGGAGCTGGCCAGCACCGGCTATCTGCACAATTGGGCGCGGATGCAGTTCGCCTCCATCTGGCTGTTCACCCTGCGGCTGCCGATCGCGCTGGGCATCGCGCATACGCAAGGCCAGTTCATCGATGCCGACCCCGCGTCCAACACGCTGTCGTGGCGCTGGGTGGCGGGGGCGCATACGCCGGGCAAGACCTATCTGGCCGACCCGGAGCGGATCGCGGCGATGACGCGCGGGCGGCTGAGCGCAGACGGACTGGCGACGCGCGCCTGTGCCATCGACACGGTGCCCTCCCCGGCTGCGGGGCCACTGCGCAGCCCGCGCAGCCTCGATCCGGCGCTGCCCTCCCTGCTGCTGCTGACCAGCGACGATCTTTCGCTCGATGCCGCGCCAACCGGCCGGCTGAGCACCGATCCCGGCCGCTGCGCCATCCGGGCGGTGGCAGTGCTGGAGGAGCAAGCGGAGCGTGGCGCGGCAGCAACCGCGCTGTCAGGACGCGCCGGCGCCGACGCGCTGGCACGGGCGGCGGCGCGCTTTGCCTGCCCGGCGCTGCCGCCACTGGGCGATGGCGCGGCGCTGGCGACTGCGGTGACGGCGATCGGTGCGCGCCAGATCATCATGCCCTTTGCCACCACCGGCCCGACCCGCGACGCCACCGCCGCCGCGCTGCCACCGCTCGAAGCGGCGGGTATCGCAGTGGGCGAGGTGCAGCGGCGCTGGGACGCTGCGGCCTGGCCCCATTGCGGCAAGGGCTTCTTCGCGCTGAAACAGCATATCCCCGCGCTGATCGAGGCTGCGGGGATTGTGCGTCGGCGGGGTTAAGTGACACGCTCGGTTCCCTTACCGTCATTGCGAGCGCAGCGAAGCAATCCAGAGTCGGCGTTTACCGCCCTGGATTGCTTCGCTGCGCTCGCAATGACGGTGTGTATGGATCAGCGGATTCCTGCGGGCCTTGCCCGCGCCGCTAGCCGCCGGAGACTTTACATCGCGGCGGGCGGCGGCAAGATGATGGAAGACCAATCTCCAACCAAGGATCGCCCCCCCGATGCCCAAAACCCGCCTGCTTGCCCTGTCCGCCGCTTCGCTGGTCGCGCTGAGCGCCGCGCCATCGCTGGCCCAGCCGACCAGTTCCGCGCCGACCGTGCGCGGCAGCCAGTCGGTCGCGGCAGTACCGGTACGACGGGCCATGTCCTTTGCCGCAACGGTCAGCCCGAACGAGGGGTCGCTGGTGCTGCCGCTGGCAAGCGCCGACGATCTGGCGACACGCGGTGCCTTCCTGTCCGAGGCCGAGCGCAGCGCCATCGGCCGCGCACTGACCGCCGCCGAATTCCGCTATGGTGCGCGGGCGATGCTGAACCTGCGCGGCATCGGCAGCTGGCGGCGGATCGTGCTGATCGGCACGGGGGAGACGCCGGATCTGGCGGCTGTCCAGTCGATCGGTGCGGCGGCGGCGCGCGCGCTGATGGGCGAGGACGGGACGGTGACCGTCGCCGCCGAGGGGCTGTCCGCAGAGCAGGTCGCCGAACTGGCGACGGGCATGGGCATCGGCGAATATCGCTCCGACCTGCATGACACCATCGACCGGGCGGGCGGCGACATGGCGCCGACCACCATCGCCGCCTCGACCGCCGCTGCCGCCGAGCCGCTCTATCGCCGGCGCGGCGTGGCGCTGATCGATGCAGTGACCTGGACCCGCGATCTTTCCAACGAGCCCGCCAACATCGTCTACCCCGAGAGCTTCGTCGAGCGCACCCGCGCCGCCTTTGCCGGGGTGCGCGGCGTGACCATCGAGGTGCTCGACGTGCCCGCCATGGAGCGGCTGGGCATGGGGGCGATCCTGGGCGTCGGCCAGGGCAGCGCGCGCCCGCCGCGCATGCTGATCGTGCGCTATCGCGGGGAGGGCAGCGCAGACAACCCCATCGTCATGGCAGGCAAGGGCATCACCTTCGATTCCGGGGGCATTTCGATCAAGCCGTCGGCCAATATGGGGGACATGAAAATGGACATGTCCGGCGCGGCGTCGGTGACCGGCGCGGTGCTCGCGCTGGCGCGCAGCGAGGCGCCGGTGCATGTCGTCTCCATCGCCGCGCTCGCCGAGAATATGCCCGACGGCAACGCCATCCGCCCGGCGGACGTGCTGCGCGCGATGAACGGCAAGACCATCGAGATCATCTCCACCGATGCCGAGGGGCGGCTGGTGCTGGCCGATGCGCTGTCCTACGCCGATGCGCGCCTCTCCCCCGCCGCCGTGGTCGATGTCGCGACGCTGACCGGCGCGATCGGCACCGCGCTGGGTGACGATTATTCGGGGCTGTTCAGCCGGCACGATGCGCTGGCCGAGCAATTGCTGGCCGCCGGCGATGCCACCGGCGAGGCGATGTGGCGCATGCCGATCCACCCCAGCTATGGCGAGGAAGCGGCATCGCCCATCGCCGACCTGCGCAACGGCGGATCGGGCGGCGGCGGCGGTGCCAGCTTCGGCGCCTATTTCATCGGCGAATTCATCAGCCGCGACATCCCATGGGCGCATATCGACATGGCCAACGAGGCTTGGGGGCCGGCCAACGATGTCAAGCCCGCAGGCTCCGCGGGCTGGGGCGTGCGGATGCTGGAGCGGTTCGCACGCGATTTCCGGCCGGTTGCGGGGGCGGTGGAATGAGCGTTTAATCTGAACCATTGTCATTCCCGCTTTCGCGGGAATGACAATGGCGATAGGTTGCGCGCGAAAACGCAATCGGGAGAGAGACGATGGCTACACAGATGAAGCCCGCCAACGACGACCATATCCGTGGCGCGGTGTCCGAAGAGGAATGGGCGATCCGGGTCGATCTGGCGGCGGCCTACCGGCTGGTCGCGCATTATGGCTGGGACGATCTGATCTTCACCCATCTGTCCGCCCGCGTGCCGGGGCCGGAGCATCATTTCCTGATCAACCCCTATGACATGATGTTCGAGGAGATCACGGCATCGT
This sequence comes from Sphingomonas sp. jy18, assembly GCF_056931895.1. Taxonomy (NCBI): domain Bacteria; kingdom Pseudomonadati; phylum Pseudomonadota; class Alphaproteobacteria; order Sphingomonadales; family Sphingomonadaceae; genus Sphingomonas; species Sphingomonas sp. jy18. The sequence goes on along the minus strand of NZ_JBXPBT010000004.1, from coordinate 86,835 downwards.
CGCTGGTCAAGATCGACGTCGAGGGGCAGCCGGTGGTGCCGACGTCGCACCCGGTCAATCCCGCCGGTTTCACCATCCATTCGGCGATCCACATGGCACGCGAGGATGCGCATGCGGTGATGCATCTGCACACCCCGCACGGGCAGGCGGTGAGCGCGCAGTCGTGGGGGCTGCTGCCGCACACGCAGACCGCGATGATCGCGCAGCACAATGTCGCCTATCATGAGTATGAGGGCATCGCCACCGACCTCGAGGAGCGCGAGCGGCTGGTCGAGGATCTGGGTGCGAAGCATGCTATGATCCTGCGCAACCATGGTACGCTGGCGGTGGGCGAGACGGTGGGCGACTGTTTCCTGCGCCTCTATTTCCTCGAGCGCGCCTGCGAAGCGCAGATCATGATGCTGTCGGCCGGCCGCGAGAATCTCAACACCCCGCCGCAGGGCACGCCCGAGAAGGTCGAAAGCCAGACCCCGCCGGGCGGCATGGGCATGGTGGCGCGGTCGCTGGCCTGGCCGGCGCTGCTCAGAAAGCTCGACCGGATCGATCCGTCGTTCCGGGATTGAGCGTTACCCATCTGAATTCCCCGTAGCCCTGAGCCTGTCGAAGGGCGCTTATCCGTACTGAGAAGCGCCCTTCGACAGGCTCAGGGCTAGGGTTCTTTCTATCTGCTGGAGCCCTCCATGATCCGTCCCTTCATCACCGCCCTGCTGCTCGCCTCCGCGCCGGTCGCGTTGGTGGCGCAGACCGCGCCTGCCCCCACCGTCGAGGTCCGCCAGGTCGGATCGGCGCGTGTCGAGAATGTGCCGGCCATTCCCCCCGCGGTCAGCGCGGCGGTGCAGCGCTACCAGAATTACCGCAGCGCGCAGTTCCAGGACTGGCTGGCGGACGGATCGATGCTGATCACCACCCGCTTCGGATCGACCGCGCAGGTGCATCGCGTCGCGGCGCCGGGGGCGGACCGGCAGCAACTGACTTTCTATGACGAGCCGGTGGCGGGGGCGCAGGCGATCCCCGGCAGTGATCGCTATCTGCTCGGACGCGATACTGGCGGCGATGAGTGGTACCAGATTTTCACGCGAGGGCTGGACGGCAGCACGACGCAGCTGACCGAGACCGGCACGCGCAATCAGGGCGCGACCTTCAGCGGTGACGGACGGATGCTGGCGTGGAGCCGAGCAGTGCGGGGCTCCGCCGACTATGCGATCTTCACCGCCAACCCCGCCGATCCGGCCAGCGCGCGGCTGCTGTGGCAGGGCACGGGGGCGGTTGGCCCTGCCGATATCAGCGACGATGCGCGGACTATCCTGATTACCAAGGGGATCTCCAACCGCGAGAACCAGCTGATGCTGCTCGACGTGGCGAGTGCGAGCGTGCGGCCTCTGACAGTGGCGGGCGGCGCAGCCCGCTATGAGGACCCGCGCTTCATCCGGGGCGGGGCGGCGATCCTCGCCATCAGCAACAATGGCAGCGACGTCCGGCGGCTGATCGAGATCGATGTCGCGAGCGGTGCGGTGCGGGCCATCTCCCCCGAGCTGCCTTGGGATGTCGAGGCTTATGACCTGTCCGACGACGGGCGCGTGCTGGCTTATGCGGTCAACGAGGATGGCTTCAGCCGCGTCGTCGTGCAGGATTTCGTCACCCGCCGCGCGCTGCCGCAGCCCGAACTGCCGAGGGGCGTGCTGACGGCGCTCGATTTTTCGCCTGACGGCTCGAAACTCGCCATCGGCCTGACCACCGCCCGCTCGGCCGGCGACGTGTGGAGCCATGATGTGGCGGGCGGCCCGCTGACCCGCTGGACCACCAGCGAGCTCGGCGATCTCGACCCGGCGCAGCTCGCCGAGCCGGAGCTGATCCGCTTCACCAGTTTCGATGGGCTGTCCGTCCCCGCCTTCGTCTATCGCCCGGTCGGTGTGGCGGCGGATGCGCGGCTGCCGGTGATCATCGACATCCATGGCGGGCCGGAGGCGCAGACGCGGCCCGGCTGGAACCCGGGCGCGCAATATTTCGCCAATGTGCTGGGCGCGGTCGTCATCCTGCCCAATGTCCGTGGCTCCGACGGCTATGGCACGCGCTACCTCAATCTCGACAATGCCGAGAAGCGCGAGGACAGCGTCAAGGACATCGGCGCGCTGCTCGACTGGATCGGCACGCAGCCGGGGCTCGATGCGGGCCGCGTCGCGGTCTACGGGCAGAGCTATGGCGGCTACATGTCGCTGGCGGTGATGACCCATTATTCGGATCGGCTGGTCGGCGGGGTCGAACGCTATGGCATCAGCAACTGGATTTCGTTCCTGCAGAACACCGAGGCCTATCGCCGCGACAACCGCCGCGCCGAATATGGCGACGAGCGCGATCCGGCGATGCGCGCCGTGTTCGAGCGCATCTCGCCGCTCAACAATGTCGCCCGGATCACCCGGCCGATGCTGGTGATGCAGGGGGCCAACGACCCGCGCGTGCCGCAGTCGGAAAGCGACCAGATCGTCCGCGAACTGCGCGCCAACGGGGTGGACACATCATATGTGCTGTTCGCCGATGAAGGCCATGGCTTCCAGAAAAAGGCCAACAACGATCTGCGCCGCGAGGTGGAGACAGTGTTCCTGCGGCGGTTGTTCGGCGGCGAGTGAGGGGGTAGGGTTACCTTCCATTCAGCTCATGTCATTCCCGCGAAAGCGGGAATCCAGGGGCGGCAAAGTGCGGTGCCATCCGCCCCTGGATTCCCGCTTTCGCGGGAATGACAATGAGGGTCGGTCAGGCACAGCCATCAGGCAGGCCTAGATATGATCCGTTACCTCCTCCCCGTCACCCTGCTGCCACTGCTCGCCAGTTGCGTCGCGCCCAGCACGCCGCCGCCCGCCGCGCCGCCGGCACCGGTCGCCCGCCCGACGCCGGCTCCCGCGCCAAGGCCCGCGCCGGTGGCGGATCGCTACGCCGGGGACTGGTCGGTCGACGATCTGACGCCGGGGGAGTGGGTGCTGGAACGCGCACGGACGGTGCGCTTCATCGGCAGCGATGGCGCACTGCTGGCCACCATCGGCTGCATCGACGGGCAGTTGCGCCTGGGGCGCTCAGGCGTGTTGCCGCAGGACATGCGCGCGGTGTTCCGCATCCGCACCAGCGCCGGCGAGCGGGAATTGCCGGTGCAGCGCGTCGATCAATCGTCCCGCCGGATCGAAACCGCGCTGCCGCCAGCCGATCCGCTGTGGGACAGCATCCTCTACAGCCGCGGCCGCTTTGTCATCGAGACGGTGATGCAGCCGCCGCTGCTGGTACCGACCCGGCCTGCGCTGCAGCGGGTGGTGGAGGAGTGCCGGGGCTAGCGGTTGCGTCAGCAGCGGCGATCAGCCGGGCGAGTTGCTGTCCGAGCACGCCGTCGACCGCGCTGGCGAGCGCCACCGGATCGTCCATGCCGCGTCCGGCCACCTCATAGCGCATCGCCACGCGGGTGGTGCCATCGGGCAGGCCGACCGCGATCCATTCGAGCTTGCCGTTGACCGGCAGCGCCTGCAGCGGGCCGAGTTCGGCGCGGAACAGGACGCGGCTGTGCTCCGGGTCCCAGCGGATGATATGGCCATGCTCGACCGATCCGAGCAGCGGCAGCGCCTCGCACCAGCAGCCGCCGGCGCGTTGCGGCTCTATCCGCATCGACGCGGAATCCCCGCTCCATGTATGGGTGGGCGACCACCAGCGCTGCGGCGTGGCGAACAGCGCGAACACCGCTTCAGGCGCGGCGGCGGTGCTGGCTTCGACGCGGATCGAAAAGCCGGTCTCGTCGCTGCTGACGACTTCGGCGGCGGCGGGGGTGGAAACGACGAGGGCTGTTGCCAGCAATATGGTCCGCATGTGGTTGCCCCTTCGATGGAAGCACGTCGTCATGGCCGCGAACGCGGGAATGACGAAGATGGCACAGGGCTGCCGCTGGCGAAAGGCCACGCTTACTCGGGCTTGAGGATAGCCTCGATCGCCGCCGTCACATCGTCCATGTCGGCCATGCCGTCGACACGACTGACAATCCCGCGCGCCTCGTAGATCGGCAGGATCGGCGCGGTCTTGGCGCGATATTCCGCCATGCGGGTGCGCACCGTCTCGGCATTGTCGTCGGGGCGGCGCTTGAAGTCGCTGCTGCCGCACACGTCGCACACGCCCTCGACCTTGGGCTGCTTGTAGCGGTCGTGATAGCCCTCGCCGCACGTGCCGCAGGTGAAGCGGCCGGTGATGCGATCGACCAGCGCGTCTTCGTCCACCTCCAGTTCGATGACATGATCGAGCGTGCGGCCACGCGCGCTGAGGATCGCGTCTAACGCTTCGGCCTGGGCGGCGGTGCGCGGGTAGCCGTCGAAAATCACCGGGGTGTCCGCGCCAAGTTCGTCGAGCCGGTCGCCGATGATGCCGGAGACGATGGCGTCCGAGACCAGCTCGCCGGCATCCATCACCGCCTTGGCTTGCAGGCCGATGGGGGTGCCGGCCTTGACCGCAGCGCGCAGCATGTCGCCGGTCGAGAGCTGGACCATGCCATAGGCGTCTTCGAGCCGGCTGGCCTGGGTGCCCTTGCCCGCCCCCGGCGGTCCCAGCAGGATGATGTCGAGAGCCACAGGCGCTTCCCCCTAGTTTGTCTGTCTACGTGGCCGGCCGCCCGTTCAGCGCATCTTGCCCTTGAGCTTGGCCTTCTTGATCAGGTCGGCATATTGGTGCGCCAGCAGGTGGCTCTGGATCTGCGTCACCGTATCGATGGTGACGTTGACCAGAATCAGCAGGCTGGTACCGCCAAGTGCGAGGCCTACACCGGTCGACGCGGTCACATATTCCGGAATGAGGCAGATGAAGGCCAGATAGATGGCGCCGACGACGGTGATGCGGGTCAGCACATAATCGAGATAGTCGGACGTCGCCTTGCCCGGGCGGTAACCGGGGATGAAGCCGCCCTGCCGCTTCAGATTGTCGGCCGTCTCCTCGGGGTTGAACACCACCGCGACGTAGAAGAAGGCGAAGAACAGGATGCCGAGGCCATAGAGCGTCATGTACAGCGGCTGGCCGTGGGCGAACCACTGGTTGAGCTGCAGCAGCACCGCGCCCCAGGTGGTATCGTCGGTCACGCCCTGGCCCATGAACTGGGTAATGGTGAGCGGCATCAGCAGCAGCGACGAGGCGAAGATCGGCGGAATGACGCCGGCGGTATTGACCTTGAGCGGCAGGTGGCTGCGCTCCTGCTGGGCCATGCCCTGCGCGGTCGCGCGCTTGGGATATTGCACCAGCACACGGCGCTGCGCGCGCTCCATGAAGCTGATCAGCCAGATCACGCCGAACGCGCCGAACAGCATGGCGGCGATCAGCAGGCCGTTCATCTGGCCCGAGCGGCCCTGTTCGAACAGCTGCGCCAGCGTCTGCGGCATCGAGGCGACGATGCCGGCCATGATGATCAGCGAGACGCCGTTGCCGATGCCGCGGCTGGTGATCTGCTCGCCCAGCCACATCAGGAACAGCGTGCCGCCGATCAGGCTGATTACCGCGGTGAGGCGGAACATCATGCCCGGGTCGATCACCGGCTGGACCGAACCGGCCTGCGCGCCGACCGCTTCGAGGCCGGTGGCGATGAAATAGCCCTGGATGGCGGTGAGCAGCACCGTGCCGTAGCGGGTGTACTGGTTGAGCTTCTTGCGCCCGCTTTCGCCTTCCTTCTTGAGCGCGGCCAGCGTCGGGTTGAGCGCGGCGGCCAGCTGGACGACGATCGAAGCGGTAATATAGGGCATGACGCCGAGCGCGATGATGCTCGCGCGCTCCAGGCTGCCGCCCGAGAAAGTGTTGAACAGGTCGAGGATGCCGCCCGAGCCGACCTGTTGGTAAAGCTGGCTCATCGCCACCGGATCGATGCCGGGAAGCGGCACGAAGCTGAGGAAACGGAAGACGACGAGAGCGCCCAGCGTGAACCAGATGCGGTTCTTCAGTTCGGTCGCCTGACCGAATTTGCTGAGGTCCATGCTCATACCGAGTTGGTCGGCGCGAGATGCCATGCGTAAGCTGCCTCAATCAGGCCCGGCTGCTACCGGGCGACCCGTGCTAAACCGCGACTATGCGGTGTCCCTGTGGCGGAGGATCGACGGAACCGGGTGACGGCCCCTGCCGGACCGGACCGCGACACGCATCCCCCGCATCGCCACATGGGGCGCAGCGGGCGGGGACGCAAGCCCCTGCCCGCCGCTTTCCCGCCCAATGCCTGCTCAGGCGTCAGCCGCGGCGTCCGCCTTGGCCGGCAGCGTGACCGAGCCGCCGAGCTTTTCGACAGCCGCAACCGCACCGGCCGAAGCGCCTTCGACCGCGAAGACGAGCTTGGTGGTCAGCTCGCCCTTGGCCAGCAGACGCACGCCATCCTTGCCGCCACGGGCAACGCCGGCAGCCTTGAGCGCGGCGTGATCGACGGTCGCCTTGGCATCGAGCTTGCCGGCATCGACCAGCTTCTGGACCATGCCCAGATTGACGATGGCAAAATCCTTGCCGAAGATGTTGTTGAAGCCGCGCTTCGGGATGCGCATGTGCAGCGGCATCTGGCCGCCTTCGAAGCCGTTGATTGCCACGCCCGAGCGCGCCTTGGCACCCTTCTGGCCGCGGCCGGCGGTCTTGCCCTTGCCCGAGCCGATGCCGCGTCCGACGCGCATGCGGCCCTTGCGGGCGCCCTGGTTGTCACGAAGTTCGTTGAGTTTCATGTCGTTGCACTCGCTTTCGCTATGTTCGCGCTGATAGCCCTCTCCCCTTCAGGGGAGAGGATAGGGGAGCTTAGTCGCAACGCGACTTAGCGGACCTTGGAGAGGGGAAGGCCCCTCTCCGCTGCGACCGGCTTCGCCTGCGGCTCAGCAGGTCTCGCTCCTCTCCCGCCAGCGGGAGAGGAATTCAGGTCAATCGACCACCTCGACCATGTGCGCCACCTTGGCGACCATGCCGCGCGTCGCGGGCGTGTCCTCGAGCTCGACAGTGCGATGCAGCTTGCCGAGGCCGAGGCCGGTCAGGATGGCGCGCTGGGTCTTGGGGCGGCGGATCGGCGAGCCGGTCTGCTTGACCTTGAATGTCTTCTTGTCAGCCATGGTCTCAGACCTCCGTCAGCGCGACATCGGCTTCGACTTCACGGCTCGAAGCCCCGCTGCGGCCGATCAGGTCCGCCACCTTCTTGCCGCGGCGCTGGGCCACCGACTTCGGGCTGGTCTGGGTCTTGAGCGCTTCGAAGGTCGCGCGGATCATGTTGTAGGGGTTCGACGTGCCGTTCGACTTCGACACGACGTCGGCAACGCCGAGCGCTTCGAAGACAGCGCGCATCGGACCACCGGCGATGATGCCGGTGCCCTGCGGCGCCGAACGGACGTTGACGAGACCGGCACCGAAGTGGCCGATACCGTCATGGTGCAGCGTGCGGCCTTCCTTCAGCGGCACGCGCAGCATCGCCTTCTTGGCCGCTGCGGTCGCCTTGGAGATGGCTTCCGGCACTTCGCGCGCCTTGCCATGACCGAAGCCGGCCCGGCCCTTGCCGTCGCCGACGACGACCAGTGCCGCAAAGCCGAAGCGCTTGCCGCCCTTCACGGTCTTCGAGACGCGGTTGATGTGCACCAGCTTCTCGATGAACTCTTCGCCGCCCTCTTCGGCATTGCCGCGACGATCGTCGCGACGGCCACGGTTGCCGTCACGGCCGCCACGGCCGCGGTTGTCGCCGCCACGGCCACGGCCGCGACCGCGACCTTCGGCTGCGACGTCGGCGGGTGCGCCGTCCTGGGTCTGGATTTCGCTAACGTCGGACATTTAGAACTCCAATCCGCCTTCACGCGCCGCATCGGCGAGGGCCTTGACGCGGCCATGGAACAGGAAGCCGCCGCGGTCGAACACCACGCGGGTCACGCCGGCGGCCTTGGCTGCTTCGGCAATGCGCTTGCCGACGGTCGCGGCGGCATCGCAGGTCGCGCCGGTCTGGCCGCGCACGTCCTTGTCGAGCGTCGAGGCGGCAGCCAGCGTACGGCCTTCCGCATCGTCGATCAGCTGGACATAGATGTGCCGACCCGAGCGGTGCACGGACAGACGCTTGCGGTCGCCGGCACGCTTGCGGATCTGGGTACGAACGCGCTGACGGCGCTTGTCGAACGGGGTGCGTTTCAGGGCCATTACTTCTTCTTCCCTTCCTTGCGGAAGATGAACTCGCCGCGATACTTGATCCCCTTGCCCTTGTAGGGCTCGGGCTTGCGCCAGCGACGGATCTCGGCAGCAACCTGCCCGACCTTCTGCTTGTCGATGCCGCTGATCTCGACCGTGGTGTTGTCGGGCGTCTTGATCTCGATGCCTTCCGGCACGTCGAAGTTGACGTCGTGGCTGTAGCCGAGCTGCAGCTTCAGGGTCTTGCCCTGGGCCGTGGCGCGATAGCCGACACCGGTGATTTCAAGCACCTTGGTGAACCCGTCGGTGACGCCGGTCACCAGATTCTGCACCAGGGTACGCTGCATGCCCCAGAAGGCACGCGCCTGCTTGCTGTCGTTGGCCGGCTTGACGCTGATCGCGCCATCCTCGACCGTGTAGGTGACAAGGTCCGACAGCGGCATGCTGAGCGTGCCCTTCGCACCCTTCACCGACAGCAGGCCGCCATCGATATTGGCGGAAACGCCATTGGGGAGCCCGACGGGCCTTTTGCCGATACGCGACATGTCAGAACACCTCCGCGAGCACTTCGCCGCCGACATTGGCGTCACGGGCCTCGGCATCCGAGAGCACGCCGCGCGGCGTCGAGACGATGGTGATGCCCATGCCGGACTTGACGCGCGGCAGCTCCTTGGAGCCCGAATAGACGCGACGGCCCGGCTTGGACACGCGGGCGACGTGGCGGATCGCCGGTTCGCCCTCGAAATATTTGAGCTCGATGCGCAGCGCATCATGCTCTTCCATGCGGCCCAGCTTCACCGCGGTATAGCCGCGGATATAGCCTTCGCGCTGCAGCACATCGAGCACGCGCGCACGCAGCTTGGACGCAGGCGTGATCACGCTGTCCATCTTGGCGCGCTGGCCGTTGCGGATGCGGGTGAGCATATCACCCAAAGGATCGGTCATTGCCATTTCAAATGATCCTTACCAGCTCGACTTGACCACGCCGGGGATCAGGCCCTTGTTGGCCAGATCGCGCAGCTGAACGCGGCACAGACGGAACTTGCGATAGTAAGCGCGCGGACGGCCGGTCAGCTCGCAGCGGTTGCGGATGCGCGTCGGATTGCCGTTGCGCGGCACTTCCGCCATTTTCAGGCGCGCGATCAGGCGCTCGGTTTCGTCGAGCGATTCATCGGCGGCCTTGGCCTTCAGACGGGCGTAGCGGCCGGCATATTTCTTCGCCAGCGCCTTGCGCTTCTCATTCTTGTTGATCGAACTCAGTTTCGCCATGGACTTAAGCTCACTTCTTTCCTTCTGCGCCGATCGGCGGTTCGCCCGCCATCGGCAACGGATATTCCAAGGTCACGCGGCCAGCTTCTCTTCATCTTCCTTGGGGAAGGGGAAGTTGAACAGGCGCAGCAGTTCGCGGGCTTCGTCATCGGTCGTCGCCGTGGTGGCGATGATGATGTCCATGCCGCGGACCTTCTCGATCTTGTCGTAGCTGATTTCCGGGAAGATCAGCTGCTCCTTGAGGCCCATCGCATAGTTGCCGCGCCCGTCGAAGCTCTTCGGGTTGAGGCCGCGGAAGTCGCGGATGCGGGGCATGGCGATGGTCACCAGGCGGTCGAGAAACTCGTACATGCGCTCGCGGCGCAGGGTCACCTTGACGCCGATCGGCATGCCTTCGCGCAGCTTGAACTGGGCGATCGACTTCTTGGCCTTGGTGATGACGGGCTTCTGGCCGGCAATCAGCTCGAGCTCGGCGGCTGCCGTCTCGACCTTCTTCTTGTCCTGCACGGCTTCGCCAACACCCATGTTGATGACGATCTTGTCGAGACGCGGCACGGCCATGTGGTTGGTGTAACCGAACTTTTCGGTCATCGCCTTGACGATGCGCGCGTCATAGTCGGCCTTGAGCCGGGGGATGTAGCGGTCAGCCATCGATCAGCTCTCCGGACTTGGCGGCGACACGAACCTTCTTGCCGTCGCGGATTTCGAAGCGGACGCGGGTCGCCGCGCCCGACTTGGGATCGGCAATCGCAACCTTGGAAATGGCCAGCGGCGCTTCGCTGCGCTCCAGGCCGCCCTGCGGATTGGCCTGGGTCGGCTTGCGGTGACGGGTGGCGATGTTGACGCCTTCCACCACCAGCTTGCCTTCACGCGGCATCACCTGGGTGACGGTGCCGGTACGGCCCTTGTCCTTGCCGGACAGGATGACGACGCTGTCGCCCTTTTTGATCTTGGCACTGGCCATGATTACAGCACCTCCGGAGCCAGGCTGATGATCTTCATGTGCTGGGCGGCGCGCAGTTCGCGCACCACCGGGCCGAAGATACGGGTGCCGATCGGCTCCTTGTTCTTGTTGATCAGCACCGCGGCGTTCGAATCGAAGCGGATCACCGAGCCATCGGCGCGGCGAATGTCCTTCGCGGTACGCACGATGACGGCGCGGTGCACGTCGCCCTTCTTCACCTTGCCGCGCGGCGCGGCTTCCTTGATCGACACCACGATGATGTCGCCGACGCCAGCCGTGCGACGCTTCGACCCGCCCAGTACCTTGATGCACTGGACGCGCTTGGCGCCACTGTTGTCAGCGACGTCGAGGTTGGATTGCATCTGGATCATCGATCCGCTTCCTTCTCAACTGGCTTTCCGGGACCTTGGCCAAACCACGGCCCGGGAGTTCCAAAAATAGCTCTGCGATGCAGCGGGCTCATGCCTCTGCGGCGGCGGCCTTCGGCTTGGTGTGGGTGTCGACACGGTCGATCACACGCCAGGTCTTCAGCTTGGAAATCGGGCGGGTCTCCTCGATCCGCACGACTTCGCCTTCGCGAAACTCGTTGCCCTCGTCATGGGCGTGATACTTCTTCGAAAGACGGATGATCTTGGCATAGAGCGGGTGCTTCACACGACGCTCGACCTTGACCACCACGGTCTTGTCGCCCTTGTCGGACACGACCGTGCCCTGGAGGATGCGCTTTGGCATATCCTGTTCCTCAGTTCGCGGCCGCAGCGTTGGCACGCTGGGTCTGCAAGGTTTTGATGCGCGCGATGGTGCGACGCACCTGGCGCACGCGCGCCGGGGCTTCGAGCTGGCCGGTGGCCGCCTGGAAGCGCAGGTTGAACGCCTCGCGCTTGAGCTGGCCGAGCTGCTCGCTCAGCTGATCGTCGGTCTTCGTGCGAAGATCGTCAGTTGCCTTTGCCATCTCATTCGCCTCCGAGATGCGAGGTGTCGCCAAGGCGGGCGACAACCTTTACCTTGATCGGCAGCTTCATCGCCGCGCGGCTGAACGCCTCTGCAGCGAGCGGGCCGGGAACGCCGTCGAGCTCGAACAGGATGCGGCCGGGCTTGACGCGGGCTGCCCAATATTCCGGCGAGCCCTTGCCCGAGCCCATGCGGACTTCGGCCGGCTTCGACGATACCGGCACGTCCGGGAACACGCGGATCCACAGGCGTCCCTGACGCTTGATGTGACGCGTGATCGCGCGGCGGGCCGCTTCGATCTGGCGGGCGGTGATCCGCTCCGGCTCGAGCGCCTTCAGGCCATAGGCACCGAAGTTGAGCGCGGTGCCGCCCTTGGCGTCGCCGTTGATGCGGCCCTTGAAGCCCTTGCGGAATTTGGTGCGCTTTGGTTGCAGCATGATCCCTGTTCCTTAGCGACGGTCTTCGCGCGCCGGGCGGACGCCCGAGGTCTGCGCTTCGAGCATGATGCGATCGGTAGCCATCGGATCGTGGCCGAAGATCTCGCCCTTGAAGATCCACACCTTGATGCCGCACACGCCATAGGCGGTGTGGGCTTCGGCTTCGGCATAATCGACGTTGGCGCGCAGCGTGTGCAGCGGCACGCGGCCTTCGCGATACCATTCGGTCCGCGCGATTTCCGCGCCACCGAGACGGCCGGCGCAGTTGATGCGGATGCCTTCTGCACCCAGACGCATCGCCGACTGCACGGCGCGCTTCATGGCGCGGCGGAAGGCGACGCGGCGCTCGAGCTGATCGGCAATGCCCTGCGCGACCAGCTTGCTGTCGACCTCAGGCTTGCGGATTTCGACAATGTTGAGGCTGATCTCGGCGCCGGTGAGGGCTCCGAGCTGCTTCTTCAGCTTGTCGATGTCCGCGCCCTTCTTGCCGATGATCACACCGGGGCGGGCAGCGTAGATGTTGACGCGGCACAGCTTGGCCGGACGCTCGATCACCACCTTGGAGATCGCCGCCTGCGGCAGCGTCTTGAAGATGAACTGGCGGATCTTGAGATCCTCCAGCAGCATGCGGCCATAGTCGCCACGCTCGGCGAACCAGCGGCTGTCCCAGGTGCGGTTGACCTGGAGACGCAGGCCAATGGGGTTGCTCTTGTGACCCATTATGCTTCTTCCCGTTCTTCGACGACGATGCGCAGCCGGCTGAACGGCTTCATGATGCGGGTCGACTTGCCACGGCCGCGCGTGTGGAAGCGCTTCATGGTCATCGCCTTGCCGACGCTGGCTTCCTTGACGACGAGCGCGTCGACATCGAGGTTATGGTTGTTTTCCGCATTGGCGATCGCCGAGGCGAGCACCTTGGAGACGTCGACGGCCATCGCGCGCTTCGAGAAGCTGAGCACGTTGAGCGCATCGCCGGCCTTGCGGCCACGGATCAGCGCTGCGACGAGATTGAGCTTCTGCGCCGACCCACGGATGGTGGTGCCGACCGCCAGAGCTTCCTTCTCGCCGACGCGACGCGGAGACTTTTCCTTGCCCATCAGCGCTTACCCTTCTTGTCCGCGGCATGGCCGGGGAAGAAGCGGGTCGGCGCGAATTCGCCGAGCTTCATGCCGACCATGTCTTCCGTCACCGAGACGGGGACATGCTTGCGTCCGTTATAGACGTTGAACGTGAGCCCCACGAACTGGGGCAGGATGGTCGAACGACGCGACCAGGTCTTGATCGGCGCGCGGCCACCCGATTCGGAGGCGGCTTCGGCCTTCTTGAGCAGGCTCAGTTCGACGAACGGACCCTTCCAGACAGAGCGGGCCATGGCTTACCTCTTCTTCTTGGCGTGACGCGACCGGATGATCATCTTGTCGGTCGACTTGTTGTGACGGGTGCGGGCACCCTTGGTCGGCTTGCCCCACGGGGTAACCGGATGGCGACCGCCCGAGGTGCGGCCTTCGCCGCCGCCGTGCGGGTGATCGACCGGGTTCTTGGCGACACCGCGGGTCAGCGGGCGCTTGCCCAGCCAGCGGTTGCGGCCGGCCTTGCCGAGGTTGGTGTTGGCGTTGTCCGGGTTGGACACCGCGCCGACCGTGCCCATGCACTCGCCGCGGATGTAGCGCTGCTCGCCCGAGCCGAGACGCACGATCACCAGACCGCGGTCACGACCGACGAGCTGGGCGTAGGTGCCGGCCGAACGGGCGATCTGGCCACCCTTGCCCGGCTTCATCTCGATATTGTGGACGATGGTGCCGACCGGCATGGCCGACAGCGGCATCGCGTTGCCCGGCTTCACGTCGACCTTGGCACCGGCGATCACCTTGTCACCGACGGCGAGACGCTGCGGCGCGAGGATGTAGGTCTGGGTGCCGTCCTCATAGGTGATCAGCGCGATGAAGGCGCTGCGGTTGGGGTCATATTCCAGACGCTCGACGGTCGCGGACATGTCCCACTTGCGGCGCTTGAAATCGACGATGCGATAGCGCTGCTTGTGGCCGCCGGCGATGCCGCGCGAGGTGACATGGCCGATGTTGTTGCGGCCACCGGTCTTCTTCTTGCCCTCGGTGAGCGCCTTGACCGGCTTGCCCTTCCAGAGCGCGGAGCGATCGACGAGGATCAGGCCGCGGCGGCCCGGGCTCGTCGGATTATATTGCTTGAGTGCCATTGTTCCGATCCGCCCCTCAAATGCCCGACGTGACGTCGATCGACTGGCCTTCGGCCAGGGTCACGACGGCTTTCTTGACGTCCGAGCGCGTGTAGGGACGACCCTTCCACTTCTTGGTCTTGCCCTTGGCGACCAGGGTGTTGACCTTGGTAACCTGCACGTCGAACAGCGCTTCCACCGCGGCCTTGATCGCCGGCTTCGAGGCCGACTGGGCGACGCGGAAGACGACGGCGTTATGCTCGGAGAGCATCGTCGACTTTTCGGTGATGACCGGGCTCAGCACCACGTCATAATGACGGGTGTCGACGGCCGCTGCCTGCTTCTTAGCCATTAGTTGGCCCCTCCCTGGGGCGCGAAGCGCGCTTCCAGCTGTTCGACGGCAGCGCGGGTCAAGACCAGCGTGTCGTGCTTCAGGATGTCGTAGACGTTGGCACCGATCGCCGGCAGCAGGTTGACCCCGCCGATGTTGGCCGATGCGCGCGCGAAGCTGACGTTGGTCGCCTCGCCGTCGATGAACAGGGCGCGGTTCATGCCCAGCTTGGTCAGCTGGTTCACCAGCACCTTGGTCTTGCCTTCGGCGACGTCGAAATTGTCGACGACGACGATGCCGCCCGACTGTGCCTTGGCCGACAGCGCCATCTTGAGGCCGAGGGCGCGGATCTTCTTGTTCAGCGAGTGGCCGAAGGTGCGGGCGCGGGCGCCGTGTGCCTTACCACCGCCGATGAAGATCGGCGCCTTGCGATCGCCGTGACGGGCGGTACCGCCGCCCTTCTGGCGACCGAACTTCTTGCCGGTGCGGGCAACGTCCGAACGCTCGCGGGTGGCACGGGCCGGACCGCGGCGCTTTTCGAGCTGCCAGGTGACGACGCGGTGCAGGATGTCGGCGCGCGGCTCGACGCCGAACACGGCGTCGCTCAGCTCGACGTCACCCTTGGCGGCCGAGCCGTCGAGTGTCTGAATCTTGATCTTCACGGGTTCAAGCCTCCGTTGCTTCGCTGGCGTCGGCAGCGGCTGCCTCGACCTGCGGCTGGGCGGCGGGGGCATCGACCTTGGCGACGCGCGGCGCGACCGGATAGGGCGCATCGGCGTGGCGATCGAGCTTCACCGCGTCGCGGACGAGCAGCCATGCGCCCTTCGATCCGGGCACCGAGCCCTTGACGAACAGCAGGCCGCGCTCGGCGTCGGTGCGGACGATTTCGAGGTTCTGCTGGGTGCGGTTGCGCGCGCCCATGTGGCCGG
This sequence comes from Sphingomonas sp. jy18, assembly GCF_056931895.1. Taxonomy (NCBI): domain Bacteria; kingdom Pseudomonadati; phylum Pseudomonadota; class Alphaproteobacteria; order Sphingomonadales; family Sphingomonadaceae; genus Sphingomonas; species Sphingomonas sp. jy18. The sequence goes on along the minus strand of NZ_JBXPBT010000004.1, from coordinate 71,642 downwards.
CCATCTTCTTGTTCTTGAAGACGCGGCCCGGATCCTGGCGGTTACCGGTGGAACCATGCGCACGGTGGCTGATCGAGACGCCGTGCGTCGCGCGCATGCCCCCGAAGCCCCAGCGCTTCATGGCACCGGCAAAGCCCTTGCCCTGCGTGGTGCCGCTGACGTCGACCATCTGGCCGGCGACGAAATGGTCTGCCGAGATTTCGGTGCCGACGTCGACCAGCGCGTCTTCCGCAACGCGGAATTCGACGACCTTGGCCTTGGGCTCGACTTCGGCCTTGCCGAAGGAACCGCGCTGCGGCTTTGCTACATTCTTCGCCTTGGCCGTTCCGGCGCCGAGCTGAACGGCGACATAGCCGTCGGTGTCAGCGGTACGCTGTCCGACAACCTGGCACCCTTCGAGCGCGAGGACGGTAACCGGCACGTGCCGGCCATCGTCCTGGAACAGCCGGGTCATCCCGACCTTTTTGGCGATCACGCCAGTGCGCATGATCAATTCTCCAACAGAGGCCCGCGGAACCATTTCCGCGGGCTTGCCAGCCCGTCTTGTCATGCATCGCCCCGTCCGGGCTGAACTTCGCCGGCTTGCCTTGCGGCAGGACCGGCGAGACGGGGGACGCAGCCCGGAGGGAATCTCCGGCGGTATCTCCCGACGGCCCCACCGGCATGCACCGGGGAACCATCAGTGTCGGCGGTTAGGCCAACTTGATCTCTACGTTCACGCCCGATGCCAGATCGAGCTTCATCAGCGCTTCGACGGTCGCAGCGGTGGGCTGGACGATGTCGAGCAGGCGCTTGTGGGTGCGGACCTCGAACTGCTCGCGCGACTTCTTGTCGACGTGCGGGCCGCGGTTGACCGTGAACTTCTCGATACGCGTCGGCAGGGGGATCGGGCCACGAATCAGCGCGCCGGTGCGGCGAGCCGTCTCCGCAATTTCATTGGTCGCCGAGTCCAGCACCCGATGATCGAATGCCTTGAGGCGAATGCGGATATTTTGCGTGTCCATGGAGTTACCCGTTGATCCCGTCTGTCGATGCGAAAGAGCCGCGCCGCCCAAAGCAAAAGAGGGTGTCCCGATCAGCGAGACCGGGAACCCCCGTTCATTCCGTGCGGCAAGAATACCAAGCCGCCCGAATCATCCGAATCGGGCGGCGTGGCGTGCCTATATTACTTCGTGATGGTGCCGACAACCCCTGCACCGACCGTGCGGCCGCCTTCGCGGATGGCGAAGCGCAGGCCCTGGTCCATGGCGATCGGAGCGATCAGCTTCACGCCGATGGTGACGTTGTCGCCAGGCATGATCATCTCGGTGCCCTCGGGGAGGATGACCTCACCGGTGACGTCCGTGGTGCGGAAGTAGAACTGCGGGCGATAGTTGTTGAAGAACGGCGTGTGACGGCCGCCTTCGTCCTTCGACAGCACATAGACTTCGGCGTTGAACTCGGTGTGCGGGGTGATCGAACCCGGCTTGGCCAGAACCTGGCCGCGCTCGACGTCTTCACGCTTGGTGCCACGCAGCAGCGCGCCGATGTTGTCGCCGGCTTCACCGCGGTCGAGCAGCTTGCGGAACATTTCGACGCCGGTGCAGGTGGTCTTGACCGTGTCCTTGATGCCGACGATTTCGACTTCGTCGCCAACGTTGACAACGCCGGTTTCGACGCGGCCGGTGACCACGGTGCCGCGGCCCGAGATCGAGAACACGTCTTCGATCGGCATCAGGAACGCCTGGTCGACCGGACGGTCGGGCTGCGGGATCCAGCTGTCGACAGCGGCCATCAGCTCGAGGATGGCGTCACGGCCGATCTTGTCGTCGCTGCCGTCGAGGGCCTTGACCGCCGAACCCTTGATGATCGGAATATTGTCGCCGTCGAAATCGCGCTTCGAAAGCTCTTCGCGGATTTCCAGCTCGACCAGCTCGAGGATTTCGGGATCGTCGACCAGGTCGACCTTGTTCATGAACACGACCATGGTCGGAACGCCGACCTGCTTCGCCAGCAGGATGTGCTCCTTGGTCTGCGGCATCGGGCCGTCGGTGGCCGACACGACCAGGATCGCGCCGTCCATCTGGGCGGCACCGGTGATCATGTTCTTCACATAGTCGGCGTGGCCCGGGCAGTCGACGTGCGCATAGTGGCGCTGCTCGGTCTCATACTCGACGTGCGCGGTCGAGATGGTGATGCCGCGCTCACGCTCTTCGGGGGCCTTGTCGATGTTGGCATAGTCGACGAAGGTGGCGCCGCCGGTTTCGGCGAGCACCTTGGTGATCGCAGCGGTCAGCGAGGTCTTGCCATGGTCGACGTGACCGATGGTGCCGATGTTGCAGTGCGGCTTGTTCCGCTCGAATTTTGCCTTTGCCATTGCTGGTATGTCCTCAGGGTACGATAGGTTGAACTGGATCAGAGGGAACAGGCACCTGCTGAACGAGGCGCCGCCCTTAGTCGCTCTTTTTCCGTCATGCAAGTAGTGCATTCACCTTGACCGCGCCGTTGCCGGAGCAACAGCATGTCGGGTGGGCTGCCGAACCGCCGGACGGGTGCCGCGACGAATCGGGCACAACGACGGGATCGATTACAGAAGCGCCTTTCGCATACGCAGCAGGGGAATGTCCACCCCGTCGACATGCGCATGGTGCAGCGCGTCGGCAGGCACATAGCCGCTGGCCCGGTAGAGCGGCACGCCCGCCGCCGTCGCCATCAGCTCGACCGCGCCGAAGCCGGCGTCGCGCGCCGCCGCCTCGCACAGCCCCAGGATCATGCGGCCGATGCCGCGGCGGGTGAAGTCGGGATCGGTGTACATGGCGCGCACCTTGGCGGCATCGGTCGCGGGATCGAGGCGTGCGGGCTCGCGCGCGACGACGCTGTCATCGCCGCCGTAGAGCGTCGCGCGGAAGCTCCAGCCGCCGCAGCCGGCGATGCGCCCGCCGCTTTCGACCATGAGATAGGTGCCGTCGCGGACCAGCTGGCTGTCCAGCCCCATCACCTTGTGGCTGGCGGCCACCTGAGCGGGGTCGAGGAATTCGGACTGGTTGTGGGCAATCGAGCGCGCCATCACCTGCTGCAGGGCAGCCAGATCGTCGAGCGTGGCAATGCGGTGTGTCAGCCTGTCGGTCATCGGCGCCTTCTTGGGGGTCAACGAAAAAGGGCGGGGAGATGCTCCCCGCCCCCTTTTGCGTCACCGGATCGATCAATAATCGATGGCGATCCGGACATAGTAGAAGCCGCCGTTGATGCCGAACGGCCCGCCCGAGCGCGGATAGATCTGGCCGTCGGCCAGGCTGTTGGTCAGCGCGAACACCGGGTTGGTGGTGGTCGGCGCGATCCGGTCGGGATAGGTGTCGAACAGATTGTTCGCGCCCACCGTCAGCGTGTAGCGATCGGCAAAGGTGTAGCTGATGTCGAGGTCGGTGACGAATTTCGAGCCGAAGGTCTGCCCCGGATACTCGAGCGCGTTGGCCCACGAGCTGTAGAAATTCTCGCGGAAGTTGACGGTGAAATCGCCGATCTGCCAGTTGGCCGAGAAGTTGGCGCGATGCTTGGGCGGCAGGTTGCGGATGTTGAACCGCTGCGCCGCGCTGATCACCGACGGATCGAAGTCCGTCACCTTGCTGACATTGTAGTTGTAGGCCAGCGTCAGGTTGAGCGGGCCACCGGCCAGCTCGGTGCGGTAGGTGCTGACCACGTCGACGCCGCTGGTGCGGGTGTCGAAGCCGTTGGTGAAATAATTGACGTCACCATCGATGCCGACGACCGCCAGCGAGGGCAGCGCCGCGAGATCGGCCGCGGTGACGCGGAAGGTCTGCGAGATGCCGATGCGGTTGCGCACCTTGATGGTGTAACCGTCGATGGTCAGCGTCAGATTGTTGGTCGGCTCGAGCACGATGCCCGCGCCGATGTTGGTCGAGCGCTCCGGATTGAGCGAGGTCGCGCCATAGAATTGGGCAATGTCGCTGGTCACCGGATAGGTACCGGTCTGCACCTGATTGCCGCCACGGAAGTTGGTGGTGACGATCTGGGTGTTGTTCTGGCCCGGTGACGGCGCGTGGAAGCCGGTGCCGATGGTGAAGCGCAGCGACACCGCGTCGGAGACTTCGTAGAGCGCGTTGAACTTGCCGACCACGGCGCTGCCGAAGGTGTCATATTCCTCGTAGCGACCGGCAACACCGGCGGTGAAGCTGTCGGTGATGTCGGCTTCCGCCCCGACATAGATGCCGTAGCTGGTCTGGCTGTTGGAACCGGCGAACAGCGGGCTGACGCCGCCGTAGCCGCTGGCTGCCGGCGACTGGGTGGCGACGATCTGGGTCGTGCCGTTCAGTGCCGGGGTATAGACGCCCGGTGAAACCAGATCGTACAGCGGCTGACGTGCGAAGGGTCCGGCTGCATAGGACTGCAGGTCGCCGACCGTGGTCTCATAGGTTTCGCGGCGGTACTCGGCACCGGCCGACAGGGTGATCGGCGACGCGAAGCCGACCTCGAGCGGATAGGTCAGGTCGAGATTGACGTTCTGTTCGCTCTGGATGAGGTTGCCGAAGAAGAAGTCGGTCTGGCTCTGCGGCCCGAAGGACGCGCTGAGCGAGTCGGTCATCGACAGCGACAGCTCGTTGCGGGCGAAGGTCGCCGACAGATCGTAGGTCAGGCCGCCGTCGACCTCGCCCTTGAGGCCGGTGTTGCCCCACCATTGCGTCACGTCACCGATGAAGCGCGGCGTGAAGCCGCCCGGATAGATCGACGCGAAGCTGAAGGTGGAACCGCCGTTGCGGACGAAACCGCCGGCCGGACAGGTCGCGTTACCCGCCGGGCACGGCGTGGTGTAGATGGTGTTGAACGACCCGTTGCGGCCCGGCGAGCGGGTCTGCGGCGTGCCGGTCCCGACATCGACGGTCAGCGGCACCGGCGCCGAGATCGGCGAGCGATAGTTGAAGCTCTGGTTGGCGGTGCTTTCGGCATAGTTGACCGCCAGATAGATGCGGACATCGTCGCTGAAATCATAGGCCGAGTTCAGGAACAGCTTGAAGCCGTCGCCCGGCGAGGTGCCCCAGATCTGGGCCGGTCCCGGATAGTTGGGGATGCTGTTGACCACACCCGGCTGGGTGCGCGCCAGTTCCAGCGCGATCGGGCGGGTGGCGCCACGGCTGGTGCCGTTCTGGTCATAATATTCGGCCGACAGGTTGATGAACCCGCGCTCGCCGAGTGCAAAGCCGGCGTTGGCCGCAATCTGGAAGCGCTCGCCGTCATTCTCGTAATTCTGGCCGTAGAGCGCTTGCACGTCGAACCCGGTATCTTCGCGCAGCTGGTAGTTGATGACGCCGGCGATGGCGTCCGAGCCATATTGCGCGGTCGCGCCGTCACGCAGCACCTGCAGGTTGCCGATGGCGATCGCCGGGATGTTGGCGATGTCCGCGCCCTGCGAGCCGTAAGACAGCGCGGTGTCGGCGCCGCTGTACACCTGCACCAGCGCGGAGCGGTTGTAGCGCTTGCCGTTGACCATGACGAGGATCTGGTCGGCGCCCAGGCCGCGCAGCGAGGGCGCGCGCACGAAGGTCGAGGCGTCGGAGATGGTGTTCTGCGGCACATAGAAGGACGGGACGAGGTTGCGCACCACGTCGAGCAGGTTGACCGCGGGCTGGCTAGCCAGCTCCTCGCCGCCGATCACGTCGACCGGCGAGGCCGAATCGGCAGCGGAACGGTCGGTCCGGCGCGAACCGATGACGACGATGGCTTCACCATCGTCGGCGGTCTCGGCTTCAGCCGCGCTGTCCTGCGCGAAGGCCGGTTGCGCCGACATCAGCGCTGCGGAGGCGACACCCGTGGCGAGCAGCGCGAACGAAATCTTTCTTGAACCCTTGATCATTGTGACAACCCCTTGGCCGGTCCTGCCCGTTTCCGCCATTACGGATAGCGGGCGAAATTCTGATCCTGCGGGCGCATGATTCTTCAAAAAACGCCGGTTGAAAAGAGCAATAGATTGAAAGTTACGCATATGTGACAAAAACAGCGCACTTGTTACGCTAAGCGTCGCTATTGGACGTACATTCGAAGGATCGACCGATGCATATGACCCCGGACGCCGACGCCGACATTGCCCCGCTGATCGATTTCGCCACCTTCCTCGCGGTCGACATCCGCGTCGGCCGGGTGCTCGATGCGGCACCGCTGCCCGGCGCGCGCAAGCCCGCCTATGTGATGACCATCGACTTCGGGCCGGTGATCGGCACCCGCAAGAGCAGCGCGCAGATCACCCAGAACTACAGCGCGGAGGAGCTTCCCGGCCGGCTGGTCGCCGCCGTGGTCAATTTCCCGCCGCGCCAGATCGGCAAGATCATGTCCGAGGTGCTGACGCTCGGCTTCCCCGATGCGCAGGGCCATGTCGTGCTGATGACCCCCGACCGCGATGTCGCACCCGGCAGCCGGCTGTTCTAGAGCGTGATGACTTGAGATCGCCACACTATGTCATTCCCGCGAAAGCGAGAATGACAAGTGACCTGCTTCAATGCAAAGTCATCACACGCTGAGGCTGGTCGGGCCGAAGCCAAGGTCGCTGCCTTATCGCATCTCCTCGCGTCGCCCCGTGCTCGACACGGGGCAAGGCTCTCTCTGGCGCCGCTGGCAGGCAAGCCTGGCTCCGCATCACGGGTGGGGCGAGGGATATCGCGATGCGGACTTCGGTTCCGGATGACGAGGACCCAGCCACCGCCCCCCCAAACAAAAACGCCGCCCCAGCAGGTGCTGGAGCGGCGCTTAGCATAATCGGCCGGTTGGCGATCAGGCCATCTTGGCCTTGACCTCGTCGGCAACATTCTGCGGCACTTCTTCATAGTGCGAGAACTGCATCGTGTACTGCGCGCGGCCTTGCGTGAAGGAGCGCAGCTGGTTGACGTAGCCGAACATGTTGGCGAGCGGCACCATCGCCTCGACCACCTGGGCATTGCCCCGGCTGTCGGTGCCCTGGATCTGGCCGCGCCGCGAGTTGAGGTCGCCGATCACGTCGCCCATGAACTCTTCGGGGGTCACCACCTCGACCTTCATCACCGGCTCGAGCAGCTTGATGCCCGACTTGGCGGCGACTTCACGCATCGCCGCGCGGCCGGTGATTTCGAACGCCAGTGCCGACGAGTCGACATCGTGGTAGGCGCCGTCGATCAGCTTGATCTCGAAGTCGATGATCGGGAAGCCGATCAGATGGCCGTTCTCGGCGGTTTCCCGCATGCCCTTTTCGACCGAGGGGATATATTCGCGCGGAATATTGCCGCCCTTGATCTCGTCGAGGAAGGTGATGCCCGATCCGCGCTCGCCCGGCGCCACCTGCACCTTGACGCGACCGAACTGGCCCGAGCCGCCTGACTGCTTCTTGTGGGTATAGTCGACTTCGACCGGCTTCGCGAGGCTCTCGCGATACGCCACCTGCGGCGCACCGACGTTCGCTTCGACCTTGAACTCGCGCTTCATGCGATCGACGAGGATGTCGAGGTGAAGCTCGCCCATGCCCTTGATGATGGTCTGGCCCGATTCATGGTCGGTCGAGACGCGGAACGAGGGGTCCTCGGCAGCTAGGCGATTGAGCGCGATGCCCATCTTTTCCTGGTCGGCCTTGGTCTTGGGCTCGACCGACAGCTCGATGACCGGCTCGGGGAATTCCATCCGCTCGAGCACGATCGGCGACCGTTCGGCGCACAGCGTGTCGCCGGTGGTGGTTTCCTTGAGCCCGGCCAGCGCGACGATGTCGCCGGCATGCGCCTCGTCGATGTCCTCGCGGCTGTTGGCATGCATCAGCAGCATGCGGCCGACCTTTTCCTTCTTGTCCTTCACCGAGTTGAGGTAGCTGCCCTTGGTCAGCGTGCCCGAATAGATGCGCAGGAAGGTGAGCGAGCCGACGAACGGATCGTTCATGATCTTGAAGGCGAGGCCCGAGAACGGCGCGTCGTCGGCGGTCGGACGGCTGTCCGGCTGGTCGGTGTCGGGGTTGATGCCCTGCACGTCGGGAATGTCGAGCGGCGACGGCAGATAGTCGACCACCGCGTCGAGCAGCGGCTGCACGCCCTTGTTCTTGAACGCCGAGCCGCAGCAGACCGGCACGAACGCCTGCGCCAGCGTGCCCTTGCGGATCAGCTTCTTGAGCGTGTCGGTATCGGGGATGGTGCCTTCGAGATAGGCTTCCATCGCGTCGTCGTCCTGCTCGACGGCGAGTTCGATCAGCTTTTCGCGATAGTCGGCAGCCTCGTCGGCCATATCGGCGGGAATGTCTTCGTAGAAGAATTCGGCGCCGAGGCTCTCATCCTTCCAGATGATCGCCCGGTTGTGGACGAGGTCGACCAGGCCCTTGAGGTCGGCTTCGAGACCGATCGGCAGATAGAGCACCGCCGGGGTCGCGCCGAGCCGGTCGATGATCGACTGCACGCAATATTTGAAGTTCGCGCCGGTACGGTCGAGCTTGTTGATGAAGCACATCCGCGGCACGCCATATTTGTCGGCCTGGCGCCACACGGTTTCCGATTGCGGCTCGACGCCGGCAACGCCGTCGAAGCAGGCGACCGCGCCGTCGAGCACGCGCAAGGACCGCTCGACTTCGATGGTGAAGTCGACGTGGCCGGGGGTGTCGATGATGTTGATGCGGTGGTCGTTCCAGAAACAGGTGGTCGCAGCCGACGTGATCGTGATCCCGCGCTCCTGCTCCTGCTCCATCCAGTCCATGGTCGCGGCGCCGTCATGGACTTCGCCGATCTTGTAGGACTTGCCGGTGTAATAGAGAATACGCTCGGTCGTGGTCGTCTTGCCGGCGTCGATGTGCGCCATGATGCCGATGTTACGATAGCGCTCAAGCGGATGGCTGCGGGCCATGGTCGTTACTCCTGTGCCGGGCTCACCGGCGTGGGGGGTGCGAAACTTGCTTCAAAACAGGCTTGGCCGGACCCGAAGGCCCGGCCAGCGCCGAGATCCTGTCGCCGGATTACCAGCGATAGTGGCTGAAGGCGCGGTTGGCTTCGGCCATGCGGTGAGTGTCTTCGCGCTTCTTGACCGCGTTGCCACGGTTGTTCGACGCGTCGAGCAGCTCGCCCGACAGACGGCCGGCCATGGTCGGCTCGCTGCGGTTGCGCGCGGCGTTGATCAGCCAGCGGATGGCCAGCGCCTGCGCCCGCTCGTGGCGGACTTCGACCGGCACCTGGTAGGTCGCACCGCCGACGCGGCGGCTGCGCACTTCGATGCCCGGCTTCACATTGTTGAGCGCGTCGTGGAACACCGCGAGCGGCTCCTTCTTCGCCTTGGCTTCGACGGTCTGCAGGGCGCCATAGACGATGGCTTCGGCCACCGACTTCTTGCCATCATACATGACCGAATTCATGAACTTGGTGAGCACCACATCCCCATACTGGGGATCGGGCAGGACTTCCCGGCGTTCCGGGCGACGACGACGTGCCATATTCTTCTTCCTTCGTATTCTTCAGCCACATCCGGAACCTGTCCGGGGCTTACTCGCTGGATTACTTCGGACGCTTCGCGCCGTACTTGGAGCGGCTCTGCTTGCGGTCCTTGACGCCCTGCGTGTCGAGCACGCCGCGCAGCACATGGTAACGCACACCGGGAAGGTCGCGGACACGACCGCCGCGGATCAGCACGACGCTGTGCTCCTGCAGGTTGTGGCCTTCACCCGGGATGTAGGTGATGACTTCGCGGGCATTGGTCAGGCGCACCTTGGCGACCTTGCGCAGAGCCGAGTTCGGCTTCTTCGGGGTCGTGGTATAGACGCGGGTGCAAACGCCGCGCTTCTGCGGGTTCGCTTCCATCGCGGGAACCTTGGACTTGGTCTTCTGCAGCACCCGCCCCTTGCGGACGAGCTGATTGATCGTGGGCATGAAGTCTTCACCTAATAGCTGGTTACTCTGATCGACGGCCGGCGGCTCCACGAAAGAACGCAAAACACGAAAAGCGCCGGATGGCGTAGCCGCCCCCGGACCCTTCACCGAATCGAACAGTGTTCAGGCAATATGTAACGCCGGATTTCTGCGGGTTTCGCCGGGCCAGAGCCCTGCACCGCATCGGTCAGGCGAGCGCGCCACTAGCGGCAAAGGGGCGCAAGGTCAACGGGTAGGGGCCCGGCCTCCGACAAAGGTCCGTAGTCTTGAGCTGCGGGTCATTCGATAGTCATGACTCTCGCGCCGCGAGAATGAACGCCGCCATCCGCTCCTGTGCCGCGCGGCTTTCGGGGAAGAAGAACAGCGGCCAGTCGTGCATCAGGCCGGCCCCCTCCTGATACGCCGCGTCCGGCAGCTTCGCTTTCAGCGCCCGCGCATCGGTGACGAGGATATCGTCCTGACCGCCGAACATCAGCACCGGCGGCAGGCCGGACCAGTCGCCATGGATGGGCGAGACGCGCGGATCGGTGTCTGGCGCATCTTTGGCGTAGAGTTTGCCCGCATCGCGGATGCCGCGCAGCTTGAGGATCGAATCGCGCTTTTCGATTGCCGGCTGGTCGGGATGCGTGCCGCTGGTGTCGAGCCACGGGCAGATCAGCAGCAGGCCGGCGGGCAGCCGCAGCCCGGCATCGCGTGCCGCCATCACCGTCGCCGAGGCCAGGCCGCCGCCCGCCGAATCGCCGCCGAGTACGAAGGGGCCATCATGCCGCTCGACAAAGGCCCGGTACGCGCCAAGCGCAAAAGCCGTTGCCTCGTCGACGCCATGTTCGGGCGCGAGTGGATACATCGGCGCGGTGACGGCAATCCCGTGCCGCTCCGCCAGCCGGGCGTAGAGCGCAAAGTGCGGCGGCACGGCAGAGAAGACATAGCCGCCGCCATGGAAGAACAGCAGATGCGCGGACGGCGCCCGATCCCTGGGCGCGATCGTCCAGACGGTGCGCCCGTCGAGCACCTCCTGCCGCACATCGAGCTGCTTGCGCATCCTGGCGGTCGGTTGCGCATCGGGCACGGCGCGCGCCGCGGCGATCACCTTGTGCATGTGCGGGCCGCCGGCATAGCGACGCGACACCCAGCCGGTGCTGCGCAGCAACGCGCCGACGATGCGGGCTGACAGGCTGGGCATCTATTCTCTCCCCCCTTCGGCGACGCTCACTCGTCCCCGTAGATCGCCACTTCGCTGAGGCCGGCGCTGGTGGCGCGGCCGCGATACATGCCGGGGGTGTTGAAACTGAACACCGCCTCTCCGCCCGGGCCGGTGACGATCACCCCGCCCGATCCGCCGAGATCGCGCACCTCGGCCATCACCGCATCCGCCGCCGCCTGCAGCGGCATGCCCGACAGGCGGGCGCGTGCGCAGATTTCGTGCGCGACACCGACGCGGATGAAATATTCGCCCGCTCCGGTGGCGGAGACCGCGCAGGCGCGATCGTCGGCATAGGTGCCCGCGCCGATCAGCGGCGCATCGCCGATGCGCCCCCAGCGTTTGCCGGTCAGCCCGCCGGTCGAGGTGGCGGCTGCGACATGGCCGGAGGTATCGACCGCGACCGCGCCCACCGTCCCATATTTGAGGTCGACATCGTACCAGGAAGCACCGGCATCGCTGACCTGGCGCGCGCGCAAATCATCGAGCTGGCGGCGGCGCATGTCGGTCTGGAACCAGCTGTTGTCGACCTGCTCGAGGCCGCGTTCGGCGGCAAAGCCATCTGCCGCGCTGCCGGTCAGCAGCACATGCGGGCTGTCCGTCATCACCGCACGCGCCGCGCTGACCGGGTGGCGGGTGGTGGCAAGCCGCGCCACCGCCCCCGCAGCCCGGGTGCGACCATCCATGATCGCGGCGTCGAGCTCGATCGTGCCGTCATAGGTGAACACCGCGCCGCGCCCGGCGTTGAAATTGGGATCGTCCTCGAGCGCCCGCACCACCGCCTCGACCGCGTCGAGCGAGGAGCCGCCGCTGTCCAGTATCGCGCTGCCGGCGGCCAGCGCTGCGGACAGCGCGGCGCGGATGGCGGCATCCTGTTCGGGGGTGATCCGCTCCCGTTCGATGGTGCCGGCGCCGCCGTGGATGACGAGCGTCCAGCGCGGCGGCTGGGCAGAGGCAGGGGTGGCGAGCATGGCCAGGGCTCCGGCGATCAGGGCGATGAGGGCGCGTGTCATGAAGCCAGCCTAGCCCTGCTGTGGCGCGCACGCTAGGTGCAGGTCGCATGAGCCCCGTACCCTCCCATATCGACTGCTGGATCTTCGATCTCGACAACACCCTCTATCCGCCCGAACTGGGCCTGTTTGCCCAGATCGACCAGCGGATGGGCGCGTTCATCATGCGCACCGTGGGCTGCGATGCGGTCGAGGCGCGGGTCATCCAGAAACGCTATTTCCATGACCATGGCACCACGCTGGCCGGAATGATGCGCCACCATGGCGTGCTGCCCGAAGATTTCCTGACCTATGTCCACGATATCGACATGGACCGGATCCCCGCCGACGCAGCCCTTGCCACGGCGCTCGCTGCACTGCCCGGCGCGCGCCACATCTTCACCAACGCCGATGCCGATTATGCCGCGCGGGTGCTGGAGCGGCGCGGCATCGCCCATCTGTTCGACCGCATAATCGACATCCGCGCGACCGGCTATCTGCCCAAACCCGAATTCGCCGCCTACGAACGGCTGGCGCGGCTGATCCCCGGCTTCGAGCCGACGCGCAGCATCTTCATCGACGACATGACCCGCAACCTCCGCCCCGCCCACGCCATGGGCATCCGCACCGTCTGGCTCGACAACGGGTCGGAGAGCGGGGATCGTGACCATGACGCAGCCCATGTCGACCATCATATTGACGATCTGACCCGCTGGCTTCAGGGCGTAAACGCCGCCGGATGACGCGCCTGTTTCGTCATTGCTTCGCTTCGCTCGCAATGACGGGGCGGCCAAAGGAGCAATGCAATGACCACCGACCTTATCGCCACCATCGAAGCCGCATGGGAGGCGCGCGGGGATATCTCCACCACCACGCAGGGGCCGGTGCGCGATGCGGTCGCAGCCGCGCTGGCCATGCTCGACGATGGCAGCGCGCGGGTGGCGGAGCCGGGCGCCGATGGCTGGGTGGTCAACCAGTGGCTCAAGAAGGCAGTGCTGCTCTCGTTTCGCTTGAACGATAACCAGATCATCCCCGGACCCGGCGGGTCCAACTGGTTCGACAAGGTGCCGTCGAAATTCGCCGGCTGGGGCGAGAACCGTTTTCGCGAGGCAGGCTTCCGCGCCGTCCCCGGCGCCATCGTCCGCCACGGCGCGCACATCGGCAAGGGCGTGGTGCTGATGCCCAGCTTCGTCAACATTGGCGCGCGGGTGGGGGACAACAGCATGGTCGACACCTGGGCGACGGTGGGCAGTTGCGCGCAGATCGGCGCCAATGTCCACCTCTCCGGCGGGGTCGGCATCGGCGGCGTGCTCGAGCCGCTGCAGGCCGAGCCGGTGGTGATCGAGGATGATTGCTTCATCGGCGCGCGCTCCGAAGTGGTCGAAGGCGTGCATGTCGAGCGCGGCGCGGTGCTGGCGATGGGGGTGTTCCTGTCCTCCACCACCAAGATCATCGACCGGGCGACCGGAGAGATTTTCGTCGGCCGCGTGCCGGCCTATTCGGTCGTCGTGCCCGGCGCGCTGCCCGGCAAGCCGCTGCCCGACGGATCGCCCGGCCCGTCCCTCGCCTGCGCGGTGATCGTCAAACGCGTCGACGCGCAGACGCGTTCGAAAACGGCGATCAACGAGTTGCTGCGCGATTGATTGTTGCGCGATTAACTAAATGGCGTGTCGTCATCGCCACATCTGCCAATCAATCGCGCCATATTGGTGCCAGATTATTTGCGTTGCGCGATTGTTCGACTAAAGCCGTCACGATGGCGCGGTTGCGGGTTGGATTTCATGGCAGGGTGTTGGCAAGCGGTGCGGCAACCGCGCTGTTGTGCGCGCTGCCTGCTGCGGCCCTCGCCCAGCCGGACGCCGCACCCGCCGGTTCGTCGCAAGGCAGCGTCACCTACACGCCGGCCGATTTCGCCCGCTTCAACCCCCGCAACGCGCTCGACATGGTCGAGCAGATCCCGGACTTCACGCTGCTGGCGGTGAGCGACGATCGCGGCATGGGCCAGGCCAGCCAGAATATCCTGATCAACGGCGCGCGCATTTCCGGCAAGTCGAACGATGCGCGCACCACCCTGTCGCGCATTTCCGCAAGCGCGGTGCAACGCATCGAGCTGGTCGACGGGGCGACGCTGGGCATCCCCGGGCTGACCGGGCGGGTCGCCAATGTCATCGTCGTCAGCAACCGGATCGAAGGCCAGTTCCGCTGGGATCCGCAATTCCGCCGCACGGTGGAAGACCAGCTCTACACCGGCTCGATCGGGGTGAGCGGACGCATCGGTGCCACCGATTTCACGCTGAGCCTGTCGAACACGCAGGGCCTCAGGCGTGGCGGGGTGGGCCCGGAAATCACCACCGATGCCGCCGGCACGCTGCTGCTGACGCGCGACGAGGTGGTCACCTTCCATGCCGACCAGCCGCGCCTTGCCGGCTCGATCACCCGCGAATGGGGCGACGGATCGGTGCTCAACGTCAATCTGGCGGGCGAACTCTACCTGTTCGACAGCCGTTTTGTCGCACAGGCTTTCCCGACCGACGGCGCGCCCGATTATGACGACCTGTTCGTCCAGACCGAGGATGAATGGAATGTCGAAGGCAGCGTCGACTATGCCTTCGATCTGGGTGGCGGTCGGCTGAAGCTGATCGGGCTGCAGCGGTTCGAACACAGCCCGACGACCAACGCGTTCAGCTTTCTCGATCGCGTGCCCGGCGCGGTGCGCATGGGCAGCCGCCTCGACCGGCTGGCCGACGAGGGCGAGAGCGTGGTGCGTGCCGAATATGACTGGGGCGCGAGCGGCCGCCAATGGCAACTGGCGCTCGAGGGCGCCTACAACTTCCTCGACATCAGCAATGATTTCGGCACGCTGCAGCCCGATGGCAGCTTTGCTCTCGCCCCGTTGCCGGGTGGCGACACCTTTGTCGATGAATGGCGCGGGGAGGCGACACTGTCGCGCGGCTGGCCGCTCGCGCCCGGCCTGACGCTGCAGACCACGCTGGGCGGCGAGGTCAGCAAGATCAGCCAGACGGGGGCGGGCGGCCTGTCCCGCACCTTCTACCGGCCCAAGGGCTCGGCCGCGCTGGCCTGGGTCGCCTCCCCCCGATTGACGGTCAACGCCAGCGTCGAACGGCAGGTCGGCCAGCTCAGCTTCTTCGATTTCGCCGCCTTCATCGACGTGCAGAACGACGTGCCGTCCGCTGCCAACACCCGGCTGGTGCCCGAACAGAGCTGGCGGGTTGACGGAGAGGTCATCCGCTCGCTGGGGCCGTCCGGATCGATCACGCTGGGCGGCTATCATGAATGGATCAGCGACATCGTCGATCGCATTCCGCTGTCCGCCACCGAAGAGGGCGTCGGCAATCTGCCCAGTGCGCGGCGCTGGGGCGTCACCGCGCGCGGCACGCTGCTGCTCGATGCGATCGGCTGGCGTGGCGCACGGCTCAACGGCAATGCCGAGTTTCGCGGGTCTTCGGTGCGCGATCCGCTCACCGGCGACACCCGCCGGATCAGCGGCGACCTGCGCCGGCGCTGGAGCGTCGACTTCCGCCACGACATTCCCGGCAGCGCCATCGCCTGGGGCGGGGCGATTTCCGAGGACCGCAACGCGCCCGTCTTCCGGCTCGACCAGATCAGCGACGCATCGCTGACCCGGCCGATCACATCGGTGTTCATCGAGCACAAGAATGTGTTCGGGCTGACCGTGCGGCTGACCGCGCGCAACCTCATCGACACGCGCGACGACCTGCGCCGCGACGTCTATCTCGACCGCCGCGACGGCCCGATCGACTTTCGCGAACGCCAGTTCCGCCGCATCTACCTGATCGGGGTGCTGGCGATCAGCGGCAGCTTCTGAACCTATCTAGGCACGGAATCCGCGCTCAGGCGCGATATTCGCCCAGGCCCTCGTCGAGGAAGGCGTTGTTCGCTTCCCGGATCTTCGCCGCCGCATCGTCATAGAGAAACGGCAGGAAAGCAAAGCGCTCGCCGCGCGTCACCGGCGCGACGCAGTGCAGCAGCGAGCAGGAGAAGACCAGCGCGCCCCCCGGCGGCGGCTTGTAGCCGCGCGGCCCATATTCGGGGAAGCTCACCGTGCCGCCGTCGAAATCCTCGTTGAGGTTGACCGAGACGGCATAGCGGCGATGCGCGGTGCCCTTGGTGGTATTGTCGCGATGCGGGCGGAAATGCCCGCCCTCCTCCGCCGTGTAGCAGCCGACCAGATAGCGCTCCATCCGCGTCACGCGGAAATAATGGACCCGCTCGATCTCCGGCACGATCCGCCGCTTGAACCGCTCCTGCAAGCGGCCGATCAGCTCGAGATTGCCGATGGTCCAGTCGCGGCGCAGCTTGTGGCCGGGGTCGGTGCGCAGCACCGTCTTGCCATTCTCCTCGCGCATGAAGCCCGACGGCTCGCCACCGTCCTGCCGATAGCCCGCGATCAGCTCGGCGCACAGCTCGGGCTCCAGCACATTGGGCAGCAGCAGCACCGGCGCCTGGACGAGGGAAAGATCGTCGGCGCGCGGCACCGGCACCGCCTCCACCGCGGCGATGGCGCGGGCGATGTCGCTGCGGTCCCTGGCAAAGGGGATCACCTCCAGCACCCGCAACTGCCGGTCGACGACCACCCACAGCGGGCGGAACGGCGCCTTGTCCACCGGCATCGGATCGGCCGGCAGCACGCCGAACAGCCGCGCCACCGCGCCGTCGAAATCCCAGAAGGTGCGATAGCCGGGGTAGCTGTCCCCCACCCGCGCCTGCGCTTCGTCCTGCGGATCGTTTGAAACGAAGAAGAAGCTGGCACGCGTGTCGTCGAACAGATCGGGCCGCGCGCGCGCCGCGGCCAGCGCAGGCTTGGCGAGATCGCTGCCCGCCGATCCACCGAAGCACAGCAGCACCGTCCGCCCCGCCACCGTATCGAAATTATAGCCGGGATTGCTGACCGACCGCACCCGGAACCGAGGCGCCGGGTCGCCGCGCAGCAGGCGGATGAAGCCCACCCCCTCGGCGCTCGCGGGTTTGCCCGGTGCCTGCGTCGCCATCACCCGTCCCCCTTAGCGCTCGGACAGATAATAGCGATCCACCGCACGCAGATCGTCCGCCAGTTCATAGACGATCGGCTGCCCGGTCGGTATCTCCAGCCCGGTGATGTCGGCATCCGAAATGCCCGACAGATGCTTGACCAGCGCGCGCAAGGAATTGCCGTGCGCGGAGATCAGCACCCGCTTGCCGGCCTTGAGCTCCGGCACGATCCGCGCCTGCCAATAGGGCAGCACCCGCGCGATCGTGTCCTTCAGGCTCTCGGTCGCGGGGATGGCGATGCCCGCATAGCGCCGGTCGGCCGAAAGGTCGAAGGCGCTGCCCGGCTCCAGAACGGGGGGCGGAATATCGAAGCTGCGCCGCCAGATCTTGACCTGCTCGTCGCCATGCTTCGCCGCCGTCTCCGCCTTGTCGAGCCCGGTCAGCCCGCCATAATGCCGCTCATTGAGCCGCCAGTCCTTTTCCACCGGCAGCCACAGCCGCTGCATCTCCTCCAGCGCGAGGTGCAGCGTCTTGATCGCCCGCGTCTGCAGCGAGGTGAAGCACAGGTCGAAATCGAGCCCCTTGTCCCGCATGAGCCGCCCCGCCGCCCGCGCCTCCTCCGCGCCCTTCTCGGTCACGTCGACATCCCACCAGCCGGTAAAGCGGTTCTCCAGATTCCACTGCGACTGGCCATGACGGATGAGGACAAGCTGCGGCAAGGGGTGCGCTCCTGTGCGGGGTGATCGCGCCAACCGCTGCCGCTCCGGGCGGGGGCTGTCAAGCTGGGGGGGCGGCGGGATGCTGTGCAGGCGGTGCGACCGGGTGCGCAGCCAACCCCTCTCCCGCCTGCGGGAGAGGGAGAGCCGACGAAGGCGGCGAGGGTGAGGGTGTG
Organism: Sphingomonas sp. jy18; assembly: GCF_056931895.1. Lineage (NCBI taxonomy): Bacteria > Pseudomonadati > Pseudomonadota > Alphaproteobacteria > Sphingomonadales > Sphingomonadaceae > Sphingomonas > Sphingomonas sp. jy18. The sequence goes on along the minus strand of NZ_JBXPBT010000004.1, from coordinate 53,708 downwards.
TCAGTCGACTACAAACCCCGTCGCCCCGGGCTCGACCCGGGGCCGCTCTCAGTTTCACTCATGATGATACGTCACCGCCTCCCTCGACGGCAGCCGCTCGTTCAGTTTCCTGTTTGGGGCCGAGTGCGGACTGTCGGCTTTTAGTCGTACGCTCAGGTTTCCGGACATTATAGATGCGACGCTTCATTGTGCCCGAATTCCAGCAGCAGATGCCGTTAGGCGCACATTTTTTGCAATCGGCACTTGCAATACGCAAAGATTCGTGACACAAATCCCGTATCGCCAACGGGGGCACTGCTTCATGGATATTCGTCGCACCATACTCGACACCGTTCCGAAGGAATTGTGGATCGACCTCGAAGATCGTCATCGCGCTGAGGCGTTCAAGGCGCACGAGGTTGTGAAGTCGAACATTCCACTGAACGCCAAGCGCAGCCGCGAGGTCGAAGGTCAGATCCGTTTTCGCCTTCAGGAGCAGGGTTACGAAGAGGTTGTCCAGCTTCATGGTGGCCACCTCGTCGAGGACGGCATCATGCCCGGAACCGAGTTGCGCGTTTATCAGCCCTTCGCGCGCTTTCAGGGTCTGGAGGTCGGCGTCATCCTCGGTTTCGCCGCGATGCCCGAGCCGCGCAAGATGCCTGCGAAGAACATGTCTCGTGCCGCCGGCGTTTCATTGAACTGGCATCTTCAGCCGAGCATGTTCGATGATCCGAAGAGCCTGCGCGCTAACGATATCTTCGTGCTCTTCCTCACCGCCCGCGATCGCAACAATGCGGGCATGATCGAGGAAATCGCTGTCGGCGTCATCGGCGCCGACTACAAGGACTTCACCTTCTACGAGTCGCTCGAAGATTTCCTCCGCGGCTACGGCGAAGGTGGCGAAGCCCCGGATGGCCCCAATGGTTCCGATGACCGCGGTGCAGACGTCAAGCTCCGCAAGACGCGCAAGCTGTTCTTGCCTCCGGAGAATCGCCCGGATAGCGATGCCGAGAACGGCTCGCACGCATAAGTCGGTCGCACCGACAGACGCTGATTTTTCTCCGCTTCGCACCCCAAAAAGGGTGCGAAGCCGTAAGGATTCCAGCCATGAGAATTGGTACTCCAGGGTTTATACCGGCGCGGCTCACCGAGATCCGTAATGCGCGGCGCATCCCGTCTCGCGCTGCGCTGGCCCGACGTCTAAATAGAAGTGCCAGCGCAGTGTCACGATGGGAAGACGAGGATTCAGACCAGACCCCAGACCCGGCTACCCTTCTTCATCTCGCCGACGAGATGCAAGTTCGCCCGGAATATTTTCTGCGCGAGACTTACGAGAGTGACCGTCCGACCTTCTTGCGTTCGCTGTCGAGCACCCTTGTTCGCGACTTGGAGTATCAGAAGGCCCAGATGCAGTGGCTGCACGAAGCCAGCTACATTATTAGCCATTATGTCGATCTACCCGAAGTCGATATTCCCGATGTCTTGGCGGGCGCCGACTATACCCAGCTGCGTGACGCGGACATCGAGCAGATAGCACTCGATTTGCGTAGGCACTGGAACCTCGGCGAGGGACCGAGCGGCGATATGGTCACCTTGATGGAGCGCGTCGGCATTGTTGTTGCCACCATCCCGATGAACACGACGAAGCTCGATGGTCTTTGTAGCTGGTCACCAATTGATGGCCGGCCGCATGTGCTTCTCGCGACTGACAAGATGTCCTTTCCTCGCAGGCAGATGGATGCGGCGCACGAGCTGGCGCACGCCATCCTCCATAGATCAGTGCCGGTCGAGGAATTCAAAGCCAACCTCCGCGTAATTGAGCGCCAAGCCTTTCGGCTCGGTAGCGCCTTCCTCATGCCCTCGACTAGCTATCCACATGAGGTTCGCCGCTGCTCGCTTGCGGTGCTAGCTAGTCTCAAGGAAAGGTGGCGGGTTTCGATCAAAGCGCAAATCAAGCGTCTATCTGATCTCGACATTATTCCGGAAGAATTGTCCCGTCAGCTGTACAAGCTCTATTCGGCGAAGGGCTGGTCGAAGGGTGAGCCGCTGGATCAGCACTGGCCCGTCCAGCAACCGCGAGCTTTGCGTGACAGCCTCAACCTGATCGTCGACAACGGCGTGCGCAGCAAAGCAGACCTGCTCGCGACCGAGTTCACGATATCGGCGACCGATATCGAGCTGCTTTGCGGTCTGTCACCGGGGTGGTTCAATCGCGATGCGGCTGAGGTCGTGACGCTGAAGCTCGCTTCGTCGGATGGCGAGGCTTCGCCGCGACGCGAAGGTCAGGTCATAGCCTTTCCAGACCGCCATCGCCGCTAACGCGGAGGCGAGCATCCAGATCCAACGCGACGCCGAGCGGCTGCTTTAGAAAGCCGTCACGTGATCAGCTACGACTTAGTTGGGGGGGCGTTGCTGCCGGAACCGACATCGAATGAACGTCTGATGTATTCCCTGCTGGCCTGACACCAACTCGTCCGCTCCCCCCTTCCGGCCCACCGCCCCCCTTGCACCCCCGCCCCCCGCCGCTATGTCCACGCGGATGACCACAACGCCCCCCATTCCCGCCAGCCCTTGGCTTGACGCCGATGGTGAACCTTACGATCCCCGACCCGCGATAGCGGCCTGGCGGGATGGAGGCGGTGACGCTGCCGCGGACGAGCTGTGGGACAGGCTCTGCCATCAGGGCACCGTCAACTCGGCGTCCTATGCGGCGGTCGGGGCGATTGTGCAGGTGATCGAAGGGCGCGCATCGCCGGATTGGCGGGCTTACGCGCTGTTGGCCTCGATCGAGGAGGGTCGCCTTTCCGATGGCAACCCGCCGGTGCCTGCGGCACTGGAGGCAGCGTATCGGGACGGGTGGGCGGCATTGCTGCCGCTGGCGCTGCGCGATCTTGCCATCGCGCAGGACGATCTCGCCGTGCGCAGCATATTGGCCTGCATCGCCCACGCCAAAGGGCAGCACACGCTGGCCGAAATTGCGCTTTGCACGGAGGATGAGCGGCTGGAGATGCTGGGCCGATAAGGCCGACCGCCCGGCCATCGCCTCCCTCGGCCACCCACGGCCGACCTGTCATGCGCTTTGCTGGAACCGCAGGGCTACCTCTTGGCGGCTTGGCGGCTTGGCGCGAACCACCGCCCCCCCTTGCACCCCCGCCCCCCGCCGCTATGTCCGCCCGGATGATCACATCGCCCCCCGTTGCCGCCCGCCGCCCGCACAGCGCCACGCACCACAACCGCACGCTGACCGACGATTATGCCTGGCTGCGCGACCCCGCCTATCCGACGGTGTCCGATCCCGACATCCTCGCCTATCTCCATGCAGAGAATGCCTGGTTCGAGGCGGCGATGGCGCCGCATCAGCCGCTGGTCGAAACCCTGTTCCAGGAGATGAAGGGGCGCATCAAGGAGGATGACAAGTCGGTGCCGGTGCGCGACGGGGACTGGCTGTACTGGCGGGAATTTGCCGTGGGCGGGCAGTATCGCACCTGGTGGCGGCAGGCGGTGGATGCCGCTGGCGCGCCCACCGGCGCGCCGCAGTGCATCCTCGACGAGCCGGCACTGGCTGAGGGGCATGCCTATTTCCGGCTCGGCGCGCTCGACATCAGCAAGGATGGCACCCGCCTCGCCTATTCGATCGATACCAACGGGTCGGAACGCTACACCGTCTATTTCCGCGATCTTTCCAGCGGCGCCGCGCTGCCGGACGCGGTGCCCGGCGTTCGCGGCACATGGGGGGAGGACAGCGTCGAAGGGACGCTCGGCAATCTCGTCTTCACCGCCGACGGATCGGCTTTGCTCTATGGCCGGGTCGACGACAATTGGCGCACGCGCACGATATTGCTGCACCGGCTCGGCACCCCGGCGGCGGAGGATGTGACGCTCTATGACGAGCCCGAGGAGGGCTTCAACGCCGGGGTGGCGATGACCCAGTCCGAGCGGTTCATCATCCTGTCGACCGGCGATCATGAGACCAGCGAGGTGCGGCTGCTGCCTGCGGACGATCCGCTGGCCACGCCGATCCTGGTCGCGGCCCGGCGCAAGGGCGTGGAATATGATGTCGAGGAGCATGACGGCACCCTGTTCATCCACACCAACGACACCCACCCCAATTTCCGCCTCGCCACCGCGCCGCTCGACGCGCCGGGCGAATGGACCACGCTGATCGCGGGATCGGACGATTTCTACCTGACCGGCGTCACCACCTTTGCCGATTTCTATGTGATCGAGGGCCGCGAGCAGGGCTTGGACCAGATCGAGCTGCGCTATTACGACGATCCGGCGCGCATCGAGCGCATCGCCTTTCCCGAGGCCAGCTATGACGCGGCGCTGGGGGAAAATCCCGACTATCGCACCGGTGTGCTGCGGCTCGGCTATGAATCGATGGTCACGCCGGGCACCGTCTATGACTATGACGTGGCGGCACGGACCATGGTCGTGCGCAAGGTGCAGGAGGTCCCCTCGGGCTATGACGCCGCCGATTATGCCACGGAGAGGCTGATGCTCCCGGCGCGCGACGGTACCATGATACCCGTCAGCCTGATCTGGAAGAAGGCGTACATAGGTCAGGACCTTCTGCGTCCTCTCCACCTCTACGGCTATGGCGCCTATGGCATCGCCATCCCCCCCGGCTTCTCCACCACCCGCCTCAGCCTGGTCGATCGCGGCTTCGTTTACGCCATCGCCCACATCCGCGGCGGCGACGACCTGGGGCGGCACTGGTATCTGTCCGGCAAGCAGCAGCAGCGCACCAACAGCTTCCACGACTTCATCGACGTGGCGCAGGGCCTGATCGACGCAGGCTGGACCAGCGCCGGCCGCATCTCCATCGCCGGCGGCAGCGCGGGTGGCGAACTGGTCGGCGCGGTGATCAACATGGCGCCGGAACTGTTCGGTGCCGCCGTGGCGCATGTCCCCTTCGTCGACGTGCTCAACACCATGCTCGACGGATCGCTGCCGCTGACGCCGGGCGAATGGCCCGAATGGGGCAACCCCATCGAGGATGCGGACGCCTATGACCTGATCGCGAGCTATTCCCCCTACGACAATGTGCGCGCGCAGGCCTATCCGCCGCTGCTCGTCACCGCCGGCCTCAACGATCCGCGCGTCACCTATTGGGAACCCGCTAAGTGGGTGGCGAAACTGCGCGCGACCAAGACGGACAGCAATCTGCTGCTGCTCAAGACCAACATGGGCGCAGGCCATGGCGGCAAATCCGGCCGGTTCGAGAGTCTGCGCGAGGATGCCGAGGAACAGGCCTTCATCCTGACGCAGCTGGGGATGGCCTAGACCGAACCGCCTAGACGGGGAGGCCGTGTCCGCGCAGCCATGGCCGCAGCGTCGGCTCATCCACGAAGACATGCCCGGCGATGCCGACGCTCTCTGCGCCGGCTATATTGTCGGCGCGATCGTCGATGAACAGCGCCTCATCCGCGCTGAGCCCGAACCGCTCGAGCGCCAGCCGGTAGATCGCCGGATCGGGCTTGGCGATTTTCTCGGTGCCCGAGACGAGGATATCGCGGAAATGCCCGAACAGCGGCTGCGTCGGGTGGAAGTCGTGCCAGAATTCATGGCCGAAGTTGGTGATGACGAACAGCGGCACGTCATCTGCGGCGAGTTGCTCGACCAATGCGTGCATCCCTGCCACCGGCCCCGGGATCGTCTCGACGAACCGGGCCGCATAGGCGCGAATCAGCGCTTCATGGTCGGGATATTCACCGATCCGCTCGGCAATCATCTCGTCGAGCGGACGACCGGCATCGCTCTGGAAATGCCATTCAGGGGTGATGACGGTGGTGACGAATCGCTCGACCTCGGCCGGATCGTCGATCAGCTTGGCGAACAGGTGGCGCAGGTCCCAATGGAACAGTACTTGTCCCACATCGAAAATGACGGCTTTGGGCATTTTCGTCGGACCCTCCCCCTGACGCAGGCGCCAGCAGCATATGCGCCAGCAGACATAGCAAAACCGCCCCCGGATTGCTCCGACGGCGGCGTCGACCTCATCCTTGCAGCCTGAACGATCAGGCTGCAATCCGCGCTCAGCCCTGGCGGGCCTTGAAGCGGCGGTTGGTCTTGTTGATCACATAGGTGCGGCCGCGGCGACGGATCACGCGGTTGTCCCGGTGCCGGTCCTTGAGCGACTTCAGGCTGTTGCGGATCTTCATCGGTCTGGCTTTCTTGACAGCGTTGCAATTGCGATACCGGACAATCGACCAGCGTCCCGCGGCGAGCGCGATTCTCCGGGCCGGAACTGTCGGCGAAGGCGCGCCACTATGGTGTGACCGCAGCAAAGTCAACCGCAGACCGCGGAAATCGGCGGAGCAAGGGGGAACAGGGCGCTGCACTCGTTCATTGCTGCGCCATGAACCCGCGCCTAGTCTGCGGCCGAGCCGTTGTCCTGATCAGGTAGATATCCGATGCGCCCATATCATGCCGCCCCACTCGCCTTCGCCGCCGCGCTTGCCGCCACCGGCTGCGCCACGGCATTGCCACCGGTCGAGGTGACGCGCTTCCACCGCATCCAAACGCCGGCGGCGATTCCGACCGGCAGCTACACGCTCGTTGCCCGCGATGCCGCGCCGGGCGAGAGCGCAAGCCTTGCCGACCGCAGCTATCAGGCCGCGGTAGCGCAGCAGCTCGACCGGCTGGGCTATCGTGCCGCGCAGGGGCCGACAGCAGGCCAGGCGGACTATATCGTCACGGTCGGCATCGATCGCGCGGAACGCCCGGCCGACGGACGCGGCAACGGGGTGAGCGTGGGCGTCGGCGGCGGCACCGGCGGCTATCGCTCGGGTGTCGGGGTCGGCGTCGGGCTGGACCTGACCAGCCTGTTCGCCGACCGGCGCGATGTCATCGCCACGCGCATGACCGTGCAGATCGTGCGGCGCGGCGAGGCGCTGGCGCTGTGGGAAGGGCGCGCCGAGGGGCTGGCCCGTTCCGGCACGCCAGCGGCGCAACCGGGCCTCGCCGCAGACAAATTGGCAAGCGCGCTGTTTGCCGACTTCCCCGGCCGCTCCGGAGAAACTATCAGCGTGCCATGACGCATTTTCAGAGCCAGCTGGCCATCGCCTCCGCTTTCGATTCCGGCAACATCGTCGTCCACGACATTGCGGGCAGCACAGCGACGCTGTCCATCGCCAAGGATCGCGAGTCGGATTTCTACCAATGGTTTCACTTCCGCGCGTCCGCGCCGGCGGGGACCGAGGTGGTTCTGCGCATCACCGGCCTCGCCAGCTCGGCCTATCCTGACGGCTGGCCGGGCTATGCCGCACGGATGAGCGAGGACCGCGAAACCTGGCTATGCGCCCAAACCAGCTATGACGCGACCGAGGATGGCGGCACGCTCACCATCCGTGCCACGCTTGCCACGGGCATCGCCTGGTTTGCCTATTTCGCGCCCTATTCGATGGAGCGGCACCATGATCTGGTCGCCGCAATCGCCGCCTGCGACGGCGTCAGCCACCGCACCCTCGGTTTCAGCCTGGAGGGGCAGCCGATCGATTGCCTGGAAATGGGCGATGGCGACAAGCAGGTCTGGCTCTACGCGCGCCAGCATCCCGGCGAATCGATGGCCGAATGGTGGATGGAGGGCGCACTCGCCGCGCTGACCGATGCCGGCAATCCGCACAGTCGGCTGCTGCGCCAGAAATGCCGCATCCATGTGGTGCCCAACATGAACCCCGACGGATCGGCGCGCGGCCACTTGCGCACCAATTTCGCCGGTGTGAACCTCAACCGCGAATGGCATGAGCCGACCCCCGAGCGCGCGCCCGAGGTGCTGTGCGTGCGCAACGCGATGGACGAGAGCGGAGTCCATTTTGCCATGGATGTGCATGGCGACGAAGCGATTCCGGCAGTGTTCCTGGCGGGGTTCGAAGGCATTCCCAACTGGACGGATGCGCTGGGCGCCAAATTCACCCGCTATGGCGAGACCCTGGCGCGGCGCACCCCCGATTTCCAGACCGAACTGGGCTATGGCATCGCGGCACCGGGCAAGGCCAATCTGTCGATGTCGACCAACCAGCTCGCCAACCGCTACGGCTGCGTGGCGATGACGCTGGAAATGCCCTTCAAGGACAACCGCGATCTGCCCGATCCGCTCGCGGGCTGGAGCCCCGAACGGTCGATGCAACTCGCCGAAGATTGCCTGGCGACGCTGGCCGAGCTGATCGACGAGATGTGATGCGCATCATCGAGGACGATCTTTCCGGCACCGCCATCCGCGCCCTGCTTGAAGAGCATTTCGCGGGGATGCTGGCCAATTCCCCGCCGGGCAGTTGCCATTTTCTCGATATCGAGGGGCTGAAGGCGCCCGGTGTCACCTTCTGGTCGATCTGGGACGGTGCGGCACTGGCCGGGATGGGCGCGCTCAAGCAGCATGATGCCATGCTGGGCGAAGTGAAATCGATGCGTACCCATGCCGCGCATCAGCGCAAGGGCGCGGGAGCGGCGATGCTCGAGCATATCATCGTCGAGGCGCGCCGCCGCGGGCTTGGCAGGCTCAGCCTCGAAACCGGCTCCTCCCCCGCGTTCGATGCCGCGCACGCGCTCTACCTGCGCCACGGTTTTGCCTATTGCGAGCCCTTTGCCGACTATCGGCCGGACCCGTTCAGCCGCTTCATGACCCTGCGGCTCGATTGAACGCGGCTTTGCCAGCGGCGGGGGTTGCGCCTATATCGCTGGCATGACGACAGACAGCGCAACGCTCGCCCGCCCCGCTTCCGCCCATCCTGCCGCCGAACGGCTTGCCGCGCTGCGCAGCGAGCTATCGAGACAGGGGCTAGATGGCTTCATCATCCCGATCTCCGACGAGCATATGAGCGAATATGTCGGGGCCTATGCGCAGCGCCTCGCCTGGCTGACCGGATTCAACGGATCGGCCGGCACCGCGGCAGTGCTGGCAGAGAAGGCCGCGATCGCCATCGACGGGCGCTACGAATTGCAGGTGCGCGATCAGGTGCCTGGCGACCTCTATGATTATGTCGACACGCCCAAGGCAACCTTGTCGGGCTGGCTGGCCGGCAATGCGCCGCATGGCGCGCGCATTGGCTATGATGCCTGGCTGCATGGCGAGCAGTGGGTGCAGGCGATGGACAAGGCTCTGAAGCCGGTCGGCGCGACGCTGGTGCCGGTCTCTGCCAACCCGGTGGATGCGGTATGGGCCGACCGCCCCGCCCCGAGTGCGGCCCCCGCGATGGTGCAGGACGATGCCGTCGCCGGCCGCTCCTCCGCCGAGAAGCGTGCCGATGTCGGTGACTGGCTGAAGGCGCACAAGCTCGATGCGACGGTGGTGACCGCGCTCGATTCGGTGGCCTGGCTGTTCAACATTCGCGGGCAGGATGTCAGCCGTACCCCGGTGGTGCTGTCCTTCGCGCTGGTCCATGCCGATGGCACCGCCGAGCTGTTTGTCGATGAGGCCAAACTGCCGGCCGACGTGCGCAGCCATCTCGGCAACGCCGTGCGCATCGCCCCGCGCGCGGCCTTTGCCGAGAGCCTCGCGCACCTCGCCGGCAAGCGCGTGGCGGTTGACCCCGAACGCACCGTTGCCGCGATCATCGCGCGGCTGGAAGCGGCAGGCGCCATTGTCGAGCGGCACCGGGACCCGACCATCCTCCCCAAGGCGATCAAGAATCCGGTCGAAATCGCCGGGATCAAGGCCGCGCATGTCCGCGATGGCGTCGCGCTGACCCGCTTCCTGCGCTGGGTCGAGGCCGAGGCCCCCAAGGGCGGCATCGACGAACTGTCAGCAGCCGCCCAGCTCGAGCAGTTCCGCCGCGCCTCGGGCGAGCTCGTCGATCTGTCGTTCGATTCCATTTCCGGGGCCGGCCCCAATGGCGCTCTGATGCACTATCGCGTCAGCCCGGAAACCAATCGGCCGCTGGAGACCGGCACGCTCTATCTGATCGATTCGGGCGGGCAGTATCGCGACGGCACCACCGACGTTACCCGCACCATCGCGGTCGGACAGCCCAGCGAGGAGATGCGCCGCCGCTACACGCAGGTGCTCAAGGGGCATATCGCGCTCGCCACCGCCATCTTCCCGGAAGGGACACGCGGCAGCCAGCTCGATATATTGGCGCGCATGCATTTGTGGGCCGATGGCGTCGATTATGGCCATGGCACCGGCCATGGCGTCGGCCAGTTCCTGTCGGTGCATGAAGGCCCGCAGCGCATCGCCAAGCCCGCCGGCGGGCAGGCCGGGACCGAGGAGCCGTTGCGCGCCGGCATGCTGCTGTCCAATGAGCCTGGCTATTACAAGCCCGGTCATTATGGCATCCGCATCGAGAATCTGGTGTTCGTGGTCGAACGCGAGCTTGCCGGCGCGGAACAGCCGATGCTCGGTTTCGAGACGGTGACCTTTGCGCCGCTCGACCGCAATCTCATCGATCTCGAGCTGTTGACCGGGCCCGAGCAGCGCTGGGTCGATGCCTATCATGCCGCCTGCCTCGACAAGCTTGGCACCGGACTCGACGCCGACGAGCGGACCTGGCTGGAAGCCGCCTGCGCGCCGCTCGGCAGCGCCTAAGCACCGCATCATGGATCGCAGCTGGTGGACCATCGCCAAACAGCAGTTCGCCGTGCGCCATGACGTGCGCGTGCGGTTCAACGAGGTCGATCATCAGGGCATCGTCTTCAACGGCAACTACCTGATCTACGCTGACATCGGCGTGACCGAGCTGTTCAGGGCGATGGGTGGCGGCCAGCCGGGACAATTCTTTGCCCAATATGGCTCGGACATCGTCGTGGTGAATGCCGAGCTCGACTATCACGCGTCCGCCGAACTGGATGAACTGATCACCGTCGCCGCGCGCGTCGCCCGTTTCGGGCGCCGCAGCTTTACCATCCATGTCGCGATTTTCCGCGAGGACGAGCGGTTGACCGACATGGCGCTGACCTATGCGCATGTCGAAGCCGACCGGTCGCGCGCCATCGCGCTGCCAGCGCTGTTCATTGCCGATGTTCGCGATTTCCAGCCGCTTCCCCCGGAACAGGCCGCCCGCCCGGCCTGATCCGGCCTTTCAACGGTCGGCCCTCAGGCGAAAAAAAGGGCCGCCCGAAGGCGGCCCTGAGGAGGATTGGGAGAGAGTGCCTCGAAAGGCATGGCTGATATGGGCCATGCCCGGTCATGCTGCAACTGCGAAATAAACAAATTGCATTGCAAAATTTGCAACTTGATCAGGCGGCCGTCCTGACGATCCCGCTGGCTGCCAACTGGGCATCGACCTGCGCCAGCAAGCGGGCAAGTCCGGCTTCATCCGACGCCTCTGCACGGGCGACCAGCACATCCTGCGTGTTCGAAGCACGCAGCAGCCACCAGCCGTCAGCGTCGGAAACCCGAGCCCCGTCGGTGCGATCGACGGTTGCACCTGCAACCGTCAGCCGCTCGAGCACCTCATCGATGACAGCGAACTTGCGGCTTTCATTGACCTGAAAACGCAGCTCCGGCGTATTGACCATCGGCGCCATCGCACCGCGCATCTCTGTTACCGAACGACCCAGGCGGCCGACCGCTTCGATAAGTTGCACCGCAGCATAAAGCGCGTCGTCGAACCCGTACCAGCGGTGCGCGAAGAAGATGTGGCCGCTCATCTCTCCGGCCAGCGGAGCGCCGGTTGCCTTCATCTTGGCCTTGACCAGGCTATGCCCGGTTTTCCACATGAGCGGCACGCCACCCAGCGCGGCAACGCGATCGAACAGCGCGTTGCTGGCCTTGACGTCGGCAATGATGGTCGCGCCCGGCAGGTCCTGAAGCACCATTTCGGCGTAGATCTGCAGCAGCTGATCGCCCCAGATTACCCGGCCTTCTCCGTCGATCACGCCGATCCGGTCGCCATCTCCATCGAATGCGACCCCGAAATCGAGCCGTCTCTCCGCGACCAGCCGCCGCAAGTCCGCCAGATTCTTCTCCTCGGTCGGATCAGGGTGGTGGTTTGGAAAATGTCCATCAATTTGGGTGAAGAGGGTGACATGTTCGCCCGGCAACCGCTTGACCAAGGCCTCGACCACCGGCCCCGCCGCGCCATTGCCGGCATCCCAGCCGATGCGCAGCGCCGGACCGTCGAACCCCTGCAGCAAACGATCGACATAGGCTTCGAGCAGTTGCACCGGTTCGACCGCACCACTGCCGCTGACCCAGTCGGCGGCGGCGGCCATCGCGCCGATCGCCTGAATCTGCTCGCCATAAAATGGCGCGCCCGCCGCCATGAACTTGAAGCCGTTGTAGTCGGGGGGATTATGGCTGCCGGTTATCTCTATCCCACCATCCGCTTCTAGCGCGTGGCACGCAAAATAAAGCATCGGCGTGGGTGACTGCCCGATGGAAAGCACGCTGCAGCCGGTCGCCATCAGCCCTTCGATCAGCGCATCGGCCAGCATCGGCGAGGACAGGCGACCGTCATAGCCGACCGCCACCCGGCTGCCGCCGTTGCGCCGGACGTGGCTGCCGAAGCCCAGCCCGATGGCGCGCGCGTCGGCAGCGTGCAGCGTCTGGCCGACGATGCCGCGGATGTCATATTCGCGCAGCAGGGTCTGGTCGAAACGGTGCGGGGCCATTGCGCTGTTCCTTCAACCGCTGGCCGCGAGTGCAGCGTTGGCACCGGCCCCGGGCATCGGCAGGGCGAGGCCCGAGAGCATCTCCCGCAATTCCTGTCGCGCGGCGATGTGGCTAGTGCCGAGCTCGCCGAGATGCCCGCGATCGAGCAGGGTCAGCCCCGACGGGAACAATTCGCGGAAGATGACGCGCTCCGACAGGCCAGGGACGACGCGAAAGCCGACACGGCGCGACAGTTCGCCCATCGCCTCGCCCACCCGGCGCATGTTGCGGGCTTCGAGATATTGGATGCGGTTGCGCAGCACCACCCAGTCGATGGTGCCGCCGTCCATCGTCGCCCGGGTCTTGCGCGCATTCCAGATCAGCTCGGCGTAGAAGCTGGGACGCTGCACCTTGAAATTTTCGGCATCGACCTGACCGATCAGGTCGAAGTCGACGAAACTGTCGTTCATCGGGGTGACCAGCGTGTGCGCCAGCGTCGCCATGTGCCGGGCCAGCGGATCGTCGCGACCGGGGGTATCGACGATCAGGAAATCGGCGCCCTCGGCCAGCGGCAGCAGTTTTTCACCGAGCCGCTCGATCGGCTCGCCGCCGAACACATCGAAGCGTGGCGTCGGCAAAGTAACGCCGCGCCGTCGAGCGGTGGCGACGCGATTTTCCAGATAGCGGTGGAAGGTGCGCTGGCGATGGTCGAGATCGAGCCCGGACACCCGCGCACCCAGCGAGGCAAGCGCGACAGCGACGTGCACGGCGCAGGTCGATTTGCCGGTTCCGCCCTTTTCATTGGCAAAGACAATGATATGCGGTCGGGCGATGGCGGCGGTCATGCGGTAGGGGGCCTCTGGCAAGCGGTCATGCACGCGAAGGGGCGCGTCACCATGCCCCCTCGCATTGCCCTGCTCTAGTGAGGGCAAGGGGTAAAGGGAAGGCAAAGGGCAATGCAGACCATCACGACTCTCCCGGGGCTGCATGCGGCGATGATCGCGCTGCGCCACGACCATGGCCGTGTCGCCTTCGTTCCGACCATGGGCGCGCTGCACGAAGGGCATCTGACGCTGGTGCGCGAGGCGCGCCGCAAGGCGGACCATGTCGTCGCCTCGATATTCGTCAATCCCAAGCAGTTCGGCCCCAATGAAGACCTCGACGCCTATCCGCGCCGCGAGGCGGAGGATGCCGCAAAGCTGCTCGAAGAGGGCGTGGCGCTGCTGTGGCTGCCGGACGCGGCGACCATGTATCCGTCCGGCCATGCCACCAGCATTTCGGTCGGCGGGCTCGACAAGGTGCTGTGCGGGGCCGCGCGCCCGGGCCATTTCGATGGCGTCGCGACCGTGGTTGCCAAGCTGTTCAACCAGGTCCGTCCCGACATCGCCCTGTTCGGCGAAAAGGACTGGCAGCAGTTGGCGATCATCCGCCGCATGACCGGCGATCTCGATTTCGGCATCGAAATCGGCGGTGTGGCGACGGTGCGCGAGGCAGATGGCCTCGCCATGTCGTCACGCAATCTCTACCTGTCGCCGCAGCAGCGGGCCGCAGCGGCAATCCTGCCGCGCGCCATGGCCGAAGCAGCGGCCGCGATAGCCAGCGGGGTACCGGCCGGCCCGGCGATCGAGACGGCCCGCTCGGCCATACTTTCCGGCGGCTTCGACAGTATCGATTATCTCGAGCTGCGCGACGGGGCGACACTGGCGCTGCTCGATCAGCACGGTGCCGGCGCCAGGCTGTTCATTGCTGCCCGGATCGGCAACACCCGCCTGATCGACAACATACCCGTGGGTTAAAGCCCGGATTATATTTGGTTAATCGCGTTAACCATTTGTTGACGCCGATTCGGGATTGTCGGTTGCGGAGCCGAAGTCGCTCCGTAACGGGGACCAAATCCATGGGCATGAAGCTCTCTACCGCCACCAGCCTGTTCGACAGCAATCTGGCGGCTGCCTCACGCGGCCAGCCGGACGCCTATTTCGAACTGGGTATCGCCTATTCGACCGGCAGCGACGGGGTCGAAGTCGACCTCATCGAGGCACACAAATGGTTCAATCTCGCCGCTCTGGCCGGTGTGCGCGAAGGCGGACTGCTGCGCGCCGAAATCGCGGCCGAGATGGGGCGCGAGGACATTGCCGAAGCGCAGCGTCAGGCGCGGGCGTGGATCGCCGCGCTGCATGCGGTGCCGGCAACACGCGCCAACGCCGCCTGATCAGTCTGCCCGGAACGGCAATCGCTCGGCAAGCCACGCGCGTTCCTGATCGACGGCAGGCCGCTCGCTCGCCAGAAAATCCGCGATGGCCGCGCGAAAGCCGGCGTGCGGGATGAAATGCGCCGAAAAGGTCGGCACCGGCTCATAGCCCCGCGCCATCTTGTGCTGCCCCTGCGCGCCCGCCTCGACCCGGGTCAGCCCGTGCGCCAGCGCGAAATCGATCGCCTGATAATAGCATAGCTCGAAATGCAGGCAGGGAATGTCGGCCAGGCACCCCCAATAGCGCCCGTAAAGTGCGCTACCGCCAATGAAATTGAGCGCCGCCGCGACCGGTCGGCCGCTCTGCCGCTCATAAGCAATCAGCAGCAGGATGCGATCCGCCATCCGTTGGCCGAGCAGCGTAAAGGCCGCGCGGGTCAGATAGGGATGGCCCCATTTGCGCGCGCCGGTGTCCTGATAGCAGGCCCACATCACGTCCCAATGCTCCGGCCGGATCGCGTCCCCGGTCAGCGCTTCTATCGTCACTACCGCCTGCGCGGTGGCACGCTCCTTGCGGATATCCTTGCGCTTGCGGGAGGATAGCGCGCCCAGAAACCCGTCGAAATCGCCATAACCGCGGTCGAACCAGTGAAACTGGCTGTCCTGCCGCACCAGCCAGCCGGCCGCTTCGAACGCGCCGAGCTGGTCCGGCGCGACGAAGGTGGCGTGCGCCGAAGACAGATGATTCTGCAGAGTCATCGCTTCCAGCGCTGCGATCAGCGTGGCCGCCGATGTGTCATCGCCCAGCAGCAAGCGCCGGCCGGGCACCGGGGTGAACGGCACCGCGACCTGCAGCTTCGGGTAATAGTCCCCGCCCGCCCGCTGCCACGCGCTGGCCCAGCTGTGATCGAAGACATATTCGCCCTGGCTGTGGCTCTTGAGATAAGCGGGCGCGGCTGCAGTCAGCCGCCCGTCGGCGCCGTCGATCAGCAGCGGCGCGCTCTGCCAGCCGGTGCCCGGACCGACGCTGCCCGACTCTTCCAGCAGCGCCAGAAAGGCATGGCTCAGAAAAGGATCGTCCGGACCGGCCAGCGCATCCCATTGCACAGCATCGACCGCAGCCACGCCGGACGCGATTCGGGCGATGACGGGGGGATCGGTGTCGGCCATGATCCCCTATATGATGCGGCGCCCCGGCAATGGGTAGTCGTCAGCGCTTCACAGCCACCACGGCATCGATTTCCACCGCCGCGCCACGCGGCAGCGCCGGCACACCGACCGCGCTACGGGCATGCCGCCCCGCATCGCCGAACGCCAGCACCATCAGTTCCGATGCGCCATTGGCCACTTCGGGCTGGCGGTTGAAGGCGGGGGTGGAGGTGACGAACACGCCCAGCTTGACCACCTGTTCGACCTTGTCGAGGCTGCCCAGCGCCTTCTTCATCTGCGCCAGCAGCATAAGCCCGCACAACTGCGCTGCAGCCTGCCCGGCCTCCACTTCCATGTCATCGCCCAGCCGTCCGGTGACGATGGCGCCATCCTTGAACGACACCTGCCCCGAAATGTGGAGCAGATTGCCGACCTGCACAGTCGGCACATAGGCGGCGATCGGTGCCAGCGCCTCGGGCAAAGTGAAACCGGCTTCGGTCAGACGTACTTCGACGCTGTCGGTCATGATTCGATCTCCGTGAGGATGGCCGGAGCGGGCTGTCCGGCGTGGAAAATGGATGTCAGCCAGGTTTCGGCCCCGGCCCAGTCGTCGATCCGCGCGTGTGCATGGCGACCGGCGGGGATCTTGGGCGCAATCACCGGCTCGCCCACCATGTGCAGCCGCCAGACGTCGGGCGCGGCACCGGCGACCGAGGCATGATGCTGCGGCAGATCGTCGATGAACGCTGCGACCGAGGGCTGCATCTCGTCGAGCAGCGCCCTGACCGGATCGCCCTTGCCGCCGCGGCTGCCGATGACGCGGAAGGGCATGCCGACCTTGGCGAGCTGCTCGGTCCGCGCGGCCTGATGTTCGGGCCCGACATTGGTGAGGATGACGATATCGGCCAGCGTTGAAAGGCGCGCCAGCGCGGCCTGGGCGCCGGCGATCGGATATTGCCGGTGCATTTCGTGACGGAAGAAGCCATCGAGCAGCGGCCACACTTCCATCGCCTGCAGCGGCGTCCCGCATGCCTTGCGCTTGAGCGCGTTGGCGAAGGTCGCGTCTTCGAGCGCGAACTCGATGTCATGATCGTCGGACAACCAGGCGCCGAAGGGCACCACCATGTGCATCAGCACTTCGTCGCAATCGGTGATCAGCAGGGGGCGGGCCATGTCTATCCTTCGGCAAGCGCACGGGTGGCGGCAACGAGATCGCCCGGCATGCAGTCCAGGGCCTCGGCGCAGCCGATGAGGTCGGGCTCGTGGCTGGCGAGGAACTCGCCGGTCGCCGCGAGTATCGCCGGGTCGGTGGCGCGCAGCCGCAACTGGTTCGCATCCAGCCCGGTAAGGTCGAGCAGACGCGCCGCACGCCGGTCATCCGCGCAAACCCAGGCGAGCGCGCCGAGCAGCAGGACGGCGGGGTCGACGGGGCGGGGAGCAGGCGGGCGATTCGGGTCCATGGCGTCCTGTCGGCTGCGATGCCACAGCCCTTTGTTTCACGCGAGCCTTGGCCTATGAGGCGACCGCGGGCAAGGTCTGACGCGGAAGGAAGTCAATCGGCATGGCCGACAAGCGCGTACTGGTGGTCGAAGACAATGAGCTGAACCTGCGGCTGTTCTGCGATCTGCTCACCGCCCACGGCTATACCGCCGAACCGGTGCGCGACGGCCGCGACGCCATGGCCCGCGCAGCCGACATCGGGCCGGACCTGATCGTGATGGACATCCAGCTCCCGCATGTCAGCGGCATGGACCTGATCGCATCGATCAAGGCCGATCCCGCGCTCGCCAGAACACCGATTCTGGCTGTGACCGCCTATGCCGGCCGCGACGATGAGGCGCGCATCCGCGCCGCCGGTGCCGAAGGCTATGTCTCCAAGCCGATTTCGGTGATTCGCTTCATCGAGGCGGTCGAGGCCTTGCTCTGACCGACGCGTGCGCGATGCACGAAAAAGGGCGCGGCCTTCGACCGCACCCCGCTCGAGCCTGACCCCGCCTGCGCGGCGATGACGCAACAGCTATGGCAGCGTGGCTGCCAAGCCCTGCATCACTTGATCTTGGCTTCCTTGAACTCGACATGCTTGCGCACGACCGGATCATATTTGCTGAAGGACAGCTTCTCGGTCTGGGTGCGGGGGTTCTTCTTGGTGACATAGAAGAAGCCGGTGTCAGCGGTGCTGACGAGCCTGATCTTGACGGTGGTCGGCTTGGCCATGACCAAAATCCTTGCGCAAATGCGTTGAAATGAAAAAGGGGCAGCCGCGAAGCCGCCCGCAAGTCGGCGCGCATTGGCGCTGCCGGGCCGCTTTGTCAAGCAAGGAGTCGGCGTTCACCCGGCGATACCGTCGTTATCGGCACATTAACCAGTGGAGGCGCAGTCTCCCCGCCATTGACACCGGAGTGTTGCCGATGGCCCTGACCGAAGCCCGAGCCGCCCATATTCGCGCCGATCTGCACCAGCGCATCGCGGCGATCGCTGCCAACCGCGCGTCGCTGAATGTGCGACAATTGGTAGAGACGGTCGACGACATCCGCAGCATCGCCCAGTCGCACGGATTCGGCGCCGTCGCCGGCATCGCCGGGCGGCTCGAATCGGCGCTAGCGCAGGATTCGGCCGGCGCGACCCTCTTGTGCTATCTCGACGCGCTCGACGATGCGGTGACGCTGGAACCGGTGCGACAGGACATGCAGCAGGCGCTGCTGGCGTCGGTGGCACTGCGCCTGGGGCGCTGACTGCGGCGGGGCCGCCGACAGGATTCTGCGCATGGATGCCCTGATAATCGGCCTGCTGGCAGGCGCGCTGGTCAGCTTCGGCGGGCGATGGTGGCTGCTCGGTCGCGCGATAGCCGACACGCGTGGCCAGTCGCTGGCCCTTGCCGCGATGCTTGCCTCCGGGCTGGTCGCAGCCGCGGCAGCGGCATGGCTTGGCGCGTCGATTGCCGCTCAGGTGCGCGGACCCGGTTTGCTGCTGTTCTTCGCGCTGTCCCTGCTGCTGGCGGGCGCCAGCGCGCTATGGCCGCTGCGTCCGGTCGCACCCCGGCTGCTGGCCTCCGCGCGCGGGCCGGCAAGCGCCTTCATACTCTTGCTGGCCGCGCAGCTCGGCGAAAGCGCACCCTTCATCATCCTCGCCACCGCCGCCTGGACCCTCGACCCGCTGATGGCTGGCATCGGCGGTGCGATGGGGCTGGTGGTGGCGGCAGCATCGACCGCCCTGCTGACCCCGTCCGAACTCGACGCACTGCCGGTGCGCACCATCCGCCATCTGACCGGGGGCCTGGCCTTGCTGCTCGGCCTGTGGCTGGCGTTGACCGCGCTCGGCTTCGTCTAGGGCAGCGCACCCCGCAGCGGGCGGCCCGCCGTGACCAATTGCGTCGATCACAGCGATAGATGTTTTGCCGCACACCCATGGAAACCATCGCTGCGGTCCGGTGTTACGCCGTAACGACCGGATCAGACACAGGAGACACAGGCCATGGTTACCCCGAGCAAGCTCGATACCCCGACCGACCTAGACGGCAAGAATGCGCGCTCGGTTGCCGATGCGCTCAACGGCATATTGGCAGACAGCTACGCGCTCTACCTCAAGACCAAGAATTTCCACTGGCATGTCTCGGGCCCGCATTTCCGCGATTATCATCTGATGCTGGACGATCAGGCGGCTCAGATCCTTGCCACTACCGACGCGATTGCCGAGCGGGTGCGCAAGACGGGCAACACCACCCTGCGTTCGATCGGGGACATTGCCCGCCGCCAGACGATCAAGGACAATGACGCCGATTTCGTCAGCGCCGATGCGATGCTTGCGGAGCTGCGCGAAGACAATCTGGCACTGGTCGCGGCGCTGCGCGAGGCGAAGGATATCGTCGACGACGCCAAGGATAATGCCACCAGCGGCATATTGGACGACTGGACCGACCAGGCCGAGGAACGCGCGTGGTTCCTGTTCGAGACCAGCCGCAAGGGGTGAGAGCGACCGGCGCGGACCGTTCTTCCGATGGTCCAGGGCGCGGGCGCGGCTTGACCGTGGCCGGCGCAATGCCTATCCGGCCCCGGTCAACCGGGGAGTAGCCGGCTGCGGACCAGCATCCGCAGATGTCGCGTCAACATGGTCGGCCGAGAGGTCGTGGCGCGATGGGGGTGGCACCTGCCACCTGCAGCGAGACCGATGACGATGCACCCTCTGCCTGGCCGGGCGGAAGGGCGCTTCGTTGTCGCGTCCACTATCCGCCCGGCCCGGAATTCGACCAAATGGATATAGTGCTCAGCTCCACCCTGCTCGTCGCGCTCGCCGAAATCGGCGACAAGACGATGCTGCTCGCCATTCTGCTGTCCTGCCGCTTCCAGCGCCCGTTGCCGATCATCGCCGGCATTTTCGTGGCGACCATCGCCAACCATGCGCTCGCCGCGTGGGCGGGCGTGACGATGGCAGGCCTGCTCGAGGGCTACTGGTTCCGGCTGGCAGTGGCCCTCGGCTTCTTCGCCATGGCGGCCTGGGCGTTGGTGCCCGACCGGATCGACGAGGATGAAGGCGAATCCGCCATTTCCGCGCATGGCGCGTTCATCGCCACCGTCCTCGCTTTCTTTGCGGCGGAGATGGGGGACAAGACCCAGATCGCCACCGTCGCGCTGGGCGCCCAGCATCAGGCGGTGCTGGCCGTGACCATCGGCACCACCCTTGGCATGATGATCGCCAACGTGCCTGCGGTATTCCTGGGCGACAGGATAACCCGCATCGTGCCGCTGAAGGCGATGCGCATCGCCACCGCGCTGCTGTTTGCCGCGCTCGGCGGCTGGGCATTGTGGGAATTGCTGGGCTGAGCGCGAAACGATGCTCGCAATCGCCGCCCGCGATAGCCATGATTGCAGCATGAAGGCCTTCGCTGCCCTGATCGACGCGCTGGTCTATACCGGCAGCCGCAACGCCAAGCTCAAGCTGATCGGCGACTATCTGCGTGCCACGCCGGACCCTGACCGGGGTTGGGCCCTCGCCGCGCTGACCGGGGAGATCGATCTGCCGGCGATCAAGCCCGGCGTGGTGCGGGCGATGATCGAGGAGCGGGTCGATCCGCTGCTGTTCCGGCTGAGCCGCGATTATGTCGGCGACACGGCGGAGACGGTGGCCCTGCTGTGGCCCGAGAACGGACAGCAGGACGACATCGGGCTGGGCGAGGCGATCGGGCGGATGGAGAGCGCCAAGCGCGGCGAAGGCGCGGCCGTCTTGGCGGCGATGCTTGACCGGCTGGACAGCAGCGCCCGCTATGCGTTGATCAAGCTCGCCACCGGCGGGATGCGTGTCGGCGTTTCCGGGCGGCTGGCGCGGACGGCGATGGCGCAGGCGTTCGGGCGCGATGTCGAGGCGATCGAGGAGGTGTGGCACGCGCTGTCGCCGCCCTATGCCGAGCTGTTTGCCTGGGCCGAAACCGGTGCCGCGCTGCCCGATCTGTCGCAACGGCCGCTGTTCCGCCCGTTCATGCTGGCGCACCCGCTGGAGGACGGCACGGTCGACCTCGCCGACTATGCCGCCGAATGGAAATGGGATGGCATCCGTATCCAGCTTGTCCGGCGGGGCGGGGAAACACGGCTCTATAGCCGCGGCGGCGATGACATTACCGCCGCCTTTCCCGATGTAGCCGGGGATTTCGTGCTGGAAGCGGTGCTCGACGGCGAGCTGCTGGTACGGGGCACCGATCAGGGCGGCGTCGAAGGCGGCGCGGCCAGTTTCAATGCGCTGCAGCAGCGGCTGGGGCGCAAGACGGTAAGCGCCGCGATGCTGCGCGACGCGCCGGCCTTCGTGCGCCTGTACGACGCGCTGGAGGTGGCTGGCGACGATTTGCGACCGCTGCCGTGGAGCGACCGGCGTCAGCGGCTGGAATCGCTGATCCCCGACTTGCCCGGACACCGTTTCGACCTGTCCGCACTAATCGAGGCCGCGGATTTCGATGCGTTGGCACGGTTGCGGGCGGCGGCGCGCGATGCGGCGATCGAGGGGGTGATGCTGAAGCGGCGCGATTCGCCCTATGTCGCGGGGCGCAAGGTCGGCCTGTGGTACAAATGGAAACGCGACCCGCTGACTGCCGATTGCGTGCTTATGTACGCCCAGCGCGGCAGCGGCAAACGCTCGTCCTTCTATTCGGATTACACGTTCGGCTGCTGGACCGGCGACCCCGCCGCCGGAGGCGAACTGTTGCCCGTGGGCAAGGCTTATTCGGGCTTCACCGACGAGGAACTGCGCTGGCTCGACAAATATGTGCGCGATCACACGACGGCCCGCTTCGGCCCGGTGCGCGAAGTGGACAAGAGCCTGGTGCTGGAAGTGGCCTTCGATTCGATCCACGCCTCACGCCGGCACAAGTCGGGGCTGGCCATGCGCTTCCCCCGAATCGCGCGGATCAGGCGCGACAAGCCGGCGGTGGAAGCCGATCGCATCGACACGCTGGAGCGGCTGATCGGCTGATGTCATAACGCTTGCCAGCAGTGTGATTTCGGTCATGTTAGCGACAGCCATGGCGGGCTATGCCATGACCGATGCGGCCGGGCTCCGGGATGGTCCGGACGGTCGCCAGACAAGGGGGACAGGACATGTCGGCGTTGAGAATCAAGATTTTGCTGGGAACTGCCTTGGTGGCGGCTGCTATGCCCGCCGCCGCGCAGAACCGTGGCCGCACCGCGCCCGCGACCATCGCCATGGGCCAGTCCGTGCAGGGCGAAATCGTTGCGCCCCGCGCCGGGCAGTGCCCCGCACCCGATCCGCGCATTCGCAGCTATACCACCACCTTGGCCGCCGACACGCGCATCCAGGTGACGTTGCAGGCGGCGGACACCTCCACCTTCGATCCGGTCGTGGAGATCGGCAGGATGGATGGCTGCACCTTCACCATGCTTGCCTCCAATGACGATGGCGACGGAGAGGAAGACGGGCTCAACAGCCGCCTGGTCGCCACCGTGCACACCGCAGGCAATTATGTCATTCGGGCGCGGGCGCTGAACGAGGAAGGCGTGGGCAATTTCACGCTGGCGCTGTCCCAGCTGCCGCCGCTGCCGTCCGCCCCCACCCCCACGGCGCTGACGCTCGGCAAGGCCGTGCAGGGGACGCTGACCAACAATGACCCGGTGATCACCGAGAGCGGCGGCTATGCAGAGAGCTACGAGGACTATGCAGACGGCAGCGCGTCCGGCGATCCGGCGCTGACCGTTTCGGGTCTCGGCCGGCCCTATCACCTCTATTCGCTGACCGGGCAGGCCGGGCAGGAATATCTGATCAAGATGGATTCGGAGGAATTCGATTCCTACCTCGAAGCCGGCACCAACTCGCCGCTGGGCTACAGCGTCGTTGCCAGCAACGACGATGGCGGCGGCGAGGAAGACGGGCTCAACAGCCGCCTGCGCATCACCTTCCAGACCGATGGCACAGTGGTCATCCGCGCCAGCCCGCTCGGCAATGACACGGGCGCCTACACGATTTCAGCGGACATCGCCCCGCCGGTGACCGCAACGGTGGATGCCGCCGAGGCACCCTGAGCCTGGCGCGACCTGCAAAGAAACAAGGGCCCCGGAAGCGATGCTTCCGGGGCCCTCTTCAAATGTCCCACCGGCAGGAGCCGGTGCGATTGTCCGTCGTCCGGCGGATCAGCCCGCCGCGATGTTGACCGCCGAATATTTGCCTCGATCGTCGACTTCGATGTCGAACGCCAGGCGATCGCCTTCGTTCAGGCCGTGCATGCCGGCGCGCTCGACCGCGCTGATGTGCACGAAGCAATCGGCCCCGCCGTCGTCACGCTTGATGAAGCCGAAACCTTTCGAGCCGTTGAAGAATTTGACTTCGCCGGTGGCGCGCTCGCCTGTCAGCTGACGGCGACTGCGCTGTGGACGCTCGGACGGCGCATCGACCGCCAGATGCTCACCGGTGATCTTCAGATCGGTGGCCGAGATACGGCCATTGCGATCGACCAGCGTGAAGGCCAGCGTCTGGTTGGACGCAAGACCGGTCAGCCCGGCCTGCTCTACCGCGCTGATGTGGACGAACACGTCTTCACCGCCATCGTCGCGGGCAACGAAACCGAAACCCTTCTCGCTATTGAAGAATTTGACGACACCGGTGCCTTCGCCAACGACCTGTGCCGGCATCTGCGGGCGCGGGCCGCGGTTGAAACCGCCGCCGCCACCGCCCCGATCCCCGCCGCCGTAGCCGCCGGGACGGCCACCGCCGCCACCGCCGTAGCCCGGGCGGTCACCGCCGCCGAAACCGCCGCGATCCCGATCTCCGAAGCCGCCGCCCCGGTTGTACCCGCCGCCGCCGCCGAAGTCGCCCCCGAAGCCACCGCCGCGCGGCGCATCACCGAAGCCGCCGCCGCCGTAAAAATCTCCGCCACCGAAATCGTCGCGTTTTCCGCCCCGACGATTGCTACCCTTGCCGCCGCCGCGACGTTCACGATCAAAACTCATGCGCCAATCAACACTCAACTTTCCGTCCGGCCAGATCTGGCTAACCACCCCGAACGGACGGGCATGCGGTGCCACGAGTCACGAAAATAATTTTCGTGCCCACCTATCACATACAGCAAAATCCGCCCGTTGCGAAGGGCATTTGGCGCTGGCGACGGTTTGGCGGCGCGGGTGGCTGTGCTTGCTTATCCGTGGCGGGCATTGAGGCGTTGCTCCACTTGCCCTAAGGCCGGGCACGATGACTGTTCATTTCCATGAAGAAGACCTGCCAGCCGGCGTGCTGGGCCCCGGCCCGATCGCCGTCGATACCGAAACCATGGGCCTGCTGCCGGGCCGCGACCGGTTGTGCCTGGTGCAGCTGAGCGACGGCGGACCGGACCAGCACCTCGTCCGCTTCGGGCCCAGCAGCAGCTATGCCGCGCCGAACCTCAAGGCCGTACTCGGCGACCCGGGCAGGCTGAAAATCTATCATTTCGCGCGATTCGACCTCGCCGCAATCGAACGTTATCTCGGTATCGAGGCTGGGCCCGTCTATTGCACGAAGATCGCCAGCCGGCTGACCCGCACCTACACCGACCGTCACGGCCTCAAGGAATTGTGCCGCGAGATGCTGGGGCAGGAACTGTCGAAGCAGCAGCAGTCGAGCGACTGGGGTGCACCCGACATCAGCGATGCCCAGCGCGACTATGCGGCGAGCGACGTGCGCTACCTGCATGCGCTGAAGGCGGCGTTCGACATCAAGCTGGAGCGCGAGGGGCGGACCGCCATCGCGCAGGCCTGTTTCGATTTCCTGCCGGTGCGCGCCCGACTCGATCTCGCCGGCTGGCCGGAGATCGACATTTTCGCGCACGGGTGAGCATGCCATGTCGATAGAGGCCGATGTCGCACGCAATCGCCGCCGGGCCTGGGCGGCGGGTGGCGGGCGCCATGACCGGCTGATTCGGCTTTTGCAGATCGGCCTGCCGATGGCGATCGGCGCCCTGTGCGCCGTTTTGCTGTTCGCGCCGTTCGGCCAGCGCAGCGACATCGGCTTCCTGCTTGCCAAGGACAGTATCGAAATTTCTCCGCAACGCCTGAGGGTGGAAGCCGCGCGCTATTCCGGCACCGACAGCAGCGGCAGACCGTTCAGCATTTCCGCCGGCAATGCCGTGCAGAAAAGCGCGGCCGACCCGGTGGTGCGCATGCAGGATCTTTCGGCAATGATGGTGCTGAGCGATGGCCCGGCCACCCTCTCCGCCGACAGCGGCCAGTTCGACCCGCGCCAGGACCGGGTGATGGTCGACAGTAACCTGCGCTTTGTCGGTGCAGACGGCTATCGGCTGGAGACCGGCGCGGTTGCCATCGACCTTAAGGACCGCACCTTACGCAGCGGCGCGCCGGTAACCGGCACCTTGCCGATCGGCCGGTTCAGCGCCAACAGCATTTCGGCAGACCTCGACAGGCGGGTCGTCCGGCTGCAAGGCAATGCGCGTCTGCGCATCGACCAGGGATTGAGATAATGAACCACCGCAACCGCGCCTCTTCCCGGCCCGCACGGGCGATTGCTTTCGGCGCCACCGGGTTCGGTCTGACTGCACTGGCGCTGATGCTGTCCGGCGTCGGCGATGGTGCGCAGGCACAGGCGCTGATCAATCACAACAGCAACGCGCCAGTCGATTTTGCCGCCGATTCGATCGAGGTGCAGTCGCGCGCCGACCGGGTGGTGATCGCTGGCAATGTCGTGGTCGAACAGGCGGGACTGACGCTGACCGCCGCGCGGATGACAGTCGCCTACAGCGATGCATCGGGCGTCGACGTCAACCGCATCGATGCAGTCGGCGGCGTTACCGTCACCAAAGGGGCCGACCGGGCGACCGGCAACAGCGCCATCTATGATCTCGACCGGCGGATCATCACCATGCTCGGCAATGTGCAACTGGTGCAGGGGGCCAACCGGCTGAACGGCGGGCGGCTGGTGATCGATCTGACCTCCGGCCGGGCCAGTGTCGATGGCCGCGGCACCCCCGTTGCCGGCTCCGCTCCGGGCAGCGTTAGCAGCCAGGGCGGGCGCGTGACCGGGCGATTCACGGTGCCGGACCGGAATTGATTGCGGGCCATCGCTTGCAATCTTGATTTCCCTGCAAATATCCTGCCAGACGACGAAAGGGCATGGTGCCCATGGATGAGGGCCGGTTCCGACCATGAACGACATCGCCGGAACCGTCGCTTCGCGCGCCGATGCTGCCGACATGGCCGAACGCCACGGCCTGTGCGTGGTCAGCCTGGCCAAGAGCTATGACAAGCGGACCGTGCTGTCCGACGTGTCGCTGTCGGTAGACCGCGGCGAGGTAGTCGGCCTGCTTGGCCCCAACGGCGCCGGCAAGACCACCTGCTTTTATTCGGTGATGGGCCTGGTCAAACCCGATTCGGGCCGCATCATGCTCGACGGCGAAGACATCACCACGTTGCCGATGTACCGGCGCGCCATTCTCGGCCTTGGCTACCTGCCCCAGGAAACATCGATCTTCAGGGGTATGACCGTCGAGCAGAATATCGGTGCAGTGCTGGAACTCGTCGAACCTGACAAGGACGCCCGCCGGGCGCGGCTGGAGCAGCTGCTCGAGGAATTCGGCCTCGTCCGCCTGCGCAGCTCGGCCGCGATGGCATTGTCCGGCGGGGAGCGTCGGCGCTGCGAGATCGCACGTGCGCTGGCCGCCAATCCGTCGATCATGCTGCTCGACGAGCCCTTTGCGGGCATCGACCCGATTTCCATCGCGGACATCCGCGATCTCGTCAAAGAGCTGAAGACCCGCGATATCGGTGTGCTGATCACCGACCATAATGTCCGCGAGACGCTGGATATCGTCGATCGCGCCTGCATCATCTACGACGGGCGGGTGCTGTTTGCGGGCAGCCCGCAGGAACTGGTCGCCGACCCGGAGGTGCGCCGCCTTTACCTTGGCGAAGGCTTCTCGCTTTAGCGACGCCAGCCATGTCGCTCGCGCCCCGCCTCGACCTCAGGCAATCGCAATCGCTGGTGATGACGCCGCAGCTGCAGCAGGCAATCCGCTTGCTGGCGCTGTCCAACCTCGAGCTGGAAGGGGTGCTGGCGGACGAGCTGGCCAAGAACCCGCTGCTGGAAAATGGCCGCGAGAGCAGCGAGGAAATCGCCGCTCCGACGGTAAGCGACATGGCGACCGCCACCGACCGGCAGTTTGAATCGGGCAGCGATGCAGGTGCCAGCCTAGACGTCGATTATGCGGCCGAGACCTTCCATCATGATTCACCGAGCGATTCGGTGGTGGATAGCGATGCCGGGCGCGGCGAGACGGGCGGTGAGCCGGACCTGTCTGCCGGCACTGACTATGCCGGCGACTTCGGCTCGGGCGGCGACGGCGAGGCGATCGATTTCGACAGTTTCGGCGGGGCCGAACAGACGCTGCGCGAGCATCTGACCGAACAGGCGGGTGCCAGCCTCAGCGGCCCTGCACTGGCGATTGCGCTGGCGCTGATCGAATCGATCGACGATGCCGGTTATCTCGATGCCGATCTTGGCGAACTGGCGACGCGCTTGGGCGTGCCGCGGGCACGCATCGAGGATGTGCTGTCGGTAGTGCAAGGGTTCGATCCCACGGGAGTGGGTGCGCGCAATCTGGCCGAATGTCTGGCGCTGCAGGCCAAGGAAGCAGACCGGTACGACCCCTGCATGGCGATGCTGATCGCCAACCTCGACATGCTCGCCAAGGGCCAGATCGCCCAGTTGCGCAAGCGTTGCGGGGTCGACGAGGAAGACATGGCGGACATGATCCGCGAACTGCGCGGCTATGACCCCAAGCCCGGCCTGCGCTTCGCCCCCAATGATGCGACGCCGGTGGTGCCCGATGTGTTCGTGCGCAAGACCGCTGCCGGCTGGTCGGTGGAGATCAATGGCGCGACGTTGCCGCGGCTGCTGGTCAACCGCCGCTATCATGCCGAACTCTCTGCCAAGGCGGGCAAGGGGGCGCCCAAGGCATGGATCGCCGACTGCCTCGCCAGCGCCAATTGGCTGATCAAGGCGCTCGACCAGCGCCAGCAGACGATCATCAAGGTCGCCAGCGAGATCGTGAAGCAGCAGGAGGGGTTTTTCCTGCACGGTGTCGGCGCGCTGCGGCCGCTGACGCTACGCCAGGTGGCTGACGTTGTCGGCCTGCACGAATCGACCGTCAGCCGCGTTACCAGCAACAAATATCTGTCGTGCGAACGCGGTCTCTATGAGCTCAAATATTTCTTTTCGAGCGGCGTGATGGCGGTCGACGGTGAAGGCGGCATGTCTGCCGAGGCGGTCAAGAGCCGGATCAAGGCGCTGATCGATGCAGAAGAGGCGAACGCCATCCTGTCCGACGATACGCTGGTCGAGCTGCTGGCCAAGGATGGCTGCGAGATCGCCCGGCGCACGGTCGCCAAATATCGCGAGGCGATGGGCATCGGATCGAGCGTGCAGCGCCGCCGTGCCAAGGCGATCGGACGCTAGCGGGACACTTGCCGTTCAGCACTGGCGGCTTAGGATGGCTGCCATGCTGAAACCCGCCATGTTCGCCCTTGCCGCCGCACTCGCCACCGCCGCAGGCGCGCAGGATGGTCCACCCCCTGCCCCGGTCGCGCCGCCCGCTGCATCTGCGCCTGCGCCGGTCTATGAGACCGTGCGCGTCACGCTGACCACCGCGCTCGGGCCGGTCGTGCTGGAGCTCGAATCGCAGCGCGCCCCGGTCTCGACCGCCGCTTTCCTGCGCTATGTCGACCAGCGCAAGCTCGACGGAACAGGCTTTTACCGCGCGCTCGATCTCGGTCGCGGCTACGGGCTGGTGCAGTTCGGCACGCGCAACCTGCCGGCGCGCACCTTGCCGCCGGTGGCGCATGAGCCGACCAGCCAGACCGGCCTGTCGCATACCGACGGCACCATCAGCCTCGCCCGCGGAGCACCGGGGACGGCGCGTGGCGATTTCTTCATCGTCGTCGGCGATCTGATCAGCCTGGATGCGCAGCCGGCCGGATCGGGCGGCGACCCTGACGGCTTTGCCGCCTTCGGCCGCGTGGTGGAGGGGATGGATGTGATTCGTCAGATACTCGCCGCACCGACCGATCCCAATGCCGGCGAAGGCGCAATGCGTGGGCAGATGCTGGCGACACCGGTGGGCATCAGCAGCGCGCGTCGCACGCCCGCCCCGCCAGTGCCCTAATCATCCTCATCGTCAAAATGCGCCAGATGCAGCGCGCGCGCCTTGATCTGGCGCAGGGTGCACCAGTGGACCAGCGCATCGTCCCGGCCGTGCGTCACCCAAACCTCCTTGGGCGCGACGTCCGCAATGGTCTGGGTCAGTTCGTCCCAGTCAGCATGGTCAGAAATGATCAGGGGCAATTCGACATTGCGCTGCCGGGCGCGTTGTCGCACCCGCATCCAGCCCGATGCCATGGCAGTGATCGGGTCGGGCAGGCGGCGAGACCAGCGGTCGGCGAGGGCGGAGGGCGGCGCGAGGATGATCTCCCCTGCCAGCGCTGCCTTGGGCAGGCCGGCCATTGGCAGCACCTCGCCGAGCGCGACGCCATGTTCGCTATACAGCTCGGTCAGCCGCGCCAGTGCGCCATGGATATAGACCGGCCGCGCATAGCCCGCGTCACGCAGTTCGCCGATCAGGCGCTGCGCCTTGCCCAGCGCATAGGCGCCGACAAGGATGCAGCGATCCGGATTGGCCGCGCGCGCGGCGAGCAGCTTGGCGACTTCGTCACCGGTCGGCGGGTGGCGGAAGACGGGGAGGCCGAAGGTGGCTTCGGTGATGAACACGTCGCAGGGAACAACCTCGAACGGTGCACAGGTCGGGTCTGCCCGGCGCTTGTAATCACCGGACGCCACGATCCGCTCCCCGGCGCATTCGAGCGCGATCTGGGCCGAGCCCAGCACATGGCCGGCGGGATGAAATGACGCAGTGACGCTACCGCCGATATCGACGCGCTCGCCATAGACGATAGGCGTGGCGTGACCGGCCACCTGATCGCCATAGCGCACGCCCATGATCGCCAGCGTTTCGGGCGTTGCCCACACCGCGCCATGGCCGCCACGGGCATGATCGGCATGGCCGTGCGTCACGAGCGCGCGCGCGACGGGGATCGACGGGTCGATCCAGGCATCGGCGGACGGGATATAAATGCCCTCACGGCGCGGCTCGAGCCATCGCCCGTAGCGGCTGCCCGATAGCGGCGTTGGTCCGGCCAATGCTGCGTTTTCGCTCATCCCCCCTATATGGAGAGGGTGCCGTCCGATTCCCACCTGCCCCACGTCTTTGCGGACTGGTTTGCTGCCAAAGGATGGCGCCTGCGCGATCATCAGGCTGGAATGATCGATGCAGCGCGCATGGGCGAGCATGCACTGCTGGTCGCGGCGACTGGCGCCGGCAAGACGCTGGCCGGGTTCCTGCCCAGCCTGATCGCCCTCCACGAACGGCATGAAAGCGCGGGCGTCCACACCCTCTACATCTCTCCGTTGAAGGCGCTCGCCACCGACGTCCGTCGCAATCTCCTGATCCCCATCGAGGAGATGGACCTGCCGATCCGGGTCGAATCGCGCACCGGCGATACGCCGTCGGACCGGCGCGCGCGGCAGAAAGCGGTGCCGCCCGACATATTGCTGACCACGCCCGAGTCGCTGAGCCTGCTGCTCAGCCATGAGGATGCGCCATTCTTCTTTGCCGCGCTCGACACGGTGGTCATCGACGAAGTCCACGCCTTCGGCACGGGCAAGCGCGGCGACCTGCTGCAACTATGCCTCGCACGGCTACAGGCGATCCGGCCGGCGCTGCGGCGGGTGGCGCTGTCGGCGACGGTGGCCGATCCCGATGCGTGGCGTGGCTGGCTCGCGCCTGGCGGGGACATGGACAGCGTGCAACTCGTGGCGGGCGAGCCCGGGGCGGAGCCGGACATCCGCATCCTCCTCCCGGAGAACCGCGTCCCGTGGTCGGGCCATTCGGGCAAATATGCCGCCCATGCCGTGATGGCCCAGATCGAGGCGCACAAGACCACCATCGTCTTCGTCAACACCCGCGGCCTCGCCGAGCTGATCTTCCAGGAATTGTGGAAGGCCAATGACAAGGGCCTGCCGATCGGCATCCACCACGGATCGCTGTCCATCGAGGCGCGGCGCAAGGTCGAGGAAGCGATGGCAAACGGCCGCATCCGCGCGCTGGTCGCAACGGCCAGCCTCGATCTGGGGCTCGACTGGGGTGATGTCGATTGCGTCATCCAGATGGGGGCGCCCAAGGGCAGCTCGCGCCTGATCCAGCGGATCGGGCGCGCCAACCACCGGCTCGACGAACCGTCGAAGGCGCTGGTGGTGCCCGGCAACCGCTTCGAATGGCTGGAAGCACGCGCGGCGCTCGACGCGGTCGAGGCCGGCGAACGCGATCCCGACATATTCCGCCCTGGCAGCCTGGACGTGCTCGCCCAGCATATCACCGCCACGGCCTGCGCCGGGCCGTTCGAGGAGGAGGCGCTGTACCGCGAAATCACCTCTACCCTGCCCTATGCTGCACTCGACCGGGCGACTTTCGAGCGCACTTTGGGCTTCGTCCGCGACGGCGGCTATGCGCTCAAGGCCTATGACCGCTTCCGCCGCCTTGCCCCCGCAGGCGAGGGCAGATGGCGGATCGCGGGACCGCGCTTCGTCCAGCAGCACCGGATGAACGCGGGCATCATCGTCGATGCACCCAGCCTCAACGTCCGGTTCAGGAACGGCCGCAAGCTTGGTACGGTCGAGGAATATTTCGCCTCGACATTGGTGCCCGGCGACACCTTCTTCTTCGCCGGAATCAGCGTCGAGGTGGAGGGGGTCAAGGACATGGACCTCTTGGTCCGAGCCTCGTCCCGGCCGGCGCGCATCCCCACCTATGTCGGCGCGCGCATGGCGCTGACCACCAATCTGGCCGAACGGGTGCGGCGCATGATTGCCGACCCGGACGAATGGCGCGGCTTCCCCGATGATGTCGCCGAATGGCTGCGGGTGCAGGCGGAACGGTCGCGGCTACCGCAACCGGGCGAACTGCTGGTCGAAACCTTCCCGCACGAGGGGCGGCACTATCTGCTGATGTACCCGTTCGAAGGCTGGAACGCGCATCAGGCGCTGGGCATGCTGCTGACCAAGCGGATGGAGCGCGCCGGGCTGCAACCGCTCGGCTTTCAGGCCACCGACTATGCGCTGGCGATCTGGAGCCTGAAGCCTGTGACCGACCCGGCCAAGTTGCTGGATTCGGCGATCATGGACGATGAATTCGTCGAATGGGTGCAGCAATCGCACCTGCTCAAACGCGCCTTCCGCGAAGTGGCGGTGATCGGCGGTCTCGTCGAGCGCCAGCATCCGGGGCAGAAGAAAACCGGACGGCAGGTGACTTTCTCGACCGACCTGATCTTCGACGTGCTGATGCGCTACCAGCCGGACCATCTGCTGATCGAAGCCGCCTGGGCCGATGCCCGCGCCCGCCTGACCGATGTCGGGCGGCTCGGCGACCTGATCGAGCGCGCCGCGTCGACCATGGTGCATGTGCCTCTCCCGCGCATCAGCCCGCTGGCCGTGCCGGTGCTGGTGCTGATCGGCCGCGAGAGCGTGGCGCAGGAGGCAACCGACGATGCCGTGCTGGCCGATGCCGAAGCCGCGCTGGTAGCCGCGGCGATGGGCGACAGCGGCCCTGCGCCACGCTAGACGATGCACATGGACCAGTTGCTCGCCGCCATCCGCGCCTGCACCCATTGCGCCACGCATCTGCCACACGGCCCACGCCCCATCGTGCAGGCCAGCCCGACGGCACGCATCCTCGCCATCGGCCAGGCACCGGGCAGCAAGGTCCACGCCAGCGGCGTGCCGTGGCAGGATGACAGCGGCAACCGGCTGTTCGGCTGGCTTGGCCTCGATTCGATGACCTTTCACGATCCGGCGCTGGTGGCGCTGATGCCGATGGGGTTCTGCTACCCGGGCAGCGATGGCCATGCCGACAAGCCGCCGCGCCCCGAATGCGCGCCACTCTGGCACGCCCCGTTGATCGCGGCGTTGCCCGACATCCGGCTGGTCCTGCTGATCGGCGGCCATGCACAGGAACGCTATCTCCCCGACTGGCGGCGGCTGAGCATGACCGAAAGGGTGCGCCGCTGGCGCGAAGCACCTCAGCCTTATCTGCCGCTGCCCCACCCGAGCTGGCGGGTCGGGCGATGGATGACGCTGAATCCATGGTTCGAGGCCGAAGTTCTTCCCGACACACGGCTGCGCATCGCCGCCGCGCTGAGCGATTGAGCCGCCAACGGGTTGATGCACGACGAGATTGCGCTAGCCTCTCGTCATGCGCCTCTTGATCTGCCTCGCCGCCATTTCGCTTGCCGCCTGCACTCCGTCCCCTGCACCCGAACCAACCGCGGCATCGACCGACCCGGCCACCGTCCACGAACGGATACTGACGCTCGACACCCATCTCGACACGCCGGTGGTGTTCGAACGGCAGGGCTGGAATTTTGCCGACCGGCATGAATGGACCACCGACCTCAGCCATGTCGATTTGCCACGCATGCGCGAAGGCGGGCTCGATGGCGGGTGGTTCGTGGTCTACACGCCGCAGGGCGAGATCGGCGCCGCGGACGATGCCGCCGCGCTGGCGCTGGCACGGCAGCGGCTGGCGACCATCCATCGCGTGATCGATGCCAATGCAGCAACCATCGGTATCGCTCGCACCGCAGCCGAAGGCGAGCGGCTAGCGCGGGCGGGCAAGCGCGTGGCGTTCATCTCGATGGAGAACAGCTCGCCCCTGGGCAGCGATCTTTCCCTGCTCGACGAATTCTACGCCGGCGGCGTGCGGATGGCCGGACCGGTGCACAATGGCGGCAACCGGCTGGCGGACAGCGCGGGCGGACCGGTGCGCTATGGCGGCCTCTCCCCGCTCGGCCGCGAATGGGTGGCGCGGATGAACCGGCTGGGCATCATCATCGACGGCAGCCACGCGTCGGACGACACGCTGCGGCAGATGATGGCACTGTCCGAAACGCCGGTGATCCTGTCGCATTCGGGCTTCAAAGCGATCTTCGACCACCGCCGCAACATAGACGATGCGCTGGCGCGCGAGGTCGCGGCGCAGGGCGGCGTCATCCATATCAACTCGGTCTTCCTGTCCCGCTACAATTCGACGCCTGCCCGCAGCGCGCTGTCAGACCAGATGGAGCGCATGGACCGGATGACCCCGGACGAACAGCGCGCCGTTGCCGATGCCTGGACCGCGCTCGACCGGACCGAGCGGCTCAACGAAGGCGATTTTGCGCTGTTCATGCGTGCGCTGTTCCATTGCCTCCAGGTGGTCGGTGTCGACCATTGCGGGATCGGGGCCGACTGGGATGGCGGCGGCGGCCTGCGCGATTTCGAGGACATCCGCGCCCTGCCCCGCGTCACCGCTGCGCTGCTGGCCGCCGGCTACAGCGAAGCAGACGTCGAGAAGATCTGGAGCGGCAACATCCTGCGGGTGATGCGCGCGGTCGAGGCGCACGCGCGCCGCCGCTGAGGCGATGCTTGCGGGCGGCCGTGCAAAGGCATAGCATGCGGCCCGACCCGACCGGCGGCAACATGCGGCGGGTGGGAGACTGTCCATGACCCGAACGCTGCGCATCCATGGCCTGACGCTGCTCGGCCTGATCGGCTTGGCCGCCGCGCCGGCGGCCAGCCAGACAGCGGCGCCCGTCGCCACACCCGCGCCTGCCGAAGCCGCAATGGCCACCGAGCCACTGTTCGTGCAGCCGATCATGCTCGACCGCACCGACCGCATGACCCTGCCGGTGCATATCGGCGATGCCGGCCCGTTCGGATTCGTCGTCGATACCGGGGCCGAACGCTCGGTGATCTCGAACGAGCTGGCGCGGCGGCTCAATCTCGAAAGCGCCGGGCGCGCCCGCATTGTCGGGCTCGCCGAGGCGGTCATCGCCGACATGTATCATGCCCGCGGCATCCGTCTGCGCGATCTGGCGCTGGGCGATTCTGAGGTGCCGGCCTTCTCCCAGTTCAACATCGGCGGGCCTGGCCTGATCGGCATCGACGCGCTGGAGAATCACCGGCTGGTAATCGATTTCGTCGCCAACCGCATGGATATCCGGAATTCAGAGCCCAGCCGCCGGGTGCAACGCGAACCGGAAATCGATCGCGATGCCATCGTCGTCACCGGGCGTCGGCTGGCCGGGCGCATGATTCTGTCCAACGCCGTCATCAACGGGCGGCGCATCGACATCATTCTCGATACCGGCGCGCAATCGAGCGTCGGCAACATGGCGCTGCAGCGGCTGGTACGCCGCGAAAGCGGGCGACGCGGCGGGTCCGGCGTCAGCCAGCTTACCAGCATCACCGGGGCGACGATGGAGGTTGCCGTGGGGCAGATCCAGCGGATCACGGTGGGCGGCGTCGACTTCACCGACCTGCCGGTCGCCTATGCCGATTCGCCCGCCTTCGCGGTGCTCGGTCTCGACCGGCGGCCCGCTTTGCTGCTGGGAATGGATGCGCTGCGCCTGTTCGATCGGGTCGTCATCGATTTCGCCAACCGGCGCGTGACCTTCGACCTGCCGGACGGCGCCAGCCGGGCGCAGGATGCCGCCAATCGCTATGCCTTGCGCGCGCTCCCGGCCCTGCCTGGCAGTTGAACCAGCCGATGGCCCCGGCGGTCACACCACCGGGTAGCGCAGCCGGCCGATGAAGCGCGACAGGCTGGGGCGGCGCTCGGTGCGCGCCTTGGCCTGTGCTTTCAGCTTCTCGAACTGCATGACATTGTCGATGCGGCGGGCAAGGAAGGCGCGCGTATCGGCATGATCCTCGCTGTCGTCGTCGATGAACACTGCCATGGTGGTGGCGTAGACTACGGACAGGGTGGCGCGCTTGCTGTAATGGTTGAAGTCGCTGGCGGTATCGCCCGCCAGCCGCCACATCCGGTCGGCGGCGCGCCAGCCTAGCTTTGCCGCAAGCGACAGATTCTGCGGCATCGCCAGTATCGCCAGCGCCCGGCGCAGCGATTCGCGGTCCGGCGCGAGCATGTCGAGCCGGGCTTCGACCAGCGCCGTGATCCGCTGACGTATCTTCATCCCCGCCAGCACATCGGGCGGAAGCCGTTCCGCCATCCCCGCATCGATGTGCGCGAACCATGCGTCGATCATCGCCGTCGCGCCGCCCTGAAAGGCGAGCCGGGCAAGCTCGGCATCGACTCCGCCGCTTTCGGCAGCCGTTGCGATGGCGACCGGGCCCCAGCCATCGAAAGCGGCATTGGCCGCGACATCGGCGATCAGGAAGGCGCGGATTTCATCCAGCGTGGGATCTTCGGGCAGTTGGTCGAGCATGGCATCAGTATAGGGGGCCCGGCGCCGCTTGCACAGGGTGCGGATCAACGACAGACGCCGCGACCGCCGAGGCGCTGCGCCTGATCGAAGTGAAAATGGTCGGCATGCGCGCGATTATAGGCAGGCGAGAGAGTGGTGGCGAAGACGTCGCAGGCGCCGTCGCGGACATCGCGCAGAAAGCGCGAGCGCGGACCGTCCGGCTCGGCCCGCCAGTCGGCGAGCAGGGTCAGGCGCGTACCATCGGCAAGGATGAAGCCGGAGATGTCTATGGCGTTGCCCGTGGCATGCTCGCTCCAGCCGCCCTGGCCCCCGATGCGGCGGCAATTGTAACTGCCCAGATGCTCAATGCGCGCCACCGGCTGGCCGAAGTGGCGTTGCGCCGCCGGCTGCACGCGTTCGCGCATCCACAACAGCAGCGATGCGGCCACGGCGCAGGAGGGTGCCACGCCGGCCGGGCGCAGCACCAGTCCGGGAGTCGTGCCATCGGCCAGACGGGTGCGGTCGGCCGCGACGCACGCGTCCGATCCGACGCGGGGAAGCGGTGCGAAATCGACTCCGCTGCCTTCGAGCAGCGCGCGGCAAGCCGGTGCATCCTGCCGCAGAGCGGCGAGCTTGGTGGCGGTCGCCCATCCCACCGGCTGCGACAGGGCAAGCGGTGCCCAGGGGTTATGTTGCGGATGGGCGGCGAGCCAGCGCCAAGCCAGTCCGGCCAGCGCCGCGACGACGACCAATCCGGCGAGCCGGCGAGCCCACCGCAAGGCACCGCGCTTGCGGCGGGGTCGCGCCATCAACGGGCCTGCGGTTGTCCCGAAGGCACGTCGGCGAGGAAGGCACGCACCCGGTTGGCGTTGACCCCGAAGTCATGCTGGCCGACGCGACTGACGGAGCGCATGTCGACAATGCTGGCGGTGCCGCCCTCGGCGGCACGCACGCGCAGCACGACATCGTCCTTGAAGCGGAAGAAGGCGCTGGTGTCGGTCGCTTCGATGCGGCCGCGCGCCGGATCGACCACCGCGATGTCCCAGCCACGATCGCGAACCACGGCGGCCAGCCGCTCGACCGTCTGCGGAACGGTGGCGGCGACCCGCAGCGAACGGATATCGCCATAAGCCGACTGATGCAGCCGCGCCCAGCGCTGGCGCGGCGTAAGGCCACGCATGTCGGCATCGTCCGCACCGGGAATTGCGACGTCATTGTCGGCCCGCAGCGGCAGGGCAGCGAAGCTCGGCGGATCGGCGAGATCGGTCGAGACGTCATGGATGGCAGGCAGGCTGGTCGCCAGAAACAGGAAGCGCGCAAAATAAAGGAAGAACATCGTTGCCAGCGCAGCGCCGATCACCAGACGCGGCCAGCGCAGCGAGCGCTTGCGGCGGCGCGCGAGCAGGACGACGCCCAGCGCGATCAGGATGGTGAGCAAACTGGCGATGCCTGCGAAGAACACCACGCGCAGTGCCCCGGCAAAGGGCCACAGGCCCACCCCGCTGCCGACGGCAGCGAGCAATGCGGCGATGACCGAGCCTGCGCCGAGCAAGAGGATGATGGTGCCTGCGATGTCGCGCTGGGG
The DNA here is from genome assembly GCF_056931895.1 of Sphingomonas sp. jy18. NCBI lineage: Bacteria > Pseudomonadati > Pseudomonadota > Alphaproteobacteria > Sphingomonadales > Sphingomonadaceae > Sphingomonas > Sphingomonas sp. jy18. The sequence continues at coordinate 15,507 of NZ_JBXPBT010000004.1, read as the reverse complement.
CGGCGTCGGTGCAACGGCGGCGGCTGCCGGAGCGGTCGGCTGATCTGTCTGGTCCATGCTGATTGTGACCCCCTGAAAGTGCGCAGCCGACAAATGTCCCGCCGGGCACAATGTTCCCGCTGCCATCATGGACAGGCAAAGGCCGTCGGGGAAGGGGGCTGACGGTTTTTTGGTGCAACCTTTTTCCCGATGATGCATTGCAGCGCCTGAACAGGCCTGCGCTGCGCCCGGGGGGGCGACAGGACCAGAAGGAACGGACGCAGCTGGTGATAGCCAAATTTTCGGGCGTTGGCCCGCTTCTCCTGCTGGCAGCGGCGGCGCTGAGCGGATGTAGCGGGGCAGACGGGGATCAGGGCAAGGGGCGCGGGACGCCCGAGGTCGGCTTTGTGGTCGCCGCCTATAGCGCCGTGCCTGATGAGGCCGTGCTGTCGGGACGGGTGGTCGCAAGCCAGCAGTCCGAAGTCCGGCCCCAGATTGCCGGTCTGGTGCGGCAACGCATGTTCAGCGAAGGCAGCCTGGTCCGTGCCGGGCAACCGCTTTACCTCATCGACCCTGCCATCTACCGCGCCGCAGTCAATGAGGCGGCGGCGAATGTGTCTGCCGCGCAGGCGACAGCAGAGGCCGCGCGCGTTCGCGCCGAGCGCCTGCGCCCGCTCGCCGAAATGGAGGCCGTCGCGCAGCAGGACTACACCGATGCGCTGGCGCAGGCCCGGCAGGCCGAAGCCGCCGTCGCTCAGGCACAGGCGCGGCTCGAGAGCGCACGCATCAACCTGCGATTCACGACGGTGACCGCGCCGATTTCCGGCCGGATCGGCCGCAGCCTGGTCACCGAAGGGGCCTTGGTGACGATGGCACAAGCCGAGCCGATGGCGATGATCCAGCGGCTCGACCCAATTTATGTCGACATCCAGCAGTCGGCCGCCGATCTGGTGACGCTGCGTCAGGCGCTAGCCGCGGGCAGCAGCGCACCGGCATCCGCCGAAGTGCGCCTGACACTGGAGGACGGCAGCGCCTATGGCCCGTCGGGGACGCTGCAATTTGCCGAAGCGATGGTCGATCCCGCTACCGGCACGGTTACGCTGCGCGCCAGCTTCCCCAATCCGCGCGGGCTCCTGCTGCCCGGCACATTCGTCCGCGCGCGCTTTACCCAGTCGATCGACCAGCGGGCAATATTGGTGCCGCAGGTCGCACTGTCACGCGACGAGCGCGGCGATGCGCTGCTGTGGGTGGTCGGCACCGACAACAAGGTGCAGCAGAGAACGGTCACGGCAACCCGCACGGTCGGCGCCAACTGGGTGGTCACGTCCGGCCTGCGGTCGGGTGAGCGCATAGTCACGCAGGGCATCGCCAACTTGCGGCCCGGTGCAGAGGTGCGGCCGGTGCCTGCAAGCACGCCCCAGCGCATCGCCCCCCCTGGTGCCGGCCGCAGCCAAGCGCCGGCAGCGGCGCGGTAAGGCGTGTCCCGGCTGTTCATAGACCGGCCGATCCTTGCCTGGGTCGTCGCCATCCTGACCATGCTCGCCGGGCTCGGCGCGCTGGTTTCCCTGCCGATTGCCCAATATCCCGATGTCGCACCGCCGCAGGTTAATGTCCGCGCCACCTACCCCGGCGCATCCGCCGAGACGATCCAGAACAGCGTCACCCAGATCATCGAACAGCAGCTGACCGGCATCGACGGGCTACTTTATTTCAGCTCGCAGAGCAGCTCGCGCGGGCAAGTGACCGTCACTGCCGTGTTCGACAAGGGCACCGACCCCGATGTCGCGCAGGTTCAGGTGCAGAACCAGATCCAGCAGGCGATCGCCCGCCTGCCGCAGCAGGTGCAGCAACAGGGCGTCCGGGTCAGCAAGTCCAACCCCGATTTCCTGATGATCGTCGGCGTTTATGACGAAAGCCGCCGGCGCACCAACCGCGACGTCTCCGACTTTCTCACCACCACGCTGCAGGACCGGCTGAGCCGGGTGGAAGGGGTCGGAGAAGTCAATGTGTTCGGCTCTCCCTACGCCATGCGGATCTGGCTGCTGCCCGACCGGCTGGCCTCCTATGGGCTGATGCCGGGTGACGTCACCGCCGCGATCCAGTCCCAGAACACGGAAATTGCAGCCGGCGAGCTGGGCGGGCAGCCGCAGCCGGCGACCCAGATGCTGAGCGCCAGCGTCACTGCCCAATCGCGGCTGCAAACGCCGGAACAGTTCCGCGCAATCACGGTCAAGACGCTGCCGAGCGGTGCAAGCGTCACCGTGGGGGATGTGGCACGAGTCGAGCTGGGGTCGGAAAACTACAATGCCTCGAGCCGGATCAACGGCTACCCCAGCGCCGGCATGTCGATTTCGCTGGCGCCGGGCGCCGACGCGCTGACAACCGCCGATCTGGTCAAGGCCGAAGTCGAGCGCGCGGCCCCCAGCTTCCCGCCGGGGCTGAAGCACGCCTATGCCAACGACACCACCGAGTTCATCCGCCTATCGATCGAAGAGGTGGTCAAGACGCTGATCGAGGCAGTGATCCTGGTCATCATCGTCATGTTCGTCTTCCTCCAGAGCTGGCGCGCTACGCTGATCCCGACCATCGCCGTGCCGATCGTGCTGCTCGGCACCCTCGCGGTCTTCTATGTCGCCGGCTTCACCATCAACACGCTGACCCTGTTCGGACTGGTCCTCGCCATCGGCCTGCTCGTCGACGACGCCATCGTCGTAGTCGAGAATGTCGAGCGCCTGCTCGAGGAAAATCCGGAGATGACGCCGCGTGAGGCGACCATCGCATCGATGGACCAGATTTCAGTCGCGCTGGTCGCCATCGCCATCGTGCTGTCGGCCGTGTTCGTGCCGATGGCCTTCTTCGGCGGCTCGACCGGGGTCATCTACCGGCAGTTTTCCATTACCATCGTTTCGGCGATGGTCTTGTCGGTCATTGTCGCGCTGGTGCTGAGCCCAGCGTTGACCGCGACCTTGCTCAAGCAGAAGCACGCACGGGCAGAGCGCCGCGAGCCCGACTGGATGCACCGCCATGCCGGCGGCCTGATGGCGCGGATGGAAGCGGCGGGGGCCTGGTTCAACCGCAGCTTTGCCCGCGGCACCGAGCGCTTTGCCGGGACCGTCATCAAGGTTGTCGACCGCAAATGGCTGTTTTTGCTGATTTATGCTGGTATCTGCGCGATCATGCTGCTGCTGTTCACCCGCCTGCCGACGAGCTTCCTGCCGGTTGAGGACCAGGGCACGGTGTCGATGCAGTACCGCCTGCCCGCCGGATCGACGCAGGCCCGCACCATCGAGGTGCAGGAGGCGCTGGAGCGCTATTGGCAGACCTATGAGGCCAACAATCTGAGCGTGATGTTCACCGTGACCGGCGGCGGTGGCGGCGGCGGCGCGACCGGCCAGAACACCGGCCAGGGCTTCATCAACCTGGCCCCATGGGAAGACCGGCGTGGAAGCGAGAACGCCGCCCCGGCCATCGTCGAACGCGCCAGCGCGGCGTTCCGCGGGCTGCGCGATGCCCAGGCCTTTGCCCTGCAGCCACCGGCAATTCGCGGACTCGGCCAGTCCAACGGCTTCACGCTGGAATTCCTAAACAGCAGCAACATGAGCCGTGCCGATTTCGTCGCTGCGCGCGAACGATTGCTGGCCGAGGCCGCGCGTGACCCGGCGCTGGCACAGGTGCGCCTGTCCGATCTGCCCGACCTGCCGACGCTGGCGGTCGAGATCGACAACCAGAAGCTTGCCGCGCTCGGCCTCAACCAGAGCGACGTCAACACCACGCTGTCGCTCGCCTGGGGTGGCCGCTATGTGAACGACTTCATCGACCGCGGCCGGGTAAAGCGTGTGTATGTGCAAGGCGATGCCCCGTACCGCGCTGCGCCCGAGGATCTGTCGCAATGGTTTGTCCGCGGCCGGGACGGGCAGATGGTGCCGTTCAGCGCCATAGCCCGGATCGACTGGTCGACCGCGCCGGCATCGCTCTCCCGTTTTCAGGGCCTGCCCTCCTTCCAGATCCAGGGACAGGCGGCCGAGGGCCATTCTTCCGGCGAGGCGATGGACCGGATCGAGGCGCTGGCCCGCGAGATACCGGGAACCGACGTGGCCTGGTCCGGCCTGTCCTTCCAGGAACGGCTGTCGGCCGGGCAGGCGCCGTTGCTCTATGGCCTGTCGATCCTGGTGATCTTCCTCTGCCTCGCTGCCCTCTACGAAAGCTGGACCATCCCGATCGCCGTGCTGCTGGTCATTCCGCTGGGACTGGTCGGCGCGGTGTTTTTCGTGACGCTGCGCGGTCTGGAAAACGATGTCTATCTGCAGATTGGCCTGCTGACGACCATGGGACTGGCGGCGAAGAACGCCATCCTGATGATCGAATTCGCGGAAGCGGCCGAAAAGCAGGGCAAGCGGGTGATCGATGCGGCGGTCGAAGCGGCGAAGCTGCGACTGCGCCCCATCCTGATGACCAGCATCGCCTTCATGTTCGGCGTGCTGCCGCTGGCGCTCTCGACCGGTGCCGGCGCCAACAGCCGCATCGCCATCGGCACGTCGGTGATCGGCGGCATGCTGACCGCGACCATTCTCGCGGTCTTCTACATACCGCTGTTCTTCGTCATCGTCCGCCGCACCGTGCGCGACGCGCTGATCAAGGCGAGGACCAAGCTCGACGAGCGGCGCGCCCGGCGGCTCGCGGGAGAAGGCGCATGAGCCCGCGCATCGCAGTCGCACTGTCCGCCCTGCTGCTGGCCGGTTGCTCAATGACCCCGCCCTATGTGCAGCCACAACCGCCGATCCGCGCGAGCTGGTCCGTGGGCGATGCCTATCTTCGCCAATCGGAGGCCGGGCTTCCGACAGTGACCTGGCGCGATCTGTTCGCTGATCCGGGCCTTGCCCGTCTGGTCGACACGGCCCTGTCCGGCAATCGCGACCTGGCCACGGTGCTGGCCAATGTCCGTGCCGCCCGCGCGCGCTACCGGATCCAGCGCGCCGAGCAATTGCCGACCGTCGATGCCGGACTGGGCGGCGGTATCGAGGGCGATAATAACGGTAGCAGCGGGCGCTTTTCTGCCAACGTCGGCGTCTCGGCGTTCGAGATCGACCTGTTCGGGCGGGTTGCAGCGCTCAGCGAAGCGGAACAGCAGCGCTATCTCGCGAGCGAAGCCGGAGCGCGCGCGGTCCGCATCGCGCTGGTCGGCGACGTCGCCGAAGCATGGGTTGCAGTGGCCGCCGACCGCAGCCTGCTGCGCATCGCCGAAGATACAGCCGCCAACGCACGGCGTGCGGTTACCCTGACGCGCGCGCGGCTGGAGGGCGGCATCGCACCGCGCACCGAACTGCGCCAGGCCGAACAGATCCTCGCGACCGCCGAAGCCGATGTCGCGCGGCTGACAACTGCGGTGGCACAAGACATCAATGCACTCGAGCTGCTGACCAGCGGGCCAGTCGACCCCAGCCTGCTGCCCGACAGCGTGGACACGGCAACCCAGGCGATCGGCCTCGTCCCCGCCGGACTCGATTCATCGGTGCTGCTGCGGCGACCGGACGTCGTCGAGGCGGAGTATCGGCTGCGGGCGGCCAATGCCGAGATTGGCGCGGCGCGCGCTGCGCTGTTCCCGCGTATCAGCCTGACCGGGCTGGCGGGCTTTGCCAGCACCGCGCTCTCCGGGCTGTTCCATGGTGGCAGCTTCGGCTTTTCCGCCGATGCATCGGCCCGCTACGGGATTTTCCGCGGCGGAGCCGGCCGGGCCGGCGTGACGCTGAGCGAAGCCGAGCGCGATGCTGCGCTTGCCGCCTATGAAGGCACCATCCAAGCCGCGTTCCGCGATGTTGCCGACGCGCTGGCGCGGGCTGGCACCTACGCCGAGGAGGAGCGGGCGCAACGCATGCTGGTGGCGGCCGCGCAGGACACGTTCACGCTCACCGACGCCCGCTACCGCGGCGGGATCGACCCGTTCCTCGCCCGACTCGACGCGCAGCGCGAATATTATTCGGCGCAGCGCGGGCTGGTGGCGACGCTGGCGGGGCGCGCCGCCAATCGCATCGCCCTCTATCGGGCGCTGGGTGCGGATCCTTCGATCAATCCCTGATTCGCAAGATCAGTTGAGCCGCCCGGGTTGCGCTGCCCGGCCAGCGCGCATAGGGCGCGGGGCACAGCCTCAGGAGCGTTTCATGTCGATCAAACTCACCCTCACCGAAGACGAAGCCGAGATGATCGTCGATGCGCTGGAAGCCGACATGGAAGGCTATGTCGAGGCGATGAAGGAAGCGCGCGCCAACAACAATCGCGAAGATGTGAAGACCTTCACCGAGGCCGCCGAGCGGATCCAGGCGCTGATGAGCAAGGTGCAGGCGCTGCTCGATTGAGCGACAGCCTATGCAGCGGCTGGAGCGGGTGAAGGGAATCGAACCCTCGTCGTAAGCTTGGGAAGCTTCTGCTCTACCATTGAGCTACACCCGCAAATCAACGACTTAGCTCCTGATCGGCGGACTGTTTTACAGTGCGTTTTACAGGGCTGTTCGCGATACGTTTGGCGAGTGCCACGACGATCGCTCTGTCGTCAACATATCTTTTGCGGATCTCGCGCACCTGTGGCTCGCTCCAGCCCACCAGATCGGCGATCTCGCGGTCGGTGAGCGGCTTGCTGGTCTTCAGCGTCATCAGGTGGGTGACGTAGGTTCCGCGGAAGTCGTGGATGCGCTTGGCGAGGCGCGATTCTTCTCCGGTTTCGGGGTCGCGCTCGACGTGCCAGATGCCGTTGCCGTCATTCGCCTTGTTGCGGGCGCCTTCGAAGCTGCTGTTGAGCCCGTCACCGGTCCAAGGCTGGCCGTAGCTGTTGACCAGCACCGTTTCGACGCCGGCTTTCCGGGGGCGGGTGCGCAGCCTGTCCAGCAGCTGGCGCAGTTCTGGCGTGATGGGCAGGGTGACGCGGTAGCGTCGGCCGCGCGAGCGCTTGGCGGCGGTGCGGCGAATCGCCAGATCGTCGACTTCGTCCCACCGCAGCGCGACCAGATCGGCGCGGCGCAGGCCGGTAAGGGCGGCCAGATCCAGCGCGTCGGCCAGTGGCTGCCCGGCATGTTTGGCGATGGCGGTGCGATCTTCCGGCAGCCAGATGACCGGGGCACGATCGGCGCGGCGATAGCTGGCAGGGATGCCTGCCGCCGGGTTAGCCTTTACCCAGCCCCGCAGCCTGGCCCATTCGAGCATGACGAACAGCACCGACACGGCGATGTCGGCGGAGCGGCGCGAGCTGAAGCTGTCCCGCCAGGCGACGATCTTTGGCGTCATGCGCGCATCGCTGAATATGCGGGTCGGCACCTGCTGCCATTTGGCCTCGATGGCATCGAGCGCGCGGCCCCACGTCTTTTGCGTGCCGGGGGAATAGCCGCGCCACTGATCCGATTTGCGGAAGGCCGCGACGAGGCCGTACAGCTTTTCGGTCGGCGCGGTGCAATCCTGCCGCGCGGCATCGGCGATGGCGGCCAGATCCTGCGGGGTCAGCGTGGGGCGCCCGGGCTGGTCAGCCTTGCGAATCAGCGGACCGCCGCGCCATGCGTAGATATACCACGCCTTGCGGGCCCCACGGCCCGAGCGGACGATGTGCACGCCTTTGATGCTCAAAGCTGGCCGCTCGCTTCCCATTCCTCGAATTCGTCCCTTGGTGCCTGGACCGGCGCGGGAGCGGCGGAGCGATCCAGCACGCGCACGGTGCCGTCAGGCTGGGCTTCGAAGCCGATGACGTCAAGGCCGAGGTCGCGCGCCGCCTTGACCATGCGGGCGATGACCGCCTTGCTGGGGTAGCTGGCGCGGCGCGCTGCAGGGAAGCGGGTGGGCGCGTTCATGCAGCAGTACCGAACAAGGTGCGGGAGGCCATCGCCTTGGCAGCGCGGGGGTTCAGCCACAGCACTTCGGTGCGTTGTTTCGCGCCGTCGGCCATGGCCTGGCGCTGGGTGCGGTGCCAGTCGTGCAGCAGCTGGTCATAAAGTGGCGAGGGGTAGCCCGAGAGGATCACTGCGCCATTGAGCGTGCGCAGGAAGGTGAGCAGATCGGCATGCTCGGCCTCGCTCAGCTCGTGCGCGTAGCAGTGATATTGCAGACCGCCCTTGCGCGCCTTCTGGCTGCGTGTCTCCGGCATGTAGGGCGGATCCACGTAGTGCAAAGCGTCGACGCTGTCGTGCTGAGCCATGACAGCAATGGCGGGGCGCTGCTCGATGATGCACCCGCGCACCCTCTGAATGATCAGCTCGAGCGCGTCGGGATAGTTCAACCAGTCTCTCGCCGGGGTGCTGCCGCTGCGGTTGCTGTTGGCCCGGAAGCCCGTCTTCTGCTGGCGATTGTGGCCGTCGCTGCCAAAGCCCATGAAGCTGCGGATGATCAGCCGGCGCGCTTCCTCGACGGGATCGGCGCTGACCTCATATGCAAGTTCGAATTCGGCGCGGGCAAAGGGAGTGAGGCGCAGCAGCTCTATCAGTCGCTGAGACGACTGCACGTGCTGTAGCATCCTGAACAGGTTGACGACCTGACCATCGAGATCGTTGTAGACCTCCGCATATGAGCGGGGCTTGCGAAGCAGCACCGATGCCGCGCCGCCGAAGGGTTCGACGTACACCCGGTGCTCAGGAAAATGGCTGATGATCCATGGTGCCAGCAGCCACTTGCCGCCGTGCCAGCGTAAAGCGGGGCGGGTGGGCGCGTTCATTGGCTGCCCTGGCGCGCCTGCCATGACAGTGCGTTGGCGATGGCGGCTTGCACGACGGTGAGGGGGTTGCGGCACAGAGAGGCGAGGCGCTGCAGTGCGGCGGCCTCTGCGCGCTGTTCTGCGCGGGCCTTGCTGACGATGGCGTCGAGCAGATCGGCAGCGGCGGCGTGATCCGCCACCTCGGCCGCGCTGCTGGCGATGGTGGGGATGCGAAAGCCGCTGGCGATGGTGGCGGTGACGATCGCGCACAGGTGCGCGTCCCGCTCCGCCTGCTCGGCGGTGGCCCTGCCGGCAGCGATCGCCGCCGCCGCGCGCTGGGCGCGTGCGGTGCGTTCGGCTTGCCAGAGGGCGGTAAGGTCGGTCACGCGGCCCAACTGTCTGGCAGCGGGATGAGGGGATCGGCACGCGGAAATGGCCTCGCACGGAGCGCTGCACAGACCCGTCGCCGTACCTCTGCGCCAGTCAGTGTGTCGCTGGCGTAGCGAATCGAAAAGATTCTGCTGGCGCGCGCTCCGGTCTCAGCCACACGGCGTAGTTCCTCTGCCCACAGCATCTGCAGCCGAGCCGGCGCGTTGCATGTTGCTTCCATCGCCTGACGACGCGCCCTGGCAAAATGTGGCAGCGCATCGTCTTCCTTGCAAACCGCAGAAATCCTGACGTGATTGTCGCGCCATGCGGCGCTGTAATGTTTCTCAGCAACAACTGCGGCAAAATAGTCAGCGACCAGATCGGCCTGTCTGGCCTGTTCCTTCAGCCTATCCAATGTGTCGCGCTCGCTCTTAATCTCGACAGCAATGATTCGGTCTCGCGTGACAGCTGCCAGGTCTATTCTGCAGCCGCCTTGCTGCAGCATCAGTTCGTGAATGATGCGGGCGTCGGGCCACTCTTCGCGCAGTGCTGCCTCGGCCTTTGCCCTGATCCTTTCTTCAGCCTGCGATCCAGCCATGACTATTTCTCCGGCATCCTGCTAAGCGCATCGTGCGCGGCGGCTATCAGGGCCATGGCGTTGGCCAGGCGGCGCTGGGTGACGGCGCGGGTGCGGGGGCAGAGGCGGGCGGGGAGCGTGCTGGGCTCTCCGCGCAGCGTGTCGATCGCCATGATCAGGCGCGACATGGCGCGCTCTGCGATCAGGCAGGGGCCGGTGGCATCATCCCGATCCGGCGTGTGGCCGTGGGCGTGATGCGCGGCACGCAAGGTCAGCGCATCAGTCCATGCGGCCGTGAATAGAGGGTGCGGCAGGCCCGGTTGACAAGGAGCGGGGGTTGGGCCTGCCGCACCGGCACCGGCCACCAGCGGAGGGCTGGCCGGTGCGGAAGCTGCGCCAGCGTGTACGCTGGGGGAAGCAGAATGGGGGAAGCTGGTAAGCGCGTTCATCAGCGCCGCTCCCCGATGGTGATGTCGCGCTGGCACCATGGGCAGGGGTTGGCTGCGGTGCAGTCGGTCTGCTGGTAGGCGCATTCGCGATCGAAGCGGCGGCGGGCCACGGCTTCGATCGCGATGCAGGCCAGCCCGATGGCGGCGGCGATGCCGATGGCGGCGGTGCCGAGGATGATCCAGCTTTCGGGGGTCATGACAGCAATGCCTCCAGCAGGGCCGGCACGGCGATGGCGGTGCAGGCGAGGAATGCGCCGAGCCAGCCCCAGCTGGGGTGCGGCGCGGGATCGGGGTCGTGCAGCGGGAGCGGGCGGCGCATCATTTGCTGGCCCGCGTCGTGCGCGCGACAAAGCGCAGCAGCAGCACAGCAACGATGAGCAGCGCGGTGTTGAGCGCGGCGTGGGCGTGGGCGGTGGCGTCGGCCTGGGTAAACAGGGCGATCATGCTGCGCCACCCTGTGCCTTTGCGATGGCGGCGCTGGCCTGTTTGGCCGCTTCGGCATCGATCAGATCAGCCTGCGCCATAATCGCAGCCGCGCAGATGCGCGCGGCGGCAGAAGTCTTTTCATGATGCAGGCCCAAGCCGTTGCCCATGTCGAGCTGAATCACGATGGTCTGCCGGTTGGTGCGGCGTCCGGTCATGCGAGCAACACTGAGCGTGGCCGGAAGAGTATCGCGGCCAGCAGCGGCGATAGGCCGTTGTTCTACGGCGAAATCCGGATCGGTGTGGTCAATGACGCAACGCTGATCGACGGTTTCCGACACAACATAGCGGGGGGAGGTCATGCGACACCTGCAGTGGCGCGGGGCGTTTTCAGTTCGCCGTTCGCGTCGGCAAGCTGACGTGGCAGGCGGCGGAGGTCGGCGCGCTGGACCGTCTTCTGGATCGCGGGGATCAGCACGCGGCGGTTGCCGAGCGTGGTGCTCGCTTCGGGCGCGGTGACCAAAAAGGATCCGTCGCGGTTGTGCTGCTGGATGCGGACGCGGCGCAGGCGTACAGCGGTGGTGCGGCCGTGCGCTTCGCTGGCGATGCGCAGCAGCGCGTAGCTGCCGACGTGCGGGAATTTGGTTGGGGTGGGCAGCATCGGTCGGTCTCCCGGTTGAACTTGCCCAAGCATATTCGGGCAGTTGCCCATGTCAAGCGGTAATTCGGGAAACTGCCCAAGTTGTGCCGAAGCAGGTGTTGCTGCATTCTGATGTCTCTCGGGAGACAAGGGGGGCGTGTGGGCCTGAGAGATTTGTGGACTGTCGTTTCCGGTCGGCGGGTGCAGCCGAGGGCGGGAGCCGATTTCACGGCGCGCATGCCGCCAGATGACCCGCCCGATTCCATCGAGCCGCCAAGTTTCGAACCGCCACAATGGGGCGTGCAGTCGATCAGCGGCCTGACGCTGGTCATGACCTACCGAGACAGCAAGGGGGCGATCAGCAACCGCCGCATATCGTGCCGGAGGATCGAGGAACGGAAGGGCAAGGCATATCTGGTGGCCTGGTGCTTTGAGAGATCGGCGAGCCGCACCTTTCTGGTCGCCAATATCATCGAAGCGGCAGACATCGAGACCGGCGAAGTCTATGGCGGCGCTGACGCGTTGATTGCCATGTTCATGCCCGATGTGCAGTCAGCGAGCGGGTGGCGATACGGCCTGTCGCCGCGCGACTATGCGATGCTGAATGCAGCGCTGAACGTGCTGACATTCATTGCCCGATGCGATCGCGACTGGCATCCGGCAGAAGAGCAGGTGATCCGAGATTTCGTACCGCATTACTGGAACCGGTGCGAGCTGACGGTGCCCTATGATGCCGCAGAAGTGGCGCGGCACATCGACCGGCTCGCCCCCGATGATGAGACATTCTATGTGTCGCTGGAGCGATGCCTCACGACGCCGACGGTAGCACGGCTGCTGCGCCCGACGATCGACAAGGTGATCGAAGCTGACGGCGAGCTGGATGGCCGTGAGCTGCACTTCCGAAACAAGGTGGCTGAGTGGTTTGCCGAGGCCGGCTATTGATCAGAAGCCCCAGAGGTCGGCGTTGTTGTAGACCCGGTGGATGGCGCGGATGCGCTTGCGGGGCACGTCGAACTCGATCGGCGGGTTGAACTGGCGCAGGGTGACAAAGTCCGCGTTGCGGCGGACGAGACGCTTGACCAGCGCGCAGGACACGCAATCCTCATCATCGAGCAGCTGCACCACGACATCGTCACCGGGCGAGACCGGGCGGTGCGCGCTGACAAAGATCAACTCCCCACTTTCGAAGCGCGGGCTCTGGCTGTCTCCGACGATGTAGAGGGCATAGCTGCCCTTGGTGTCGGCCAGTCCCGGCGGGCGGCGCACCATATCCACAGCTTCCCCCAGATCCATCACCTGCGATTCGACGGGTTGGCCGGCCTTGAAATCCAGCGCGGTGCCGAGGGCTCCGGTGTAGACCGGCACGTTCTTCGGCAAGTCACGCGGCGTGAAGGGGCGGGTGGTGGAGCCGACGGCCATCATGGGAATCGGCGGTCCGACGTTCGATGGTGGCAGTTCCCGCGATGCGGCATCATCGCCCAACAGCCAGTCGCTGGTGGTCTCCAAGGCTGAGGCGAGTTGCGCCAGTCGAGCAGCGTTCGGCATGCGGCCGCGCAGGATATCTCGGACAAGGTCGGGCCTGCCGGTAGCTTCCATCGACACAGAATACGCATTCTTGCCCAGCTCGGTCATCCGCTCTGACAGGCGAGAGGCAAGGATTTCAATGGCTTTGGGCATTTGCCGAGGATAGCCCGAAACAATTTTTGCAGAAATCGGGAGATTGCCCATTGACAGACTTGGGCAATTGCCCGAAGTTTACCGCCAATTGCCCCGATGGGGTGCCCTGACCGGCGGACTCAATGCAACTCACCGAATACATCGATCATCTGGCAATAGCATGGTGCGAGGCTACCGGTCGTACTCCGGTCGCGCTTGGCAGCGTCGTGGTCAACGATGGCAAGTTCATCGGCCGGCTGCGCGGCGGCGGGACGTTGACGGCGGCGACCTTCGAAAAATTCCTCGCCTTCTTCCGTTCCGGTGAAAATTGGCCTGACAATCGCATTCCCCTGTCCGCTGCCGAACTGCTCGACAGGCTGGAGAATATCGCTGCCGGGGAAGAAGCGGCAACGGGACAGGCGGATGACGTGTCCCCCGAAGTTGCCCTTCGGCAGGCTCAGGGTGAGCGGGTTGAGGGGTCCGTGTTGTGACCGGATCGACGCTTTCCCCGGCGCAGCTGGCGCGGCTGTCCAACGCCTCGCGCTCTGCCGTCGAATCGTGCGGCGGGGTGGATGGCGCGGCGCTGACCACGGGGCGGGGCCGTTCCACCTGCGGGCGGTGGATGAACCGCAACGAGCCCGACCAGCCACCGCTGGATGCGGCGCTGGCGATGGACCAGGCCGTGATGCTGCAGGGCCGTGGCACGCCGATCCTGACCGCGCTGGCGCGGGAGTTGGGGCATGTGGCGATCCGCCTGCCCGATGCGCCCGAGGGCTTAAGCGAATGGCATGGCCTGATGGGTGCCGGCGCGCAGGAAGTGGGCGAGGCGATGGCCAGCGTCTGCACCGCGCTGGGCAATGACGGCATCGTCGATGCGGGCGAGGTGCGGCGGCACCGGATAATCGAGCAGTTCGACGAGGCGATCGAGAAGCTGGTCGCGCTGCGATCGCTGGCGCAGCGGACGCGGGACGGGGGTGCGGCGTGAGCGGAGAGGTTACCTGCCTGACCTGCGGTCAGACTTTGCCGCCGCCTGTGGGGGGCGCGACAACTGCCGAGGGCTGGCCGCTGCGCGCATCGGTGGATGGCCAAATGGGCTTTATCAAGTTGTTGCCGCCGGTGCCGTTCCAGGTGCTGCTCAATGGGCAGCTGCAGCAACGTGTAGTCGCCTATTCCCTGCCTGAGGGCTTTCTGCTTCGGGCGACCGATGTTCTGACCGCAGACGGATTTGCGGTCGAACGGGTCGAGGGCGTGGTTTCGCTGGCGGCTCATGATGGGGGTGCGGCGTGACGCTGTCCGCACCTCGAGCGGCGCGGGCCGCCAACTTCGGGCGCGGCGAGGCGGCGCGTTTTACGCTGGGGCCGTTGTGCCGGTGGGTGATGCCGCTGGGCGATTTCGATGCGTGGGTTGCTGACGCGCCGCATGGCGAGGCGGTGGTCTATGCCAAGGGGCAGGCACTGGCGCGCGGATCCGCGACGGTGGTGCTGGTGCGCGAGCTGGTGGCGGCGGGAATGCTGCTGCATCTGCCGCAGGCGGTGCGGCCCGACCCCGAGACGGGGGCGCGGGAGACCTATTGGAGCGTGAGTCGTATCCGCCGCGATGCAGCGGGTGGCGCGCCAGTCCCCTCTCCTAACCTCTCCCCTGAAGGGGAGAGGGACGGGGAGGTGCTGGATGCCATCTATCGCGCGTTCAAGCGGGCGGCGAACATGGGCCAGGTGGCGCCGACCAATGGCGAGCTGGCGAAATCGCTCGACCTCTCCGGCCCCGAGCGGGCGCGCTACCTGGTCAGGAAGCTGATCAGCGCCGGGAAGATCCGCGTGGCCGACCAAGGCCCGCGCGCGCGCCGCATCGTGACCATCGTCGAAACGGGGCGCGAGACCGTGCCGGGAGTGTTGTGATGAAGCTGCCGAACCTTGTCCGTGGAATGCTGAACGATTTTGCGACCGGCATCACCAACCGCCGCAAGCCGGATTTCGTGATCGGCGACCATTATCTGGAGCGGTGGTTCGTCATCCCGCGCAACCGGTGGTTCAACATCTATCTGCACGTGATCGCCAAGAGCGACGATGACCGCGCGCTGCACGATCACCCGTGGTGGAATGCGAGCATCGTTCTGTGGGGCGGCTATTGGGAGCACAGCATTGCCGCCGGCGGGGTGCAGCGGCGCGTGTTCCGTCAGCCCGGATCAGTGACGTTCCGGCGGGCCAAGGCGGCGCACAGGCTGGAAATCGAGCGTGACGGCGATATTGCGGTGACGCTGTTCATCACCGGGCCGCGCATCCGCCAGTGGGGCTTTCATTGCCCCAACGGGTGGCGGCACTGGAAGCTGTTCACGGCTGCCGACGACGCCGGGCAGATCGGTCGCGGGTGCGGCGAGCCATGAGCGCGAAGCGGAACCGGATGCTCGAGCTGCGCGTGATCGATGCGCTGCGGGGCTGGAGCGACCCGGCGGCGCCGACGATCCGGTCTCTGGCCAAGGCGGTGAACCATCCGCACATGCTGCTGGCCGGCGTGGTGCGGCTGATGCAGTTCGGTGGCATCCTGCACCTGAACAGTTTGAAGCTAACCGATAATTACCTGGTCGCGAATGATGCGACCGAAGAGGTTCCCGTCGCCGAAATCTTGGGCGACGATGGGGCTGGTGGGGGGGGGGGGGGGGGGGGAAAAAAAAAAAAAACCCCCCCCCCCCCCCCCCCCCCCCCCCCCCCCCCCCCCCCCCCCCCCCCCCCCCCCCCCCCCCCCCCCCCCCCCCCCC